>NZ_CADIJW010000024.1 GCF_902859745.1 Achromobacter dolens | reverse complement strand
GCGGCGACCCGGGGCGGCTGGGCCAGCCCGCGCAGCCAGCGCGCGGCCCAGACGCCCTCGGCCATCAGCAGCGCCGCCAGGGGCAGGGCGGCCCAGACGCCGGGCTCCAGCCGCAGCAGCCATTCGCCGACGATGCGCAGCGAGACGCAGATGGCGCCGGCCGCCAGCATGGCGAGAATGACCAGGTCACGGCGGCCGCGCTGGTAAAAGAAACCCAGGCCCAGCGTCACGGCGATCCAGGCCAGGCTGTTGACGGAGCCCAGGCCGCGCAGCATGAAGTCGCCGAACATCAGCGCCACCACCAGCGGGGTGACCACCAGCGCCGCCAGGACCCGTGGTCCGATCAGGGTGCTGGCGCGCCAGCGGCGCGCCGCCAGTTCCCAGCCCAGCAGCAACAGCAGGTTCCAGGCAGCCACGATCAGGCTGGCGACCTGGGGGCCGCCGAAGATCAGCCACCAGGCGAAGGCGCGCTCGCCCAGCCACAGGACCAGGGCGACGTTGGTCACCAGCGCCCACAGCAGCCAGACGGCCTGGCTGGCCGCCACCAATGCCCACGGCAGCAGCAGGACCGCCCACCAGGCGAACAATTCCCAGGTATCGGCGCCAGTCTGGTAAGTTTGGCCTAATAACGCGAGCAGGGCGCCGAGCAGGATGCCGGCCAGGGCCAGCAGCGCGCCGGGAATGCTGCGGCGCACGCCAGGGGTGGCGCGCAGGCGCAAACCGGTCCACGCGGCCGCCAGCGCGGTCAGGGCCAGCAGGCCCTGCGTGCCGGCGAAGCGCTGGATTTTTGTCATGTCCTGCCAGTTCGCCGCGACCCAGCAGATGGCGGCGCTGCCGAGCAGCAGGACCCCCAGCCAGAGGGTGCTGCGCGCCAGGAATTGACGCCATGCGTGAAGTTCCGATCCCACTTGCCGTTCAATGCCGACTTGCATCTCGCGAAACTCCGATCTTATTATCCGCGCTACTACGGCGGGACTGCCGCCACTGGATACACATGAATAAAACGCTGATTATTGCCGAGAAGCCCTCGGTGGCCCTTGATATATCACGCGCCTTGGGAGGCTTTGCGCGCGAGGGCGACTATTTTGAAAGCGAACGTTACGTACTGGCGTCCAGCATCGGGCATTTGCTTAGCTTGGTCGCGCCCAACGATCCGGTCAAGGGGAAATGGAGCTTCACGCACCTGCCGGTAATTCCGCCTGAATTCGAGCTCGGGCCGACCGACAAGAAATCCGCCGAGCGCCTCAAGCTGCTGGTGCGCCTGGCCAAGCGCAAGGACGTCGATGCCATCATCAACGCCTGTGACGCGGGGCGCGAGGGCGAACTGATCTTCCGCTACATCATTCAGTATGCGGGCGTGAAAAAGCCCATCCAGCGCCTGTGGCTGCAATCCATGACCCAGGCCGCCATCCGCGAGGCCTTCGCCAACCTGCGCGACGACAGCCAGCTCAAGCCGTTGGAGGCCGCCGCCCGCTCGCGCGCCGAGGCCGACTGGCTGGTGGGCATCAACGGCACCCGCGCCATGACCGCCTTCAACAGCAAGGACGGCGGCTTCTTCAAGACGCCGGTGGGCCGGGTGCAGACCCCCACGCTGGCCATCGTGGCCGAGCGCGAGGAACGCATCCGCCGCTTCGTGCCGCGCGACTACTGGGAAGTGCGCGCCACGTTCGTGGCCGCCGCCGGCCTGTACGAAGGCCGCTGGATCGATCCGGACTTCAAGAAGGACGAGCGCGACCCCGAGAAGCGCGAGTCGCGCCTGTGGTCGCAGGCCGCCGCCCAGAGCGTGGTGGCCGCCTGCCGCGACCAGCCGGGCAGCGTCACCGAGGAATCCAAGCCGTCGACCCAGATGTCGCCGGCCCTGTACGACCTGACCTCGCTGCAGCGCGAGGCCAACGGCCGCTTCGGCTTCTCGGCCAAGACCACCCTGGCGCTGGCCCAGACCCTGTACGAACGCCACAAGGCGCTGACCTACCCGCGTACCGACTCGCGCTATCTGCCCGAGGACTACATCGGCACGGTGCAGGAAACCATGCGCGCGCTGGCCAAGGGCGGCTCCAACGCCGTCGGCGGGCTGTCGCGCCATGCCGAGACCGTGGTCAGCCAGCACTGGGTCAAGCCGAACCGCCGCATCTTCGACAACAAGAAGGTGTCGGATCACTTTGCCATCATCCCGACGCTGCAGATCCCGCACGACCTGAGCGAGGCCGAGGCCAAGCTCTACGACCTGGTGCTCAAGCGCTTCCTGGCCGTGTTCTTCCCGGCCGCCGAATACCGCGTCACCACCCGCATGACCGAGGTGCAGGGGCATCGCTTCCGCACCGACGGCAAGGTGCTGGTCAATCCGGGCTGGCTGGCCGTGTACGGCAAGGAAGCCCAGGGCGAGGACGCCAACCTGGTGCCGGTGGGCGACGGCGAGACCGTGCGCACCGAGGACGTCGAAGCCGTGGGCTTGACCACCAAGCCGCCGGCGCGCTTTAACGAAGGCACGCTGCTGTCGGCCATGGAAGGCGCCGGCAAGCTGGTGGACGACGAGGAACTGCGCGAGGCCATGTCCGAGCGCGGCCTGGGAACGCCGGCCACCCGCGCGGCCATCATCGAAGGCCTGCTCAACGAGGTCTACCTGCGCCGCGAGGGCCGCGACCTGGTGCCGACCGCCAAGGCGCGCCAGTTGATGACGCTGCTGTCGGGCCTGGACGTGTCGGAACTGACCTCGCCCGAGCTGACCGGCGAATGGGAACACAAGCTCAAGCAGATCGAGCAGGGCGCGCTGGACCGCCAGGCCTTCATGCGCGAGATCGCCCAGATGACGCAGGTGATCGTCAAGCGCGCCAAGGAATACGAGCGCGACACGGTGCCCGGCGACTACGCCACGCTGCAGACGCCGTGCCCCAAGTGCGGCGGGGTGGTCAAGGAAAACTATCGCCGCTTTGCCTGCACCAACTGCGACTTCTCGATCGGCAAGCACCCGGGCGGCCGCACCTTCGAGCTGCCGGAAGTCGAGGAACTGCTGGCCAAGCGCGAGATCGGTCCGCTGCAGGGCTTCATCAGCAAGATGGGCCGGCCGTTCGCCGCCATCCTGCGCATCAGCGACGAGTACAAGCTGGAATTCGACTTCGGTCAGAACGACGAGGACGACAACGAGGCGGTGGACTTCTCCGGCCACACGCCGGTGGGCACCTGCCCCAAGTGCCAGTCGCGGGTGTTCGAGCACGGCATGAGCTATGTCTGCGAGAAGTCGGTCGGCCCTGAAAAGAGCTGCGACTTCCGCTCGGGCAAGGTCATCCTGCAGCAGGAAATCTCGCGCGAGCAGATGGAAAAGCTGCTGACCGACGGCCGCACCGACCTGCTCGACGGCTTCGTGTCCAGCCGCACCAACCGCAAGTTCAAGGCTTTCCTGGTGCGCCAGCCCGACGGCAAGATCGGCTTCGAGTTCGAACCGCGTCCGGAGAAACCCGGCCGCGGCCGCGCCCCGGCCAAGACCGCCGGCGCCGCCACCAAGACGGCGGCGAAGAAGGCGCCGGCCAAGAAGGCCGCGGTGAAGAAGACCGCGACCAAGACCGCCGCCAAGAAAGCCGTGAAGAAGGCCGCGCCCAAGAAGACCGCGGCATAAGCCGCCACGGTCTACACTTGCGTGGCACGACGAGAACGCCCGGGCAACCGGGCGTTTTCCATTGTTGGACGGCAGGCGCCGCTGCGGTATTGTTGACGCCAAACAACCACACCCGATCGAGACCGAGGAAGACATGAGCACGAGCCCCCACTTCACCAACCGCCGCCGCGTGCTGGCCGCTACCGGGGCGCTGGCCGGCGTCACCCTGATCGGCGGCCGTGTCGCCTTCGCCCAGCCCAAGCTGGGCCGCGTGGTCTACGGGCAGGGCAGCATCGACCCGTTCTTCGCGGCCGGCTACGTGGCGCTCAAGAAGGGTTACTTCGGCGAAGCGGGGCTGGAAGTCGAGTACCTGAATTCGCAGAGCGGCCCGCGCACCAACCAGTTGCTGGCGGCCGGCCAGATCGCGTTCGGCGCCACCGCGGCCACCGCCGCGCCGGCGCTGACGCTGGCCGGCAAGCCGGCTGCGCTGGTGTTCGGCTTCGACCGCAAGCTGACCTACGCCAACGTCATCGTGCGGCGCGAGGATTTCGACAGCGGCAAGATCAAGTCGCTCAAGGACCTGGCCGGCAAGCGCGTGGGCGCGACCCAGCCGCAGTCCAGCACCTGGCTGATGGCGCTGTACCTGATGCAGAAGGCGGGCGTGGCCGACAAGGTCGACATCCGCCCCCTGGGCGACCTGGCCACCATGCTGGGCGCGCTCAAGACAGGCTCGGTGGCCGCCAGCATGGCCACCATGTCGATGATGGAGCAGGCCCGGCAGGAAGGCTGGGGCGTGCCGATCTTCGACGCCACCACCGAGGCCTCGTGGAACGAATTCATGGGCGGCGACGTGCCGGGCATCGCCGCGCTGACGCTGCATGACACCATCCAGAAGCGGCCGGAAACCGTGCAGGCCTTCGTCACCGGCCTGGTGAAGGCACAGAACTTCATCACCGCCCACAGCGCCGCCGAGATCGCCGACGTGATCTACGACGATTACCTGAACGCCTTCCCGCGCGCCGCCATCGAGAAGACGCTGGGCGTGTACAAGGACACGGTGTTCCTGGGGGACAACGTCATCACCGAGGACGCCTACAACCGCATGACCGCCATCATGGGCGACGGCCGCCAGTTCTCGAACGACGAGATCAAGACGGTGCCGTACGACAAGTGCGTCGACATGCGCTTCGTGCGCCGCGCTCGGGGCTAGCGATGATCACGCTGGACCGGGTGGGCAAGGCCTACCAGACGCGCCAGGGCACCACCCACGCGGTGGGCGAGGTCGGCCTGGAGATCGCGGCGGGCGAGTTCGTGTCGATCGTCGGCCCCTCGGGCTGCGGCAAGAGCACGCTGCTGAACATGATCGCCGGCTTCCTGCCGCCCACCACCGGCCGCATCGTGGTGGACGGACGGGTAGTCGACGGCCAGGTGCCGCCGGCGCTGGGCTACATCTTCCAGAAGGACACGCTGCTGCCCTGGTTCAGCGTCAGGAAGAACGTGGCGCTGGGCCTGAAGTTCCAGGGCGTGCCGGCCGCGCGCATCGCCAGCCGGGTGGCCGAGCTGCTGGAACTGGGCCACCTGACGGCCTTCGCCGACGCCTTTCCGCACCAGCTCTCGGGCGGCATGCGGCGGCGCGTGGCGCTGCTGATGAGCCTGGCGGTGGAGCCGCGCATCCTGCTGCTGGACGAGCCATTCGGCGCGCTCGATACGCACACCAAGACCCACCTGCACCGCGAGCTGATGGAGATCTGGCGCAAGCTGGGCCAGACCGTGGTGCTGGTCACGCACGATCTGGACGAGGCCATCCTGCTGTCCGACCGCGTGGTGGTGCTGTCGGGCCCGCCCAGCCGCGTGCTGCTGGACGAGCGCATCGCCATCCCGCATCCGCGCGACGTCTTCACCCTGCGCGAGACGCCGCAGTTCGTCACCCACGTGCAAAGCCTCTGGAGCGTGCTGGGCCAGCAGTTCCGCGCCGCCGCCTGATTCCGCCATGACCGCTCCCGAATTCACCGATACCCTGCAGGACCAGTTGCGGCTGGACCGCCGCGCCAGCGCGCGGCGGCGCCTGCGCATCACCTTGTGGCAGGTGCTGATCCTGGCCCTCATCCTGGGCTCCTGGGAAACGCTGACGCGCATCCCGTGGTTCACCCAGAACACGCTGTTCGATCCGTTCTTCATCAGCCAGCCGTCACGCGTGGCGGTGCGGCTGTGGGAATGGCTGCAGCCCGGGCCGCGCTCGGTCTGGCCGCACCTGTGGCTGACGTTGCAGGCCACGCTGGTCGGGCTGGTGGTGGGCGTGGGCAGCGGCTTCATCGTCGGCATGACGCTCAGCCGCAGCCGCTTCCTGGCGGACGTGTTCAACCCGTTCATCGTGGCCTTCAACTCGATGCCGCGCATCGCCTTCGTGCCGCTCATCACCATGTTCTTCGGCCTGGGGCTGGCGTCCAAGGTGGTGACCTCGTGGTTCGTGGTGTTCTTCCTGGTGTTCTTCAACACCTACAAGGGCGGGCGCAGCGTCGAGCGCGAACTGGTGGACTTCTGCCGCACGCTGGGCGGATCGCCGCGCCAGATCCTGTGGCGCGTGCGCATCCCGACCGCCGCCGCCTGGACCTTCGCCGCGCTGCCCAACGCCATCAGCTTCGCGCTGATCGGGGTGGTGCTGGCCGAGTTCGTCGGCTCCACCACCGGCATGGGCTACCTGATGATCACCGCGCTGGCTACACTGAACGCCACCGACATGTTTGCGGCGGTCACGCTGTTGTCCATCGTCGGCATCGCGCTGGTGTACTGCGTGACCTGGCTGGAACGGCGGCTGCTGCACTGGGCGCCCGAATTCCGCGAATGAACCGAGCCGCGACCATGACGACTTCCTTGCCCTATCTGCGCAACTTCGACCTGAGCGGCCAGGTCGCGCTGGTGACCGGCTCGGCCCGCGGGCTGGGCTTCTGTATCGCCCGCGCGCTGGCCGGCAGCGGCGCGCGCGTGCTGATCAACGGCCGCAACGAGCAGGCCGCGGAAAGCACCGCCGCCGCGTTGCGCGGCGACGGCCTGGACGCGCACGCGCTGGCCTTCGACGTCAGCGACGATGCGGCCATGGCGCGGGCGTTCGCGCGCATCGACGCCGAACACGGCCGCCTGGACATCCTGGTGAACAACGTCGGCGCGCGCAACCGCAAGACGCTGGCCGACACCAGCGCCGCCGAGATCCGCGAACTGATCGACACCGACCTGGTGGCCGGCATCCTGCTGGCCAAGCACGCCGCCGAGCGCATGGCGCGCCAGGGCGGCGGCCGCCTGATCGCCATCACCTCCGTGGTGGGCGAGCTGGCGCGAGCCGGCGACGCGGTCTATCCGGCCGCCAAGCAGGGCCTGACCGGCATGGTGCGGGCGCTGGCGGCGGAGTTCGGCGGGCGCGGCATCACCAGCAACGCGATCGCGCCAGGCACCTTTGCCACCGAGACCAACGCCGAGATGGTGGCCGACCCCGCCGTCGGCCCGCGCATCGCGGCGCGCAACCCGACCGGGCGCTGGGGCGAGCCGGAGGAGATCGCCGGCGCGGCGGTGTTCCTGGCATCGAAGGCGGCGTCGTACGTGAACGGCCACGTGCTGGTGGTGGACGGCGGCCTGTCGATCCAGTTCTGACAGCGCGCTGGCCGTTCGGCAAAAACGAAGGGGCCCGCAAAGGGCCCCTTCATCATTCCGGCGGTCCCGACAGGGATGTCCGCCTGCCCGGCAATCACCGCCGGCTCAGGTCGTCTCGTCCTGGTACCAGACGCCTTCGGCCAGCATCATCTTGTGATGGCCATGGCCGGCCGGCATCATGGGGAAGCAGTTCTCCTGCGCCGTCACCGCCACGTCGAGGAAGTAGGGGCCGTCGTGCGCCAGGCATTCGGCCAGCGCCGCGTCCAGTTGCGCCGGGTCCTCGACCCGCGCCGCGCCCCAGCCGAAGGCCCGCGCCAGCGCCACGAAGTCGGGCAGCGAGGCGTTGTAGCTGTGGCTGTAGCGGCCGCCGTGGATCAGTTCCTGCCACTGGCGCACCATGCCCATATAGCCGTTGTTGCACAGCACGACCTTGACGGGCGCCTGGTGCTGCATGGCGGTGGACAGCTCCTGGATGTTCATCAGCACCGAGGCGTCGCCGCTGACGCACACCACGGTCTTGTCCGGATGCGCGACCTGCGCGCCGATGGCGGCCGGCACGCCGTAGCCCATGGTGCCGGCGCCGCCGGACGTCAGCCAGCGGTACGGCTGGTCGAAGCGCAGATACTGCGCGGCCCACATCTGGTGCTGGCCGACGTCGGTCGAGACGATGGCGTCGCGACCCGCCAGCGCCGCGTTCAGGCGCGACATCAGGTGCTGCGGCAGGATGGCGTCGGCCGCCGGGGTGTAGCCCAGGCAGTCCTGCGCGCGCCAGGCCTGCACCCGCGCCCACCACGGCGCCAGACGCGCCGGGTCCAGCGGCTCGCCCAGCTCGGCCTGCAGGGCGCGCACCAGCGGCAGGCAGTCGCCCACCAGGGCCACGTCCACGCGCACCACCTTGTTGATGGAAGCGGGGTCGATGTCGATGTGGATCTTGCGCGCATGCGGGCAGAACTCGGACAGCTTGCCGGTGATGCGGTCGTCGAAGCGGGCGCCGATGCAGACCACCAGGTCGGCGTTGTGCATGGCCAGGTTGGCCTCGACGGTGCCGTGCATGCCCAGCATGCCGACGAATTGCGGGTCGGAGGCGGGGAACGCCCCCAGGCCCATCAGCGTCAGGGTGCAGGGCGCGCCGCTGGCGCGCACCAGCTCGGTGAAGGCGGCGCAGGCCTCGGGGCCGGCGTTCACCAGCCCGCCGCCGCCGTAGAAGATGGGGCGCTTGGCCTGGGCGATCAGCGCGGCGGCGCGGCGCACCGCCGACTGCGGCAGCTTGGGCGCCAGCTTGCCCGACTGGCGCCGCGCGCGCAGCGCCGCCAGCTTCTGCTGCGACGGGGTGTAGTCGTCGCCGTCCGCGTCGCGCGGCACGGCCAACTGCACGTCCTTGGGGAAGTCCAGCAGCACCGGGCCGGGCCGGCCCTGGCGCGTCAGTTCGAAGGCGCGGGCGGTGACGGCGGCGACGTCGTCCACCGAGCGCACCTGGGTGTTCCACTTGGTCACGGAACGCGAGATGCCGATGGCGTCGCATTCCTGGAAGGCGTCGGTGCCGATGGCGCTGGTGGCGACCTGGCCGCTGATGCACAGCACCGGGATCGAGTCGCACATGGCGTCCAACAGGCCCGAGGTCGTGTTGGCCATGCCGGGGCCGGAGGTCACGAACACCACGCCGGTGCGGCCGGTGGTGCGGGCGTAGCCCTCGGCGGCATGCACGGCGGCCTGCTCGTGGCGCACCAGCACGTGGCGCAGGCGCGGCTCCGCATAGAGCGCGTCGTACAGCGGCAGCACGGCGCCGCCGGGATAGCCGAACACGGTGTCCACGCCGTGCGCAATCAGCGTTTCCAGCAGAATCCTGGCCCCATTGGCGGGGGGAGTTTCAGGGGCGGCAAGCGCGGCGGCGACGGAGGGGTGCAGGCGATCGTTCATGCTATCCATCTTATTGGGAATCCGGGAGAATATTTATCTTCTTTTCCACGCATTGCCGGCAAACGCAGTAAATTTATCTTTGGAGCGGAGGAATCAAAGAAAATGAACCTGGACAAGTTTGATTTGGCGATTTTGCGCGTGCTGCAAGAGAACGCCCGCGCCAGCCTCAACGACATCGGCGCGGCGGTCGGCCTGTCGTCCACGCCCTGTTGGAACCGGATCAAGCGCATGGAGGCAGCCGGCGTGATTCGCGGCTACACGGTCGACATCGACCCGGCCAGCCTGGGCTTCATGGACACCGTCATCGTCCATGTCACGCTGGAGAGCCACAGCGAGGAAACGCTGTATGAATTCGGGCGGGCGCTGGCGCAGATACCGGAAGTGCTGGAAGCCTTCCTGGTGTCGGGCGACTACGACTACTACATCCGCATCGCCGTGCGCGACACCCGCGACTACGAGCGGCTGCTGCGCGAGCGGTTGTACCGCATCCCCGGCATCCGCCACAGCAAATCCTGCTTCGTATTGCGCCGCCTGAAGGAAACCATGCTGCCGCTGAACGGCCCGACGACCTGAACGAGCGCGGCCGGGCGACCGCGCCGCGGCGATGTCAGTGCAGCACGCAGTCCACCGGCTGCGCCGGCTCGGGCAGCGGCCGCACGCCCAGCCCGTCCAGCAGGTCGATCTCGATCACCCGCGCCAGCGCCGACAGCGGCAGATCGTTTTCCTCCAGGCCGAACGGGTCTTCCAGCTCGTCGCCCAGCGCGTCCAGCCCGAAGAAGGTATAGGCGATGATGGTGACCGCCACCGGCATCAGGTATTCCAGCGTGCCCACCAGCCCGAACGGCAGCAGCAGGCAGAACAGCCAGGCCGTGCGATGCAGCAGCAGCGAATAGGCGAACGGCGTCGGCGTGTACTTGATGCGCTCACAGGCCGCCTGGATCGCCGCGCACTGCGCCACGCGCTGGGTCAACGCCTGATAGAGGATGTCGGTCAATTCCCCGCGCCGCAGGCAGGCCGCCAGGTCGCGGTTGATCGCCAGCAGCAGCGCGTCGGGCACATTGCGATTGCCCGCCAGCGTATCCAGTTCCTCCGGCTGCACCCAGGGCCGCACGGCCGCCAACACGTCCTGGTCTCGCAGCCGCGCCGCCAGCGCATAACCGAAGCCGATGCAGCGCCGCACCAGCCTTTCCTGCACCGGATTGGCGGTGCTGGCCGCCAGCAGCACCGCGCTCTCGCGCGCCAGGCTGCGGGCCTGCACGATCAGGTCGCCCCATTGCTTGCGCGCTTCCCACCAGCGGTCGTAGCAGACGTTGTTGCGAAACCCCATGAACACCGACAGCGCCAGCCCGAACAGCGAGAACGGCACCGCCGACAGGTGCGTGGGCGAGAACCATTGACGGTGGTACATCCACACCACCACGCACGACAGCAGCGTAATGACCAGGATGCGGCTGAAGATGCGGGGAATGATCGAACCGCGCAAAACAAAGAACAAACCCAGCGCGGAAGGACGCGGACGGACAATCATGGTGCGGGTAAACAAAGAAACGAGGCGGCGCCCACTATACGCCTGTCATCCTGTCATGAGCGCGCCGATATAATTCTGTTTCGTCTCACCGCCACACTGCCGCCACTCAATGACCTCCGAAGACACCCCCATCAAGCCCTGGTACGTCGTGCGCCGCTCCAAGCTGCACGGCAACGGCGTCTTCGCCGCCCGCAAGATTCCCGCGGGCACCCGCATCATCGAGTACGGCGGCGCCCGCATCAGCGCCAAGGAAGCCGACCGTCGCCACCCCACCAACCCCGACGATCCCTTCCACACCTTCTTCTTCGCCCTCAGCTCCGGCCGCGTCATCGACGGCGGCGACCAGGGCAACGACGCCCGCTGGATCAACCACTCCTGTGAGCCCAACTGCGAGGCCCAGGAAGGCAAGCACGGCAAGCGCGTCTACATCGTCGCGCTGCAGGACATCCCGCGCGGCACGGAACTCTCCTACGACTACGGCCTGGTCCTGGACGGCCGCATCACCAAGGCCCTGAAGGAAGGCTACAAATGCCTCTGCGGCACCCCGCCGTGCCGCGGCACGATGCTGGCGCTGCCCGAAAAGAAGAAGAAAAAGAAAAAGGCTGAAGCGCCCGCGGAACCGGAAACCACGAAGTAAGCAAGCGGCGAGGGCGCCAACAGCGCAGCCACAACGGCCGCGCTCGCCCAACACCCGGCCGCCAGCCACGCCAGCCCGGCACCGCCCCGCCGCAAGACACCCAAACGCCAAAGAAGGCCGCCCGCGCGGCCGCCTTTGGCGACCCCGCACCCCCCTCCGACCCACCCCGGCTCTTGGCCAAAACGCCAAGCAAGCCACCCGCCCCCACGCCCGTGAAGTGACCACCGACCGAGCCGGGGGTGGCGGGGCTTGGGGGGAGCGGGGCGTGTAGATGCGCCCAACGGAAACCGAAGGGAGCCGAAGGCGGACGAGGTTGAGGCAGGGGCAGTCCGGAGCGAACGCTCCGGACCGCAATCGTAGCCCCGCTCCCCCCAAGCCCCGCCACCCCCGGCGTCTTAAGAACCCACCCCCACCCAAAACCCCACCCGCAACAAGCATATTCAGCACCACCCCCAAGACCAGCGTAAAATCCCCGATGTCGTTAACACGACAAACAAGCAGTACGTCTTCAGGGCGGGGCGAAATTCCCCACCGGCGGTATGCCAAGCAACTTGGCGAGCCCGCGAGCGCCCGGCGTCCTTCACGGAGGACACCGGGGTCAGCAGATCTGGTGAGATGCCAGGGCCGACGGTCACAGTCCGGATGAGAGAAGATGTGCCGTCACACGCCCCCTGTCCGCGTCCCATACGCGCGGGCAATCGGTTTGCGTTCGGCTGTCGATTAGCCCTGAAACGTTTTTCGCCCACTTTTTCGCGAGAGCGTTTCAATGTCCAACGTTACCCTTACCCCGCAGTCCCCCATCCCCAGCCTGGCCGCCCAGCCCTTCGCCGCGCGCCTGCAACGCGCCCTGCATCACCTGCGCCTGGGCCGTCCCGTCATCCTCATGGATGACTTCGACCGCGAAAACGAAGCCGACCTCATCGTCGCCGCCGACAAGCTGACCGTGCCCGTCATGGCCCAGTTGATCCGCGACGGCAGCGGCATCGTCTGCCTGTGCCTGCCCGGCGAAACCCTCGACCGTCTCGACCTGGCCCCCATGGTCCAGCGCAACCAGAGCCGTTTCGCCACCGCCTTCACCGTCTCGATCGAAGCGCGCGAAGGCGTCAGCACCGGCGTGTCGGCCGTCGATCGCGTCACCACCATCCGCGCCGCCATCTCGCCCACCGCCCAGGCCGAGGACATCGTCAGCCCCGGCCACGTCTTCCCGCTGCGCGCCCAACCCGGCGGCGTGCTGACCCGCCGCGGCCACACCGAAGGCTCGGTCGACCTGGCCACGCTGGCCGGCCTGCGTCCCGCCGGCGTGCTGTGCGAACTGATGAACGCCGACGGCACCATGATGCGCGGCGCTGCGCTGGAGCGCTATGCCGCCCAGCACGGCCTGGTCGCCCTGACCATCGCCGAACTGGCCGACCACCTGCAGCAACTGCGTGACGGCCAGGCCCAGCCGGTCGATGACGAAGTGCTGGAAATGGCCGCCACGGTCTGAACGAAAAAGGCGCCCGCAATAGCGGGCGCCTCGATCGTCAAACCAGTCTTCGGACGCTTAGGCGGCGGCCACCCGGCCCCGCAGCGCCATCGCCACGAACACCGCGCCCAGCGCGCACGCACCCCCCAGCGCATAGACCGCCCCATAGCCCCGCATCCCGGCCAACCAGCCGGCCGCGGGACTGGCGATGCCCAGCGCCACGTCCAGGAACGCCACATACGCCCCCATGGCCGCGCCGCGGCTGGCCGGCGGCACGCGCCGCACCGCCTCCACGCCGAAGGCCGGGAACGCCAGCGAATAGCCCGCGCCGCTCAACAGCGCGCCGGCAAACGCCCACGCCGGCGTCGGGCCCATCCAGATCAGCCATTGGCCGGCCGCCTCGATCAGCACGCACACCAACGCCACGCGCGCGCCGCCCAGCTTGTCGGGCAACCCCGCGAAGAACAGCCGCGCCACGATGAAGCCGACCCCAAACAGGCTGAACATCCACGCGGCGCCGTCCCAGCCGCGCTGCGCGAACAGCAGGCTGATGAAGGCGGTGATGACGCCGAAACCCACGCTGGTCAGCGCCAGCCCCAGGCCCGGCAGCATCACCATGCCCAGCACACGGTAGAACGGCGTGCGCAAGCCGCCGGCCGCCGGCACGCCGCGCTGTGGCAGCACCAGCGCCAACGCCAGCACCGGGATGAACACCGTGGCCCAGGCGATGCCTTCGAAACCGGCTGCGCCGTAGAGACGCATGCCGGCGGGCGCGCCCAGCCCGAAAGCGGCGTAGATCGCCACGCCGATCCAGGCCATCACTCGGCCCGCGTTCTGCGGTCCGACGCGGCCCACGCCCCAGCTCAGCGCGCCGGTGACGATCAGGCTTTCGGCGCAGCCCATGAGGGCGCGGCCGGCCATCAACGCGGCCAGCGCCGCGCGTGGTTGCGGGGCCAGCGTATCGGCCAGCAGGTAGAGCAGGCCGGCCGCCGACCCGAGCAGAAAACCGGTGACCACCGCGCGCCTGGCGCCGCGACGATCGGCCAGCGAACCGGACCAGGCGCGCGACAGCAGCGCCGCCGCGAACTGCAGGCCGGCCACGATGCCGACCACCAGCGCGCCCTGCGCCAGCACGCCGTCGACGTACAGCGGCAGCACCGGCATGGGCAGGCCGACCATGAAAAAGCCGACGAAGACCGCCAGCGCCAGGGGCAATATCTGCATGAAAACGGGACGCGCGGTCCCGCCGGCCGCGGGCAGCGCCGTGGCCGTCGATGCATTCGACATGAGGATTCCTTGAAAGGGGGAAGCGGCACCGCATGGCCGGCTCGCCGTAATCGACGATGGCATAATCGGCCGGTGCTCGACGCAATTCCAGTTGCGTATCGAAATTTTATGAGCCGGTGCTCAGGTTTGAAACTCGCTTTCCCCGAACCCAATGACATCCATCCCGCAGCCCCGTAAATCGCCGCGCCAGCAGCGTTCGCAACAGACCGTGGACACCATTTTGCAGGCGACAGCTCGCGTTCTGGCCGAGCACGGCTACGCAGGCACCAACACCAACCTGATCGCCGAGACCGCCGGCGTCAGCGTCGGCTCGCTGTATCAGTACTTTCCCAACAAGAATGCGCTGATCGCGGCGCTGCACGACCGCCATGACCAGCAGATGCTGGCGCTCATCGACGAGGTGTTGGACGGCAGTCCCGCGGCGACGCTGCGCGAGCGGGTCGCGGCGATCGTCGCCGCGTCGCTGCATGCGCATCTGCTGGAGCCAGCGCTGCACCGCGTGCTGGAGCGGGAATTCCCGCTGTTCGACCAGCCGCGCGAACACAGCCGCGCCGACCAGGACATCCACCGGCGCATGCGCCACCTGCTGGAACTGCATCGCGAGGAGATCGCGCAGCAGGACCGCGAGCTGGCGACCTACGTGGTGCTGCGCATCATGGAATCGTTGGTGCACGCGGCGGCGCTGGAGCCGCCGGCCGGCTTGAGCCCGCAGCAACTGGAGCGGGCGGTGGTGGATGCGGTGATGGGATACCTGGGCATGCCGCCCCCCGCCGCCAAGGCCCGGCCCGTGCGCGCGGCGGCCCGCAAGGCCGGCGCGGCCTGACACCACGCGAGGAACGCGCGCCGACGGCGCGGCGCCGGCGTCCTAGCCGCGCGCCATGCGCGCCAGGCAGTCGGCCGCGTCGCCCACCACGATGCGGGCGCTGCACGCCAGCATCAGGTTCAGGTTAAGGCCGAAGTCTTCGACCGTGCAGCCCTGTGCGTCCACCGCGCGGTCCGGATCGTCGGCGGCCACGCCGACCGCGACCTGCTGGCGCACGCTGCCGGCTTGCGCCGTATAGCCCCACACCGGCTTGCCCAGGGCGATCGCATAGCCGACCTCGAAGGCCGTGCCCGAATCCGGTTCTGCGCCGCGGAACGTATTGAGATTGGCCATGACCAGGTCGGCGCGCTGGATCATCGCCACGTTGGCCCGGTAGATCCATTGCGCCAGGGCGGCGCCGGACAGGCCGACTGGCGCCGCGTTGTCCAGCGGGTACAGGCCTTCGAAACCATGCGCGGCGGCCAGCGCCTTGAGCCGCTCGCCGTGCGCCACGGCATCGGGCAGGAAGACGTCGAAACCGGCCAGGTAGACGCGGCGCACGGGCTTACTCCGGATCGGCAACCGAGAACGCTTCGCCGGTGGCGAAGAACGAACCGCCCGCGACGTAGTGCACCGAGCGGCGCGCGTCGTCATCGAAGTGCCAGCGGTTGCCGGAGAACACGTCGGGCGCGGCCCAGGCGGCCACCACCTCGCCGATGAACAGGTCATAGGCCTGCTGGTTGTGCGGCTCGGGCACCACCTTGCATTCGAGCCAGCCGAGGCAGCCTTCGATCAGCGGCGCGCCGATCTTGCTGGCGGGGAAGGTGCCCAGGCCGCTGGCCTTGAACTTGTCTTCATCGCGCCCCGAGTGCGAGCCGACCTGCAGGGTGGCCTGGGCCTGCGCGCGCGACGGGATGCACAGCGCGAATTCGCCGGAAGCCTCGATCAGCGTGCGGGTGTAGGTGTTCTTGTCCACCACCACCAGCATCTTGGGCGGGCTGAAATCCAGCGGCATGGCCCACGCCGCGGCCATGACGTTGCGTTCGCCGCCGTAGGCGCTGGTGACCAGCACGGTGGGACCGTGGTTCAACAGCAGGTAGGCGCGGGGCAGGTCGACGGGTTCGATGGCGGACATGGGCAGCCTGTTCAGAACATGCCGTTCTTGTTGGCGGGGTTTTCAGGGATTTCCTGGCTCACGTCCCAGTGCTCGACGATCTTGCCGTTCTCGACGCGGAAGATGTCGACCACGGCCTGGCCGCGGTCTTCGGGCGATTCGCGCCACAGGTTGTGGATCACCACCAGGTCGCCCTCGGCGATGACGCGTTTGATGTCGACGCTGGCCTGCGGGTGCTGCTCAAAGTAATGGGGGAAGAAATCCACCATCGGCTCGACGCCGTCGCGCATGTAGGGATTGTGCTGGGTGTAATTGTTCCTGGCGACATACAGGCGCACCGCCTCGTCGATCTCGCGGTCCTGGAACATCATGCGGAAGAACGCCACCACGATGTCCTTGTTCGACTGCGGCGCGGCGGCCTGGACCGGGGCCAGACAGGTGGCAGCCAGCAGCAAACACAGGGCCAACGATTTCAACTTCATGCTCATACTGACTACTCGGGTCGTGCGCCGGTTTGGCGGCCTGCCAGTTTACAAACAAAACCGGCTGAATCGACCCTGCCGCCAGTGCGGCCTTGCCCGAAAAGCGGACGCCCCCCCGGGGCGGGCGAGGGCCGTGGGCGGCCGGCTATCGCATGCAAACAACACCGCGCCACGGCCTGCGGGATATCAATAACCGACGGTGAAGCGGCGGCGGGAATGCCGGGGCGTCTCGATTTCGTCGGCCAGGGCGATGGCGTAGTCTTCCATCGAGATCCAGCTCTTGCCGGCCTCATCGACCAGCAGCGTGTCGTCGCCGATGCGGAACTTGCCGGTGCGCTCGCCCGGCTCGAACAGCGCGGAAGGCGACAGGAACGTCCAATTCAGAACCTTTTCCTGACGCAAGGCGTCCAGGAACACCACGCCGCCGCGGGCTTCCGGCTTGTACGCGTCGGGGAATTCGGGGGTGTCGATCAGCATCTTGCCCGGCGCCACTTCCAGGCTGCCGGCGCCGCCGACCACCAGCAGGCGCGGCACGCCCGCGTCCTTCACGGCGGCCAGCAGCGGCTTGGCGTCGGCCGACACGAAGCGCGAGGCGCTGACCACCGCATCGTGGCCCTTGAGCAGCGGCGTCAGGCCGTGCGGATCGGTGGCGTCGCCCTGGGCGATGGTCAGGCCGGGCTGGGGATTGACGTCGCCCGGGTTGCGGGCGATGCCGGTCACCTGGTGGCCGCGCTTGAGTAGTTCGTCCGCCACGCGGGAACCCACGCGGCCGGTAATTCCGATCAAAGCGATTTTCATGGTCTTGCTCCTTGGAGGGTGGGCGCCGGGCGGGGGCCGCGAGTTGCGGTCCTTGCCTGCCCGGGCTCAGGCAAAGCCATACTATTCGGCCCGACGGCATCCAGGAACCCACGGGCATGGAAGAGTTTTTTGCAATCCATGCACCAATCGGATTCCCGTTCCTTTGGCCTCAAGCCGCGGCGCGCTGCGCCTGGTAGACCTGCAAATGCGCGTAGGCCGTGCGCAGCGTGGTGGCATCCACCGCCAGCGTGCGCGCGCGCCGCACCATGTCGCCGACGATGTGGTCGGCCTCGACCGGCAGGCCCTGGCGCAGGTCGCGGAACATCGAGGCGGTCATGGCCTGGGACGGGTCGGTCAGGATCTTGAGCGCGTTGGCGTCGGCCTCGGGCCGCACCGCGTGGCCGCTGGCGGCGGCAACCGCCTGCGATTCGCGCAGCAGGCCGCGCACGATGTCGGCGCCGTCGTCGGTGGCGGCGATCTGGCCGACCGTGCCGCGCATCAGGCAGGTGGCGGCGGCCAGCGTCGTCAGGAACACGTATTTTTCCCAGATGTCCTGGTAGATGCCTTCGCTCAGGCGGCTGACGTATTCGCCGCCGGCCAGGGCCTCTGCCAGCGCCTCGCAGCGGGCGCTGCGGGCCGGGCCGGCGCGTTCGCCGAAGACGATGCTGGCGTGCTTGCCCAGGTGGATCACCTGGCCTTCGGGGCCGAGCGTGGCGTTGATCTGGCACAGGCCGCCCAGCACGCGGTGCGGCTCGAATTCGCGGTCCAGCACGTCGTACTGCAGCACGCCGTTCATGATGGGCAGCACCGCGGTGTCGGGGCCCACGGCGGGGCGGATGGCGTCGATGGCGCTTTGCAGGTCATAGGCCTTGCAGCTGAGCACCACCACGTCGTAGAAGCCCTTCAGCGTGTCGGCGGTGGCCAATTGCGGCTGCAGCGTGGCGTCGCCGAACGGGCTTTCGATGCGCAGGCCCTGCTCACGCAGGCGCGCGGCGCGGGCCTCGCGCACCAGGAAGGTCACGTCCGCGCCCGCCTGGGCGGCGCGGCCGCCGAAATAGCCGCCGGTTCCACCGGCGCCCAAGAACAACAACTTCATGCCTGTCTCCCTGGCCCGTCAAAGGCGCGGGCCGATGGAGCCATTATGCGCCCGTGGCGGCGCCGGGCGCGGACCGAAACCGCGCGGGCGCCCATGGCCCGGACAGACGCCGGCGCGGCCCGCCAAAGGCCCGCATCCAGGTGGGTGGAGGTAGAGGGGAACGATCGCGGGCGGAGCGCCCGCGTGACCTGCGACCGGCTGCCGCCGTCAGGCCCCCGGCACGATGTCAGGCCGAGTGCGCGTGGCGCGCCCAGGCTTCGTAGCCGCCGCGCAGCGCCCAGGTCTTGGGGTAGCCGGCGGCGCGCAGGCGCGCGGCCAGCATCGCGGCCGAAACCTCGTTGGGGCAGGCGCAATAGACCACGATATCGGCCTCCTCGCTGCCGGCTTCAAGCGCCGGCAGCGGGGCGCGCAGGTCGACGGCGATGGCGCCGGGGATGCGGTCTTCCTCGCGCACCGCCTCGGGGCGCACGTCGAACACCAGCGCCTGGCGGCCGTCCTGGCGCCACTGCATCAGCTCGTCCACCGACAGCCGCGGAATCACGCGCAGGTGGCGCTTGAGAACCCAGCGCCGCAGGGCGCGGGCGATGATGTACAGCGCCAGCACCGCCGCCAGCAGGGCCAGCCCCATGGGGCCGTAAGTGCCCAGCACGTCCAGCACGTCGTTGACCACGCCGTGGAACAGGCCGCCCAGCAGCAGGGCCGAGCCCGCCCAGATCATGGCGCCCACCAGGTCATAGGCCAGGAAACGGCGGTACGGCGTGCCGGTCAGGCCGGCCATCACGGTGGACAGGGCGCCGGCGCCGGGCAGGAACTTGCACACCAGCAGGGCGCGCACGCCGATGCGCAGGTACAGGCGCTGGGTCTGGCGGATGCAGGAATCCTGCGACAGCGACATCCTGCAGATCACGCCCAGCAGGCGCGAGCCGTAGCGCTGGCCAGCCGCGTACCAGAGCGAGTCGGCCAGCAGACAGGCGACGGTGGCCGCCAGCCACGGCACCAGCCAGCCGGCCGCGCCGGCCAGGGCGCCGGCGGCGATCAGCATGGGATAGGCGGGCACGGGCAGGCCCGCCTGCTCGACCAGCACGTTGGCGAAGACGAGCCAGCCGCCGTACTGCTCGAGCAGCAATTGAATGTCTTGCATGATGGATTCCGGCTTGCCGCGCACGGGCGCGGCGCTATGCGGGAATTTTAGGCCCGCGGCCGCGCCGATAGCCGCATGGCGATAGGCCTCCAGGGCCTTTCGGGCCCATTTCAGCCGCAACAGGCTGTTCCACGCCGAAAAGTGTCCACGCACCGCAACGGTGCGCACCATGCTGGTGCCACGCTTGGCCGCCAGGGTGCCTATAATCGCGCCCGGCCATCAGGATTCCCCCGACTTGTCGCGGGAATGCCGCATGGCATACAACTTGCTTCGCCAGGACTGGCCGCGAACCCGCCCATTCGGATGGGGCGCGCCGCCCCGGCGCTCCCCCATCCGATGACCGATCCCACGCCCTCGACCCCGCCCGCCCACGCGTGCCGCACCGCGACGCCCGGACATCGCCGCCATTCCTCCCATTCCCTTTCCATCCCCGCGAAGGAGACTTGCGCATGAAATCCCTTTCCCTCCCGGCCACCGGCGGCATCGCCCGCCGTGGCCTGCTGAAGCTGGCCGCGGCCGCCGCCGGCGCGCTGCTGCTGTCGGCTGGCGCCCAGGCCCAGGCGCCCGCCAAGACCAAGGTTGCCGCCATCTACACGGTGCCGGTGGAACAGCAATGGGTGTCGCGCATCCACAAGGCGCTGACCGCCGCGCGCGACCGGGGTGAAATCGAATACACGTTCTCGGAAAACGTCACCAACGCCGACTACGAGCGCGTCATGCGCCAGTACGCCGAGCAGGGCAACAAGCTGGTGGTGGGCGAGGCCTTCGCGGTCGAGGCCGCAGCCCGCAAGGTGGCCAAGGACTACCCGCAGACCGCCTTCCTGATGGGTTCGTCGGGCAAGCCGCAGCAGCCCAACTTCTCGGTGTTCGACAACTACATCCAGGAACCGGCCTACCTGACCGGCATGATCGCCGCCGGCATGAGCAAGACCGGCAAGATCGGCCTGGTGGGCGGCTACCCCATCCCCGAAGTGAACCGCCTGATGCAGGCCTTCATCGAGGGCGCCAAGGAAATAAACCCCAAGACCGAATTCACCGTGACCTTCATCGGTTCGTGGTTCGATCCCCCGAAGGCCAAGGAAGCCGCCTTCGCCATGATCGACAAGGGCGCGGACGTGCTGTACGCCGAGCGCTTCGGCGTGTCGGACGCCGCCAAGGAACGCGGCAAGCTGGCCATCGGCAACGTCATCGACACCCAGCCGCAGTACCCCGAGACCGTGGTGGCCTCGGCGCTGTGGAGCATGGAGCCGACCATCGACGAGGCGCTCAAGCAGGTCAAGGCCGGCACCTTCAAGGCCGCCGACTTCGGCCAGTACTCGCTGATGAAATACAAGGGTTCGTCGCTGGCGCCGCTGGGCACCTTCGAAAGCAAGATCCCCGCTGACCTGATCGCCAAGGTGCAGGCCAAGCAGAAGGCCATCCTGGACGGCAGCTTCAGCGTGCAGGTCAACGACAAAGAACCCAAGTCGTCGGCACGATGAATCAAGCGCCTCTCGCCCTGCGGCTGGCAGGGATCACCAAACGCTTCGGCAGCCTGACGGCCAATGACGATGTCTCGCTGACGCTGGCGCAAGGCGAAGTGCTGGCCCTGCTGGGCGAGAACGGCGCCGGCAAATCGACCCTGGTGTCGATCCTGTTCGGCCATTACGTGGCCGACGCCGGCAGCATCGAAGTCTTCGGCCAACCCTTGCCGCCGGGCCGGCCCGACGCCGCGCTGGCGGCGGGGGTCGGCATGGTGCACCAGCACTTCACGCTGGCCGACAACCTGACCGTGCTGGACAACATCATGGTCGGCACCGAGTCGCTGTGGAAGCTGGCCTCGGGCCGCGGCCCGGCGCGCCGCCGCCTGGTGGAACTGGGCCAGCGCTTCGGCCTGGGGGTGGATCCGGACGCGCGCGTCGGCAGCCTGTCGGTGGGCGAGAAGCAGCGCGTCGAGATCCTCAAGGCGCTGTACCGCGGCGCCAAGGTGCTGATCCTGGACGAGCCCACCGCCGTCCTCACGCCGCAGGAAGTGCAGGACCTGTTCGCCACGCTGCGCGGCTTCGTCGACGAGGGCCTGGCCGTCATCTTCATTTCGCACAAGCTGGACGAGGTCATGGCCGTGTCGCGCCGCGTCGCGGTGCTGCGCCAGGGCAAGCTGGTGGCCGAGCGCGACACCGCCGCCACCACGCCGGCCGAGCTGGCCGAGCTGATGGTGGGCCGCAAAGTCGCCATGCCGCGCGCCGAAGCCATGGCGGCGGCCGGCCAGGCCGCGCCGGTGGTGACGCTGTCGCAGGTCACCGTGCGCGACCCGCGCGGCGGCGCGCCGCGCCTGGACAGCCTGGACCTGGTGGTGCACAAGCATGAGATCGTGGCCATCGCCGGCGTCGCCGGCAACGGCCAGCAGGCGCTCGTGTCGGTGCTGACCGGCCTGCGCCAGCCCGCCGACGGCACCATCCGCCTGGGTCCGGAGCACGCGGCCGCCCCCACCACGCCGGCCGGCTGGACCGCCGCGCACGTGGGCCGCATCCCCGAGGACCGCCACGGCGAAGGCATGATCGGCGACAGCCCGCTGTGGGAAAACGCCATCGTCGAAGACCTGAAGGACCCGCGCTTCTCGCGCTTCGGGCTGATCCGCGCCAAGGCCGGCCGCGCCTATGCGGCGGCGCTGGCCAAGCAGTTCGACGTGCGCGCCGCCTCGCTGGATGTGCGCACCCGCAGCCTGTCGGGCGGCAACATGCAGAAGCTGATCCTGGGCCGCACCCTGGCGCGCGAACCGCGCTTCATCGTCGCCGACCAGCCCACCTGGGGCCTGGACATCGGCGCGGTGGCCTACGTGCGCGAACAGTTGCTGGCCGCGCGCCGGCGCGGCGCCGGCATCCTGCTGGTGTCGGAAGACCTGGAAGAGATTTTCGCGCTGGCCGACCGCATCGCGGTGCTGTGCGGCGGCAAGCTGGTCGCCGACAAGCCGGTCGCACAATGGACGCCCGCCACCGTCGGGCTGGCCATGACGGGCACGCGCGCCTGACGCCGTGCCCCCTCTACTGAGCATTTCTCGAATGAAACTGATCCTGGAACGCCGCCCCGAGCCCAGCCGCGCCGCGCTGGCCCTGGCCCCGATCGCGGCCATCCTCTTTACGCTGGCGGTGTGCACGCTGCTGGTGGCCTGGGCCGGCGCGCCGGTGGGCCGCACCTACGCGCTGCTGTTCGAAGGCGCGTTCGGCTCCAAGTTCGCACTGTCCGAAACCCTGACGCGCGCCACGCCGCTGATGCTGACCGGCCTGGCCTGCGCCGTGGCGTTTCGCGCGCGCTTCTACAACATCGGCGCCGAAGGCCAGTTGTACCTGGGCGCGCTGGCCGCGGTGGCGGTGGGCGGCCTGCATGACGGCACCGGCTTCGATCTGCCCCTGCCGGCGCTGTTCGGCGGCATGATGCTGGCGGCGGCGCTGGCCGGCGCCTTGCTGCTGCTGATCCCGGCGCTGCTCAAGACGCGCCTGGGCGTGGACGAAGTGGTGACCACGCTGCTGGGCAACTTCATCGTGCTGCTGTTCGTCTCGATGATGCTGGACGGCCCCATGAAGGACCCGATGGCGATGGGCTGGCCGCAATCGGTCGCGCTCAACCCCGACCTGGAGCTGGGCAAGCTGATCGAGCGCACCCGCGCCCACACCGGCCTGCTGTGGGCCGCCGGCCTGGCGCTGGGCCTGTGGCTGCTGAACCGCTACACGGTGTTCGGCTTCCAGATGCGCGCGGTCGGCGCCAACGCCCACGCCTCGCGCTTCCTGGGCCTGCCGGTCAACCGCGTGATGCTGGGCACGGCCATGCTGTCGGGCGCGCTGGCCGGACTGGCCGGCGCCATCGAGGTGGCCGGCCGCACCGGCTACGTCACGCTCGACATGTCGCCGGGCTACGGCTACACCGGCGTGGTGGTGGCCATGCTGGCCGGCCTGCATCCGCTGGGCGTGATCCTGGCCAGCGTCTTCGTGGCCGGCATGCTGGTGGGCGCGGACAGCATGAGCCGCGCCATCGCGGTGCCGAACTACATCGCCGACGTCATCGTCGCCACCTCGTTGCTCGCCATGCTGGTCGCGACGCTATTCGCGCAGTACCGCCTGCGCCGCAACCGGGCTTGAGGAGCACGCCATGGAATGGATGGACCTGTTGAGTTCCGCGGCCTTCTGGGTCGCGGTGTTGCGGCTGGCGACGCCGCTGATCCTGGGCACGCTGGGCGTGCTGCTGTGCGAGCGCGCCGGCGTGCTGAACCTGGGCATCGAAGGCATCATGGCCGCCGGCGCCTTCACCGGCTGGCTGGTGGTGTACCTGGGCGCGCCGCTGTACGTGGGCGTGCTGGCCGCCGCGCTGGCTGGCGCCGTATTCGGCCTGCTGCACGCGGTGCTGACGGTGCCGCTGGGCCTGTCGCAGCACGTCTCGGGCCTGGGCGTGACACTGCTGGCCACCAGCCTGAGCTACTTCGCCTACCGCGTCACGTTTCCCAGCGTGAACACGCCGCCCACCATCACGCCGTTCGCCGAAATGAAATTCCTGGACGGCATTCCGCTGATCGGCCCGGTGCTGGCCGGGCAGACGCCGATGACGCTGCTGGCGCTGGCCGCGGTGCCGATCCTGGCCTGGGTACTGAACCGCACCCCGGTCGGCCTGGCGATCCGCATGGTGGGCGAGAACCCCGCCGCCGCCGAGGGCCAGGGCCTGTCGGTGACCAAGCTGCGCATGGGCGCCATCGTCGCCGGCTCGGCGCTGATGGGCGTGGCCGGCAGCTTCCTGACGCTGGCGGCCTTCAACGCCTTCTTCTTCAACATGGTCAACGGCCGCGGCTGGGTCTGCGTGGCGCTAGTGGTGTTCGCCTCGTGGCGGCCTGGCAAGGCGCTGCTGGGCGCGTTGATCTTCGCCTTCTTCGACGCGCTGCAACTGCGGCTGCAGCAGGGTGGGGCGGCGCTGCCGGGGCTGCCCGAGCTGCCCTATCAGGTCTACCTGATGCTGCCCTATATTCTGTCCATCCTGGCCCTGGTGGTGATGGCGCGCCGCGCCGCCTACCCGCAGGCCCTGATGAAGCCCTACCGCAAGGGCGAACGGTGATCCACAAGGTTTGACTATGCTCGATCTGATCCTCAAGAACTGCACGCTGCCGGACGGCCGCCAGCACATCGACATCGGCGTGGCCCAGGGCCGCATCGCGGCGCTCGAACCGGCGCTGAAGGCCGAGGCCGCGCAGACCATCGACGCCGCCGGCCAACTGGTGACTTCGCCGTTCGTCGACGCCCACTTCCACATGGACTCGACCCTGTCGTTCGGGCTGCCGCGCGTGAACCAGTCGGGCACGCTGCTCGAAGGCATCGCGCTGTGGGGTGAACTCAAGCCGCTGCTGACGCAGGAAGCGCTGGTCGAGCGCGCGCTGGCCTATTGCGACTGGGCGGTGGCGCGCGGCCTGCTGGCGATCCGCTCGCACGTCGACGTGTGCGACCCGCGCCTGCTGGCGGTGGAAGCGCTGCTGCACGTGCGCGAGCAGGTCAAGCCGTACCTGGACCTGCAACTGGTCGCCTTCCCGCAAGACGGCGTGCTGCGCGCGCCTGGCGCGCTCGATAACCTGAAGCGCGCGCTGGACATGGGCGTGGACGTGGTCGGCGGCATTCCGCACTTCGAGCGCACCATGCAGGACGGCGCCGAATCGGTGCGCATCCTGTGCGAACTTGCGGCCGAGCGCGGCCTGCGCGTGGACATGCACTGCGACGAAAGCGACGACCCGCTGTCGCGCCACATCGAGACGCTGGCCTATCACACGCAACGCCTGGGCCTGCAGGGCCGCGTCACGGGCTCGCACCTGACCTCGATGCACTCGATGGACAACTACTACGTGTCCAAGCTGATCCCGCTGATGCGCGAGGCCGGCGTGTCGGCCATCGCCAACCCGCTCATCAACATCACGCTGCAGGGCCGCCACGACACCTATCCGAAGCGCCGCGGCATGACCCGCGTGCCCGAGCTGCTGGCCGCCGGCGTGCCGGTGGCCTTCGGCCACGACTGCGTGATGGACCCCTGGTACAGCCTGGGTTCGGGCGACATGCTGGAAGTGGCGCACATGGGCCTGCACGTGGCGCAGATGACCGGGCAGGACGCCATGCGCGCCTGTTTCCAGGCCGTCACGGCCACGCCGGCGAAGATCCTGGGCCTGGACGAGACCGGGCTGGAAGTGGGCAAGCGCGCCGACATGGTGCTGCTGCAGGCCCGCGACCCGGTCGAGGCGCTGCGCCTGCGCGCCACGCGCCTGATGGTGTTGCGCGCCGGGCAGGTGGTGGCGACGACGCCGCCGGCCACGGCGACGTTGAACCTGCCGGGGCGACCGGGGCAGGTGAGTTTTCAGGTGCGCTGAGGATGTAGGGGGGACTGGCCCATGGCGGCTTCGGCTTTGTGCTGTCCCCCTCCGAATGGAACAGCGACCAACCGACAGAAGCCTTTGCGTCAGAACAGGCCCGCGGCGTTGACGTGGGGGCACCCGTATTCTCCGCCATGGTGCTCAAACCCGACACGCTCAAGACGGTGTCTTGGGTCACCGCAACCAATCGCGACATGGTGACGCGGCACGGTTTATCCGTCCCCATATAAGAAGGGGTCCGCATGCGCGGTCCCAGAGGGCAATTAGTGATAAAAGGCCAAAAAGGGTAAAATTGACCAATAGGCCATCAAGGCCGATTCGAAAGCCCTCGTTGGGAGAACGATCATGGCTGCTTCCGCATTGCTCGCTGAACCTATCGCCCGCCTGCCGGCGAAGCCTGCTTCGGCAGTCAAGAAGGACGGCTGGCGGGGTGTCGTCCGCAGTCTTGCCGCCGCCGAAGGAAAGCTCGTCGTCACGAACCACGATGAGCCGGAGGCCGTGATCATGACGGTGGCCGAGTACACGCGCATCATAGACGCGCTGAACGCTGCCCAGGCCGCCGTGCCGGACCCGGTCGAAGAACTGCGCCGCAGCTTCGATCAACGACTTGCCGCGCTGTCCGCCCCCGACGCGGCTGAGCGCCTGCGAAGCGTTATGCGCAACCCAGGCCCGTTGGCTGGCCGAGTTAAGGCCGGCTCCACGTTTTGATGGAACGCCCAATTCTGTATGTGCTGGCGGGAGTGAATGGCGCCGGCAAAAGCTCAGTGGGCGGCCATATCCTGACTCAGGCCGGCATGGCCTGGTTCAACCCTGACACCTTCGCTCGTGAGCTTGTACAGCGCTTGGGCCGGTCCCAAGATCAGGCCAATGCGGAAGCGTGGGCGGAAGGGGTGCGGCGGCTGGACGCGGCAGTCGCGGCGGGCGGGTCGTTCGCCTTCGAGACCACCCTGGGCGGCCAGACTATCGTGGAAAAGCTCATCGCCGCGGCGTCGACCCACGATGTGCTGGTCTGGTACTGCGGCCTGCGCGACGCCGAGCACCATATTGCGCGTGTGCAGGCCCGGGTGGCGCGCGGTGGCCACGACATCCCCGAAGAACGCATCCGCGAGCGCTGTAAGACGTCCTACCGCAATCTGCTGAAATTGATGCCGCACCTGGTCAGTCTGCGGGTCTACGACAACAGCGTGGACGTAGAGCCTGGCGAGGCCGTACCTGAGCCGGCTCTGGTCCTCTACGTGGACGATGGCCAGGTGCTCTATCCCACTTCGCTAGCGGAGATGCGGGACACGCCCGATTGGGCGAAGCCGCTCGTTGAGGCCTCGTTGTCGGCCAGCGAGTAGTGCAGCCTGCGTACCGACGGTGGGGGGGCCGTGTTCTTTACCTCCCGAACATCCAGCGTGCCCGTCCCGAGCGCGTTTCGGCCTTCCAGCGCCGCGCGCTCGCTGCTGGATATCGCCGCGCCGACCAAGGTCGTGTTTCGCGCGATATCCAGTTGGAAGCCGCCGTCGCCCGCCTTCAGGCCGACCTGCTCGCTGGCGGATCGAAAGTCGCTGTTCATCCGGCCTTGGGCGACGTTGCCCGACACCGAATCCTGGCCCGCGTTTCCAGGAACTGCCCGACCTGCTTCTGAGCCTCCGACGCAATCTCGAACCCCGCCTCGATCTTCTCCTTGTCGAAGATCGGCTTGAGCGCATTCAACGTATCCGACGACGTGTCGCGATTCAGCGCGGCGACCGTTTGCACCGCCGTCATCCCCGTCAAATCCTGCTGCGCGGCCTCATCACGGATCACGACGCTGCCGCCGCTGATCGCGCTGCGCGTGGTCGAGCTGGCATTGCCGGAAGCGCGCGCGACAACAGGCAGGCCCGCCGACGCCCCGCTCTTGTCGCCCGGGTCCCGCGCCTTGTCGGCCCCGCCCGCCGCCTGGCCACCGAGATCGGCAGGGTCTGCGCCAGCACGGGAGTCCAGACCTGCGAGAAGACCACGGACCATACGATCAGGGAACGGAACTTGGACATCATGCGTACTCGGTTGAACCGAGGATGGGCTGGCGTTGTGAATGTCTCGACAACGCAAGGCGGCGGGGTTCCGGCGTCGTCCCCGCCCACATAGGCGCGCCAGCGCTTGCCCGTGCCGGGCTTGATGATGATGATGTCGGAGTCGCCCAGTTCAGGGCCGGGCGCGCGGCGGCGGCGAACCCAGGGCACAGCGTCAGGCTGGCGGCGCTGTGCGCGGCGGCCCGCTTGTGACGCCGCCAGCCTCGCCGCGCACCATGATGGCCGCGGCAAGAGGGCTCGATATTGCGGATGAAAACCTGACCGGCTGGCACGCTACGAATTCCCGAGGGCCGGACTTGCCGGCCCATCCAAAGCACTTCCTTGTCAACGCGCCGATTATCAACAGCGAGGAAGCGCAATACCGGGAAAATGCATCGCGGAGTAACGAAATAAGGCGTGTCCGAGGCCGGACCTCGCCTTCACCCGCCGCTGTCAGGGTCGCGACGGGAGGCCACTCGAAAGATCCGGCAGCACGCTGCCGGATCGTTGTGGCCGGTCAGGCTTCCGACGCCGGCCCGCCGACGTATCCCGGCCGCTTCGCGGCCGTGACGATGATCTCGACCAGCAGATCGGGCGAGGCCAGCTTGGCCTCGCAGGTCGCGCGCGTCGGCAGCGCATTGGCCGGGGCCCACTCGGCCCACACCGCGTTCATGCCGGCGAAATCGCGCTCGATGTCCTGGAGCCAGATCTGCACCGACAGCAGCCGGGTCTTGTCCGAATCGGCCCGCGCCAGATAGCCGTCGATCTTGGCCAGCACGTCGCGCGTCTGCGCGGCGATGCCGCCTTCGGCCGACGAGGTCACGCCCGCGACGTACACGGTGTTGCCGTGAATCACGATGCGGCTCAGGCGCTCGTTGGAATCCTTGCGCACGATGTCATTCATGAGTGCTGCTCCTTTGAAGTGGATGCCGGCGCGCCCGCGGCGCCGGCGAAACGATCGATGGCGAACGGCGCGATCGGTAGATCGGTCACGCCAGTGGTGATCAGATCGGCCATGATACGGCCGACGATCGGGCCCAACTCGAAGCCGTGGGCCGAGAAGCCGAAGGCGTGGAAGGCGCTGTCGTAACGCTGGCTGCGCCCGATCACCGGGATCTCGTCGGGCATGGCGGCCTCGATGCCGGCCCAGCCGCGGTTCACGACCGCTTGCCGCATGTGCGGAAACAGGTCGCAGACGGTGCGCGCGCCCTCGGCCAGTGAACGGAAGTCCAGCTCGGTCCATTCCGCGTCGCGATCGACCCAGGCGCGGCGGCCACCGCCGATCAGCACGGTGCCGTTGGCGCGCTGCTTGAACGACAGCGGCCGGCCGGTGCCCAGCACCACCGCATCCAGGAAATGATCCATGCGCAGCGTCACCAGCATCATCGGGCTGATTGCGATTAGCGGCACCGGCTCGCCCCATTCGGCGGCGATGCGGTCCGCCCAGGCGCCGGCGCAGTTGAGCACCTGCGGCGCGGTGTAGACGCCGGCGTCGGTTTCGACCCGCCATTGCCCATGCTCATGCACGGTGCGCAGCACGCGCACGCCTTCCACGAAGCGCGCCCCCAGGCTGGCGGCCTTGCGGCGGAACGCCAGCGTGGTGCGGTAGGGATCGGCGGCGGCGTCCTCGCGCGCGATCAGGCCGCCTTGCACCGTGGGCGTCAGCGCGGGAATCATCGCCAGCAATTCGTCACGGTCGATCCATTGTTCATGCGTGTAGCCATGCTGTTGCATGGTCGCCAGGCGCGCGCGCAGCGCCGCCGCGTCGGCCTCGTTCTCGGCCACGCGCACCTGCCCATGCTGTTCGAAACCGCAATCGTCATCGACCAGCTCGCCAATGCGATACCAGAGCTCGCGCGAGGCCAGCGCCAGCGGCACTTCGGCCAGGTGCCGCGCCAGGGTGCGCACGCCCCCGGCGTTCACGCCCGAGGCGTGGCGGCCGACGTAGTTCTTTTCGATCACCAGCGCCGGCACGCCGGCGCGCGCCAGGTGCAGCGCCGCCGAACTGCCGTGCAGGCCGCCGCCGATGATGATGACGGCGGCCGAGCGCGAAGCGTCCGTCATGGCGGGCTCCTATTTCTTCAGCCGCACCACCGCCTGGCGCGATTCGTCGGTCTGCGGCAGCGAGGCCAGCTCGCCCAGCGTCAACGGCTTGGTCGGGAAGCGCAGGCGGTAGTAGCCGACCTCGGGCACCGGCACGCCGCGTTCCTCGGCGATGATCTCCGACACCGTCAGGCCGCAGAAGCGGCCCTGGCACGGGCCCATGCCGCAGCGCAGGAAGGCCTTCATCTGGTTCGGGCCGCTGCAGCCGAGCTTGACGGTGTCGCGCACCTGCGCCGCCGTCACTTCCTCGCAGCGGCAGACAATCGTGTCGCCGGTGGGGCGGCGGAAAGCCTCGGGCACCTTGTACAAGGCATCGAAGAAATCGCGTCCGCGCACCGCCCGCGCCAGCGCGGCGCGGGGCGCGGCGGCCTCGCTGTCGCGCCGCGCCGCGTCGATGCGGCCCAGCAGATGCGCGGCCTGCAATGCCGCCAGCCGGCCGCGCTGTTCGGCGGCCAACGCGCCCGCGATGCCGGCGCCGTCGCCCGCCATGCCGACGCCGTCCACCGAGGTCAGGCCCCAGTCATCCACGTCCGGTTCCCAGCAATCGAGCGCCGCGTTCCAGCGATGCTCGGCGCCGATGGCGCGCGACAGGTTGACGTTGGGCACCACGCCCTGATGCAGCATCAACTGTTGCACCGGCAGCGTCTTGGTGATGCCGCCGGCGGTGTAGCGCAGGCTTTCCAGCTTGTCCTGCCCCAACGCTTCCAGCGCCGTCACGCCCTTGATGATGGGTATTGCCGCCTTGACGGCGCGCAGCAGCGACAGCCCCTTGCCCAGATAGGGCGAGCGCAGGAAGTCCCACACCTTTGGCAAGGCCTGACGCAGGCGGCCCGGCGGCGTGGTTTCGAGCAGCGCGTCGACCTTGACGCCGGCGTTCAGGTATTGCCAGGCCACCAGGTACAGCAGCGGGCCGCAGCCGGCCAGCACGGTACGGTCGGCCGGCACCACGCCGGCGGACTTCAGCAGGATCTGCGCCGCGCCGGCGGTGATGACGCCGGGCAGCGTCCAGCCCGGAATCGGGAACGGCCGTTCCTGCGCGCCGGTGGCCAGCAGCAGGCGCCGCGCATGCAGGATGCGCGCCTCGCCCGCCACCGAATACGCCACCTCGAAACCGCGCTGCGGTTCGGGCGCGGTGCGCTCGGCCACCGCCCACACGGTCGCGCCCGGCACATAACGCGCGCCCGACTGCCGGAACGGCTCGACCAGGGAGGCGCCGTGCCAGTAATCCGGTCCCAGCACCGCGCGGTCGGTGACCGGCGTGGTTGTGATGGCGCGGTAGATCTGTCCGCCCGGCGCCGCCTGTTCGTCCAGCAGCACCGTGTCCACGCCCAGCCGCGCGGCCGTGGTGGCGGCTGCCAATCCGGCGGGGCCGGCGCCCACCACCAGCAAATCGCATTGCGTCGTCTCGATCATGCCTGCACCTTGCGCGCGCCAAGCTGGCGCTCGATCTTCATGCCGTCACGCACGGCCGTCATGCAGCCCTGCTGGTTGGCCTGGCCATCGATCGTGACCAGGCAGTCGTAGCACACGCCCATCATGCAATAGGGGCCGCGCGGCACCTCACCCACCGCGGTGTCGCGACAGGCCTGCATGCCGCCGGCGAACAATGCCGCGGCCACGCTGTCGCCGGCGCGGCACTGCAGTTCGGCGCCATTCACCGTCACCCGCACCGGCGCGCCCTGCGCCTGGCGCTGCGCCTCGTCAAGCCTCTTGAACATGAAACCTCCGGGTCGAGAAGGGCGCCATGTCGTCGGCCAACTGGCCGGCGGCGATCATGGGCGCCAGTTTGAGCGCGTGCGCGGCCGCCAGGGTGACGCCGCTGTGACAGGTGGCGACGAAGGCGCCAGGGCACGTCTCGGATTGTTGATAGATGGGGAAACCGTCCTTGGACATCACCCGCAGCGCGGCCCAGCTACGCACCACCCGCACCTCGCGCAGGGCGGGCAGGGTGCGCACGGCGCGGTCGGCCAGCGTGCCCAGGATCGGCAGGCCCACCTGGTTGTCCACATAGCCGGCCTCTTCCTGCGAATCGCCGATCAGCCAGGTGCCTTCGTCGGTCTGGCGCAGCGTGGACAGTGGCGTTTCCAGCAGGCGTCGGGTGCGCTCCAGCACCACGATCTGGCCGCGCTGCGGCCGCACCGGCACCGTCAGGCCGACCTGTTCGCCCAGCGCCTTGTTCGACAGTCCACTGGCCAGCACCAGCTTGCGCGCCCGCACCGTGCCGGTGGGCGTGGTCACCTCGAACACGCCATCGCGCTGGCGGATCTGCTGCGCCGGGCAGCGCGGCAGGTAATCCACAGCCCGCTGTGCAAAACTCATGTGCAGGGCCCGCAGCAGCTTGAGCGGATTGGCGATGCCGTCGACCGGCGTCCAGGTGGCGCCGCGCACCTCGGGGCCGATGCCGGGCACCATGTCGGCAAGCTCGTGGCGGTCCAGCATTTTCCAGTCGTACTGCGCCATGCCGGGCTGCGCCAGCAGCGTGCGCATGAAGTTGGCGCGCGCTTCCATTTCCTCGTCGCTCAACAACGCGTGCAGGCCGCCGCGCTGCTCCAGGTGCACGTCCACGCCGGTCTGCTCCCGCAGCTCGGCCGCCAGTTGCGGCCAGGCGCCGGCCGAGGTCATGGTCCACACGCCGTAGCGCGGCAGGCCCATGCCCTTGCTCTGCACCCAGACCAGCCCGAAGTTGCCGCGCGAGGCGCGATAGGCCACGTCGCCTTCGTCCAATACCGCGACGTGGTCCAGTTCGCGCCGCAGCCCGTAGGCCACGGCCGAGCCGACCAGGCCGCCGCCGATCACCACGGCGTCGTAGACGCCGCGATGCGCCGGCGCGCGCGGCGCCTGTTGTATTTCTTCCGTCATTAGCGTCCCTTTCCGACAAACAGCTTTTCCAGGCCGACCAGGCGGTCCAGGATGAAGATGGCGATGATGGTCACATAGATCAGCACGGCCGACACCGCCGTCACCAGCGGGTCGATGGTGTCCTCGATGTGCAGGAAGATGCGCACCGGCAGCGTGGTGGTGGACGGCGAGGCGATGAAGATCGACATGGTCAACTCGTCGAAGCTGGTGATGAAGGCGATCACCCAGCCGCTGACCACGCCCGGCAGCAGCAACGGCAGCACCACGCGCCGGAATGCCGTCCAATGTGAGGCGCCCAACGACTGCGCCGCGCGCTCCAGCGCCGGATCGATGCCGGTGGCCGAGGCCAGCACCAGCCGCAGCGCATAGGGCATCACCAGGATCACGTGCGCCACCACCAGCCCCACGTAGGTGCCGGCCAGGTCCACCGTGGTGAAGAACTTCAGGAAGGCCAGCCCCAGCACCACGTGCGGAATCATCAGCGGCGACAGGAAGAACGCCACCAGCGCCTCGCGGCCGCGGAAGCGGTTGCGCGACAGCGCCAGCGCGCTCGGCACCGCCAGCGCGATCGCCAGCGTGGCCGACAGCGTGCCCAGCCCCAGGCTGAACCAGAACGCCTCGATGAAGCGCGGGTTGTCGAGAATGGCGCGGAACCAGCGCAGCGACAGCCCCCCGCTGGGCAGCGAAATGAAGCCTTCGGACGTGAACGCCACCGCGCACACCATCACGATGGGCGCCAGGATGAACAGGATGAAAAGCGTATGGAACAGCAGGCCGATGGGACCGTTGCGGAAGTTCATGTCAGGCCCCCGACGGATTGAAGACCGCGCCATAGCGGCGCTCGATCAGCCGGTTGGCCGACAACAGCACCACCACGGTCGCCACCAGCAGCACCACCGCCAGCGCCGCGCCCAGCGGCCAGTTGAGTGTGTTCAGGAACTCGTCGTAGGCCGCGGTGGCCACGTTCTTCAGGCGCCGGCCGCCAATAATGGCGGGCGTGGCGAAGGAACTGGCGGCCATCGCGAACACCATGATCGACCCCGACAGGATGCCCGGCATGACCTGCGGCACGATCACGCGACGGATCACGGTGAACTGGCTGGCGCCCAGCGACAGCGCGGCGGCCTCGGTCGACGGATTGATCCGCTGCAACGACGCCCACACCGCGATCACCATGAACGGCACCAGCACATGCGTGAGCGCGATGCCCACGCCCAGGTTGCTGTACATCAGGTCGATCGGCGTGGCGATCAGGCCGATGCCCATGAGCGCCTTGTTGATGAGTCCGGTGGACCCGAACAGCAGCGCCCAGCCCAGCGTGCGCACCACCACCGAGATCAGCAGCGGCCCCAGCACCACCATCAGGAACAGGCCCTTCCACGGATTGGCCATGCGCGACAGCACGTAGGCCTCGGCCGTGCCCAGCACCAGGCAGGCCAGCGTCACCAGCGCCGCCACGCCGAAGGTGCGGGCGTAGATCTCGTAGTAATAGCCGTCGCTGAAAATCTCGATGTAGTTCTTCCAGGTGAAGGTGACCTGCATGCCGCCGTAGAACTGGAAGTCGAAGAAGCTGATCAGCAGCACCAGCGCCATCGGCACCACCAGGAAGGTGGCGTACACCGCCAGCGCCGGCGCGCTCAGCAGCCAGGGGTTGGCGCGCGCGCTCATTTTGCCGGCTCCTGGCCGGCCACCGCGCACATGTCCTGCGCGCGCCAGCGCAGGTGCACGGTCGCGCCTTCGGCAGGCACCGGCACGCCATCGTTCTGGCGGATCACCATGACTTCGCCCACCGAGGTCTCGACCTGGCACAGCCAGTGGTTGCCCTGGAACACGCGCGTCTTCATGCGGCCGGGCAGGGCACAGGCGCCGGCCTCGGCGAACAGGATCTTCTCGGGCCGCACGATCACCGCGCCCTGCGGCACGGGCTGCCCGTCCATGGCGATGTGGGCCTCGCCGATGCGCGCCCGCACCTCGCCGTCATAAGACTGCGGCGTGGGCGTGAACACATTGGCCTTGCCCAGGAAGCCGCCGACGAAGCGGTTCGACGGCCCTTCATACGCGGCGAACGGCTCGGCCACCTGCTCGACCCGGCCCTGGTTCATCACCACGATGCGGTCGGACAGCGCCAGCGCTTCGGACTGGTCGTGCGTCACCAGGATGGTGGTGGTGCCGACGGTGCGCTGGATGCTGCGCAGCTCCAACTGCATTTCCTCGCGCAGCTTGGCGTCCAGGTTCGACAGCGGCTCGTCCAGCAGCAGCACGCTGGGGCGGATCACCAGCGCGCGCGCCAGCGCCACGCGCTGCTGCTGGCCGCCCGACATGCGCGCCGGATGGCGGTCGGCCAGATGCGACAGGCCCACCAGCTTGAGCGCCTCGGCCACCCGCGCCTGCCGCTCGTCCTTGCCGACCCGCTGCATCTCCAGGCCGAACGACACATTCTCGGCCGCGGTCATGTGCGGGAACAGCGCGTAGTTCTGGAACACCATGCCCAGCCCGCGCTTGTTCGCGGGCGTGCGGCTGACGTCCTTGCCGTCCAGCACGATGCTGCCGCCGCTGGGCTCGACGAACCCGGCGATCATCTGCAGCGTGGTGGTCTTGCCGCAGCCGGACGGCCCCAGCAGCGAGATGAACTCGCCGCGTTCGACCGACAGACTCAGGTCCTCGACCGCCGTCAGGTCGCCGTAGCGCTTGGACAGGCGGTTCAATACGAGATAACTCATGGATGCTCCCGCTGGCGGCGCGCCCGCGCCGCCGTTGCGTCCTGGTGTACGAAACGTCAACGCTCGATTTCACGCGTCCAGCGCTTGTTCCAGTCGTCCCGGTTCTGGTTGACCGTGTCCCAGTCGATCACGATCAGGTCGGCGGCGCGCTTGCCGATCGGCAGCGGCACGCGCGGATCGTCGGCCACCTTGGCCTGCTTGTTGACCGGGCCATAGCCGTAGGCGCTGGCCAACTGCTCCTGCACCTTCGGGCTGACCAGGTAGTTGACGAAGGCCTGCGCCAGCGGATTGGCATTGGCCTTGGCCACCGGGCATACCGACGACAGCAGCGCGTAGGCGCCTTCCTGCGGATAGACGAAGCCCACCGGGAAGCCAGTGTCGGCGAAGGCCTTGACGCGGCCACTGCCCCACACGGCGATGGTGGCCTGGCCACTGGAGAACAGCTCGGTCATCTTGCCCGGCGACGGTTCGTACACCAGCACGTTGGGGCCGACCTCGTCCTTGAAGGTCTTGAAGCCGGCGTCGATCTTCTTCTCGCCGCCGCCGCCCTCCCGGGCGTATTCCACCAGCGCGTGCAGGCCGTAGGTGTTGTTCAGCGGCGGCACCACCAATTGCTTTTTGTACTTGGGATCCTTCAGGTCCTTCCACGAGGTGGGCGCGGCCCACTTGCGCTCGTCGAAGACCTTCTTGTTGTACATGATGCCGGTGGCGACGATGCCGATGGCAACCGCCTTGTCGTCCTTGTAGCGCGCGGTGCCGTAGATGTCGTCGGCCGGCAGGCCCTGGATGGGCGCGCAGAATCCCAGCGCGATGGCCTGGTACATGGGACCGTCGTCGATGATGGCGACGTCGATCTGCTGGTTGCTTTTCTGCGCCTGCAGGCGCGCCACCGTATTGGTGGAGTTGCCGGCCACGTAATCCAGCTCGACGCCGTGCTGCTTGGCGAAGGGCGGGAAGATGTCCTTGCGCATGATGTCTTCGAACGAGCCGCCGTAGCCGGCCACCACCAACTTCTGCTGCGCCTGCGCCGTGGCGCTTACACCGACGGCCACTGTGGCCGCCGCCAGGACTGCGAGTACCTTGCCCATGAAAACCCCCGTTTATTGGAAGAGAACTGCAAGAACTGCCGGTGCTGCCTGAATCCGGGGATGGACTCGCCGCAGAAAAAAATGCGGACCCGCTTGCCCCGCGACCTCATGTCCGCCGTACAATTTGTCCGTACATGAATGTCCGGACAAATAATGGATCCGCGAGGCGGGCCCTGTCAATGGGTTATTGTCCGTACAAACCCCGATAGAACGAGAAAAGGAGCCACCCCATGACCCGATCCTCCGAACGCGCGCCCGACCCGGCCGCCGCGCGCGAGGCCCGCGGCCAGGCCACGGGGCCGGACGACGAGGCTGGCGGTCCACGCTACAAGAGCATCTACCAGCAGTTGGCGCGCGACATCGGTAGCGGCCGCTACCCGGTCATGACGTTGCTGCCGACCGAACACGAACTGTGCGAACAATTCGGCGCCAGCCGCCACACCATCCGCGAGGCCATCCGCATGCTGACGGTGGCCGGCATGGTGTCGCGGCGACCCGGCGTCGGCACGCGCGTCGAGACCGCCCACGCCAGCACCCGCTTCACCCAACGCATCTCGCAGTTTCCCGACCTGCTGCAGTACGCGCGCAACGCCGCGCTGCTGGTGCAGGACGTGCGCACCATCAAGCTCACCAAGCGGCTGGCCGAGAGCCTGGGCGCCGAAGCCGGCCAGCCGTGGCTGCACATCAACTCCATCAAGACGCTGGGCGACCAGGACACACCGGTGGCGTGCACGCTGATCTACGCCGATCCGGCGCATTCCGATCTGCGCGCCGACATCCAGCCGCGCATTTCGCTGCTGCGGCTGATCGAAGATCATTTCGGCAACCGCATCCACGAGGTCAACCAGGAATTCTCGGCCACGCCCATCGCGGCGGGGATCGCCAGACAGCTCCAGGTCGAACCGCAGACGGCGGGCTTTGTCATCACCCGCCGCTACTACGGCAGCGGCGGGGTGCTGCTGCTGGCCACGATCACCACTTTTCCGCATGACAAGATGAAGTACTCGATGTCGCTCAACGTGGCGTAGCGGGGGCTTCGTAGCCATAGGCCGCGCGCGCCGCTTCCGGGCTGATCTTGCCGTCGGCCAGGTCGCGCTCGATGCGGTTGCGGGCCCGCTCGGCCGCGGGGCCGTAGCCGCCCGCACCCGGGGTCTCGATGCGCACGCTCTCGCCCGGCGCCAGCGTAATGTTGGCGGTCTTGGAGAACAGCTCCTCTTGGGCGGGCGTGCCGAAATTGCGCACCAGCCGCGCTCGGCGGCCGTCGGCGCCGCCATCGACACCGGCGGCCACGCCCACCGTGTGGCTGTCCGAGCGCGCCGAGAAGACGATGCCGGGTCCGACCGCGCGGATCTGCTTGGCGATACCCATGCCGCCGCGGGTGCGGCCGGCGCCGCCGGAATCGGGGATCATGGCGTACTCGTCCATCAGCAGCGGATACTCGTTTTCCAGCGCTTCCACCGGCAGGTTGGACGTGTTGGTCATGTGCACGTGCACCGCGTCCATGCCATCGCTGTCGTAGCGCGCGCCGGCCCCGCCGCCCAGCGTCTCCAGGTAGACGAAGTGCCCGGCGCGCTCACGCCAGCGGCCCGAGAACACGATGGCCGGGCAGCAGTCGTTGCTGGACGCCATGGTCTTTTCCGCCGGCAGCAGGCCGCGGAACGCGCCGAAGATGGCGCCCGCGACCTTCTGCGCGGTGATCGAGCGCGCGCCCACCGCCGCCGGATGCTCGGGGTTGGTGATGGTGCCCACCGGCGCCGATACGCTGATCGGGTCGAACAGGCCGGCGTTGGGCGCCAGGTCCGGATCCAGCAGCGCCTTGACCGCGTAATACACGCAGGCCCGCAGCGCGTTGAACGGCAGGTTCATGGCGCCGCGCGCCTGCTTGCCGGAACCCTCGAAATCGAAATGCAGGCGGTCGCGGCTGACCGTCAGCGTCACCTGGATCGGCACCGGATCGCCGCCCATGCCGTCATCGTCCAGGTCGCTGCGGAAGGTGTAGCTGCCCTGCGCCAGCTCGCCGATGCGGTTGAGCAGGCGGCGGCGCGTGTAGGTGATGACGTCATCGACCGAGCGCAGCACCGCCGCCAGCCCCATCTGCCGGATCAGGCCCTGCACCGCGGCCGCGCCACGGCGGTTGGTGGCCATCTGCACGCGCAGGTCCAGCACCCGTTCCTCGGGGTCGCGGGTGTTGGCGCAGATCAGGCGCAGCAAATCCTCGTCCACCTCGCCGGCGCGCGCGATGCGGCTGGCGGGAATGCGGATGCCCTCCTCGAAGATCGACTTCAGGCCGCCGGCGATCGAGCCGGGCACCGCGCCGCCCACGTCCGAATGGTGCGCGATGTTGGCGGCGAAAAAGCGCAGCGTGCCTTCCCAGAACACTGGCGTGACGATGTTGATGTCGGGCAGGTGGCTGCCATCGGCCAGGTAGGGGTCGTTGCAGATGAACACGTCGCCGTCGCGGATCTGATCGAGCGGGAAGGCGCGCAGTATCGCGCCCATGGCGCCGTCCAGCGAGCCCAGGTGCAGCGGGATCTGCGTGCCCTGCGCCACCAGCCGGCCGGCGGCGTCGAACAGCGCCACCGAGCAGTCCTTGCGTTCCTTGATGTTGGTCGAGAACGAGGCCCGCACCAGCGTGTTGTTCATGTCTTCGGTGATCGACAGCAGGCGGTTGCAGAACACCTCCATGCCGACCGGATCGGCCAGGGCCACGCCGGTGTCTTGATTGGCTTCATGGGCTTCACGCATGCGAGCCTCCTTGCAAATGGATGATCAGGTTGCCGTAGGCGTCGACCTCGACGTCCTGGCCGGCGCCGACCACGGTGGTCGAACTCATTTCCTCCAGCAGCGCCGGGCCGCGGAAGCGCGCCCCGGTGGGCACGCGGTCGCGGTCATAGACCGGCGTGTCCAGCCAGCCGTGGCGCTCGCCGAAATAGGCGCGGCGTTCGCCGATGCGGGCGCCGTCCAGCGTGCCATCGACCTGGCGCGGCGCCAGCGGCGCCTTCACCACCTGGCCCACCGCCTGCATGCGGCAGTTGATGATCTGCACCTTGCGGTCGTCGACGGTGTAGCCGTACTCGCGCTCGTGCGCCTCGGCGAAGCGGCGCGCGAACTCGGCGTAGCCGCCGGCGCCGGTGTCGTCCAGCGCCACCTGCACCTCGAAGTTCTGGCCCTCGTAGCGCGCGTCGATGGCGCTGCGGTACAGGCGCAGCGCCGGTTCCACGCGTTCCTCCTCCAGCCAGCGCTCGGCCTGATCGCGCAGCCCGTCGAAGATCGTCGATACGCCGTCCCAGCTTTCCGCGCTGGCCAGCGCGATCTCGCTGCGCACGAAGTCGAACGAGATGTCGCTAAGCAGGATGCCGCGCGCGCACATGGTGCCCGGCTCCTGCGGCACGATCACCGTGGGGATGCCGCATTCCTCGGCCACCTCGACCGCGTGCAGCGGGCCCGCGCCGCCATAGGCATACAGGGCGAATTGCGACAGGTCGTGGCCGCGCTCGGTCGACACGGCGCGGATGGCACGGCTCATGTTGGCCGCCGCGATGCGCAGGATGCCTTCGGCCGCGGCCTCGCGCGTCAGGCCCAGCAGCCGCGCCACGCGTTCGTCGATCACCTGGCGCGCGGCCTCGGCGTGCACCGGCATGCGGCCATTCAGCAGCGCCACCGGATTCAGGCGCTGCAAGGCGATCTCGGCATCGGTGATGGTCGGCTCGGTGCCGCCGCGGCCGTAGCCCACCGGCCCCGGCACCGCGCCGGCGCTGTGCGGCCCGACCTTCAGCGCGCCCGCGTCGTCGAGCCAGGCGATGCTGCCGCCGCCCGCGCCGATCACGTGGATGTCCACCATCGGCGTCTTCACCGGATAGCCCGCCACCTGGCGGTGCGAGGTGAACAACGGTCGGCCATCGCAGATCAGCGACACGTCGGTGCTGGTGCCGCCGACGTCGAACGTCACCAGGTTCAGGCTGCCGATGGCGCGACCCACCGCGGCCGCGCCCACCACGCCGGCGGCCGGCCCCGACAGGCAGGTGCGCACCGGATACTGGCGCACCGTGGCGATCGACATCAGGCCGCCGTTGGAATGGATGGTGTGCGGCTCGTGGCCGATATCCAGCTCGCGCACGCGCTGCAGGAAGCGTTCCAGGTAACGCGCCATCTTCGGCCCCACCGCCGCGTTCAGCACCGTGGTCGACAGGCGTTCGTATTCGCGGAACTCCGGCAGCACGTCCGACGACAGGCTGATGTAGGCGTCGGGCATTTCCTCGGTCACGATGCGCGCGGCCTGCTGCTCGTGCGCGGGGTTGCGGTAGGCATGCAGGAAGCAGATCGTGACCGCGTCGATGCCGGCGGCGGCAAAGCGCCGCGCCGCCGCGCGCACCGCGTCCGCATCCAGCGGCGCCAGCACCTCGCCCTGCGCATTGACGCGTTCATTGACCTCGGCGCGGAACTCGCGCGGCACCGCCACCGGCGGCTTGCCGACGCTGTAGTCGTACAGGTGCGGCCGCGTCTGCCGGCCGATCTCCAGCACGTCGCGAAAGCCTTGCGTGGTGATCAGGCCGACGCGCGCGCCCTTGCGCTCGATGATGAGGTTGGTCGCGACCGTGGTGCCATGGCCCACGTGCGACACCTGCGACGGCGAAACGCCATGGTCCTTGAGCATCTGCCCGATGCCGGTGGCGATGGCTTCCGACGGATCGGACGGTGTCGACGGCACCTTGTGAAAATGCACGATGCCTTGATCTTCGTCGATCATCGTGAAGTCGGTAAACGTGCCTCCGACGTCTATCCCTATGCGATACATGCTTGTGCTTCCCTGAAAGAAAAGAAGGGCGCGGCGGCGCTCAGTCCAGCTTGATGCCGGCCTGCTTGACCACGCCGCACCATTTGTCGATTTCGCTCTTGATCATGGTGTCGAAGGCCGGGCCGGCCACGTCCGAGACCTGCGCGCCCTGTTGTTCCAGATAGGTCTTCATGGCGGGCGCGTGCAGCGTCTGCACCAGCGCGTCGGTGAGCTTGGCGCGCAGCGGCTCGGGCAGCTTGGCCGGCGCCAGCATGCCGAACCACACCATGGCCTCGTAGCCGGGGTAGCCGGACTCGGCCACCGTCGGCACGTCGGGCAGCATGGGCGAGCGCTGCGGCGAGGTCACCGCCAGCGCCTTGATCTTGCCGTCCTTGATGTACGGATAGGACGTCATCACCACGTCCATCATCATGTTGATCTGGCCGCCCACCAGGTCGATCAGCGCCGGGCCCGAACCGCGGTAGGGCACGTGCACCATCGACACGCCGGCGGTGCTCTTGAACAGCTCGGCGGCCAGATGGTTCGATGTGCCCTGGCCATTGGAGGCGAACGAGTATTTCTCGGGCTCCTTCTTGAGCAGCGCCACGAATTCCTGCAGGTTGTTGGCCGGCACCGACTGGTTCACCGACATGACGTTGGGAATGGTGGCGACGACGGTCAGCGGCGTGAAATCCTTGAGCGCGTCGTACGGCAGCTTCGAATACACGCAGGGCGCGCTGCCGTGCGTGCTGACCGAACCCATCAGGATGGTGTAGCCATCGGCCGGCTGGCGCGCCACGTACTCGGTGCCGACGGTGCCGCCCGCGCCGGGCCGGTTCTCGACAATGACATTGGCCGACAGGCGCTGGCCCAGGCCCTCCGCGATCTTGCGCGCGATCAGGTCGGTGGACCCGCCCGCCGCGAACGGCACCACGATGCGGATCACCTTGTCGGGCCACTCGGCGCGGGCCGGTAGCGCGGCGGCGGCCAGCGCGGCCGCCCCGAATGCAAGACAGCAACTGCGAATGAACGCTGCGTTCATGACTTCCCCTTGTTGATAGAACTTCCTTGCGGCCCGATCATGGACGCCGGACCTGAGAGGCATTGCCTCGGGTTCACTGCAACAACGGGAACATCCTAGGCCTGGCCGGCGCGCGCCAGCAGTCCTTGCGGTTTATATTGATATAGATGCCATTTATAGGTGGGCGGCGGTGAAGCATCCGGACCTGAATCTGCTTGTGCATTTCGACGCGTTGATGACCTGCCGCAATGTGTCGCGCGCGGCCGAGCAACTCGGCATCAGCCAACCCGCCATGAGCGCCGCGATGAACCGTCTGCGGCAACTGTTCGGCGATCCGCTGCTGGTGCGCGAAGGCGGCGCGTGGCAGCCGACGCAGCGCGCGCACGAACTGCACCAGGGCTTTCTGCCGCTATTGGAAGGTTGGCGCCGCGCCACCCGCACGCGCGAGGTGTTCGACCCGGCACACTCGGCGCGCAGCCTGTCGTTCTACGCCACCGATTACGTGCAGTACACGCTGCTGCCCAAGCTGATCCCGCGCCTGGCGGTGGATGCGCCGCACTTCCAATTGCTGATCGTGCCGGCGCGGCCGCAGCACGGCCTGAGCATGCTGGACACCAATCATGTCGAACTGATCGCTGGCTATTTTCCGGATCCGGCGCCGGATCTGCGCACGCGCTTCCTGTACCAGGAACCGGCGGTGTGCATCGTGCGCGAAGGCCATCCCTGTCTGCGCAAGCGCTGGAACCTGGACGCCTACCTGAGCTACGGCCACCTGGACCTGGCGGCCCACACGCGCTACTTCAGCAAGGCCATCGACCGCATCCTGATGGGACAGAACCGCAGCCGCCGCATCGTGGCGACGCTGTCGAGCTACATGGTGTGCCCGTTCATCGTCGAGGCCTCGGACCTCATCGCCACGATGCCGGTGAGCATCGCCAAGGCCATGTCGGGCAGCGCGCGCATCGTCACGCTCAAGGCGCCGCTGAGCCTGCCGGCGATCACCGTGTCGCTGTACTGGCACGAGCGCTACCAGGATGACCCGGCGCATGCATGGCTGCGGCAGTACCTGGCGGGCGTGCTGGGGTAGCGGCGGCGCGAAGCCAAGCCCGTGCCGCGCGCGACGGCCACGTCAACGCGGGCCATCGCGCGGCTTGCGGCGCTTACTTCAACGGCATGCAGATGCGCGTCTGCAATTGCGCGGGCGGCGTGGTGCGCGGATCATTCAGGTACTGCTCGAACATGGGGAAGTCCGCCGGCACCATGCCGCTGGCGGGCAGCCATTCCGAGAACATCCAGTTGTAGGGCTTGTCCATCTCGTTGTACGGGCCGGTGTAGGTCAGCATCGCACAACGGGTGGCGGGGATCTCGAAGCGTTCCAGTTCGTCGCCCAGCTCGGCGTCGGGCGCGACCGATACGCCTGCCATCGAACGCAACTGGGCCGGCGGCACCTGCTCGGGGTCGTCGAAGTAGATGCCGAAGCCGATGGCCTCGGGACGCGCCAGGCCGCGGCTGGCGGCGAGCATGAAAGCGCGGGAGAAGACCGGGCCGATTTCCTGGTAGCTGCCACGGTGCGGCAGGGCGGCCAGCACGGCGCCGGGGAAAGTCTCGATGGTGATGGGGTACATGCCTGGCTCCTTGGGGTCGAAGGGTCGGGAGCGGGTCGCGCGGTAGCGCCCCGGCGGGATGCCGAAGGTCGCGCCGAACGCGCGGTTGAAGGCGGCGTCCGACTCGTAGCCGGCGCGCTGCGCAACGTCACGCAAGGAATCCCCGGTGCTGCCCAATGAAACGGCCGCGCGGTGCATGCGGATGCGCTGCACGGTGGCGTTCACGGTTTCGCCCATCACGGCGCGGTAGACGCGGTGGAAGTGATAGGGCGAGAGGCAAGCCAGATCGGCCAACTGATACAGGTCGGGGTCGGCGTCGGGGTGGCTTGCCAGCCAGCGCAGGACGGGGTCCAGGCGGTGGGCGTAGGTGGTGCGGGTTTGGGGTTTCAAGTGCGTGGCTCCTTGGGGAGCAAATGTAGGCGGCCTTGGTTTGCAGATTTTGCGGTTTTTTTGTTGAACCGTTTTTTGCTGGCGGGGAACGGGGTTCTTTAGACGCCCGGGGCGCCGTGGCATGGCGGTGCGGGGCTACGATTGATTTCACTTCGCGGATGCTGGGGACGAAATCGAGTTTTCCACAGGCCTTGGGATTTTGGCGCAAAGCGCAAGCTGTGGACAACTGCTTTGCGGTGTTTTCAGTAGCCGCGAACGGGGTCGTAGATGTTGGGTAAGGCCTCGCCGCGTTCGTTGGCGGTGATGAGCCAGGCGGTGTGGCGGGCGCGTTCCTGGCGGTCGGGGATGGCGGCGCAATGCGGGGTGATGATGATGTTGGGGTGGGTCCAGAGGGGGGATTCGGGCGGCAGGGGTTCGGGGTCGAAGACGTCCAGCAGGGCCTGGTGCAGGTGGCCGCCGTCCAGGGCGTCGAGGAGGTCCTGCGTGACCATGTGGCTACCGCGGCCGGCGTTGATGAGGCTGGCGCCGCGTGGGAGGCCGGCAAAGGTGTCGCGGTTGAGGATGCCGCGGGTGGCTTCGGTGGCGGGCAGCAGGCAGACCAGCAGGTCGGTGCGGGACAGGAATTCGGGGAACTGGTCGGGACCGGCGTAGGAGGGCAGGCCGTCGGGCAAGGTGGTCGCGCCGCGCGACCAGCCGCTGACGGGGAAACCGACCTTGGCCAGCAGGCGGGCGGCGGCGATGCCGAGGTGGCCCAGGCCCATGATGCCGACGCGCATGTCGGCGGCCACGCGCAGCGAGTCGTACAGTTCCCAGTGGCGACGGGCCTGCTGGTCGATGGCGCGCTTGAGGTCGCGGGTCAGCATCAGGGCGCTGGTCAGCACGAACTCGGCCATCTCGGTTTCGGTGCGCGGGGTGACCATGCGCGCGATGCGCAGGTGGCGCGGCCAGGCGGGGTCGGAGACGATGTGGTCAACGCCGGCGCCGGCGCTGATGATGAGCTTGAGGTTGGGGAAGGTGGCCAGGCGGCCAGGCTCGGGCGCCCAGACCAGGGCGTAGTCGATCGAGGCGGGGTCGACGTCGTCGAACCAACTGACGATCTCCAGATCGGGCGCGTGGCGCTTGAACTGCTCGCGCCATTCTTCCATGGCCGAGTGGCCGCCAGACCTGATGATGAGCCGCATGCCTCGCTCCTGCGTGAAGGGCGCGCGCGCCCTGGGTGTGATCGGTGCCTTGCCGTCCGCGACGCGCGCAGCGTCGCGGACGAAGGCGTGCCTGTCCTCAGCGTTCGACCGTGCGGTTCCAGCGCGCGTTGAAGGCGGGACGGGTGGCGTTGATCTGGTCCCAGTCCAGGATCTTGGCGTTGGCCATGTAGCCCTGGAAGCGCTTGAGCGCCTCTTCGGTGCCGGCCGGCGGTTGAACGTTCTTATTGGACGGGAAATGGCCGCCCATTTCCAGTGCCTTGGCCTGCGCCTGCGGCGACAGCAGGTACAGCGCCAGCTTCTGCGCCAGTTCCGGCTCGCTGTTCTTGGCGATGACGCACTCGGCCACCATCAGGATCACCGAGCCTTCCTTGGGCTGGGCGTATTCCACCGGGATGTCGCGCTTCTTCAGGCGGGCGATGGCGGTGGGCGTGAGCGGGAAGATGGCGGCTTCGTTGGACTGGATCATCTCGGCCAGCTTGGCCGAGTTGGGGATGTATTCCAGCACGTTGGGGCCGATGGTGGACGGCCACTGCTTGAAGCCGGGCTCGGTGTTCTGGTCATTGCCGCCCTGGATGCGGTTGAACATCAGGAAGCCGTGCAGGCCGAAGGTGCTGCCCGAGGCCGACTGGAACACCACCTTGCCCTTGAACTTGGGATCGGCCAGGTCCATCCACGAGGTCGGCGCGGCCCAGCCTTTCTCCTTGAACAGGCGGGTGTTGTAGCCCAGGCCGGTCATGCCGATGTCGATGCCGGCGGCCATGCGGTCCTTCATGACGGCGGTGGGGTACAGGTCCTTGAGCACCGGATCGTCGTTGAGCGGCTCGCACAGGCCCATGGAGATGGCGCGCGCCATGATGCCGTCGTCCAGGAACATGACGTGCATCTGCGGCTTGTCCTTGAACGCCTGGGCCTTGGCCAGCACGTCGGTGGACGTGCCGGGCACCACCACGATCTTGACGTTGTTGGCCTTCTCGAAATCCGGGAACACGTACTGCGTGAAGGCGCGCTCCATGTCGCCGCCGTTCATGCCGACGTACAGCGTCTTCTGCTGCGCCATGGCGCCCGCCGACAGCGCGGCCAGCGCCAGGCCCAGCAGCCACTTCCCCTTGGACGGGCGGCGAACGCCCTGTTTGTTGTGCTTCATGGTGACTCCAGCGTTTGCTCACGAACAGGCCCCAACCGAGCCACGGGGCCGTGAGCGGCCCCCGTGTATCGTCCGATGCCGAAGGCGTCGATGGGAATGGAAGACCGGCCGTTAACGACCAGTTCGGAAAGCACTTCGCCCACGGCGGGGCCGATCTGGAAGCCCGCGCCGGACAGGCCGAAGGCATGGAACAGGCCCGGCACGGTGGCGCTGGGGCCCAGCACCGGGTTGTGGTCGGGCATGTTGCCCTCGACCCCGGTCCAGAAGCGGATGACCTGCGCGCCGCGCAATGGCGGCAGCAGGCGCGCGGCGTTGGCCATCAGCGGGCCCAGCGCCTCGCGGCCGGGACGGGCGTAATCGGGGCCGGCGGACACGGCGCGGCCCCCACCGATGACGCAGTTGCCGCGCGCCACCTGGCGCGCGTAGATGCCGCCGCCCTGCATGCCGAGGCTGACATCCATGAACAGCGGCAGCGGCTCGGTCACCATCATCAGCGGATGGATCGCGGTCTCGGGCACGGTTTCGCCGAAATCCTGCGCGAAGCGTCCGGCCCAGGCGCCGGCGCAATTGAGCAGGAAGCGCGAACGCACCTCCAGCGCGTCGCCGGCGCGCAGGATAAAGCGGTCGCCGTCGTGGATGGCCTGCGTGACGGGGGTGCCTTCGCGCACATCGGCGCCCAGCGCGCGGGCGGCGCGGCCGAAAGCCGGCGACACCAGGCGCGGGTTGGCGTGGCCATCCTCGGGGCAGAACGAGCCGCCCACCACGTGCGCGCCCAGCCAGCCGAAGCGCCGCGCCAGGGCGGCGCGGTCCAGCATTTCGAGGTTCATGCCGAAGCCACGGGTCTGCGCGCGATAGGCGTGCAAGGCGTCCAGGTCCGCATTCGAGCACGCCAACTTCAAGTGGCCCGAGCGCACGTATTCGCCGTCGATGCCGATCAGTTGCGGCAACTGGCCCCAAAGCTCGTGCGCGCGGCGCGCCAGCGGCATCTGCTCCAGGCCACGGCCCTGGCGGCGCACGCCGCCGTAGTTGACGCCGCTGGCGCGGGCGCCGCACAGCGCGGCCTCCAGCAGCACCACCGGCACGCCCAGCCGGCGCAGGAACAGCGCGGCGCTGCCGCCGACGATGCCGCCGCCGAGAATGGCGACTTCGGTGTCGATGCGTTCGGTCATGGCGCGGCCTTCTCCGTGCGGTCGAGACAGACGATATCCACAGGGATCGGCTTGACCGGCGGCTGGCCACGCAGGCGGCCGACGCCGTCTGGCCCGGCGCCGCAGGCCTGCGCCAGCACTTCGGCCGCGCCGGCGCCGCACATGCGGCCCTGGCAGCGTCCCATGCCGACACGCGTCAGCGCCTTCAGGCGGTTCAGTTCGCGCGCGCCGGTGCCGTGGACCGCCGCGCGCAACGTGCCGGCGGTGACTTCCTCGCAGCGGCACACCACGGTGTCGTCGGCGATGTCGGCGGCCCAATCCTCGGGAAACGGAAAGGCGCGTTCGAGCGCGTCGCGCACGCGGCCGTTGGCGGCCAGGCGGGCTTCGAGTTCGCGCGCCCGCTGCGCCGGCTGCGCATGGCCCGCATCCTCCAGCAAGGCGAGCGCGGCGCGCTCGCCGGCGAGCTCGGCCGCGTCGGCGCCGCCGATGCCGGCGCCGTCGCCGGCCACGTACACGCCGGCCACGCTGCTGCGTCCAGCCGCGTCCAGGCGCGGCGTCCAGGCACGGTCACGCGCGTTGAAAATGAACTGGCAGCCCGCCAGGCTGGCCAGTTGCGTTTCGGAGCGCAGCGACAGGCCGTAGCCCAAGGCATCGCAATCGACGCGCCGCTGCCGCGATCCCTGGCGGTAGACCAGCCCGGTGACGCGCGTCTCGCCCTCGGCCCGCACCGGCCGCACGCCGCTGGCCATCGGCACGCCATGCGCGCGCAGCCAGGCCATGTAGTACAGCCCCTTGGCCAGCAGGCCCGGCGCGCGCAACATGGCGGGCAAGGCCGCCAGGCGGTCGGCGAAGCGCGAGGTATCCAGCACCGCGACAACACGGGCGCCGGCCTTGGCGTACTGATAGGCGACCAGATAGAGCAGGGGGCCGGTGCCCAGGAACGCGACGCGCTCGCCGATGGCGCAGCCCTGGTGCTTCAACGCCACCTGCGAACCGCCCAGCGTGTACACGCCCGGCGTCAGCCAGCCCGGGAACGGCAGCACGCGGTCGGTGGCGCCGGTGGCCAGGATCAAATGGGTGTAGGGCACGGGCGCGCTCTTGCCGTCGCGCAGCACATCGAGCGTCTTGCCTTCGGCGTTCCACACCAGGCTGCCGGGCCGGTAGTCCAGTTGCGGCGCCAGCTCGTCCATCTTGCGGTGCAGCGCATCGGCCTTGCGGTGCTCGAAGCCGTACAACGCCGCCTTGGATCGCGCGAAGCCCGGCGGCGGCTGGCGGTAGATCTGGCCGCCGGCGCGCGGCGCCTCGTCCAGCACCACCGGCCGCAGGCCCTGGGCCGCCAGCGTCTGCGCGGCGCGGATGCCGGCGGGGCCGGCGCCCACGATCACGGGCAGGATCAGGTTCATGATGCCTCGCCCTCCGCCGCCAGCGTGCCCGGCACCTGCTCGGCGCGCGGCGGCGCGCTGCGCAGGCGCATGCCCGCTTCGATGTAGGTGGAACAGGCGCGCAGCCGCGTGCCGTCCTCGCGCTGCATCCAGCAGTCCTGGCAGGCGCCCATCATGCAGAAGCCGGCGCGCGGCCCGCCGCCGAATTCCGAGACGCGCAGGCGTTCGGCCTGCGTCAGCACCGCCGTCAGCACGGTATCGCCGGCCAGCGCGCTGCAGGGTTTGCCGTCCAGCGTGAAGGCGACGGCGGGCCGGGCCGATTCGGCCAGGCGTTTCAGTATTGCCATGATGGCGGGGTCTCCCGTTGCGTACCCGGCGTGATCGTCATTTCTGTCCCACCAGCACGCGGTCCAGGCCGTAGACACGGTCCAGCAGCAGCATGGTCACCGCGGTCAGGCCGATCACCAGCGCCGACACGGCCGCCATCATCGGGTCGATCGACTCGGTGGCGTACATGTACATGCGCACCGGCAGCGTGATGGTCGACGGCGCGGTGATGAACACCGACATGGTCAGCTCGTCGAAACTGTTGATGAAGGCCAGCAGCCAGCCGCCCGACACGCCCGGAATGATGAGCGGCAGCGTCACCTGGAAGAACACCGTGGCGCGGCTCGCGCCCAGCGACAGCGCGGCATGCTCGACCGAGCGGTCAAAGCCCACCAGCGCGCCGATCACCAGCCGCATCACATACGGCGTGATCACCACCACGTGGCTGAACACCAGCCAGCCGAAGCTGCCGGTCGTGCCCAACAGCGCGAAAAAGCGCAGCAGCGCCACGCCCAGCACCAGGTGCGGGATCATCAGCGGCGACAGGAACAGGCCGTTGAGCGCATCGCGTCCCGGAAAGCGGTAACGCGTAATGGCGATGGCCGCCGGCACCGCCAGGCACACGGCGATGCTGGCCGACAGGAACGCCAGCCACAGGCTGTTCTTGAACGCCTGCATGAAGTTGGGATGCTCGAACACCGCGTGGAACCAGCGCAGCGAAAACTGCGTGGTCGGCACCGTCAGCGTCGACTCGGGCGTGAACGCCACCAGGCACACGATGGCCAGCGGCGCCAGCACGAACAGCACCACCAGGGCATTGAAGAGGAGAGCGAAGGGACCGTTTTTCTGCATGATCGCTGTCCTCGCTCAACCCAGGCTGCGCCGGTAGGAACGTTCCACCACGCGGTTGTACGCCATCATGATGACGACGTTGACCACCAGCAGCACGATGGCGATGGCCGCGCCCAGCGGCCAGTTCAATTCGGTCAGGAATTCGTCGTAGACCACCGTGGCCACCATCTTCAGGCGGCGTCCGCCCAGCAGCGCGGGAATCGCGAACGAACTGGCCGACAGCCCGAACACGATCAGGCTGCCCGACAGGATGCCCGGCATGGCCTGCGGCAGCACGATGCGCAGCAGCGTCTGCAAGCGCGAGGCGTTGAGCGACAGCGCCGCGTGCTCCACGGTCGGGTCCAGCTTCTGCAGCGAGGTCCACACCGGGATCACCATGAACGGCAGCATCACGTGCACCAGGCCGATGATGACGGCGGTAGGCGTGTACAGCAACGGCCCCAGGCCCAGCGCCGCGGCCGCGCGGCCGATGGCCCCGCCCGGCCCCAGCAGCATGCTCCAGCCGAAGGCGCGCACCACCAGCGAGATCAAGAGCGGCGACAGCACCACCAGCAGGAAGATCGAGCGCCACGGCTTGCCCATGCGCGACAGGATGTAGGCCTCGGGCGCGCCGATCAGCACGCAGATCAGCGTGGTCACGCCCGCGATCCAGAACGTGCGCCAGAAGATCTCCAGGAAATAGCCGTCGGTCACCACCGCCAGGTAGTGTTCGAAGGTGTGCCCGGGCAGGATGCCCGCGCTGTAATCGAACGGACGGAACGACAGCACCAGCGTCAACGCCAGCGGCGTCAGCACCAGCGTCAGGAACACGATCGCCAGCGGAATCGAACCGAGGATGGCCAGCAGCCCGTCGGTGCGCGGCTTGGGCGCGCTGGCGGCGCCGGGTTGGGTCAGCGTCGCCATGTCAGGCCTCTTCGGCAACGGCCGCGACGGGCAGCACGCGCAGCACCCCCTCGGCCCAGTCCAGGCCGATCTGTTCGCCATCGTCGTGCGGCGGGCGGCCGTCGTTGGGCGTCAGCACCGTCAGCGCCCCCACCGGCGAATCCAGCCCGTACATCCACTGGCTGCCCAGGAAGTAGCGGGTGCTGACCACACAGGACAGCTTGCCCTGGCCCGCCGGCACCGGCACCAGCTTCTCCGGCCGCAGCGACAACTGCACACTGTCGCCATGGCGCAGCCCCGCGCCGTCGACCAGCACGCGCAGCGCGCCGGTCTCCACCTCGGCCTGCGCGCCGCAGCGCGTCACGCGGCCCGGCAGCAGGTTGGTCTTGCCGACGAAACGCGAGATGAACTCGCTCTGCGGATGCTCGTACATGCGGTAGGGCGCATCCACCTGCGTGGCGCGGCCGTCCTGCATCACCACCACGCGGTCGCTGATCGACAGCGCCTCCGCCTGGTCGTGCGTCACCATCACGGTGGTGGTGCCGATCTGCTTCTGGATGCTGCGCAGCTCGAACTGCATGTCCTCGCGCAGCTTGGCGTCCAGGTTCGACAACGGCTCGTCCAGCAGCAGCACCGGCGGCCGGATCACCAGCGCGCGCGCCAGCGCCACCCGCTGCCGCTGCCCGCCCGACAGCTCGCGCGGAAAGCGGTCGGCGTGCTTGTCCAGCTTCACCAGCGCCAGCGCCTCGCGCACCCGCGCCTGGCGCTCGGCGCGCTCGACCTTGCGCATCTTCAGCCCGAACGCCACGTTGTCCGCCACCGTCAGGTGCGGAAACAGCGCATAGCTCTGGAACACGATGCCCAGCCCGCGCGTGTTCGGCTTGGCATGGGTGATGTCGCGGCCATCGAGCGTGATGCTGCCGCGCGTCACGTCGGCAAAGCCCGCGATCATCTGCAGCGTGGTGGTCTTGCCGCAGCCCGACGGCCCCAGCAAGGACACGAATTCCCCTTTCTCGACCGCCAGGCTCAGGTCCGAGACCACCCGCAGGTCGCCGTAATTCTTGGAGACGTTGTCCAGCCGCAGAAATGACATATTCCAACCCCCTGCCCGGTAAGGCGCGGTGCGCGGGACCCGCCCGCGATGCAATCGATGCAGGGCAGTCTAGGAGGGGCCGAAAAGGCCGGTCAATTAGGGTTTTCCGAACAATCGAATTTTTTACTTATTATTTCCGTATAACTGAATTTTCTGATAAAAATACAGTCGTATATTTTGATTATCGGAATTGAACAATGAAGAAATCAGAAGCCGCCGACGACGCCGGCGCCCAGGGCGTCCTGCAACGCGCCTTCGCCGTGCTGCGTGTCCTGTCCGACGCCAAGGGCGAAAAATTGCGCCTGACCGACATCGCCGCCCGCACCGGCCAGGCCCAGGCCACCGTGCACCGCGTGCTGCAGGGCCTGGTGCAGGAGGGCATGGTCGAACAGCCCGCGCAGAGCAAGGGCTACCAACTCACCGTCGCCTTCTTCTCGCTCGCGGCCAACGCCGGCAACCACCAATCGACCCTGCGTTCGATCTACCGTCCCGCCATGCTGCGCCTGAGCGGCATGCTCAACGACACCATCTTCCTGCTGGTGCGCAGCGGCTTCGACGCCGTCTGCCTGGACCGCATCGACGGCGCCTTCCCGGTCCGCTCGCACACCGGCGACATCGGCGGCCGCGTCCCGCTTGGCCTGGGCCAGGCCGGCCTGCTGCTGCTGGCCAACCTGCCCGAAGCCGAACGCGAGGAAGTCCTGCGCTTCAACATCCCGCGCCTGCACCACCTGGGCTTCGTCGACGAAATCTCGATGCGCGCCGGCATCAAGGAATGCCAGGAACTCCAATACGCCCGCAGCAAGGGCCAGGGCATCTTCCCCAACATCGCCGGCCTCGCCGTCCCCGTGCACGACCCCAACGGCGTCACCGTCGCCGCCCTCAGCATCGCCGCCCCCGTCGAACGCATCAGCGACGAACGCCTGCCCCTCATCGTAGAGATCCTGCGCCGCGAAGCCGCCGGCATCAGCGCCCAACTCAACCCCTTCGACCCGGCGCTAAGACGCCCCAGCCAATTCCTTGGAACCGGCAACCGCGACTGAAACGGCCAGCCAAACCGCCCCCTCTCCCCCCCAAGGCCGGGCCAACCCAGCCCCGCGTCAACGCCGCGCAGCGCACATCGCGCCACCACAAGACACCGCGTAAGTCATGGCCGGCTGCCCGCGCAGCCGGCCATGACGGGCAACACACACTCTTCATGCCCCCTCCGCTCCAACAACGCCTCAACTCTCGACACCCGCAGGCCGGCGCGGCGAGGGGCGGGCGGGGCGCGCCGTGTAGATGCGCCCGAGGGAATCCGTAGGCAGCCGCCTCAGGCGGCAACGAGGATGACGATGGGGCAGTCCGGAGCGAAAGCTCCGGACCGCAATCGTAGGCGCGCCCCGCCCGCCCCTCGCCGCGCCGGCCGACCTACGAAGCACGACTCGCCAAGCAAAAACCCCAAAGCAAGAAAACAAAAAAGCCGGCAAGCCGCAATCCGCGACCCACCGGCTTCCAGCCGATCAGAGAAACGCTCAAACGGGATAAGTCCCCGGCAGCAAGATGCTCCGATCCCCGACTTCGATATTGCGCCGCCCGCAAAGCGCCATCGTCGTATCCATTTCCTTGTACAGGATCTCCAGCACGCGCTTGACGCCCGCCTGCCCATATGCGCCCAGGCCGTAAAGGAACGCCCGCCCGATCATCGCCCCGCGCGCGCCCAGCGCCACCGCCTTGAGGATGTCCTGCCCCGAGCGCACACCGCCATCCATCCACACTTCGATCTTCGACCCCACCGCATCCGCGATCGACGGCAGCGCCGCGATCGACGACATCGCGCCATCGAGCTGGCGCCCGCCGTGGTTGCTGACGATCAGCGCATCCGCGCCGCTGTTGGCCGCCAACTGCGCATCCTCGACATCCAGGATGCCCTTGATGATCAGCTTGCCGCCCCAACGCTGCTTGATCCATTCCACATCGTCCCAGCTCAACCGCGGATCGAACTGCTCGGCCGTCCACGACGACAGCGACGACAGGTCGCTCACGCCCTTGGCGTGGCCGACGATGTTGCCGAAAGTGCGGCGCTTGGTGCCCAGCATGCCCAGGCACCAGCGCGGCTTGGTCGCCAGGTTGATCAGGTTGCGGATCGTCGGCTTGGGCGGCGTCGACAGCCCGTTCTTGATGTCCTTGTGGCGCTGGCCCAGGATCTGCAGGTCCAGCGTCAGCACCAGCGCCGAGCAGCCCGCCGCCTTGGCCCGGTCGATCAGGTTGCCGACGAACTCGCGGTCGCGCATCACGTAGAGCTGGAACCAGAACGGCTTGCCGGTGGCCGCCGCCACGTCTTCCAGCGAGCAGATGCTCATGGTCGACAGCGTGAACGGCACGCCGAAATCGGCCGCCGCCTTGGCCGCCAGGATCTCGCCATCGGCATGCTGCATGCCGGTCAGGCCCGTCGGCGAAATCGCCAGCGGCATCACCGCGTCCTGGCCCACCAGCGTGGTGCGCAGCGAACGGCCTTCCATGTTCACCGCCACGCGCTGGCGCAGCTTGATCTTCTGGAAATCGCTTTCGTTGGCGCGGTAGGTGCCTTCCGTCCAGGCGCCCGAATCGGCGTAGTCGTAGAACATGCGCGGCACGCGCTTGCGCGCAATCGCACGCAGGTCTTCGATGCAGGTGATCGTGGAGAGGTCAGCGGTCATGGTTATTTTTCTGGGGAAAGTGGGACGCGATCCCGCGGCGGCCAGCCCCGCGCGAACCCGCATGCGTCGTCCAGACACCCGCCGTTCACGCCGGGCGGCAAGGCCCGCGGCGCCGCCCAGTATACGCGCCGGGGCCGGCAAGCGCCCCTTGCCGGCCCCGGTTCCCCCCTTCATCGCGACCGCTTTGCGCCGCTGCCGACGCGGCCGCCGTCCCTGCCGCTAGCGCGGCCAGACCTTGCTCACCGCCCGGATCGTGGCCCATGCCACCCAGCGCGGGCTGGTCAGGCGCGCCCCCGGCAGGCGCCGCAGCACGTCCACCGCCAGGCCGCCGCGCCGGTGCCATTCCTTCTTGCGGGTCTGGCTGTCGGTCCAGCGGCCTTCGAGCCACGGAAATTCGCGCCGCCCCGGCTTGTAGACCGGCGGCGTGTTGTAGATCAGGATGTACGCCAGCCGCGGCTGCGGCGAGGTATTGGCGCCCGTGAAATGCAGCGTGCGCGCATCGTGCACGGTGCAGCCGCCGGGTTGCAGCGGCTCGGCCACCGCCTGCTCGCGCGGAAAATCGGCGCAGCATTCAAGCGGGTGCAGCGTCTTGTCGCCGCCGGGCGAGCGGTGCTCCAGCACCTCGCCTTTGTTCGAGCCCGGGATGAACTGCATGCAGCCGTTCTCCAGCGTGGCCGGCTGCAGCGCCAGCCAGATGCTCAGTTCGTTGTAGACGAAATCGGGCGAGCGGAACGCCTCGTCCTGGTGCCACGGCGTCTCGGGGCCGACCAGCGCCGGCTTGAGCAACGCGTGCTCGCCGTACAGCGCGGCGTCCTCGCCCAGCAACTGGCGCGCCAGCTCCAGCGTGCGCTCGTGATAGGTGGTCTTCAGCAGGCCCGGGGCATAATGGCGCGGATCGTGCAAACTGGGAAACTTGGCCGGCTTGGACGGGTCGTCGCGGCTGATGAAGTCGTATTGCGCCCCCTCGTTGTAGCCCGTCTTGTTCGCGAACAGTTCCAGCAGCGTGCGCCGGATATAGCCCACTTCGTCCTGCGGGCACATATCTTGCAGAGCCAGGTATCCCTGGTCCCTGTAGCGCGCTGTTTCTGCTTCCGACAACAAACTGGTCTCTTCCATAATGGCTTCTCCAAGCTTTGCTTGCGGGCGTTCCCGTTGGCACGTTTTGACATGTGCTCTAACGTATCGCTTCGATGCCCGAGGGGCCTATCGACCATCCGCTGTAGCCGGAACCGCCTAGGTCACCCGCGCGCCGCGGCGCATCATCCGAAGGAAAACCAATGCAAGACACCCATATCGAGACCGTCCACGTCACCGTCAGCGGTACCGTGCAGGGCGTGGGCTACCGCCATGCGGCGGTGCGGCGCGCGCACCTGCTGGGCGCCCGCGGCTGGGTGCAGAACATGCTGGACGGCACGGTCGAAGCCCTGGTGCAGGGCACTCCCGACCAGGTCGATCACATGCTGGAATGGCTGCGGCGCGGCCCGCCCGGGGCCGAGGTCGTCGAAATGGTCACGCGACGGGAGTACACCGATAAGCGCTATGCCCATTTCGAACAGCTGTAGGGCGCGCGCCGCGGCCTGCGACGCTCATCCGAAAGCGGGTAGGAGACGCGGCGCGAAGAAGGATGAGCTCAGCGGTTGCGCAGCCAACGCCCGCCGACCTGGTTGATGATCAGGCCGGCGAGCACGCAGCCCGCGCCCAGCCATTGCAGCGGCTGCAGCCGCTCGCCGAAGGCGGCCGACGCCGCCCACAGGCCCACCACCGGCACCAGCAGCGAGAAGGGCGCGATCTTGGCGGCCGGATGACGCGTCAGGAGCTGCGTCCACAGCGTATACGCCAACAGCGTGGCCAGCACCGCCAGGTACAGCACCGACAGCGCCTCGCCCCAGCCGATCCCCAGGATCATGCCCGCCACCGCGTCCCAGCCGTCGGCCAGCACCGCCAGTCCCACGAACGGCAGCACCGGCGCGGCGCTGCTCCAGGCAATGAAGGCAAACGGGTCGTAGCCGGGCGCCGTGCGGCTGGCCAGCCGCACGATGATGTTCGACACCGCCCACATCGAGGCGCCGCCCAGCGTCAGCACGAATCCCAGCATGGGCATCTGGCCCGGCCCCTCGCCACGGCCGGCGGCAATCACCGCCAACCCCAGCGCAGCCACGCCCAGCCCAATCCAGTGATGCGGCCGCGCGCGCTCGCGCAGCACCGGCGCGGCCAGCAGCAGCGTGAAGAAGGCTTGGGTCTGGATCACCAGCGAGGCCATGCCCGCCGGCATGCCGAATTTCAGGGCCGTGAACAGCAGGCCGAACTGGCCCAGCCCCTGCACCAGCCCGTAGGCGGCGATCCACTGCCACGGCAGGCGCGGCGGACGCACGAACAGCACCAGGGGGAAGGCCGCCAGGGCGAATCGCAGGGCGCCCAGCATCATGGGGGAGAGGCCCTTGAGGCCGATCTTCATGATGACGAAGTTCAGGCCCCAGATCACCACCACCGTCAGGGCGCAGAGATAGTCTTTCTTGGAAAGTGGGGTAGCGGCGGACATCGCCCATTATCGCATTGCCCGCCCCCGAAAAACGCCGATTCAGCGGCTTGCCAGCACCTTTTTGAAGGCCTCGATGGCGCGGTCGATATCCTCGTCGTCGATATGGCGATGCGTCACGCAGCGCAGCCGCGTGCGGCCCCACGGACGGGTCAACAGGCCCGCGGCCTCCAGCGCGGTGACCCAGTGCGCATTGGTCATGCCGGTATCGGCGGTCTCGACCTGCACGATGTTGGTCTGCGGCACCGTCGCCGCCAAGGACGGGTCGAGCCGGTTCAGGCCATCGCTCAGGCGACGCGCGCGCGCGTGGTCCTCGACCAGGCGGTCGCCCATGGTCTGCACGCCTTCCAGCCCGGCCGCGGCCATGATGCCGGCCTGGCGCTGGGTGCCGCCAAGCATGCGGCGCAGCATGCGGGCGCGCGCCATCACCGGCCGCGCGCCGGTCAGCACCGCGCCCACCGGCGCGCTCAGGCCCTTGGACAGGCACAGCGACACCGTGTCGGCATGGCGCGTGATCTCGGCCGGCGCCACGCCCAGCGCCACCGCGGCGTTGAACAGGCGCGCGCCATCCAGGTGCACCGGCACGCCGCAAGCCTGCGCCATGCCGTGAACCGCCTGCATGTGGTCCAGCGGCAGCACCGTGCCACCGGCGTTGTTGTGCGAGGTCTCCATTGCCACCAGCGCGGTCTTGAGCTTGTGGCCACCGGACTGCAGCGCCTCTTCCAGGCGGTTCAGGTCCATGGCGCCATCGGTGCCCGGCACGCCCTGGTAGAACAGGCCGGTGAAGGTGGCGGCGCCGCGCTCGGACGTATACATGTGCGCGGCCGATTCCAGCACCACCTGCTCATTGCGCTGGGTCTGCGCCAGCACCGCCAGCAGGTTCGCCATGGTGCAACTGGGCACGAACAGCCCGGCTTCCTTGCCCAGGCGCGCGGCAACGTGGGCCTCCAACGCGCGCACGCTGGGGTCGCCATCGAGCCCGTCGTCACCGATCGGGGCGGTGCGCATGCGCTCGTACATGGCGGCGGTGGGGTGGGTCACCGTGTCGCTGCGCAGGTCGACGAGTGCGCTGGAGGAGTCGACGGAAATCCGCTGGGTCATAACAATCAGTGCTGCAGAATTTTGGAAAGAAACTGGCGCGTGCGCGGCGCGCGCGCCTCGACATCGTCGAAGAAGGCCGTCTTCGGGCAGTCTTCGACGATCTTGCCGCCGTCCATGAAAATCACACGGTCGGCGACGCGGCGGGCGAACCCCATTTCATGGGTCACCACCATCATCGTCATGCCTTCGCCGGCCAGGTCGGTCATCACGTCCAGCACTTCGTTGACCATCTCCGGATCCAGCGCCGAGGTCGGCTCGTCGAACAGCATCACCACCGGATCCATCGACAGGGCGCGGGCGATCGCCACGCGCTGCTGCTGGCCGCCGGACAGCTCGCCCGGATGCTTGTCCTTGTGCGCCGACAGGCCGACCCGCTCCAGCAGCGCCAGGGCGCGTGCGCGCGCCTCGTCCTTGCCGCGCTTGAGCACCTTGAGCTGGCCCAGGCACAGGTTCTCGGTCACCGTCAGGTGCGGGAACAGTTCGAAGTGCTGGAACACCATGCCGGCCACCGAACGCAGCTTGGGCAGGTCGGTGCGTGGATCGCCCACATGGATGCCGTTGACCACGATGTCGCCCTTCTGGAAGGGTTCGAGCGCGTTGACGGTCTTGATCAGGGTCGACTTGCCCGACCCGGACGGGCCGCACACCACCACGACCTCGCCCCGGCCAACGGTGGTGGAGCAGTCATCCAGCACCTGGAAGTCGCCATACCACTTGCTGACCTGCTTGATCTCGATCATCGGGGGTTTCGAAGAGAGTTGCATCGTTGGACCTGTGGATAACCTGGGCGCCTAGCGCAGCACCCGCACGCGCTTTTCCAGCCGTTTGACCAGACGGGATGCCGTGAAGCAGATCACGAAATACACCACCGCCACGAAGAGATAGAGTTCCACCAGCCGGCCGTCGCGCTGGCCGATCTTGGACGCCGCGCCCAGGAAGTCGGTCAGCGACAGCACGTACACCAGCGAGGTGTCCTGGAACAGGATGATGACCCGCGTCAGCAGCGCCGGCACCATGTTGCGGATGGCCTGCGGCAGGATCACGTAGCGCATGCCCTGCCAGTGGTTCAGGCCCAGCGCCATGCTGGCCGAGACCTGGCCGCGCGAGATCGACTGGATGCCGGCGCGCATGATCTCGCAGAAGTACGCGGCCTCGAACAGCGTGAACGTGACCACCGCCGAATTGAACGCTCCCACCCGCAGCGGCGTGGGCGAACCCACGATCCAGGCGGCGATGTAGGGCACCAGGAAGTAGAACCAGAAGATCACCAGCAGCAGCGGCACCGAACGCATCACGTTCACGTAGATGCCCGCCGGCACCGACAGGATCCGGAAGCGCGACAGCCGCATCATGGCCAGCACCGTGCCCAGCGCCAGCCCCATCACCGCCGCCAGCAGCGTCAGGGTCAGCGTGAAGGTCATGCCGGTCTGGAACAGGTACGGCAGCGCGCTGCCGATGACGTCGAAATCGAATTTGCCCATGTCGATTCCTAGCGCCCGTTCCTGGCCGCCGCGCCGATCAGGCCGGGAACCGCCACATGGCGTTCAAGCAGGCGCATGCCCAGGACCACGATGCCGTTCAGGATCAGGTAGATCACGGTCGCGGCCGTGAAGGCCTCGAAGATATGGAAGCTGAACTCGGCCATCGAGCGGGTCTGGCCGGTCAGTTCCAGCAGGCCGATGGTCAGCGCCACCGACGAATACTTGATCGTGCCCATGAACTCCGAGGTCAGGGGCGGCAGCACGATGCGATAGGCCTCGGGCAGGATGATGTAGCGGTACACCTGCGTCTCGGTCAGCCCCAGCGCCGTGCCCGCCTGGAACTGGCCGCGCGGCAGCGACTGGATGCCGGCGCGCAGCTGCTCGGCCACGCGCGCCGAACCGTAGAAGCCCAGGCACAGCACCGCCGGCAGGAACTGCCCCCAGGGCTGCGGCATCTGCTTCATGGCCAGCCCCCAGGCGTGCGGCAGCAGCTCGGGCAGCACGAAGTACCACAGGAACATCTGCACCAGCAGCGGCACGTTGCGGAAAATCTCGACATAGGTCGCGCCGACGGCATTGGCCAGGCGCGACGAGGCGGTGCGCATCACGCCCAGGCACGACCCCAGCAACAGCGAGAACACCCACGCCGTCAGGGCCAGCGCCAGGGTCCAGCCCACGCCGATCAGGATCGTCTCCAGGAAGGTATGCACGCCGTCGGGCGACATCTCCAGGAAGATGCTCCAGTTCCAGTTGTAATTCATGCTTCAGGACCTGTGGACAACCAAAGAAGAGGGCGCCGGCGGGCGGCGCCCCGGGTCGCGCGGCGCCGCGACGCCCATGACAGGGCCGCCGCGGCGGGCCGGCTTACTCGTAGGCCTTGGGGTCGCCGGAGTCGGTCGGATGCGCCAGCGCGCGCTTGAGCGCGTCGCTCATCGGGTACTTCAGGTTGATCTGCTTGGGCGGGATCGGCGAGTTGAAGTACTTGTCGTAGATCGCGGCGACGCGGCCGCTCTTCATCAAGTCCAGCACGGCCTCGTCCACCACTTTCTTGAAGGCCGGATCGTCCTTGGGCTGCATGATGCCGTAGGGCGCCAGTTCCAGGCCCTTGGTGCCGATCACGAAAGCGTCCGGGTTCTTGGACGAGGCCACCACGCCATAGGCGATGCCGTCATCGTTGGCCGACCCGGCGGCGCGTCCGGATTCCACCATCAGCAGCGTTTCCGCCGTATCCTTGGTGGGCGCCATGCTGATGCCCAGGTTGCCCTCGGCGTTCAGGCGCGAGATCAGCTTGAAGGTCTGGCCGCCGGCCTGCGCGGCGATGGTCTTGCCGCGGAACGACGCCAGGTTGTTGGGATCGACGCCGCCGTCCTTGCGCGCCACCAGCACCACCTGCGCCACGAACGTGGTGGGCGCGAACGACACCAGCTTGTGGCGTTCGAGGTTGTTGGTGGTGTTGCCGCATTCCAGGTCGATGGTGCCGTTGGCCAGCAGCGGGATACGGGTGGCGGACGTGGTCGGGTTGTAGCGCACGTCCAGCTTGGGCAGTTTCAGCGCGGTCTTGATGTGCTGGGCGATTTCCTGGCAGATCTCGACGGTATAGCCGATCGGCTTCTGGTTGCCGTCCAGGTAGGCGAACGGCACCGAGGTCTCGGGGTGGCCGATGGTGATCACGCCGGTGTCGCGGATCTTGTCCAGGCGGCTGGGGCCTTCGGCGTGGGCGGCGGCGCTGCCGAACAGGGCGGCGGCGACCGAAATCGCGGCAAATGCTTTCATCGTATTCCCTTGGCGCCGGTCGTGCGGCGCGTGTTTATGTTCACGAACAGCGGTGCCGGATTGCATGCGAACCGCCGCGTCCCGCGATGAGCCCCGCGGCTGGCAAAAAGTATCAACTAGCGTTATGGTTTTATCCAGTTCCAATCGGGTATTCCTCTATACGGATTTGATATGGCCATTACACGAATGGGCTTGCGACACATCGAGGCTTTCCGTGCTGTCATGATGACCGGATCCATGACGGCGGCGGCGCGACGAGTGCACACCTCGCAGCCGCACGTTAGCCGCTTAATCGCGCAATTGGAAGCAATCACCCAGTTTCCCCTGTTCGACCGCAATGGCAGCCGCCTGACCCCCACCCAGGACGGCTCGCGCTTCTTTCAAGAGGTGGAAAAGACCTTCATCGGCCTGGCCGGCCTGGAATCGGCGGCGGCCAGCATCCGCTCGTTCAGCGCCAGCCGCCTGAGCGTGGCCGCCATGCCGCGCCTGGCCGGCGGCCTGCTGGCGCGCATCGTGGCCGCCTTCAAGACCGAATACCCGGACGTCATGGTCTCGATCCACTCCGGCAACGCCAGCGCGGTGCACAACTGGATCAGCTCGGGCTTCTGCGACACCGGCCTGGCCATGCTGTCGGGCGACAGCCCCGGCATCCAGGTCGAACCGGTGCTGACCATGAACTGCGTGGCGGTGCTGCCCAAGGGCCACCGGCTGACCAAGCTGAAAAAGCTCAAGCCCGCCGACTTCGCCGGCGAACCCTTCATCGCCTTCCCCAGCGCCACGCCGCTGCGGGAGAAGATCGACGCGGTCTTCAAGGCCGCCAAGGTCGAGCGCCAGACGGTGGCCGAGGCCGGACTGGGATCGTCGGTCTGTGCGCTGGTCGGCGCCGGCCTGGGCGTGGCGCTGATCAACCCGCTGGCGGCGCGCGAGGAATACGAAGCCAACGGCGTCGAGGTCCGCCCCTTCAGCCCGGCGGTGCCGGTCACGGTGGCGCTGCTGTACCCGCCGTACCATACCCGTACCCGGCTGGTGAGCGTGTTCTCGCGCTATGCGCACCAGCTGATGCAGGAGGAAATGGCGGACCTGAAGGCGCGGCCGGGGCGGTGAGGGCAGCGGCCCCTCGCCTGGAAACGACAAGGCCCCGGAATCGGGGCCTTTTTTTGCCCACGGCGGCCCGCCGTCAGGCGGTCGCGCCTTCCGGGCGCGGCTCGCGCAGATCCAGCCACGCCACCAGCAGCAATCCCCCCGCCAGCCCAAGATGCTCATAGAACGCATTGGCGGCCATGAAGCGCTCCTGCCCGGGCGCCATTTCCCAATAGCGCAACGCAATGCCCGTGGCCACCAGCGTGAAGGCGGCCAGCGCCAGCGCCCCCAGCCAGCGCAGGCGGCCGCTCAGGATCATGGCGGAGGCCGTCAGTTCCAGCGCGATCACCAGCACCGCGAACAACGGTCCGGGCGCCAGCCCGAAATGCGCCATCTCCGCCAGCGCGCCGGGAAAGTCGGTCAGCTTGACCAGCCCGCCCTGCAGGTACGCGGCGCACAGGCCCAGGTAGGCCAGGAACCGCACGGCGCAGGAGCCGAACAGCGGCCGGGCCAGGCTGGCCAGCCGCCGCTCCCATTGAAAGGTCGCGTTCATGGCCGGCCCCCTCAGACAGCCCAGCAGGAACAACCCAGGGCGCCGAAGAAGCCCTGGAGGTCGGAACTGGGCGCGTTCGAGGCCCAGGCCTTGGCATGGTCATGCCCGTGCAGTCCGCAGTTGGTGGCGCACGCGCAGGCCGCCATGTTGCGATAGCCCAGCGAATTGCGGCCGGCGCCGTCAGGGTCGCCCCAGGCGGCATAGCCGCCGAACAGGCGCGTGGGCGACCAGTCCGGCATGGCCGGCGGCAGCGCGTTGTCGTCCTCGGCCCCGAATTCGCCCGCGCCGTAGACCACGCGGCCGCCGACCACCGTCAGGTCCGAGGTCAGGAACGAGATCTCGTCCTCGCTGCACCGGAAGTAATCCTTGCTCGGCACGATGAAGTCGGCCAACTGGCCCGGCTGGATGCGGCCGCGCTTGCCTTCCTCGTTGGCGAACCAGGCCACGTTCTCGGTCCACATGCGCAGCGCGGTCTCGCGGTCCAGGCAGTTGCGCGCCGGGTAGAGGCGGGTGCCGCCCACGGTCTTGCCCGTCACCATCCACGACAGCGACACCCACGGGTTATAGGACGCGACCCGGGTGGCGTCGGTGCCGGCCGAGACCTTCACGCCGCGATCCAGCATCTTGGCAATGGGCGGCGTGGCCTCGGCCGCGACCGCGCCGTAGCGCTCGATGAAATACTCGCCCTGGTAGGCCATGCGGTGCTGCACGGCGATGCCGCCGCCCAGCGCGGCGATGCGATCGATCGACTTGTCGGAAATGGTCTCGGCATGGTCGAAGAACCAGTTCAGGCCGGTCAGCGGCGTGTCCTGGTTGACCTTCTCGAACACGTCCAGCGCGCGCGAAATGGTCTCGTCATAGGTGGCATGCAGCCGCCACGGCCACTTGTTCTGCACCAGCACGCGCACCACTTCCTCCAGCTCGCCTTCCATCTCGGGCGGCATGTCCGGGCGCTCGACGCGGAAGTCCTCGAAGTCGGCGGCCGAGAACACCAGCATCTCGCCGGCGCCGTTGTGGCGGAAGTAGTCGGTGCCCTGCTTGTACTTCACGCTCGAAGTCCACTTGAGGAAGTCTTCCTTTTCCTGCTTGGGCTTCTGCGTGAACAGGTTGTAGGCCAGCCGCACCGTCATCTGGCCCTCGTCGGCCAGCTTCTGGATCACGGCGTAGTCGTCGGGATAGTTCTGGAAGCCGCCGCCCGCGTCGATCACGCCGGTCACGCCCAGGCGGTTCAGCTCGCGCATGAAATGGCGCGTGGAATTGACCTGGTAGTCGAACGGCAGCTTGGGGCCCTTCGCCAGCGTGGCGTACAGGATGGTCGCATTCGGCTTGGCCAGCAGCAGCCCGGTGGGGTTGCCCTGCGCATCGCGGATGATCTCGCCGCCCGGCGGATTGGGCGTGGTCTTGGTGTAGCCCACCGCGCGCAGCGCGGCGCCGTTGAGCAGGGCGCGGTCATACAGGTGCAGCAGGAACACCGGCGTGTCGGGCGCGATGGCGTTGATTTCTTCGATCGTGGGCAGGCGCTTTTCGGCGAACTGGTGCTCGGTGAAACCGCCCACCACCCGCACCCATTGCGGCGCCGGCGTGATGGCGACCTGGCGCTTGAGCATCGCCATGGCGTCGGCCAGCGAGCGCACGCCGTCCCAGCGCAGTTCCATGTTGTAGTTCAGGCCGCCGCGCACCACGTGGGTGTGGTTGTCGAACAGGCCGGGCAGGGCGCTGCGCTGCTTGAGGTCGACGCGCCGGGTGCCGGGCCCGGCCAGCGCCATGACCTCGGCGTCGGTGCCGACGGCGACGAAGCGGCCGTCCTTGATGGCCACGGCGCTGGCCAGCGGCTTGGCGCGGTCCAGCGTGGTGATGCGGCCGTTGTGGAAGATGACATCGGGAGTGGCGTTCGAGGCATTTGACATGGGGGGTTCTCCTTTGGAACGGGCAGTGGCACATCCGCCCAACAGGCTGTTCAGAGCAAGCGTGGAAGCAACACCGATAAGGTCGCGGCGGGTCGGCATACGATTATCTCCTCTGGTGCGGGAAGGGAATCAGCTATGGTCCTTGTCTTTCCCCTGTCGGCCGGGCAGTTGCCCGAATACGTGGCTGACCGCCTTCTCCTTGTCGCAGGCGGCAACGAACGCCGTGCCGTTGAGCAGTTGCTTGCCTACCGGCACGATCTGCTCGCCGACCAGGATGCCGAGCAGGCCGATCAGCGCCACCAGCGGCGGCGCGGGCGAACGCACCTGCAGCAGGCTGTACACCACGCCGACCAGCAGGCCGGCGCCCAGGGAAAGTAGATAGATCTTCATGTACGTCCTCGTGTGTGATGGGTCATGCATGGGTATCGGCCAACAGCAGCTCGGCATCGTCCAGCGCGGTGATGCGCACGTCGGTCTCGTCCAGGATCGCGGCGCCGTCGCCGCTGCCGATCTCGACATCGTTGATGGTCAGCCGTCCCTTGGAAGACACCAGGTAGCCACGGCGCCGTCCGTGCGCAAAGCGATACGTGGCGGCTTCGCCGGCCTTGAGCGCCACGGCCAGCAGCCGCGCGTCGCTGCGGATCGGCAGGGCGTCGTCGTCACCCTCGATGCCGCTGGCCAGCGTGACGAAGCGGCCGTTGCAGGCCTCGCGGGCGAACGACTTGCGGCCCCAGCTAGGCGGCACGCCGCGGCGGTCCGGCTCCAGCCAGATCTGGAACACCCGCGCGGGGCCGCCTTCCATATTGAATTCGGCGTGCGTCACGCCGCTGCCGGCGCTCATGACCTGCACGTCGCCGGCACGCGTGCGGCCGCGGTTGCCCAGGTCATCCTCGTGCGTCAGCGCGCCTTCGCGCACGCAGGTAATGATTTCCACATCCGTGTGCAGCAACGGTTCAAAGCCCGCGCCTGGCGCGATGGTCTCGTCGTTCCAGGCCCGTACCGCCCCCCAGCGCATGCGCGCGGGATCCTGGTAGTTGGCAAAGGAGAAATGGTGCTTCACGTCGAGCCAGCCACGGCGGGCATGGCCCAGGGTAGTAAGGGGACGGCGCTCGATCATGACGAGACTCCAGGTCGGGTGGATGGGTGCGGCGCGATGCGGTCAGCGTTTCAACGCCAGGAAGTGATGGACTTCGGGCTTGTCGGGGCCGATATGGAAGCGCAGCGCCTCGGCCTGCAGGTCGGCGTCGGCATGCGAGACGCGGTGATGCTGGCGCAGATGCTCGGCCCACGACTCCACGAAGAACCACTCCATCACGCGCTCCGGGTCGCCGGTATGCTCGACCACGCCCCAGGCGTAGGCGCCGTCGCGCAGTCGCTCCTGCGACAGGCGCTGCATCGCCTCCAGGAAGGCGGGACGATCCGCCTGCCGAACGCGATACTCGACCTGGATCAGCACCGGACCGCGGTCATTGGCCACCGGCGCGGACACCAGCGGCTCGGGCCAGTGGTTCGACGCCTGCAGGTCGGCCTCGCCCACCGGCAGCCGCGCCCGGTGGAACAGCAGCGCCACGGCCACCAGGCCGACCGCGCTCACCACCAGCGCATACGGCACGCCGATCTCCCGCGCCACCAGGCCCCAGCCCAGGCTGCCCGCCGCCATCGCGCCGTTGAACACCATCAGGTACACCGCCAGGCCGCGGCCCCGCACCCAGTTGGGCAGAATCGCCTGGGCCACGCCATTGAACGTGGTCAACGCGGTAATCCAGCCCATGCCCAGCAGCACCAGCATCAGCACCGCCAGCCACTTGGGCGGCGCGAACACCAGCACGCCCATCACCACCGCGCTGACGACCGAGGCCAGCAACACCAGGCCGTCCGCATTGAGCTTGGCGCCCAGCTTGGGCATGACCAGCGCGCCGATGATGGCCCCCGCGCCCACGGCGCCCAGCAGCACGCCATAGAAGCCCGAGGAGCCGCCCAGCATCTGCCGCGCCACCAGCGGCAGCAGGGCCCAGACCGCGCTGGCGAACAGGAAGAACACGGCGGCGCGCAGCAGCACGCGATGCAGTTCCTTGCTGGCCCGCGTGTAGCGCAGGCCGGCACGGAACGCGCCGAAGAAATTCTCTGACAGGGCGCTATCGACCTTGGCCGGCCGCTTCCACCACAGCAGGGCCGCGATCACGAACACATAGCTCAAGACGTCCATCCCGTAGGTCACCGCCGCGCCGAAGCTGGCCAGGATCAGGCCGCCCGCCGCCGGACCGATGGCGCGCGCGATGTTGATGCCCAGGGAATTGAGCGCCACGGCGCCCTTGAGGTCCTCGCGCGGCACCAGCTCCGGCACGATCGACTGCCACGTCGGGCCCATCAGCGCCGCGCCGATGCCGCCGACGAACGTCAGGGCGATCAGGTAGTCCACCGTCAACGCGCCAAAGTGCGACAGCAGCAGCAACGTGCCGCTGACCGATGCCAGCAGCAACTGCACGAAAATGAGGAAACGCCGGCGGTCCAGGATGTCCGACAGCACGCCGGCGGGAATCGCCAGCAGGAAGATCGGCAGCGTCGCCGCCGTCTGGATCAGCGCCACCGCCGCCGGGCTGGCCGACAGATCGGTCACCAGCCAGGAGCTGGCGACGTCGCGCATGAAGCTGCCGACGTTGCCCAGCACCGCGGCCGCCCACAGTACGGCGAAGACGGGTTGGCGCAGCGGCGCGAAGCCGCTGCCCGGGGAATGGGGGGGGTTGTTCGGCATGGAACGCTCCTGGATCGCTCGGGCTCGCCAGGGGCGTTCATCATGCCGCCTGCCGTGTTCGAAAGAGAATCACGCCGGGCCGGCCGGGGCGCTACCGCCGCCGGCCCGGCACGCGGCTTACTTGGCCGGGTTGGGGCCGATGCGTTCGCCGTGCGTCACGCGCTCGGCCAGCTTGTGCACATGGGTGACGGCGTAGTCGATGCCCATGCCGTAGGCGCCCGAGTGTTCCTTGGCGATGCCGGTCACGGCGTCATAGGTCTCCTTGCGGGCCCAGTCGCGCTGCCATTCCAGCATCACCTGCTGCCAGGTCACCGGCACCACGCCGGCCTGGATCATGCGGTCCATCGCGTACTTGTGCGCGTCGGCCGAGGTGCCGCCCGAGGCGTCGGCCACCATGTAGATCTCGTAGTCGCCTTCCAGCATGGCGCACAGGGCGAAGGTGGTGTTGCAGACTTCGGTCCACAGGCCCGCCACCACGATCTTCTTGCGGCCGTTGGCGGCCAGCGCATCGCGCACGTTCTGGTCGTCCCACGAATTCATCGAGGTGCGTTCCAGGATCTTGTTCTCGGGGAACACGGCCAGCAGCTCGGGAAAGGTGTTGCCCGAGAAGCCGTCGGTTTCCACGGTGGTGATGGTGGTCGGGATGTTGAAGGTGCGCGCGGCCTTGGCCAGGCCCACCACGTTGTTCTTGAGCGTCTGGCGATCGATCGACTGCACGCCGAAAGCCATCTGCGGCTGCTGATCGATGAAGATGATCTGGCTGTTTTGCGGGGTCAGGACTTCGAGGTACTTGTTGGCGGACATGGTGGCTCTCTCTTTCAAGGAATCGTTCAAGGAAATGCGGCTAGGTGAATTCGGGCACTGCGCAAACCGTTCCGGCCTGCCCCGCTGCCGTCGTGTCCGAATGCCGCTTGAGGGGTTTCGTTCACGTCGTCTGTCGGTATGGGCATATTAGGGATCCGCCCTTCGCCTGAGAATCCGCAACCGGGAATTGCATCCTTTCCATTTTTTGCATGATCCCCATGACCCGGGTGTTTCCGGCCCGGCCTTCCCCGGGCGTTCTTGTTCGTCACATAGCCAGCCGCTATCATCGACGCCACTTTCTTTGCGAGAATCATCATGAACAAACTGCCGGATCTGGAAGGCTGGGCGATCTTCGCCAAGGTCGCCGACACGGGCTCGTTCGCCAAGGCGGCGGCCGAACTGTCCCTGTCCCAGGCCACGGTGTCCAAGACCATCACCCGTCTGGAAACCAAGATGAAGACCATGCTGTTCCACCGCACCTCGCGCAGCATGTCGTTGACGGAATCTGGCTACGCGGCGCTGGAGCGCGCCGCCCGCATCCTGGAAGAGGGCGAGGCGGTCGAGGCCGAGGTCACGGAAAAATCCACCAGCCTGCGCGGCAAGATCCGCCTGGCCGCGCCCATGTCCTTCGGCGTCACGCACCTGGCGCCGATGCTGCCGCCCTTCATGCAGGCGCATCCCGACGTGGACCTGGAGATCGAATTCAACGACAAGCAGTCGGACCTGGTGTCCGAACGCTTCGACCTGGCCCTGCGCATCTCCAACCTGGTGGACTCGACGCTGCTGGCGCGGCGGCTGTGCTCGGTGCGCATCCTGCTGGTGGGCGCGCCCAGCTACTTCAAGCGCGCGGGCAAGCCCAAGCATCCGCGCGACCTGGCGCAGCACACCGCGCTGCAATACATGTACGCGCGCAACGGCTCGAGCTGGCGCTTCCGCCACGACAAGCACGGCGAGTTCTCGCAGTCGCTGCCGGTGCAGTTGAACGTCAACAACGCAGAAGCCCTGTCACCCGCGCTGCAGGCCGGCCTGGGCCTGGCGCTGCAACCGGAATTCCTGGCCTGGGAAGACCTGCAATCGGGCGCGCTGGAAACCGCCATGGACGACTGGCGTGTCGACCCCATCGCGCTGCACATCGTCACGCCGCCGGGCCGCCGGCGGCCGGCGCGGGTGCAGGCGCTGATCGAATACCTGGCGGAACGATTGACGGCGGAACCTTGGGCGAGTGACGTGCAGGGCTAGGCAACGGGCCGGGCTGGCGCCCCATGCAAAGGCGCCGGCAAATAAAAAAGGGGCTGCGCAAGGCAGCCCCTTTTTCATGCACGCCGCGAAGCCCCGTCGGGCTTGCGGGCAACCCTGCCGATCAAACGTCGATATTCCCCGCCGACAGCGCATGCGCCTCGATGAAGTTGCGGCGCGGCTCGACGTCGTCGCCCATCAGCGTGGTGAAGACCTCGTCGGCCGCGATGGCGTCCTCGATCTGCACGCGCAGCAGGCGGCGCACCTTCGGGTCCATGGTGGTTTCCCACAACTGATCGGGGTTCATTTCGCCCAGGCCCTTGTAGCGCTGCTTGGAGATGCCGCGTTCGGCTTCGCTGCGCAGCCACTGCATGGCCTCGCGGAAGTCGGAGACGCTTTGCTCCTTGCGCTTGTCGCCTTCGCCACGGGCGACCAGCGACTGCGGGCCGACCTTGCCGGAGAAGCTCTTGGCGGCCTTGGACAGGATGGCGTAATCCGAACCGCCAATGAAGTCGGCGTCGATGATGCTGACGCGCACGTTGCCGTGATGCATGCGCTGGATCGACAGGCGATGGCGTTCGGTGGCCGCGTCGAATTCGGGCACGACTTCGACGCCATTGCCGCTGATCGGATCGCGCATGGCATCGGCCAGGCGCTTGGCCGAATCGGCGGCGGCCTCGGCCGTGTCCAGATTGATCTCGACGCCCTCGGCCATGGCCGACAGCGCGGCCACGTCGAACACGCGCGACAGGCGCGCGATGACGCCGTCGGCGGCCACGTACTGGCGCGCCAGTTCGTTGAGCTCATCGCCGCGGATGATGTTGCCGCCCGCGATGATCTCGGCATCCTTCAGGGCCAGTTGCAGCATGAACTGCGCTTCTTCCTGGTCATCCTTCAGGTAGCGCTCTTCGCGGCCGACCTTGACCTTGTAGAGCGGCGGCTGGGCGATGTACACATAACCGCGCTGCACCAGCTCGGGCATCTGGCGGTACAGCAGCGTCAGCAGCAGCGTGCGGATGTGCGCGCCGTCCACGTCCGCGTCGGTCATGATGATCAGGCGGTGGTAGCGCAGCTTGTCGACGTTGAAGTCCGGGCCGATGCTGGTGCCCAGCGCGGTGATCAGCGTGGCGATCTGCTCGCTGGCGATCAGGCGGTCAAAGCGCGCCTTCTCGACGTTCAGCACCTTGCCGCGCAGCGGCAGGATGGCCTGGAACTTGCGGTCGCGGCCCTGCTTGGCCGAGCCGCCTGCCGAGTCGCCCTCGACGATGTACAGCTCGCACAGCGCCGGATCCTTTTCCTGGCAGTCGGCCAGCTTGCCGGGCAGGCCGGCGCCTTCCAGCACACTCTTGCGGCGCGTCATTTCGCGCGCCTTGCGGGCGGCTTCGCGCGCGCGGGCGGCTTCGACGATCTTGCCGCACAGCGCCTTGGCGTCGTTCGGATGCTCCAGCAGCCAGGTTTCGAGCGTGCGAGCCACGGCCTCTTCGACCGCGGGACGCACTTCGCTCGAGACCAGCTTGTCCTTGGTCTGGCTGCTGAACTTGGGCTCGGGCACCTTCACCGACAGCACGCAGGCCAGGCCTTCGCGCATGTCGTCGCCGGAGGTCTCGACCTTGGCCTTCTTGGCCAGTTCGTTGTCGGTGATGTACTTGTTGATGATGCGGGTCATCGCCGCGCGCAGGCCGGTCAGGTGCGAGCCGCCGTCGCGCTGCGGGATGTTGTTGGTGAAGCACAGCACGCTTTCGCTGTAGCTGTCGTTCCACTGCATCGCCACTTCCACGCCCACCGGCACGCCGCCGGCGGTGGACTCGGTGGTGACCGAGAACACGTTCGGGTGCAGCACCGTCTTGGCGCGGTTGATGTATTCGACAAAGCCCTTCACGCCGCCGGAGAAGGCGAAGTTCTCTTCCTTGCCCTGGCGCTGGTCGATCAGGCGGATCTTGACGCCGTTGTTCAGGAACGAGAGCTCGCGCAGGCGCTTGGAGAGGATCTCGTAGTGGTATTCGACGTTGGTGAAGATGATCGGGTCGGCCAGGAAGCGCACTTCGGTGCCGCGCTTGTCGGTCGTGCCGGTCACGGCCAGGGGCGCGACGCGCTCGCCCTGGCGGAATTCCATCTGGTGCACTTCGCCGTTGCGGCGGATGGTCAGGCGCAGCCACTCGGACAGCGCGTTCACGCACGACACGCCCACGCCGTGCAGGCCGCCGGACACCTTGTACGAGTTCTGGTCGAACTTGCCGCCGGCGTGCAGTTCGGTCATGACGATTTCCGCCGCACTGCGGTGGAATTCGTCGTCCTTGTGGATATCCGTGGGAATGCCGCGGCCGTTGTCGGTGACCGAGATCGAGTTGTCGGTGTGGATGGTGACGACGATGTCGTCGCAATAGCCAGCCAGAGCTTCGTCAATGGCGTTGTCGACGACTTCGAACACCATGTGGTGCAGACCGGTGCCGTCCGATGTGTCGCCGATGTACATGCCGGGGCGCTTGCGCACGGCCTCCAGCCCCTTGAGCATCTTGATCGAGTCGGCGCCGTAGCCGCCGTTCTCGGGAGTGGTGTTCTGCTGATCTGACATGTCTGTATCGATAACGCTTTAAAGAACGGCCTGGCGGCCGGACCGCCGGCGGGCCATCGGGCCCGCAGGCGGCACAAACCCACGGTTGCGCGGACTCAGATCCGCATGGGCATGACGACGTACTTGAACTGGTCGTCTTCGGGCAGGGTGATGAGCGCCGACGCGTTGGCATCGGGCATGACCGACCACTGGATGTTGTCCACCTTGACGTTGGACAGCACGTCGAGCAGGTAGCCGACGTTGAAGCCCACGTCCAGCGGCTCGTGGCCGTAATCGATGTCGATTTCTTCCTGCGCCTCTTCCTGCTCGGCGTTGGAAGAAGAAATCTTCATCTGGTTCTGCGCCAGTTGCAGGCGCACGCCCTTGAACTTGTCGGTGGTCAGGATGGCGGCGCGCTGCAGGCTGCCCTGCAGGGCTTCGCGGCCCACCAGGAAGTGGCGCGTGTAGTTGGTCGGGATGACGCGGGTGAAGTCGGGGAACTTGCCTTCGACCAGCTTGGACACCAGCTCGACGTCGCCGAAGCGGAAACGGATCTGGCCCGGCGCCACGTCGATCGAGACGGGTTCGTCGGAGTCTTCCAGCAGGCGCTGCATTTCCAGCACGGTCTTGCGCGGCACGATCACTTCGTGGCGCTCGCTGATGCCGTCGGCTTCGGTGGAGCAGTGCGCCAGGCGGTGGCCGTCGGTGGCGACCGCGCGCACGCGGCCCGGTTCGAACACCAGCAGCATGCCGTTCAGGTAGTAGCGGATGTCCTGTTGCGCCATGGCGAAGTGCACCATGTTGAACAGGTGTCGCAGCGTGCGTTGCGGCATGGTCAGCGACACGTCCCACTGCTCGGGCTGGGCCACGGTGGGGAATTCGCTGGCGGCCAGCGTCTGCAGCGCGAAGCGGCTCTTGGCCGACTGCACCGACAGCTTGTTGCTGGCCAGCGCCAGGCGCACGTCGCCGGTGTCCGGCAGGGCTTTCAGGATGTCCAGCAGCTTGCGCGCCGCCACCGTGGTGGACTCGTTGTCGTGACCCACGCCGAAGTCGGCGTGCGTGGTGATCTGCACTTCCAGGTCGGTCGCAATGAAGGCAACCTTGTTGCCTTCCTTGCGCATCAGGATGTTCGCCAGGATGGGCAGGGTATGGCGTCTTTCGACGATGCCCGCCACGGTCGACAGCGGTTTCAGCAATGCATCGCGTGTGGTTTGTACGAGTTGCATGGTCATCCTTTTAGAGTTTGTTCCAACACGTGCAGGGTATGGTTGAGCTCCGCTTGCTTGGCGCGGGCGTCGGAAATCTTGCGTACGGCGTGCAGCACGGTGGTGTGGTCACGGCCACCGAACAGATCGCCGATTTCCGGCAGGCTTTTCTGGGTCAGCTCCTTGGCCAGGTACATGGCGACCTGGCGCGGCAAAGCGATATTGGCCGGCCGGCGTTTCGAATACATGTCGGCCACCTTGATCTTGTAGAAATCCGCCACCGTCTTCTGGATGTTCTCGACGGTGATCTGGCCGTTGGACACGGACAGCAGATCCTTCAAGGCTTCCTTGCAGACGTCCACGGTGAGCACGTCGCGGCCATGGAAGCGGGCGTAGGCCAGCACCTTGCGCAACGCGCCTTCGAGCTCGCGCACGTTGCTGCGCAGGTGCTTGGCGATGAAGAACGCCACTTCCTCGGGCATCGGCACGCCCTCGGACTCGGCCTTGCGCAGCAGGATCGCCACGCGCATTTCGAGTTCGGGCGGCTCGATCGCGACCGTCAGGCCGGAATCGAAGCGCGAGATCAGGCGGCTGTCGATGCCCGACAGTTCCTTCGGATAGGTATCGCTGGTGATGATGATCTGCTTGCGCTGCGCCACCATCGCTTCGAACGCATAGAAGAATTCTTCCTGCGTGCGGTTCTTGCCGGAGAAGAACTGGATATCGTCGATCAGCAGCAGGTCGAGCGAATGGTAGTAGCGCTTGAAGTCATCGAACGCCTTGCGCTGGTACGCCTTGACCACGTCGGACACGTACTGGTCGGCATGCACGTAGCGCACGCGCACCCCGGTGCCCGCCGCCACCATGGCGTTGCCGATGGCGTGGATCAGGTGGGTCTTGCCCAGGCCCACGCCGCCGTACAGGAACAGCGGGTTGTACGACGTGCCCGGGTTCTCGGCCACCTGCAGCGCGGCGGCGCGCGCCAACTGATTGGCCTTACCCGTCACGAAGTTCTCGAACGTCAGGTCGGTGTTCAGGCGCGAGCGCTCGTACACGATGTTGGCGGCGTCCGCGTTCACGGCCGCGGCCGCCGCGGTGGTCGCGACGGGGGCGGGCGCGGCGGGCTGCGCCGGCATGCCTGGCGGTGGCGCGCCGCCCAGGG
>NZ_CADIJW010000023.1 GCF_902859745.1 Achromobacter dolens | reverse complement strand
ATGACCGTCAAGCTGCTGGCCCCGATCGCCATGGAAGAAGGCCTGCGTTTCGCCATCCGTGAAGGCGGTCGTACCGTCGGCGCCGGCGTCGTCGCCAAGATCCTGAAGTAATCCGGATCACGTAAGCAGCACACAACCAGCGGGGGCGAATCAAAGCCCTCGCCTCTCGTTCTTTAGGAAACGCCATGAAAAACCAAAAGATCCGTATCCGCTTGAAGGCTTTCGATTACAAGCTGATCGATCAATCGGCCGCTGAAATCGTCGACACCGCCAAGCGCACGGGCGCCGTTGTCCGCGGCCCGGTGCCGCTGCCCACGCGTATTCGCCGTTACGACGTGCTGCGTTCGCCGCACGTCAACAAGACGTCGCGCGACCAGTTCGAAATCCGTACCCATCAGCGCCTGATGGACATCGTTGATCCCACCGACAAGACCGTTGACGCCCTGATGCGTCTGGACCTGCCGGCTGGCGTCGACGTCGAAATCGCGCTGCAGTAAGGCGTATCGCGAGTCCGCTACCTTCGCCAGTGGACTTGTGCAGAATGGCCGCAATCCTTCGGGACTGCGGCCATTTGTTTTTGCGCCACAGCCTGACGCGCCGGGGGCAGGGCAGGCGCCTTTTCACGCTAAGTGCTTGTGCTGCCTGAAAAAAACGTGCTAATATGCCAAGCTTGCCATTTTGTGGCAGGTCTAACTATGGTGAGGCGCGCGCAAGTCCGGGATTTTCCGGGCCGGCAACCCCAAGCCAGGTTGAACATAGTCGTAGGGCAAAGGCCGTTACCTTTTGCCTGATTAGCCCCGACCAATCGCAGTCGGGAATGGAGAAAACGATGTCGAATTCGACACCCACGCCCGCCGCTCACCGGCTGGGGCTGGTGGGTCGCAAGGTCGGCATGACCCGCATTTTTACCGAGGAAGGTGAATCCATCCCGGTGACCGTGCTGGACGTGTCGAACAACCGCGTGACCCAAGTTAAGTCGCTGGAAACCGACGGCTACGCCGCGATCCAGGTGGCTTATGGCGCTCGTCGCGCCTCGCGCGTGCCGCAAGCACAAACGGGCCACTACGCCAAGGCCGGCGTTGAAGCCGGTAGCATCCTCAAAGAATTCCGCCTTGATCCCGCCCGCGCCGCTGAATTTGCGGCGGGTTCCGTGATCGCCGTGGAATCGGTGTTCGAAGCCGGCCAACAGGTCGACGTCACGGGCACCACCATTGGTAAGGGCTTTGCCGGTACCATCAAGCGCCACAACTTCGGCTCGCAACGCGCCTCGCACGGTAACTCCCGTTCGCACCGCGTTCCCGGCTCGATCGGCCAAGCTCAAGATCCGGGCCGTATTTTCCCGGGTAAGCGCATGGCGGGTCACCTGGGTGATGTCACCCGCACCGTTCAAAACCTCGACGTCGTTCGCGTTGACGTGGAGCGCGGCCTGCTGCTGGTCAAGGGCGCTGTCCCCGGCCACGCTGGCGCCGATATCGTCGTGCGTCCGGCCATCAAGGCCCCGGCCAAGAAGGGAGCGTAAGTAAATGGATCTCAAGCTCCTGAACGACCAAGGTCAGGCCGCGACTTTCAGCGCGCCCGACACGATCTTCGGCCGTGACTTCAACGAAGCGCTGATTCATCAGATCGTGGTGGCTTTCCAAGCCAACGCCCGTGCCGGCAACCGCGCTCAGAAGGATCGCTCGGAAGTCAAGCACTCGACCAAGAAGCCCTGGCGCCAGAAGGGTACCGGCCGCGCTCGCGCCGGTATGACCTCGTCGCCGCTGTGGCGTGGCGGTGGTCGGATTTTCCCGAACTCGCCGGAAGAGAACTTCAGCCAGAAGGTCAACAAGAAGATGTACCGCGCCGGGATCCGCTCGATCCTGTCGCAACTGGCTCGCGAAGACCGCATCGCCGTCGTCGAATCGTTCGATCTGGAATCGCCCAAGACCAAGGCCGCCGCTGCAAAGCTGAAGAGCCTGGGCCTGGATTCGGTCCTGATCATCACCGACAACGTTGATGAAAATGTTTACCTCGCCACCCGCAACCTGCCGCACGTTGCCGTTGTCGAGCCCCGTTATGCCGATCCGTTGTCGCTGGTCCACTACAAGAAAGTGCTGATCACCAAGCCGGCCATCGCTCAACTCGAGGAGATGCTGGGATGAACGCTGAACGCTTGATGCAAGTCATTCTGGCTCCGATCGTGACCGAAAAGGCCACGTTCGTCGCTGAGAAGAATCAGCAAGTCGCTTTCCGTGTCGTGGCTGACGCTACCAAGCCGGAAATCAAGGCTGCCGTCGAACTGCTCTTCAAGGTGCAGGTCGAGTCCGTGCAGGTCCTCAACCGTAAGGGCAAAGTCAAGCGCTTTGGCCGATTCGTTGGCCGCCGCCGCAATGAGCGCAAGGCCTACGTCTCGCTCAAGGACGGCCAGGAAATCGACTTTGCGGAGGTGAAGTAAATGGCCCTCGTAAAAGTTAAGCCGACTTCGGCTGGCCGCCGTGGCATGGTGAAGGTTGTCAGCCCGAACCTGCACAAGGGTGAGCCCTACGCGCCGCTGCTGGAAAAGAAGACCCGTGGTTCGGGCCGTAACAACAACGGTCACATCACGATCCGCCACCGTGGCGGCGGTCACAAGCAACATTACCGTGTCGTCGACTTCCGTCGCGACAAGGATGGCATCCCCGCGAAGGTCGAGCGTCTGGAATACGACCCGAACCGTACGGCGCACATCGCTCTGCTGTGCTACGCCGACGGCGAGCGTCGCTACATCATCGCTCCGCGCGGCCTGGAAGTGGGCGCCACGCTGATCTCGGGCATCGAAGCCCCGATCCGCGCCGGCAACACGCTGCCGATCCGCAACATCCCGGTGGGTACGACGATTCACTGCGTCGAAATGCTGCCCGGCAAGGGTGCCCAGATGGTCCGTTCGGCCGGCGCTTCCGCCGTCCTGCTGGCTCGCGAAGGCACCTACGCTCAAGTGCGTCTGCGCTCGGGTGAAGTCCGCCGTGTGCACATCGAATGCCGTGCCACCATCGGTGAAGTCGGTAACGAAGAACACAGCCTGCGCCAAATCGGCAAGGCCGGTGCAATGCGTTGGCGCGGTGTCCGCCCGACGGTTCGTGGCGTGGCCATGAACCCGGTCGACCACCCGCACGGTGGCGGTGAAGGCCGTACCGGTGAAGCACGCGAACCGGTCAGCCCGTGGGGCACCCCGGCGAAGGGTTACAAGACCCGTCGCAACAAGCGGACGAACAATATGATCGTCCAACGGCGCAAGCGCAAGTAAGAGGCGAACACTATGTCACGTTCGATCAAGAAAGGCCCGTTTGTCGATGCTCACCTGATCAAAAAGGTGGACACGGCCGTCGCGGGCAAAGACAAGAAGCCGATCAAGACCTGGTCGCGTCGCTCGACGATCCTGCCCGAGTTCATCGGTCTGACGATCGCTGTGCACAACGGCAAGCAGCATGTTCCCGTTTACATCAACGAGAACATGGTCGGTCACAAGCTGGGCGAGTTCGCGCTGACCCGTACGTTCAAGGGTCACGCCGCGGACAAGAAGGCGAAGAGGTAAGCGATGGAAACTACTGCCATTATCCGTGGGGTTCACATCTCCGCTCAAAAGACGCGTCTGGTTGCGGATCTGATCCGCGGCCAGAAGGTCGGCCGTGCGCTCGAGATCCTCACCTTCTCGCCGAAGAAGGCCGCCGCCATCCTGAAGAAGGCTGTCGAGTCCGCCATCGCCAACGCCGAGCACAACGACGGCGCCGATATCGACGAACTGAAAGTCACCACGATCTTCGTGGACAAGGCTCAGTCGATGAAGCGCTTCTCCGCTCGCGCCAAGGGCCGCGGCAACCGTATCGAGAAGCAGACCTGCCACATCACGGTCAAGGTCGGAGCTTAAGGAGTCACGATGGGTCAGAAAATTCACCCCACTGGGTTCCGTCTCGCGGTCACCCGTAATTGGTCCTCGCGTTGGTTCGCCGACGACAAGGCCTTCGGCAGCATGCTGGCCGAAGACATCCGCGTCCGCGAGTACCTGAAGAAGAAGCTCAAGAGCGCCTCCGTCGGTCGCGTGATCATCGAGCGTCCCGCCAAGAATGCCCGCATCACCGTCTACTCGGCTCGTCCGGGCGTGGTGATCGGCAAGCGCGGCGAAGACATCGAAAGCCTGAAGGCTGATCTGCAGCGCCTGATGGGCGTGCCCGTGCACGTCAACATCGAAGAAATCCGCAAGCCGGAAACCGATGCTCAACTGATCGCCGACTCGATCTCGCAACAGCTCGAGAAGCGCATCATGTTCCGCCGCGCCATGAAGCGCGCGATGCAGAACGCCATGCGTCTGGGTGCCCAAGGCATCAAGATCATGAGCTCGGGCCGTCTGAACGGTATCGAAATTGCTCGCACCGAGTGGTATCGCGAAGGCCGTGTGCCGCTGCACACCCTCAAGGCCAACATCGACTACGGCACCTCCGAAGCCCACACCACGTACGGCGTGATCGGCATCAAGGTCTGGGTCTACAAGGGCGACATGCTGGCCAACGGCGAACTGCCGCCGGAAACCGCCGCCCCGCGTGAAGAAGAACGTCGTCCGCGCCGCGCTCCGCGTGGTGATCGTCCGGACGGTGCTCGCACCGGTCGTCCGGGTGGTCGTGGCCGTGGTCCCCGCAAGGCGGACGCTGCTCCGGCGCCTGAAGGAGAATAACCATGCTGCAACCCTCTCGCAGAAAGTATCGCAAAGAGCAGAAGGGCCGCAACACCGGTCTGGCGACCCGTGGCACCCACGTGTCGTTCGGCGAATTCGGTCTGAAGGCCACCGGCCGTGGCCGTCTGACCGCTCGCCAGATCGAAGCCGCTCGTCGTGCCATCAACCGTCACATCAAGCGCGGCGGCCGCATCTGGATTCGCATTTTCCCGGACAAGCCCATCTCGCAAAAGCCTGCCGAAGTCCGTATGGGTAACGGTAAGGGCAACCCGGAGTACTGGGTCGCCGAGATTCAGCCCGGCAAGGTGCTCTACGAAATGGAAGGGGTTAGCGAAGAGCTCGCGCGTGAAGCTTTCCGCCTGGCCGCTGCCAAGCTGCCGATTTCGACCACGTTCGTCGCGCGTCATATCGGTGCTTAAGGAGTACTAAGACATGAAAGCCAGCGAACTCCGTTCGAAAGACGCCGCCGAGCTCGGCAAAGAGCTCGAAAGCCTGCTGAAGGCGCAATTCGGTCTGCGTATGCAGAAGGCCACGCAGCAGCTTGCCAACACCAGCCAGCTGCGTAACGTGCGCCGCGACATCGCGCGCGTGCGTACCTTGCTGACCGAGAAGGCAGGGAAATAAAGATGAGCGAAACCCAAAACACCCAAGTGGCCAAGCGCCAGCGTACGCTGGTCGGCAAGGTCGTCAGCAACAAGATGGACAAGACTGTCGTCGTTCTGGTCGAACGCCGCGTCAAGCACCCCATCTTCGGCAAGATCATCATGCGTTCCGCGAAGTACAAGGCGCACGATGAGTCGAACCAGTACAACGAAGGCGATACGGTTGAAATCGCTGAAGGCCGTCCCATCTCGCGCTCGAAGTCGTGGCGCGTGGTGCGTCTGGTTGAAGCCGCACGTATCATCTAAGTGAAAGCTGTTGGAGCGGTCCGCCGTTCCAGGCTAGAAAGGCAAGGGTCCAGGCCCTTGCCTTTTTTTTGCCATAAATACCGTCATCGGGCGTTTTATTTCCGGTATTTTTCCCATCTGGCCCCCAGATCGGACTCTCCGGTAGAATCAGTCATTACGCCACGCTGACTCCAGATCCCGCCGTGACTCCCGAATACAGTCTGCTCTCGTTGAATCAGGTGTGGGCAATGCTGGCCGCCCGCGCGAGGTTGATCGCCCGGGTGACCCTGGCCACGCTGGCGTTGACCTGCCTGCTGCTGCTGGTGCTGCCGCGCGTGTGGACGGCATCGTCGGACGTCTTCATCGACTACCGCGAAAACGACCCGATCAACGGACGCTCGTTTTCGGCGCTGCTCGACGAAAGCTATATGCAGACGCAGATCGACATGATCCGCAGCCAGGCGGTCGCCGACCACGTGATCTCGACCCTGGAGCTGCTGTCGGGACCGGACGCGGCGCAGGGCACCAAGGCGCACAACGACCTTGTGGACTACATCCGCCGCAACCTGGAGGTGGTCAAGCAGCAGAACAGCCGGGTGCTGACGGTGTCGTTTTCCGCCAATACGCCGCAGAAGGCGCGCGAATTCACCAACGCGGTGGTCAATTCCTACCTGGCGGTCAGCCAGAACATCTCGTCGGCGGCTGCCCGCGCGCGCAGCGAACAGTACACGGCGCAGCTCGAGCAGTTGCGCGGCGAAGTCGACGCCATCCAGGACAAGCTGACGCGCTACCAGCAGGAAACCGGCATCGTCGACACGGAACAGACTGGCGGCGATATCGACGTGCGCACGCTCAACGACATGACGACGTCAATGCTGACGCTGGACGCGCAACTGGAGGCGGCAAAGGCGCGCAACGAAACCACAGAACGCCTGCTCAAGAGCGGCATCCGTCCTGAGGATCTGCCCGAGGTGGGGCAGATTGCGCCCATCAACGATCTGCGCAACGGCCTGACGGTGGTGGATCACCAGCTCGGCCAATTGCGCGGCTCGCTGGGGCCGAGGCACCCGACCGTGGCGGGGCTGCTGGCGCAACGCTCGCAGATGCTGGCTGATATCTCGCGCCAGTCCAAGGCCGCCATCGAGGCGCAGCGCGGCGAGCTGGAACGCCTGCAGACGCAGAAGGCGGCGCTGCAGCGCGATATAGATGCGCAGCGCGCCAAGGTCCTGGACCAGATGGCCAAGCGCGATCGCATCGCGGCCTACCGGCGCCAGTTCGCCGGCGTCGAGCAGGTTTACCAGACCGCGCTGCAGAAGTACGACAGTATCCTGATGGCCAGCAATATTTCCCTACCCAACCTGGCGGTGCTGCGCGCGGCCGATGTGCCGACTTCGCCATCGCGCCCGAAGGTGCGCAGCAGCCTGGCGCTGGGCCTGGTGGTGGGCCTGCTGGCGGGCCTGGCGCTGGCGATGCTGCTGGAGCTGAGCCGCCGCCGCATCCGCTGCGCCGAAGACCTGGAGCGCAATACGCGGCAGCCCGTTCTGGGCCGCATCGGCCGCAACCCGACTCCCGCGACGGTGACGTCATGAGCGATTCCACGCTGCGCCCTCTGTTTGACCGCCTCAACCAGCAACAGGCTGGCGAACCCGCTTCGAACCAGGCGCCCGATACCGTGCCGGGCGAGAAGATGGGCGAGCGCTTCGTGCGCCTGGGCCTGCTGACCGAGGACCAGGTGCAGCACGTGGTCCAACTGCAGCAGGCCGAGCGCCTGCGCTTTGGCCAGGCCGCCGTGAAGCTCGGCTTCGTGTCGGAAGCGCGCGTGCAGTCGGTGCTGGCCGAGCAATACCGCTATGACTACGCCTCGGCCCAGCATGGCGACATCCAGCTCGCGATCGCGGCGGCGCCATTCAGCCGGGAGGCCGAGGCGATCCGCCAGGTGCGCGCCGAAATCTCGATCCGCCTGGAAGACCTGCCGCGTATCGCGGTGGCGGTGGTGAGCCCGGATGACAGCGAGGGCCGCGCCTACCTGTCGGCCAGCCTGGCGCTGGCGTTCGCGCAGACCGGCCGCCGCACGCTGCTGGTCAATGCCAACCTGCGCGCCAGCGGCCAGGATGACATTCTGGGCGCCGCCAGCGGCGCGGGCCTGTCCTCGATCCTGGCGGGACGCGCGCCGGCTGGCGACAGCCGCGCCGTGCCGGGTTTTCCGACGTTGGGCGTACTGGACGCCGGGCCCCAACCGCCCAACCCCGCCGAACTGCTGCGCGAGCCGGCGCTGGACCGGCTGCTGGCCGCTTATGCCGACCAGTATGAGATCTTCATCGTGAACACGCCGGCGGCGACTCATTCCTCGGACGCGCAAAGCATCGCGCGCCAGGTGGATGCCTGTGTGCTGGTGGCGCGCAAGGACGTGACGTCGCTGAGCGCCCTGACGCGGACCGCGGAGGTGCTGGAGACGGCCGGCGTGCGCGTGCTGGGCACGGTCTACAACGAATACGAGCCGGATGCGCCGCGTGGCTGGAAGGACCGGCTGCGCGCGCTGCTGCCGGCGCGGCTGCGGCGTTGAGGGGAACGGCCATGGGCGCGCCCGCGGTCGTGGCGGTTGGCGGACAGAGCCGAGGCGATCGCTGGGCCGTCTGGCTGCTGGTGGGGCTGAGCCTGCTGTTCGCCATCGTGCCCGACACGCTGTCGGTCAACGCGGTAGGTCCGGAGGCCAATCACACCATCGAGCAGGGTTCGATGCTGCGCCAGGTGCAGTACGGGTCGCTGTTCCTGGGCGCGTTGTTCGTGCTCTGGCACCACGTCCGCCCGGCGCTCATGAACCTGCGCGCGTCCAATCTGTTCCTGATGCTGCTGGTGCTCTATTGCCTGGTCAGCGCGACCTGGTCGCCCTATCCGGACATCACGATCAAGCGCACCATCATTTTCGCGGGGCTGGTGCTGATTGGGCTGACCGTGGCGCCGCCCTTCAGCAATCCGCGCCAGTTCCTGCGCGTCATCCTGGGCACGTACACGATCGTGCTGGTGCTGTCGTGCCTGGTGGCGGTGTTCATCCCGAGCATGGGGGTGGACACCCTGCTGGGCAACGCCTGGCGCGGCATCACGTGGCAGAAGAACATGCTGGGCTCGATTGCCGGCTTCGCCGTGCTGCTGTGGTTGCGCGAATGGCTGATGACGCCGTCGATCCGGCGCCTGAGCGCGGTGGGGCTGCTGTTCAGCGTGTTCATGCTGGTGATGGCCAAGAGCGCGACGGCCATGCTGGTGACGGGGTTGGGCGCCGGGGTCTACCTGCTGACGCGCAAGCGGTTTTTCGGCGGCCGCCATACCGGGCAGATCCTGATGCTGGCCGCGCTGCTGGTGGCGCTGTACTTCCTGCTGATGTTCTACGTGGCGGTGGGCCGCATGCCGCGTATCGACGATCTGGTGCTGGTGGTCACGTCGCTGTTCAACAAGAGCAATGACCTGACGGGCCGCGGCGAGATCTGGGCGCTGGTGGACCTGGCCATCCAGCGGCATCCCGTCTGGGGCATCGGCTACAGCGCCTTCTGGGTGGGCGAAGGCGGTCCGGCGCAGTTCATCGCCGACAAGCTGGGCTGGCTGCCGGGACAGGCGCACAACGGCTATATCGATATCCTGCTGGACCTGGGCCAGGTCGGCATGGGGCTGTTCCTGGGGTGCCTGCTGTGGCACGTGGTCAGCATCATGCGCCTGTTCAAGATCGACCGCGAGGACGCGGCGATGCACCTGGGCATCTGCGTGACGATCATGGTCAGTAATTTCTCGGAAAGCCAGATTCTGCGGGACACCAATTTCCAGAACATCATGTTCATCTATTCGTCGCTGGCGATCAGCGGCCGCCTGGCGATGGAACGCTGGCGGCAGCGCGCGGCGGCGGCGTCCAAGCCGGCGCCACCGCCTGTCCGCGCCGCCGCCGCGCGGTCCTATGCCGTGCGCCGGGAGCGCGAGGCATGAAGCGCTGGCGCGCCGTGCTGGCCCCGGCCCTGGCGCTGGCGTGGGTGATGAGCGCCGCGGCGGCGGCGCCCGGCGGCTGGTTCGGGTTCGAGATGAACCCGGCGGCGCTGTCCGGCGCGCCGGATGTGTCGGCGCTGAATCGGCCGCTGGACGCGGCCTCGCGCATTGTCGTGCGCGACGGGCATTTCTATCGCGTCGGCGCCGACGGCCTGCCTGGAACGGCCGACGATGCGCGGGTGCGCTTGTTCGGCGTGAACCTGACGTTCGGCGCCAACTTCCCCGATCCGGTCGAGGCCGCCGTGCTGGCGCGGCAACTGCGCAAGCTGGGTTTCAACGCGGTGCGCCTGCATCATCTGGATTCGCTGCCGTCGGACTACCCGGACGCACCGATCAGCATCCTGACGACGGGGCCGTTTCCGACGTTCAGCCCGACGGCGGTGGCGCGGCTGCGCGGACTGATCGAGGCGCTGGCGCGCGAGGGCATCTACGTCAACCTGAACCTGCACGTGGGCTATCGCTTCCGCCCGCGGGTGGATGGGTTGCCGGCGCTGGATGGCGGCGCGGAGATGCCGCCGCTGACAGCGCCGATCCATGTGTACGACCCGCGCCTGATCGCGATGCAGGAAGACTATGCGCGACGGCTGATCCAGGCGCTGGGCCTGAAAGACAATCCGGCGCTCGCCATGGTCGAGCTCAATAATGAGTCGTCGCTGCTGGCGGCCTGGCTGGGACCGGATTGGCTCGCGGCGATTCCGTCGGCCTATGCGCCTGAATTGCGCAGGCAGTGGCGCGCCTGGCTTATGCTGCGCCATGGGTCGCTGGCGCAGGCCTGCGCGGCCTGGGGCGGCTGCGCGGGCGGCAACGACAACGCGGTCGAGTTCCCGGTGCCGGGCCAGCAGCAGCCGCTCTACGAGAGCGGCCTGGCGCAGTTGCGTTCGGGGATCGTGCGGCGCGTCAACGCGCTGTTCGGCAGCGATGCCAAGGTGGATCTGCGGGAACGCGATTTCCTGTCGTTCCTGGCGGCGACCGACCAGGCCTATTTCGAGCGCCTGCGCCGCGTGGTGCATGAGAGCGCCGATCCGCGGGTGCCGGTGACCGGCACGCAGATGGGCTATGGCGGCCTGCTGAATTTCGATTCCCAGGTCGCCATGGACTATATCGATGAGCACTTCTACGTCGGGCATCCTGACATCCGCGCCGATAATGACTGGCGCATCCCGGACCTGAGCGCCAGCGGCAACGAGTTCGACCGCGTGTTGGCCCTGTCGCTGCGGCGCGATGCCAAGCGGCCCTTCGTGGTCAGCGAATTCAACCAGCCCTTCCCCAACCCCCGCGGCGCCGAGATCCTGCCGCTGATGAGCGCGGTCGGCGCCCTTCAGGACTGGGATGGCCTGTTCTATTTCGATTACAGCGACGCCCAGCGGCTGCCGCAATCGCCGTCGCGCTTCGCCCTGAGCGGCGATTGGGGACGCATGGCGCTGGCGGGCCAGAGCGCGCGGTTGTTCCGTCAGCCGCTGTTGGCCGCGCTGCCAGACGCGATCACCCTGCCGGTGGGGCCGCGGCAGCGCCTGCAGCTCGGCGCCGACCGGCGCTTCGATGCAATCACCACCGGGCTGGCCGATGGCCTGGGCGTAAAGCCGCAATGGGCGTTGCGGGGCCGCGTGGGACTGGACCTGGCCGCGGCCCCCGATGTGGCGCTGCCGAGCCTGGCGAACGCGACGCCCTTGCTGAGCCACGACGCGTCGGCGGGCCGCATCGTGATCGACGCGCCGGCCCTGTGGGCCGTGTTCGGCGCGGTGGGCAGCGGCCGCATCGGCGGTTCGTCCGTCTGGATGCAGTTCGACGCGGCGGGCGCGGCCAGCGCCATGCTTACGCCGCTGGACGGCCAGCCGCTGGCGCGGTCGCGGCATATGCTGCTGGGCCTGGGCAACGACACCACCGGCACGCAGCCGGGGTCGATGCCGGCCCGGCCCAAGCTGCGGGTGCCCTATCGCGGCCAGGGCGCCTGGTCGACGCTGGAGCCGGACGCCGGTTCGCCGGGGCCGTCCGGCAGCTACGCCACACGCTCGCCAGCCTGGCTGCGCCGTACGCCGGCCATGCTGGGCCTGGCGCCGCGCACCGGCCGGTTGTCGGTCTATCCGCTGGATGGCGAAGGCCGGCGCCGGGCGGCGCTGCCTGCCGCCGATGCGACCTCGGGCACCGATGGCGTGCGCGTGCGGGTGCAGACCCGCGATGACGGCGCCAGCCCCTGGTATGAACTGGTTTTCGAGGAAACGCCATGAGCACCGGCCCCATCAGTGTGTGCATCGCCACCTACCGCCGTCCGGTGATGCTGGACCTGCTGCTGGGCGATATGGCGGCGCAGACCTTGAGGCCCGCGCAGATCGTGGTGGTGGACAACGATGCCCAGGGCAGCGCGCGCGCCGTGGTCGAGGCTCGGCGCGCGGCCTTCGCGGCCCAGGGCGTCGCGCTGGACTACGCCATCCAGCCCGAGAAGAATATTTCGTTGACCCGCAATATGACGGTCTCGTTGGCGCGCGGCGATTGGCTGGCGATGATCGACGATGACGAGCGCGCGCCGGCCCAGTGGCTGGCACTGCTGGCCGCGGCGGCCCGCGATCATGGCGCCGACGTGGTGCAGGCGCCAGTCGTGCCGGAGATTCCGCCAACCGCGCCGGCCTGGATACGGCGAGGCCGCTTCTACGACTGGCCACGCTTTCGTACCGGCGAAGTCTTGCCGCGCAACGCGGTGCGTACCGGCAATTGCTTCATTGCCGCCACGTGGCTGCGGCGCCAGGAGCAGGTCTTCAATCCCGCCTACGGCCTGACCGGTGGCGAGGATGGCGACCTGTTGATGCGCCTGATGGGCCAGGGCGCGCGCGTGATCTGGTGCGACGAGGCGTATGTGACGGAGCCCGTGCCCGAGAGCCGGATGCGCACCGGCTGGATCCTGAAGCGCGCCCTGCGCGGCGGCCAGGATTTCGCCATCCACTTCGAGGCCGGCCGCCTGCGCGACCGTCGCCCCGCGATCATGCGCCGCGTGGCGTTCTATGCGCGGGCGCTGGCGCAGATGGCGGTCGCGGGCATCCTGGCGCTGGTATCGTGGCCGCTGGGCCGGCATCACGCGGTGCACTGGCTGGGCCGCGCCTGTGCCAACTATGGAAAACTGTCCGTGCTGTGGGGCGGGCATTACCAAGAGTACGCTTGAGCACATGGCCGGCTTCCTGCACCTGATCCTGTTCATCATCGCCTTGCCCGTCACGGCGGCCACCGCCTATCTGGGCCTGCTGACGCTGCTGTCGGCGCGCCTGCCGCGGCCACAGCCGCAACGGCGCGACATGCGCTTCGACATCCTGGTGCCGGCGCACAACGAGACCGCGGTGATCGAGCGCACGGTGCGCAGCCTGGCGGCCATCGACTGGCCGCGCGAGCATTACCGCGTCATCGTCATCGCCGACAATTGCACCGACGACACGGCGGCGCTGGCGCGCGCCGCGGGCGCCGAGGTGATCGAGCGCCATGACGACCAGCATCGCGGCAAGGGCTACGCGCTGGAGTACGGCATCGCGCGCAGCGCGGCCGACGGCTTCGCGCATGCGGTCGCGGTGATCGACGCCGACACCGAGGTCACGCCCAACCTGCTGGCCGCCTACGCCGCGCGCATCGAGCAGGGGGCGGCGGTGATGCAGGTGCATTATGGGGTGCTCAATCCGGACGAGTCGTGGCGCACGCGCATCATCACCATCGCCTATGGCGCCTTTCATGCGGTGCGGGGCCGCGCGCGTGAACGGTTGCGCGCCTCCAACGGCCTGCGCGGCAATGGCATGTGCATGACGCACGCGTTGCTGCGCGAGGTGCCGTTCAATATCCATTCGATGGCGGAAGATCTGGAGTATGGCGTGGTGCTGGGCCTGCACGGCCACCGCGTGGTCTATATCGACGAGGCCAGCGCCGACGCGGAACTGGTGGCGTCCGAGCGCGGTTCGCGCACGCAGCGCCAGCGCTGGGAGGGAGGCCGCCTGGCGGTGATGCGGACCTATGTCGGCCGCCTCTTGCGCCAGGCCGTCATGCGGCCGAGCTGGATCTGCCTGGAACTGGCGATTGACCTGCTGACCATGCCGCTGGGCTACATCGCGCTGCAGATCGGCGCGTTGCTGGTGCTGGGCGGGCTGGCCGCGTGGCTGCTGCCCGGCGCCGGGCTGGCCACATGGCCGCTGCTGGCGCTGGTCCTGCTGGGCGTGCTGGCGCTGCACGCGTTGCGCGGCTGGCAACTGTCGCCGCTGGGGCCGCGAGCGCTGCTGGACCTGCTGCGCGTGCCGTTTTTCGTGCTGTGGAAACTGTACGTGCTGTTGCGCAACCGCCGCAACAAGCATTGGATCAAAACCGATCGGGATTCCAAGTGACGCGGACACGCTTTTCGGCTTCGGGCCTGGCGCGCCTGTTCGGCAGCTCGATTGCCGATCAGGCCATGCTGTCGGCCGCCAACTTCGGCGTCGGCCTGATCCTGATCCGCTACGCGCCCGAGGCGCAGTACGGCTATTACATCCTGGCCTTCAACACCATGATGTTGCTGACGACGCTGCAGGGCACCTTCATTGGCACGCCGATGGTGATCCGCCTGCCCGCCCTGGACGAGGCGGCGCGGCGCCAGTGGATGGGCAGCCTGCTGCGGGACCAGAAATGGCTGGGGGCGCTGGGCGGTGCGTTGGCGCTGGCCGTGGCGCTGGCCGGCTGGGCGATGGGACTGTTCGACGGCGGATCGACGCTGGTGGTGGTGGCGGCCATCGGCCTGGTGCTGGCGGCGCTGTACCGCGAATACCTGCGCGGCATCCTGTTGATGTACCACCGTCCACAACAGGTGCTGGGCGCGGACGCGATCTACGTGGCGGTGCTGCTGGCCGGCTGCGCGCTCGCGGTCAGGACGCCGGCGGCGGCGGCCGGCGCCCTGCTTGCAGGCACGATGGCGGCGCTGGCCTGCGCCGGGGCGCTGCGCCGGGTGCTGGCCAACGATATCGAGCGCGACGCGGCGCCCGGCCGCCTGCGCGAGATCGCCCGCATGGGGTTCTGGGCTGCCTCGGGCGGCGTCATCTATTGGTTGTTCAACCAGGGCTACAACTTCCTGACCGCGGCCACGCTGGACCTGGCGGCCGTGGCGGCGCTGGCCGCCTCGCGCCTGACGCTGATGCCGATCAACCTGCTGCTGGCCGGCATGCAGAAGCAGTTGACGCCGCTGGCGTCCGACTGGATGCACGGCATGGGCGCGCGCCGTACGCTGCGCCGCCTGATGCTGTTCTCGCTGGCGCTGGCGCTGTTCACGCTGCTGTACGGGGCGGTGATCTGGCTGCTGCGCGACTGGATCTTCCTGGACCTGATGCGCAAGGATTTTCCGCAGCGCGACCTGCTGCTGGTGCTGTGGATCGGGCTGTTCGTGCTGATGGTGATCCGCGAGCCGATCATGATGGTGCCGCTGCTGCGCCAGCGCTTTCGCGCGCTGAGCGCGGCCACCCTGGTCTGTGCGCTGATCGCATTGGCGATAAGCTATGTCGGCATGCTGCAGTTGGGTCCCATTGGCGCGGTCATCGGCATCCTGGTCGGCGAAGCCTGCTATGGGCTGGCGGTGCTCGTCATGGCATGGCGCGAAGTGCGGCGCGATGACGGCTACGCCATCCGGGAGGCGCGGTCATGACTCCTTGCCATCCGGCGGCGCGCATGCCCGCTTTCCATTCTTACCGTACCAGGTAAATCGTTCATGGACATTCTTTCGATTCAGTACCTGCGCGGCGTCGCGGCCATGATGGTGGTGCTGGTCCACCTGTATCCGCAGCTCGAGCGCATGGGCTACCAGGGCTACTGGCCGCATTGGCTGGCCGCCGGCGTGGACATCTTTTTCGTCCTGAGCGGCTTCCTGATGTGGATCACGACGCGCGGCAAGAAAGTCGGCGTGCTGGAGTTCTACCGCCGTCGCGCGGTGCGCATCGTTCCGCTTTACTGGGTGCTGACCTCGGTGGCGGTGGCGGTGATGTTGATCGCGCCGCACCTGCTGCAGACTACCCGCTTCGGCCTGTTCCATGTGATTGCCTCGTATCTGTTCGTGATGGTGCCGAATCCGGCGGGCCTGATCGAACCTGTGCTGACGGTGGGGTGGACGCTTAATTACGAGATGCTCTATTACGTCATTTTCGGCCTGACGCTGGTGCTGCCGACGGCGTGGCGCTTCGCGACCACGACCCTCGTGCTGCTCGGCCTGAGCATGCTGGGATGGTTCGTGGTGGGCGACGACACGCCCATTCTCAAGGTCTATACGTCGGACATCGTGCTCGAGTTCGTGCTGGGCATGAGCGTGGGCTGGTGGTTCTCGCGGCCGCACAAGGGCGGCTCGGCGGGGCTGGGCTGGGCGCTGGTGCTCGGCGGCTTCGTGGTGATCGGGCTGATGTCGGTGCTGGCGCCAAACGCCTCGCGGCCCTTGGCGCAGGGCGTGCCGGCGGCGGCGATCGTGGTGGGCGCGATTCTGCTGGAACGCTTCCACGCGCTGCCGCGCCTGAATTTCCTGCACAAGCTGGGCGACGCCTCGTACTCGCTGTACCTGTCTCACGCCTTCGTGCTGTCGGCCGTCAGCCAGGGCTGGCGCAAGCTGCACCTGGACAGCCTGCCGGGCGGGCAGGTGGCGTTCTGCGTCGTCGGCATCCTGGCCTGCACGGTGGTGGGGCTGCTGGTCTACCAGTTGATGGAGCGGCCGCTGATCAACCTCTTCAAGAAGCCGCGCGAGCAGGAGGCCTCCAAGGCCGCTACCCGCCGATCCGTAGCCGGTCTTTGAGCAGGCGCAGCCAGCGCTTGTGGCGGCGCGCCGCGGCGCGCTGGGGCGTCCAGTCGATCATGCTGTCGTGGATGTCGTAATGACCGCGCTGGGCGTCCGGCACCTGGCCCGATTCGACCGCGGCGATCAGTTCCGGCAGCCTGCGGTAGAACTCCGCGCCGCGATAGGGCGGGTGCAGTGACCACAGCCCGGGCGCCGAACCCAGCAGATCGACGCGGTGCAGGCCGTTGGCGCGCAGCACCTCGCTCAGGATGACTTCGGCCTCGCGCACGTCCGGCGGGTTGCCCAGTAGATGCGATTTGGTCCGCTGTACGGCGCTTGGCCGCAGCAGCGGCAGGTGGCCGAGCGTGGCGCGCAGCCGTTCCATATCGAGCATGAAGATACGCGTGCTGGCGTTCTGGAAGCGATAGGCGGGGGCGCCGGCGATATCGACGCGTTCGGGTTCGGGCAGGCCGTGGCCATGGACCGCCGCGTCGGCGCGCGGCGGGCCGGGGAACGGGCCGGTCAGCAGCACGGTGGGATCCTGCTCGGTGTAGGCGATGGCCTCTTCTACCCAGGTGCGGCTGCCGCCGCCGAACAGCATGTCGCCATCGAAGTGCACGATGTGGCGCGCCTGGCTGTGGTGCATGCCGTAGAAGTAGGCGTAGAACGGGCCGCCGTCCCATGCCTTGACCGGGATGTCGTCGACGCCGAAGAACGATTGCGCCACCTCGCGCCGGGCAGCCGGGGCGTAATCGACCTCGATGACGTCGAGCTGGGGCGTGTCGCGGCGCAGGTCTTGCGCCAGGGCCAGCAGCTTGCCGCGGTATTCGTCGAAGTGCGTGCCGCGATAGCGGCCCGATCGGCTGCGGTGCGTGTCGATGGTGACGAGGATGCGGTCGACCATGGGCGCCCAGACACGGATCTGGTGCGGCAGCAGCAGCGCCGCATGGGGATAGTCCATGGGGTACATGCTGATCTGGGCGGCGACGCGATAGGGGTAGGCCACGGCCGGTTCTCCTGGTTCTGGCGGCATCATGTCCGGGCGGCGGCGACGGTCGCCGCCAGACCCTGCTGCAGGGAGGTCCAGCGCAGCCCGAGCTGCTGCTCGGCGCGCGTCGAGACCAGCCGGATGGGCTGGCGCCAGAGGCGCGCCAGCGACGGTGGAATCGGCGGCGGCAGGCGCAGGCCCACGCGTCGCAGGCCGATCTCGGCGATCTTCAGCACCGGCGCCAGCAGATGCGTTTCGATCTTCAGGCGGCGCGGGCCGATGCGCTTGACCGGCACGGCGTCGAGCGCGCGCGCATAGGCCAGGAAGTAGCCGTTCCAGTCGGGCGCTTCGGCCATGGCGAGGTTGTAGGCCGCAGCCGCGGTCGGCGTGCGCAGGCCGGCCAGCACTGCCGCTACGACGTCGTCGATGTAGACGAGGTTGCTGCAGCCGTCGCCGGCCGCGCCCAGGTCGCCGATGCGGTGCGCGCGCAGCAGGTCGGCGATGCGCAGGCTCCATTGTGGACTGTCGGGTCCGTAGATGCAGCCCGGCCGCAAGGTGACGACGGTCTCGCGCGCGGCCAGCAGCCGTTCGGCTTCGACCTTGGCGCCGGCATAGCCTTGCAGGTTCGCGGCCACGGGATGGTCTTCGCCAATGTCGCCGCGCGCCGCGCCATAGACCGCCATGGAACTGAAATGCACCAGGCGCGCTTCGCGCGCGTCGAGCGCGGCCACCAGGGCGCGGGCGCCGGCCGTCATGGCGTCGGGAGAGCCGGCCACGCAATTGACCACGGCGTCGACTTCGCCCAGGGCGCGCGTGACCGCGGCGGGGTCGGTGGCGTCGAGAACGATCTCGCGGCCTTGCTGCCGGGCGCGGCGCACGCCCGCCACCGGGTCGGCCCAGTCGCTGGCGGCCAGCGCCGACACCACGCGCCGGCCGACATAGCCATTGGCGCCCAGGACCAGAATGCGTTGTTTCATGTGCGGGTCTCCGTGGCTGCGCCGCTTGACGCGTGAACGCGGCGCAGGTGATCGGCCAGGCGCAGGGCCAGCGCGACGATGGTCAGGGTCGGGTTGGCCTGGCCGGAGGTCGGGAAGACCGCCGAGCCGGCGACGTACAGATTGGGGGTTTCGTGCACGCGGCAGTCGGCGTTGACGACGCTGTCGCGCGGATCGTTCCCCATGCGCGCCGTGCCGATATGGTGACCGCCGTAGGCGCCATAGCGCGTCATCTCGGCCTCGACCTGCCCAGGGTCGTAGTCGAAGCGGCCCACGCCGCTGGCGGCCAGGGCCTCGGCCAGCGCCGCCAGCGCGGTCTGCACGGTGGCAACATCGCGGGGCGTGTAGCGCCAGTCGATGTGCAGGCGGCGCATTCCGAGCGCGTCGACGTCATTGCCCAGCGTGACGCGGCTGTCGGGGTTGGGCTCTTGTTCGGCGTGGAAATCGAGGCTGTAGCGGCGGTTGCGCGGGTGGACGATGATGGACGGAAACTTGCGCGCGGCCAGCTTGTGTTCAGTCAGCATGTGCCACATGAAGCGCGCGGTGGCCGGGGCGCCCAGCAACACGTTGCGCAGGTGGCTGAGCCACAGGCCGAGCGAACCTGGCGTGTCGCCATACAGGCGCTTGGCGTATTCGTAGGGAACGACGGGCCGGGCCAGGTACAGCGCCGACAGGACGCCGCTGCCGTGTCCAGGGTCCGGAATGCGCGGATGGTGCAGGCGCGCGATGAAGTTGCCCGCGTGCAGGCGGCGCTGCGCCTCGGGTTGCAGCGCCAGGCGCCGGCGGCAATAGATGCCTTCGTCGGAAACCTCGTAGCCGTGCCAGACGGAACGGGCGCCGGCCAGGTCGACGTTGCCGATGGTGCCGGCGATGTGGCACATGTAGTAGCGGCCCACCACGTCGTGCGCGTTGCCCAGTCCGCGGCCGCTGGCGCCGGGGTTGGCGAGCAGCAGCCGCGCGGTTTCCAGTCCGCCGGTGGCGAGCACGTAGGCGCGCGCCTGGACCGTGAAGACATTGTTGCCGGCCAGCGTGCGGACGCGGGCCGGGCCAACGGGCGCGCCGGCCGCACCGTTGTCGAGCTTGCACAGGTTGGCATGCTGCAGCACGCGCACCGGTCCCTGGCGCAGCCGCTCGGCATAGCGCCAGCCGAAATCGGTGGGCACGCTGAAGCGTTCCAGGGTATCGGTGGAGAACTCGGGGCTGTCGAAGCCTTCGATCATCGGCCGCACGGGCCGATGGAAGGCGGTCTCGACGGTGTAGGCGAAATCGCCGGCTTCGCACAGTTGGTTGGCGCGCGGGTAGTAGGACCGCAGGTCGTCCAGGCTGATGGGCCAGCCGCTGTGCGCGATGTAGTCGCGCGGCTCGAAGTCGATGGGATCGAACGGCATGCAGCGGCCACCCCAGATGGTGGTGGAGCCGCCCATGCGGCGCTGGCGGTAGCGCTCGGGCTCGGGGTGCATGCGGGCGTCGGCGACACTGCCCGCGTAGAGCGCCTGGGTGGTCTTGTCCTCGGCCGGGCCGCCGCTTTCGAGCAGCACCACGTCCAGGCCGCTGTCCAGCAGGGCCAGGGCCAGCGTGATGCCGGCGGCGCCACCGCCGACGATGCACAGGTCGGCGGTGAGGGTCGAGCCGTTCGGAATGGTGTTGGCGTCCAGGATCATCATGTCGCTCCGGGCAGGCGCCGCAAGCCTGGTGCCGCGCGTGCGCGGACCAAGGGCATCAGTATCGCACGGCGGCGCCCGCCGGCAGCTTCAGCGTTTCGTGGATGTAGCCGGCGAAGGCGGTATAGCCGGCGATGTTCGGATGCACGCCGTCGGCGAACATGCCCGGCGCCAGCTTGAGGAAATCGTTGGTGCCGCCGCTGGACCAGTACAGGTAGTCCACGACCCGCACATGCGGGTACTGGCGCGGCAGGTCTTGTAGCAGCCAGGCATTGAAGGCGCGGGTCAGCTCGATCATGGGCGGCGTCATGCCGAGGTAGGCGCCGACGTTGTCCACGACCAGCGGGATGCCCAGTTTCGCCGTGGTCCGCGCGAAGTAGGTGAAGTTGTCCTGCAGGGTCTGCAGCGGCACCATGCCGACGGCGACATCGTTGATGCCGACATGCAGATACGCCAGGCTCGGTCGCGAGCCGGCGGGCAGGGTGCGCGCGCCGCGGCCATCGCCGGGATCGTATTCCTCGGCCAGCACGTCGCGGCGCCAGCGGGCGCGGACCTGCGCCGACATCTGGCCGCCGATGCCATGGTTGAAATGGAACACGCCGGAATAGCGCGCCAGGTCGTAGGAGAGCTGGCCCGGATTGGACGGATAGTCCGGCACGAACTGGCCCTGCACGTTCAGGCGGCCCTTGCGCTGGATCTCGCCTTCGGCGATGGAGTCGCCGACCACCACGGCGTAGATGCGCTGGTCGCGCGCCCATGCGGGCAGCGCGGCGCATCCCGGGGCCAGCAGCAGGGCCGAGAGCAGGCTGCGGCGGTTCATCAGAAGAAGCGCTCGTTGACGTGGATGACGTCGCCGGGCTGGACCGCGTCGGTCAGCTTGGCGCGTCGGTCGGTGATCTCGCCGGTCAGCGCGTCCGTGCGGTTGAGGTCGATGCGGCTGTCGGACGCGCGCGGCGTCAGGCCGCCGGCGACCGCCAGGGCGCGCATGACGTTCAGGCCCTGTTCCAACGGATAGGCGCCGGGCTTGCCGACTTCGCCGTAGACGTAGAAGCGCGGCGCTTCCGGCACGAACACCACGTCGCCCGGTTGCAGCTCGGTGTCCTGCAGGCTTTGCGAGGGCGATTGGCGATTGCCCACGTAGAGATTGATGCGGTCGTTGCCGCCGCCGGCGCGGCGCACCAGGGTGGCAACGTCGCCAGCGCCGCCCGTGGCGCCGCCGGCCATGGCCAATAGTTCCAGCACCGACAGCTTGCCTTCGATGGGGTAGCGGCCCGGCCTCGCGACCTGTCCCAGCACCGACACGATGCGGCTGCGCAGCGTGACGACCTCGACGGCGACCTGCGGATCGGTCATGTAGCCCTTGCTGCGCAGGTCCTGTTCGATGCGTTTGCCGATGGCCGCGGGCGTCAGGCCCGAGGCGCGGACGTTGCCCAGCATCGGCACCACGATCTGGCCGTCGGCATCGACCGTGGCGCGGGCCTGGGTGCCGCCGGTGCCAAGGATGTTGATGTTGAGCGTGTCGCCCGGCCCGACCGCGCCGATGGCGCTGCCGATGGCCTGCTCCAGGGCCGGGTCGGCCGGCGCCACGGCGGCCTGGCGCGGGGTGGGCACGACGCCGTTTTCCGGCAACCGGTTGCCGGCCATGTGGCGGTCGGTGCCGCGATCACCGCTGCCGCTCTTGACCGCGGGCGGCACGGCCGGCGGCGTGTAGGCGGCGGGCGGCGCGGGCGGAGCGGCGACCGGCGGGGTCGGCTGCGGGCGCACGGGTGCGCCAATGGGGGCGGGCGGGGTGTAGGCGGGGGACTCGTAGGGCGCGTTGTAGCGCTTGAAGTCGTTGTCGGGCGAGGGCGCCGCCGGACGGGACGGGGACACGGGGTCGGGGATCGGCAGGTCCTGCGCGCCCGCCGCATGCGCACAGGCCAGCAGCGCCGCCAACATCGCTTTCCGCCATATCGTCGTCAGACACGCCACGTTATTCTCCGATCCTTTGGTTAAAGGTTGCGCGCGTCCAATAGTAGCCGAAGCAAAACGCCACACTATGGGTATTTTAAATACAATACGCGCGTGCCGGCTCGATGGATGTGGTTTTCTCAAACGCAAACGTGAGACCATTGTTCCCGAGCTTACCGCCCTTCGTAGCGAGATCCTCCTTGCACAGTTCAGAGCACGTATCCGACCCCCGCGGAACTGCGAACGACGATATCCCCGTCATGCCCGTCGTGCGGCTGTTCGACCTCGATATCGCGGCAGTCTCCTTCGATGAGGCCGTCGAGGGCCTGGCGCAGGCGGCCGTGCGCCGCGACGGTCGCGCCCGCATCGTGGTCACGCCCAATGTCGATCATGTGGTGCGCCTGGATGCCTCGCCGGAATTCCGCGAGCGCTACGCCAAGGCCGATTTCATCTTCGCCGACGGCATGCCCGTGGTGTGGGCCAGCCGTTTCCTGGGCCAGCCGCTGCCCGAGCGCATCACCGGTTCCGACCTGTTCGTCGCGCTGTGCCAGCGCGCCCAGCGCGAGGGCTGGCAAGTGATGCTGCTGGGCGGCATGCCTGGCTCCGAGCCCGACCTGCTCGCGCGTTTCGCGCAGTATTACCCGGGTTTGAACATCGATATCGTCAGCCCCTCGATGCGCTTCGATCCGCTCGGACCCGAGGGGCAGGCCTATGCCGACCGTGTGCGCGAACGCCGGCCCGACGTGGTCTTCCTGTGCGTGGGCATGCCCAAGCAGGAACACTGGGTGCTGCATCACGCCGGCGAGTTGCCCGGGGGGATCCTGCTTTGCGTGGGCGCGGCCATGGAATTCGCCATCGGCCTGCAACGCCGTGCGCCCATGTGGATGCAGCGCATCGGCCTGGAATGGCTGTGGCGCCTGGCCAGCAACCCGCGCCGCCTGTGGCGCCGGTATCTGGTCGACGATCCACGCTTCCTGGGACTTTGCTGGCGGCAATGGCGCAAGCGGCGCGGCTCGGCGCCGTGATCTTGCGCCCCGGCGCCAGCCTTGCCTTGGATGGCGGGGCCAAGCGAAGCACGGTCACGATCGGACGCAAGCTGGCCGCGGCCAGCCTGATGATGTGCGGCGTCCAGGCCATGGGCGCGCCGGGGCCGGCCGACTACGCCGTGCAACTGGGCAGTTCCTACCAATACCAGAGCAATCCCGCGCGCCTGCCGCAGTCGTCTTCCGACATCCGGGGCGCGGGCGTCTGGGTCAATTCGGTCGGCCTGGGGCTGCGCATGCCGCTGCTGTCCGACGACACCCGGCTGGACGTGGGCGGCACGCTGGCCGATGCCCGCTACAGCAATAACCGGCAGCTCGACCACCAGCCCGGCAACATGCTGTCGACGCTGCATTGGCGCGCCGGCCGGCTGTTCGCCGGGCGCTTCGATTACGGCTACCAGAGCCAGCTCAATCCCAACATGGCGCGCACCTGGCCCGACCGCGACCTGCAGACGCGCGACAACAAGTCGGCCGAGCTGGGCCTGCGCATCTCGGAGCGGCTGACGCTGCCGGTGTTCGGCGTCTTCACCAACGGCACGCGCTACGACCAGGACATCAACCGCACCCTGTATGACCGCAAGGACCAGGGCTGGCAACTGTCGGCGCGCTATGCCGGGTTCGGCCGCTCCTTCGCGCAGACGGGCCTGCGCCATACCCAGGTCGATTACTACGGCCGCACGCCGGACCTGGTCGCGACCATCGACGACCGCTACACGGACAACGAGGCTTTCGTCGCGGCGCGCTGGGACTACAGCCCCAAGACGCTGATCTGTGGGCTGGCATGACGCCGGCCGAAGATCCCGCCGCCCGGCCGCTACTGGCTGCGCTGTCAGGCATGGCCACCGCCGTCGGCGCCACGGGCGTGCCGCCCGAGTCAGTGGACGTGGACAGCGGCCAAGTCCAGGGCCAGGGGCCGTTCGGTTTCTCGGCCGCCCTGTTGCCGTATTTCCAGGCGCGCGGGCAGAATGACCTGCTGCAGGGACAGTTGCGGCGCGTGCGCGAGGCCTGGGCTGCCAGCCAGGCCCCTGCGCGGCTGGCGGTTCAGCAGCCGCCTTATTACGATTACGTGCTCAGCCTGTTCGGGATGGGCTGGTTCGAGCAGCGGTACCGGTTCGGTGCCACCGGCCGTGTGTCATTGGAGTGGGAGAAGAAATGTCCTTGAACCGCCACAAGCTGGCCATCGGCGTTCTGGCCGCCCTGATGCACCAGAGTGGCTGGGCCCAACCGGCCGCCACCGCTTCGCTGCTGGAGCAGGGACGCTACTGGCAGAACCAGGGCGACTCCAAGCGCGCCGCGCAGGCCTGGGAAAAGCTGCTCCTGTCCGATCCCTCGCAGCAGGAGGCGATGTACGGCCTTGGGCTGGCGGCGGTGCGCGAAAAGCGCCTGGACGATGCCCAGGGCTACCTGACCCGGCTCAAGCAGCTCAACGCCAACGGCACCTTCACCAAGCGCCTGCAGCAGGATATTGGCCTGGCCGGCGGCGCCGCCGCGGCCGACCTCGACCGCGCGCGCATGCTGGCGGCCTCGGGCGAGATCGACAAGGCGATGCAGGCCTACGACCAGGCCCTGCAGGGCCGCGAGCCGCAGGGCGAGATCGCGCTCGAGTACTACAGTTTCCTCGGCTATTCGGACAAGGGCCTGTCGCGCGCCATCACCGGCCTGCAGCGGCTCTCGCGCGAGACGCCCGGCAATCCGAACGTCCAGTTGGCCCTGGCCAAGCACCTGATCCGCGACGAAGACCGGCGCGCCGACGGCGTGCGCATGCTGGCGCAGTTGGCGCAACGCAAGGACGTCGGCGCCGACGCCACCGAAAGCTGGCGCGCCGGCCTGATCTGGCTGGGCGCGCCGAACGCCAGCGAGAAGCCGCTGTTCGAGGCCTATCTGGCGGCGCATCCGGACGACAAGGAAGTGCGCGCGGTGCTCGACAATCCGTCGGCCAAACGCGGCGCGCCGGCGCCGGTCTGGCGCCAGGATGCGCGCCTGGTGCGCGGCTTCGCGGCGTTGAAGAACGGCGACCTGGCCGCGGCCGAAGCCGCGTTCCAGGAAAAGCTGCGCGCCACCCCCAATGATCCGGACGCACTGGGCGGCCTGGGGCTGGTGCGCATGCAGCAGGACCGCAACGCCGAGGCCCAGGAACTGCTGTCGCGCGCGGCGGCCCGTCCCGGTGCCGGGCGCAACTGGACCCGCGCCCTCGCGGGGGTGCGCTACTGGAACCTGCTGGACCAGGCCGAGGCGGCACGCCAGCGGGGCGACGGCGACGGCGCGCGCAAGCTGCTCGAACAGGCCATCCGGCTGGACGGCAATGCCACCGGCGCCTACAACGCCATCGGCCGGGCCTATGCCAGCGCCGGCGACATGGCCAACGCCGAGAAGACCTATCGCTACGTGCTTGCCCGGCACAAGAATGATCCCGAGGCGGTGCGCGGCCTGGCCGACGTGCTGGCCCAGACCGGCCGCGCCGAAGAAGCCCTGCGGCTGGTCGATGCGCTGCCGGCGGGCCAGACGGGCGACGTCAGTCGCCTGCGCGCGGCCGTCATGGCGGGCCAGGCGCGCGAGGCGGAAAAGCGCGGCGACACGGCCGGCGCGCGTCGCATGCTGGAAGACGCGCGCAGGACGGACCCGCGCAATCCCTGGACCACCTACGAGTTGGCGCGGCTGCTGTTGCGCAGCGGTGAATCGGTCCGCGCGCAACAGATCATGGACGAGACGTTGCGCGTGCAACCGGACTCGGCCGACGCGCTGCACGCCAACGCGCTGTTCGCGTCCGAGCGCGGTGAATGGGGCCGTGCCTACGACATCCTGGCGCGCATCCCGGAGAACCGCCGCACCCCGGAAATCACGCGCTTTCAGCGCAACGTGTGGGTGCACGAGCAGGCGGCCCAGGCCTCGCGCCTGGCGCAGTCGGGCGACGCGGCGCAGGCGCGCCAGCGCCTGGCCGGCTTGCAGGCCGCGGCGGGCAACGATCCCGAGTTGCTTGGCGCAATCGCCCAGGCCTATATCGACGCGGGCGACACGCCGCAGGCGCTCGCCGTGATGCGGCCGCTGGTGGATGGAAGCCGGCCGGCCGGCCCGGATGTGTTGATCCCGTACTCCAGCGTGCTGCTCAAGAGCGGCGATGACGCCGGCACCGCGGCCGTGCTGCGCCAGGTGCAGAAGCTGCCGATGGACGCCGACCAGCATCGCAGTTTCCAGGACCTGGTCAGCCTGTATACCGTGCGCCAGGCCGAGGCCATGCGCCAGCGCGGCGACCTGGTGGCTGCCTACGACATCCTGCAGCCGGTGCTCAAGCGCCGGCCTGACGATCCCCTGGCCCAGGGCGCGCTGGCGCGCATGTATGTCGCCGCCGGCGACCGCGACAAGGCCCTGGCCATCTATCGTGGCCTGCAGGCGCGCGATCCCGACAACGCGCAGTTGCAGATCGCCGTCGCCGGCATCGCCGCCGAGGCCGATGACTGGCGCTCGGCCGAAGCCTCGATGGACAAGGCGCTGGCGCTGGCGCCGAACGATCCCGACGTGCTGGCCGGCGCGGCGCGCATCTACCGTTCGCGCGGCAAGACCGGGCGCGCCGCCGCGCTGTACCAGCAGGCCATCGCCGCCCAGCAGGCGCGCGGCGGCGGCACCATGGTGGCCAGCGGCGCGGCGCCCGCCAACTATGCCGACGGCAACCCCTTCGTCGGCCTGCCGGGCCAGCGTTCGCGGTCCACCCGCGTGACGCAGGTCATGGGAGAGGCCCTCAACGACCCGCAGGTTCCCACCTATGGCGCCGGCTACGGCACGGGCTATGCCGCAGGGTACGGCGCCAGCTATGACGGCGCGCCCATGGTGTCGCGCCAGGAGCCCTATGTCATTGCCGGCGCGCAGGATTCGCGCGCGGCCGCCAACCCGCCCGCGGCCTATGGCGGCGGCGCGGCGTCGCCCACCCTGCAACGGGAACTCGACGAGGTCATGCAGGAGCGCAGCGCCGAGGTCCGCGTGGGCGGCTTCGTCCGGTCAAACAACGGTGAAGCCGGCATGAGCAAGATGACCGAGATCGACGCGCCCATCGAGGCCCTGATTCCGGCGGGCGATGGCAAGATCTCGCTGCGCGCGACGCCAGTGACCCTGGACGCTGGTCGCCTTGGCGACGACTATTCCAGCAACAGCCGCTTTGGCGGCGGCCCGGTGGCGGCCACGGCGCAGCAGGCGGGATTGGTGGGCGGAGCCGGCAAGCAGCGCGACTCGGGCGTGGGCCTGTCGGTCGGCTACACCATGCAGGGCCTGAGCGCCGACATCGGCACCACGCCGCTGGGCTTCGAGTATTCGAACGTGGTCGGTGGCGTGCGCCTGAACGGCCCCATCGACCGCGGCGCGGGCACCTGGTACAGCGTGGACCTGTCGCGCCGCGCGGTGACCGACAGCCTGGTGTCCTTCGCCGGCGCGCGCGACGACCGCACCGGCCAGCGCTGGGGCGCGGTCACGGCCACCGGCGTGGGCGGCCAGATCGGCATGGACAACAAGGACTACGGCGTCTACGCCTACGGTTCGTGGCGCAGCCTGGACGGCCACAATGTCGAGTCCAACAGCCGCACCGAGGTCGGCACCGGCATCTATTGGAACCTGACGCGCGAAACCAACCGCATGCTGACGGCCGGCCTGAACCTGGGCGCGATCTTCTACGACAACAACCAGCGCTTCTTCACCTACGGCCACGGCGGCTATTTCAGCCCGCAGCAGTTCTACGCGCTGAGCTTCCCCGTGACCTGGGCGCAGCGCGATGGCCGCTTCACATACAAGCTGCAAGGTTCGGTCGGCCTGCGCCATTTCAAGGAAGACGGCGCCGACTATTTCCCGACCAGCGGCGGCATGCAGGCGGCGGCCAACGCGGCGAACCGCGCCGTCTATGGCGCCCCGGCGACCTACGAAGGGCAGTCGCGCACCGGCGTGGGCTACAACCTGGCGGCGGCGGGCGAGTACCAGTTGTCGCCCAATCTGTTCCTGGGCGGCACCATGGCCATGGACAACGCCACCGATTACCGCCAATACGTGGGCGGGCTCTATCTGCGCTACGCGTTCTATCCGCAGACGCGTCCGCTGGACCTGCCGGTCAATCCCTATCAGTCGCCGTACGCCCGCTAGGGACGTCTCATCAAGGAGTATTGCCATGCTGACCTCTCTTTTTGCCGGAATGAGCATCCTGTTGATCGGCGACAGCCATCTGGCCGCGCCCGGTTACCTGATCACGACCCTGCAGGACGACCTGGTCAAGCAGGGCGCGGTGGTGCAGACCATCGGCGTGTGCGGCAGCAATGCCGGTGACTGGCTCAAGACCACGCCCAGCACCTGCGGCGGCGCCGAGCGCCTCAACGACGGCCAGATCGTGCTCAAGGGCAAGGATGCCCGCACCACCCCGGTCACCGACCTGATCGCGGCCAAAAAGCCCAACCTGGTGGTGATCGTGCTCGGCGACACCATGGCCGGCTACACCAATCCATCCTTTCCCAAGACCTGGGCCTGGCAGCAGACGACCGCACTGACCAAGGCCATCTCGGGCACCGGCACGGCCTGCGTCTGGATCGGTCCCAGCTGGGGCACCGAGGGCGGCAAATACAACAAGAATTTCGCGCGGGTCAAGCAGGTGTCGGCCTTCCTGGGCAGCAACGTGGCGCCCTGCGCGTACATCGATTCGACCCAGTTCTCGACGCCCGGCCAGTGGCCCACCACCGACGGCCAGCACTACACCAACACCGGCTACAAGGCCTGGGGCGACGCCATTGCCAAGCAATTGGGCGAGCTGCCGCAGGTCAAGGCGCTGCAGAAGAAATGACGCGCGCGATCCCCGCTTCCAAAGGACAACGGATGAGCATCCTCCTGTCGCGCGGCCTGGCCGCCCTGTCGTTCGCCCTGGCCGCCGGCGTTGCCGGCGCGGCGCAGATCCAGCTCTATGACACCGGCCCGGCCGAGGACGCGTCGTTCGTGCGCTTCGTCAACGGCGGCGCCGAGCCGATGGCGGTGAGCGCCAAGGGATCGCAGGCGCGCATCCAGCTCGACGCCGCCCATCCCGCGTCGGATTTCATGCCGGTCAAGGCGGGCGCGAAGATGCAGGGCCTGCTCGAAAGCGGCGGCCGCAAGCAGGAGGTGGCCATCTCGGTGCAGCCCGGCGAATTCGCCTCGGTGGTCGGCCTGCCCGGCAAGGACGGCCTGCAGGCGCGCATCGTGCGCGAGCAGCCCGAGGACTTCAACGCGCTCAAGGTCTCGGTGGGGTTCTACAACCTCGATCCGTCATGCGCCGACGCCGGCCTGCTGGCCGTGCCGCGCAACCTGGCGATGTTCGAGCACGTGGCCGATGGCGGCGCCGCGCGGAGACTGGTCAATCCCGTGTCCCTGAAGGTGCGAGCCAGTTGCGGGGGCCAGCCCGCGGGGCCGGAGCTGGATCTGGGCGCGCTGCAGGCCGGCGAACGCCACACCGTGTTCCTGCTGCCGTCGGCGCAGGGTCCCCGCCTGTTGCACGCGCCGGACCAGACGGCCCGCTGATCCGGCCCCTAACGGCGGGGGCGCGGCCCCCGCTTCGATAACAATATCTCCGGCCACCCTCCGCCATGGTCTTCGCGTCCCTCGAATTCCTGACGCTGTTCCTGCCGCTGTTCCTCGTCGTCTACGCGCTGACGCCGCAGCCCGCGCGCAATTTCGTGCTGCTGGTCGGTAGCTGGATTTTCTATAGCTGGCTCAAGCCAATCTACCTGTTGCTGCTGGTCGCGGTCACCGTCGTGGCATGGGCCGGCGGCCTGATGCTGGAGCAGTTGCGCGCCGGCCATCGCCGCAAGGTGCTCCTGACCCTGCTGTTGACGGCCAATGTGGCGGCGCTGTGCTGGTACAAGTACGCCAACATCCTGGTGTCGACGTTCAACGACGTTGCAGCCATGGCGGGCGCCGTGCCGCTGGCCTGGGAGCGGGTGGCGCTGCCGGCGGGCCTGTCCTTCTTCGTGCTGCAGGCCATCTCCTACCTGGTGGACGTCTATCGCCAGGACGTGCGCGCCGAACGCAACTTCATCGACTTCGCCGCCTACAAGGCCATGTTCGGCCAGTTGATCGCCGGCCCCATCATCCGCTGGGCCTGGGTCGAGAAGGAGATCGCCCATCGGACCATGGATTGGCGCAATTTCTGCCTGGGGGCGCGGCGCTTCATGATCGGCATGAGCATGAAGGTGCTGGTGGCCGATACGCTGGCGCCCGTGGTCGATGCCGCCTTCGCCCTGCGTACGCCCTCGTTGGCCGACGCCTGGATCGGCTGCGGCGCCTACACCCTGCAACTGTTCTTCGACTTCGCCGGCTATAGCGCGATGGCCATCGGCCTGGGCCTGATGATGGGCTTTCACCTGCCGGAGAACTTCAACAACCCCTACCTGGCGCGCAGCATCCAGGACTTCTGGCGGCGCTGGCACCTGTCGCTGTCGAGCTGGATCCGCGACTACCTGTACATTCCCATGGGCGGCAATCGCCTGGGCGTGTGGAAGACCTATCGCAACCTGCTGCTGACCATGGGCATCGCCGGTCTCTGGCATGGCGGCGAGAGCTGGAACTTCCTGCTGTGGGGCCTGGCGCATGGCGCCGCGCTGGCCGTGGCGCGCGCCTGGAACGGCAATGGCCTGCCGGCGCTGCCGGGCTGGCTGTCGCGCGTCGCCACGCTGTTGTTCGTGATGCTGGCCTGGACCATCTTCCGCGCGGTCGACTTTCATGCCGCGCTGGCCATGTATCGGGGCCAGTTCGGCCTGAATGGCATCGGCCTGGGCGATTCGATGTTGTATGTGCTGCGGCCGACCCACTGGCTGGCCGCCGCGCTGGGCATCATGTGCGTCATCCTGCCCGCCTGGCAGCCGTGGTGGTCGGCGCGGCCGGCCGGCATGTTGCGCACGGCCTGGAGCGCGGTGTGGCCGGTGGCCGGCTTCCTGCTGGCCTACGCGCTGATCGCGGCGCGCGGCGCCGTGCCTTTCCTCTACTTCCAATTCTGAGGCCGGAGACGATGAGCGCCCATCACGATACCCCGGCCCCGCCGCCCATAGCCCATGCCTCGGTGGCCAACCGCCGCGCCAGCCAGCTCGCCGGCGTGGCGCTGGTGCTCTTCATGGCCGGCGCCATGCTCAGCAACATCTGGTGGAGCCTGGACCACGACGTGCTGCCGGACGACACCTCGCTGCCGCGCGTGCTGGATGGCGGCGTCACGCACGACCTGTCGTTGCGCCTGGCCGACATGACATTCAGCAGCGAGGCCGCGCGCCTGCAACGTGGCCTGGGCTGGCTGACGCTGGGCGACCTGGGCCCGCGCGTGCGGCGGGGCTGCGATGGTTGGCTGTTCCTGGGCGATGAACTGCAGCCCCATCCCGCCGCGCGCGAGAACCAGGCCGAGCGGGCCCGCATCGTCGTGTCGCTGCGCGACGCGCTGGCTGCCCGCGGCATCCGGCTGCTGGTGGCCGTGGTGCCGGACAAGAGCCGCATCGAGTCCGCGCGCCTGTGCGGCCTGCACCGTTCGGCGGGCTTCGAGGACCGGCTGTCGAGCTGGGTCGGCGTGCTGCGCGCGCAGGGCGTGGCGACGGTCGACCTGAGCGCCGCGCTGCGCGGCGTGCCGCAGGACGCCTATTACCGCAACGACTCGCACTGGACCGAGGCCGGCGCCGGCGCCGCCGCGCGCGCCGTCGCCGAGCAGGTGCGCGCCAGCGGCGTCGCGCTGCAGGCGCCGCAGCGCTGGCGCGTCACTGCCCAGCCGCCCGCGCCACGGCCTGGCGACCTGGTGCGGCTGGCCGGGGTCGATTGGCTGCCGCTGGCCTGGCAGCCGCGCGCCGAAGTGGTCGCGCTGCATACCTACACGCCGGAGGCCGCCGCGTCCGCCGGCGATGCCGACGACCTGTTCGGCGACAGCGCCTTGCCTTCGCTGGCGCTGGTGGGCACCTCGTTCTCGCGCACCTCGGAGTTCCTGCCGCAATTGTCACGGGACCTCGGCGTGGCGGTCGGCAACTTCGCCCGCGACGGCGGCAAGTTCGGCGGCGCGGCGCAGTCGTACTTCAAGAGTCCCGCCTGGAAGCAGAGTCCGCCGCGTCTCCTGATCTGGGAGATGGACGAACGCGACCTGGGCGCGCCCCTGGCCGCCGAGGACCGCGTGGGGTTCTGAATGTCGCCACGGCCAGTGCCAATGAAACCGGTTGCAGCAAATATCGCCGTGCTGGAAATGGACTGTATCCGGATGCTTGATATACCTGTGCCTGTCTACACGCAGCGTCGAGGCGGCCATGGCGATAGAGAGCGTCCAACAGCATGCGTATGCGCGAGGCTGGCTGCGGCCCGTGGCGCTGGGGGTCTCGGTATCGGCGCACGCAGCCGCGGTATTCTGGCTGTTTCAGCCGCCGGCCGCTGAGTCCGTTCCCGCGTCGCCGCCGCCAGCGCAGGTCATGTACGTGACGCTGACGTCCGAGCCGGCATCCCCACCGCACCACGCGCCGCCACGGCCCGCCATTTCCCCGAACCCGTCCAGGCCGCCGCCGCCGGTCAAGTCCATCCCCATCAAGCCTGTCGAGGTGGGCTCGGCCGCTGGCCAGAAGCAGGCGCAACCGGACACGCCGTTCGTGGATGGCCTGCGACCGAACGCCGGGTTGTTGGCGCAGATCCGCGAGCCGGTTGCCGGCGCCGGCGGCCGCGACGGCACGGATGCATTGCGGAACTGGTGCACCACCCCGGCGACGACTCCCGTGGGGTCGACGGCGCAGCCCGCTCCCGCGAAGCCGCCGCGCGATCCGGATGCCGACATCGTCGTGGTCGATTGCGAATGCCTGATCGCGATGGTGCGCCCATACCAACTGACCGGCGAACAGATGGCCATGTACCTCGCCTTCGTCGACCCGCGGAGCACCACGGAGCGGTTCCTGGGCCTGGCCGCCACCTACCGCGCCAAGCATGGCTTGGCGAAGACCAGACGGTTGATGGACACGTTCGACGAAATGGCCAACAAGCTCGATACATGCGCCGCCTGAGGCCGCGCGTGGTCCGCGGCCGGCCGGAAAGTTAAACTACCCGCGGCACGGATGAATGGGCGGGCGCTGAACGCCGCGCCGCGTGCCCTCGGGGAACGAAGACATCATGCGAGGTTTCAGGAAGGGGCTTGCGCTCGGGTGGCTGGCTGTGAGCGGCCTGGCCGCCGCATCCGCGCTGGCGCAAGGCCAACCGCCGGCCGGCGTTGTGATGCCCACGTCCGACCCCGCCGCGCTCGGCCGCAGCCTCCTGAACGCCGGCCCCGACCCGCGCGTGCGCCTGGATGGCCTGTCGCTCGATCACGCCGCCATTTTCGGCACTGACGATGAAGGCGAGCAGGCCGTGCTGGATAACGAACGCGCGTTGCAGGCGCAGCGCGACCGACTGCAGGTGCTGGAGCGCCTCTTGACGCAGAAGCCGGCCACGGTCGACCCCTATCCGCCGGCGATGATCCCCCTGAACAACGGCGCGCCGATGAACATGGCGCCGCTCGCGCCGACGCCGTCGGGCTCGCAACTGGGCGGCGCCGCGCAGCGCAGCGTGGACACGATGCAGCGTCGGGTCAATGATCTGCGGCGCGATGCCGACACGATGCGGCAGGGCGGGCGCTAGGCGTTCTGTCCGCCTGGCGCCGCGCGGCGCCGTCCTTTGAAACCCGCCGAAGCAACTGTCGAATGCGCGCCGCGATCGGACCGCGATCGGCCTGATATAACTGGCCACCTGGCGCGAACCGCGCCTGGACAGCGTCCCCATCAGGAGTCAGGCATATGCGTGTCACGGTCTCGAAAGTCGCGTTGTTGCGGTTGGCGCTACTGGTCGCCACAGGCTCGGCGGCCTTTGCCGCCTCGGCCCAGGCGGTGTTGAAGGACCAGGTCATTTCCCGTCCCTGGGACGACAGCCTGGTGGTCGTCGGCAACGACAGCCGGGTGCGCGCCGGCATGACCGTGCGCGATCTGGAGAATCTGGTGCAGCGTGTCGCCGATCAGGGCAAGGCGTTGGAGCAGTTGCGCGCCAGCAATGATGCGCTCAATCGCAAGATCGAGGAGCAGGCGCAGAAGATCGCCAACCTGGAACGCCGACAGGGCGACGGCGGCCGCAGCAGCGACAGCCAGAAGGGCGAACTGGACAAGCTGTCACGGCAGGTGGACAGCCAGAAAAACGAGTTGGACAAGCTGTCGCGCAGCGTGTCGCAACTGGGCAGCGCCAATGATTCCGGCGGCCGCAAGGTCGATGACCTGCAACACCGCATCGACGAGGTCAAGCGCAGCGTGGATGACCTGCGCAGCCGCGTGAAGTGACGCGCGCGGGATGCGGTGTGACTGGCGCCACACCGCATTCCTGCCCGGCAGTCAGCGCCGCCGCGCCAGCTCACGCAAGCGCCCGGCTATCCCGGTCGGGAAGTAGTACACCGACAGCACGAACAGGATGCCCAGCCACAGCAGCCAGCGGTCCGGCTCGAACAGCAGCGCCAGCGGCGCCACGCCGGCGACGGCGTCATGGATCACGTGCAGTCCGTCCTGCAGATAGCTCTGCGCGAACACGAACAGGCTGGCGCCGATTACCGCGCCGTACATCGTGCCCATGCCGCCGATCACCACCATCAGCAGGATGTTGAGCATGATCTCGAACGACAGCGAGGTGTCTGGGCCGTTGTAGCGCAGCCATAGCGCATATAGCGCGCCGGCCAGCGTGGCGAAGGCCGCCGCCAGCAGGTTCGACAGGCTGCGGTACAGCACCGTGCGGTAGCCGATGGCCTCGGCGCGGAACGGATTCTCGCGTATCGCCTGCAGCACCCGGCCGAACGGCGAATTGACGATGCGCAGCAGCATCAGGAACAGCGCCACGCAGACGGCGGCGATCAGGTAGTAGGTGATGATGCGGCCGTCGATGGTCACGCCGAACAGCGGCTCGGCGAATGGCCGGTAGGCCGGGCGCAGCATCTGCGGCACCTTGAAGTTCAGGCCGTCCTCGCCGCCGGTCAGGTCGGATAGCTGTGACACCAGCGTCTGGAACGCCGCCGCGACCGCCAGCGTGATCATGGCGTAGAAGATGGCGCGCACGCGCAGGCTGGCCAGCCCGATCACCAGCGCGAACACCAGCGACACGGCCAGTCCCGCGGCCGTCCCCGCCAGCACCGACAGCCAGTTGGCGTCCAGGCGCAGGCTGGCGATCGCCACGCCATAGGCGCCGATGCCGAAGAACATGGTGTGGGCGAAGCTGACGATGCCGGTGTAGCCCAGCAGCAGGTCATAGCTGGCCACCAGGATCACGAACACCAGGATCTTGGCCGCCACGGCCAGCGACTTGGGGCCGGGAAACAGAAACGGCGCGGCGGCCAGCGCGATGACGATGGCGACCAGCATGACCGCCAGCAGCGCGCTGCGCGGCGGGTCGCCGGAAAGCAGGCGGAAGGACATGAGTGCGATTCCTAGCGATTCGTGACCGGGTACACGCCCTGCGGTCGCCACAGGAGGATGGCGACCATCAGCGCGATGTTCGAGAACAGCGCGGCCTTGGGTATCAGGAAGCCCGTGTAATTGGCCATCAGCCCCACCAGCAGCGCGCCGATCAGGCAGCCCACCGTCGACCCCAGGCCGCCAATCATGATGACGATGAAGATCAGCACGTTCACCTGCGCGCCCAGTTGCGGCACGATGGACTGCTGGTACAGCCCCCACAGCACGCCGCCCAGGCCGGCCAGCATCGAGCCGGCCACGAACACGCCGACGAACAGATGGCGGATGCGGTAGCCCAGGCTTTCGACCATCTCGCGGTCTTCGACGCCGGCGCGGATCAGCAGGCCGAGCTTGGTGCGGTTCAGCAGCCACAGCATGCCGCCCAGCACCACCAGGCCCACCACCAGCGCGACGATGCGGAATTTCTCGATGGCCGCATCGCCGACCAGCAGCGCGCCGCGCAACGCCTCGGGCAGAGGCAGCGACAGCGTCTGCGGGCCCCACAGCATCTTGATGATCTCTTCGCCGATGATCATGCCGCCCATGGTGATGAGGATCTGCTTGAGGTGCTGGCCATAGACCGGCCGCACGATCACGCGCTCGAATGCCACGCCCACCGCGCCGGCCACCAGCATGCCGACGATCAGGGCGGGCAGCACCGCGGCCAGGTTCAGCCACAGGCTGCCGGACTGGGTCCAGTCGGACATCGCGCCGAGGACCGTGGCAGCCATGTAGGCGCCGATGGCGATGAACAGGCCGTGGCCGAAGTTCAGCACGTCCATCAGGCCGAACACCAATGTCATGCCCGAGGCGACGATGAAGATGATCATGCCCATCGCCAGCCCGGCGAAGGTCAGCGTCACCCAGGTCGAGAATGAACCCACCAGCGGCAGCGCGATGGCGGCCAGCGCCAGCACCAGCAGCACCGGGCGCAGGTCGGCGCGGGTCTGCGGCAGGGGTGTATCGATATCGGCGGCGCTCACTGATGCGCTCCCAGCGACAGGCCCAGTAGCCGGGTCTGCAACGCGTCGTCCTGCGCCAGTTCGGCCATGCCGCCGGCGTGCACCACCCGGCCGTTGTCCATGACCGCGACGTGGTCGCCCACCTGGCGCGCGAAGTTGAAGTTCTGCTCCACCAGCAGGATGGTGGTGGAGGCCTGCTTGAGTTCCATGAAGGCGTCGATCATGTTCTGTATGATGGCGGGCGCCAGGCCCTTGCTGGGCTCGTCGACCAGCAGCAGGCGGCGCGGTTCGATGATGGCGCGCGCCACGGCCAGCATCTGCTTCTGGCCGCCCGACAGCTTGCCGGCGGGGTACAGCCAGAATTTCCTGAGCGCGGGAAAGAAGCCGAAGATCCATTCCAGCCGCGCGGTGTCCAACTGCGCGGCGCTGCGCGCCTGGCGCGCGGCCAGCAGGATGTTCTCTTTGACCGACAGGTCGGCGAAGATGCCCATGTTCTCCGGTACGTAGGCGATGCCCTGGCGCGCCATGTCGGGCGGCGAGGTGCGCACGCCCGGGCCGACGACCGCGGCGCCATCAAAGCCGATGTGGCCCTGCGTCGCCTTCCACAGGCCCATGACGGTGCGCAGCGTGGTGGTCTTGCCGGCGCCGTTGCGGCCCAGCAGCATGGTGACGCCGGCGGCCGGCACCGACAGATCCACGCCGTGCAGGATGTGATACGCGCCGATGTGCGTGTGCACGTCCTTCAGTTCCAGCAAGGTGGCGCCGCTCATGTCGTCTTCTCCGGCAGGGCGGCGCCCAGGTAGGCCTGCTGCACGATCGGCGAGGCGATCACCTCGGCGGGCTCGCCGTCGGCCATCAATTCGCCGTTGTGCAGCACCACGATGCGGTCCGCCAGTTCGCGCACCACGTCCATCTTGTGTTCCACCAGCAGGATCGTCTTGGAGGCGTCGGCCTTGATCTCGCGAATCAGGTCCAGCACCACGGGCACATCGTCCACGCTCATGCCGGCGGTGGGCTCGTCGAACATGAACACCTGCGGCTCCAGCGCGATCAGCATGGCGATCTCGAGTTTGCGCTGGTCGCCGTGCGGCAGGTCGGCCGCGGCCTGGTCGCGGCGGGCCGTCAGGCGGGTGCGTTCGAGCAGCGCGTCGGCGCGCGTCAGCAGTGTCCGATCATCGTCCCACGTGCGCCAGAAGCGGATCTGCCGCCAGCCCAGGCCCTGCTGGCGCGACTGCAACGCCAGCCGCACGTTCTCGCGCACCGACAGGCGCGGGAAAAGCTGTGTCAACTGGAAGGCGCGCCCCAGGCCGGCATGCATGCGCGCCGGCGCCGACAGCCCGGTCAGGTCGCGGCCATTCAGGCGCACCGAGCCGGCGCTGGCGCGCAGTTGTCCCGAGATCAGGTTGAAATAGGTGGTCTTGCCCGCGCCGTTGGGCCCGACGATGGCCGTCAGGCTGCCCGGCGCGAAGCGGCAGCTCACCGCGTTGACGGCCACATGGCCGCCGAAGCGGATCGTGAGCGATTGGGTTTCCAGCATGAAGGGCAGGGCTCAGCGTTTGTTCTGGATCGGCACCGCCATCTGGTCGGGCGTGATTTCCTTGACCAGATCCTGCACCGCCCACGGCACCGAGGCATCGTTCTTGATGCGGAAGTGGTACATCGACTGCATGGCCTGGTGGTCTTCCGGGCGGAAGGTCATCTTGCCCTTGGGCGTGTCGAAGCTCATGCCTTCCATTGTCTTGATGAGCGTGTCGGTGTCGCTCTTGCCGGCGCTCTTGTTCAGCGCGGTGACGATGGCGATGGCGGCGGACATGCCGCCCGCGGTGAAGAAGTCCGGCGGCTGGCCGTAGCGCTTCTGGTGCTCGGCCACCAGCCAGTCGTTGATCGGGTTCCTGGGGATGCCGTAGTAGTAATAGGTCGCGCCTTCCATGCCGGCCAGCGATTTGAGCGGCGTCATCGCGGCCAACGTGTTGCCGCCGGTGGCGATCTCGATGCCGAAGCGCTTGGGGTCGAGATCGGCGATCTTGAACGGATTGCCGGCGCCGGCCCACAGGATGAAGATGATCTTGCGGCCCGGCTTATCCTTGAGCGCGTCGAACAGGCGTTGCGCGCCGGCGGTGAAGTCGGTGGCGTTGGCCGGCAGGTATTCCTCGTGCACGATCCTGGCCTGCTTGAGCGCGCCCTTGAAGGCCTTGACGCCGTCGCGGCCGAACGCGTAGTCCTGTGCCAGCATGGCAATGGACGTGTCCGGCTGGTCGAAGGCGACGGCGTTGGCGATGGCGTCCTGCGATGAATTGCGGCCGGTGCGGAAGATGTACTTGTTCCACTTGTCGCCGGTGATCGAATCGGCCACCGCCGGTTCCACCAGCAGGATCTTCTCGTACTCCTCGGCGATCGGCAGCATGGCCAGCGCCACGCCCGACGAGGTCGGGCCCACCGCGATGTCGGCATTGTCGTCAGCGTAGGCCGAGGCGAGCTGGGCGCGGGCGACGTCGGGCTTGCCCTGGTTGTCCTTCTCGATCACGCGGATCTTGCGCCCGGCCACCGTCATGGTGCCTTGCGTGGCGTATTCCAGGCCCAGCATCAGGCCGTTGTGGGTCTGCTTGGCGTAGGCCTCCAGCGGCCCGGTCTTGTCGTAGACGTGCGCCACGACGAAGTCCTTTGCCATGGCGGCCGAACTCAGGCACAGGCCGGCCAGCGCGGCGAGCAGGATGCGTTTCATGGGAGTCTCCTTGGTCCTAGTGGACGCCGGCGGCTGCGTCGGCGGCCGGCGTGGCGAGAAATTGGCGGACGGCCTCGATCTGCGGCGCGACGTTCAGCGCTGGCGCGTGGCCGCAATCCGGAAAATCGATGCGCCGCGCGCGCGGGCCGCGGCGGGTCATGGCCTCGGCCACCTCGGGCAGCAGCAGGTCGGAATCGGCGCCGCGCAGCAGCAGCAGCGGCATGCGCAGCGTGTCGTATTCGGTCCAGCGCTCGTAGTCCGCCGGATGATGCTGGAACTGCCCGACGATGGCCGGATCGTAGTGCGCCGTGACCCGGCCGTCGGGCAGGCGGCGCACCGAGGTCTCGGCCATGCGGCGCCATTGCTCGTCGCTCTGCCAGCCATACGGCTTGTAGGCGGCGCGCAGCCAGGATTCCAGTTCGGTGACGGTGTCGAAGGCCGGCGGGTTGCCGGCATAGGCCATGATGCGGTCGATGGCCGGCTGCGGCAGCGACGGCCCGATGTCGTTGACCACCAGGTGTGTGATGCGGTCCTTGAGCGTGGTGGCGGCGGCGTACATGCCGGTGGCGCCGCCCATCGAGGTGCCGACCCAGCGCACCCGGCCCAGCCCCAGGCCGTCGAGCAGGGCGCGCGCCAGCCGGGCGTAGAAATCCAGCCGGTACTCGGCCACCGGATCGGGGCTCCATTGCGACAGCCCACGGCCGATCGTGTCGGGGCAGAGGATGCGGTAGTCGCCGGCCAGCGCCTGCGCCAGTTCGTCGAAGTCGCGGCCGGTCCGGGCCAGGCCGTGCCACATGATGAGCGCGGGGGCGTCCGGACGGCCCCATTCGGTGTAATGCAGCTCGCGGCCTTCGCAGCGCAGATAGCGCGAAGCCGGCGTGTGGCGAGCGGCCTGTGCGGGCGCGTTGGCCATGCGTCTCCTCCCGGGTTGTCCAGGTTGTATGCTTGTGGCGCTGACTATAGACTTGCGCCAGGCGCGGCCACAATGCGCCGGACCGCCCGCGGCAGGGTGAGTCAAGAATATGTAGACGCAGGGTCACGAGCCCCCGGCGACCCCGCGAACCAGGAGACCGCGCCATGCCCGACACGGAATTCGCCACTTCGGCCGTTGCTGGCGCCGAGCGGTACGAGCAATGGCGCGCGGCCCTGTCGGATGCCTTCGGGCCGTTCGAGGTGCACCATGGCCAGGCCGGCCAATTCGCCGGCCACGTGCGCTATGTGCGGCGCGCCAGCCTGCAGTTCAACGACCTGCACTATCAGGGACAGAGGATCGAGCGCACGCCCGGCAATGCCTCGCGGCTGGACCAGGAGTTCTACACCTTCGGTCTGCCTCTGGCCGGGCCGCTGGCCGTGGTGCAGCAGGGCCGCGAATTCCAGGTCGAGCCCGGCTGCGTCTACCTGATGAACCAGAGCCTGCCGTACCAGGCGACCGCGCTTGGCGCCGACGGCTACCGCAGCCTGAGCGTGTCGTTCCCGCGCAGCGCGCTGTCTCAGCGCGATTCGCGCATCGGTCCCTTCTACAAGCTGCGCGTCGACGACGGGTCGCCACGCGGCGCGATGCTGGCCAGCTACATGGACCACCTTTTCAAGGGGCTGGACGGTTGGTCGCCGGCGGAAGCGGCCGAACTGGGCGAACGGCTGGTCGACCTGATCGTGCTGTTCCTGGTGCAGCCGGGGCAGGGGCATGCGTCGCAAGCCGACAGCAGCGTGACCATGGCGCATCGCCAGCGCGCCATGGCCTATATTCGCCAGCACCTGGCCGACCCGGCGCTGTCGCCGCAGCGGGTGGCGCAGGGCTGCGGCCTGTCGGTGGCCTACCTGCACCGCGTCTTCCAGGCGGGCGACCTCTCGGTGGAAAGTTTCGTCTTCGATCAGCGCCTGGAGCGCTGCCGCGAACTGCTGCTGAACCCGGCCCAGCGTCACCGCGGCATCGCCGAACTGGCGTACCAGGCCGGCTTTGCCCACCCCTCGCATTTCAGCCGCCTGTTCAGGCGCCGCTTCGGCGTGTCGCCGCGCGAGTGGCGTGCGGCGCAGCAATGAAAAAGGCCCGCTTGCGCGGGCCTTGTCGCGAACAATAGCGATCAGATGTGCGTGATGAACTTGGTGACCAGGTAGCCGTCGAACGTTTCCAGTCCGCCTTCGCTGCCGATGCCGCTGTCCTTGATGCCGCCGAACGGCGTCTCGGCCAGCGCGCTGCCGAAATGGTTGATGTTGACCATGCCGGCTTCCAGGCCGTTGGAGACCTTGGTGGCGGTCTGCAGCGAATTGGTGAAGACGTAGGAAGACAGGCCGAACGGCAGGCTGTTGGCGCGCGCCAGCACTTCATCGGTGTCGGTGAAGCGGACCACCGGCGCCACCGGGCCGAAGGGTTCCTCGGTCATCAGCATGGAGTTGTCGGGCAGGTCGGTCACCACGGTGGGGGCGAAGAAGAAGCCCTTGCGGTCCAGCGGGCCGCCGCCGACGACCACCTTGCCGCCATGCTTCTTGGCGTCGTCGATGAAGGCGCTCATGGCGGGCACGCGGCGCTCGTGCGCCAGCGGGCCCATGTCGGTCCCGGCTTCCAGGCCGTCGCCGACCTTGATGTTCTTGAGCACGTCGGAGAAACGCGCCAGGAATTGCTCGTAGGCGCCGTTCTGGACGTAGAAACGGGTCGGCGAGACGCACACCTGGCCGGCGTTGCGCACCTTGAACTTGGCCAGCATGGTGGCGGCGCGGTCGATGTCGGCGTCGTCGAACACCAGCACCGGCGAGTGGCCGCCCAGTTCCATGGTGACGCGCTTCATGTGCGCGCCGGCCAGCGCCGCCAACTGCTTGCCCACCGGCACGGAACCGGTGAACGACACCTTGCGCACGATCGGCGAACGAATCAGGTAGTCGGAAATCTTGGCCGGTTCGCCCCAGACGATGTTCAGGCAGCCCTTGGGCAGGCCGGCGTCGTGGAACATGCGGGCGATCGCCATGACGGCACTGGGCGAGTCTTCCGGACCCTTCAGCACCACCGTGCAGCCGGCGCCGAGAGCGGCGGCGATCTTGCGGATGGCCTGGTTGTAGGGGAAGTTCCAGGGCGTGAAGGCGGCGCAGACGCCGATCGGCTCGCGCACCACGATCTGGCGCACGTCCGGGTTGCGCGGCGGGATCACGCGGCCGTAGATGCGGCGGCATTCCTCGGCGTGCCAGTCGGCGTGTTCGGCGCAGGAGGTGACTTCGCCGATGGCCTCGGCCAGCGGCTTGCCCTGGTCCAGCGTCATGTTGCGGCCGATTTCCTTGGCGCGCTCGCGCGACAGGGTGGCGACCTTGCGCAGGATGGCCGAACGATCCATGGGAGAAGACTTCTTCCAGGATTCGAACGCGCGCTGGGCGGCGGCTAGCGCACGGTCCAGATCCGCTTCGGTGGCGTGAGGCAGCTGGCCGAGCACTTCCAGCGTGGCCGGGTTGATGACGTCCTGGGTGCGCCTGCCCTCGCCGGCGACGAATTCGCCGTCGATATACAGCGCCAACTGTTCATACATGCCTGTCTTTCCTTGCGAAATAGGAGTGGGTAGCGATCGCAATCGCCCATGCCAGTCTAAACCAGCTTGTCCGCCGCGGGGAGGGCCAATCTCCGTCGCCGGCTAGGAGCCAATGGCCGGCACTTGCGCCCCGGGTGCGCCATGGACAAAATGATGCATCTTTGGAAGTCTATATAGATACCTATTGTGCAACCTGCCGATACGCGTCCGCCCAGCCAGCCCAGTGTCTATTCCCGCGTCTTCTTCCGTTTCATCGACTGGTTGCGCCACCGCATCGCGCGAGCCTCCCTGGTGGGGGACCACCCGATCTTCCAGAACCGCCAGTTCCCCTGGATCGCCCGCCTCGAGGCGCAGGCGCCCGCGATCCGCGCCGAGCTGATGGCCCTGCTGGCCGAGCGCGAGCAGTTGCCGTCCTTCCATGAACTGTCCCCGGATGTCGGCATGATTACCTCCGACGACCAGTGGAAGACCTTCGTCTTCATGGGCTACGGCCTGCGCTCGGACCGCAACCTGGCGCGCTGTCCGGCCACCGCCCAGGCGCTGCGCGAGATTCCCGGCCTGCGCACCGCGTTCTATTCCATCCTCGAGCCGGGCAAGCGCATTCCGCTGCACACCGGCCCCTACAACGGCGTCCTGCGCCTGCACCTGGGGCTGCTGGTGCCGCAGCCGGCCGAACGCTGTTGGATCGAGGTGGGCGGCGAGCGCTACCACTGGAAGGAAGGCGAGGCCGTGGTGTTCGACGACCTCTATCCGCACCAGGTGCACAATGACACGGACGGCACCCGCGCGGTGTTGTTCGTCGACTTCGAACGTCCCTGCCGGGCGCCGATCCGCTGGCTGAACCGGCTGGTGTTGATGGCGGCGCCGTTCACCGACGAGATCCGGCGCGGCAAGGCGAACCACGACGCCTGGGAACGCAATTACTACCGGGATAAAACGGGGGCGGATTAATTCGGCCCCTGACCGGGGGGAAACGCGACGGTTGTCCACAGGCGCTGTCGCGTATTTGCTCACTATCTCAACAAAGGCCTTGCGCTCAAAATCTAACCAGGCTAGAATGGTCAGCTTTCCCAGATTGTCGATTGGCCTGGAACTAGCCGGGCCAACGTGTTGGGGGAATACCCGCAGGATTTCAACCCAGGGTCGTTGCGTTGCCACCAGCTGATGGTTTCAGGGCGAAAGCTCAAGACCAGCCAGCAACAAAGCAGGGCGGCTGACCTGACGGGACCAAAACTGGCAGGAATTGCAGTGTTCCCTTTTTTGGGGAAAACCGTATTTCCAGTTAAGTTGGAACAGGAAAAATCATGATCCAAATGCAGACCACGCTGGACGTGGCCGATAACACTGGTGCGCGTCATGTCATGTGCATTAAGGTGCTCGGTGGCTCCAAGCGCCGTTATGCCGGTATCGGCGACATCATCAAGGTGAGCGTCAAAGATGCGGCTCCGCGCGGACGCGTCAAGAAAGGCGAAATTTACAATGCCGTGGTGGTTCGTACCGCCAAGGGCGTGCGCCGTAAGGACGGTTCGCTGATTCGTTTCGGTGGCAATGCCGCCGTGTTGCTCAATGCCAAGCTGGAGCCCATCGGCACCCGCATCTTCGGACCCGTTACGCGTGAACTGCGTACCGAGAAGTTCATGAAGATCGTGTCGCTGGCCCCGGAAGTGCTGTAAGGAGCCCTACGATGAACAACATTCGTAAAGGCGACGAAGTCATCGTCCTGACCGGCCGCGACAAGAAGCGTCGCGGTACCGTGCTGGCGCGCGTCGATGCCGACCACGTCCTGGTCGAAGGCGTCAACGTCGTCAAGAAGCACGTGAAAGCCAACCCGATGGCCAACAACCCGGGTGGCATCGTCGAAAAGACCATGCCGATCCACATCTCGAATGTGGCGCTCTTCAACCCCGCCACCGGTCGTGGCGACCGCGTCGGCGTGCAAGAAGTCGAAGGCCGCAAGGTTCGCGTGTTCCGTTCCAATGGTGCCGTTGTCGGCGCCAAGGCGTAAGGGGCGATAGACATGTCTCGTTTGCAAGATTTCTACAAGAGCAAGGTCGCTGGCGACCTGCAGGCCAAGTTCGGCTACAAGAGCGCCATGGAAGTGCCGCGCATCACCAAGATCACCCTGAACATGGGTGTCTCGGAAGCCGTCGCCGACAAGAAGGTCATCGAGCACGCTGTCTCGGACCTGACCAAGATCGCTGGCCAAAAGCCTGTCGTGACCAAGACCAAGAAGGCTATCGCCGGTTTCAAGATCCGCGAAAACTACCCGATCGGTTGCATGGTCACGCTGCGTGGTCAACGCATGTACGAATTCCTGGATCGCCTGGTGGCGGTTGCGCTGCCTCGCGTGCGCGACTTCCGCGGCATCTCGGGTCGTGCTTTCGACGGCCGTGGCAACTACAACATCGGGGTGAAAGAGCAGATCATTTTCCCCGAAATCGAGTACGACAAGATCGACGCGCTGCGTGGGCTGAACATCAGCATCACCACCACCGCGAAGACCGACGAAGAAGCCAAGGCGCTGTTGACGGCCTTCAGCTTCCCGTTCCGTAACTAAGGGGCTGATGACGTGGCTAAACTTTCCCTCATCAATCGCGACATCAAGCGCGCCAAGCTGGCTGACAAGTTCGCCGCCAAGCGCGCTGAGTTGAAGTCGATCATCGACGACCAGTCGAAGACCGACGAAGAACGTTACCAAGCTCGGCTCAAGCTGCAACAGCTGCCGCGCAATGCCAACCCGACGCGTCAACGTAACCGTTGCGTGGTCACCGGTCGTCCGCGCGGTGTGTTCCGCAAGTTCGGCCTGACGCGCCACAAACTGCGTGAAATGGCGATGAAGGGTGAAATCCCCGGCATCACCAAGGCCAGCTGGTAGGAGAAAGAATATGAGCATGAGCGATCCCATCGCCGATATGCTGACCCGCATTCGCAATGCGCAGCAAGTGGACAAAGTTACGGTGAGCATGCCCTCCTCGAAGCTGAAGGCGGCCATTGCCGCCGTGCTGAAGGACGAAGGCTACATCGACAGCTTTGAAATCAAGGGCACCCAGGCCAAGCCTGAGCTCGAGATCACCCTGAAGTACTACGCTGGCCGTCCGGTCATCGAGCGCATCGAACGCGTTTCGCGCCCCGGTCTGCGTATCTACAAGGGCCGTACCAGCATTCCTCAGGTCATGAACGGCCTGGGCGTGGCTATCGTGTCGACCTCGCGCGGCGTCATGACCGACCGTAAGGCTCGCGCCAACGGCGTCGGCGGCGAAGTGCTGTGCTACGTGGCCTAAGGAGAAATTCGAATGTCACGTATCGCTAAGTATCCGGTCGACCTGCCCAAGGGTGTCGAAGCCGACATCAAGCAGGATCAGATCACCGTCAAGGGCCCGCTGGGTTCCCTGACCCAAGCCCTGACTGGCGACGTTACGGTTCAGTTGGACAACGGCAAGCTGACGTTTGTCGCCGCCAACGAAACCCGTCACGCCAACGCCATGTCGGGTACCGTGCGCGCGCTGGTGGCCAACATGGTCAACGGCGTGAGCAAGGGATTCGAGCGCAAGCTGAATCTGGTTGGCGTGGGTTACCGCGCCTCGATTCAAGGCGACGCCGTTAAGCTGCAGCTCGGTTTCTCGCACGACGTTTTGCACAAGTTGCCGGCCGGTATCAAGGCCGAATGCCCCACCCAGACGGAAATCGTCATCAAGGGCTCCAACAAGCAAGTCGTCGGTCAGGTGGCCGCTGAAATCCGCGCGTACCGCGAACCCGAACCCTACAAGGGCAAGGGCGTGCGTTACTCGGACGAACGCGTCGTCATCAAAGAAACCAAGAAGAAATAACGGCGCACGCAAGGACGAATCATGGACAAAAAAGTTTCCCGTTTGCGTCGTGCGGTTCCGACCCGCCGGAAGATCAACGAGCTGCGCGTTCATCGCCTCTCGGTTTTCCGCTCGAACCAGCACATCTACGCCAATATCATTTCGCCGGAAGGCGATCGCGTTCTGGTCAGCGCCTCGACGGTGGAAGCCGAAGTGCGCGCCCAGTTGGCTGGCCAGACCGGCCAAGGTGGCAACAAGGCCGCCGCTTCGCTGGTTGGCAAGCGCGTGGCTGAAAAGGCCAAGGCTGCCGGTATCGAACTGGTCGCTTTCGATCGCTCGGGCTTTCGTTACCATGGCCGCGTGAAAGCGCTGGCCGATGCCGCGCGTGAAGCCGGCCTGAAGTTCTAAGCGAGGATCTGTCAAATGGCTAAAGTACAAGGCAAGAACGCCGCGGAAAAAGAGAACGATGACGGCCTCCGCGAAAAGATGATCGCGGTCAACCGCGTGAGCAAAGTGGTCAAGGGTGGTCGCACCATGAGCTTTGCCGCGCTGACCGTGGTTGGCGATGGCGATGGCCGCGTCGGCATGGGCAAGGGCAAGGCGCGTGAAGTGCCGGTGTCGGTTCAGAAGGCTATGGAACAGGCCCGTCGCGGCATGTTCAAGGTGGCCCTGAAGAACGGCACGCTGCACCACACCGTGGTCGGCAAGCATGGCGCCGCCACCGTGCTGATTTCGCCCGCTGCTGAAGGTACCGGCGTCATCGCCGGCGGCCCGATGCGCGCTATTTTCGAAGTGATGGGTGTGCGTAACGTGGTTGCCAAGAGCCTGGGCTCGAGCAACCCCTACAACATGGTTCGCGCCACGTTGAATGGCCTGCGCGCCTCCCTGACCCCGGCGGATGTTGCTGCCAAGCGCGGCAAGACCGTCGAAGAGATCCTGGGGTAAATCATGGCTCAGAAGCAGATCAAAGTGACCCTCGTGCGCTCCGTGATCGGTACCAAGCAATCGCACCGTGACACGGTTCGCGGTCTGGGCTTGGGCCGTATCAACAGCAGCCGCGTGCTGGTCGATACGCCCGAGGTGCGTGGGATGATCCGTAAGGTGGATTATCTCGTTTCCGTCTCGGAAGCCTAAGGAATCACCATGTCGGATATGCAACTTAATACGCTGAAGCCCGCCGAGGGCAGCAAGCACGCCAAGCGCCGCGTCGGCCGTGGCATCGGTTCGGGTCTGGGTAAGACCGCCGGCCGTGGTCACAAGGGTCAGAAGTCGCGTTCGGGCGGTTTCCATAAGGTTGGCTTCGAAGGCGGTCAAATGCCGCTGCAGCGTCGCCTGCCCAAGCGTGGTTTCACCCCGCTCGGTCAGCACCTGTACGCCGAAGTCCGTCTGTCGGACCTGCAAGCCGTGCCCGTCGACGAAATCGACGTGCAAGTGCTGAAGGCGGCTGGCGTGATTGGCCAGGCGGTTCGTTACGCCAAGGTCATCAAGTCGGGTGAACTCTCGCGCAAGGTCGTGCTCAAGGGCATTACCGCGACGGCTGGCGCTCGCGCCGCCATCGAAGCCGCGGGCGGCTCGCTTGCTTGATCACGAGGTGACGAGTGGCTAACGCGCAGGCATTGGGTAAAACCGGAACGCGGTACGGCGACCTCAAGCGCCGCCTCGTGTTCCTGGTGCTCGCCCTGGTGGTTTACCGTTTGGGTACACACATCCCCGTTCCGGGTATCAACCCGGACGCGCTGGCGGACTTGTTCCGCCAGAACCAGGGCGGGATCCTGGGCCTGTTCAACATGTTCTCGGGCGGGGCGCTCTCGCGCTTCTCGATTTTTGCCCTGGGGATCATGCCGTACATTTCGGCATCCATCATCATGCAGTTGATGTCGGTGGTGGTGCCGTCGCTGGAAGCGCTCAAGAAAGAGGGCGAGGCCGGCCGTCGGAAGATTACCCAATACACCCGCTACGGCACGGTCGTGCTGGCGCTGGTGCAGGCAGTGGGCATTTCGGTTGCGCTTGAGTCCCAGCAGGGACTTGTGATCGATCCGGGCATGCTGTTTCGCTTCACGACCGTCGTGACCCTGGTCACCGGCACCATGTTCGTCATGTGGCTGGGTGAGCAGATCACGGAGCGCGGTCTCGGCAACGGGATTTCCATCCTGATCTTCGCAGGTATCGTTGCGGGCCTGCCCGCGGCGCTGGCTGCACTGTTGGACCTGGTCCGCACCAACGCGATGTCCGTGCTGTCGGCACTGTTCATCGTGGCCCTGGTGGTGCTGGTTACCGCTTTTGTGGTGTTCGTGGAACGCGGACAGCGCAAGATCACGGTGAACTACGCCAAGCGTCAGGTCGGCAACAAGGTCTACGGTGGTCAAAGCTCGCACCTGCCGCTGAAGCTGAACATGGCCGGGGTGATTCCGCCGATCTTCGCGTCGTCGATCATCCTGTTCCCGGCCACGATCACGAGCTGGTTCTCCAGCAGTGAGAACATGCGCTGGCTTAGCGACCTGGCTGCGGCCCTGTCGCCTCGTCAACCGCTCTACATCACGCTGTATTCGGTCGCGATTATTTTCTTCTGCTTTTTCTACACGGCTCTGGTGTTCAACAGCCGCGAAACGGCGGACAACCTGAAGAAGAGTGGTGCGTTTGTTCCGGGCATCCGTCCGGGCGAACAGACGGCCCGCTACATCGACAAGATCCTGATGCGTCTGACGCTCGCAGGTGCCATCTACATCACGTTGGTGTGCCTGTTGCCGGAATTCCTGGTGATGCGGTGGAACGTCCCCTTCTACTTCGGTGGTACGTCTCTGTTGATTATTGTGGTGGTGACGATGGATTTCATGGCGCAGGTCCAGGCCTACATGATGTCTCACCAGTACGACTCGTTGCTCAAGAAGGCTAACTTCAAGGGCGCGGGTTTGCCGATGCGGTAAGCAAAAGATGTCCAAGGACGACGTCATTCAGATGCAAGGCGAGGTTCTTGAGAACCTCCCGAACGCGACATTTCGCGTCAAGCTCGAAAACGGCCACGTGGTGTTGGGCCATATTTCCGGCAAGATGCGTATGCATTACATCCGGATCCTGCCGGGTGACAAGGTCACAGTGGAGCTCACGCCCTATGACCTGACGCGAGCCAGGATTGTTTTCCGCTCCAAGTGAGCGAAACCGGATTACGGAAAATTAGGAGTCAACCATGAAAGTAATGGCATCGGTTAAGCGGATCTGCCGCAACTGCAAAGTTATCAAACGTCACGGCGTGGTGCGCGTTATCTGCACCGACCCGCGTCACAAGCAGCGTCAAGGCTAACTCGGGTTAGCGACTACGCAACGGATTTATTCAAGGAACAGTCATGGCCCGTATTGCTGGCATTAACATTCCGCCGCATCAGCACGCCGAGATCGGCCTGACCGCCATTTTTGGCATCGGTCGTACGCGCGCTCGCAAGATCTGCGAAGCGGCTAACGTCCCGTTTGACAAAAAGGTCAAGGATCTGAGCGACGCTGAACTGGAACGCGTCCGCGAACACGTTGGTGTGTTCACGGTCGAAGGTGACCTGCGTCGTGAAGTGCAGCTCTCGATCAAGCGTTTGATCGACCTGGGAACCTACCGCGGCATGCGCCACAAGCGCGGCCTGCCCGTGCGCGGCCAGCGCACTCGCACCAACGCCCGCACCCGCAAGGGCCCGCGTCGTGCTGCTGCGTCCCTGAAGAAATAATCGAGGAACTGGATTATGGCGAAAGCTTCCACCAGCGGCGCTTCGCGCGTGCGCAAAAAGGTCAAGAAGAACGTCTCGGACGGCATCGCGCACGTTCACGCTTCGTTCAACAACACCATCATCACCATCACCGACCGTCAGGGCAACGCTTTGTCGTGGGCCACGTCGGGCGGTGCTGGCTTCAAGGGTTCGCGTAAGTCGACCCCGTTCGCCGCGCAGGTCGCCGCTGAAACGGCCGGCCGTGTCGCGCTGGAATACGGCATCAAGACGCTGGAAGTGCGTATCAAGGGCCCCGGCCCCGGCCGTGAATCGTCGGTCCGCGCCCTGAACGCGCTGGGCATCAAGATCTCGTCCATCGCCGACATCACGCCCGTTCCGCACAACGGCTGCCGTCCGCCGAAGCGTCGTCGTATCTAAAGGGAATCCACATGGCACGTTATATTGGACCCAAATGCAAGCTCTCGCGCCGCGAGGGTACTGACCTGTTCCTGAAGAGCGCCCGCCGCTCGCTGGATTCCAAGTGCAAGCTGGATTCCAAGCCTGGCCAACACGGCCGCACTTCGGGTGCCCGCACTTCCGACTACGGCCTGCAGCTGCGCGAAAAGCAAAAGCTCAAGCGCATGTACGGCGTGCTGGAAAAGCAATTCCGCAAGTACTTCGCTGAAGCCGAGCGTCGCCGTGGCAACACCGGCGAAACGCTGATCCAGCTGCTGGAATCGCGCCTGGACAACGTCGTCTACCGCATGGGCTTCGGCTCGACCCGCGCCGAAGCTCGCCAGCTGGTGAGCCACCGCGCCATCGAACTGAACGGCCACACCGCCGACATCGCTTCGATGCTGGTCAAGGCTGGCGACGTCATCTCGATCCGCGAAAAGGCCAAGAAGCAAGGCCGTATCAAGGAATCGCTCGACCTGGCCACCAGCATCGGCATCCCCCAGTGGGTGGAAGTCGACACGACCAAGCTGACCGGCACGTTCAAGTCGGCTCCCGATCGCGCTGACGTCGCTCGCGACATCAACGAATCGATGGTCGTCGAACTGTACTCGCGTTAATCACGCCTGCCGGCGCCTCCTTCGCAAGGTGCTGGCACGCTGGTTTCGCGACCGGTTTGCAAGTCTCGCAGCAGCCCGCTTTCCGCCGTTTGGCGGGGCGGGCTTTGCGGTAAGTATCGGGCGGCTTTTTGCGCTGCCCGCGTTTCACGTTTCAACCTGTCCATCAGCCTTATCGGTGTAACGAGCCGAGGGTATTGAAAAGGAACACAGTACATGTCCACTCAAGGTTTCCTGAAGCCGCGCTCCATTGAAGTCGAACCGGTCGGCACCCACCATGCCAAGATCGTGATGGAGCCGTTCGAGCGCGGCTACGGCCATACGCTGGGCAACGCCCTGCGCCGCATCCTGCTGTCTTCGATGACCGGCTACGCGCCGACCGAAGTCCAGATGACGGGCGTGGTGCACGAATACTCGACCATCCCGGGCGTTCGCGAAGATGTCGTCGACATCCTGCTGAACCTGAAGGGCGTGGTCTTCAAGCTGCACAACCGTGACGAAGTCACCCTGGTCCTGCGCAAGACCGGCGCCGGCACCGTGCTGGCCAGCGACATCGAGCTGCCGCACGACGTCGAGATCATCAACCCCGGCCACGCCATCTGCAACCTGACGGACGCGGGCAAGCTGGAAATGCAGATCAAGGTCGAGAAGGGCCGCGGCTACGTGCCGGGCAACGTGCGCGCGCTGTCGGAAGACCGCACCCACACCATCGGCCGCATCGTTCTGGACGCCTCGTTCAGCCCGGTCCGCCGCGTCAGCTACGCGGTTGAAAGCGCCCGTGTGGAACAGCGCACCGACCTGGACAAGCTGGTCCTGGACATCGAAACCAACGGCGTCATCTCGCCCGAGGAAGCGGTGCGCCAGTCGGCTCGCATCCTGATGGACCAGATCTCGGTCTTCGCCGCCCTGGAAGGCGCCGGCGATTCGTACGAAGCCCCGGTCCGCGGCACGCCGCAGATCGACCCGGTGCTGCTGCGTCCGGTCGACGACCTGGAACTGACCGTGCGTTCGGCCAACTGCCTGAAGGCCGAAAACATCTACTACATCGGCGACCTGATCCAGCGTACCGAGAACGAACTGCTCAAGACCCCGAACCTGGGTCGCAAGTCGCTCAACGAGATCAAGGAAGTCCTGGCTGCACGCGGCCTGACGCTGGGCATGAAGCTCGAAAACTGGCCCCCGCTGGGCCTGGAGCGTCCGTAAGTCTTGCAAGGGTGGCGCCCCTCTCGCAGGGGCGTTTCCCGCGGCGCCCGGCTTCACCGCCGGGCGGTTTGCGAAACCGTCGTAAAATGCACCGTTTTCCACCGGACCGCGGCCTGGTTGCAGGTCGATAGAAGAGCCGGATAACCCGATGGCGGAAACGCCTTCATTAGATTCAAAGGATACTTATCATGCGTCACGGTAATGGCTTGCGTAAGCTCAACCGCACCAGCAGTCACCGTCTTGCCATGTTCCGCAACATGGCCGTTTCGTTGATCACCCACGAAGCCATCAAGACCACGCTGCCCAAGGCGAAAGAACTGCGCCGCGTCATCGAACCCCTGATCACGCTGGGTAAAGAACCCACCCTCGCGAACAAGCGTCTGGCTTTTGCCCGTCTGCGCGATCGCGATGCCGTGGTGAAGCTGTTCGCCGAAATCGGCCCGCGCTACGCGGCCCGCAACGGCGGCTACACCCGCGTGCTGAAGATGGGTTTCCGTCAAGGCGACAACGCGCCCATGGCTTTCATGGAGCTGGTCGACCGTCCGGAAGTCGATGAGGCCGCTGAGGACAGCGCCGAATAAGTTTCGGTGTCTAGATAAGCGACAAGGGCGGGTCTTCGGACCCGCCCTTGTTTTTTGCGCGGCGCTTGCGGGCCGTCCAGGCAGTGCAGGCGCGCCGATCGTTATGAGGCGTACAGCTCCCCCCGCAATTGCGCGGCCGTGGCCGCCAGGGCCTCCTGGGGCGCCTGCGGCGGCATGCGGAACGTCAGGTCCTGCTGCTCGATGTACTGGGTCGAGGTCACATCCTGCGGATGGTGCATGGGGATCACATGCGCATGGGTATGCGCGACGTGGATGCCGGTGAAGGCGAAGCCGACGCGGTCCACCCCGTATAGCCGCTTCATGTGGCGGCCGAGCTTCTGCCCCAGGTTGACGATGTGGCCGGCCAGGTCGGCGGGCATGTCCTCGTAGTAGGGATAGTGCTGCTTGGGAATGATGAGCGTGTGGCCGGGGCGCACCGGCTGGATGTCCAGGAACGCCATCAGGCGGTCGTCTTCGTGGATGATGTGGGCCGGGATCTCGTGGCGGGCGATGCGGCAGAACAGGCAGTTATCGGACATGCTTGCCTCGGAGGGGATGGGTGCGCGATGGCCGCGGGTCTGATTGTCGGCGGACGCGGGCGGCGATACCGATAAAATACCCCGAGTTACATCCCACACGGGTATTCCCAGGAGGCTCCATGTTGCGCGATGACGACGTCGTGCTGGTCATCAGCAATGCGCCGGACCTGTTGCTGGCCAAGCGCATCGCTCACGTGCTGGTCGAGGATGGCCTGGCCGCCTGCGTGAACCTTGGGGCGCCGGGCCTGTCCATCTACCAGTGGCAAGGCGAGGTGGAGGGGGCCGAGGAAATCCCCATCCACATCAAGACCACCTACGCGCGCCACAAGGCCGTGGTCCAGGCCCTGGCGCAGATGCATCCCTACGACGTGCCCGAAATCATCGTGCTGCCGGTCATCGGCGGCGCCGCGCCCTATCTCGACTGGGTGCGCCAGCAGACGGCCATCGTGCAGAACAAGAGAGACTGATGTTGCAACCCGCGGTCCGAACCGGCGCACCGATGCGTGCCTTTTTCCCCAAGTTGCTGGCGCTGCTGGCCATGGCCATGCTGTGGCTGGCCTGGAACGCGCCGGCGCGCGCCGAGGCCGAATTCCTCGAACCCGAAAAGGCCTTCGTCTTCAGCGCGGCGATGGCCACGCCGGATACCGTCGAGCTGCGTTTCCGCGTGGCGCCAGGCTACTACATGTACCGCGAGCGCTTCGGCATCAGCATCAGTCCGCTGGGTGCGGCCACGCTGGGCGAGCCGGTCTACCCCAAGGGCGACGTCAAATACGACCCGACCTTCGAGAAGGACATGGAGGTCTATCACCAGGACGTGCTGATCCGCGTGCCGGTGACGCCCGGCGGCCAACCGTTCACGCTGACGCTGACCGGCCAGGGCTGCGCCGATGCCGGCCTGTGCTATCCGCCAATGGACAGCAGTGTGAAGCTGACGCCGGTGGCGGGCGGCTACGCGCTGGCGGGCGGCGGGGGCGCCTCGGCCGCGCCGGCCGCTGCGGGCGGCGGCCTGAGCGCGCTGGTGAACGCGGGCGATACCGGCCTGGCCGATGCGCTGGGCGGATTGGGCTGGATCAAGACGGCCGGCGTGTTCCTGGTGCTGGGCCTGCTGCTGGCGTTCACGCCCTGCGTGCTGCCGATGATTCCCATCCTGTCGTCGATCGTGCTGGGCGGCGCCAGTCAGGAACGCCCGACGCGCGGCCGCGGCCTGGCGCTGGCGGCAACCTACGTGCTGGGCATGTCGGTGGTCTACACCGCGCTGGGCGTGGCCGCCGGCCTGAGCGGCGCGGGCCTGGCCGCGTGGCTGCAGACGCCGTGGATCCTGACCCTGTTCGCGATCCTGCTGGCGGTGCTGGCGCTGGCGATGTTCGATGCCTTCACCTTCCAGATGCCGTCCGGCATCCAGGCGCGGCTGGCCGAGCGCTCGTCGCGCATTCCAGGCGGCCGTTACACCGGCGCGTTGCTGATGGGCGCGTTGTCGGCGCTGATCGTCGGGCCGTGCGTGGCCGCGCCGCTGGCCGGCGCGTTGCTGTACATCTCGCAGACCGGCGACGTGGTGCTGGGCGGCGCGGCCCTGTTCGCGATGGCGTGGGGCATGGGCGTGCCGCTGCTGATTGTCGGCGCCTCGTCGGGCGCGCTGCTGCCCAAGGCCGGGCCGTGGATGGATGGCGTCAAGCGGCTGTTCGGCATGCTGCTGCTGGCGACGGCTTGGTGGATGCTGATTCCGGTGGTGCCGACCTGGGTGCAGATGACGGGCTGGGCCTTCCTGGCGATCGTCGGCGCGGTGATGCTGCGCGCGTTCGACGCGTTGCCGGCGGGCGCCGGCTCGGCGCGCATGTTCGGCAAGGGCATCGGCCTGCTGCTGGCCCTGGCCGCCGCCGCGTGGCTGATTGGCGCGGCCAGCGGCGGCCGCGACGTGCTGCAGCCGCTGTCGCATTTTGCCTCCGGCGGCCCGGCGGCCTCGGGCGCCGCCGCGCATGCTGGCGAGGTGCAGTTCAAGCGCGTGCGCAATAACGCCGAGCTGGACGCGCTGCTGGCCGCGAGCACGCAGCCGGTGATGCTGGACTTCTACGCCGACTGGTGCGTATCGTGCCGCGAGATGGAGCGCTTCACCTTCACCGATCCGGGCGTGGCGCAACGCATGGCCGGCATGCTGCTGGTGCAGGCCGACGTGACCGCCAACAATGCCAACGATCGGGCGTTGCTCAAGCGTTTCCGCCTGTTCGGCCCGCCGGGCATCATGTTCTTCGAACCCGGCGGCAAGGAATTGCCGGACGCGCGCGTGGTGGGCTTCCAGGACGCCAAGCGCTTCACCGAGTCACTGGACCGCGTGCTATTGCGTTGAGCGGTGGCCGGCCGCTACCATGAGGGTTCGCGCCGCGTGGGCGGCGCCTCCAACCCCTCAGGCCGGCGCCCGTGACGTCTCCGACAGTCGATGCAAGCCAGGACCGCACCGGTCTGATCTATCTGCAATTGATGTTCGTGATGGCCACCTGGGGCCTGAACATCGTCTCCATCAAGTATCTGACGCAGCACATGGATATCCGCGCCCTGGCGGCCTTGCGGATCGCCGTGGCGTTCGTCGCCGTCACCCTCATCGTCAAGGCGCGGCGCGGCCGCATTCCGAAGCTGGGACGCGTGGAACTGGCCTGGGTGGCGCTGGCGGGCTTCCTGGTGGTGTATGCGCACCAGACCGCGCTGGTGTACGGGCTGCAGTTCTCGTCGGCCGCCAATGGCACGCTGCTGATGGCCACCAGCCCCTTGCTGTCGGCGTTGCTGGCGGCCCTGTTCTATCGCGAGCGGCTGACGTGGCTGCGGATCGCCGGCGCCTTGCTGGGCCTGGCCGGCGTGGCGATGGTGGTGGTGGGCAGCGGCGCGCAGTTGGGGCTGACCGGCTGGGGCGACGCCATCGTGTTCCTGGCGGTGGCGGTGTTCGTGTTCGGCGGGCTGGTGATCCAGCGCATCTCGCGCACGCTCGATCCCCTGGCGATGCTCTGGTACATGTACCTGGCCGGCGGCCTGATGCTGATGGCGCATGCGGCCATGACGCCCTCGTCGTATGACGCGGACAACTGGAGCATGACGTGGTGGCCATGGCTGGTGCTGCTGTTCTCGGCGGTGATCGCCTCGGGCGTCAGCAACATCCTGTGGAACGCGGGCATTGCCAGGCTGGGGATCAGCCGCGCGGCGCTGTTCGTGAACTGGCTGCCGATCTTCGGCCTGCTGTTCGCCGCGCTGTTCCTGGACGAGCACGTCACGCTGGTGCACGTGGCGGGGCTGGCCTGCATTCTCAGTGGCACCTGGCTGGGCCTGCGCCGCGGCGCGCCGGCGTCGCGTTGAAACCGCGGCGGGCCGCAAGGGCCCGCCGGTAGTTGGCGCGTTGCATGGGCGCGTTTCGTGTGCGCGTTTCATGCCGAGGCGCGCGGATGACGAGCGGGGCGGGGCCGAGCAGGCCCCGCCAGCCGGGATCAGCGCTGCTGCTTGAGCAGCCGCGCCGCTTCGATCGCGAAGTACGTCAGGATGCCGTCGGCGCCGGCGCGCTTGAACGCCAGGAGCGCTTCCATCATGACCTTGTCGTGGTCGAGCCAGCCGTTGGCCGAGGCCGCCTTGATCATCGCGTATTCACCGCTCACCTGGTAGGCGAAGGTCGGGACGCGGAAGGTGTCCTTGACGCGGCGCAGCACGTCGAGGTACGGCATGCCGGGCTTGACCATGACCATGTCGGCGCCTTCCTGCAGGTCGGCCGCGACTTCGCGCAGCGCTTCGTCCAGGTTGCCCGGGTCCATCTGGTAGGCCATTTTGTTGGACTTGCCCAGGTTGGTGGCCGAGCCCACGGCGTCGCGGAACGGGCCGTAGAAGGCGCTGGCGTACTTGGCCGAGTAGGCCATGATCTGGGTGTGGATGTAGCCGTTGGCCTCCAGCGCGCGGCGCACGGCGCCGATGCGGCCGTCCATCATGTCGCTGGGGGCGACCATGTCGACGCCGGCCGCGGCCTGTGTCAGGGCCTGCTTGACGAGGATCTCGACGGTGGGCTCGTTCACGACGTAGCCGTTTTCATCGATGACGCCGTCCTGGCCGTGGCTGGTGTACGGGTCCAGCGCCACGTCGCACAGCACGCCCAGGCCGGGGAATTGTTTTTTCAGTTCGCGCACCACGCGCGGGATCAGGCCGTCGGGGTTGGTGGCTTCGATGCCGTCGGGCGTCTTGAGCGCCGGGTCGATGGCGGGAAACAGCGATAGCACCGGGATGCCCAGCGCCACGCATTCCTCGGCCACCGGCAGCAACGTATCCAGCGAATAGCGCACCACGCCCGGCAGCGACGGCACGGCCTGTTTCAGCCCGCTGCCCTCGGCCACGAAGACCGGATAGATCAGGTCGTTGACGGTGAGGGCGTTCTCGCGCACCAGGCGGCGGGTGTAGTCGTCGCGGCGCAGGCGGCGGGGGCGGGAAACCGGGAAGTCGGGGGTGATGATCTGCGGGTTCATGGTACGACCTTGGGAGAAATCCAGTTTTCTATGTGCGCGCCAGCTTCTTCCAGGCCGATGCGCTCCGGCGCCGAGAAGGGGATGGTGTGCAGGGCGCCGATGTCCGCCAGGTCTTTGCGCACCGAGAACACGGTGCGCACGCGCTGGCCGTAGGGCAGCTTGTCGGCTTTGGTGAGCAGCGCCAGCACCGGGCGTCCGGTGGGGGCGATGAAATTGGCCAGGCGGCGATCCAGTTCGGTGACGCCGCGGCGGATGTCGATGAGCAGCACGATGCCGGCCAGCGATTCGCGGTCGCGCAGGTAGCCGCCCAGGATGTCGGCCCATTTTTCCTTTTCGTCGCGGGCCACGGAGGCATAGCCGTAGCCGGGCAGGTCGACGAGGTAGCCGATGTGGCCTTCGGGGTTCAACGGGTCGGGCAGGCCGAACATGTTGATCAGGCGCGTGCGGCCCGGCGTCTTGCTGGAGAAGGCAAGGCGGCGCTGGTTGCACAGCACGTTGATGGCCGTGGACTTGCCGGCGTTGGAGCGGCCGACGAAGCAAACCTCGGGCGCGTCAGGAGGCGGCAACTGGTCGAGGCGAGCGGCCGACGTAAGGAAAGAGGCGCGATGTAGGAGGGACACGGATGGCTTTGGCTACAGTTGGTTTCGAGCCCTATTGTATAATCCGGCGTTTGCAACAGTGGTCCCCGTGCGCGGAGCCGTCTCTTTTGCTTACCGTTGAGGGCATTTCGTACCCGCCGGTCATCCGGCTTCGAAGGTACTGCCGCCTTTGACGCGCAGGCAAACGGGCAAATCAGGTTCGATACGGTTTTCCAGATGTGCGGGCAGGCGTGGGCGCCTTTTTGCGCCTTGATCGATGTGATCGTCGAGGTCTTCATGAAGCGTGTGCTGTCCCGGATGTTGGTTGCGAGCGGGCTGTTGCTCGGCGCCTCCGCCTTTTCTACTACGAGCTTCGCCGCTGACGGCGCCGCGGGCCCGGCCAAGCCGGATGCCGCCAAGGGCGGGCAGTTGTTTGACCAGGGCGATGCCTCGCGCGGCATCATCGCCTGTGCGTCCTGTCATGGCGCGGCGGGTAACAGCACCATTCCGGTGAATCCCAACCTGGCCGCGCAACCCCACGAATACCTGGTCAAGCAGTTGACCGACTTCCAGGTCAAGCAGGGCGCCAAGCTGCCGGTGCGCAATGGCCCCGGCGGCAATCCGACCCCCATGACCGCCATGGCGCAGAACCTGACGCCGGCCGACATGCAGAACATTGCGCTGTACCTGGCGCAGCAGCCGCTGAAAGAACCCGCCACGGCCGGCCAGGAGAAGTTGGTTGACCTGGGTCAAAAGATCTGGCGCGGCGGTTTGCCCGAGCGCAATGTTCCGGCTTGTGCCGCATGCCATTCTGCCAATGGCGCGGGCATTCCGGGCCAGTACCCCCGCCTGTCGGGCCAGTTCCCCTTGTACATCGAAGAGCAGCTCAAGCTGTTCCGCAGCGGCGATCGCGCCAACGACGTGATGCACGCCGTGGCCGACCGGATGTCGGATGCCGACATCAAGGCCGTGGCGGACTACGCGGCTGGCCTGCGGTAGCCGTACGCCGGCACGCGCGCGGCTGGTCCGCGTTCACGCAACCTGGCATGGCGGAACCTGATTCCGTCATGCGCTGTCTACGAGGGGGGTAGCCGATCGCGCGGCCCCCCTTTTTTCATGAATTCGACTCAGACACACTCCCGTCCCTCCCTGCGCAGCCTGCCCCGCGATCTGTTTGAATTGCTGGGCTCGATGCGTTTCGCCGTCAGCCTGCTGATGTTCATCTGCGTGGCGAGCCTGGTGGGGACGGTCCTGCAGCAAAACCGCTCGTCCAACAACTACATCGACCAGTTCGGGCCGTTCTGGTTCGAGGTGTTCGACAAGTTCTCGATCTGGCACGTCTACAACAGCTGGTGGTTCCTGCTGATCATGGCGTTCCTGGTCATTTCGACGTCCGTCTGCCTGATCCGCAACGCGCCCAAGATGCTGCGCGACGCGCGTTCGTTCCGCGAGCACGTGCGTGGCGGCAGCCTGCGGGCCTTTCCGCACCGGGTCGAGACCGAGGCGCCCACCGACGTGCCGCGGACCGCGGCCGGCCTGACGGCGCTGCTCAAGCGCATGGGCTATGCGGTGCGCGAGCGCCAGGACAGCACGGGCGTGCTGCTGGCGGCCAAGAAGGGCAGCGCCAACCGGCTGGGTTACGTGTTCGCCCACGCCGCCATGGTCATCATCTGTATCGGCGGCCTGCTCGACAGCGAGCTGCCGGTGCGCCTGCAGGTCATGTTTGGCGGCAAGAAACCCATTGTCGAGAACATGCTGATTTCCGAGGTGCCGGAGAGCGGCCGCCTGTCGGTCAACAACCCCAGTTTCCGCGCCAGCGTGCTGGTGCCGGAGAATGGCCAGGCCAGCACCGCGGTCGTGATGGTGGGCGACGGCGCGCTGGTGCAGCCGATGCCGTTCACGCTGAAGCTCAAGAAATTCATCGTCGATTACTACTCGACCGGCATGCCCAGCCGCTTCGCCAGCGAAGTCGAAGTGACCGATCCGGATACCGGCAAGCATTTCGATTCGACCATCGAGGTGAACGAGCCGCTGCGCTTCAAGGGCATGACGGTGTACCAGTCCAGCTTCGATGATGGCGGCAGCACGGTGGTGCTCAAAGGCTACCCGCTGGTGGGCGCCGACAGCGCCACGTTCAATGTTGACGGCACCGTGGGCAAGACTTCCGAAGTAAGCGCTAACACTGCGCGTGGCCCGCGCAGCATGGGCGTGGAAATCACGGCCCTGCGTCCGATCAACGTCGAGGACCTGACCCGCGGCGATCCCAAGGGCGGCAACCAGAGCTTCGCCGAGCATGTGGCCTCCGTGTCCGGCAGCGCCGCCGGCAAGAAGAACGAAAACCTGCGCAACGTGGGTCCCAGCGTCGAATACAAGCTGATCGACGATGCGGGCCAGGCCCACGAGTTCCAGAACTACATGCTGCCGGTGCAACTGGATGGCGCCAGCGTGTTCCTGGCCGGCGTGCGCAACAATGCCTCCGAACCGTTCCGCTATCTGCGCATCCCGGCCGATGACGACAGTTCCGTGGCCGAGTTCATGCGGCTGCGCGCGACGCTGGCCGATCCCGCCGCGCGACAGGAGGCGGCCCGTCGCTTCGCCGAGCGCAACAGCCCCAGCGGCGCCGACCGCCAGCCGCTGCAGACGGCGGCCGAGCGCGCCCTGGAAACCTATGCCTCCGGCGGCCTGCAGGCCGTGGCCGCGTTCCTGCAGGCCAACACGCCGGCCGCCGACCTGGAGCGCGCCGCGGACGTGGTGATCCGCCTGATCGGCGCCAGCATGAACGAACTGCGGGCGGTCGAGCGCGAACGCGCCGGCTTGCCGCCCGTGCCCACAGAAGGCCCCGAGGCCGAGCGTGCCGCGCTCTGGTCGCGCCTGGCGGTGGCGGCCCTGTCCGACCTGACGGTTTATCCGGCGCCGGTCTTCTTCTCCCTGGCCGATTTCAACCACGTGCAGGCCAGCGTGTTCCAGGTCAGCCGCACGCCGGGCAAGAATACGGTCTACCTGGGCAGCCTGTTGCTGGTCCTGGGGGTGTTTTCGATGTTCTATATTCGGGATCGCCGCGTCTGGATCTGGATCAAGCCGCAGGAAGGCGGCTGCGGCATCCTGGCGGCGATGACGTCGCAGAAGCGTACACTCGACTTCAACCAGGAGTTCGATCGCTTCAAGCAGGCGCTGCTGCGCCAGAAAGGGTCTTAAGGTTTCCTATGTCCACGACCACCACCACGCATTCCCCCACGCCCGACAATCTCTGGCAGGACAGCCTGTCCGAGACCGGTGACAGCCGCGCGCAGCGCGGCCGGCCGGACTGGACGGACATCGTGTTCTTCCTGCTGCTGGCGGCGGGCGCCGGTTTCGCGCTGACGCGTTTTAGCGGCGCCATGGACTACTACGAGAAGATCATCCTGTGCGGCACCGTGCCGGTGCTGGCCTGGATGGGCTGGCTGTGGCGGCCCCTGCGCCGCCTGATGGTGGCCTGTGCGATCGCGGCCGGCCTGGCGCTGATGCTCTACGGCAACGACCTGGCGCGGGCCGAACAGGTGTTCTTCCTGAAATACCTGTTCTCGTCGCAGTCGGCCATCCTGTGGATGAGCGCGTTGTTCGCGCTGGCCATGGTCTGCTACTGGATCGGTTTCTTCAGCCCGACCGCGGCCTGGCTGGGCACGGCCCTGACCTGGGGTGCGGTGTTCGCGGGCGTCACCGGCCTGCTGGTGCGCTGGCGCGAGGGCCACCTGATGGGCCCGGATCTGGGCCACATCCCGGTCAGCAACCTGTACGAAGTGTTCGTGCTGTTCGCGCTGATCACGGCGTTGTTCTATCTGTACTACGAACGCAAGTACGCCACGCGCGCGCTGGGCGGCTTCGTGCTGCTGGTGGTGACCTCGGCGGTGGTGTTCCTGCTGTGGTATTCGTTCACGCGCGATGCCGGGCAGATCCAGCCGCTGGTGCCGGCGCTCAAGAGCTGGTGGATGAAGCTGCATGTGCCGGCCAACTTCATCGGCTACGGCACCTTCTCGCTGGCGGCGATGGTCGGCTTCGCCTACCTGGTCAAGCAGCACGGCCAGACCTCGTCGTGGCTCAAGCTGGCGCCGCTGTTCGTGCTGGGCGTGCTGCTGTGCGCCGAGCCGATGGTGTTCCGCACCGACGGCCTGTCGGCCACCTGGATGCTGTATTTCGGCATCGGCGCCGTGATCGTCGGCGCCATCCTGCTGGGCCGGCGCCGCATCGCCGCCGCGCTGCCGCCGCTGGAGGTGCTGGACGACATCATGTACCGCGCCATCGCCATCGGCTTCGCCTTCTTCACCGTGGCGACCATCCTGGGGGCGCTGTGGGCCGCGGACGCCTGGGGCGCCTACTGGCAGTGGGACCCCAAGGAAACCTGGGCGCTGATCGTCTGGCTGAACTACGCGGCCTGGCTGCACATGCGGTTGATCAAGGGCCTGCGCGGCACGATGGCGGCCTATTGGGCGCTGACGGGCCTGCTGATCACCGGCTTCGCCTTCCTGGGCGTGAACATGTTCCTGTCGGGCCTGCATTCCTACGGCCAGCTCTGATCTGGCGCACGGCAAAAGGCCCCGCTTCGACGGGGCCTTTTTCATTGGAAAGCCAGGGCGCGTTCAGGGCAGCGTCGACTCGCCGCGCAGCAGGTCGTCCAGCGTTTCGCGCTGGCGCACCACGTGATAGCGGTCGCCGTCGACCATGACCTCGCCCGCGCGTGGGCGGGTGTTGTAGTTGCCGGCCATGGTCATGCCGTAGGCGCCCGCCGATTCCAGCGCCAGCACGTCGCCTTGTTCCAGCGCCAGCGCGCGCTGCCGGGCCAGCCAGTCGGCGCTTTCGCAGACCGGGCCGACGATGTCGTATTCGAGCGTGTCGCCCGCGCGCGGTCGCAGCGGCCGCAGGCCGTGCCAGGCGTCGTACAGCGCCGGACGCATCAGGTCGTTCATGGCGGCGTCGACGATGGCGAAGTTGCGCGCCTCGCCGTGCTTCAGGTACTGGACGGCGGTCAGCAGCACGCCGGCGTTGCCGACCAGCGACCGGCCGGGTTCGAGCACCAGCCGCAAATGGCCGTGGCCACGCGCCTGCAGGCGCTGAAACACATGATCCAGCAGGGCCTTGGGCGAGGGCGGCACTTCGTCGCGGTAGCGGATGCCCAGGCCGCCGCCCAGGTCCAGGTGTGACAGGCGGATGCCGATGCCGTCCAGGTCGGCGACCAGGTCGAGCAGCTTTTCCAGCGCGTCGAAGTAGGGACTGATGTCGGTCAGTTGCGAGCCGATGTGGCAGTCCAGGCCGGTGATCTCGAGACCAGGCAGCAGGCGGGCGCTGCGGTAGGCGTCCAGCGCCGCCCCGATGGGGATGCCGAACTTGTTTTCCTTGAGGCCGGTGGAAATATAGGGATGGGTCTGCGCGTCGACATCCGGGTTGACGCGCAGCGCCACCCGAGCGCGTTGCCCGGTTTCCTGGGCAACGTCGGACAGCCGCTGCAATTCGGCTTCGGATTCGACGTTGAAGCACATGACGCCGGCGGCCAGCGCCGCGCGCATTTCCCAGGCCTGCTTGCCAACGCCGGAAAAGACGATGCGGGCGGGATCGGCGCCCACGGCCAGGGCCCGTTTCAATTCACCGCCGGAGACGATGTCGAAGCCCGCGCCGAGACGGGCGAATTCCTTGAGGACGGCCAGGTTGGAATTGGCCTTCATGCCGTAGCAGACCTGCACGGGGCGCTGCCCCACGGCGCTGCGGTAGGTTTCCCAGGCGGCCTTGAGCGCCGCGCGGGAGTAGACATAGAGCGGCGTTCCCAGTCTTTCGGCCAGATGGTCCAGCGGCACGTCTTCGGCGTACAGCACGTTATTGCGGTACTGGAAGTACGGATGCCCGGCCAGTTCGGGCGGAACCGGGAACGCGGCGGTCATGGCAGGGAGGGCGCGGATGGTATCTGCGGCACCTGGGGCGTGGTTTGTCGCTGTCCGGGGGGCGGCGGCTTGCCGTCAGGCGTGGGCATGTACAACGGACCCTTGTAGCCACAGGCCGCAACCATGCCGGTCGCCAACAGCGTGGCTACAATGCGAAGAGACATGCGGCTGAATGCCAATTGGAACACTGGGAACTCCGTAATTCTTGCAGGCTCGATTATGACCGAATCCGAATTTCTTGCGTTGATCGACCAGGTGCTGAACAGCATCGAAAGCCAGGCCGATGACTGGGCGGCTTCGCTCGACGTCGACGTCGAAACCAGCCGCAGCGGCAATGTGCTGACGATGGTGTTCGAAGACAATACCCACGTGGTGGTGAACAGCCAGGCCGCCATGCAGGAACTGTGGGTGGCCGCACGCAGCGGCGGCTTCCACTACCGCTACGACGGCCAGCACTGGAACGATACCCGAGGCGGCCCGAATCTGCCCGACGCGCTATCGCAGATCTGTTCCGCCGCGGCGGGCGTGCCCGTCACGATCCGCCTGTAGCGTCCCGCAAAAAAAGGCCGGCGATTCGCCGGCCTTTTTCATTCCATTCAGAACGGGATCTTCTGCGACCACGGCTGGGCGCTTTGCGTGCCCACGCCAGGCGCCACCTTGATGCGGTTGTCCTCGCCGCTGTCGCTGTTCAGGCCGTTCAGGAACTCGCCCAGCGTATCCGCCTGCGGCAGGCCCAGGCGGGCCACCGCCTGTCCGGGCGGGAATTCCGAGAAGTAGTACTCGCCGTTCTCGACGATGATGCCGTCGGGACGGGGGCGCGGCTTTTCTTCCGGCACGCCCTTGAGCACGTCCTGCATGTAGTCGACCCAGATCGGCATGGCCACGCCGCCGCCGGTTTCGCGCGAACCCAGCGACTTGGGCTGGTCGAAGCCGAGCCAGGCGGTGGCCACCAGCGACGGCGTGTAGCCCGAGAACCAGGCGTCCACGGATTCGTTGGTGGTGCCGGTCTTGCCAGCGATGTCGTTGCGCTTGAGCAGCACGCGGGCGCGGGCAGCGGTGCCGTAGGTGGCCACGCCGCGCAGCACGTCGTCCATGATCCAGGCGGTGCGCGGGTCGATGGCGCGGGCCGCGGCGTCGCCGGCCACGGTGGGCTTGGCCTGCATCACGATCTTGCCGCTGCTGTCGGTGACGCGGTCGATCAGGTAGGGCGTGACGCGATAGCCGCCGTTGGCGAACACCGAGAACGCGCCGGCCAGTTGCAGCGGGGTCACCGAGCCGGCGCCCAGCGCCAGCGGCAGCACCGCGGGCTGGCGCGCCTTGTCGAAACCGAAGCGGGTCAGGTAGTCCTGCGCGTACTGCGGACCGATGGCCTGCAGGATGCGGATCGAGACCATGTTCTTGGACTTGTACAGGCCCTGGCGCAGCGTCAGCATGGGCTCGTACTGGTTGCCGTAGTTCTTCGGGTTCCAGGCCTTGGAGCCGGTCTGCGCCGCGGTCAGCTCGAACGGCTGGTCGGAGATCTGCGTGGCCGGCGTCAGGCCGCGCTCGAGCGAGGCGGCGTAGATGAACGGCTTGATGTTCGAGCCGGGCTGGCGCCAGGCCTGCGTCACGCGGTTGAAGTTGCCGCGGTAGAAGTCGAAGCCGCCGACCATGGCGCGGATCGCGCCGTCCTGCGGCGACAGCGCCACGAACGCCGCCTGCACCGACGGCAGGTTGATGATTTCCCAGTTGTCGCCCAGCTTGCGGATGTAGACCACCGAGCCGCGCTTGATGCGCTGCTCGGGCTTGGCCTTGTCGTTGAGCGCGCGCGCCACCACGCCCAGCACCTTCTTGTCGGTGACGGTGATGATCTCGCGCGAGCTGCGCGCCAGCTTCACTTCGGTGGGGCTGGCCGACAGCACCAGCGCGGTCAGCAGGTCGCCGCTGTCGCTGAACTTGTCGAACACGCCGTCCAGGAATTCGTCCAGGGCCTGCGGGTTGTTTTCGGTGCCCGGGGGCAGGTCGAGCTGTTCCTCGGGGCCGGGGTAGGGCGCGCGGCGGGTGTATTCCAGCACGCCTTCGCGCACGGCGCGGTAGGCCGCTTCCTGGTCCTTGGACTGGACCGTGGTGTAGATGTTGATGCCGCGCGAATAGACGTTGTCCTGGTACACGTTGAACAGCAGTTGGCGCGCCAGTTCGGCCACGTATTCGCCATGGATGCTGTAGCCGCCGGCCGGCGTGCCTTCGGCCGACTTCATGACGATCTGCTGCGCCATCGCCGTCTTGTATTCAGGCTCGGTCAGGTAGCCGAGCGACAGCATGCGGCCCAGCACGTAGCGCTGGCGCAGCTCGGCGCGGGGGCGGTTGGAGATCGGGTTGAAGCGCGACGGGGCCTTGGGGATGCCCGCCAGCATGGCGGCTTCGGCCGGGGTCACTTCCGACAGCGGCTTGCCGAAGTAGGTGCGCGAGGCGGCCGCAAAGCCGTAGGCGCGGTGACCCAGGTAGATCTGGTTCATGTAGAGCTCGAGGATCTGGTCCTTGGTGAGCTCCGATTCGATCTTGAACGTCAGCAGCAGTTCGTAGAACTTGCGCGAGTACGTCTTTTCCGACGACAGGTAGAAGTTGCGCGCCACCTGCATGGTGATGGTGCTGGCCCCCTGCGTCTTGGACATGTTGATCAGGTTGGTCAGGCCGGCGCGCACCACGCCGGTCCAGTCGATCCCGCCGTGCTGGTAGAAGCGGTCGTCTTCGGCCGCCAGCACCGCGGACTTCATCACGTCCGGGATTTCATTGAAGCGCAGCACGTTGCGGCGTTCTTCGCCGAATTCGCCGATGAGCACCTTGTCCGCCGTGTAGACGCGCAGCGGCACCCGCGGGCGGTAGTCCGTCATGGCGTTCAGGTCCGGCAGGTTGGGCCAGGCCAGCGCCAGCGCCATGCCCGCCAGCAGCACGCCGCACAGGAACAGGCCGGCAAAGAAAATGCCGGTCTTGACGAAAAAACGCAATATCGGGGAACCGTTATTGGCGGGCTTGTCTTTTTTGGAGGAATTCTGCGGCTTGCTCATCGCGGCGATTTTACGGGTATCTCCGGTCCCGCCTCAGTGTGGCGGATCGGTTTCTGTAACAAGATAGTTCAGTGTGGCGCGCGGGCAACTTGGCGGCAGATGTGATAATGCCGTCATGAACTTTTCCGCTCACTCATGTCCGGAGGCTGCCCCGGACCTGGCGCCCTCCGGCGAGGCGCCCGAAAACCAGCCCTGCGCCTCGGAGTGCCTGGGCAAGGCCGTGTCGTTGCCGCACGACCTGCCCATCTTCCTGGTGGGGATGATGGGAGCGGGCAAGACGACCATCGGCCGTGGCCTGGCGCGTGCCCTGGGGCGCGATTTTATCGATCTGGACCATGAGCTCGAGGCGCGTTGCGGCGTACGGGTGCCGGTAATCTTCGAAATCGAGGGTGAGGCCGGTTTCCGTCGCCGGGAATCCGCCGCCCTGGAAGAGTGTACCCAACGGCGCAACATAATTCTCGCCACCGGTGGCGGCGCCATCCTGGCCGCCGAAAACCGGGCGCGCCTGCGCGAGCGGGGTATCGTGGTCTATTTGAGGGCCAGTGTGGACGAATTGTTCCGCCGCACCTGCCGCGATCGCAACCGGCCGCTGCTGGCCACCGCCGATCCGCGCGGCACGCTGCGCGACCTGATGACCCTGCGCGAGCCCCTCTACAAGGAAGTCGCCGACCTGGTGGTGGAAACCGGCTCCATGCCCATCCACACGCTGGTCAAGGCGCTCCTGCCGCAATTACAAGCCTTCGAGAAGCAGATATGAACGTTGTTGAGGTCGACACCCCGGGCGGACAGTACCCTATCCGCATTGCGCCGGGGCGCCTGGATGCCCTGGACGAAAGCATCCCCGCCGACGCCACCGCCATCGCGGTGGTGACCAACCCGACCGTGGCGGCGCTGTATGGCGAACGCGCCGAAGCCGCCCTGGCGCGCACCGGCAAGCGGGTGCTGCGCATCGAGCTGCCCGACGGCGAGTCGTACAAGGACTGGCAGTCCCTGAACCTGATCTTCGACGCGCTGCTGGGCAATCGCCTGGACCGCCGCTGCGTGCTGGTGGCGCTGGGCGGCGGCGTGATCGGCGACATGACCGGCTTCGCCGCCGCGGTGTACATGCGCGGTGTGCGTTTCGTGCAGGTGCCCACGACCCTGCTGGCCCAGGTCGATTCGTCGGTCGGCGGCAAGACGGCCGTGAACCATCCGCTCGGCAAGAACATGATCGGCGCGTTCTACCAGCCGCTGGCGGTCGAGATCGACACCGCCGTGCTGGCCACGCTGCCGGCGCGCGAAGTGTCGGCCGGCCTGGCCGAAGTCATCAAGTACGGCCTGATCCTGGATCCGGAATTCTGGACCTGGTGCGAACAGAATGCGCAGAAATTGCGCAGCCTGGACCCGCAGGCCATCGCCTACGCCATCCGCCGCTCGTGCGAACTGAAGGCGCAGGTGGTGGGCAAGGACGAACGCGAATCCGGCCTGCGCGCCATCCTGAACCTGGGCCACACCTTCGGCCACGCCATCGAGGCGGGCCTGGGCTATGGCGCCTGGTTGCACGGCGAGGCGGTCGGCTGCGGCATGGTGCAGGCGGCGGAACTGTCCGCGGACGTGGCAGGCTTTCCCCGCGCCGACGTGGCCCGCGTGCGCGCCTTGGTCGAGGCCATCGGCTGTCCCGCGGTTGCGCCCGACCTGGGAGCCGATCGCTGGCTCGACCTGATGCAGGTCGACAAGAAGACCGAGGGCGGCGAGATCCGCTACGTGCTCATGACCCGCATCGGCGAAGCGATGATGCGGGCGGCGCCGGCCGATGCCGTGCGCGCCGTACTGGCCCGAACCACTCAATAAAGAATGCTGGAGAGACGGTGTCGCAGATGAAAGAACTGGCTTCCTATGCATCCGACCCGTCCCGATCGCGCGGCCGGGCCTATGCCGAACCCGCGCCGGAAAACCGCACGGAATTCCAGCGCGATCGTGACCGCATCATCCATTCCGGCGCGTTCCGGCGGCTGGAGTACAAGACCCAGGTCTTCGTGAACCACGAAGGCGATCTGTTCCGCACGCGCCTGACGCACAGCCTGGAAGTGGCGCAGATCGCGCGAACCCTGGCGCGCAGCCTCGGGCTGTCGGAAGACCTGACCGAAGCCATTTCGCTCGCGCACGATCTGGGCCACACGCCGTTCGGTCATGCCGGCCAGGACGAACTCAACGCCTGCATGCGCGAGCTGGCGCCCGAGGCCGGCGGCTTCGAGCACAACCTGCAGAGCCTGCGGGTGGTCGACGAGCTCGAAGAGCGCTATGCCGATTTCAACGGCCTGAACCTGTGCTTCGAGACCCGCGAGGGCATCCTCAAGCATTGCTCGGCGGCCCATGCGCGGCAACTGGGCGCCGTGGGCGAACGTTTCCTGGCGCGCACCCAGCCGTCGCTGGAGGCGCAGATCGCCAACCTGGCCGACGAAGTGGCCTACAACAACCACGACATCGATGACGGCCTGCGCTCGGGACTGATCACACTGGAGCAATTGCAGGGAGTGTCCATCTTCCAGCGTCATCATGCCGAGGTGCTGGCGCGTTATCCCGGACTGGCGTCGCGCCGCGCGGTGGCCGAGACCATCCGCCGCATGATAAATACGCTGATCGGCGACCTGACGCGCACGTCGCTGGCGCGCATCCGCGAGGCGGCGCCAGCCTGCGCCGACGACGTGCGCCGCGCGCCGCCGCTGGCTGGGTTTTCGGACGACATTCGGCGCGAAGCCGACGAACTCAAGAAGTTCCTGTTCGACAATCTGTACCGACACTACCGCGTGTTGCGCATGACCACGAAGGCGCGGCGCATCGTGCGCGAACTGTTCGCGGCGTTCCTGGACGATCCGCGCCTGTTGCCGCCGGACTATCGGCGCGCCGCCTTCAACGACCAGGCCCGCGCCATCGCCGACTACATCGCCGGCATGACCGACCGCTACGCCATCCGCGAGCACCGGCGCCTGTTCGACATGAGCTAGGCGCCGACGCCAGGCGGCGTTCAGGCTGACGTGTCCTGGGCGGCACCCGCGCCGGGTTCAGGCGGCGAGACGCGGCCCAGCGGCGTCAACGATGCTTGCGGTAGGGCTCGTCGGCCTCGACGAAGGTGGCTTCGGCGCGCGCGTCGCGCATCCATTCCTGCATCGCCGGCAGCGCCAGCACCGCGTCCATGTAGTCGCGCACCGGGCCGGCCGCGGCGATGCCGTAGGTGACGAAGCGCGACACGATCGGCGCAAAGAACGCATCGGCGATCGAGAAGGCGCCGAACAGGAACGGGCCGCCCTGGCCGAATTCCGCGCGCGTGTCCTGCCAGATGGCGTGCATGCGCGAAATCTCCTGGCGCGCGGCCTCGGGGATGTCGATGCCAGGCAGGTGCGCCTCGATGTTCATCGGCAGCGCCTGGCGCAGCGCGCCGAAGCCGCTGTGCATCTGCGCCGCCAGCGAACGGGCGCGGGCCCGGGCGCGGGCGTCCTGCGGCCACAGGCGGGCCTCGGGATGCTGTTCAGCCACGTATTCGCAGATCGCCAGCGAGTCCCAGACCGCCAGGTCGCCATCCAGCAGCACCGGCACCAGTCCGGCGGGCGTGAGCGTTTCCAGGTGGCGGGCGAACGCCTCGGTGAACAGGCCAAGCTTCTGTTCGGTGAAAGCGACGCCGGTGGCGCGCAGCGCGAGCCATGGCCGCAGCGACCACGACGAGTAGTTCTTGTTGCCGATGATCAAGGTGTACATGCCGATTCCCCTTAGTGACAGGCCCTGATTGCGCCGCGCCGTTCAGCCGCCGGGCGTGCGGCGCAGCAGTTTGCCGAGATAGTGTCCGGTGTGGCTTTCCGGCGCCGCCGCCACGTCTTCCGGCGTGCCTTGCGCCACGACCCGGCCGCCGCCGTCGCCGCCTTCGGGGCCCATGTCGACGAGCCAGTCCGCGGTCTTGATGACGTCCAGGTTGTGCTCGATGATGAGCACGGTGTTGCCGCTGTCCACCAACTGGTTGAGCACCTGCAGCAGCAGTTCGATGTCGCGGAAATGCAGGCCGGTGGTGGGCTCGTCCAGAATGTACAGCGTGCGGCCGGTGCTGCGGCGCGACAGTTCCTGCGACAGCTTCACGCGCTGCGCTTCGCCGCCCGACAGCGTGGTGGCGCTCTGGCCCAGCCGGATGTACGACAGGCCGACGTCGATCAGCGTGTGCAGCTTGCGTGCGATCGCCGGCACCGATTCGAAATACTCCAGCGCCTGCTCGACGGTCAGGTCCAGCACTTCGCTGATGTTGCGGCCGCGGTAGCGGATCTCGAGCGTTTCGCGGTTGTAGCGCTTGCCGTGGCAGACGTCGCAGGGCACGTACATGTCGGGCAGGAAGTGCATCTCGACCTTGACCACGCCGTCGCCCTGGCAGGCCTCGCAGCGGCCGCCCTTGACGTTGAAGCTGAAGCGGCCGGGATCGTAGCCGCGGGTGCGGGCCTCGGGCACGCCCGCGAACAGTTCGCGGATCGGGGTGAACAGGCCGGTGTAGGTGGCCGGGTTGCTGCGCGGCGTACGGCCGATCGGGCTCTGGTCGACGCTGATGATCTTGTCGAAGTTCTCCAGGCCCTGCATCGCGGTGTAGGGGGCGGGTTCGCTCTGGGCGTGATGCAGTTGGCGCGACACCGCCACCGCCAGCGTGTCGTTGACCAGGGTCGACTTGCCCGAACCGGACACGCCGGTGACGCAGATCAGGCGGCCGGCAGGCAGGCGCAGGTCGACGTTCTTGAGGTTGTTGCCGGTGGCGCCGGTGAGGGTCAGCCAGGGCAGATCGTCCGTGACGGGGCGGCGCTGCGGGATGGCGATGGCGCGTTGGCCGCTCAGGTACTGGCCGGTGAGCGAATTCGGGTCGCGCTGCACGGTCTCAGGATCGCCCTGCGCCACCACTTCGCCGCCGTGCTCGCCCGCGCCCGGGCCCATGTCCACGACCCAGTCGGCCATGCGGATCATGTCCTCGTCGTGCTCGACCACGATGACGCTGTTGCCCAGGTCGCGCAGGTGCTGCAGCGTGCCGATGAGGCGATCGTTGTCGCGCTGGTGCAGGCCGATGGAGGGCTCGTCCAGCACGTACATCACGCCGGTCAGGCCCGAGCCGATCTGGCTGGCCAGGCGGATGCGCTGGGCCTCGCCGCCGGAGATGGTGTCGGCGCTGCGGTCCAGCGACAGGTAGTTCAGGCCGACGTTGTTCAGGAAGCTCAGGCGCGCCTCGATCTCGCGCACGATGCGCTGCGCGATCTCCTGCTTGGATCCGGTCAGGGTGAGGTCGCGGAACCACGCCAGGCAGGTCGAAAGCGGCATCGCTTCGACTTCATAGATGGCCTGGCCGTGGCGCTCGCCGCCGCGCGGATCCTGGCCGATCAGCACATTGCGCGCTTCCGGCCGCAGGCGCGATCCGCAGCAGTCGGGGCAGGTCTTGATGTTGCGGTACTTGCCCAATTCCTCGCGCACGGTGGCCGAATCGGTCTCGCGCCAGCGGCGTTCCAGGTTCGGAATCACGCCTTCGAAGGTGTGGCGCTTGACGGTGCTGCGGCCTTTTTCATTCAGGTACAGGAACGAGATTTCCTCGTCGCCCGAGCCGTAAAGCACTTTGTCGCGCAGCGCCTCGGGCAGGTCCTCGAAGGGCGCCTCGATGTCGAATTCGTAATGCGCCGCCAGGCTGGTCAGCAGCGAGTGGGTGAAGGCGTTGCGGCGGTCCCAGCCGCGGATGGCGCCGGCCGCCAGGCTCAGCTCGGGGAAGGCGACCACGCGCTTGGGATCGAAAAACCCCACCTGGCCGATGCCATCGCAACTGGGGCAGGCGCCCATCGGGTTGTTGAAGCTGAACAGGCGCGGTTCCAGTTCCGGCAGGCTGTGGCTGCACACCGGGCAGGCGTAGCGGCTGGAGAAGACCTGTTCACGGGCGCCGTCCATGTCCAGCGCCAGCGCGCGGCCGTCGGCCAGTTGCAGCGCGGTCTCGAAGCTCTCGGCCAGGCGCTGCTTGCTTTCGGGCTTGATGCGCAGGCGGTCGATGACCACGTCGATGTCGTGCTTCTCGGTTTTCTTCAGCGGCGCCATGCCGTCGATTTCGACCATCTGGCCGTCCACGCGCAGGCGCACGTAGCCCTGTGCCTGCAGGCTGGCGCATTCGTCCTCGAAGCTGCCTTTCTTGCCGCGCGCGATGGGGGCCAGCACCGCCAGCCGGGTGTCGGCCGGCCAGGACAGCACCGCGTCCACCATCTGGCTGACGCTCTGCGCCTGCAGCGGCAGGCCGTGGTCCGGGCAATAGGGCGTGCCGACCCGCGCGTACAAGAGGCGCAGGTAGTCGTGGATCTCAGTGATGGTGCCGACCGTGGAGCGGGGGTTGTGGCCCGCCGCCTTCTGCTCGATCGAGATGGCCGGCGACAGGCCCTCGATCAGGTCGACGTCGGGCTTGTCCATCAACTGCAGGAACTGGCGCGCGTAGGCGGACAGGCTTTCGACGTAGCGCCGCTGCCCCTCCGCGTAGAGCGTATCGAATGCCAGCGAGGACTTGCCCGAGCCGGACAGGCCGGTAACCACCACCAGTTTGTGGCGCGGCAGATCCAGCGAGACGTTCTTGAGATTGTGGGTGCGGGCACCCCGAATGCGTATGGTCACGTCTATCGGGCTCTTTTAAGCGGTTGCAAAGGCCAACTTGGTACTATAGCGCGCCGAGTCCCCAGGCCATAGATCAGACCGCCAGCGCATGACATTCACGCGCGAACGGCCCTCGTCATCGTTGAAAATTCCGCATGCCGGCAGACACGAAACTGAAATTGACCCCTTCCGAGCGCCGTGCCAGCGTGGCGCTGGCCGGTTTGTTCGCCGCGCGGATGCTGGGGTTGTTCCTGTTGCTGCCGGTGTTCGCCGTGGCCGCCCGCGGCCTGCCCGGGGGGGATGACCCCGCCCGCGTCGGCCTGGCGCTGGGTATGTACGGCCTGACCCAGGCGTTCATGCAAATTCCCTTCGGGCTGGCGTCGGACCGCTGGGGCCGCCGGCCGGTGGTGCTGTTCGGCCTGCTGCTGTTCGTGGCGGGCAGCGTGGTCTGCGCGCAGGCCGACGACGTGTTCTGGATCACCATCGGTCGCGCCATCCAGGGGGCCGGGGCCATTTCGGCCGCCGTGACCGCCTGGCTGGCCGACGCCACCCGTGACGAGGTGCGCACCCGCGCAATGGCCATGGTGGGCGGCTCGATCGGCCTGTCGTTCGCCGCGTCGCTGGTGCTGTCGCCGCTGCTGGTGGGCTGGTGGGGGTTGTCGGGCCTGTTCTGGACCATCGCCTGTCTGGGCGTGGTGTGCCTGGCGGTGGCGCGCTGGGTGGTGCCGGTGGTGCCGCGTACGCAGGCCCGCAGCATGCAGGCCGCCAGTCCGCGCCAGGTGCTGACCCATGCCGACCTGCTGCGGCTGAATTTCGGCGTGTTCGTGCTGCACCTGATCCAGGTGTCGCTGTTCGTCGTGGTGCCGGCGTTGCTGGCCAAAGTTGGCGGCCTGGATGCGCGTGAGCTCTGGAAGGTGTATCTGCCTGTGATCCTGGTGTCGTTCGTGCTGATGGTGCCGGTGGTGTTCGTGGCGGAAAAGCGCCGCGCCCACCGGGGCGCCTTGCGCGCCGCCGTGGCCGGCCTGGTGCTGGTGTGCGCGCTGCTGCCGGCGGCCAGCCACGGCTTTTACACCCTGGCGGCGGCGCTGACCGGCTTCTTCGTGGCCTTCAACGTACTGGAGGCGCTGCAGCCTTCGCTGGTGTCTCGGGTGGCGCCGCAGGCCTACAAGGGCCTGGCGCTGGGCTTCTACAACACTGCCCAGGCCGCAGGCCTGTTCACCGGCGGCGCATTGGGCGGCTGGATCGCCTCGCATTCCGGCCCCGGTGCGGTGTTCGTCGGCGCCGCGGTGCTGGCCGCCGTCTGGCTGGCCGTGACGTGGGCGCTCAAGCCGCTGGCCTAGAAGACCGCGGTTGGCGAAAGTCGCGGATCGCGCCGCCAACGGTGTCCAACAGCGGTGAAATCGTTTCCCTGGACGGATGGCTTTGTCACCAATCGGGTTTGGCGCGCCAGACGCTTTTCGTCGATAATAGAAGGCAAATTAGGGCTTCACCGGCGTCGCCGGTCATCGCTGCGATGACCGGCGAGTTTCATGAAGCCGGTCTTCAACATCGCTATTTATGTTGTTGCCGGCGCGCTCGCGGCAACGCGTGGCACAGGCTGTCAACAACAGAGGGACAACGGCATGGCATCGGTTAACAAAGTCATTCTCGTGGGCAACCTGGGTCGCGACCCGGAAGTCCGCTACAGCCCCGACGGGGCCGCAATCTGCAACATGTCCATCGCCACCACCTCCACCTGGAAGGACAAGGCCTCGGGCGAGCGCCGCGAAGAAACCGAATGGCACCGCGTGGTCATGTACAACCGCCTGGCCGAAATCGCCGGCGAATACCTGAAGAAGGGCCGCTCGGTCTACATCGAGGGCCGCCTGAAGACTCGCAAGTGGCAGGACAAGGACACTGGCGCTGACCGCTACAGCACCGAAATCGTGGCCGACCAGATGCAGATGCTGGGCGGCCGCGAAGACGGCGGCGGCGGTGGCGGCAGCTACGGCGGTGGCGGCGGCTACGACGACGCGCCCGCGCGCCAGCCGCAGCAGCGCGCCCCGGCAC
>NZ_CADIJW010000022.1 GCF_902859745.1 Achromobacter dolens | reverse complement strand
GGATACGCTTTTATAACCACCGGCGCCCGCACCAGGCGCTCGGCATGAAGACCCCGGCTGAGGCATTTGCATTAGCCGCTTAAACTGAGCAGGTTCTGCTGGGTCATTACAGCTCTCCGGATCATCCGGCATGGCCCAGCGGTCAAGGGTATAGGATTGGTCGTTCATCGCGGCTGCCTCTGTCATTAAGCCCGCGCCCCGGTTGTCGGTCGGGGTGGGCGAGCACAAGGCCGGGTTGACAGACCGGTGACAAGGGAAACCGGCGCACACGAAGGTGCCCCAGCCAAGGCTCGCCCATGGAGGGACGTACGTCAGCCTACGGACATGAAAACGCCGCTATTGCAGCGGCTGCCCGCCCTTGCTCTTCCGGCTGTCAATCCGGACGATCGTTGTTGCGATCGCAAGATGAGTATGGGCGTGACGCACATTGGCAGCAATGCCAAGGGTGACATTCTCATCCCTATCCGAGACGAGCGTTCAATAAGAAAAGGACCCCACAGGGTCCTTTTTCAATTCTCAAGCCGCTTCCGGCAGGAAAAACCGATCCTTCAACTCCTGCAACCCAATCCGATCCAGCATCTCCGTCAGCCGTTCCGCCGGCTTCCTGCGCGGCAGATCCTTGTACTGCGCAATGATCAGCTCATTCTTCATCGAATGCTCCCACCCCACCAGCTCCGTCACGCTGACCTGGTACCCATGCGCTTCGAGCTGCAAGCACCGCAGCACGTTCGTGATCTGGCTGCCAAACTCCCGCGTATGCAGCGGATGCCGCCAGATCTCCGCCAGCGGATCGGCGAGCGCCTTGGCCTTGTTCTTCCTCAGAACCGACGCCACTTCCGCCTGGCAGCAGGGCACGACCACGATGTACTTGGCCTTTTTCTCCAGCGCGAAATGGATCGCGTCGTCGGTGGCGGTGTTGCAGGCGTGCAGGGCCGTGACTATGTCGATGGTCGCCGGCAGTTTGTCGGAGGTGATGGATTCGGCCACCGACAGGTTCAGGAACGACATGCCGTCAAAGCCCAGGCGCGTGGCCAGTTCTTCGGATGACTTGACCAATTCCTCGCGGGTTTCGATGCCGTAGATGTGCGAGCCGTTCTTCAGCGCTTCCGGCTGTTCCTTGAAGAACAGGTCATACAGGATGAAGCCCAGGTACGACTTGCCCGCGCCGTGGTCGGCCAGGGTGACGGCGCCGCGCTGTTGCTGGACGTCCTTGAGCAGCGGTTCGATGAACTGGAACAGGTGGTAGACCTGCTTGAGCTTGCGGCGGCTGTCCTGGTTCATCTTGCCGTCGCGGGTCAGGATGTGCAGGGCCTTGAGCAGTTCGATCGACTGGCCGGGGCGGATGTCGTGGGTTTTGTCGGACATGGGGGTAAGGCAATGCGCCCCGCTTGGGGCGGGGCGCATGAATAGGCGGAAAGCGTCATTTTAACGAAAACCGCTGGCTTTCCGTCCGGCTGCCGACAGGGCGGGCCTGCTTGGCGTTGAGCCGTGCGCGGGTCGGCCGACTAGCCGGCGGCTATCCGCCGGCAGCCGGCGCGACGGCGGCGCCGTCGATGCCGTGGCGGGCCAGGGCCTGGGCCACGAAGCCGCTGCGTTTCATGTCTTCGACGAAGTCGGCCAGGACGCGCGCCGCCGCTTCGCCGCGCCCGCGCGGCAGGCCCATGGCCTGGCGGATGGTCATGAAGCTGCCGGGCAGCAGGCGCAGGCCGCCCAGGCGGCGGGCGTCGGCTTCCAGTTGCTGGCGCACGCCGGCGGCGACGTCGGTGCCGGTCTGCAGGAAGGTGTCGACCACGGTGGGCGAGGTGGCGGCGCGAGTGATGGCGGCGCGTTGCAGTTCGCGCGTCAGGTAGAGGTCGTAGGCGCTGCCCAGGCCGACGGTGACGCGGTGGCGCGGGTCGTCGACCTCGGCGATCTCGCGCAGGGGCGAATCGTTGCGCACCAGGTAGGCGCCTTCGATCAGGACGTAAGCGTCGGTGAAGGCGATGCCGGCGGCGCGCTTGGGGTCGATGGCGAAGAAGCCGATGTCGGCGGCGTCCTGGCTGACGGTGTCGACGGCCTTGCCGGCGCTGTCCAGAACGATGAGTTCCAGGGCCACGCCGAGCCGCTGCGCGAAGGCGCGGGCCAGGTCGACGGAGACGCCGGCGGCCGCGCCGCTGGCGTCGCGGGTGGCCAGGATGGGGTTGCCCAGGTTGATGGTGGCGCGCAGCGCGCCGGTGGGAGTGAAGGCCTGGATGATGTTGGCGGGGATGTTGGTGGCGCCGGAATGGGCGGGGACGTCCGAACGTGCGGTGGTGCTGGAAATCGCGGTCATGGCGTTATTGGTGGAGGACAGTGGGAAATTCAAAGGCGATTGCTGATGGCTTGTCTGCCGTGGCGGAAGCTCACAGGCGGCAGCTACGGTTCAATGGCCGTGGCGGATGGTTCACACCGGGTAGCAGCCGACTCACACGCTGTACCGCCCCGCACCCGGCGCACAGCACAAGTCGATCCGTTGCGGCTCCAGGTCATCTCCAAACCACGCATTGATCGCGGCGCGGCGCTCGCCGACATAGACCGGCGCGCCATCGGCGTCGAGTTTCATGCCCAGGTCATGTCCCGGCACCAGCAGCGTGCCGGGCCGCCTGCGCCACCATTCCCAGATGCGTTCCAGGCTGGCGTGGCTGGCGGCCGCGTCGGCGGTGTCGGCCACCTGGCCCGAGACCAGTTCGGCGCGGTTCTTGGCGGCGTCGCCGGTGAAGAGGATGGGCTGGCGCGGATCGTCGACGTAGAACAGCAGGTGGCCCGGGGTATGGCCGGGCGCGGCGATGGCGGTGATGCCGGGCAGGAAGGCTTCGCCGTCGCCGACGCGGCGCACGCGGTCCAGCCGGTCGAGTTCGCGCACGTACAGTTCGGGCAGCGGGTTGAAGCCGGGCGGTTGCGCGGCGGCCCATTGCAGTTCCCGCGCGCCGATCCAGACGGTGGCGTTGGGGAACAGCGTGAAGTTGACGGCGTGGTCGTAGTGGGCGTGCGTGAGGACGACATCGGTGATGTCGGCCGGCGCGACGCCGCAGGCGTCCAGGTGGCGGCCGAGCAGGTGGCGCACGCCGAACGCGCCGACGTCCACCAGGATCCTGTGGCGGTCCGAGCGCAGCAGGGTGCTGGTGCTCCAGCCCAGGCCGCCATGGCAGACGGCGCGGCCGGGGTAGCCCTGGATCAGGATATCGATCTGGTACATGGGGTCACTCCGCGGTGATGTGGGCTTCGCTGATCAGTTGGCGGTAGCGTTGCAGGTCGTCGCGCAACTGGCGCGTGAATTCCTCGGGCGTGCCGGCGATGATTTCGTTGCCGCCTTCGGTGGCCAGCTTGCGCACCACTTCCGGGTCCTTCACCGCCTGGACCACGGCGTCATGCAGGGTGGCGATGATGCGCGGATCGGTGCCGGCCGGCGCCAGCAGGCCCTGGAACTGGGTGATGACGAAGTCCTTGTAGCCGAGTTCCTGCATGGTGGGCAGGTCGGGCAGGCTGGAGGCGCGGCGCGGGCCGGTGACGGCGTAGGCGCGCAGCTTGCCGGACTGGATGTGCGGGGCGGCGGTGACGGTGGTGTCGAAGGTGAACGACAGTTGCCCGCCCAGCACGTCGGTCAGGGCCTGGGCGTTGCCCTTGTAGGGTACGTGCGTCAGTTGGGTGCCGGTGCGCAGGGCCAGCAGTTCGCCGGCGAGGTGGCCGCCAGCGCCCAGGCCGGCCGAGCCATAGGTGACGGCGCCGGGTTTCTTGCGGGCGGCGGCGAGCAGGTCGTCGATGCTGTGCGCGGGCGATTGCTGCGGCACCACCAGCGCGTACTGGTAGCTGGTGATCTGGCTGATCGGGGCGAAATCCTTCAGCGGGTCATAGGGCGTTTTCTTGTACAGCGACGGGTTGACCACCAGCGGGCCGCTGGCGTCCAGCAGCAGGGTGTAGCCGTCGGGCGCGGCCTTGGCGACGAAGTCGGTGCCGATCATGCCGTTGGCGCCGGGCTTGTTCTCGACCACGATGGTGCCCTTCAGGGTCTTGGCCATGCGGGCCGCGACCACGCGCGCGGTGATGTCGGCCGCGCCGCCGGCCACGTAGGGCACGATCAGGCGGATCGGCTGGCTGGGGTAGTCGGCGGCGCGGGCCAGCGGCGCGGCCAGCGCCGCCGCCAGGACCAGGGTGAGTCGGGCGATGTTCTTCATGTTGTCGGTCTCCTCCGGGATGCCGGCTCAGCCCTGGCCGGCGTGTTGGCGCAGCAGGGCCAGGACGTCCGCGGCCACTTCGATGCCGTGGGCGCGCTGGCGCGCCAGCTTGGCCAGTTCGATCTCGCCGGGCTGGATCACGGGGCGGGCCGGGTCGGCGGCCGGGCTACCGTGCAGGATGGCGGCGAAGTCGTTCATGCGTTCGGCCAGCCATTGGGTCGAGCCCAGGCGGCGGGTGTCGATCAGCAGGAAGAAGTGGCCCAGGTTCTGCGGTTCGTCGGGCGCGTCGACCCAGGATTTGACGTGGGTGAGGTAGGCGGCGTTGGACAGCAGGCCGGCGAACAGGTCCACCATCAGCGCCAGGCCGTAGCCCTTGTGGCCGCCGATCGGCAGCAGGAAGCCGTCCAGCGCCTGCCTGGGATCGGTGGTCGGTTGGCCCTGGGCGTCGGTGGCCCAGGTGTCGGGGATGGCCTGGCCGGCCTTCAGGGCGTTGCGGATCTTGGCGCGGGCCACCACGCTCATGGCCATGTCGAGCAGGAAGTGGGCGCCGTCCGGGTTCGGCACGGCAAAGCCGATGGGGCTGTTGCCGACGCGCGCGTCGGTGCCGCCCCAGGGGGCGATGGTGGTGGTGGCGTTGCTGCCGATGATGCTGGCGTAGCCGGCCTCGGCGGCGATCAGGCCGTAGGGCGAGATCGGGCCGAAATGGTTGCTCTGGCGGGCGAACGCCAGGCCCACGCCGCATTCGCTGGCGGCCTGCATGGCGGCGCGCAGCGCGTGCATGCCGACCAGCGGGCCGACGCCGTTGTCGCCGTCGACCAGGCGCAGCGCGGGGGCGGGGCTGTCCACGCGGATGCGGGCCTGGCGGTTGATGCCGCCGACCTGCAGGCGCTCGCCATACGATTCGATGCGCGACAGGCCGTGGGTGGACAGGCCGAACAGGTCGGCCAGCACCAGGATGTCGACCACGTCGACGGCGTCCTGGCGCGGCAGGCCCAGGCCTTCGAAGGCGCGCACGCCAAGCTCGCGCAGTTCGGTTTCCGGGACGAGGGAGGGGGAGCCAGCAGTGGCGGCCATGATCAGCAATCCTTGTGTGAAAAAAGAGGGGGGACTTATTCGGCGGAAAGACGGGCGTCTTTCACCACCTGGCTCCAGCGGCGCTCTTCGGCGTCGATGAAGGCGGCGAATTCGGCCGGGCCGGCGCCGGAAGGCTCGGCGGCGTCATGGGCCAGGCGCTGGCGCACGGCGTCGGTCCGCAGGGCGCGCTGGGCGGCGGCCTGCAGGCGCGAGATCGCTTCCTGCGGCGTGCCGGCCGGGGCCAGCAGGCCGAACCACTGCGAGCTTTCGAAGCCGGGGTAGCCCTGCTCGGCCACGGTGGGCACGTCCGGCAGGATCGGCAGGCGCTGGGCCGAGCCGACGGCCACGATCTTGATCTTGCCGGCCTGCGCATGCGGCAGCAGGCCGGGGATGCCGGCCGCGGCGGCGTCGATGTTGCCGGCCAGCAGGTCGGCGACCTGGGCGCCGGTGCCCTTGTACGGCACATGCACCACGTCGATGGCGGCGGCGGTCTTGAGCATTTCGAAGGCTAGGTGGCCGGCGCTGCCGTTGCCGGCCGAGCCGTAGTTCAGGACGCCCGGCTTGGCGCGCGCCAGCGCCACGAATTCGGGCAGGGTGGCGGCCGGCACCTTGGCGCCCACGGCGAACACCATGGGCAGCTTGGCCAGCAGAATGATCGGGGCGAAGTCGCGGCGCGGGTCATACGACAGGTTGGGCATCATGGTCGGGTTCACCGCGAGGGTGCCGACGTGGCCCAGGATCAGCGTGTAGCCATCGGGCCGGGCGCGCGCCGCTTCCACCGTGGCGATGCTGCCCTGGCCGCCGCCCTTGTTCTCGACGATGACCTGCTGGCCCAGGTCGCGCGACATCTCCACGGCGACGGCGCGCGCCACCACGTCGGAACTGCCGCCGGGGCCGTAGGGCACCAGCAGGCGGATGGGGCGTTGCGGCCAGGCGTCGGCGTGGGCCGAGAAGGGGGCGGACGACAACAAGGGGGCGGCGGCCAGCGCCAGCGCGGTGCGCAGGCAGGCTCTCCGTAACGGCTTCATGGGCGGGTCTCCTGTTCGGGCCGCTATTGGTTGCGGCTGGGAGACATCGTGCCCCGCCCTCGGAATCGAGTAAAGTGCAAAAATTCGTTCAATTCTTGATGAAAACGCATGAATTTCGATCTTGCCGATCTGCGCGCCTTCCTGGCGGTGGCAGACCTGGGCAGTTTCCGTGCCGCGTCCGAGGCGCTGCACCTGTCGCAGTCGGCGCTGTCGCGCCGCGTCGACAAGCTGGAGGCGGCGTTGGGCGTGCAACTGATGACGCGCACCACGCGCAAGGTCGAGCTGACCACTCTCGGGCGCGGCTTCGTGCCGCGCGCCCGCAGCGTGCTGAATGAGCTGGAGAGCGCGCTGGTCGGCATCCGCGACGTGGCCGAGCGGTTGTCGGGCATGGTGACGATTGCCTGCGTGCCGTCGGCGGTGGCGTATTTCCTGCCGGATGTGATCCGCGAATACCACGCCAGCTATCCGCGCATCCGCATCCGCATCATCGACGAGTCGTCCTCGCAGGTGCTGACGGCGGTGGCGCGCGGCGACGCGGATTTCGGGCTGACCTACATCGGCGCCAATGACGCGGAGATCGAGTTCAAGCCGCTGCTGGAAGAGCCGTTCGTGGCGGCGGTGAGCCGCAAGCATCCGCTGGCCAAACGCAAGTCGGTGGATTGGGCCGACCTGGAGGCGCATCCGTACATCACGCTGGCGCAGGGCAGCGGCAATCGTTTCCTGATGGACCAGGCGCTGGTGCACAGCGGCAGCCGGCCGCGCCATTTCTGCGAGGTGCAGCACGTGCCGGCGCTGGTCAGCATGGTGGAGGCAGGCCTGGGCGTGGGCGTGGTGCCGCGGCTGGCGATGCCGGATGAGGATCATGGCACGCTGGTCAGCGTGCCGCTGCGCAATCCCGCCGTGAGCCGCACGATCGGCCTGATCCATCCGCGCGGCAAGACCTTGAATCCGGTGGCGCGGCTGTTCTACGACCTGCTGTCGCAGCGGGTGGAGGCGCGGCAGAAGTAGGCGGGTGCGCGGTTCAACCGGCACGCCGCTGCGTTGTCGGCCGCCCGCGGATGACGGGCATCAACCGCGAGCCGCAAAGCAGACAGGCCGCGAAAACGCGGCCTGTCCAGGTACTGCGTGGCGCGATGCGCGCGCGATCGTCAGACCTGCACGACCACCGGCTCGCCCAGGTTCAACATCAACCGGTTGGCCCACGCGAAGATCGCGTCCGAATGCAGCAGGTCCAGCACTTCGCCGTCGCTCAGGCCCACATCCTTCAACGCCTGGATGCTGGCCGCATCCACCGAGGCCGGCGCGTCCGTGATCTGGATCGAGAACTTGCCGATCGCCAGTTCGCGGGCAGTGGTGCCGGCGGTGGCCGGATCCTCGAACACCTGCGCGATCACGTCGTTGCGCTTGGCCAGTTGCTCGAAGCGCTGCGCGTGCACCGAGGCGCAGTAGACGCAGCCGTTGACGCGCGACACCACGGTCGCGCCCAGTTCACGCTCGGCGCGCGACAGGCCGCCGGGCGCGTACATGATGGCGTTGAACGCGGTGGAGCGCTGGCGCAGGATCTCGGGCTGGTGCACCAGGAACAGGTAGTAATCCGAGACCTTGGCCTTGGGGTGGCTTTCTTCCAGGACCGCGATCTGCTCGGGCGTGGCGCTGTCGACCTGGACCACGTCCAGCCACGCCTTCCACTCCAGCACTTCGTTGGTGAAGCCGTGGGCCTTGATGACGTCACCGGGTTCGGTGGCGGCGGTGTTGGCCGGGAAGGGCGCGGGCGGGGTGCCGGCCGCGATCGGCTTGGTTTCCAGCGCCAGCATGGCCTGCAGGCCGGCGACCAGGCGCACCTGATACGACAGGAACGCCACCAGTTGCGACAGCGTGACCACGGCGGGCGTGGAGACGCCGGCGGCCGGCAAGGTCTTGAGCGCGGCCTCGTCGCCTTCGACGGGCTTTTCGATCAGCTTGCGGGTGAACTCCAGGATCGCGGCCAGGCGCGGGTCGGCGGCGTCCGCCGGCTTGCCGGACTCGGCCACCTGGATGTCGGCGGCGCTGGCGCCCGCGTCCACCAGGCGCAGGCGGTAGTGCGCGGCCAGCGCCGGCGACGGCGTCAGGCGCGCGGCGTACAGCGCGACCAGCAGGCGCTCGGCCAGCGTCAGGCCGGGCAGGGCCGGGTCGAACAGGGCGTCGTAGCTGCCCTGGGTGGCGGCGGCGACCTTGTCGCGCTGGTGGCGCACGGCGTAGGTGGCGCTGTCGGCCTTCAGGCCGACGAGCTGGTCCACCAGGTCGCGGGCGGCGTCATAGACGATGGGGGGTTGTGCCATTGAGAAAGTCTCCTTGGATGTCGTTCAGCCGGCGTTGCCGGGCGTGGCGGTCGCGCCGGCTTCGGCGCGGCTCGCGGACGGCGCGGCCTGGCCGCGCGCCTTGACCGCGGCGTCCAGGAACTTCAGCACGCCTTCCCACGATTGCTCGTCGGCGCGCGCGTTGTCCTTGGGGTTGCCGCCGCTGGTGCTGATCTTGCCGGACACGGGGTGGGCGTAGACCAGTTGCGTGGTGGGCACGTAGGGGAACAGGATCGAGTGGCCGCCGTTCTCGTAGTCCAGCCATTGGACCGGATACGGATGCTGTACCTCGGCCAGCTTGTCGCGCACCATCTTCGAGTACAGGCTGGACGGCCACGAGCCGTCGTCGGTGGCCGACAGCAGCATCACCGGGCCCTGGATGTCCTCGACCCTGATGCGGGCGCGGGCCACGGCGTCGGGGTCCTGCAACGCGGTGAGGATGGCCTTTTCGTGACGATGCGGCGCGGGGCCTTCGTCGAACGGCGCCCAGGTGGCGGTGCGGTTGTTTTCCCAGACGTGCGGCAGGGGCTTGCCGCCCAGCAGCCAGGTCGGGCCTTCGCGGCCGATCTTGGGGTCGCAGGCGTTCTGGCCGCTGTGGACCACGGCGCCGGGCACGTAGGCCACGACCGCCGACACTTCCGTGGGGAAGGTGGCGCCCAGCAGCAGCACCAGTTCGCCGCCGCGCGACTGGCCGCTGATGGCGACGAAGTCGTGCCTGGGCTGGACCTTCTTGCGCAGCCAGCGCAGGCCGGTCTGGAAGTACTCCAGCGGCGTGTTGGAGATGTAGTCCGACAGGCCCGGCGCCTTGAAGTAGGCCAGGGCGAAGGCGGCGTAGCCGCGCGACGCATACAGCGCGGCGCGCGGTTCGTTGATGCCGCCGCCCGAGCCGTTCAGGATCAGGACGGCGGGATGCGAGCCGGGCGTGGCGCCGGGCGGCAGGTAGAGCGTGCCGACCAGTCCTTCCTCGCGCACGTCCTGGCGGGTGACGCCGTCGGCCGCCAGGCGCTGGGTGAAGCGCGCCACGCTCTGGGCGCCGGCCACGCGCGCCACCACTTCGGTGACCAGCGGCTCGCTGACCGGGTGGTTGAAGTGCTCGCGGCTGGGCGAGTCCACGGGCGACTGCGACCACACCAGGCCCATGGGCGAGAGGCCGCTGTAGTCGCCCGAGACGGGCGCGTCGCGCGTCAGGTCGACCGCGCCGTCCTCGCCCGCGACAAAGGCGGCGTGGCTTTGCCACAGCACGCCGTTGCGGCGGGTGAGGGCGGTGATCTCCACCGTCTGGCCGGGCGCGACGTGCTCCACCCGGATCTGGCGGGGCACGTCGATGAGCGCGTCGGCGGGTTGGATGCTCAGGGTAGGAACCATGATGCGCGCCTTACTTGGCCGAGTCCTTGGTGACCATCATGGCGGCGGTGCGGTCGCTGGTCATGGGGGTGACCTTCAGGCCCTTCTTGGCGGCCCAGATGTTCTTGTAGTGGTACAGCGGGATGATGCCGACGTCATCGGACACGATCTTGACCGAGTCGCGCAGGATGGCTTCACGCTTGGCCACGTCGAATTCCGAGGTGGACTGGTCCAGCGCGGCGTCGACCTTGGGGTTGCTGTAGTGGCCCCAGTTGGAGGCGCCCAGGCCCTTCTTGGCGTCGACGGTGGCCAGGATGTTGACCAGCGCGTAGCTGGCTTCGCCCGTGCCGTTGCCCCAGGCCAGCATGCTGACCGCGAATTCGTTCTTGTTGGCGCGGCCCGAGTACACGGCCCATGGCACCACTTCCACTTGCGTCTTGACGCCGATGCGGGTCCAGAACTGCGCCACCGCCTGGGCCGTTTCCGGGCCTTGCGGGTAGCGGTCGTTGGGCACGTGCATGGTTAGCTTGAAGCCGTCGGGGAAACCGGCTTCGGCCAGCAGCTTCTTGGCCTTCTCGACGTCGTTGGGGATGTCCTTGACGTCGGGGTTGTAGCCGAAGGTGCCCTTGGGCATCCACTGGTTGGCTTCGGTGGCGGCGCCCTGCAGGATGCGGTCGGTGATGGCCTTGCGGTTGATCGCCAGGTTCAGCGCCTGGCGCACGCGCACGTCCAGCAGCGGGTTCTTGTCCAGCGGCTTGCCGTTGTTGTCGGTGATGTACTGGTTGGGCGCGGGGTTGAAGCTGGGTTGCAGGATCATGACGCGCAGGCCGTCGTACGGGTAGACCGAGATGTTGGCGGCCTTCTGCAGCTTGGCCAGGTCGGACACCGACACCTTGTCGATCACGTCGACGTCGCCGGCCAGCAGCGCGGCGGTGCGGGCGGCAGCGTTGTTGATGTAGCGATAGTTGACCTTGTCCCAGGTGGCCTTCTCGCCCCAGTAGCCGTCGTTGCGTTCCATGATGACGCGGTCGCCGGGGGTGTAGGACACGAACTTGTAGGGGCCGGTGCCGATCATGGCCTTGCCCGAGTTGTAGTCTTCGGTGGTGGACTTCTCGCCGACGTGCTTGCTGACCACGTGCACCGACGCCAGGTTCAGCGGCAGGTCGGGGTTGGGGGCCTTGGTCTTGACGATCAGGGTCAGCGGGTCCTTGGCGGTCATCGTGTCGATGGTGCGCAGGTAGCCGGCGTAGGTGGCCACGCTGCCGGGAACGGCGCGAGCGCGGGTGTACGAGTAGATCAGGTCGTCGGCGGTGAACGGCGTGCCGTCCTGCCACTTGACGCCTTCGCGCAGCTTGAATTCCCAGGTGGTGCTGTCCAGCGGCTTCCAGCTCACGGCCAGGCCGGGCTGCAGCTTGTTCCACTTGTTCTCGATCAGCAGATCCCAGAAGTGCAGGGCCACCGAGCGGTCGCCGGCGTGGTTGTTCAGTTGCGGGTCGAGCGAGGACAGCGGATCGGCAAAGCCGATCGACAGGTTGTCGGCCGAGGCCGCGGCGGACGCGCCCAGGATGGCGGCGGTCAGGGTCGAGAGAATCAGGCGTTTCATGTTCGGGGTCCTTGGTGAGGGGGAACTTCTTTCAGGCCATGTCGTTCAGGTGACAGGCGCTCAGGTGGTTGATGGCGATTCCCTTCAGGGTGGGAACCTCGGTTTTGCAGCGCGCCATCGCATGCGGACAGCGCGGGTGGAAGTGGCAGCCGCCGGGCGGGTTGAGCGGGCTGGGAATCTCTCCCTTGATGGCGGTGAAGGTCTTGTGGCGCGATTTCAGGTTGGGGATCTCGGCCAGCAGCGCCTGGGTGTACGGATGGTTGGGGCGGCGGAAGACTTCGTCCACCGGCGCCGTCTCGACCACGCGACCCAGGTACATGATGACCACGCGGTCCGACAGGTGCTCGACCACGCCCAGGTCATGGCTGATGAACAGGTACGTCAGGTTGAGCTGTTCGCGCAGGTCCATGAACAGATTCAGGATCTGCGCCTGGATCGACACGTCCAGCGCGGCCACGGCCTCGTCGCACACCAGCATCGACGGCTGCACCGCCAGGGCGCGGGCGATGCCGATGCGTTGGCGCTGGCCGCCGCTGAACTGGTGCGGATAGCGCTGGCGCAGGGCCGGGTCGAGGCCGGCGCGTTGCAGTTGCGCGCTGACGTAGTCGTCGAAGTCGCCGTTGCCGACCAGGCCGTGGATGCGCGCGGCCTCGCCGACGATCTCGTCCACGCGCAGGCGCGGGTTCAGGCTGGCATACGGGTCCTGGAAGATCATCTGCACCTTCAGGCGCGCAGCGTGGGCCTGGGCCGGCGTCATGTCGGCCGGGCGCTGGCCGTTGATCAGCACCTCGCCGCCGGACGGCGTCAGCAGGCCGGCCGCGATGCGGCCCAGCGTGGACTTGCCGCAGCCGGACTCGCCGACCAGGCCGACCACTTCGCCGGGGCGCACCAGCAGGTCCACATGATCGACGGCGCGGGTGATGGCGGGCGGCTTGGACAGGCCCAGGCGCTGCAAGGCGCGGCCGGCGGCGCCGACGGGGCGTTCGCCAAAGCGCTTGCTGACCTGGCGCAGGTCGATGAGCGGGGTGGCGTTGGCGCCGTCGCGGGTATCCGGAATCGTCGTCGAGCTCATGCCGTCACCTCGCCCGGTTGGCGCGACGGATGAAAGCAGCGCACCTGGTGGCCGGGCAGCACGTCGGTGATGGCGGGCTGCTGGCCGCATTGCGCCGTGGCGCGCGCGCAGCGCGCCGCGAAGGCACAGCCGGCGGGCAGGGTGAGCAGGTTGGGTGTCATGCCGGGAATCTGGCGCAGGCGTTGGCCGCGCTGGTTGTTGCTGGGCAGGCTGTCGATCAGGCCCACCGTGTAGGGATGCTGCGGACGGTCGAGCACGTCGTCGACCTTGCCGTGTTCGACGATGCGGCCGGCGTACATCACCGCCACGTCGTCGGCCAGGCCCGCCACCACCGACAGGTCGTGGGTGATCCAGATGAGGCTGGTGCCGTGTTGCTGCGCCAGCTTCTGCACTTCGGACAGGATCTGCGCCTGGATGGTGACATCCAGCGCCGTGGTCGGCTCGTCGGCGATGATGAGGTCGGGCCGATGCAGCATGGCGATGGCGATCGCCACGCGCTGGCGCATGCCGCCGGACAACTGGTGCGGATACGCCAGCAGCCGTTCTTCCGGGCTGGGAATGCCCATCATGCCGAGCGTGTCGCGGGCCAGCTCGCGCGCCTGCGCCTTGCTCATGCTGTTGTGCGCGCGCACCGTTTCGATCATCTGCACGTCGACCCGCAGCACCGGGTTCAACGTCATCATCGGATCCTGGAAGATCATGGCGATGCGGTTGCCCTGCAGCTTGCGCAGCTCGCGCGGCGCCAGCTTGGTCAGGTCGCGGCCCTGGAACAGCACCTGGCCGCCGACCACGCGGCCGGGGGCGTCCACCAGGCCCATGATCGAAAAGCCGGTGACGGATTTGCCCGAGCCGGACTCGCCGACCAGGCCCAGGATCTTGCCGCGCTCCAGCGTGAACGACACGTCGTCCACGGCGGGCAGGGTGCCGGCGCGGGTGAAGAAGTGGGTGCGCAGGTTGCGCACTTCCAGGGTCGGCACGTTGGCGGCGGCCGGCGCCGCGACGGAACGGGCGGCGCTCATTTGTGGGTCCTCGGGTTCAGCACGTCGCGCAGGCGGTCGCCCACCAGGTTGATGGCGACGATGGTGACCAGCAGCGCGATGCCGGGGTAGAAACTGATCCAGTATTCGCCGGACAGCATGTATTGGAAGCCGTTGGAGATCAGCAGCCCCAGCGACGGTTCGGTCACGGGCACGCCCAGGCCCAGGAAGCTCAGGGTGGCTTCGAGCGTGATGGCGCGCGCGATCTGCAGGGTGCCGATGACGATCAGCGGCGGCAGGCAGTTGGGCAGGATGTGCTTGAGCATGATCCGCCAGTTGGGGATGTCCAGGCAGCGCGCCGCCTCGACGTACTCGCGGCGGCGTTCGACCAGGGCCTGGCCGCGCGCGGTGCGGGCGTAGTAGGCCCATTCCAGAATCACCAGCGTCAGCACCACGTTGCCCACGCCCTTGCCCAGGTAGGCCAGGATCATCATGGCCACCAGGATCGACGGGAACGACAGGATCAGGTCGACCAGCCGCATGATCAGCGCGTCGACCTTGCCGCCGGCATACGCCGCCAACAGGCCCAGCAGCGTGCCGATAATGCCGGCGATCAGCGCCGAGCCCACGCCCACCATCAGGCTGATGCGCAGGCCGTACAGGATGCCCGACAGCAGGTCGCGGCCCTGGCCGTCGGTGCCGAGCCAGTAGTGGAAGGTGTTCAGGCCGTTCATCGTGCCCGGCGCCAGGCGCGCGTCCAGCACGTCGATCTGCAGCAGGTCGTAGGGGTTCTGCGGCGAGATCCACGGCGCCAGGATGGCGGCCAGGATCAGCAGGGTGGCGATCACCAGCCCGAACACCGCCGTCTTGGACGACAGGAATTCCAGCAGGTTGCGGCGCCAGGGCGATTCACGCTTCAGCGCAGGGGCGGCGGTTTGCATGGCATTTGCCTGGGGAGTGTTCGGAGCGCTCATGCCGAGGCCTCCAGCCGCACCCGCGGGTCCAGCACTTTGTACAGGATGTCGACGATCAGGTTGAGCGTCACGAACAGGCACACCACCACGATCAGGTAGGCCACGATCACCGGGCGGTCCAGCGCGTTCAGGCTGTCCAGGATCAGCTTGCCGGCGCCGGGCCAGGCGAAGATGCTTTCGGTGATGACGGCGAAGGCGATGGTCGAGCCCAGCTCCAGGCCCAGCACCGTCACCAGCGGGATCATGGTGTTGCGCAGCACGTGCACACAGACCACCCGGAACGGCGACAGGCCCTTGGCGCGGGCGAACTTGACGAAGTCCAGCGGCATCACGTCGCGCACGCCGGCGCGGGTCAGGCGGATCACCAGCGAGATCTTGAACAGCGACAGGTTCAGCGCCGGCAGGATCAGGTGGCGCCAGCCGTCGGCCGTCAGCCACGACCACTGGAAGCCCAGGAATTCCACCGTCTGGCCGCGGCCGCTGGCCGGCAGCCAGCCCAGCGACACGCTGAAGGTCATGATCAGCATCAGCGCGACCCAGAAGGTCGGCAGCGAGAAGCCGACGATGCTGCCCGCCATCACCAGCTTGGAGAAACGGCTGTCGGGGTACAGCCCGGCCAACAGGCCCAGCGGCAGCCCGATGATCACCGCCAGCAGCAGCGCGGCGATGGCCAGTTCGAGGGTCGCCGGCAGGCGCTGGATCACCAGTTCCACGGCGGGAATGTTGTAGACGAAGCTGTTGCCCAGGTTGCCGTGCAGCGCCCCGTTCAGAAAGCCCAGGTACTGTTGCCACAGGGGCTTGTCCAGCCCCAGTTCGGCGATGATGCGGGCGCGGTCGACCTGGTCGACGTCCTGGCCGATCAGGATGTCGACGGGGTTGCCGATGGCGTGCAGCCCGACGAAGACGATCAGCGTCATCAGGAACACGACCACCGCGGCTTGCGCCACGCGGCGGAGCAGCCAAGCGGTCATTGCGCGGTCTCCGCCTGCCGGGCCGCGCCGGGCGCCGGGGCCGGCGTCCATTCGTCGCCGAACACCTCGGGTTCCGCGAACGCTTCCATGTTGGCGTAGTGCGTGGCCACGTCCTCGCGGTAGAACAGGCCCGCGATACCCTGCGCCAGGCGCTTGGCGCCTTCGCTGATCGCGGGGATGTCGCCCGACACGGTGCCGTGCGTCAGCGCGGCCGGGTACGAGAAGCAGTGCACCCGGTCCAGGCCCGGACAGGCGCCCGGGGTCTTCTCCTGCAATTCGAAGGCCGCGCCCAGGTCGGGCGAGTCATGCAGCTCCTGGTCTTCCTCGCCGGCGGGCGGGGTGTAGCGGTCGCCCCAGGCGCGCACGTGCGGCGCCAGCGCGGCGAATTCCGGACGCACGGTCCAGTCGATGCGGAAACCCGTGGAGAACACCAGGAAGTCGAGCGTGAAGACGCCCTTGGGCGTGGTGACGCGGATTTCGTCATTGACCAGCGCGAGATCCTGCACGCCGCAGCCCAGGTTGAAGCGGGCGTTCGGGTGGCGCGACACGCGCAGCGTGCTGCCGCGCGGCGGCGGCACCTGGGCGGCGTTGATGTAGTGGCGGATCTTCCACTTCCAGTCATCGGGCAGGTTCAGGTGGCCGTGGGTCAGGCCGGGGTTGCCGGCGCCCTTGCCCTTGTTGATGCGCGGAATGTCGTCGCGGCGGATCAGCAGGTCGACGCTGGCCGCGCCCGCTTCCAGCGCGGTGGCGGCGCTGTCCATGGCCGACGCGCCCGCGCCCACCACGCCGACGCGCTTGCCGGCCAGGGTGGCGTAGTCCAGCACGTCCGACGAATGCGCCCAGCGGTCGCGCGGCAGCTTGCGCGCGAAGTCCGGCACGTAGGCGCCGCCCAGCCCGTCGCGGCCGGTGGCCAGCACCACGCGGCGCGCCAGCACGGTCTGGCGGCCGGCGGGCGCTTCGATGTCCAGTTGCACCAGCCGGTCGGCGCGCGGCAGCACGGCCAGCACGCGGTGCTGGTTGCGCACGTCCAGGTTCAGCACGCGGCGGTACCAGCGCAGGTAGTCCATCCATTGCAGGCGCGGAATCTTGTCCAGCGCGTCCCAGGCTTCGGCGCCGAACTGCGCCTCGAACCAGGCGCGGAAGGTCAGCGCGGGCAGGCCCAGCGCCGGGCCCGTCAACTGCTTGGGCGAGCGCAGGGTTTCCATGCGCGCGGTGGTGGCCCACGGCCCTTCATAGCCTTCGGGCGACTGGTCGAAGATCGGCGCGACGATGCCCAGGTGGGTCAGCGACGCGGCCGCGGCCAGGCCGGCCATGCCGCCGCCGATGATGGCCACGTCCAGCACCGGCTGGCCGTCGACCAGGCGCGGCGTGACCCAGGGCTTGGCGGGGATTTCCAGCCAGGACAGGTCCTGGCGCAGGCGCGCTTCCAGCGCGGCCAGGCCTTGCGGGGCGGGAGCGAGGGGTTGGTTCATGCGGGGGTATCCGTAAGAGGGGTGTCATCGCCGTAGATCGACTGCAGCAGCGCGCCGTGCTGGCAGGCGTCGTGCAGCACGAAGCCGGGCAGCAGTTGCGCGGCGGCCTGCGCCAGGGCATCGGCCATGGCCTGGCAGGCCGGCGTCAGGGGCTGCGACTGCGAGGTGATGACCCCGAAGAAAAAGGGGATGTCCAGGTCGATCGGGCGGATCGCCACGCCCGCCATCGGCGCGCCGTAGGCGGTAATGGGTTCCAGCACCGACACGCCCAGGCCTGCGCGCACGGCGGCCAGGGCGTTGACGGACGAATTGGTTTCGATGGCGCCGGCGGCATGGCCCAGCGCCGCATCCAGCCGACGGCGCAGACGGTAGGGATTGGCCATGGTGATGACGCGGCGCCCGGCCAGCTCGGCCACCGGCACCACGTCATGGCGCGCGGCGGGATCGTTTTCGGGCAGCGCCACCACACAGGGCGCCTGGCCGATCCAGTGCACGGTCAGGCCGCGATGCTCCAGCGGCAGGCTGGTCGCGCCCAGTTGCGCCGTACCGCTCAGGACGGCGTGCACCACGCGCTCGGGCGAGGCGCTGCGCAGTTCGATGCGGGGGGCGAGGTTGGCGTGCGGCTCGATGCGCTTGAGCGCGTCCGGCACCAGCCCGGCAGCCAGCGCCGAGGTGGCCGCCAGCAGCAGCGGCTGCGCCTGGCCGCGGGCGATTTCCTCGGCCCGGTCGCGGATCTGGCGCAGGCTGGACAGGGCGCGTTCCACGTCGTCATAGAGCAGGAAGCCCTGCTCGGTCGGCGTCACGCGCGGCCCGCTGCGGGCGAACAGGGCATAGCCGATCTCGGCCTCCAGTTCCTGCAGCAGGCGGCTGATCGCGGGTTGCGAGCGGCCAAGCAGACGCCCGGCAGCGGTGACGCTGCCCGTGGACATGACGGCCGCGAAGGCCTCGAGTTGACGAAGTTCCATCTGTCTTGCTTTATGCCAAGGACGAATTCTTGCGTATCGAGTATGCGCCCGGCAAATAATTAAAGGGCATAAGCAAATTCCCTAATCGGGATTTCCTTATGCCTTTTCATTACTTCGCGTTATTTCAACGACTTAGGCGTTCATGGCGAGGCTCGCGGCGGTCGCCCTGGCGGAGCGGCGCCCGCTACAGGCGATAACAAAGCCAGGGATAGGCTCGGAAAGGCTCAACCCGTCCCGGTCTGAAGTACACCGTGTAACGCCTGCTTCGCCCTGGTTGCAGGGAGCCGAAATACACTGCCGCATCCTCAACTCGCTGTTACTGACATGAAAATTCTCTGTAGCCTGACCGTCATGGTTGCCCTTCTCGCCGGCTGTGCGGTCTACACGCCCGATGGGGCAGTGGTGGTGGACCCCCACCGCGGCGGCGGCGGCGGTTTCTGTCCGCCGGGCCAGGCAAAGAAAGGGAACTGCTGACCAGGCGCCGCGGGCCCGCCGCGCATTGCGGGCCTGCCTGCATCGCTCCCCCGGGACTGTCCCGCAAGATCGGGCGTGTCACGCCGCGCGCGGCCTCGCCGGCGACTTCCTCGGCATGGAAGTTGCTGAAAGCATGAGATCTCGACTACCGGGAGGCGTGAGATGAATGCAATCGAGCGGGTGGCGGCTTTCATGCATAGGGAAGGGCTGACATTGGTCACTGCCGAGTCCTGCACGGCCGGACTCATCGCCGCCACCTTGGCGGACGTGCCCGGCGCCGGGGCACTGTTGGATTGCGCATTCGTCGTCTATTCGCCCCAGGCCAAAATGCGATGCCTGGGCGTTTCGGCCCGCACGCTCAGAACCCACAACCTGACGAGCGAAGCCGTCGCGGGCGAAATGGCTCTGGGCGCGGCCCGGCGCAGCCGAGCGAACGTGGCGATATCGAACACCGGCGTGACCGACGACACCGATGCGGCAATCCCCGCGGGCACGCAGTGTTTTGCCTGGGTGTTCAAAGAAGGGGCGGCGGATTCCGCGCCCGCGGTTTACGCGGAGACCCTGCGCTTCACCGGAGGCCGCAATGCCATCCGAGCGGCGAGCGCGCGGCATGCCTTGGAAAGGATGGTCACCTATTACACCGAGTGGCGCGCGGTGCAACGCTGACAAGGGGCCTGGATATGAGCGAGCTTTCGGAGATCTTCGCGCTGCAGGCCGGCTTTGCCGAGATGTTCATTCGCGGAACCACCATGTACTGGGTCCTGTATGCCTTGCTCCGGGCGTCGGGCCGGCGCGATCTGGGGTCGCTCGGCGTGGCCGACATGCTCGTCCTGGTGTTGGTCGCGGACGCGGCGGGCAATGCGATGTCCGGCGATTCGTATTCGCTCGGCGACGGGATCATCGTCGTGGCGACCATTGTCGGTTGGAGCTATTTTCTGGATCGCGTCAGCTATTACGTCCCGCCGCTGCGTCGGGTGCTGGAGCCGAAGCGGGTATGCCTGGTTCGAGACGGGCAGTTGATTGTGTCCGGCCTGCGGCGCGAACACATCACCCGGGGTGAATTGATGGAGCAATTGCGGCTGAAAGGGGTGGACCGCCTCTCGCGCGTCAAGCGGGCGTATCTCGAGTCGACGGGCGAGTTCAGCGTGATCGAGTTCGAGGACGGGCGGCGGGAGAGTCCGAAGGCATGAGACGGCCCTTCGGCATGGCAATTGCTGGCCCGTCCCGCACCGGCGCAGCGCGGCCGGTGAAATCGGAGAACACCATGTCGAAGCCAATATTTCATGCAGCGTCGAACAGCGAGCGGCATAACGGCCAGCCCGAGGCGGACAAGCCGGGACGCGACGTTCCCAATCCCGACCCGGATACGGGGTCGGGCTACCCCGCCGGCGGGCATCGGCGCGAACAGGGCAAGGACGCATACGGCCGCGGCCCGCTGCAACGTCGTCAGGCTGGCTTGCCGCCCGATCCCGCCACCGACGAGCCGTCGTGAGCGCGGCGGGCAATGCCGATCCGGGTGCGGGACAGATGATGAATGCCCGCACAGGTCAAGGCCGCGGTCCGGGATACTCCAACTGCAGCGCGACGAATTCCGCGGTGTCCTGCCCATAACGCGTCCGCAGCAGTTCGAGGATGTCCGCCAACACGGTTCGGGCAGCCGTGCGGTCTGCGCCTGGTTCCCGCGCCTGCAGTGGCAGGGGATCGCCCGCGCCCCAACCTCCGCCGTCGGAGAGGTAGATCAAGCCGCTTGCCAGCGCGACGGGCGCCGCGTCGATCGTGGCGCCGACCACCGCGGTGCGATAGGTGCGCGCAAATGCGTCGGCGGCGAGCGCCAGGCGCAGGTCATCGGCGCCCGGCGATAGCCGCGCCACCAACGTCTCATGGTTCCAGAGGGCGACGGCGTTCTTCGCCGCTGTGGCGACATGCCCGGGCCGTAAGCGAAAGGCCGATCCGTCATGCGTATCTTCCCAACCTTGCTCGCCCAGGTCCCGCGCCAATTCACGGGCTTTCGATTGGCCCGCGATGACTTCCACCAATGCCAGCGACAAGGGGATCGAGGCGCTGACACCCGTGGTGGTCACCACGTTTCGATCCGCCACGTAGCGCCGGTCCTGCCGCCATTGAACCGAGGGGAAGCCGCGCGCCAGGGCGCCTCGGGAATACCAGTGCGAAACCGCCTGGCGCCCGTCCAGCAGACCTGCCCGCGCCAGCACCCACACGCCGTCGCAAATGCCGATGACCACCGCGCCTTTTTGGGACTGGGAACGTACCCAGGACACCAGGCGCGGGTCCGCGTCGTCATGCACGGCGGGAACAATGACATAGTCGGCGCCCTGGGGATGGCGTTGATCGAAAGCGGCGACATCGGCATCGGGCCGCGCGCTCAACGCCGGAAAGAAGCGTATTGGTCCCGACTCGATCCCCAGGGCCCACACCTCGGCGGCCCCCGATCGCTTCAGCACCGCGTACGGCACCACGAAATCGACCAGCTCGGTATTGGCGTTGTGCGCGATGACGGCAATCACAGGCTTGCGCTGCGCCACCGGCAGGCGTGGATCGGGTAGCGGGGGTGAGCTTTCGCCGCTCAGGATCGGCGCGGATATGTCGGCGCGATCCCACCCCATCCAAAGCGCGGCGGCAGCCGACGCAACAGCCAACGCACAATAAAAAAAGGCCACGCGATACCGCTTACCGAACATTGACACACCGCTTCCAGACGACGAGGGCTACCTCAATCCCGTTAGCCTACGTGCCGGGCGCAGTTGGCAGCAATGACAAAATCCGGCTGTTTTCTGCCAACCCCGCGTTAAGATCGCCGGTTCCGCATTCACCGCTTCGAACGCCATGCCGTCTGCCGCTGCCTCGCCACGCCTTGTCGCCATTGTGGCGTTTCCGAAAGCACAACATCTGGATATCGCGGGTCCGGCGGACGTCTTTGCGATGGCCTGCGCGTTGGGCGTTGACTCGCCCTACCGTGTTGTCGTGCTGTCCGGCGGCGGCGGCCCCGTCACGCTATCGAACGGGCTGACTTTGCATACCGCAGCCGCGGCGGACATCGATCCGCTCGGCATCGACACGTTGATCATTGCCGGCGGCGAACGCGAAGGGTTGGAGCATGCCGCGGCCGACGCCTCGTTGGCGGCCTGGGTAGGGCACGCCCGCGGGCCAGTGCGTCGCCTGGCTTCGGTATGCACGGGCGCGTTTCTGTTGGCGCATTGGGGCCTGCTCGGCGGCCGGCGCGTGACGACTCACTGGGAGTCGGCGCGAGTGCTGGGGCAGTACTTCACGGACATGGACGTGGATGCCGATGCCCTGTACCTCCAGGATGGCAAGCTCTGGACTTCGGGCGGCGTGACCGCGGGCATCGACATGTGCCTGGCCATGGTCGAACAGGATGCCGGGCGCTGGCTCGCCGCGCGCGTTGCCCGGCAACTGAATCTGGCACTGAGGCGCCCAGGCAACCAGGCGCAGTACTCGCTGATACTGGAGGGGCAGGCCGGCGCCTATGGCGAGTTGGTCGATTGGCTACGACAACACCTGGCCGAAGCGATCAGCGTCGAGCGCATGGCTCAAGTCGCGGGGCAGGCGCCGCGCACCTTCCACCGCGGATTCACGCGCGCCACCGGATTCACGCCACGCGACTTCCTGGAAGCGCTGCGCCTGGAGGCGGTGCGAACCGGGCTGGAGGCGGATCAATCGCTCAAGATGTTGGCCAGGGCCACGGGGTTCCGTTCGGAGGCGCAGCTTTCCAAGGCATTTCAAAGACGCTTCGGACTCGCGCCTTCGCAGTATCTCGGCCGCGGCGCAAGCGGCGGCAGCCGCCACGGATCCCCTGCGCTTGACAATCCTTGACTGTTGAGTCCTGGCGATACATTACGACACACTGTAATCTTTTCGGCACACATTGTGTCAGTCGGGCAAAGGCCGGACTGGGTGTCATTCCAAGCGTCCCCTGACTATGCCCGTCACCCTCCTTGAGTGGTCCGTGCCGGCGGCGATCCTGATTTGCGCCGCAGGCCTCTGCGCCGCGCGCTTTGCCGGCTTCCACACGCTACGGTGGGGCGGCGCCCTGGGCTGCCTGGGCGCGGGCTACGCCGTCATGCTCGTACAGGCGAGCAACCTTGCCCCGTACAAGCAGGTCGTCGAGGATGCTTTCATCCTGGGCGGCGTCATCCTCGCCTGTCGCGCATTGCTGAGCCGGCGCGGCCGCCAGATTCCGCTCCACTTCGATGTTGCGGTCCTGCTTGCCTCGACGGCGATGGTGGTTGTCTCGGTGGCGCTGTTCGCGAGCGCGAAGCTGGAGACCTTCTTCGTCCTGGCCTGTTGCGCGCTGGTCACCTGGCGGACCACGCTGTCCTTCGCCAAACAGGCCGCGACCACGTCGGACAGGGTGCTTGCCGCCACCTTTCTCTTCATCGCGCTGGTATTGACGGGGCAATGCGTCCTGTACATCGCTGCTCCTGCGCCCATGCTCGCAACGGGAGAATGGCGAGCGTCCGTGTGGGGGATCCTGATCCAGTACACCGGCCTGCTTGGCAGCATTGTGCTGACGCTGGCGGTCTTCATCGCGACGAGCTACGACGCGATAGAGAAATACCGGCGTCACGCTCATACCGACGCCCTCACGGGCCTGTTGAACCGGCAAGGACTCGACAGCCTGCTCGCCACCGTTTCGGGACGCCCTTTTACCGAAGGCGAGACGCCGACGGCCCTGATCATGGCCGACATCGACAACTTCAAGCGCATCAACGATCGGTACGGCCACCCGTTTGGCGATATGGTGCTGGCGCGATTTGGCGCCTTGCTCCGGCCGCATGCGCAGGCGCGCGCCCATGCCGCGCGCCTGGGAGGAGAAGAGTTCCTGCTGTTGCTGCCCGCTGCGGATCTGGAGAGCGCCGCCGCGATCGCCGAGGAGATCCGTGCGGATTTCGCGGCGCAGCGCTGGGCGCAGCATGCGCCCGATTCACGCTTCACGGCCAGCATGGGCGTGACGCTGATGCAGGCGGGAGAGCCCTTCGCCAGCGCGCTCAAGCGCGTGGATGACCTGCTCTACACGGCCAAGCGGCGAGGACGGAACTGCACGGTCGCGGGTCCGGCGCCAGCCGACACGGGACCTGGCCGGCGCGCCTTTGGCGCCTCGGGAACAGGTCCGGCGCGGCGACATGGCGTCGAAGGCGCCGTCCAGCATGGGTAAACACCTATAAAAACACGGCGCCGCGTGCCGTAGTGCTCGCGTGTGGCTCGCATCTACTTGGGAGGAATATCGTGGTCGACGAAAAGCGTAATCGTGCCGGGTGGTCAAGTTGGATAATCCTGGCCGCTTCCGCCGCCAGCCTCTCGAATCCCGCTGGCGGGCAAACGGTCTCCAGTACCGGCGACGTGCAGCCCGGGCCGGTGGTATCGCCGGACTGGGACGTCGGCGGCGACCTCATCGTCGGCGATTCCGCCACCGGCACGCTGACCATCAGCAATGGCGGGTCGGTGCGCAACGATTGGGCCTTCATCGGCAATCTCAACGGCGGCGTGGGCACCCTGACCGTGACGGGTATCGACGGCAGCGGCAAGGCGTCCAGTTGGACCAGCCTCGGCGCCGTGTATATCGGCACCGACCCGGGCAGTACCGGCACGCTGCGCATCCTGGACGGCGGCGTGGCGCAAAGCCAGTCGGGCACCCTTGGCGGCAGTGCCGGCAGCGTCGGCACGGTTGTCGTATCCGGTGCGCGATCCACCTGGAATCTCAACACGGTCAGCGCCTTCCTGATCGGTTCGGACGGCAAGGGCACGCTGCAAATCGACAATGGCGGCGCCGTGCATAGCGGCCAGGGGATGATCGGCTGGAACGCCGGCAGCGAAGGGCACGTTACGGTATCGGGGCGCGCATCGGTCTGGGACCCGCTGAACAACATCTACGTCGGTTTCGACGGCACCGGGGAGCTGCTGGTGCAGGATGGCGCCACCGTGCACACCGAGGCGTCGACCCGCCCCGGGGGCGCGGCATCGATCTACATCGGCAGGGGCGTGGGCGGCATCGGCACGGTGACCGTCTCGAGCACGACGGGCGACATCTCGACCCTCTCGTCCACGGACCGCATCGAAGTCGGCTCGGCGGGCACGGGAACGTTCACGGTCGCGAAGGGCGGCCTGGCCATCGCGGCCGTTGATACATGGGTTGCCACCGACGGCACGGCCACCGGCACGCTGAACCTGACCGGCGACGCCAGCGGTCGTGGCGTGCTGGAGACGGGTTCGGTCATCAAGGGCGCGGGCAATGTCACCGTCAACCTGAATGGCGGCGTCCTGCGCGCCAACCGGGACGAGGCCAATTTCCTGAGGGGCTTTGCGACGCAGGCGGTGGGCGCCGGCGGCGCCTGGTTCGACACAAACGGCCATGATGTCGGCGTGCGCACCGCTTTCTCCGGCACATCCAGCCTCAACAAGCTGGGCGCTGGAACGCTGACGTTGTCGGGCAACAGCGCGGCCTTCACCGGCAACACCGAGGTGCAGGCCGGTACGCTGCAGGTCGACGGCGTCCTGGGCGGCCCGGTGGATGTGCTGACCGGCGCGCGGCTGACCGGGACCGGACGCGTCGGCGCGACGAGCAACAAAGGCACCATCGCGCCGGGCCCGCGCACGGGCTTCGGCACCTTGACGATCGCCGGCGACTACGCCGCGCAGGGCGGCAACCTGGAAGTCCGCACCCGACTGGGCGGCGATGACTCGCCGACCGACAAGCTGGTGATCACCGGCGCCACCGCGGGCGCCACGCCGGTCACCGTGAAGAACATCGGCGGCGCCGGCGCGCAGACACAACGCGGCATCCAGGTCGTGCAGGTCAACGGCGTCTCCGCGGGCCAATTCAACCTTGCCAACGGCGACTACGTCATCGGCGGGCGCCCGGCCCTCGTGGCGGGCGCCTATGGCTATGTGCTGCAGCAGGATCCGGCCGACGGCGGTTGGTATCTGCGCTCGTCCCTGGCCGACCTCGGCGCGCCCCAGGTCGGCAGCGGTTCGCCGGCCGCACAACGCCCGTTGTACCAGCCCGGCGCGCCCGTCTATGAAGCCTACGCCAACACGCTGCTTCAATTGAGCCGTCTGCCGACGCTGCGTCAGCGCGTGGGCAATCGCCTTTATGATCCTGCGGACAGCGGCCGCAACGGCGTATGGAGCCGGGTCGAGGGATCCACGGCCAGGCTTGAGCCCTCGGTGTCCACCACGGGCCAGCACCAGAATATCGACAGTTGGAAAGCGCAATTCGGCGTGGATCGCATCCTGTCGGGCGAGCCGGGCGGCTCGCGCCTCGTGGGCGGTCTGGCCTTGCACTATGGCAAGGCCGACACCCGAGTGTCGTCAGTGTATGGCAATGGCACGATCGACACGGCGGCCTACGGCCTGATGCCGACGCTGACCTGGTACGGCAAGGACGGCCTCTATGTTGATACGCAGGCGCAGGCAACCTGGTTCGACAGCGACCTGAAGTCCCGGCTCGCGGGCAAGCTCAAGGATGGCCAGCACGCGCGCAGTCTTGGCCTCGGTATCGAAGCGGGCAAGGCCTTCTCCTTGAACGATCGCCTGGCCCTGATCCCGCAGGCCCAGCTTGCGTACGCATCGACGCACTGGGGCAGTTTCAATGACAGGTTTGGCGCTCGCGTCGACGGCGACAAGGGCAACAGCCTTATGGGTCGCTTCGGTGTGGCGCTGGACTACAAGCGCGATTCTCAGGCCGGCGGGCGCAACGGTGAAGCGAGCATCTACGGTGTCGTCAACCTCAAGCACGAGTTCCTGGACGGGACCCGCCTGCGGGTTGCCGATGTGCCGTTCAGCAGCCGAATGGCGCGCACCTGGGGCAACCTGGGCGTCGGCGCCAATTACGGTTGGGGCGGGCGCTATGCCATCTACGGTCAGGTCGACGCCGATGCGGATTTCTCCGGCAGCTATGTCGTCACTGCCACCGCAGGGTTCAGGATGTCGTTTTAGCGGCAGGGCCGACTTTGAACGCCAGCCAGTGGCAATTCTTCTCCTGGCGCTTGCCATTGATGGCCTGGTTTCGCATTGCCTGGCGACGCTATATAGAATGGGGTCCGAAATCCGGTCGGGCGGCAGATGCGCGTCCCGATTCGTCAACCCTGGGGAGAACCGATGCAAAGACGGATGTGGGGAGCGGCGCGCGCCACGCCGTTGGCCGCCGGCCGGCGCCGCGTCGCGAGTGACCGCGCGCGCCTGTTGCGTCCGCTTGCGGCATTGCTGTGCCTGGGCTTGAGCGCCTGCATCAATGTCCGGCCGATGCAGCCGCCGCCACCGCTGTACCCCCTGTGGGCCAAGCCCGGGGTGGACCGGCAAGGCGTGCGTGACGCGCTGCTCGACTGCGGCTATCCCAGCGCCAGCCATGTCGACGGCACGACCATCACCAACAACGACTATGCACGGGGTGAGCAGTGCATGCTCGGCAAGGGCTTCGCCTACCAGGAGCGCCACACCTACTGCGACACCCATCCCCATCTGGCGGCCTGTCCGGCAACCGACGGCGTCGCGGCGGCGGGGGCACGGCAACGTCCGCCCGCCTATGAACAATGGACCCGGCCGGAGGCCGACGCCCAGCGCGTGCAGCAAGCCATGCGGGCGTGCGGCTACGCCTCGGTCATCGAGCCGGGCGACGACATGCTGCTCAACGATATCGCCGCCGCGCAGTTGTGCATGCTCGACGGGGGCTTCCAGTTCACGTTGCCGGCCAGCGCGCTGTTGTGCAGGAATCCCCCCCTGCTGGCGGCCTGCCGCGGCCGCGTGATCGACACCGCCCATTGCTGCGCGCCGCCCCGGGCTGCCGGCCAGCGCTGACGCCGCGGCCCTGCGTCAGTGGGTGCCCGGAAACGCATCCACCCACTTGACCGTCACGTCGGGGAACGCGTCCACGAACTGGATCTTGAAGTCCGGGAAGGCATCGACGATCTTCCATTCGCCGCAGCGGTCGGCGAAGGCGCTGACTTTCTTCACCCGGATATCGGCGAAGGCGTCCACCACCTCGACGCGGATGTCGGGAAACGCGCTGACGATCTTGACCTTGCCGCGCAGCGGAATGCCTTTGTAGGTGCAGCTACTTTTGTCGACATCACCGGCCTGGGCGGTGAAAGCGGCGCCCAGCAGGGCGCAGGCGAGAAGGGCGTGGGGCAGAGCGCGCATGAGCGGTGTCTTTTCAAAGCCGGGCCAGGCCGGCGGGCGGGGGGATTATGCCCGAGTCCGCCGCCGTGCCATGCGCGTCTGCAGGGGTACGGTCTTGCTATACCGCCGAAACTTCCGCCGCCGACGGTCCCCGTGCCACCCCCGGCGGCGCCGTCACGATCGACGTCAATGCCGGCTCCGCCGCCTTCAACCCCGCCAGATCCGGCCGCGGCCGCCGCAGTTCCTCATTGCCCGCGAACGCGGACTCCATCCCCTGCGCCGCCGCCAGCACCTCGCGATCCCCGCGGAACCTGCCCACGATCTGCAAGCCGAACGGCATCCCCTTGTGATCCCGCCCGCAAGGCAGCGTCAGCGCCGGATGCGTGGTCAGCGTGATCACGTACGTCAGCGCCAGCCAGCGGTAATAGTTCTCCTGCCGCTTGCCGTTGATGGCCTCGGCATACAGCCGCGTCCACGGAAACGGCGACACCGGCGTGGTGGGCGACAGGATCAGGTCGTAGTCGTCGAAGGCGCGCTGGAAGCGCTTGATCAGGCGGGTCTGCTCGGCCTGCGCCCACGCGCAGTCCTTCAGGCTCATGGCCGCGCCCATCTCGAAATTGGCGCGGGGGTTGGGGCCGAGGCTGGCAGGGTCTTTCTCGTAGGCCTCGCGCATGCCGGCCACGAAGGCTTCGGCGCGCAGCACGTCGAAGCAGCGGTGGGCCTCGCCGAAGTCGATCTCGATGGGATCGCAGGCCGCGAACAGGTGGCGCATGGCGGCGATCTTGGCGCGGAAGGTGGCGCGGATGCCGTCGTCCACGTCGCACAGCCCGAAGTCTTCGCTGTAGGCGACGCGCAGGCGGCCCAGGTCGGCGTTGCCTGGCGCCAGGAACTGCAGCGGATCGAGCGGATAGCTGAGCGGGTCGCCGGCGTCCGGGCCGGCGCTGGCGGCCATCTGCAGGCAGGCGTCGGCCACGGTGCGGCCCATTGGGCCGACCACCGAGATCGGCGTCCAGCCCAGCGGCTTGCGCACGCTCGGCACCACCCCCGGCGACGGCCGGAAGCCGACCACGCCGCACTTGGCGGCGGGGATGCGCAGCGAGCCGCCAGTGTCCGACCCGGTGCACAGCGGGAACAGGTCGCTGGCCAGCGCCGCGGCCGAGCCGCCCGAGGAGCCGCCGGCATTCAGGTTCGGGTTGAAGGGATTGCCCGTCGCGCCCCACACGGTGTTGCGCGAATTGGCGCCCGCGCCCATCTCGGGCACGTTGGTCTTGGCGGCCACGATGGCGCCGGCGTGGCGCAGGCGCGCCACCAGCGTGACGTCCTCGGTCGGCACGTGGTCGCGGTAGATCGGCGAACCGAAGGTGGTGAGCAGGCCGGCGGTGGGCTCCAGGTCCTTCACGCCCAGCGGCAGGCCGTGCAGCAGGCCCAGCGTGTCGCCGGCCATCACCGCCTGCTCGGCCGCGCGCGCCTCGATGCGGGCGCGCTCGAAGGCCGTGGCGGTGACGGCGTTGATGTACGGGTTGACCGCCTCGATGCGTGCAATGCACGCCTCCAGCAGTTCCACCGGCGACAACTGGCGCGCGCCGATCAGGCGCCGCAGTTCCACCGCGGATAACGAGACGAGCGAATCGTCCAGGGTCATGAGTGCTTCCTTCAATCGATCTTGATGTTGGCGCGCTGCGCGACGTCGCGCATCTGCGGCAGTTCCTTCTGGATCAGCGCTTCGCCCTCGGCGGCGCTGGAGAAGGCCGCCTCGAAGCCTTGGGCTTCCAGGCTCTTGCGCACGTCGGGCGATTCGACCGTGGCGCGCAGCGCGGTTTCCAGTTTGGCCTTGACGTCCGCCGGCAGGCCGCGCGGCGCGGTGAACATCAGCCAGGTGTCCATGGCCACCGACGGATAGCCCTGTTCGGCGAAGGTCGGCACGTCGGGCAGGAAGGCCGAGCGGGTCGGGGCCGACACCGCCAGCACGCGCACCTTGCCCAGCTTGCTCTGCGGCAGCGCGGCCGCCACGGTGTCGACCGAGAACGGAATCTGGCCGCCGATCAGGTCAGTCATGGCCGGCGCGCTGCCCTTGTAGGGGACGTGGATCATCTTGATGCCGGCCGCGGCCAGGAACGCCTCGCCGACGAAATGCGCGGTGGTGCCGGCGCCGAACGAGCCGTAGGCCGGCGGCTCTTTCTCGCGCGCCTTGGCGTAGGCGACCAGTTCCTTCAAGTCCTTGACCGGCACCTGCGGATTGGCCAGCAGCGCCAGCCCGGTGCGGCCCACGATGCCGAGCGGCTCGAAGCTCTTGACCGGGTCATACGGCAGCTTGGCCTGGATCGCGGGGTTGACCGTGAAGGTGGTGCCCGAGCTGACCAGCAGCGTGTAGCCATCGGGCGCGGCCTTGGCGACGTAGCCGGCGCCGATCGCGGTGCCGGCGCCCGCGCGGTTCTCCACCACTACGGTCTGGCCCAGTTCCTGGCCGAGCTTCTGCGCGATGACGCGGCCGAGCACGTCGGTCGCGCCGCCGGGCGGAAATGGCACCACCAGCGTGATGGGGCGGGTCGGATAGCCGGTCTGGGCGCTGGCTGGGGCGGGGGCGGCAAGGGCGCCAGCCAGGGTGACACCAAGGGCAATCAAGGCAGTCTTCATGGTCATGCTCGACGAGAGAGGTGGAAGGACGGCGCGTCGGTCGGCGCCTGGGGGGCGGCCGCGAGTCGTTGCCCGCGGCTCAGGAATCGGTCGTACTCTTCGGCCGGCACATACAGCCCGCCGGTGGTCCAGGCCAGATGCGTGGCGCGCGTCAGATGCGGCAGCAGGCCGCGCTGGCGCAGCCACTGCTGCCCGGCCGGGCTGTGCAGCAAGTGGCGCGGCCCGGAAAACCCGGCCGCCGCCGACGGCTCGATGCGCAGGCCTTCGCTGTCGTGCAGCCGCGCCAGATCGCCGTACAGGGTGTCGTCGGCGACGGTGTAGACGCCGGCCAGCGACCGGCCGACGGCGGCATACGCCAGGTCGGAGGCGCGCGGCACCGCCAGGCCGTCGGCCTCGGTCTGGTTGGTCAGGCCGATGTCGTAGACCGACGGCGGCACCGGCACGCCGGGCAACTGGCCATGGCCGGCCATCATGCGCAGCAGAAAGCAGGGCGACTGCACCGGTTCGGCAAAGAAGCAGTGCGCGTGCGCGCCGTACAGCAGCGACAGGCCGAAGGCGATGCCGCCGGGCGCGCCCCCCACGCCGCAGGGCAGGTAGACGAACAGCGGATGCTCGGCATCGACCACGATGCCGGCCTGCGCGATCTGGTCGCGCAGCCGCAGCGCCGCCGCCGCGTAGCCCAGGAACAGCGAGGGCGAGCGCTCGTCGTCGACGAAGTAGCCGCGCGCATCGGCCTGGACCTGGCGGCGGCCGGCGGCCACGGCCTTTTCGTAATCGCCGGGGTGTTCCACCACCTCGACGCCCCGGGCGCGCAGGCGCGCCTTCTTCCATTCCTTGGCGTCGGCCGACATGTGCACGGCGGCGCGAAAGCCCAGCGCCGAAGCGATCACGCCGATGGACAGGCCCAGGTTGCCGGTCGATCCGACGGCCACCTGGTATTGCGCGAAACACGCGCGGGCGGTGGGCGCGGCGAGCTTGCGGTAATCATCGCCGGGCGCGATCAGGCCTTGCGCCCACGCCAGCTTCTCGGCGAACTCCAGCACCTCATGAATGCCGCCACGCGCCTTGATCGAACCGGCCACCGGCAAAGCGTGGTCGGCCTTGATCCACAGGCGTCCGCCATCCGGCGCCAGGCCCAGCGCCTGCTGCATGGCGGCGGCCTGGCGCAGCGGCGACTCGATCACGCCGGCCGAGGCTTCCAGTTCGGGGAACAACTGCGCCAGCAACGGCGCGAAGCGCGTGAAGCGGTCGTGGGCCGCCTGCACGTCGGCCAGGCCGAAGGGGACGCCGGTGTCGGCCGCGCCGCCATCGGGGCGGGTCCACAGCAGCGGTTGCGCCGCGCGCAACGCCTGCAATGAAAAAGCGGGAACGGAAGCCTGGGACGGGGTCATGCCTGCGTGTTCCATAGAGGGAGCGTCATGCAACGGTCACATCCTAGGCGCGGGCTCCGTATTGCGGCAATATGAATTGCTAGAATCATTCATTGCGTTTTACGCAAACCAAGGGCAAACCCGATGAACCCGCAAATCCTGCAGGAAATGGCCGTGCGCTACTTCCTGGAAGTGGCGCGCTGCGGCTCCGTCAGCGTCGCGGCGGAGCGGCTGGACGTGGCGCCGTCGGCGGTCAGCCGCCAGATCGCCCGGCTCGAACGCGAATTGGGCACCCTGCTGTTCGAGCGCCGCTCGCGCGGCATGGCGCTCAACGCCGCCGGCGAACTGCTGGCCGCCCACGCCAAGCGCGCGCACCAGGACGTGGAGCGCGTTGCCGGCGAGATCATGGGCCTGCGTGGCTTGCGTCAGGGGCTGGTGCGGGTGGTCTGCACCGAAGGCTTCGCGCATGACTTCCTGCCGGCCGCCATCGCCGTTTTCCGCCGGCAATACGCCGGCATCCGTTTTTCGCTGGACGTGTGCTCGCAGCGCGAGGTGCCCGTCCGGGTGCGGGACGGCACGGCCGATATCGGCGTCACGCTCAGCCTGACCTCGCACCATGACGTACGGGTCGAGCTGCGCATGCCGGCGCCGGTGCGCGCGGTGGTGGCGCCCGACCATCCGCTGGCGGGCCGGTCCGAGGTATCGCTGGCCCAGTTGATGGCCTATCCGCTGGCCTTGCCCGATGCCGATTCGACGCTGCGGCAACTGATCGACATCAGTTGCAGCCGCCAGCAGTTGTCATGCGAACCGATGTTCTCCAGCCGCAGCGTCGACGCGCTGGTGGCGTTCGCGGGCGCGGGCGGCGGCGTGGCGTTCTGCGGCGAACTGGCGATCCGTTATCGCCTGCGCGCCGGGCAGGTGGTGGCCCTGCCGCTGCGCGACCGCGAAATGAACGAACGCCACTTCGAGGTGCAGACGCTGGCTGGACGCGTGCTGCCCGAGGCGGCCAAGGCCTTCATCGCCAGCCTGCGCGCGCAACTGCAAGCGGACGGCGGCGCGGTGCTGGCGCGTTGGCGGGAGAGCGGCGCGGCGCCCGCGCCTTAGCGGGAGCGGGGCGCGGCGTCCGCGCCTTTATTGGGAGAGCGTTGCGACGCCCGCGCATTTAGTGCGAAAGCGGCGCGACGCCAGCGCCTTGTCGCGGCATCGCGATCATGGCGGCCTGGCGCGCGGCCAGCCAGGCGCGGCCCTTGGGCGTCAGCGTGGCCACGGCGGTCCCGGCGTCGCCGGCAGATCGGCGCGCCAGATCCACCAGGCCGTTGCTGGTGGCGTCTTCCCAGGCCGACAGGCGCGGACACGAAGTGCGCCACGCCTCCATGATGTCGGCATAGGTGCGGGGGCGCTCGGCAACCCAGATCAGGAACTGCGTCAGGTTGCCCAATTGCGAGGCGCTGGCCTCGATGGCGGGGGTGTCGTCGGACATGGCGTGCTCCAGGCGCGAAGTACCGGTTTTCACGATACTCCTGCGCCGGCGCCGTGTCCCGGCCCTCTACTGGCTGATGACTTTTTTCATCGACGGCGCCGCATGCAGCGTGTATTGCTCGCGTTCATAGAATGGAATCGCGTCGGGCCGGGCATCCAGGAACACCGCCCCCATGCCGCGAGCGCGGGCGTCCGCCTCGGCGTAGGCCATCAGCGCGCGGCCGGCGCCGCTGCCACGCACGGCCTCGTCGACCACCAGATCGTCCACATGCAGATGCGGACCGCGCGCCAGCGTGTGCACGGGCCGCATGCCCATCACGCCGATCAGCCTGCCGTCGCGGTAGGCGCCGACCAGTTCGTAGCCGCCATGCGATTGCCGCCGCACGCGCTGCAGGAATTCGGCTTCATCGAGGGCGGCGCGCAATTGGCTGATCAGGGGAAAGGCCTGGGCCCAGGCGGACGGCTCGATTCTGCTGCAGATCACCATGATGTCTCCGGATCGTTTGGCGGCAGGCTACCATGGTCCGGCCCCAAAAAGAGGAGCGGCCATGGAAGAAGCATTGAACGGATTTCAGATCACGCGTGGCGCGTTGCAGGTCCAGGACGGCTACGTGCCGGTCATCGAGGCGCGGGGGCCGGCGCCCGACGGCCGCATCCTGCATGGCGCGGTGGCGGTGACCGAATATGGCGTGTTCGACGATCAGGAAGAGGCCATCAACGCCGGCTGGACGATCCGGGTGCGGTCGATCGCGGCGCGCGCCGATGGGCTATCCATCACGATCGATGCGTGACGCGGGCAATCGCGTCGAATGTGGGGCGATGGCGGGCGATGGCGGGCGATGGCGCCGCAATCGCGGAAAAATGCCAATACGCCTGGGCGGAGATTGCTGGCGTCCCGACTCGCCGCCAGGCGCCAATGCAAAAAAATCCGGCCCGAAGGCCGGAAAAAACTTACAACAACAAGCACAACGGCTCGCCGGCACGAGCCAGTGCGGTGAGAAATTTATCATGTATGAGATAAATTACAAGATGTAGTGTCCATTAAATGGACGCTTGCTGCGGCCATCCCTCTCAAACCACCCGCGTTACCGTCTTGCCGTCGCGGAACCAGCCGTCCAGGTTGGCCAGCATCAGGTCGGCCATGGCGCGGCGGGTTTCGTGCGTGCCGCTGGCGATGTGCGGCAGCATCACCACGTTGTCCATCGCGTTCAAGGCGGCCGGCGTGGCCGGTTCATGCTCGAACACGTCCAGACCCGCGCCGGCGATGGCGCCGCTTTGCAGCGCCTGGACCAGCGCGGCTTCGTCGACCACCGTGCCGCGCGCAATATTGATCAGCCAGCCGCGCGGACCCAGCGCCCGCAACACCTCGCCATTGACCAGGTGGCGCGTGGCGCCGCCGCCCGGCACTGCCAGCACCAGGAAATCGCACTCGGCCGCCAGCGTCGTGATGTCCGGGCAATAACGGTAGTGCGCCGGCGCGTCCGCGCGCGGCTTGCGGTTGGTGTACAGGATGGGCATATCAAATGCTTCGGCGCGCCGCGCGATCTGCAGGCCGATATTGCCCAGCCCGACGATGCCGCAGCGCTTGCCGCTCATGCGCGTGCCCAGGCCGAAGCCTTCCTGCGGCCAGCGGCCGGCGCGCACGAAGCGGTCGGCCTCGGCGATGCGGCGCGACGCCGCCAGCATCAATGCCAGCGCGGTGTCCGCCACGCAGGCATCGAGCACGCCCGGCGTGTTGGTGACCCGCACGTCGCGCGCCTGCGCCGCCGCCAGGTCGATGGTGTCGTAGCCCACGCCGAAACTGAATACGCCTTCCAGCGCCGGCAGCGCGTCGATCAGTTCGCGCGATGCGCCGAAGCGGCCGCTGGTGGCGATGCCGCGGATCGCCGCGCCGTGGTCGCGCAGCAGCGCCGTCTGGTCGGGGCTTTGCCACCAGCGGTGCACGCGGTAGCGCGATTCCAGTTCGGCGGTCAGTTCGGGCAGCAAGGGGCCCACCATCAGCAGGTCGGCGAGGGGCTGGGAAGCAGTCGTGGTCATGTCGGGTGTCATGGTTGTTGCAGCGACCCGCGGGCGCGGGATTCGCAAGAAAAGGGGCGGCGGCGGGACGACCGAAGAGGAAAGCCGTCCGCGCCGGGACGGACAGGGGACAAAAAAAGGGCGGTGCGCAATGCAGCGCCCTCGGGGCGCGTCATCGCATCGTGGGCGGTCGCTGCCCCCGCCCGATCATTGGGTCTGGATATGCCGTGTCTTGATGATCTCCCCGTAGCGCGCGCGTTCGCTGGCCGCCAGCGCCTGCAGTTCCTGCGGCGTCGAACCGTGCGCCAGCGCGCCCTGCGATTCGAGCTTGGCCTGCATCGCCGGGTCGCTGGCCACCTCGCGGATCGCGGCCGACAGCTTGTCGATCACCGCCTGCGGCGTGCCCGCCGGCGCCAGCACCGCCGTCCATGAGCCGGTCTGCGCGTTCTTGACGCCGGCCTCGTCGATGGTCGGCACGTCGGGGAGGGCGGGCGAACGCGTCGCGCCGGTCACCGCCAGCGCGCGCAGCTTGCCGGAATTGACGTACGGAATGGTCTCCAGCACCGATGCGAACAGCATGTCGACGCGGCCCGCCATCAGGTCGGTCATGGCCGGGCCGCCGCCCTTGTAGGGCACGTGCATCAGGTCGGTGCCGGTGGCCTGCTGGAAGATCTCGCCCGACAGGTGCGGCGCGCCGCCGGTGCCGGAACTGGCGAAGGTGTGCTTGCCGGGTTGCGCGCGCGCCAGCGTCACCAGGTCCTTCACGTTCTTGGCGGGCAGGGTGGTGGGCACCACCAGCACGAACGGCAGGTCCGAGAACAGCGATACCGGTGCGAACGCGGTGGCCGGATCGGAATGCAGCTTGTAGATCCACGGATTGATCGCCAGCATGCCCGAATTGGCGAACAGCAGCGTGTAGCCGTCGGGGTTGGCGCGCGCCACCAGATCGGCGGCGATCTGCCCGCCGGCGCCGGGGCGGTTGTCCACCACCACCGAGGCCGCCAGCTTGTCGCCCAGCGCCGCCGCCAGTAGGCGCGCCGAAATGTCGGTGCCGCCGCCCGGCGAGAACGGCACGATCAGGTTGATCGGGCGGTCCGGGAACGGCGCGGCCTGCGCCGCGGCGGGCAGGGCGCCACAGGCGGCCAGGGCCAGGGCCGCGGCAAGGAAGCGGCGGCGCGGGCGTGCGGAATTGCGTGTCTCCATGGTCTTCTCTTTGTAGTAGTAAGCGGCGCGGGCCGCGGAAAGTCGATGCTGCGATGGCACTCCTTTCGCGGGGCGGAAAAACGCGCCCCGGTGCTGCGGCCGAGTATAGGAACGCCGGCCGATGGATGACTATTCGAGCTATAAATAGCATTGATCAATTCAAGGATTGAATCGATGGAATTCCGCCAGCTCGAATGCTTCATCGCCGTGGCCGAGGAGCTGCACTTCGGCCGCGCCGCCCAGCGCCTGTGCATGACGCAGCCGCCGCTGTCGCGCCAGATCCAGTTGCTGGAGCAGGATCTGGGTGTGACGCTGTTCGAGCGCAGCAGCCGCCAGGTCGAGCTGAGCGCCGCCGGCCGCCGCTTCCTGCGCGACGCGCGCCACCTGCTGGAATACTCGGCTCGCGCCACCGCCAGCGCCCGCCGCACCGCCGGCGGCGACGCCGGCCACATCACGCTGGGCTTCACGGCGGTGGCCTCGTACCGCCTGATGCCATCGCTCATCATGCGGGCCCGCAAGCGGCTGCCGGGCGTGGAGATCCAGTTGCGTGAAACCGTCAGCACCGACCTGTCGCGCCTGCTGCTGGCGCGGGAACTGGACGCGATCCTGGCGCGCAGCGTGCCGCAGCAGGCCGGCATCGAGGCCCGCCTGATCGAGCGCGAGCCGCTGGTGCTGGCGCTGCCGGCGGATTCACCGCTGTGCGAACAGGACGTGGTGCCGCTGCGGCTGCTGCAGGGCCAGCCCTTCGTGCTGTATTCGCCGCGCGAAGGCAAATACTTCTATGACCGCATCGTCGGCGCATTCGGCCTGGCCGACGTGCAGCCCGACTACGTGCAGCGCGCCAGCCAGACGCATACCTTGCTGGCGCTGGTGCGGGCCGGACTGGGCGTGGGCATCGTGCCCGATTCGGCGCGCGAGCTGCGCCTGGAGGGGGTGGAGTTCCGGTCGCTGGGCCAGCGCGACCTGTATGCCGATATGTACCTGGCCTGGCATGCGCAGCACGACAACCCGGCGCTGGCCGCGTTCCTGCGGCAGGTGGCCGAGGTGCTGCCCCCCGCGCCCTGAAGGGGCCACAGCCGGGGGCGCGCCCGGCGTGTCGTCGCCGTTCAACGCGATGGGCAGGGCATTGCGCAGGCGTCCGTGGCGTTCAACGCAACCGGCCAGGGCATTGCATGGCGTTCGCGGCGTTCAACGCGACACGGCGTTCGCATCCGACTTCAGGCTCTCGATGATCCGCAGTCCGTCCCGGTGGCGCTGTTCGCCGGTCTCGCACGACTTGCAGATCGCGCCGACGTACAGGCCGTCGACCACCGTCTCGGCGAACACGCCCGACCGGTACTGGTGCCGCGCATCGGTCTCGACCCGGTACCAATCCCGATCGCCGATGCGCACCCGCTCCAGCGGCTGGCGGATATCGGCGTCGGGACTGGTCGCGCGCAGCACCGCCCGCAGGCGGAAATAGCGCTTGAGCGGCGACGCATAAAGCGCTTGCAAGCGGGCGTCATCGTCGTCGCCTTCGAGCGGCTTGGCCTGCATCAGCAGGGTGCAGGTTTCCTGCGTCTGTTCGCAGGCCTCGCTTTCGCAGACCAGTTGCACGCGCCGCATGCCGCTGCGCGAGACTTCGCCTTGTGGCGAGCCGTCCACCACCCAGCCCTCTGGCAACTGCACCGACAGGCCATGCGGCAGATCGAGGGTTTCGGCGGACGCGGCGGGCGCCAGCGCGCCAAGCGCCGCGCACAGGGCCGCCAGGCGGATCAAGGCCGGCCCGCTCATGGCGTACCCCCGCGCTGGCGATGATCGCCGCCCGCGCCGCCCGTGAGGGTGCGTTCGAACAGCGCCGACTGCTCCGCGTCCAGCGCGCGTCGGGGCAGGATCAGCGGTTCGCCCTCCCGCCGCATCAGGATCAGGTGTTCGCCTTGCCGCTCGACCCGGTCGAAGCCGGCCGTCGCGAAGCTGTTGACCCAACCGTCCTGCCGGACTTCGAGCCGATCGTCATACAGCCGCGCCTCGTGTTCCTCGGCCGGCATGCGCCGGTGCATCTGCCCGGCCAGCTTGTACGCGTGGCGGCGCCGGGACCAGGGATGCAGCAGGATGATGACGGCCAGGATGGCCCAGAACCCCAGCGTGATCTTCCAGAAACTGTCCGTGAACATCTCGCCGAACAGCGGCCAGGCATAGCGCAGCGGCACCCGCTCGGGGTCCAGCAGCCACAGCAGCACGAATATCAGCGGCACTAGCAGGGCGGTCAGCGCGAAGGCCAGCAGGAAACCGCGCCGGCGGCGCCGCCGCATGCCGGGACGTTCGATCTGCCACGAGATCGCGGCGGCCCGGTCTTCCTGGTTCAGCAGGAAGCGCGTCGTCAGCAGCGGCGGCGCGGCCTCGGGCGCCTGCCGCGCTTGCGGCGGGTGCTGCGTCGCGTCGGGGGCGCCGGCGTGGCAGGATGCGGCCCACGCCTTGATGCGCGCCACCTGCTCGTCGGATAGCGCCTGTCGCGGCAGGGCGTACACGTCCTCGATGTTGCGCAACTGGATGAACAGGTGTTCGGAGGTTTCGGCAAGCCCCTGGATGCGCGAGCACGCCATGGCCGTCTTGCGTCCCGGCAGGGTGACGGTAAGCCCGCCCGGCTGAAAGTAATAGAGCGGGTGGATGGTCTGGTCGAGCCCTTCGTCGCGGCACCAGCGCGCCAGGCGCCCGCGCACGATCGCCGGATGGCGGAAGTAGTAGATCAGCACCGGGATGGCCACGACCAGGATGGGTACGCCGTCCAGGCCGAACAGGTCGTGAAAGAAGCGCGAGAGGAACGGGCCGAAGCCCCGCTCGCCGCTATCCCGCCAGGAAGAGAACCCCAGCATTCCCAACAGCGTCAGCACCACCCACGCCAGGAAGTACAGCGCGCGCCGCCGGGCGGCCCCGAACATGTCCGCGTAGCTGAACAGCGCGGCCGCGATGCGGTCCTGCAGCGTGATCGGCGCGGTCAGCGAGAAACCGTCGGCCGGCATCGCGCCGGGCGCGTCGTTCGGGGGCGCAACGGGCGGCGTCAGCGTGCCGTCGGCAGCGGTGCTCGGCTCGGGCATGGGGTCTCCGTCAGGGGGGTGATCCGCAATTTAGCATTGCTGCGGGGCGAGACGAGACGGGACGGAACTAGGCTAGGCGGGACGGGGAGAGGCGCGGTGGGGAGAGGCAGGGCGCGATGAGGCAGGTCGCGACGAGGCAGGTCGCGACGAGGCAGGGCGCGGTGAGGCGAGGCGGGGCGAGGCAACGCGAGGCGAGGCAAGGCGAGGCCAGGCAAGGCAACGCGAGGCGAGGCAACGCGAGGCAAGGCGAGGCAACGCGAGGCAAGGCGAGGCAAGGCGAGGCAAGGCGCGCGACCAAGCGCGCGCCGCCGCTGTCAGGCCGGCATCTTCTTCTTGCCCAGCAGCGCCAGCGTCAGCGCGCGGCCACGGCTCATGAAGGGATACAGCGCCGCCGACAGGCACGGGCGGCGGAAGATGGCCGCATTGATCTGGTTGAACAGGTCGCTGTCGGAACTGAGCAGAGCCAGCCGGTTGATGCAATCGGCGCCCCAGTAGATGTGCCCCTCCAGCCGCAGCAGCATGCCGTCGTTCAGGTCATAGCCACGGTCGCGGAAATACGCCACCAGTTCGGGATGTTGGCGCATGTCGAGCAATTCGACCGGGCCGACGGCCTTGCGCAACTGCACCATCCGCACGTAGTTGGTGCAGAACGGGCAGTCGCCGTCGTACAGCAGGAAGTTGCGGGGCGCGGTATCCGTATCCATGACGTACAGCTTACCAGCGGCGGGCGTCGCTTGCTTGGGGCGCCGGGATGCTGCCGACGCACGATTGGAAGCGGCGCATGACACTCGCGCCGCCCCGCGCCAGCGGCGCGCGCAGCGATGGGGCGCAGTGGCGGCCCGCAGTCATGGTGGGGGCAGGTAGGGGGCGCAGGTGTGGGGCGCAGGCATGCGCGTAGGGATAGGGCGCAGGGACAGGGACCGCGCCCAGCGATACGCGGTCTGCCGCTCAGGCCTGCTCATCCGCCCACGCCAGCGCCATGGCGTAATCGCGCACGTCCGCCGGCCATGCGGCCACCTGCCGCGTGAAACCCGCGCGATCATCGGCATACAGCGCCCGCGTGGCCTCCTCGAAGCCCGGCAGGTTGCCGCCCATGCTCGACATGAAGTGGTACGCCGCTTCCTGCCGCTGGCGCTGCTGGTCGCGCGCCTCGTTGTCGCGGCGCGCCTGTTCCACCAGTTTGCGCAGCGCCACCGACGCGCCGCCCGGCTGCGCCGCCAGCCAGTCCCAGTGGCGCGGCAGCAGCGTCACCTCGCGCGGCACCACGCCCAGCTTGGGCCGTCCGCGCCCGCGCGGGGCGGCGTCGGCGTGGTCCGCTTCCTCGGCGGGCGCGGGGGCGGCATCGGCCGGCGCCTGATAGCGCGCGCGGATGTCGGCGTCAGCGCCGCGCAGGTCCAGGTCGACCTGCTTGCCGGTGTGGTCGTCGAACACCAGAATCGCGCCGTCGCCATGACGGTTGGCGTGACCGTCCTGGGCCTGCTTGACGGCCAGGGCGACCTCGGCGAGCGCGCCACGCGCCAACAGGCGGTGGCCTTCGAAAGCGGTATGGGGAAGGAGAGGTTGGGTCATGGCGTACAGGGGTTTTATTTACCCGGATAAATTTAATGTCTGGCATTGTGCGGCTTGCCAACGTGCTTGTCAATATAACCCGGGTAAAAATAGTGCAAGGTCGCAACGCCTATTGAAAAAAGTCGCAAAAATTCCGTCCCGACCTAGGGTCAACACCTAGTCAAAACACGTCAGCGGCGTATAATCTTGCTTTGCGCCCGGAGTTACCCATGCGTCTCGTTCAAAAAGCGCTCACCTTCGACGATGTGTTGTTGGTGCCTGCGTATTCCGAGGTGTTGCCGCGCGACACCTCCCTGGCCACGCGCCTCACCCGCAACATCTCCCTGAACATCCCCCTTGTGTCCGCCGCCATGGACACGGTCACCGAATCCCGCCTGGCGATCGCCATGGCCCAGGAAGGTGGCATCGGGATCATCCACAAGAATCTGTCCGCCGACGCCCAGGCCCGTGAAGTCGCCCGCGTCAAGCGCCACGAATTCGGCATCGTGATCGATCCGGTCACCGTCACCCCCCAGATGAAAGTGCGCGACGCCATTGCGTTGCAGCGCCAGCATGGCATCTCGGGCCTGCCGGTGGTGGAAGGGCGCAAGCTGGTCGGTATCGTCACCAACCGCGACCTGCGCTTCGAAGAGAACCTGGACCAGCCCCTGCGCAACATCATGACGCCGCAGGAACGCCTGGTCACCATGAAGGAGGGCGCCACGCTGGACGAAGCACAGGCCCTGATGCACAAGCATCGCCTGGAACGCGTGCTCATCGTCAACGACGGTTTCGAGCTGCGCGGCCTGGCCACCGTCAAGGACATCGTCAAGAACACCGAGCACCCGCTGGCCAGCAAGGACGCCCAGGGCCAGTTGCGCGTCGGCGCCGCGGTCGGCGTTGGTGGCAACACCGAAGAGCGCGTTGAAAAGCTGGTCGCCGCCGGCGTCGACGTGCTGATCGTCGATACCGCCCACGGCCACTCCAAGGGCGTGCTGGAAGGCGTGCGCTGGGTCAAGCAGAACTACCCCAAGGTCGAAGTCATCGGCGGCAACATCGCCACCGCCGCCGCCGCGCGCGCGCTGGTTGAATATGGCGCCGACGGCGTCAAGGTCGGCATCGGCCCCGGCTCGATCTGCACCACCCGTATCGTCGCCGGCGTCGGCGTGCCGCAGATCCACGCGATCTCCGAAGTCGCCAAGGCGCTGGAAGGCACGGGCGTGCCGCTGATCGCCGACGGCGGCATCCGCTACTCGGGCGACGTCGCCAAGGCCCTGGCCGCCGGCGCGTTCTCCTGCATGATGGGCGGCATGTTCGCCGGCACCGAAGAAGCGCCGGGCGAAGTGGTGCTGTTCCAGGGCCGTTCGTACAAGTCGTACCGCGGCATGGGCAGCCTGGGCGCCATGACGGAAGGCTCGGCCGACCGCTACTTCCAGGACCCGGCCAACAACGCCGACAAGCTGGTCCCCGAAGGCATCGAAGGCCGCGTCCCCTACAAGGGCAGCGTGCTGGCCATCATCTACCAACTGGTCGGCGGCATCCGCGCCTCCATGGGCTACTGCGGCGCCGCCACCATCGACGACATGCGCACCAAGGCCGAATTCGTGGAAATCACCTCCGCCGGTGTCCGCGAATCCCACGTGCACGACGTACAGATCACCAAGGAAGCGCCCAACTACCGCGCCGACTGATCCCCGTACAGTCAACTACAATGTCATGCATCACGCACCGGCAGAACCGCAAAATCAGTCAGCGGGTCTGCCGGTGCGGTTTTATTTACAGCGATTTCATTCCTTACCGGTAGAGTCTCCATGCACCAGCGCATCCTCATTCTCGACTACGGTTCGCAAGTCACCCAACTGATCGCCCGCCGCGTGCGCGAAGCCGGCGTCTACTCCGAAGTGCACCCGGGCGACGTCGACGATGCCTTCATCCGCGACCAGATGGCGCAGGGCCTGAAGGGCATCATCCTGTCGGGCAGCCACGCATCGGCCTACGAAGAAGGCTCCATGCGCGTGCCGCACGCCGTGTTCGAGCTGGGCGTGCCCGTGCTGGGCATCTGTTATGGCATGCAGTCCATGGCGCAACAACTGGGCGGCGTGGTCAGCTTCTCCGACCACCGCGAATTCGGCTACGCCGAAGTCCGCGCCCACGGCCACACCAAGCTGCTGGAAGGCCTGGAAGACTTCACCACGGACGAAGGGCACGGCATGCTCAAGGTCTGGATGAGCCACGGTGACAAGGTCACCGAGCTGCCGCCGGGCTTCAAGCTGATGGCCTCCACGCCGTCCTGCCCCATCGCCGGCATGGCCGACGAAGATCGCCGCTTCTACGCCGTGCAGTTCCACCCCGAAGTCACGCACACCGTGCAAGGCAAGGCCATGCTGGCCCGCTTCGTCAACGAGATCTGCGAATGCCAGGGCGACTGGAACATGCCCGACTACGTCGCCGAAGCCGTCGCCCGCATCCGCGAGCAGGTTGGCGAAGACGAAGTCATCCTCGGCCTGTCCGGCGGCGTCGATTCGTCGGTGGCCGCGGCCCTGATCCACAAGGCCATCGGCGACCAACTGACCTGCGTCTTCGTCGACCACGGCCTGTTGCGCCTGGACGAAGGCAAGCAGGTCATGCAGACCTTCGCCGAGAACATGGGCGTCAAGATCATCCACGTCGACGCCACCGCCCAGTTCATGGGCAAGCTGTCCGGCGTGGCCGACCCCGAAGCCAAGCGCAAGATCATCGGCCGCGAGTTCGTGGAAGTGTTCCAGGAGCAAGCCGGCAAGCAGAAGAGCGCCAAGTGGCTGGCCCAGGGCACCATCTACCCCGACGTCATCGAATCGGCCGGCGCCAAGACCGGCAAGGCTACCTCGATCAAGTCGCACCACAACGTCGGCGGCCTGCCGGATACGCTGAACCTGAAGCTGCTGGAACCCCTGCGCGAACTGTTCAAGGACGAAGTCCGCGAACTGGGCGTGGCCCTGGGCCTGCCGCCGCAGATGGTCTACCGCCATCCGTTCCCGGGCCCGGGCCTGGGCGTGCGCATTCTGGGCGAAGTCAAGCATGAATACGCCGAGCTGCTGCGTCGCGCCGATGCGATCTTCATCGAAGAGCTGCGCAATACCAAGGACGAGGCCAGTGGCCTGACCTGGTATGAACTGACCTCGCAGGCGTTCGCCGTGTTCCTGCCGGTGAAGTCGGTGGGGGTGATGGGGGACGGTCGGACGTATGAGTACGTGGTCGCGCTGCGCGCGGTGCAGACGTTTGACTTCATGACGGCTGATTGGGCGCCGTTGCCGCATCCGTTGCTGGCTCGGATTTCCTCGCGGATTATCAATGAAGTGCGGGGGATCAATCGGGTGGTGTATGACGTGTCGAGCAAGCCGCCTGCGACGATTGAGTGGGAGTGATTCCGCTTCGCTTCGCGAACGGTAAATGAAAAAGGCGCTTCGGCGCCTTTTTCATTGGTTGGGGACTGCTGCTGAAGCAGGCGGAGTCACTGTCGAGCGCTTGATCGAAGTGGGTGTGGCGTAGTGGGGGGGCTTCGGCTCCTGGCTAGACAATGTGAGATTGGAGCCGGATGGCAATGCGCTCGAAAGCGTCGCTACTCCATCTTTCGCACTGGCAAAAGACGCGCCTTTCTGGCGATAAAGCGTTTATTGATCACAGCCCATCAACAGTCAGGCCCGCATCGCGCCGCGACAATGCGCAGCGATACGGTTGCATCAGCGCTCGGACACTGCGTAGGCCATCAACCGGGTGACCCCCCATCCTTCGAGAGCAATGCTCTAGCCATCTCCACAGCCTCCTCACGCGAAGCCGCCAGAAGCAGCGGGTAGCCCCAGAACTTGGCGAAAAGGGCCGCGAATGCCTTGTAACCCAGGCGTTTGGCCTGGTTGGGTTCGATCTGAATCATGGCCAGAACCTGCTTTCGCAATTGGGCCTTGTGCTTTTTCATCCAGAGCGCGAGGCGTTTCTTCTCTTCCGGCGAGTGCTGGTGTTCCTCCGCGGGCGGCGCGGTATCGCTCAAGATGACGAACGGCTCGTCGCGCTGCAAATTGGCTTCGAACGCGTCGAAGTCCTTCTGGTGATCGTGTCCGGGTTCCTGCGCAAGATTCATCCAGACCAAGGGGAAGTCAGAGCTATTCATCGGCATGGCCGTTTTCCTTGTTTTTGATGCGACGCCAGGTGGCCGCGATAGCGAACACGCCGGGCAGCGTAATGAAGAACACAGCCGAAAAGGCCACGTGCCAACCGTCGCGCAACCCGTCGGCGATTCCCCCGAGGGTATTCAGAACGACAAGCAGGCTGCCCAGGACCAGCGCAACCCACTGGGTCTTACGGGTTCCGATCAGCGCGAAGAGCACCGCGACGATCCAGCAACCATAGAACGCGGGAAACATCCACAGTATGTCGGGCTCAAACGTGATCGCCGGTGTTGCTCCTTGCGCTCTCACGAAGTCATTGACGTAAAAGAACAACTGGAAGGTGACGAACAGCACGGCGCCAGCGGCTGTCGTCAACCAGAACAAGGCGACCTTGTCGGGTTTGTTCACGGCCAGGGTTTGCGCGGGGGGCAGGGGAGGCTTGAGGGGCATAAGGGCTTTCTCGATGGGTTTGCGACTGCGGAAGCGTTCGCCTGGGTTCAAATCAATACCGATAGTTCAGCGTGACCATCACATTGCGTGGCGCGCCATAACCCACGGTGTCGAAATCGCCTTTTTGCAGCGCGTATTTCTTGTCCAGAACGTTGTTGACGTTGACGGTGACGTTGGTCTGCTTCGTGACGTCGTAACGGCCCATCAGCGATACCAGCGCATAGGAGCCCTGTTCCCCGCCCAGCGAACTGGTGCCGGTATTGGGCGCCTGGTAGAAGCGGCTTTGCCATTTGATGCCTCCGCCCAGCGTCAACTTGCTCCAATCCCCCGGCAACTGGTACGTGGTGAAAAGCTGCGCGGTGGTGCGCGGCAGTTGCGAATTCAAGCGAACGCCATCGCCGTCTTGCGCCGTGAAATGAGCGATACCCGCATAGATGTTCCAGCCACGCGCCAGCTCGCCCTGCAAGTCCAGCTCGATCCCTCGGGATTTCGTCCCGTCCGCGCCTTTGTAGGCCTGGCCGCCGGCTGGCGTATAGGAGCCGGCGACGATCTGCGCCGCGTTGTCGAGCCGGGTCTCGAACAAGGCCACCGACGCATTCAGGCGCCCGTCCAGGTAAGCGCCCTTGAGGCCGATTTCCTTGGTCTTTCCCTTTGACGGCGTGAGCACGTTGCCATTGCTGTCGCGATAGTCGGTCTGCGGGTTGAAGATGCCCGTATAGCTGACGTAGGCCGAATAGGTGTTGTCGATGTCGTAGATCAGGCCGGCATACGGCGTGAATTCGTTGCGCTTCTTGTAGTGCAGCGAGCTGCCGTCGGCGGTATCGTCGATTTCGTAGTTGCTGAAGCGGCCACCCACGATGAGTTTCAGGGGCGCGGCCAGCGAGAAGCGGGCCGCGCTGTAGACACCGCTCTGCTTGATTCGGGTGCGGGTCGGTATCCAGGGCATGGCTTCGAAGTCGGGGCGGGGCAAGGCCGGAGTCAAGTCATAGATGTTGACCGGTGTAAAGCCCGGATAGAACGGCGCGATGTCCTCCTGGCTGGCCGTGCGGCGCGAACTCGTCGCCCCGACCACCAGGTCATGCTGGCGGCCGAGCAGTTTGAAGGGGCCGCTCGCCATCACGTCGAAGGTGTTTTGACGGCTGCGGGCTTCGGACGCCAGTGCTACCGGATAGGCCCCGGAGGGAAAGAATCCCAGTCCCGTGGCGCGATCGGGGCGGCCGACCAGGCCGGCCAGTTTGGCGTCGGATTCGGTGCGGTACTGGTTGGCGATGGCACGCAGTTTCCAGCCGTTGTCAAAGCGGTGCTCGACCTCGGCAAACGCCGTCTTGAGGGTGTTGTCCCAATGGCTCCAGTCCTGCGCGTAAGTCCTGGAGCGTGAATATTCCGCCTGCGTGCCGTCGCTGAACCATAGTGGCAATCCACCCCAGGTGGCGCCCTTCGGCGTGATGTCCTGGTAGTCATAGCCCAGGCTCACCGTCGTGTCCGGGGTCAGGTCTGCCTCGATGATGCCGTAGAACGACTTCCTTTCCGGTCTGTAGCCGTCAAGGTACGAGTGCCCATCTTGGTAAGTGCCGACGAGGCGGGCGCGGATGCGGCCGTCCTCGGTCAGCGGCGTCGAGATGTCGCCCATGCCCCGGTAGGTGTCCCAGCTCCCCGCGCCAAGCGAAGCGGCGGCCGAGAAATCACGGGTCGGTCGCTTGCGCACCAGATTGATGGCGGCCGACGGGTTGCCGGTGCCGGTCAACAAGCCGGACCCGCCGCGCACGACCTCGACGCGATCATAGAATGCGGTATCGATGGAACCGATTCCGCTCCCGTTGACGGTGTTGCCGACGACGGTGGGGATGCCGTCGTACTGAACGTTGTTGATCAGGAAACCACGCGAATAGAAACTCGTTCGTTCGCTGTCGGACTGGTAGGAGGTGATGCCCGTCGTGTTATCCAGCACGCTCTGCACCGAATTCAACTGCTGGTCGTCCATGCGCTGACGCGTGATCACCGTGACCGCCTGCGGCGTTTCCCGCAGCGACAGCGGCAGGCGGGTGGCGGCCGTTGTCTCGCCCGTCGTATAAGAGCCCGTACCTTCGGTGGTCGCCGTATCCGTGCGGCCGGTTACGGTTATGGCCGGCAAAGCGATTTCCCCTTGAGATGCTTCCCGCGCCTCGGCTTGGGCCGGCGCGGGTTCCGCGGCAAATACGCCCTGTGCGCTAATGAAAAATACGGCCGCGGCGGCCGAGCCGAGCGCGCTACGGGGCGCAGCCCTCATGGAGTGACCATCCGGACGAGAACGGACGAAGCGTTCGTTCGGCATATTCATCGGCCAACGGGGCTTCCCAGCGGGGGTGAGAGTAGGCATCAACAAGACTCATTTGCATTTGGATGCCAAATTAAACACTGCGCATGGGGCGGCCACATGGCGAAACTGGGCCAGATTGTTATTCAGTTAGGCCAGATCCCGTCAGGGCATTCAATCGGGAAGCGTGATGCCGGGAACGCCAGTCAGCGCTTCGCCGTTCAGGCGATCCGAGAGGTATCGTGCCGGCGGCTTGCCCATTGCCTTGCGGAACATCGTTACGAACCCGCTCGCGTTTTCGTACCCGAGCTCCAAAGCCACCGTTTGCACGCTTTCGCCCTTGGTCATGCGTTGCAGGGCAAGGATCACATGCAGTTGCCGACGCCAGCGTCCGAAGCTCATGCCAATTTCGTGCAGCAGAAGACGGCTCATGCTTCGCTCGCTCATGCCGATGCGAATAGCCCAGTCGGCTTTCGAGGTCTTGTCCGTGGGATCGGCCAGCATCATTTGCGCCAAGCGGCGCAAGCGCGCGTCGCGCGGCATGGGCAGATGCAGGTCTTCGACGGGCGCTTCCACCAGCTCGTCGAGCAACGCGGCAATCAACCGGTCTTCCCGTCCCCCCAGGGGGTATAGCTCAGGAAAACCGGCCGCCCGCAGCAGCAATTCGCGCAGAAGTGGCGATACCGAAATCGTGCAACAGTCTTTGGGAAGATCCGGTGTGGCGTCCGGCTCGACAAACAGGCAATAGCATTCCGTTTCACCGGCCCCGCGCGCCGCATGGGGTAAATCTCCCGGTATCCAGATGGCGCACTGTGGCGGCACGATCCAGACGCCGTCTTCAATTTCGCAGTTGAGGATGCCTCGCACGGAGTAGATCAGTTGCGCCTTGCGATGCTGGTGCCTCGCGTTCTCCCAGTCCTTTCTTACCGATGTGGCACTCAAGGCGACAACGGGGCGCGAGACGCTATCGACATCCCTTGGCACGGTTAGATCGGTGATTGCGACGCGCGACATGGTGTCTCGTAGCGGCTCGACTGGAAAATGAGGCTTTGGCCTGAACGAAAAATATTATGGTCATCTTGCTCAATTGCGTCCAGTGGCGCCAAAACCAAGGTGCGATTCACCGTGCTGCCCGGTCGTGCTGTACGGGCTGCGGCGGGAGCCGTCGGTTGCTCGGGCAGGGTACTCGCCAGCCACGATGTCCGGGACGCCGGTCATAAGTGAGGAGGTGGTGTCGCATTGCGAACGGTAATTGAAAAAGGCGCCTTGGCGCCTTTTTTCATTGCTCGCGTTTGCCGCGTCAGGGCGCGCGGCGTCACATACGGATGTCGGTGCGGCAGCCTACGGCTTGCTGGACGCAAAGCGCCAGCAGGCCGTGCGCGCCTTGCTGCCGACGCTGATCTGATTCGTGTCGAACGACTCGATCAGGGGCTGCCCGCCGACGCAGGCGACGATGAACGTGGCTTGCGTGTCGTAGCGATATGCCAGGCGGTGCGTGGCGCCGGGCGCGAGCCCCAGGTCCTGGGTGACGTAGGTCCGTTTCGTGCGGGAGAACTCGCTGTTGTGCGAGGCGCAGACTGTGCCGTCCTTCTGCCCCTTGGCGGCGTACACATTGCAGTAGCCGACAGCCACTGATGCCTTGCAGGTGTTGGTGTAGGTGATATAGCCGTCGGCCGTCCGCCCTTGCTTGAGACATTCGCTCTGGTTGGGGCCGTAAACCAGCGTCTGGCTTGCCGGCTTCGGCTTGGCGGAGGCATTGGCGGCGGCGCCGGCCGATGCGGTCTTCTTGGCATTCGGACTCGAACTGGCGGCCGCCTGTTTCAGCATCTCATCCCTGGCTTTCTGAAGGGCGCCGAGCTGGCACGTCCGCCAGGTTTTATAAATGCCCGGGGGAATGCGGCCCAATTCATCCCTTGTAATGTCGATGTCGCGGTCTATCGAAGAAGTGCTTTTACTGTCCTGAAAGCTCCGCTGATACCGTTGCAGATCTTCGTTGAGCTGATTTGCATTGGCCGGGCCATACATTTGAATCTGTTCAGCCTCACATGCCGCCAGGGCATATGGGGAGGCCAGGCTGCAGATGACGAGGGCAATGATTCGACTGGCAATTTTCATGGCGGCGGTCCTGCGCGTTGTGCGGTATCGGGATGGGGAACGTGGACGGGGGGGACAATATTCGAAACCCGCCGACGCGCGCATCTCCAAGATTGGGGATGCGCTGCGGCATTTACATCAGCTAATGGCTCGGCACAGATCGCAAGAGTCACGGGTAAGAACGACCCATCCCTGCGGTACGATCTTCGCTCCCGCAGCGTCCCCCAACAGATCAAGAAAACGGAGAAACCCGAATGCGCATGAAGGCCCTTGCACTGTGTTTGATGACAGGGTTCGCCGCCACGGCCGCGGCCCAGGACAGCACCCTGACACTGCGGCAGGCCTTGAAGCAGATGCCGCAGGTGGTGCTGTCCAGTACCGACGCGATGCAGATCGTTTTCCTGGATGTGCAGGCCTGGCGCGGCCTGGAGCCGGCTGGGCCCTCGGCGGACGGCATGCGGCGGCTGAGCATTGCGCGACAGATCCGGCCGCTCGAATCCATCGGGTCTGGCTTGCAGTCCTGGTCAGAGAACGCGAAGGTGCCGTTCGATGAGGTGGCCTTCTTCGCCGGATTTGGCCGCGCGCCCGCCAACATCAGCTATTGGGGCTTGAAGAACAAGGAGGCCGTCGGGAAGCTGGTCGCCAGCCTCAAGCGCATCGATTTTGCCGCGGTGGAGGGCGATGCGCCGGGCCTCATCGCCAATGACAGCGAAGGCAAGATGAATCTGCAAAAGGCCAACCAGCAGGATCCCTGGCGCGGCATGATGGGCATGCCGAGTTTTGTCCTGCCGTTGAACCGGGCGCTGATCCAGGCGTCTTCGGCAAAGGGGATGCAGATACTGGCCCAACCCACGCCGTCGGTGGCCGATAGCGAAATCGTGGCCGCCTCGCTTGCCGGGCTGAAGGAAGGCGTGCCCGCGGACCGGGGGCAGATCGTGCAGGCCGCGGTCATCTCTCCCATCATGGGCCTGGCCACGGTGGATCCCGCGAAGGTGCTGTTGTCGACGAGTGTCGATGCGGATATCGCCAAGCAGAATCTCAAGGCAGCCGTCGAAGCGAACCGCAAGGGTATTCCGCCGTACTTCTCGGGGATCCTGGCCGATGCCCAGGTCAATAAGCTGCCCGCGGTCGTGATTTCCCTGGCTTACGCCGATTGCGCTACGGCCAGGCAGGCCGTCGATGGGATCCGCGCCGCCTGGAAGCAGAGCATGGCTGGCGCCCAGGATGCCAAGGTGGCCGGCACGACGGTGCAGGCCGGCAAGCTGTGCGCCGCGGTCGTGAGGGCGACCGCGCCCAAGGCGGATGATGCCGGCAATCCGGTGCTGGCCGAGGTGATGAATCGGTACATGCGCCGCGAGTTCACTTTGCTGCAGATCGGCACGGCGCCCTGAGCGTAGCCGCGGAGGGCGGGCTGGTGCGGTTTACGCAGCGGCCCGGTCCGCCACCGCAATCGCAATCTTCCCCCGCAACCCATTATTCGTGCCCTCCAGCCGCGCATGCGCCGCCGGAATATCGGCAAGCGAATACACCGCGCCCACGTGCGGCCGCAGTTGACCACGCTCGACCAACGCGCTCAGCTCATCCAGCTTGCCGCGATTCTGGCGTGTGAACACGAAGTGGAAGCTGGCGTTCCTGCCCCAGGCCTGGATCAGATTCTGCGGCTGGGCGATATCGACAATCGAAATGACGCGCCCCAGTTGCGCCAGCGCGTCGGGGCTGCGCGATAGCGTGTTGCCGCCGATGGTGTCGAACACGACGTCGACGCCGCATCCGCCGGTCTCGCGCTGGATCGCGTCGACATAATCTTCCTTCTCGTAGTCGATGACGACGTCGGCGCCCAGGCCGCGCACGAATTCGACATTGCCTTCGCGCACGGTTGTGTAGACCCTGGCGCCGATGGCTTTCGCGAGCTGGATCGCGACATGGCCGACGCCGCCGGCGCCGCCGTGGATCAGGATGCTTTCGCCGACGCGCAGCCCGGCGCGCACCACCAGGGCTTCCCAAGCGGTGCCGCCGACCAGCGTCAGGCTGGCCGCTTCCAGGTGGCTCAACGAGGCGGGCTTCCTGCCGATGATGTTCTCGGCGGCCACGTGGTATTCGGCGTAGCTGCCTGGGCCATCGAAGATCTGCGGGGTGTACCAGACTTCATCGCCGGGGGCGAAGGCCGTCACGCCCGGGCCGACGGCTTCGACCACGCCGGAGACGTCGTGGCCGGTGATGGCGGGCAGGGGCACCAGATCGGGGTAATCGCCACGGCGGACCTGGTAGTCGAGCGGGTTGATGGAGGTGGCGTGGACGCGTACCAGGACCTGGCCGGGTTGTGGAACGGGTTTGGGAACGTCGCGCAGTTGCAAGGAGTGGGGGCCGCCAAAGGCGGTGAGTACGATGGCTTTCATGGAGTGGATCCTTATTTCGGTAAAACGGGATATCGCAAAATGTCGATTTGATGGGTCAAAAAAAAGCAAAGCCGGAACCCTACAGCTCTTTCCCGATGATCTCGGCCAGGGCGCTGATGGCGGCTTCGTTGCGCTTGTAATACGTCCAGGAGCCGATGCGGGTGGCTTCGACCAGGCCGGCGCGTTGCAGCGTGGCGAGGTAGTCGGACACCGTGGACTGCGATAGCCCGACGCCTTCCTGGATGCTGCTGACGCAGACGCCGACCGTATGCACATCTCCCTCGTCCTGCGGGGGGAAGCTGTTCACGGGGTCCTTCAAACCCTTCAGGATTTCAAGGCGCGTGCGGTTGGAGAGGGCTTTGAAGACGTCGAGCAGGTCCATGGGAAGGATGATATCGGAACTTCGCGATATGTCAATATCGCGAGCCACCGCGCGCCAGCCGGTAGATGCGGCCGATCGAACCTGAAAGGGCTGTCACGTAGATGTCTGGCGGTTCCGTCGCAACGGCCAGATTCGAGTGGTGCTCGCCGGGGATGTCCCGCACCTGCAGCAACGCTCCTGTACGGTCCAGCACCCAATAGCCGCCGCCGTTGTACAGGGCGACGTACATCAATCCATCCGGTCCGATGCGAACGCCATCCGGCGTATGCCGCCCCTTGGACGAGGGCGGGGCCAGGGCGTCGAGCCGTGCGAACACACGGGGATGAGTCAAGGTGCCGTCGCCGGCCGTCTGGTATTGCAGGATGCTGTCCGTGCCGCTCTCGCCGACATACAGGGTTTGGTCATCGGCGGCCAGCGCGATGCCGTTCGCATTGTCGAGGCCGCTGGCCACTTCCTCGGCGACGTCGCTTGCTTTGGGCAGGAAAAAGACCTTGCCTTCGCCCGGCCGCTCTCCGGACGCGGTGAAATAGAGGTCGCCCCGCCGGTTGGCGATCAGGTCGTTGGGGCGGTTGAATCGTTCGCCCGATCGCGCCTGGCGGACAGCGCCCAGTCGCTTGCCATCGAGGGAAATGTTCTCGATCACGCCGCCGTCGTAGCAGGCCACCCACAGCGTGCCGTTGGCGGCCGCCAGCCCATTGGCGCCGCAGCCGGGCAGGGCGGCAACCACCTTGTGGCCCGTGGCGTCGAGCTTGTTTACCGTCGAGGCCTGGTAGTCCACGAAATACAGCGTCTGGTTCACGAGAATGGTGCCTTCTGGAAAACCCAGGCCGTCGGCGACGACATTGATTGCCGTGGATTCGGCGCAGGCGTTGCTCGCCAGGGTCGCGGCGAGCAAGAGGCTGGTGAGAAGTCTGGACATGGAAGGGCTCCGGTCAGGGGATCATGATGACCCGGCCGAAGGCCTGCCGGGACATCACATGGCGATGCGCCGCGCGGGCATCGCTCAAGGGGAATGTCTTGTCGATCGCCACGCGCAGTTCCCCCGCGTCCACGCGCTGCAGCAGCGCCTGGACGCTGGCGTGCACGCGCGCGTGCTCTTGATCCAGGAGCGTCGGGAAGAAAACGCCGTGCAGGCTCTGGTTGCCGCGCCAGAGGCTTACCGGATCGAGTTTTTCCTGGTCGCGCCCGGACACGCCCACTGTCACCAGCCTGCCTTTGTAGGCCAACGCCCGGACCCCGCGCGCCAGGGTGCTGCCCGCGATGCTGTCGACGATGACATCCACGCCACGCCCGGCCGTGAGGCGGGAGATCTGCTCCACAAAGTCGCTGCTGGCATAGTTGATGCCTGCCGTCATGCCATAGGCGCTCAGCCGCGCCAGCCGCGCGTCGTCCGATGCCGTGGCGTACACCGTCGCGCCGGCGCGATGCGCCAGTTGAATGGCGGCCAATCCGAGCGCGCCGGCGCCGGCATGTATCAATACGGTTTCGCCGGCGACCAGGCCGCCTGCCGCAAAGAGGCATTCATGCGCGGTTCCCCAGGCGACGTGTACCGCGGCGGCGGTTACCGTGTCCAGCGTCGCGGGGATCAGCCAGGTGTCCGCGGCCGGCGCGGCGACGCGTTGCGCATGGGAACCCCAGCCCAATACCGCGACGACGCGATCGCCGGGTTTTCGGTCGCGCACCTGCGCGCCCACGTCCAGGATGGTGCCGGCGCATTGGTATCCCACGATGTGGGGAATCCGCGCCAACGGGCGGATCTCGCGATTGATGAGGTCGCCGCCTTCCACGGAGATCGCCTCGATGCCGATCAGCACGTCATCGGGACCGCAGACCGGTTCGTCGACTGTTTCGTAGCGGAACACGTCAGGCGAGCCGTTTTCATAATAGACCGCTGCTTTCATGGTGAATCTCCTTCCTGGATCGCTATTGCGCGGAAATGGGAACGATCGAGCCGATGCGCCAGCCCGCCGGTGTGCGTACCGCCACTTCGTAGACCAGGTAGGCGGCCGTGCGCGCGTCGGCGGCGGTGCGTCCCAAGGTGATCCGGGTCGGGGCGTAGAGCTGGGCAACATCCGGCGTCAGGGGAACGATGCGCAGCTTTGCCAGGTCGGGCTCGAATTTCCAGATGCCCTTGAACGTCTCGCGGAAGTGTTCGATCAATTCGGCCTTGCCCCAGAACTGGTATGGCCGGGCGATGAACGTCACCGGGTCGCCCTCGGCGCCGGACGGGGCGAAAACAGCGCTGAAGGCGTCGAGGTCGTGGGCTGTCGCCGCCCGGGCCTGTTGTTCAAAGACCGCTTGCACCTGTTGCCGATCGGCGAGCGTGAATGCGGCGCCGGCGCCGGCGTGGGCGGCGAGCGGCATGGCGCTGGCCATGCCGCCGAGCAGCGCCATTGTGAATGCCGTCTTCATTTTGTGCAGCCGCAAGGCGGCCTGCGGCATCGTGAGAGAGGGGTTCAACATGATTTAGCCTTATATGCCCATATTTGGAGGCATTGACGGAACCTGGGCGCGTCACGCAATGCGGCTGAAGGGGGCGGGACGGGGATTAGCTTGGAACCGAAAGGTCCAGGGTGGTGATGCGGTGCATGATGCGCCGCATCGCCAGCGCGTCTTCTTTGCCGAATACGGCCTCGAACTGTTGCTGGGCGCGTTGCCAGGCCTTTCTGCCCGCGGCTTCCATCTTCACGCCGGCGTCGGTCAGGGTGATTTCCCTTTCCCGGCGGTCCTGCCTGCCTATGGATATGCGGATGAGCCCGTCGCGCTCGAGAGGGCGCAGGTTATGTCCCATCGTTGCGCGATCGGTGACCAGGTGCTCGGCCAATTCGGCGATCGTGAGCGGCCCCCGCGTGGCGAGCAGATTCAGGATCGCGTATTGCGTGTTGCGCAGGTCGGCCTGGGCCAGGCACTGGTCGTAAAACCGGCCCAGGTGACGGGCGGCCTTGCGGATGGCGGTGCTATTGCAAACCCCGGGAGGCAGGTCTTGTTGGCTCATGGGTCGGATCGGGTCAGATGATGGCGCAATATTACGGGCATATAAGCGTATTTGTAAAGACCATGCGGCAGCGAGACTGCCGCCAGCCCGGCGTGCCTTAGACTATCGCAACATTGCATTGCGGGTCGATGCGTCCGCTCCCCTATCCATACCGCGCCAGATGACACCTTCATTGTTCCGAGCAAGCGTTTTCGCCATGACCCTTCTGGCGTCCACGATCGTCCACGCAAAGCAGCCGCAGGTCGGCGCATGGCGCAAGGTCTCCGATTCCCGGCTCGACAAGCAATTCCATTTTTCGATGCTGCCCGCCGCCGCGCCGGTGGCGAGCAAGTGGGCGGCCTTCGACGCCAAGGCCGGCAAGGTGGTGTGCTGCCTGGTGGTGCAGGGCGAAGCGGTCACCGAGGCCGAGCTGGAAAGCACCTACGACATTCCCGGCCCGTGGATCACCGACCTGACCAACGGTTGGAACCTCGACGCCGCGCCGTACCTGCCGCGCGTGCAGTTGCTGCGCGTCGAAGGGGCGCTGGCCGGGCACGAATTCGGCGGCGGCGCGGATGCGCGGGGCGGCTTGCTGGTGCCGGCCGATGCCCGCGCGGCGGCGCGGGATGCACTGGAGATTGGCGACCAGCGCTACACCGTGACGCGCAAAGATGCTTCGCTGGCCGACGACGATGGCGGCGTCACCACCTACAGTCTGCGCCCGGCCTCGGGTGGCGCGGCATTGAAGGTGGAAGTGCCGTTCGCGACGTATTGAGCATGAGCGATGCCCTGCGGATCGAAGAGGCCCCGCTGACGGGCGACGACATTGCGCTGCTGCGCCGATGCACCCGCGGCAAGACGCTGGCCCTGATAGCCTGCCTGCTCGTGTTCCTGCTGCTGGGCAGCACGATCCTGCTGGTCGGCGTCTTGGCCGTGTCCGAATGGCGCTCGCTGCGCGGCGCCGATGGCGTGATGGTGTTGCTGGTGGCCGTCGGCGCGGGCGTGGGCGTGGCGTTCTTCGGGCGGCGGTTGCTGCGGGTGCCGCGCGCCTGGCGCAGCGTCGCGCGCGCGCTCAAGGGGCGGGGGACCAAGCAGATCGTGTCCGGACACCTGACCGGCTTCGGGCCGGGCGAGCGGCCGGGCATCAGCTACGTGTTTGGCGAACAGCGGGTGGAGGTGGCGCTGCCTTTCTGGAACGAGGTCACCAGCGATACCCGCAGCGGCGCCCGGCCGGCCGACGCCGTGGCGTTGACGGATCTGCCGGTGCGGCTGCACGTGCTGCCGTTGCTGCCGGATGCGCCGGGCCTGTTGCTGCGGGTGGATTACCCGATGAGCGGGCAGGCCTGGACGTCGCTCGAGGAGATCAGCGACGCCGATCGCGAGAACGTTAGACGCGAAGAGCGGGGCGTGCGCAAGTTCTTCCTGCTGGCGGCGCTGGCGCCGCTGGCGGTCAGCCTGTTCGTGCCGCCGGTGATCCTGCTGGCGGCGGTCCTGGCGCTGATGGGGCTGGCGCTGGGCATGCGCAGTCCGCGCCTGAAGCGCGCGCGTCACAAGCAGGGCGTGCGCGGGGTGGTGGAAGAGGCCGTGACGTATCGCCTGCGCACGCCGAACTCGCTCACGGTGTCGCTGGCCCACAATTACCGCGTGGGCGGCGTGATGTATCGGGTCGACCATCTCGGGCCCGCCGCCCAGCCGGGGCAGCGCGTGGAATTCGAATACGTGGACGCCGGCGCGCTGGGGCAAAGGGAGCTGTCTTTCCGGATCGAAGAGCAGCCCCCCATGACGTTGTGACCGCTTGCCAGCCCGGCAGGCGTGCTGAATCTTGCTGACGAAAGGGAGTGTGGTGTGTCCGAACCCATCGATGTGTCCGGCGAACCTGCGGGGTCGGTGACCCGTGATGGCCGTTTCCGGCTGGGCCTGACCGGGCCCGACAGCCATGTGCTGGTCAGGGAGGCGGGGCGCGGGGACCTGGTCATCGGGCCGGCCGGCGTGGACCCGAAGGCCGATCTGCGCGTGGCGCTCGATGACGTGATTCACTGGCCGGCGTTCGATCCGTTCGCCACCCCGGCCGGGTCGCCGTGGCCGCGCCACCTCTACTACCACGGCAATGACAGCGGCTTCCTGCGCTGGTCCGAGCGGCGTCCGATCGAACAGTTCACCTGGGCGCCGGCGTTTGCCGACACGCGCCGCATCGACGCCCGCGCGGCCGATATCCAGACGCTGCAGATCCGGCTCGATGCGGTGGCGGGGCATCTGGACATCACGGTGCCAGGCGGGTTGCGGCTGGGCCTGCTGGGCGATCTTTCCCGGATCGCCGTCACGGGGGCGACGCCGGACATGCTGTCGCTGCATCCCGCGTTGGGCCGGCGCGCCAGCCAGGCGCCGTATGAGTTGCCCGACCTGGGCATGCTGCGGTCGGTGACGACGCTGGCGCTGTACGGCGAGCCGTTGGCGCAGCCAATATCGCTGCAGGGGATCGAGCGCTTTGCCGGGTTGGAGCGCCTGTCGTTGTGGGGCGGCTTCGCCGACTGGGACGCGCTGGCCCGGCTGCCGCATCTGAAGAGCCTGGAGATCCGCTTCGCGCCGGACCTGGCGGGCCTGCCGCCGCTGGACACCTGGCCGCTGTTGGAACGGTTCATTGGCTTTAACGTCGATGACGACGCCGGCAAGCGCTTGAAGGCGCAACTGAAGGCGCGGGAAAAGGTCCGGGCGTGGGCGGACTATACGTCGGTCTGCAAGCTGCGCAAGCCGCAGTGGTGGCAAAGCGAATATGGGCGGCCGTTTTCAGGATGGAGCGGCCGCATGGCGAAGTCGGCCAACGCGGCCTATGACATTGCCCTCGATGCCTTGCAGGGCGCCCGTGACGCCGACGCGGCGCAGTCGGCCATCCAGGCGTTCGCCGGCCATTTCAACGGGATGAAGGGCATCGAGACCGCCGAGCGCGAAGACATCGGCGAGGCCGTGTGGCAATTCAGCCAGCTCGCGCGGCTGGCCGAGCTGGGCGTGACGGAGGCGCAGGCGCTGCGTTGGTTCGATGCGGTTCGGGACTATTGACGGCGTCAATGCGTGGCCGCCAGCCCCTCCAGCCGCGCGGCCGGCAATAGCGAAAACACGGTCTTCATCTCGCGCGCTTCCTCGCCGGGGCTGCGTCCGAACAGGCGCTTGAACTCGCGGTTGAACTGCGACGCGCTTTCATAGCCGACGCGTCCGGCGGCCGCGGCGGCGGTGAGGTTGTCGCGGATCATCAGCAGGCGGGCCTGGTGCAGCCGGATGGACTTGATGTACTGGATGGGCGAGGTGCCCGCCACGGTCTTGAAATGGGCGTGGAAGGCGGGGGCGCTCAGGCCCGCTTCGCGCGCCAGGGTGGCGACCTCCATGGGCTGCGCATAGTCGTCGTGGATGCGTTGCAGCACCCGCGAGATGCGGCCGAAGTTGCCCTGGCTGGCCAGCGCCGCGCGGATCGCGCCGCCTTGTTCGCCGACCAGCACGCGAAAACACAATTCCCGCACGATGCCCGGGCCGATGATGCGGGCTTCGACCGGCGAGGCCAGCGCCCGCAGCAGCCGCAGCGTGGTGTCCGCCAGCGTATCGTCCAGCGGCGTGGAGGTGATGCCTTCCGGCGCCGGCGGCGTCTGGCCTTCGCGGCCGTCCAGCGAGAGAACCAGGTCGGCGATCGTGGTCGGGTCGAGCCGGATCTGTATGGCCAGCAGCGGTTCCTCGGGCGAGGCGTCGGTTTCGGTGGAAAACGGCAGCGGCACCGACAGCACCAGGTAATGACGGGCGTCGTAGCGGTAGACCTTGTCGCCCAGGTAGCCGCGCTTGCTGCCCTGGCAGACGATGACGATGCAGGGTTCGTACAGCACCGGGGTGCGTCCCAGCGGGTGGTCGGCGCGCATGAAGCGCACGCCGTCGAGCTGGGACCGGGTGTAGCCCTGGTGCGGCGCGAGCTGGGCGAGCAGGGCGGACATGGTGTCACGGGCGGGATGCGGTGCCGTCATGGGGGAATGCCTTGGCTAAGAGTCTTGGGCATCATTTTGCACCGAATCCGCGATAAATAAAGAGCGGAAAAGAGGAATAGGCAATCATCCCATAGCCCTGTGCCTATCCGGACGGGGCCGCCGCGCCTAGCATTTGATCCTGTAATCCAACCCCTCAGGAGATCAGGAAATGCAGACGATCCAAACCAACAAGATCTGGTTCATCACCGGCGCGGCGCGCGGCATCGGGCTGTCGCTGGCCCGCCAGTTGCTGGCGCGCGGCGACTACGTGGCCGCCACTTCGCGCACGCTGGCCGGCCTGCACCAGGCGCTGGGCGAAGAGCATCCGCGCCTCTTGGCGCTGGAGGTGGACCTGGTGTCCGAGGCCAGCGTCCAGGCCGCCATCGACAAGACCATCGCCGCCTTTGGCCGCATCGACTACGTGGTCAACAATGCGGGCTACGGCCAGCAGGGCCCGCTGGAAGCGCTGGACGACGACGAGGTGCGCCGCAACTTCGATGTCAACGTGTTCGCGCCGCTGCACGTGCTGCGCCATGCGCTGCCGCACCTGCGCAGGCAGGGCAGCGGCCACGTCTTCAACGTCGCTTCGATCGCCGGCTTCGCCGGCGGCTACGCGGGCTGGGGCTGCTACGTGGCGACCAAGTTCGCGTTGGCCGGGCTGACCGAGACCCTGGCGGCGGAGACCGCCGAATTTGGCGTCAAGGCCACCGTGGTGTACCCCGGCCCGGTGCGCACGGACTTCCTGAACGACAACAGCCTGGTCATCGCGCGCCGCAAGATCGCCGACTACACCGCGGCCCAGGCCTCGCTGGACCTGCACCGCGAAGGCATGAACGGCCGGCAGGACGGCGATCCCGAGAAGCTGGCCCTGCTGATCCAGGAGGTCGCGGCCCTGGACGCGCCGCCGCTGCATCTGTTCGTGGGCAAGATCGCCAATGACCTGGCCGAGCAGAAGCTGGAGACGGTGCGGGGGGATTTCGATGCGTGGCGCCAGCGGGCGGGGGTGGGAACGGACTTTGCTTGAACGGCGACGCGCCGGCAATGTCAGCGCGCGGGCTGGCGTTGCAGGCGCAGCATTGCCTGCATGCCGGCCAGGAATTCGGCGTCGCTGCTGTGCCAGCGCGCGTTCGCCAGATGCTCGCTGTCGGGACCGGCCGGAAACCGCAGTTGCTCGCTCTCTTCCGTTGCCGCGGCGTGGATGGCCGCGGCAACCTGTTCGGGCGTCGTTACGGCAGCGCCGGGCGCGCCCAGTTGCGCGAACAGTTGGGCCGCATACGGCTCATAAGGGGCGGTGACCAGCCCGCTCATGCGCGGCATGCCGTTCGCGGTGAACGCGGTGCCGGGGCCATAGCCGGGTTCGACCAGGCGCACGCGCACTCCTACGGCATGCAATTCGTAGTACAGGGCCTCCGTGAAGCCTTCGATTGCCCACTTGCTGGCCGCGTACGGGGCCACCAGTGGCATGCCCGCGAAACAGACGCTGGACGTGACGTTGATGATCGTGCCCTGGCCTCGTTCGCGCATCAGCGGGATGACGGCCTGGCTCGTACGCATGACGCCGAAGGTATTGGTTTCGAAGACCTCGCGTATGGTTGCCAGGGGCGTGGATTCCAGCGGCGAGAGCAAACCGATGCCGGCGTTGTTGACCAGGACGTCGATCTGGCCGAATGCCTCCAGCCCCTGGGCGATGGCCTGGTCGATGCTGTCCGCGTCGGTGACGTCCATTCGCACGACGCGCACGGCCCCTGGCCCAGAGGAACGGAACATCTCCGGATCCGGGCGGCGCATGGTCGCGATGACGTTCCATCCGTGCGCGGCGAAATAGTCGGCGGTGGCCTTGCCGTAGCCCGACGAGCAGCCGGTGATCAGTGCGGTCTTCATAGTCGCTCCTTGTTCGATAGGGCCATCGTAGATCGGTTGACCAAGACGATAAATAGCGAATAATCTCTAAACCATGCGAGATCGTCTTGATTCAGACCCGCTGGGCGCCGTCGTCGCCTTGCTGCGTCCACAAACCGTTCTGTCCAAGTTCGTCAGTGGCGCGGGGCGGTGGGCAGTGCAATATCCCGACTTCGGGCATCCCAGTTTCGGCTTGATGCTGACCGGCGCGTGCTGCCTCCAGGTCGACGGCGCCGAGCCATTCCTGTTCGAGGCGGGAGACTACCTGCTGTTGCCTTCCACGCCGGGCTTCAGGATGGGCAGTGACCCGGAGGCGTTGAAGACGCCGACGATACGCGTGGCCACGACCGAGCCCGTGGCGGAGGTGCGTCACGGCGAGCCGCGCGACGAGGCTGCCGTCAGGATGTTGAGCGGTTTCTTCATGTTCGATGCCGCGAATGCGCCGTTGCTGTTGGAACGGTTGCCGAGGGTGGTGCATATCAAATCGGGCGATCGCGGCGCGGAGCGGTTGCGCTGGATAGCCGGCGTGATTGGCGAGGAAAGCGTGAACCCGCGGCCTGGCGGCGATGCGATCCTCACCCGCCTGGCCGAAATCATGCTGATCGAGGCATTGCGCTGGCATCCGTCGCGCGCGGACGGCGCGGTGCCTCCTGGCGGCCTCTTGGCCGGGCTGGCGCATCCGCGCATGGCGGCCGCGCTGCGCCTGATCCATGGCGATGTCGCGCACCGTTGGACCATCGAGGAACTGGCGGGCCGGATCGGGATGTCGCGCGCGGCGTTCGCGGCCCGTTTCATGCAAGTCCTGGGCGTTCCGCCAATGGAGTATGTGCTGCGCTGGCGCATGGCGCTGGCCAAGGACATGTTGCGCCATGACGGCTTGTCCCTGGGAGAGGTCGCGCATGCAATCGGCTACCAGTCCGCGAGCGCCTTCAGCGCGGCGTTCAGCCGCTCGGTGGGGCTATCGCCAAGCGTGTTCGCAAGGAGGGATGCGCCCGAGGGCGCGCCACCGTCGCGACCCGTGTCACCGCGACCGCCCGCGCGCCGCCGGCGCCCTGATTTCCCCCGCGATCTCTGACAGCGGAACCTCCCCGAACGCCGCCATCAGCGCCGTTTCCGCGGACGCCAGCGCCGCATTGATCCGTCGGTTCACCGCGGCCTCGACCGGGCAGGCGTCATTGTCCTGCGCCGGGCCGACCGCGAACAGGGTGGTGTGCGCGATGGCCTCGCACACGTCCCGCACCGTCAGGGTGTCCAGATCGCGGGCCAGCGTCCACCCGCCGCCCGGGCCGCCGGTGGAGGTGACGAAGCCCGCGTCGCGCAGCGCGCCCATCGTGCGGCGCACGACCACGGGATTGGTGTGCAGCATCAGCGCGATGGTCTGCGACGTGGTCGTGCCGCCGCGCAGGTGCATGTGGACCAGGACGTGCAGCAGGCGGGCGAGGCGGGTGTCTCGTTGCATGGATTCGGGGTCGTGGAAATGTGCAACTTTTAATGTTACTCTTTTGGCGAACATTTGTGCCATCTCACGCCTTTATCCAGAGCCGACATGCCCGCAGCCCGCCAACGCTTCATCGAGACCAACGGTATCCGCCTCCATGTGAGGGAGCAGGGCGAGGGGCCGCTGGTCATCCTCTGCCATGGCTTTCCGGAAACGTCGCATGCGTGGCGCCATCAACTCGACGCGCTGGGACAGGCGGGGTTTCACGCGGTCGCGCCGGATCTGCGCGGCTATGGCGACAGCGACTGTCCGCCGGACATCGCGCACTATTCGGCGCTCGATGTGATCGGCGATCTGGTCGGGCTGGCGGACGCGCTGGGCCAGCGCCAGGCGGTGCTGGTCGGCAACGACTGGGGCGCGTCGATTGCCTGGCAGGCGGCGCAGTTGCGCCCGGATCGGTTCCGGGCCGTGGCGGCGCTCGGGGTGCCGATGATGGGACGCGCGCCGATGGCGCCGAGCCTTCTGTTCCCGCAGAATGAGCAGGCGTGGTTCTACACGCATTACTTTTCCGAACCGGGCCTGGCCGAAACGGCATTCGAGCGGGATGCCGAGGCCACGTTGCGCAAGATCTATGTCTGCGCGTCGGGCGCGTTGGGACCGCGCGATGCGACGACGCCCAATCCCTTCGGCATGGTGCCGCGCGGCGGCGGGCTGCTGGATGTGTTGCCCGACCCGGCCGCGCTGCCCGCGTGGCTTTCCACGGCAGACCTGGCGCAGTTCGCGCGGGCGTTTGCCAAATCGGGCTTTCGCGGCGGCTTGAATTACTACCGGAATCTGGACCGCAACTGGCGGGACCAGGCCGCTTTCGCGGGGCTGCTTATCGAGGTGCCGGCGCTGTACCTGGCGGGCGAGTACGACACGGGACTGGCCATTCCCGGCATGCGCCAGATCATCGAGGCGATGCCGCGGCTCGTGCCCGATCTGCGCGGCTCCCAGGTGATTGCCGGCGCCGGGCATTGGTTGCCGCAAGAGGCGCCGGATGCCGTCAACGCGGCGTTGATCGGGTTTTTGCGCGGGCTGTGAGGCGTCGTGGGTAGACGCCTTGCCGCTGGACCCTCCTGCCGCTTAGAGACCGGCGCAGATCTCTGAACAGAAATCCAGGAATGCCTCCACCGCCGCCGGCGCCAGGCGCCGCGACGGCCGGGTGACATACAGCGGATACGTCTCGCCGTTCCATTCCGGAAACAGTTCGACCAGCTTCCTGTCGGCCAGCAGCTCGCGCACGTTCAGCGCCAGCACCTGCGCCACGCCGGCGCCGTTCAGGCACGCCTGCACCATCAGGTCCACGTCTGTCGTCGTCAGCGGCCCCCGGGTGTCCACCCGCAACACTTCCCGCCCGCGATGAAACTCCCAGCCGAAAGGTCGGCCGCGGCGCGGGTCGATGTATTGGATGCAATCGTGCTCGGCCAGTTTCTCGGGTCGCTTGGGCCGGCCGTGGCGCGCCAGGTACGCGGGTGACGCCACCGTCAGGACGCGCGTCTGCAGCAGCAGGCGTGAGGTCATGGTGGACGGCGGTTGCGGGCCGAAGCGCACCGCCACGTCAATGCCTTCAGTCACCAGGTCGCCGATATCAGGCGCCTGCACCGCGTTCGTGGCCTTTCTCGATATCGCCTATGGCCTGGCGGGGCCGGCGGCGGGCGTCATCGCCCGCCATTTCGGCTATGCAGCCGTGTACGCGTTCGGCGCCGGATGTGCATTGCTGGGCGCGGCGCTGGCCGCAGGTCTACGCCAACGCCCTGGAGCCGGGGTGGGTGCCGACCCGGATGGGAGGTCCGGGCGCGCCGGATGATCTGGACCAGGCGCACCGCACCCAGGCTTGGCTGGCCGCGGGGGAGGACCGCCGGGCCGATGTGACCGGGGCGTACTTCTACCATCTGAAACGCAAGGCGGCGAATCCTCAGGCGCTGGATCTCGCGTTGCAGGACGAGCTTCTGGCGCAATGCGCTGCCTTGTCGGGGGTGGCGTTGCCACCGCCAGACCCCGTCCGGGTTTGAAGCATCATTAGCTGGCGCGGCGCGCGCGATCCGTACGCCGGGGCTCAGCCCGCCGCGCGCCGTTGCGCCATGTAGCGTGCGGGCGACGTCCCCAGCGCCTTGCGGAACATCGTGACAAAGCCGCCGGCGCTTTCATAGCCCAGTTCATCGGCCACCTGTTGCACCGACGCGCCGGTGCCGAGCCATTTCACCGCCAGCATCAGATGCAATTGCTGGCGCCAGCGGCCGAAGCTCATGCCGGTCTGCTGCGTGAGCAGCCGCGCCAGGGTGCGCTCGCTCAGGCCCACGCGCCGCGCCCAGCTCCGCATGGTGCCGCGGTCGGCGGGATGCTCCATGATGAGCTGCGCGATCTTGCGCAGGCGGGGATCGGACGGCATCGGCAGGTGCAGGGTGCCCAGCGGGGCGCATGCCAATTCATGCAGCAGCAGGCAGACCAGGTGCATGGCGGGGCCATCTTCCGGGTACAGCAGCGGCAGTTGCGCGGAGCGGATCACCAGTTCGCGCAGCAGCGCCGTGGTCGACACCGCGCAGCAGGTGGCGGGCAGGTCGGCGGCGACCGCGGGTTCGACGAAGGCGACGTAGACCTCAATGGTGCCGGCGGCGGTGATCTTGTGCAGCACATCGCCTGGCACCCACAGCGCGCTTTGCGGGGGGACCAGCCACAGGGCGCCTTCGAGCTCGCACGTGAGCACGCCGCGCAGCAACAGCATCAGTTGCGCCTTGCGATGGCGATGGAAGTCCTTTTCGAGCCGATCCAATCCGTGCAGGTCCAGGCTGGCCACGTCGATGCCGGCGGCGCCCATGGTCACGACGGGGCGCGGCACCAGGTCGGGATCGGTCCATTCCGGGGCGTCGTCGAGGTTGGTCAGGACGGGCATGGCGGCGATTGCGCGGGATTGGCAGGAATTCGGAATTTGTTGGCGCAGTTTACCAATGCTGCCAGATCCAGGGCTTCCTACGATGGCGGCACGGCGGTGCGATCCGCCACCGTTCATTGCCAAAGGAAGCAATCATGGATTCACTGAGTAGCGGGCGCGTCGCCCACACCCTGCAACGCCTGTTGGCCGAGGCGGAGATCGCAGACAAGGGCCTGATGGACCAGTTCGAAGGCGGCATGGCCGCGCTGTCCGAGCAGGCCCATGCCGACATCATCGCTGACATGGTGGCCGAGGAACGGCGCGACCTGCGCGGCGTGTATCGCGGCTACGCCGGCAACTTCCTCAATGTCGCCCCGGCGTACGGCCGGTTCCTGTACCAATGCGCGCGGGCGCGGCGGGCCACGCGCATCGTCGAGTTCGGCACGTCGATGGGAATTTCCACCATCTACCTGGCCGCGGCCTTGCGCGACATGGGGGGCGGCCAGTTGATCGGCACCGAGCTGGAGCCGGCGAAGGCGGTGCGCGCCCGCGCCAACCTGGAGGCCGCCGGCCTGGCGGACCTGGTCGAGATCCGTGTCGGCGACGCCCGCGAGACGCTGGCGCAGGTCGACGGCGAAGTCGACCTGGTGCTGCTCGACGGCGCCTTCAGCCTCTACCTGCCGGTGCTCAAGCTGCTCGAGCCGCACTTGCGCGGCGGAGCCCCGATTCTGGCGGAGAACGCCTGGACGCAAGGCAACGACTACCTGGACTACGTGCGCGACCCCGCCAACGGCTATCTGTCGCAACCGCTGCCGGTCACCGAGGGCCGCGGCAACGAATTCACCATCGTGACGCGATGAACGGGGAGCGCGCAGAAATGACGAATTCCTCGCAGGGCCGCATGAGCCGCGCTTTCACCCGGCTTTTCATGAAGCCGACGCGCATCATGGCGGCTGAAAGCCTGGCGGGCGGCTTGCGCCTGCTGACGCTGCAGAGTCCCGCGTTCCGCGAAGCGCGCTGGGTGCCGGGGCAGAAAGTGCAGATCGCGATGGGGTCGGCCTTCGTCGCGCGGACCTACACGCCGATGGACTGGGACGCCGCAACCGGACGCACCCGCATCGTGGCGTACTCGCATGGCGGCGGCCCCGGCAGCGCCTGGGCCGAACGCGTCGAGCCCGGAGAGGCGTGCGATGTGTTCGGTCCGCGCGCGTCGCTCAATCTGGACCGCCCCGTGGGGGCCTGCGTGCTGTTGGGCGACGAGACCTCGATTGGCGTCGCTTGCGCCCTGCAACGCGCGATGGGGGGCGAGGCGCGCTGCCTGCTCGAGGTCAACGAGGCGGCCGCTGTTCGCGATGCGCTGGCGCGGCTCGGGCTGGACGCGGTCGAACTGTTCGGCCGGCAGGCCGGCGACGCGCATCTCGATGCGATCGAGCATCGCCTGCCGCCACTGGCGGCCGCGGGCGCGGCCTTCATCCTGACCGGCAGGGCGTCGACCATCCAGCGCCTGCGCCAGGCGTTGAAAGCGCTGGGCGTTGCCTCGGGACGCATCATGGCCAAGGCATACTGGGCGCCCGGCAAGACGGGACTGGACTGACGCGGGGGCGTAATCGGACTTGCCTATACTTTGGTTTTTGACGGGTCGATATGGCGTTCCTGCGTTTCCTGCTTCTGGCCTTGGCGCTATCGTTGGCAGCGCCCGCCGCGGCGCTTGCCGGCACCGCGGACAGGTCCGTGCGCGTCGCGGTGTATCGCGGGCCGGCCGCGTGCGACTCCTGCGCGGCCGCGGCCCGGCGCGCCATCGAAAAGACGGACGCGCGTTATCAGGTCGACTTCGTCGGCCCCGACGAGCCGATCGACATCTCCGACGCCACCCTGGCGCGCTACGACGTGTACGTGCAGCCGGGCGGCGGCCAGGATATTCCCGCCGCGCTGAGCAGCCTGGGCGACGAGCGGGTGGACGCGATCCGCCGTTTCGTCGCGCGCGGCGGACGTTATCTTGGGCTGTGCATGGGCGCCTACCTCGCCGACGCGTCCAACCTGGGCCTGATCGCGCAGGACCTGGATTCGGAAGTCGGCCGCCCCGGCTTCCCGATCAAGACCATCGAGGACGCGGCGGTCGCTGTCCGTTGGGCGGGCAGGGACGACAGCGTCTTCTTCCAGGACGGCCCCTACCTGCGGTCGCAACCCGGCGATGCGCGCTTTCACGCGATCGCCACCTACGAGAATGGCGATCTGGCCGCGGCCCGCTATTCGTTCGAGCGCGGCCTGGTGGTCCTGAGCGGCCCGCATCCCGAAGCCGGGAAATCGTGGTTCGTGGACGCGGACATCGCGCTGGACGAGATGCCCGAACGCGACCTGTTCAAGGACCTGCTGGACCAGCTCGATCTTTGAGGCCGGCCGTCGTCATGCGCCGTCATCCGAGCGACGCAGCACGAAGCCATCGGGCCGCACCAGCACCGTGCCGCTGTCCGCCAGGCCCGTCAGGCTGCCCCAGTCGCCGTCGCTGAAGACGAAGTCGCGGCCCGCGGCAAGCACGCGGGGCGTGGCCGGATCGAGGCTGGCGCGGGTCGATGCCGCGATCGATGCCGCCGGACCGGCAAGCAGGACGAAGCTGTCACCGAACAGGTCGAGCGTCGAGAGCCGCTCGGCGCCGCGCTGGATCCAGGCGTGCGGAAAGCGCGTGCCGGTCTGGGCCTGCAGGACGTCAACGGCGGCCGGCGCCTCGGCGTGTGTGGGCGCCCCGGCTGCCGGATAGCGGTGCCGCAGGATCAGGGCGCCGGGGTCGATCAGTTCCCTGAAACTGTCGCGATTGCGCTCGGTCTCGATGCCGAAGCGGGCGTCGAAGTCGGTGCGCAGCAGCGCCTGGCGGCCATTGCGCAGCGCCAGCGGGCGCCGCTCGGCGTCGTAGCTGTCCAGCAGATCCGGAACTGCCTCGCCACGCATGACCGCGGCGAGTTTCCAGGCCAGGTTGTGGGCGTCGGCGATGCCGGTGGTGGCGTTGAAGCCGCCCCAGGGCGGCATCAGGTGGGCGGCGTCGCCGCACAGGAAAACGCGGCCGGACCGATAGGCATCGGCGACGGATACGCCGGTGTTCCAGGCGCCGTGCTGCAGGATCCGGACCTCGAGATCCCGCAGCCCGATCGCCGCCCGCACCAGCCCCGGCAGGGCGTCGTCGGCGGGCGGCCCCAGGGCCGGATCGTATTCCAGGTGGAACGACCACTTGTCGGTGTTGTTCATCGCCAGGAACAGGCCGCGCACCGTGTCGTTGGCGATTTCGCACTGACTGAAGGTGCGGCCTTCGACGACGCGGGCCAGGTCGGCCTGGAAAAAGATGTTGACCAGGTGTTGAGGGGCGGCCGTGTCCGTCCTGCCGATGCCCAGTTGCCGGCGGATGGCGCCGCGACCGCCGTCGGCGCCGATCAGCCAATCCGCCTCGATGACCGATTCGTGATCGTCCGGGCCGCGCACCCGGGCGCTGACGCAGGCGCCCGAGTCCTCGAACGCCAGCATTTCATGGCCGAAACGCACATCGCCGCCCCGCGTTTGCAGGGCGTGGCGCAGCACCGGTTCGATCCAGGTCTGCGGGCAGGCCACGAAGCCGGTGGGCGAGGCGCCGGCCGCGGCCATTTTTGCGCGCATGGCCGGGATGTTGATGATCGGTTGCGCGTCGACCAGGGTGGCGCCGCGGCGGGCGCCGCCAAACGCGCCTTGCTTCCAGGCGCCGTCGGCCGCCGCGCGCACCGCTTGCTCCACGCCGACCTGGCGGAACAGCTCCATGGTGCGGGTGTGGATGCCGCGGGCGCGGGGCAGGGGCGAGACGCCCTGTTGCCTTTCGACGAGGATGAACGGAACGCCGAGCCGTTGCAGGAAGAGGCCGGCGCTCAGACCGACCAGGCCCCCGCCCACGATCAGGACGGCGGTACGCGAGGGAAATGCAGGCATGTGACACCTTTCTTGGGTAAAATCTATCACTGATAATTTAATCTATCACCGTTAGAGAAATCAACCATGGCAAAAATCCGCAGGGAACAAGTGGTGGACGTGGCGCTCGAGCTGCTGGATGAGGTGGGGCTGGATGGCCTCTCGACCCGGCGACTGGCGCAGCAGCTTGGCGTCGAGTCGGCGACGCTCTACTGGCACTTCCGCGACAAGTCGGTGCTGCTCGGCGAGATGGCGTCGGCCGTGCTGGCGCGGCACCACACACTCGCGGTGCCGGCGAGCGCGGCGCAATGGCCCGCCTGGTTCGCGGACAACATGCGCAGCTTCCGCCGCGCCTTGCTGGCCCATCGGGACGGGGCGCGCCTGCACGCAGGCACGGCCCCGGGGCCGGGCGATCTGGCGGGCATCGCGCGCAAGGTCGCCTACCTGGTCGGCGCCGGCTTCACCCGGGAGCAGGCGGGCATGGCGTTGTTCGCCGCCGGGCAGTACACGCTGGGCTGCGTGCTCGAGGAACAGGCGCGCGCGGCCATGACGCAAGGGGGCGCGGACGAGGCGGTCGGCGGGAACGAGTTGGCCGGGGCCATGGATGCCGAGGCGGCGTTCGAGTTCGGACTTGGCGTGATCGTCGACGGCCTGCGCGGCCGGGTGGGCGCGGCGGCCTGATGACGCGACGGCGGCGCGAGTGCCACCGCCAGGCCGCCGACATTGCCGGGGCCGGGCCGGCCGACGAAGAGTCCGATTTTGATTCTCCGTCCCAGGCGGTTTCGCGTGGGTCCGGCGCGCCGCGCGAGGCCGCTGCGCACGAGACCGACGGTGCATGGCGGCGGTCCGCGCGGGGGCCATTCGGCGGCGGGTCGCTTCCTTGACATGCCCAGGTCGTTTTACATAATCGTGATTGATTGATTCTCCTTTGTGATTTTGGGTTGTCTTCGAATGCCAGGATTCAATGCTCGGACCGAGCGAGCGCCGTCGATCGCCGCGGCGCGGTTTTCCATTCCCCCGGAACGGAGCGAGGCGTGGCCATGCGCCCGGCGCGCCGGCTGTTCACTCCCACGTTTCATTTTCCGGAGCACGCAATGAAGAAAACCCTGTCACTCGCGATCGCGGCGTTGGCGCTGACCGCCACCGCGCAGGCCCACCAGGTCTGGATCGAACAGCCCGCGGGCAAGCCCGCCATCATCCGTTTCGGAGAATTCGCCGAGAACCTGCGCGAAGCCTCGCCGGGATACCTGGACGGCTTTGACAAGATGACGGCGACCTTGCTCACCGCCAAGGGCGAGGTGCCGTTGACGGCGACCAAGGCCGCCGATGGCTTCACGCTGTCGCAGAAGGTGGGTGGCAAGGACGGCGTGGTGGTCGACGGCCCCATGAACACGCTGCGTACGTTCAAGCATGGCGGCGAACCGCTGCAGACCTGGTTCCAGATGAATGCCCGCTACGTGCCCGACGCGGCCGCCGCGACGGCGCCCAAGCTGGTCATGGACATCGTCCCCACGGGGCAGGCCGGCCAGTTCCAGGTGGTGTTCAAGGGTCAGCCGCTGCCCAAGACCAAGCTCGTCGCCATGGTGGACTCGGGCTGGGAACAGACCGCCTACACCGATGAGCAGGGCAAGGCCCATTTCAGCCTGCCGTGGAAAACGCAGTACGTGCTGCGCACCATGCACATCGACCGCACGCCGGGTGATCGTCCGGGCGCAAGCGGACCCGAGCACTACGACGCCATCGGCTATGTGGCCACGCTGACCTTCGTCAAGCCGGATGGCGCCGCGCCGCTGCCCGCCGTGCCGGTGCGTCCGCCCAACAAGGTGCAGGCCGCGCCTGCCGCCGCTGCCAAGTAAGCCCGCGCAGTCCGCGATTCGCCACGGGCCGCGCGCCGTGGCGGATCGTCGCATGGCTCGCGGCCATGCATTTACCGGCGTTTCGCCAGTGTTTTTCTACAAGGTCAGGAATGAATATCGGGGAATTGGCGCAACGCACCGGATTGGCTCCATCGCGGATCCATTCCTACGAGAGCGCCGGTCTGCTCAAGACGGTGACCCGCCCGCACGCCGACAACCGAACCTATCTGCCGGAGGCCATGCTGGCGCTGACGTTCATCACGGCGGCGCAGCAGGCCGGCTTCGGCCTGGACGAAATCCGGCCGCTGTTGCCGCTCGGGCGCGATGGCTGGGATCCGTCCGCGCTGTTGGCGGCGTTGCGGCGCAAAGTGGACAAGATCCAGTCGCTGGAGGCGCGGCTGGCTCATAGCAAGGCGCAACTGGTGGCGTTGATGCGCGATGCCGCGACCCGCCCCGATGGCGCCGACCGCGAGCTCTGCGCGCAGCGCGTGCTGGCGCGGGTGATGGGCAGGACGGCCTAGCGCGTCAATTGCGGGCCGGCCGCCGGTCACGGGGCGGTTCGCGTTGATGCCTGCGCCGGCAGGCCGTCGCTGGCGCGGGCGAAGCGCTCCACCAGGAAATCCAGCAATTGCCGCACGCGCGGCGCCAGGTAGCGGGTGCCGTGGAACACGGCGTGCACGCCGGCTTCAGCCACGCGGTATTCAGGCAACAGGGCTACCAGGCGTCCGGCGCGAATGTCGTCGGCGGCGTCCCAGATGGTCTTGCGGGCGATGCCGCGACCGGCCAGCGCCCAGCGGCGCGCCAGCGCGCCGTCGTTGGTTTCCCAGGCCTGGTCCAGCGGTACGGTGTAGGTTTCGGGCCGGCCGTCCCGCGCGAAGTGAAAGGTGTTCAACGGACCGGCCGCGGTGACCAGCACGACGAATGTGTGATGCGCCAGATCGGCGGGCACGCGCGGCATGCCGTGCCGCGCCAGATACTCGGGCGATGCGCACAGCACGCGCCAGTTGGGGGCGAGCGGGCGGGCGACCAGCGCGCCGTCCTGCGGCCGACCGAAACGGATGGCGAGGTCGATGTCGTCCTGCAACAGGTTCGAGAGCGAGTCCGACAGCGTCAGCGCGATTTTCAACTGCGGGTGCGCGACGCTGAATTCGTCCAGCCACTGGCTCAGCAGGTGGCGGCCGAAATCGGCCGAGGCCGAGATCCGCAGTTTGCCGCGCACTGCGTTCTGGCCCGCGTGCAGCGCGGCCTCGGCGTCCTCGACGGCGCGCAGGGCGATCTCGCAGTGCGACAGGTAGAGACGGCCTTCGTCGGTCAACTGCAGTTGGCGCGTGCTGCGATGGAACAGCCGGGTGCGCAGCGCGGCCTCCAGCTTGATCAGCCGCGCGCTGGCGGCGGCGGGCGACAGCCCCAGCTTGCGCCCGGCCGCCGACAGGCTGCCCAATGCCGCCGCTTCCACGAATAAACGCATATCGCCCAATCGGTCTGTCGCCATTTCAAATCCAGATTTGAAAGTCATTCAATGAATGGGCCAATTATCAAATAAATCCGCAAGAAGCACACTGGCGCCTCTTCAATCGGGGTGTGGCCCCTGAGGGGCAAAGGAGTGCGAACCATGAACGGAATTTCCGGGGCGGCGGCAAGCGCGGAGCGGCAGGCCGCTGCGCCGCGGCTGCCGATGGCGGCGTTGCTGGCGCTGACGATGTGCAGTTTCATCGCGACCGCCAATGAAACCGTGGCCGCCGGCCTGCTGCCGCAGATTGCGCGCGGCTTCGGCGTGTCGCAGGGCTGGGCGGGGCAGTGGGTGACGGCCTGCGCGTTGGGCTCGGGGCTGGCGGCGATGCCGTTGACGATCGCGCTGCACGCGTGGCGGAGGCGCCTCGCGCTGCTGTTGTCGGTGGCCGGATTCATCGTCGGCAATGCGGTGACCGCGCTGTCGCCGTATTTCGAACTGGCGCTGGCGGCGCGCCTGTTGGCCGGTATTGCCACCGGACTGGCCTGGAGCCTGCTGGCCGGCTATGCGCGGCGGATGGTGCCGGGCCCGTTGCAGGGACGCGCGATGGCGGTGGCGATGGTCGGCATTCCCATGGCCCTGGCGTTCGGCGTGCCGCTGAGCGCGTGGCTGGGCGAGCTGGCGGGATGGCGCGCGGTGTTCGGCGCGTTGTCCGGGTTGAGCGTGGCGCTGGCGGCATGGGTGCTGCGTTCGGTGCCCGATTACCCTGGGCAGGCTGCCCGCCGCCGCCTGCCGCTACGGCAGGTCTGGATGACGCCGGGGGTGCGGCCGGTCCTGGCCGTCATCCTGTTCTGGATCCTCGCGCACTACACCCTGTACACCTATATCGCGCCTTTCATGGCGGCGCGCGGCCTGGCCGGGCGCGTGGATGCGGCGCTGCTGGTCTTTGGCGTTGCGGCGCTGTGCGGCATCTGGATGACGGGCCTGCTGGTGGACCGTGGCCTGCGGGCGCTGGTGCTGGCCAGCCTGGGCGTGTTTGCGCTGGTGGCCCTGGCGCTGGGCCTGGGGTGGGCGACGGGGCCGGCGGTATTCGTGGCGATCGCGCTGTGGGGCATGAGTTTTGGCGGCGCGCCGACGTTGCTGCAGACGGCGCTGGCGGATACCGCGGGCGAGGGCGCCGAGGTGGCGCAATCGATGCTGGTGACGGTGTTCAACCTGGCCTTTGCGGCGGGCGGGGCGCTGGGCGGGGTGTTGCTCGAAACGGCAGGCGCGCAGGCGCTGCCGCGTGGCATCCTGGCGCTGCTGGGGGTGGCGATCGCGGTGGCGTGGAGCGCCAGGGGCCACGGCTTCAAGCCCGGCCGGCGGCGGGCGGCGCGTTGAGCGCCGGCACTGCCGGCGTGCTAGCGCGCCGGCAGCGGTCGTTCCAACGCCGCGAACGTCTCGCGCACGCAATCGGCCATGCGCCGCGCCAGCGAGTTGACCGGGTGGTGCTCGGAGGTGACGGCGTAGCTGTGGAACTCCACTTTTTCCGAGAACGGGATTTCGCTTAGCTCGGCGATGCCGAGCGCGCGCGGGACCACCGGGTTGACGATGGACACGCCCAGCCCCTTGCCGACCATGCTGCAGATGGTGGTGGCGTACGGCGTTTCGATCGACAGCACGCGGGTGTCGTCGGGAAAGTGCCGGTCGATGGCGGCGCGGTTGAAGCTGCCGGCCGGCAGCGAGATGAAGTCCTGGTCGCGGAAGTCGGCGGGCGTCAGCACGGCCCGCGCCGCCAGCGGATGCGCGCGCGGCACGATGGCGGCGCCGTGTGTGGTGTTGATGCGCTCGTAACGCAGTCCCGGCAGGTCGGTGTGCAGCGAGCAGAAGCCGATATCGCAGACGCCGGTGGCCAGCCATTTGGCGACCGCGTCGGAGCCGCCCGTGTTGACCACCACCGGGATGTCCGAATGCTTTTCGCGGAACAGGCGGATTGCGTCGGGCAGGACGCATTGGGTGATCGAGCCGACCGCGCCGACCCGCAGCAGGCCGGTGCCGCGCCGGCGGATCGAGCTGGCGCTGTCGTTGAGCGATTCCAGGCCGATGAAGGCGCGTTCGACGTCGGCGTAGAAGGCCTCGGCCTCGGGCGTCGGAATGATGCGGGTGCCGACGCGCTGGAACAGCACGAATCCCAGCGTCTTTTCCAGCAACGCGATCCAGCGGCTGACGTTGGGCTGCGAGGTGTGCAGCAGGCCGGCCGCGGTGGTCATGGAGCGCGTCATCATGACGGCGCGGAAGGCCTCGACTTGTTTGAAATTCATGCGTTTGACGGTCCGGAGACGAGCCGGCAAATCATATCATTTTTGTATGAGAAGCCGTAAAGATCTGATTTGACGTATGAATTGGCGCGGCGGGAGACTACGGCTTTCCTTGTTTCCTTCCGGACCGATATGGAATCCAAAGTCAGCGCCCGTCTCAAGCAACCCCTGGCCAAGGAGGTGCTCGAGCATCTCTTCCTGCCGCGCCTGAACCGCGAGTTCTTCGCCAACTTCGACATGCTCACGCAGATCAACCTGGCGCACCTGCTGATGCTGCGCGAGCGCGGCATCGTCGCTCACGACGCCGCGCGGCGGCTGGCGCGGGCGCTGTTGCAAATGCAGGCCGACGGCCCGCACGCGGTCGAGCTGGACGCGGCGCGCGAAGAGGCCTACTTCAACTACGAGGCGCACCTGATCAAGGCCGTGGGGCAGGAACTGGGCGGCCGGCTGCACACCGCCCGCAGCCGCAACGACATCGGCGCGACCATCGACCGCATGCGGGCGCGGGATTTCACGGCGCGCATCGGCAGCGCGCTGATCGGCGTCTCGCGCGCCGCGCTGGCGCAGGCCGAGCGCCATGCCGATTGCGTGATGCCGGGCTACACCCACATGCAGGCGGCGCAGCCGATCACCTATGGCTATTACCTGTCGGCGTTGGTGGATGCGTGGTCGCGCGATATCGGCCGGCTGGCGCACGTGCTGGAAACGGCGGACGCCTCGCCGCTGGGCGCCTGCGCACTGGCGGGCACCTCGTTCCCGATCGACCGCGACAGCACCAGCGCCATGCTGGGCTTCAGCGGCCCGCTGGCCAATGCGCTGGACAGCGTGGCCTCGCGCGATTTCGCGCTGGAACTGAGCGCAACGCTGTCGATCATGATGATCACCTGCAGCCGCATGGTGCAGGACTTCTACATCTGGTCGACGCCGGAGTTCGGCTATCTGTCGTTTCCGGACAGCATTGCCAGCACCTCCAGCATCATGCCGCAGAAGAAGAACCCGGCGGTGCTGGAATACCTGCGCGGCAAGGCCGGCCACCTGATCGGCCTGACCGGCGCGGCGCTGTCGACGGTCAAGTCGACCCACTTCACCCATTCGGGCGACAGCAGCCGCGAAAGCACCCGCACCTGTTGGGAGGCCTGCGAGGAGGCGCTGAAAGCGCTGGAATTGGTCCACCTGCTGGTCGAGCAGGTGGCGCCGAACCGCGAGCGCATGGCGGCGCGCGCGGCGGATGATTTCTCGACCGTGACCGACCTGGCGGACCTGTTGGTGCGCCAGGCCGACGCGTCGTTTCGCGATGCGCACCACATCATCGGCGCGGTGGTGCGGCAGGCGCTGGAGCAGGGCCTGCCGGCGCGCGCGATTGCGCCGGCGATGATCGTGGCGGCGGCCGAGGAACAGCTTGGCCGGCCGGTGGCGCTGGCGGCCGACGATATCGCCGCCTGCCTCGACCCGGTGCGCAATGTGGCCGCGCGCCTGTCGCCGGGCGGCCCGGCGCCGCGGTCGGTGCGGGC
>NZ_CADIJW010000021.1 GCF_902859745.1 Achromobacter dolens | reverse complement strand
CTAGCGCGCTCTTGCGCTTGGCCGTCCAGCGTTTGATGTCGTCTTCCATCTTCATGCTCATCGTCAATTCCCTCGATTATGACGTGAGCAGGTTTTCACTGGGTCATTACATATACATACTCTCAACTTAGTTCGCGAGAGGAATCTGTAGTACGAATCCCGGCGACAGCCTATCCTGCACTAGTCCCCAAATCCTAAATTTCTTCGTCATGACGAAGACTTTGGAAGTGCTAATGCGTCAGCGCGCGGCAGGACAAACTCTTGCCGGCTTATCTGACCATCGACGAAACGCTGAGCGTGGGCCTCATCTGCTTCACTGAGCGAGAAGCCTTCTAGCCCGACGGAGGCCCGCGCATAGTTAACTGCCGATTGACGGCGGCTGCGTTCGGAATCCGATATGGTTTTGTGGGGCTGTTGCCCGCATTTACCCTTGCCAGCCATGGTGTCTCCTTGCCACAGGTAACTCGATCTTACAAGAAGTATGGGTAATTTGGTTTAGGTACGCACAGCCACAGAGGTGGCGCGCTGAAATTGTCTTGTTTTACCTGCCATCGACGCCAATATCGGCTGCGTACTAACCGTAGTTTCCAAAGAGGCTTTGCCTCTCTGGACTCTCCACCCTCGCCGGCGGGGGCCTCGGGAGAAGGGGTATCGGGCTCTGGCCTGGCACTCCTGCCCCCCGGGCATAGCGTGGGGGCGCTCCTGCCGCGTCAAGGGGCCATGTCCTCGCCCTGTGGGCTGCGGGCCGCGCCAACCCTTTGATCCGTCATCCGCTTGACAGCACCGCTACTAACGTCGTTTGGCCGGAAGAGGCGTCAGGGGCGGCACCGGAAGTCGCAGCCCGCAGCGCAGCGCAGGGAACGGGTGAGGACTCCGGGCCAGTCCGGAAAGAACGGACGCGAGGGACTGCCGCACAGGTTTGAGGCGAACAGAAAGGCTGCCCGAATCGCTGCGCGTTGCGCTAATTGGGGCGAAAAAAAAGCCTCGCCAGAGGCGAGGCCACCACGTCGGAATACCAATGTCACCGGACAAGAAGTCTGTCCATCAATCGACGGCTCGCCCGCTCGAATCCGACTCACCGATCACTCCCAAAAACTCGCCCACCACCCGGTAGCGATGTTCCTCGTCTTCCCGGTTGAGTTCGATCGGAAGCAAGTCCGGATTGGTGGATCTCGGTTTCAATAAGATCTGCTGATTCTCAGTCCCGTCTTCGGTTCGCACCTTGAAGCTCTGATATTCCTTCACCGTGTATCGCGAACCGGCGTCGCCGTCCTGTGTATCGGCACATTCCACTAGCACGATTTTTCCATTCCGGCTGCCGCCGGGGTTCAAGCGGAACAGGCAGACGGCGCCGTCGGGGATGACCTTGTTCATTGACTCACCGACGACATGGCAAGCAAAAATATTCCTTCCCACGGGCATGTCAGCTGGCACCGCCACCCAGTTTTCATGTTGGACGTGTTGGAGCGCGCTGAAACCGCCAGCCGCCGCTCTCAGGTCATAGAGCGGGACCGCGTTGACGTAAGGTTCCAAGGGCTCGCCGTCAGGTCGCGGGAAAGCGATGACGTTGGATTTGTAGCTGTCCACGTGCCGCTTCAGATAGCGCCTCAAGCTATCGTCGCATGCGTAGAGAAACGTGCCGCGTATGCCGCGCAGCATGATGGTCCGGTAGATGTTCAGTATGTACTGCTTGAGCTCATCCGGATCTTCAATGGTCAGCTTACCGTTCCGGTCATGATAGTTGCGCGGGTCAATGACGATCTGGTCCAGCTCTTCGTCATAGCGAATTTCGTGGCCGAAGATTACGGCGGTGTAGTTCAGATCATAGCCTTGGGTGGTATGAATGCAGCCCACCTCGTCCGCGGCGCCTTTCGCGTTGATCCAATCCACAGTGGTGCTGTTCCACCGCAGCCGCACGTCACCGATCTCGATGTCATGTTGGTAGGGGGGCTTTCTGGAAACCCAGGGCCAGGAGAAACCGGCCACGAGCCGGGCCAAACCGTAGCTGGCGTCTCTTTGTCCTATCTCCTTCACCATGTCGGAGAGTTCGTCAAAAACCAGAAACTCATATTTGTTGGAGCTGAACTTCTCGTCAGCCGGAAGCCGCATGTGCAGGAGATCATCAACGAACCGCACGTAGTGCTGCCCGGCGCGTACACGGAACTGGGACGCCAGTGTTATGACCGTGCTGTTCGGCGAAGATTTGATCTCCTCGAAGTCGGCTGCATCGGCATCGGATGGCTTGATGCTCTGGCCTGGGTCGTAGAAAAAGACGGCTTTGTCTGACTGGCGCGTCACCCAGTCCACCTCACTGCATGTATTCTTGTCCAGTCCAAGCACGGCGCAGGCCGCGTCGAAGCTCCCGAAGTAGGCTCCCAGGTTTACGCGCTTGCGCAAGCGATGCGACTCGTCCACCAGGACAATGTCATAGCGCCGCTTTGTCAGCTCGGAAGGACTGATCACCATATCGGCATGTAGGCCCGAAACGTTCCGGAACGCCTTCTTGAGCGTGCTCCTGAAGGAGCTCATGGGGACCACCAGGGCCATGCGCGGCTGTGGAATCGACTGCTTGATTTGCCGCAGCAGGTCTCGGACTTCCTTCTCTTCATCGGAAAATTCGCGCAGATCCAGTTCATCAAGGTCGGACTGAATGAGCTTGAATAAGAATATCGCCAATACCGATTTTCCGGTTCCGGCGCCTCCCTGGACCACGACGTGTCTTAGCCGGGGATCAACCAGCGAGCGCATTATCTCGATCAGGCCTTGTTGTTGGTCGGCAGACAGAGATTTGTACGGCGAGTATTTAAAAACGTCGGAATTGTCGATGGCCTCGATCGACCGTTGAGCGATTCCGTGCTGACGCAGCCTGTCCCAGGTCTTCCGAAATATCCTGGAATAGAGTTCGTCCCTTTGATAGTAGTTGTGGTCGCTCAGCCCCAGGTTGCCGTTCAACATGCTGAATCGGCCATCGGCTGACATGTACTTTATGAGGGAAGACTCTATATCGAGAGTCGCTGACTTGTTGAAGCGTTCACTGCTGACGAGGTGTACCGTCGTCAATGATCGCTTCTGAGGGTGTTTGAGATGCGTACCCAGGCGAGCCAGCGTGTCTGTCGTCTCGCCGACGTAGGCGCAACGTGTCTTTCCATCGCTGAGGATATAAACAAGCGGCCAATTGTTCGCTGCGTATGCGTTGGTCTCGATTTCGGTCAGCGTTTCTACGGAGAACCGGTAACGGTTCACTTCGACAAGATGGGGCTGGGTCATAGCTCGTTGTATTTTTTCGCGGTTCCCTTTGCTTTCTGTACGGGGTACTTAAGTTCGTTCTTTTCGATCTTCTCCAGAACGATTTTCTTGATGTCGAAGTTGTACGTATCGGACAGCAGCAGCGCGTAAGCCAAGACATCGGCCAGCTCTTCTTTCACCCTTTCGCGATCAGCGGCTTCAGGAGGTTTCCATAGGAAAACCTCCAGCAGTTCGCTTGCCTCGATGCTGAGGGCCAAGGCCAGGTCTTTAGGGTTGTGGAATTGTTGCCAGTTTCGCTCATCACGAAACTGGCGTAGCCGCTGAATGACTTCTTCCATTTCCTGTCTTTGCGGATGTGATGTTGTTGGAATGCATGATAGACCGCTTGGCCTCTAGTTGCACTTTTGGAGTTTTTTGCGGGGGAAGGGCAGATGCGTCACGAGGGGAGGCCCCCTGTCCGCTTTTGGGGAGCAGCGACGTCGTTGTGTCGGGGGGTAAATCTTGCCGGGACGCCTATGCTTCGCCGTCGCGGAAGCGGCATCCGGGTTTATCGATCGGGAGATTCCCTGATATCAGGGGAAGTGAAGAATCACACCCGATGCTTGCAAACACCGGCGATTCTAAAGATGGTGCCCGGGGCCGGAATCGAACCGGCACGCCTTGCGGCGGGGGATTTTGAGTCCCCTGCGTCTACCAATTTCACCACCCGGGCAGGCTGGTCGCGGAGCCGTCCAGGCGACGGTCGCGGGTAAAGCGAAGATCGCGATTATATGCGGTCTGGGAAAAATTGTCAGGCCAGGGGCCGGCGCGGGGCGCGCCGGCCTGCGTGTTTACTTCTTTTCCGGCAGGAACCAGTTCATGACCAGCGCGCAGATGCCGCCGGTGGCAACACCCGATTCCAGCACGTTTTTCACGGCGTGCGGCAGGTGTGACAGGATCTCGGGCACCTGCGACACGCCCAGGCCCAGGGCCAGCGACACGGCGATGATCAGCAGGGCGCGGCGGTCCAGGTGGATGCCGGCCAGGATGTTGATGCCCGAGGCGGCCACGGCGCCAAACATGACCATGGCGGCGCCGCCCAGCACGGGTTCGGGCACGGCCTGCAGCACGCCGGCGACGGCGGGGAACAGGCCCAGCAGGATCAGCATGCCGGCGATCCACACGCCGACGTGGCGGCTGGCGATGCCGGTCAGTTGGATGACGCCGTTGTTCTGGGCGAAGACCGAACTGGGGAAGGTGTTGAAAATGCCCGCCAGCAGCGAGTTGGCGCCGTTGACCAGCACGCCGCCCTTGATGCGCTGCATCCATAGCGGGCCTTCGACCGGCTGCTTGGAGACCTTGCTGGTGGCGGTGACGTCGCCGATGGCTTCGAGCGAGGTGACCAGGTAGATGATCAGCATCGGCACGAACAGCGCCCACGAGAAGCCCAGGCCGAAGTGCAGCGGCATCGGCACCTGGAACAGGGCGGCTTCGCGCGCGCCGGTGAAGTCCAGGCGGCCCATGTAGGCGGCGGCGATGTAGCCCACCGCCAGCGCCAGCACCAGCGCGGTGCTGCGGATCCACACCACCGGCACGCGGTTCAGCAGGATGATGGTGCCCAGTACCAGGCCCGACAGCGTCAGGTTCTCGGCGCTGGCAAAGGTGCCGTTGGCCATGGCGCCGTAGCCGCCGCCCATGCTGATGAGGCCGACCTTGATCAGCGTCAGGCCGATCAGCAGCACGACGATGCCGGTGACCAGCGGGGTGATGAGGCGCTTGACGAAGGGCAGGATGCGGCTGATGCCCATTTCGACGAAGGAGCCGGCGATGACGACGCCGAAGATCGCGGCCATCACGGCCTCGACCGGCGTGCCCTGCTTGACCATGACCGAGCCGCCGGCGATCAGCGGGCCGACGAAGTTGAAGCTGGTGCCTTGCACGATCAAGAGGCCCGCGCCCAGCGGACCGAAGCGCTTGCACTGCAGGTAGGTGGCGATGCCGGAGATGACCAGCGACATGGACACGATCAGGGTGGTGTCGCGGCTGCTCACGCCCAGGGCCTGGCAGATCAGCAGGCCGGGGGTGACGATGGGGACCAGGATGGCCAGCAGGTGCTGCAGGGCGGCGACGAAGGCGACGGGGGCGGCGGGACGGTCGTCGGGGCCGTAGACCAGGTCGTGGCGGGGTTCGGCGTCGTCGGACGCGCCGTGGGAGGCAGGTTGGGTCAGGGAGGCGGGTTGCATGGCAGGGAGCCGGCCGGGGAGGGGGTAGGGGAGGAAAGTGCGGCATTTTAGCGGGGAAGGCCCTCGGGCGCAGCGCGTCTGCCCGGGGCGGCGGCAGGGGGCTTGATAGAATTCTGATCCGCCAACCAGGGGCCGCCGGCCCGGGAATCGATGCACAAGCGCACCCGAGGGATCGTGATCGTCCTGGTCTTGTTGACGGCCATCCTGCCGATGCTGCTGCTGGTCTGGCTGATCGATGACAGTGGCGACGATTTCGCGGCGATCGACCATGGCGAGTCCTACGGCAGCAGCATCTACAAGCGCTACCAGGGCGAGGTCTACGCGGCCGTGCCCAGCAACGGCTATTACCGGATGCGCGAGGCGGACCCGGCGGGTTTCGAGACCTTCGACACGGGCCGCTACGACGGCCGGCAGGCGGCGCGTGACGGCCGCCACGTGTATTGCGGCAACCTGGTGCTGCCGGGCATGCGGCCCGCATCGACGCGCTACCTGGGCAACAGCTATTTCAGCGACGGCTCGGCCACCTACTTTTGCGACTTCGCCTCCGAGCGCAATCTCGAACTGGGCCGGCTGGATGAACTCTGGCAGCGGATCCTGTACCGCGCCGGCAAGGGCGACAAGCCGCAGACCTACCTGTATCCGTTCCTGGCCCTGCCGGCCAGCGCGCAAGCCTACCGGCCGCTGCTCGATCGCCAGTTGGCCACCGACGGCGCCCGCGTGTTTTACGAAGGCCGCGCAATGCCGCAGGCGGATCCGGCGCGGTTGCGTCGCATCGCCGCGATCCAGCGCGGCGAGACGCGGCCAGGCAATGACTTCTTTGCCGATGGCCGCCGGGTCTATTACCGCGAGACGCTGCTGCCGCTGTCGGACGATCCGGCGCTCTACACCTTCATGGTCGGCAATCTCCATAACCAGCCCTATCTGTTCGATCGGCGCGACGGCATGGTGTACCTGGGCGCGCGGGCCTTCGACCCGGCGCATGCGCCATACCGGTTGCTGGACGAGGCCGGCGGCCATGTGCTCCATGCGCTGTTCGCCAGCAAGGACGGCGTCTATTTCTACAACAGCGAAAAGCGCGCGGTGGAGCGGGCCGGTGACGATCCGTTCGCGGCGGGCGGCTTCACGGCGCTGTCGCCCTACGTGTTCCGGGACGGCCACCAGGTGCTGTTCTTCCAGAGCAAGGAAGTCTGGAACCGCTCGCGCGGGGGCGGCGGCCTGCTGTCCAGGTCCACCCTGATCCTGCGGCTCAAGGATGCGCCCACGGGGCCATGGGCCAAGCTGGGCGACGTCTATCACGGCTACGGTTCGGTCTGGCGCAATGGTGACGCGCTCTATTACCTGGACGAACTGGGGGCGACCCAACTGATCCACAGCCCGATCTATCGCATCCTGGATCCGGCCACGGCGGATTTCCTGCTGCGCTCCCAGGAGACCCGGCAGATCAAGGCGGATGACATCCGCAAGCTGGTGCGCAGCGGCAAGCTGGCGGCGCCCGAATCCGACGCGGTGCTGGAGGCCAAGACGCGTTATCGCAGCGGCATCTGGTCCCTTTTTGATTGAGGCCGGGCCCGCTGTCAGGGGCTGCTTGCGCGCGCCAGCCGGGAACCGGGATGGCCGCCCCATTCCCCGGCCTTGAAATATTTCAGATGGCCCCCATCACAACAGGGTTTCCCGGAAAACGCCTGGGCCATGTGCCCCGCGATCCGGCTTCCTTTTGTCCCTAATTTTCCGACTTTTCATACAACGATGAGCCAAACCGCCACGTCCGAAACCCTGGGATTCCAGGCCGAGGTGAAGCAACTGCTGCACCTGATGATCCATTCGCTGTACAGCAACAAGGAAATCTTCCTGCGCGAGCTGGTGTCGAACGCATCCGACGCCTGCGACAAGCTGCGCTTCGAGGCCATCGACAACCCGGCGCTGCTGGAAGGCGATGGCGAGCTGGCCATCACCGTCAGCTATGACAAGGAAGCGCGCACGATCACCATCTCCGACAACGGCATCGGCCTGTCGCGCGAAGAGGCCGTGGCCAACCTGGGCACCATCGCCCGTTCGGGCACGCGCGAGTTCTTCTCGCAACTGACCGGCGACAAGCAGAAGGATGCGCAACTGATCGGCCAGTTCGGCGTGGGCTTCTATTCCTCGTTCATCGTGGCCGACAAGGTCACGGTGGTCAGCCGCCGCGCCGGCGCCACCGACGCGATCCGCTGGGAATCCGACGGCCAGGGCGAGTTCACCATCGCCGCCGCGGACAAGGCCACGCGCGGCACCGACGTCACGCTGCACCTGCGCGCCGACGAAGACGAGCTGCTCAACGGCTGGAAGCTGCGCGAGATCCTGCGCCGCTACTCCGACCACATCTCGCTGCCGATCCGCATGGCCAAGGAAGAGTGGGATTCGGAAAAGGGCGAACAGGTCAAGAAGGACGAACTCGAAACGGTCAACCAGGCCAACGCGCTGTGGGCCCGCAACAAGGCGGATGTGACCGAGGAACAGTACCGCGAGTTCTACAAGACGGTGTCGCACGACTACGACGACCCGCTCGCCTGGACCCACAACCGCGTCGAAGGCCGCAGCGAATACACCCAGTTGCTGTACGTGCCCAAGCATGCGCCGATGGACCTGTGGGACCGCGACGGCCGCCGCGGCGTCAAGCTGTACGTCAAGCGTGTCTTCATCATGGACGACGCCGACCAGCTTCTGCCGTCGTACCTGCGCTTCGTGCGCGGCGTGATCGACTCGGCCGACCTGCCGCTGAACGTGTCGCGCGAGATCCTGCAGGAAAGCCGCGACGTGCGCGCCATCCGCGAAGGCTCGGCCAAGCGCATCCTGTCGCTGCTGGAAGACCTGGCGGAGAACAAGCCGGAAGACTACGCCACGTTCTGGTCGGAATTCGGCCAGGTGCTCAAGGAAGGCGCGGGCGAAGACCACGCCAACCTGGAACGCATCGCCAAGCTGATGCGTTTTGCCTCGACGCACACCGGCGATCAGGCCCAGACCGTGTCGTTCGCCGACTACGTGGGCCGCATGAAGGAAGGCCAGGACAAGATCTACTACGTCACGGCCGACACCTTCGCCGCCGCCAGCAACAGCCCGCACCTGGAGATCTTCCGCAAGAAGGGCATCGAGGTGCTGCTGCTTTCCGACCGCGTCGACGAATGGATGCTGTCGTACCTGCGTGAGTTCGACGGCAAATCGCTGGTCTCCGTGGCCAAGGGCGGCCTGGATCTGGCCGAGCTGGCCGACGAGGAAGAAAAGAAGCACCAGGCCGAAGTGGCCGAGGACTTCAAGCCGCTGGTCGAGCGCCTGCAGAAGACCCTGGAAGACCAGGTCAAGGAAGTGCGCGTGACGCTGCGCCTGGTGGATTCGCCGGCGTGCGTGGTGGTGGGCCAGAACGAACTCAGCCCGCACCTGTTGCGCATGCTGAAGGCCGCCGGCCAGGAAGCGCCCAACGTCAAGCCGGTGCTGGAGATCAACCCGGAACACCCGCTGCTGGCCCGCATCCGCGCCGCCGACGACGGCGAGTTCGACCAGTGGGCCCGCCTGCTGCTCGACCAGGCCCTGCTGGCCGAAGGCGCGCAGATCGCCGACCCGGCGGCGTTTGTGAAGCGGCTGAATGCGTTGCTGCTGAAGTAAGCGGCGGTACGAAGGCAGGAAAAGGGCGCCCGCGAGGGCGCCCTTTTTCATTGGCGAGCGGCGGTTGGGGCCGGACGACCTCGTTGGGGATGGAATCGTGCAACCGGTCCCTGTTGTCCTCGACGCATATTCCCGCTCGGTAATTTCTTGATGAACAACGCGATTTCCGTGGAAAAAATTACCGAGCGGGAATTTTTCTTGTGCAATCCGCGCGCGTAAAACGTTTGGCGTTGACGGGCCGAGCGCGTTCCTCTCTCGAACCCCCCCACGTCATTCATGACTCCAAGTCAAAAGTCTTTCCCCGTTTAGTCGCTTTTTCCGTAAGGGTATACCCGTCATACTGGCCGCCTGTCTTCCGATCAGACCCGCCCCATGCGCCGGCCGTTGCCGCGACGCCGCTGGATTCCCTGGTCGGCGCATCCAACCAAGGAACCCGTATGTCCACCCATGAAACCCCGCCGGTGAAAGCCGGCCTGCCCTTGCTGGCATTGGCCGTCGGCGCCTTCGGCATCGGCGTCACCGAATTCTCGCCCATGGGCCTGCTGCCCGTGATCGCCGACGGCGTGGGGGTATCCATCCCCAGCGCCGGCATGCTGATCAGCGCGTATGCGATCGGCGTGATGGTCGGCGCGCCGCTGATGACGCTGGCGCTGTCGCGCTGGTCGCGCCGCAAGGCGTTGATCGTGCTGATGGCGATCTTCACGCTCGGCAACCTGTTGTCGGCGCTGTCGCCCAACTACACCACGCTGCTGCTGGCGCGCCTGGTGACCAGCCTGAACCATGGCGCCTTCTTCGGCCTGGGCTCGCTGGTAGCCGCCAGCGTGGTGCCGCGCCACAAGCAGGCCAGCGCGGTGGCAACCATGTTCCTGGGGCTGACCATCGCCAACGTCGGCGGCGTGCCGGCGGCGACCTGGCTGGGCCAGATGATCGGCTGGCGCATGTCGTTCGCCGCGACCTCGGTGCTCGGCCTGGTGGCGATGCTGTCACTGTGGTTCGCGCTGCCGGCGGGCGAAGCCGGGCGGCGTCCGGACATCCGTCACGAACTGGCGGTGCTCAAGACTCCGGTGGTGCTGGTGGCGCTGTTGACCACGGTGCTGGGCGCGGGCGCGATGTTCACGCTGTACACCTACGTGGCGCCGACGCTGGCCGAACTGACCGGCGCGTCGCCCCACTTCGTGACCGCGATGCTGGTGCTGATCGGCATCGGCTTCACCGTCGGCAACACCGCCGGCGGCCGCTTCGCTGACCGCTCGCTGGATGGCAGCCTGATCGCCTTCCTGGTGCTGGTGATCGCCGATCTGCTGGCGTTCCCGTGGCTGGCGCAGACCCCGGTGGGCGCCGCGATCGGCCTGTTGATCTTCGGCTTCGGCACCTTTGCCGTGGTGCCGCCCCTGCAGATGCGGGTGATGCGCGCCGCCACCGATGCACCCGGCCTGGCTTCGTCGGTGAACGTGGGTGCGTTCAATCTGGGCAATGCGGTGGGCGCCGCGGCCGGCGGCGGCGTGATCTCGGCCGGGATGGGGTATGCCGCGGTGCCGATTGCCGGCGCAATCATCGCGGCGGCGGGCCTTGTGCTGGTGCTGTGGCAGCGCGCCGCCAACCAGCGCCAGCGCAAGCTGGCGGTGCAGGGCTGCTGAGCGTGAAGCGGGGCGACATCGCGATTCGTCCCGTCAGAACTCGAACGTCGCGCCCAGCTCGTACGTGCGGCCTGGCGCCAGCAACACCTGGCTGGTGGCCCGGCCGCCGTAGTAGGCGTACAGCTTGTCGGTCAGGTTGCGCACGCGGAAGGTGATCAGCGCCGGCCGCAGGCGGTAGCTGACCGCCGCATCCACGGTGGTGTGGCCGTTGATGCGGATCTGGTTGGCGTTGTCGGTGTAGATCTTGCCGGTGTGGTTCAGGCCGACGAAGAAGTTCATCGGCAGTTCCTTGAGCCGGTAGTTGGCGTACAGGTTGGCGACGCGCTCGGGCACATTGGGCGGGGTATTGCCCACGCGCGAGGTGCCGTCGGCCTCGGTCAGCGAATCGAAGCGCGCGTTCAGCGCCGCGATGTTGCCGGAGAGGGTCAGTTGCGGCGTGACGCGCCAGTCCGCCGACAGCTCCACGCCGCGCGACGATTGGCGGCCGTTGTTGACCGTCACGCGCGGGTCGTTGGCGTCGCGCGTCAACACGTTCTCCAGCTTGATGTGATAGACCGCCGCGGTCCATTCCACGTCGCCCAGGCTCTGCTTGAAACCGGCCTCCCATTGCTCGCCCTTGGCCAGCGGGAACGAAGCATTGGACTGCGACAGCAGGAACAGGGAGCCGACCGGGATGGTGGCATTGGTGTACTGCGCGTAGACCGAGGACGATGGCGTTACGTCGTATACCGTGCCCAGGCGCATGGAGTTGGCGCTGTAGCGGGTGCCGAAGGCGGTGTGCGTGCCGGCGTTCAGGTCGGTGATGCTGCGCTCGACGCGGATGCGGTCGTAGCGGTAGCCGCCGACCACGGTCCAGCGGTCGGTCAGCTTGAGGGAGTCCTCCAGGAACAGCGCGGCGCCACGCACGTCGGTGGTGAAATCGGTGCGGTTGCCTGGGCCGCTCATCAGCGCGGGGTCGTCGTTGAAATAGCCCACGTCCGGATTCCACAGCGAGACGCGCAAGGCATCGCCGGTGCTGGCAGATCGGTTCGAGAAGCGCCGTTCGCTGTCCAGGCTGGTCTTGCTGAGTTCCCCGCCGATCACGAACTTGTTCGACAGGCCACCGAGGGTGCCGTTGTGGGTCGCGTCGAAGCGGTCGATCAGGTAGCGCTGGTGGTGCGTGATGATGGTCTGGTCGCGGTCGATCGAGCCAGGGGCGCTGAAGGTGGCCGATTCCGAGTTCTTCCACAGGCGGTCGACCTTGTTCATCGCCAGCTCATTGCGCAGCGTCCACGACGGCGTCAGTTGGTGCGTGACCCGCGCCCGCACCCAGTAGGCCTCGGCCTCGTTGCGATCGTCGAGCACGTTGTAGTTCTTGCCAGCCAGCGCGCGGTCCAGGACGCGGCCGTCGGGCGTGCTGACCACGCCGGTGGGGTCCTTGGCCAGGCTGCGCGGGATCAGCGGCGTGCCCCAATAGGCGTGGCCGGTGTCGCGCGAGTAGTCGAATGACAGGTCCAGGCGGGTGGCGGGCGCGACGTCAAAGGCCACGCCGGTGGTCAGGTGGTCCAGCTTGTTGCTGTTGCGCGCGATGGTGCCAACGCGGCTGTCGTTGTGGCTGTAGTCGATGCGATAGGCGCCGGTCTCGCCGAAATTGTCGCCCAGGCCGATGCCGGTGCGCGTGCTGCCATAGCTGCCATACGAGAACATCGCTTCGCGCGAGGGGTTGTCGCGGTCCGGTCGCTTGGTCTGGAAATTGACGATGCCGCCAATGGCGCTGTCGCCTTGCAGCACCGAGGCCGGGCCCTTCAGGACCTCGATGCGCTCGTAGTTCCAGGTGTCCTCGACCCGGTTGGTCGAACCGGCGCCCGACATGCGCAGGCCGTCGTACAGATACAGGATGTCGGTGAAACCGCGCGAGGACAGCGTGGTGGGCGAGGACGGCGGGCCGCCGCCGGCCAGGCCGGTGGCGCCGCGCAGGGCTTCGCTGAGGGTGGCGGCGCCGCGTTCGCGCATGGCTTGCTGCGACACGATCTCGACCGATGCCGGCGTTTCGCGCACGGTCAGGCCCAGACGCGAGGCGCTGCTGCTGCGGCTGTCCAGGTGCAGGCTGTCCGCGTCGCTGGCGGCCTCGACGCGGATGCTGGGCAGTTCGGCCTCGCGCGCCTGGGCCTCCTGGGCCTGGACGTTGGGCACGGCGGTGCAAGCCGCGAGCGCGGCGGTGGATACGACTCTTCTCATGACGCTTTCCCGAAACTCGATGGGGGGTGAAAAACCTGTCTGTCAGACCACGCGATAGCGGCGCAGGCGCCAGCCAGCCAGCGCCAGCAGCAGCGCGGCGGGCGCCAGCAGTTGCAGCAGCGCGCGCAGGGCACGGCCGCGGACGGCGGCGGGGTCCTCTTCCTGCCACTGGAAGACCGGCATGCCGGGGAAGTCCTCGGGCGTGATGGCGCGGCTGGCCTCGATGCGGGGCAGGAAGAAATCCTTCCAGGCCCGGTGATAGGCATCGATCTGGCGCATGAAGTGCGCGTGGCGGCGCTGCCCGGTGCCGGCCAGCGCAGTGATGCCTTCATAGGCCACCGCCGCCGGCGACAGCACGCTGTACCGGGCGACCAGCGCCTGCTGGCGCGCCATCTGCGCGTCGAAGCGATCCAGCTCGGGCTGCATCGCCGCGTCCACCTGGCGTTCGACCCGCGCATGGCCCAGCGGGCGGCCAGTGATTTCCAGGTGGCCGTCGCGCGGGATCAGGGCGTCGGGTCTATCCATGTGCCCATAGTCGGTCGACAGCAGGGCGGCGTTGTCGCGCATGGCCAGCGCCGTCGCCACGCGGGTGCGCGTGGCCAGCTCGGCGCGCGACGGCGCCGGACTGGCATAGGCCGCCACCAGGTTCAGGATCACCGGCACCACCAGCACCAGCAGGACCCAGCCGACCATCAGGATCATGGCGTTGGCGGCCGAGGACTTGCCGAAGGCATTGACCGCCACCACGGCCGCGAACCAGAACAGCGCGTAGGCGCCCACCAGCAGCGCCCACCACAGCGTGGCGCTGGCGGCCTGCAAGGCCTGCGGGCGGGCGATCAGCAGCGCCACCACCGGCAGCAGGACGGCCGCGCCCAGCAGTACCGCCGCGCGCAGGACAATCTTGCCGCTGACCAGCGTCAGCAGCGACAGCGGCTGCGACAGCAGCAGGCGCAGCGTGCCGTCCTCTTTCTCGCCGGACAGCAGGTTGTGGCCGAGCGCGAAGATCAGCAGCGGCAGCAGGTAGACCACCACGAACGCCAGGTCGAAGTGCCCGCTGAGCAGGTGCCAGGGGTTCTCGATGTCGTTGTTGTGGATGAAGTTGACCTTGCTGTCGTAGGTCACCTTGAACTGCGAAGGGAACAGGTCGGTCTGGCCCAGCGCCACGGGTGCGAGCGGCACGCTGGGCATGATGGCGTAGTGCGCGCCCAGGCCCCCGCCCATGTTGGCGGGACTGGCCGGGTTGCCGAATGGCGTGGGGGTTTCGCTGCCGTCCATGATGCGCTGTAGCTGCGCAAGCTGGCCGGCGCGGTTCTGCGCATCGGCGCGCGCCAGCGCGGCCTGGGCCTCGTCGCGCAGCGAGGTCTGCAGCAGGCCGTTGAAGACGGCATAGCCCACCAGCAGCAGGAACAGCAGGCCGCACAGCCACAACGCGCGCTCGCGCGTCAGCAGGCGGAGTTCGTGCCGCAGGACCATCCCGAAGCGGCGAAATTGCGTATCGTGCACCAGGGGTCTCCTACAGGGCGGTCTGGCGGGCCACGGCGCGCCAGGCAAAAAGCAGGCTCAGCAGCAGCGCGGCGCCCAGCATCAGCAGGCTCAGGCGCGCGTGGTGCAACGCCCAGCCGGCGGCGGGCGGCTGGTACTTGAAGGGCGGCACCCGCGCCCACAGCGAGGGGCTGGCCTGATACGAGAAATGCAGGTGTTCCTGCGTGTCGGCGTGCGCCACCAGATCGGCGCTGACGATGTCCTGGATCACGCGGCGCTGCCGTTCGGCGGCGGTGGTGAAATCGCGATGGTGGGCGAAGTCGGTGCCGGCCATGGCGGCCGACAGCGCGCGCACGGCCAGCAGCGGCATCAGCCAGCCGGCCGATTCCTGCACGGTCTGCTGCCGTTCCCAGGTGTCCCACAGGCGGCCGAAGTGGCGGTCGTAGACGGCGTAGCTGGACTGGTCGTCGAGCTTGAGCGCCAGGCCCCACTTGTTCAGCGGCACGTCGCGGCTCCAGCGCTCGGTGGTGCCGAAGGCCTGCATCCAGACGCGGTCCGAGGTGGCCTTGAGGTCGTCCTGCAAGGCCTGGTTGAATTCGAGACGGGTCGGGCTGGGATAGAGGCCGCGCGACAGTTCGGCCATGACGCGCGGCGCGATCACCGTATTGGCGATCCAAAGCGCCAGCAGCACCGTGATCGCCACGCGTGACGAGCGCGCCGCCGCCGACACGCCCAGCGTGACAAAGATGAAGATGGCCAGGTACACCGTGTAGCCGCCCGCCAGCACGGCGAAGCGCCACAGCGCGTCGGCGCGCCCGCCGGCCAGCCACACCGCCACGACGGCCGCCAGCGCGGCCGGCACCAGCAGCAGGCCGAGGCTCATGGCCAGGGCGGTGGCCTTGCCCCACAGCAGGCGCCACGGGGCGATGCCCAGGCTCAGCGTCTGGCGCAGGATGCCTTGCTCGCGCTCGCCGGAAAACGCGTTGAAGCCCAGCACGATCACCAGCAGCGGTCCCAGCGCCTGCAGGATCCGGGCGGCCGACAGGTCGCCAAACCGCTGCAGCCCGGTGGCGTCCTGCGCCGGGCGGAACTTGACCTCGCTCTGGCGGTGCGCCTGCAGCCACACGGTGCTGCCGATGTACGGATTGATGCCGGGATCCAGCAGCGCCAGCGTGGTGTCGGGCTTGAAGACGTGCATGCCCTGGTGGGCGGCATCGTGCGGATGGCGCGCGCCCTGGCGCAGCCAATCGCCGTAGTCGGTGTTCTGGGCCGCGGCCTGCTCGGCGCGCGCTTCCTGCTGGTGCAGGTAGCCCACCGACAGCGCGGTCAGCAGCAGCACCGCGACGATGCCGCCAGCCCAGTACAGGCGCCCGTCGCGCAGGCGTTCGCGCAGGTCCTTGAGGGCAATCAGCAGAATCATGCGCCGGTCCTCATGTGCGCCAGGTACAGCGCCTGCAGGTCGGTGTCGTCGATCTGCCGGCTGTCCAGGCTTTCGACCAGCCGGCCGCGCTTCATGATGCCGACGCGGGTGGCGGTCTGGCGGGCGTGGAACAGGTCGTGGGTGGTGGCGAGGATCGCCACGCCACGTTCGCTCGCGCGTTGCAGCAGGCGGGTGAATTCCGCGGCGGCGGACGGGTCCAGGCCGGAGGTGGGCTCGTCCAGCAGCAGCGCGCGCGCGTCCTTGGCCAGCGCCACGGCGATCCAGACCTTCTGACGCATGCCCTTGGAATAGGCGGCGACGCGCTTGTCGGCCGCGGCCGGGTCGAGGCCGACCTCGGCCAGCAGTTCCAGCAGGCGCGTGCGCGGCGGCGCCTCGCCCAGCGCCAGCGCGGCGAAGTAGCGCAGGTTCTCCAGCCCGCTGAGCGTGCCGTACAGGTTCACCTGCTCGGGGATGTAGGCCACGTGGCGCTTGCTGGCCAGCGGTTCGCGCGCCACGTCCAGGCCGTGGATCAGGGCCTGGCCGCCGTCGGGCGCGATGAAGTTCAGGAACAGGTTGATGGTGGTGGTCTTGCCGGCGCCGTTGGCGCCCAGCAGGCAATAGATTTCGCCCGGCTCGATGCGCAGATCCAGCGGGTGGAGCGCGATCTGGTCGCCGTAGCGTTTGGTCAGGCCGATGGCTTCGAGCACTGCGAGTCCTTCTTCGTCGGAAGATGCGGGGGGAACAAGGGGAGGGGTGGGGCGGACCGGTCGGGTGACTTGGCGGTCGAGTTGGGAACGGCTATCAATAGATATGATATAACATAACGTGATTATACTGCCATACCTCGCGCGGAACTTCGCTCGAATCGACGACACAAAGCAGAAGGGCGCCCACGTGGGCGCCCTTCGTTGCGGTTGCGGTGCGGCGGCGACGCCGCGCGGATCAGGCCTCGATCCGCTCCACCTTGCCCACCAGCAGGATGTACGACAGCGCGCCCAGCAGCGCCAGCGACGACACATACACGATGGCCGGCGCGAAGCTGTCCTTCGACACCAGAAAGCCAATCACGATCGGCGTGCAGATCGACGACAGGTTGCCCACGAAGTTGAACACCCCGCCGGTCAGCCCCAGCAGCCGCACCGGCGCCAGCGCCGACACCAGCGACCACGTGATCGACGCCAGGCCGTTGCCGAAGAATGCCAGCGCCAGGAAGAAGATCACCCATGGCGTCGAGTCGGTGAAGTTGGCGCCGATCATCGACGTCGAGATCAGCAGCCCCAGGATGATCGGCAGCTTGCGCGCCAGGCCCACGGTGGCGCCGCGGCGGATCAGGAAGTCCGACAGCACCCCCGAGCACAGCACGCCGATGAACGCCGCCAGGAACGGCACCGACGCCAGGAAGCCCGACTTGATGAAGTCCATGCCGCGGTACTTCACCAGATAGGTGGGGAACCACGTCAGGAAGAACCACAGCGTCGAGGTCAGGCAGAACTGGCCCAGGTACACGCCCCACAGCTTGCGCTGGCTCATCACCAGGCCCAGGTCGTTCCAGTTGAACGGCGCCTTCTTCTCGGTGACGCGCTTGTCCAGGTCGACCACGCCGCCGCCCTTCTGGATCAGCTCGATTTCGGCCGCGTTGGCGCCCTTGAACTGACGCGGTTCACGGTAGATCAGGTACCACAGCACGCCCCAGACGATGCCCAGCAGGCCGGTGCTGACGAACACCATGTGCCAGCCGTAGTGGTGCTGCAGCCAGGCCAGCACCGGCGTCAGGAACGCCAGGCCGACGAACTGGCCCGAGGTGTAGAAGCCGATGGCGGTGGCGCGTTCCTTTTCCGGGAACCAGGTCGTGACGACGCGGTTGTTGATCGGATAGGCCGGGGCCTCCAGCGCGCCCACGGCCAGGCGCAGCACGAACAGGATCACGAAACTGCCGGCAAAGCCCATGAAGAACGTCGCCGCCGACCACAGGATCAGCGCGGCCGCGTACAGCACGCGCGGCGACACGCGGTCCACCAGCCAGCCGCCGGGGATCTGCATGGCGGCGTAGGTCCAGCCGAACGCCGACAGGATCAGGCCTTCGTGCACCGTGTCCAGGCCGAACTCGTCCTTGAGCGCGGGCGCGGCGATGGACAGGTTGCTGCGGTCCAGGTAGTTGATGACGACGGTGATGAACAGCATCACCATGATGAGATAGCGGCTGCGCGTCGGCCGCTGGGCGCTTTGCAGGCCCGGGTGGATGGCGGTGGTCAAGGGGGTCTCCTCTTTCGCTTTTTTCTACCGGCTTACCACTCGGCGAAGCTGCCGTCGGCGTGGCGCCAGATCGGGTTGCGCCAGCGGTGGCCCACCGCCGCGCGTTCTTTCACGTATTCCTCGTTGACCTCGATGCCCAGGCCGGGGCCCTGCGGAATCGCGACCATGCCGTTCTCGTAGGCGAACACCTCGCGGTTGCTGACGTAGTCCAGCAGATCGTTGGCGGCGTTGTAGTGGATGCCCAGGCTCTGTTCCTGGATGAAGGCGTTGTAGCAACCGGCGTCGATCTGCAGGCAGGTGGCCAGCGCGATCGGGCCCAGCGGGCAGTGCAGCGCCAGCGCCACGTCGTAGGCCTCGGCCATGGCGGCGATCTTGCGCGTTTCGGTGATGCCGCCGGCATGCGACGGGTCCGGCTGGATAATGTCGACGTAGCCGTCGGCCAGCACGCGCTTGAAGTCCCAGCGCGAGAACAGGCGCTCGCCCAGCGCGATCGGCGTGGACGTCAGCGGCGCCAGTTCCTTCAGCGCCTCGTAGTGTTCGCTCAGCACCGGCTCTTCGATGAACATCAGCTTGAACGGGTCCAGTTCCTTCATCAGCACCTTGGCCATCGGCTTGTGCACGCGGCCGTGGAAGTCGACGCCGATGCCGACGTTGGGGCCGACCGCATCGCGCACGGCGGCCACGTTCTCCAGGCACTTCTCGACCTTGTCGAACGAATCGATGTACTGCAGTTCCTCGGTGCCGTTCATCTTGACGGCCGTGAAGCCACGCTCGACCGCGCCCTTGGCGGCCGCGGCGGTGTCGGCGGGTCGGTCGCCGCCGATCCACGAATACACGCGGATGCGGTCGCGCACGTTGCCGCCCAGCAGTTGCGACACGGGCACGCCCAAGTCCTTGCCCTTGATGTCCCACAGCGCCTGGTCGATGCCGGCCAGCGCGCTCATGTGGATGGCGCCGCCGCGGTAGAAGCCGCCGCGGTACAGCACGGTCCAGTGGTCCTCGATGTTGCGCGGGTCCTTGCCGATCAGGTAGTCCGACAGTTCCTCGACGGCGGCGGCCACGGAATGAGCGCGGCCTTCCACCACGGGTTCACCCCAGCCGACGATGCCGGCGTCGGTTTCGATCTTCAGGAAGCACCACCGCGGCGGCACGATGTAGGTAGTGAGCTTGGTGATCTTCATGCTTGGGTCTCCTGGGCGGGATAGGCGCGTTGCCAGGCGGCGATGAAAGCGCGCGCGTTCTGGCCGACTTCGGTGGCCGACAGGCCGGGTTTGTACAAGGCGGAGCCCAGGCCGAAGCCGCTGGCGCCCGCCTGGGCGTAAGTGGAAAGGTTGTCGGGGGTGATGCCGCCCACCGGCACCAGCGCGATCGGCGGGCGCATCACCGCGCGCCAGGCCTTGAGCACGGCCGGGCCGAGCTGTTCGGCGGGGAACATCTTGAGCACGTCGGCGCCGGCGGCCAGCGCGGCGAAGGCTTCGGTCGGCGTGGCCACGCCGGGGCACGAGGCCAGGCCGGCGGCCTTGGCCGCGCGCACCACGGCCAGGTCGCTGTGCGGCATGACGATCAGTTCGCCGCCTGCGTCCTTGATGCGCGCCACGTCATCGGGGTTCAGCACCGTGCCGGCGCCCACCAGGCAGTCGGCCGGCAGCGCGTCGCGCATGGCGCGGATGCTGGCCAGCGGTTCCGGCGAATTCAGCGGCACCTCGATCAGGCGAAAGCCCCCCTCGTACAGCGCTTGCGCGACGGGCACGGCCTCGGCGGGCGTGATGCCGCGCAGGATGGCGATCAGGCCGCAATGGGCCATGGCGGTTTGCAGTCCGGTATGGGTCATGATGTGGTCTCGGAAGAAGAGGGGGCGGGCACCAGCCCGGCGGAAACCGCCAGGTGCCACAGGCCGCGTTCGGTGGCGTGTTGCGCCAGTCGCGGCGTGCCCAGGCCGTAGTGCCGCAGCGCCAGGATGTAGCGCTGGCACAGCGCGTCGTCGCCGCACAGCACGATGCGCGGCAGCTCGCCCTGCAGCCGCAGCATGTCGGCCAGCGCGGAAATCTCATGGCCGATCAGCAGGCCCGACAGGTAATCGGCCTGCGACACGCCGGCCAGTTCGCCGGTCAGCCCCAGCGCGCGGGTGCTGAAGATCGTCGACAGCACGCCGGCGCGGCCGGCCGGCACGCCAGCCACCTTCAGGCCGCGCTCGAAGGCCGCCATGTCGGACGCCGGCGCCTCGACCATGGTGCGGCCCAGGATGGTGTGGCCGCGCAGCGCGGCGTAAACCTCGCCGGTCATGAAGGTGTCGAAATGCGTGACCTGGCCGCGGCGCGCGTTGACCCATTTCGAATGGGTGCCGGGCAAGCCGATCAGCACGCTGTCGGCGGGGTCGTCGGCCTGGTCGAACAGCACGCCGAATACCTGCGTTTCTTCGCCACGCATGACGTTGGGCAGGCCATGCCGCTGGATCAGGCCCGGCACGATGTGCACGGGCGTGGCGCCGTTGCGCTCGACGCGGGTCAGCAGGGTGCCGATGCGTTCCAGGGCCACCGGCACGTCCAGGTAGGCGGCTTCCCGCCAGCCTTGCGCGCTGCCGACCATGCCGCAAGCGATCACGGGAAGATGGGGCTCTGCCCGCAGCCAGTCGCCGCAGGCCTGCTCGAACGCCAGTTCGAAGCCCGATTGGCCACTGGGCGTGGCGGCGCCGTCCTGCAAGGCTTGCGGCAGGCGCATGATGCCCCACGGCAGATGGCGGGTATCCAGCGTGCGGCCGGCGCCATCGAGGCGGTAGGCGCGCAACGAAGAGGTGCCCCAGTCCAGCGCTATGAGAGCCGCGCGGGCAGGCGATCCGGTTGTCATCAGAATCTGTCTCGTCTCGGGCCGGCGGCGCGCTGGGCGCGCGGGCGCGCGCATTCGCGGCGTACGCGGCAGTCAGGGGCTGGCCAGCCTTGTTGTCGTCAGGCCCGCGACGGCGCCGGGGCGGCGGCGGACGGGCTGGGAAAAATTCTAGATCAGCGCTTGAAAAATCTCAAAATATAGAATTAAATCCCATATATAGGGAATTAATTTCCCGTTCGCCAATCCCGATTTCCAGCCCCTGTTCCCTCCATGTCCGATTCCTCCCCCGCCTACGATCCCGACGCCGCGGCCCCCGCCGGCACGCAGACCCTGATGCGCGGATTGGGCGTGATCCAGGCCGTGGCCGCGGGCGCGCGCGACCTCAAGGACATCTGCGCCCACATTGGCGTGGCGCGCAGCACCACGCACAGGCTCGCCAGTTGCCTGGTGCAGGAGCGCTACCTGCGCTCGCTTCCCGGCGTCGGCTACGTGCTGGGCCCCAAGCTGATCGAACTCGGCTTCCAGGCGCGCGAAGCCTTTCCCATGGCGACGCTGGCGCGTCCGTACCTGGACGGCCTGGCCGCCGAGACCGGCGACACCATCCATCTGGCGGTGCGCGACAACGACGAAGTGCTGTACCTGGAAAAGATCCCCGGCAAGAAGGGCCTGGAGATGCGCTCGCGCGTCGGCCACCGCATGCCATTGGCCGCCACCGGCGTCGGCAAGGCGCTACTGCTGGATGCCGACGAACCGCAATGGAAGGCGTTGCATCGCGTCGGCGCGCCGGTATCCTCGCGCGCGCCGGGCGGCCGCCAGACCTGGGAAGCCTTCCGCGACCGCATGCGCGACTACGCGGCCAACGGCTACGCCTTCGACCTGGAAGACAACGAACCCTCGATCCGCTGCGTGGCGGCGCCGGTGCGCGACGCTTCCAGCGGCATCGTCGCCGCCATCAGCGTGTCCAGCACGGTGCCGTACATGTCGTTGGAACGCATGAACGAGATGGTCGACGTGGTCAAGGACGCGGCGGCGCGCATCTCCGCCGAGCTGGGCTGGAAGGTGCAGGGCGGGCCCGCCAAGACGCGCGACGCCGGCACATAACGCGTCGCGCTGGCAAAAAAAGGGCGACCTCGTCACATGACGCGGGCTGTCCGCCGGCGCCGCCGGCATCGGTCAAATCTCCGACCAATCCATATGCCGCCGCGACCGGCGGGACGCCCTATCGGTGCTAGTCTCTCGCTCAATCATCAATGACGCTCATCACGATTGAGTAGATTCCCGGCGACGAGCAAGTGGCGCCCCAACCTGATGTCGAGCGCCTGTATGCCGCCCATGCCGAGCGGCTGCGCCGTTACCTGTTCCTGAAGACCGGCGAAGCCGAACTCAGCGCCGATCTGGTGCAGGACTGCTTCGCGCGGCTCCTGGCCCACCACGAAGACCTCCCGCCGGACGACAGCGCGCTGGCCTACCTCTACGCCATCGTCAATCGCCTGCTCATCGACCATCGCCGCAATCACCATCAATCCCGCACCGACATGGCGGCGGATGACCTGCTGGAGGACGTGCGCGATCCGCGCACCGCGCCCGACGTGCATGCGCACGTGCGCCGGCAACTGGCGCGTCTGGCCGCGACGCTGGCCGAACTGCCACCGCGCACGCGGCAGATTTTCAGACTCTGCCGCGTCGAGGGCCTGAGCCATGCGGAGGCCGCGCGCTATCTGGATATCTCGCCCAGTTCGGTGCAGAAGCACCTGGCCATGGCCCTTGAACTGATGCGTGAACGCCTGGGGCGCGATCCGTAAGCCTGCGCAATGAACGTGCGCTCTGGCCACTTTTTTTACTGTCTTTCGCGTCTGGCCCGTTATCCCTTTCATGAAGATCCCATCACGTATCCATCGCGAACGACGCCTGCGTCGCCAGGCCAGCCTGTGGGCCGTGCGCCTGGAGGCCGGCGCGCTCACCCGAGCTGAACGACGCCGCCTCGATCATTGGCTGGCGCGCGACGCGCGCCACGGCCCGGCCCTGGCCGATGCCGAAATGACCTGGGCCCTGGCCGGCCCCTGCCGCGATGCGCCCTCGCTCGCGCAGCCGGCGCCGACGGCGCGGCGCTTCTCCTGGCGTGCCTGTGCCGAGGCATGGTGCCGAGCGCATCTCATGGCGCCCCGACGGCGCGCGTTTGCGCTGGCTTGCGCGGCTTTGGTCGTCGCCGGCACGATCAATGGGCCGGACCTCATCGAACCCTGGTTGGTCGACTATCGCACCGACGTCGGCGAAATCCGTTCCGTGGCGTTGCCCGATGGCAGCCGCGTATTGCTGGGCAGCAACAGCGCGCTCGATGTGGAATACGACGCTTCGATCCGTCGGGTGCGCCTGCTGCGCGGCGAAGCGGTGTTCTCGCCGGCGCCTACGGGGGCGGCCGAGCCGCGCAGGTTCGTGGTGGAGAGCGCGGGCGCCAGCATGACCGCGCTGGGCACGCGCTACGCCGTGCGGCGCCAGGACGCCGGCCACGGCTGGATGGGCGTATTGCAGCATCGTGTCGCGCTCCTGATGGATCGCCCACCCACTGCTGGCGTTGCCCACGCGGCGCTGACAGCCGGCGACAGCGCCACCTTCAGCCACGCCGCCGGCATCGCGCGCAGCCCCGTCGCACCCGCGCGCGGGGCCGCCTGGGCCGACGGCTATCTCATTTTCGACGGCGAACCCCTGGAGCAGGTCCTGCAACGCATCGGCGATTTCCGGCGGGGCCAGTTGATCCTGGCGAACCGCGCCGCGGCGCGCAGACCGGTGCATGCGCTGTTTCACCTGGATAACCTGGACGGCGCGCTGGCCACGCTCTGTAGCGAGCTGCGGCTCACGTGGCTGCGGCTGCCGGGGGTGACACTGCTGTACTGAATTCTCGAATACAAATCATGTGCTGTAAATCCAAAAAACAAATCATGATTTGTATGTGTGAAATACAGCCTATATTGCGTATACGCCATTTACAGCCTATGCTTTGTAAACCTGAAAAACAGCGTGAGACGTGTATGGCCGACTACACCGTACGCACCGCGGAGCAATTGCCGGCATTGCTTCAGGCATTCCGAAAAAAGGCCGGGCTGACCCAGGCCGCCGCTGCTTTGCGGCTGGGTATCACGCAACAGACGCTTTCCGCCTTGGAGCGCAATGCGGAAAAGGTCGGTGCGGATCGGCTCCTGCAATTGCTGAGCATCCTGGGCGTGGAACTGGTGTTGCGCGAACCCGATGAACCGCCGGCAAGCCGGCAGGTGTCCGATCAGGACTGGTGAGCCATGGGACGTCGCTCGCACACACAGTCCCTGCACCTCTGGATGAATGGCGCCATGGTCGGCACCTGGAGCGTGCAGCCCCGCGCCGGCGACATCCTGCAATACGCCGACGCCTGGGTCAGCGCCGATCAAGGCAGGCCGCTCTCGCTGTCGCTTCCCTTCACGCCCGGCAACCCGCCGCATCGCGGGGAAGCGGTTCGCACCTACTTTGAGAACCTGCTGCCCGACAGCCGGCAAATCCGCGAGCGTGTCGCGCGGCGATTCCATGCGACCGCAACCGATGCGTTCACGCTGCTTGCCGAAGTGGGCCGTGATTGCGCGGGCGCATTGCAGGTGCTGCCTGATGCCACGCCGCCCCAGGACGCGCGCGTGCTTAACGCGACGCCGCTGAGCGAGGCCGAAGTGGCGCAAGTACTGCGCAACACCCTTGCGCCGACGCCCTTCGGCGGCGCCGGCGCCACCGATACCGACGACTTCCGCAATTCCATCGCGGGCGCCCAGGAGAAGACGGCTTTGCTGTGGTTCGATGGTCGATGGTGTCTGCCACATGGCGCGACCCCGACCTCGCACATCCTCAAAATGCCCTTGGGTCGGGTCGGCAATCTTCAGTACGACATGAGCGACTCGGTCGAGAACGAATGGTTATGCTCGGAGATCCTGCGCGCCTACGGCCTGCCGGTGGCGCGCACGCAACCGCTGTTGTTCGAGGACATGAAAGTGCTGGCCGTCGAGCGCTTCGACCGGCGCTGGGCCCGTCGGTCGACGGGGCAACCTTGGCTGCTGCGGCTGCCGCAGGAAGACATGTGCCAGGCGACGGGCACACCGCCGCATCTTAAATACGAGGCGGATGGCGGGCCGGGCATGGGGCCCATCATGAGGCTGCTGTCCACGTCCCTGGACCCTGACCGTGATCGGCGGATCTTCTTTCAGGCACAGGTTATCTTCTGGATGCTGCGCGCCACGGATGGGCACGCCAAGAATTTCAGCATCTTCCTGCGCCCGGGCGGCGCTTACGAGCTTGCGCCGCTCTACGATGTGCTGTCCGCCTACCCCGTCATGGGAGCGCGCGCGAATCAGCTGTCGCCGTTCAAGGCAAGAATGGCCATGGCCGTGCGCACCAGGAATCCGCACTGGAAGATGCAGGACATTCAACGCAGGCACTGGGTGGCGCTGGGCGCCGAGCATGGCGTCGTCACGCCGGACGGGCGCGACGCGCGTTTCGTGATCGACGACCTGGTCGCCCGGACCGGGCAGGTGATACGCACCGTCAGCGAACTGATTCCAACCGGATTTCCCGAAGCGCTCGCGGACAGCATTCTCGGCGGGCTGCAAGCCGCGGCGGAAAAACTGGCTGGGTAATCACCGGCCGCCGCGAGATACGCTTGGCCCGGATGCACGGCCCTGAGTAAGACGAAGTCAGGACGCCTTCGCACCGCTCTCCCTCTGGGAACTGCCTTTTTCGAACTTTTTTTACTGAACTTCGATTCTCAAACGTTAATGGTAATGATGCGCGTTTGCATCATAGGCAACCAGAGACGAAAGTGAAGAGAAGACAGGTGACGTTCCGTATTGTGAGTCGGATGCTGGCCGCGGGCGCGTTGGCGCTGCCGTGCGTGTCCATGGCGCAAACCCAGGAGCGTGCCGCGGGCATGGCGGAGCCCGCCGATCGGAAGGACGATGAACGTCAACGGACGTTCGTTTTCGACATCCCGGCTCAAGCGATGGCGCAGGCCGTGCTGGCATTCGCGCGTCAGGCTGGCGTTGACCTGTACATGAACGACGTCGATTTGTCGGCCTACACCAGTGTCCCCCTCAAAGGCAGCTTCAACGTCGAGACCGGCCTGACCCGGTTGCTGGGAAACAGTCCTATCGGCTACCGCTATCGCCGGACCGCGGGCGCTGTCCGACCGAACGTGCAACTGGTCGACAACGGTCCCGGCGCGCGTGCGCGGGTGTACTCGATGGCGCCCGTTGTGGTGCGCGGCAACGATGTCAACGAGCGCGTCTATCAGGCCCCCCGCGCCGTCAGCATCGTCACGCGTGAAGAAATGGACCGCGTGCCGGTGCGCCACGCCGCCGAACTCATCCAGGACACCCCCGGCGTCGCCAGCGCCGTCAACCGCCAGAACCCCGGTCTGTCGATCAACATCCGCGGCATGCAGGACTTCGGCCGCGTCAACATGATGATCGACGGCATGCGCCAGGATTTCGTGCAGAACGGGCACATGCAACGCAATGGAGAAATGTATGTCGATTCGGAACTCCTGTCCGAGGCCGTGGTAGAGCGAGGCGTGGTGCGTGGGGTGCATGCCACCGGCGCGATGGCGGGAAGCGTGGATTTCCGCACGCTGGATTTTGGGGATGTGCTGCGCGAAGGCAGGGATATCGGGCTGAAGCTGCGCGGCACGTCCGGGATGGGATACCAGGGGAACGGGGTCAATTTCATCGGCAGCGCGGCGGGCGCGGCGCGCGCGGGTGAGAACCTGGAAGTGATGGCGGCGGTGTCGCGGCGGTCGATCGGGGATTATCGGATTGGCGCGCGCGGAGGTATCGAGGGCCAGAATTCAGTGTGGTTCAACGGCGGAAAGATCGAATTCAACGATGTGAAGTTCGCCGCTCAAGAACAGGACTCCGGTCTGTTCAAGGCACGCTGGAAACTGAGTGATGATCAGTCGCTGTTGTTCAGCTACGTCGGCACGCGAGTCGGATACTCCTACACCACTGATGCCGACACGTCAGCACAGGAGAGCGGCACTCCTTGGCGCAAGATGGGAACTTCGAAGGCCCAGTCAAACAGCTTCGCCCTCGATTACAAAATCAAGCCGGCCGACAACCCTCTACTTGATCTGAAAGTGAAGGCATATGGCGTCGAAACAAATGTTGAGAATTACACGACGCCAACCTATCCCTTCTCCAGGTTTGATGGCGAGTTCACAGACGCAGCAAAGATCCGAGAGAATATTGACAATGAGTATTGGGATAGCGGCGCTTGCGAGAAGCCCGATAAAACTCCCTACGCGCTTGACGTTTGCAGACAGTACGGTGTGGGCCGAAATAATCGACTGTCTACCAAGACCCAAGGATTTCAGCTCGACAACACATCGCGTTTCGTGTTCGGGGCGACAACGCTCAGTGCCAACTACGGCGTAGAGTATTTCACTGACCATACAACTTCGAACCAGCGCTGGAATCACGACGGTCGCGAGGTGCGCCCCATTGGCACTACGGGCAAGGATGCCCTCAATCCCCAAGGCCGTCGCAGCATGGGCAGCATCTTCACAGAGCTGAAGCTGGAGGACGATTTCTTCACCATATCCGCCAGCCTTCGTTACGAGCGCTACCGCCTCAAGGGTAAGACGCAAGTTCCCGGAAAGCAGACCGTCCACCTTTCCAGGCTCGACAAATTTGCAAAAGAAATGTGCGCTTATGGCGCCTTTCCAGGCCTGGCACCCAACGAAAACCCGCGCAGCCAAGTTCAATCTGTTTACGGGCCAGGCTGCCGTTTGGCGTTGGCTGGCGACGAATCGGCCATCGCTGCTTGGTGGGCCGATGTGCCGACGTACGTCGACCAACGTGGAAGAACGAAGAACTTCTACATACCTGGCGGGCGTAGATCCTCTGACTACGAAAAGGAGTTTCAGCCTGAAGACCTCGACGACCAGAACGCCTTGTATGACTACGACGTGAGTCGCAGTGCCGGGATGCTGTTGCCCGCGTTGTCCGGAGCGATTCGGCCAACCAATTGGCTGGAAGTGTACGGTAGCTGGGGCAAGTCCTGGAGGCCTCCCGCCATCAACGAAATGCTGATGGTGGGCAATCATCCTAGAGATGGATTTGCCTCCATCTACCCCAATCCGAATGCAGAGCCGGAAACCTCCCGGACCTGGGAGGTAGGCGCCAACACCATATTCCAGGACGTCGCGTTGGATGGCGACAGTCTATCGCTAAAGGCGGGCTACTTCGACACGAGGGCGGATAACTACCTTTTTTCGTCCATGGACGTCATTTTGCCCGGCTCCAACCTGGAAAGATTGCCATTGCCCGGCACAACGGCCTTCGTCAACAACCGCAACCGCACAAAGTTCCGCGGATTGGAATTTGAAGGGCGTTATGAGGCTGGCTGGATCTATGGGGGGGCGAGCTATACCCATTATCTAGGCGGCCCCAACAAGTTCTGCGAAGACCTTTACTTCCTGGGGGCTGGCGAAAACAAATTCGACCGCCCGAATGCAGATGGAAGCTATCCGGTCGAGCATCAGAAAGCCCTCGCGCGCGGGTATGAATCGTGGCGAGCTTGGGCTGATGATCAGGTCGTTTGCGACAACTTCGTCTTCAACAGCGCGATCGCCAAGCCGGTGGATAAAGGCACGCTGCTGGTCGGCGTGCGCTTGCTGGAGCGCAAGCTGGATACCGGCGTGAGATTCAACTACAGCGGTGAAGGTTGGTACAACCGCGATTCTGGTGGCTCCCAGGTTTGGTTCAAGTACACGACTTGGGACTGGTATGCCAGTTATCAAGCCAATGACAACGTCAAGCTTATGGCGTCAGTCGAGAACATCACCAATCGAATGTATGTCGACGGATATTCCGATGCGATGGCACGCACATTCGCGCCGGGGCGCTCCGTTGCGTTGGGCATGGAGGTTCGCTTTTAGGCAAGTAATCGCTCGGGTGGGCGAATGCCTTTCCCGAGAAAGGGACATGCGGATTTTTCGCATGTGCGACGTACACACAGTGCGGCGCTTTTTTGGGTCGGGGATTCACCCCGGCAATTGGTAATAAACGGAGCATGACAATGTCTGCACAAGTAAGCTTTATCGATATCAGCCACCTTCCCACGGGTATCACAACGGAGAGTTCGTTGGAGCTCATGCTGGACGCGTTCCAGAATGGAGGGGTTGCCGGTGAGCACACCAGCGTCCCCAATAAGGGCGGATTCTTCGGTGGCAACGCCTTCAACGGCACCGACTATGGCTATGTCAGCAAAACGGTCGCCAACTACGCCTTCGTGGCTTCGGGTGATCTGCACTACTTCTTCCCTCCTTACAGCGGCCACGCAGGTGACGGCCCGACCGCGCACACAGTGTGGGGTTCATTGGATTCCATCACCCTGGGCGGTGGCCTGGACGGAGCCGGACATGTGGTCGATCCGCTCATTACGTTTACTTTCGATCAGCCTATCGAGGGCGACGTTGCCGATGGACGAGGCAACGAAGTGCATGACATCGTTTGGGGCCTGATGAACGGTTCGGTTGTTGGCACACCAGACAAGATCAGCCACATCACGAACGGAGGTTTGGTCGACGCCTTGGAACAGAACGGGATGGATATGCACACCTCCATCGCCGACCTGGTCGCCCACAACTTCGCCACCGAAACCGACCTCGCCCTGGCGGCGTAACCCACCCGTGAGTTTCCCCGCGCTTTCTCGGGCGCGTGGGTCACGGTCGCGGCGGGCCTATCCCCCGTCGCGACCGTCTTTTTGTTTCTTCATTCTGCGTGTCCCGGCAGTCATCCGGGCAAGGAAATTCAATGCAGCAAACCCAGACGCGCGCGGGCGCGGCACAGGGCGCGGACGTCCTGGATATCAAGGCGCTCCTGACGCGCTTTCGCACGGGCTGGTACAGCGTGGCCGCATTCAGTGTCGCCGCCAACCTGCTGATGCTGGCGCCGTCGCTCTACATGCTGCAGGTCTATGACCGCGTGCTGGCGTCCGGCAACGTCTTCACGCTGGTGATGCTGAGCCTGATGATCGTCGGTTTGCTCGCGCTGATGGGCGCGCTGGATTACGCGCGCAGCGCCGTTATCGTTCAGATCGGCGCGCGCTTTGACGCGGCGCTGGCCGGGCGCGTGCACGAAGCGGCGTTCCAGCGCGGCCTGGCGGGCGTGCCCGCCAATGCGGGGCAGGCGGTCAATGACCTGAACACCGTGCGCCAGTTCCTGACCGGCAGCGCGGTGTTCGCGTTTTTCGATGCGCCGTGGTTTCCGCTGTTTCTGCTGGTGATGTTCCTGTTCCATCCCTGGATGGGCACGCTGGCGTTGGCGGGAACCATCATCCTGGTGGCGCTGGCGTGGCTCAACGAGCAGGTGTCGCGCAAGCTGTTGGCCGAGGCGGGCGGGCTGTCGGTGCGGGCCGGGGTGGAGGCCGAAGGGCAACTGCGCAATGCCGAAGCCATTCAGGCCATGGGCATGCTGGACCGGTTGCGCGCGCGCTGGCAGCGGCTGCATGTCGGCTATGTGCGGCGCCAGGGCGTGGCAAGCCAGCGCTCGGCGATGATCGCGAGCCTGTCGAAAACGGTGCGGATGGCGCTGCAATCGCTGGTGCTGGGGCTGGGAGCGTGGCTGGTGCTGCAAAGCCATGTCAGCGCCGGCATGATGATTGCGGGCTCGATCCTGATGGGGCGCGTGCTCAGCCCGATCGATCAGGTGATCGGCGCCTGGCGGCAATGGGCGGGCACGCGGCTGGCGTGGCGGCGCCTGCAGGAGCTGCTGACGACGTATCCGAAGCCGTCGACGGGCCTGACGTTGCCCGACCCGAAGGGCGCATTGCGCTTGGAGGGCGTGACGGTGACGCCGCCGGGCGCGGCGCAGCCGACGCTGGTGAACGTGTCGTTCGCGCTGGAGCCGGGGCAGGTGCTGGGCGTGGTCGGCCCGTCGGGCGCGGGCAAGTCGACTCTGGCCCGATTGGTGGCGGGTGTGTGGCCGGCCCGCCTGGGCACGGCGCGGCTGGATGGAGCCGACCTGAAGCAATGGGAACGCGCGCGGCTGGGGGAGTGGCTGGGCTATGTGCCGCAGGACGTGGAGTTGTTCTCCGGGACCGTGGCCGAGAACATCGCGCGCTTTCCTGGGCCGGACAGCGATGGCGAGGGGTTGGCCCGGCGGGTGATCGACGCGGCGCGGTTGGCCGGCGCGCACGACATGATCCTGGCCCTGCCGCGCGGCTATGACACGCCGTTGGGCGCCGGAGGCCAGGGATTGTCGGGCGGGCAGCGCCAGCGTATCGCGCTGGCGCGGGCGCTGTACGGCACGCCGCGCCTGGTGGTGCTGGATGAGCCCAACGCCAGCCTGGATGACGCGGGCGAGCAGGCCTTGCTCGATGCGCTGGGCCGGCTGCGCGAGATCGGCGCGACGGTGGTGCTGGTGACGCACCGGCCCAAGGTGCTGGCGGCGACGACGCACCTGCTGTTGCTGCGCGATGGCCGCGCGCAGCGCTTCGGCGCCACCCACGACGTGTTGCGGCCGGGGCCCGAGGGGGCGCCCGGGGCGACGCCGTCACCGCCTACGGCATCCGCCGAGCCGGGCGGCCGTGCGGCGACGATGGCCGGCGCGACGGGGACGGCGGCGTCCGGCGTGGCCGGCTCGCCGGCACAGACGCGCCCGGGCGGATCGGCGGCGCAGGTCTATCCGTTGGCCGGTGGCGCGTTTGCGGGGCGAATCCTCGGAGGCAAGGCATGACGGGGCGCGCCGCGGGCAATCGGGTGGTGGTGTTGCGGCCCGAGCTGAACAAGGGCGATATCGGCGCCGTCGAGGGCGATGAGAACGGCGGCTGGTCGGCCCGCTTCGGCTGGTGGGTGCTGGCGCTGGGTTTTGGCGGTTTCCTGGCGTGGGCGGCATGGGCGCCGCTGGACAACGGCGTGGCGATGCCCGGCATCGTCGTCGTGACCGGCGAGCGGCAGGCGGTGGACAGCATCGAGGGCGGCGTGGTGAGCGCCTTGCTGGTGGCCGAAGGCGACCTGGTCCGAGCCGGCCAGGCGCTGGTGCGGCTGGACGACACCCGGGTGCGTGGCGAGGCGCAAAGCCTGCGCGCCCAGCAGGCGGCGGTCATGGCCCGCGAAGCGCGCCTGCTGGCCGAGCGCGATGGGCGGGATGATCTTGCGCCGCCCGATGCCCAAGCGAACGCCGAAGCGGCGGCCGCTTACGCGATGGAGCGCCAACTGTTCGCCAGCCGGCGGGCGGCGCTGGCGGGCGAGCTGGCTGGCATCGACGCGACGCTGGCCGGCAGCCGCGCCCTGGCCGCCGGCCTGGAATCGACGCTGGCGCACAAGCGCACGCAACGCAGCCTGTTGCGGGAACAGGTGGGCAACCTGCGCGATCTGGCGCGCGAAGGCTACGTGCCGCGCAACCGCGTGCTGGATCTGGAGCGCAGCCTGGCGCAACTGGACGGTGACATGGCCTCGGACCGGGGCGCGCTGGGCCAGACCCGCCAGCAGATCGCGGAACTGGCGCTGCGCGGGCAGCAACGCCGCGACGCATTCCAGCGCGAGGTGCGCACAGATCTGGCGGAGACCCGCGTGCAGCGCGAACAGTTGACGCAGAAACTGGCGGCGGCGGAATTCGATCTGGCGCACAGCGAGATCCGCGCGCCGGTCAGCGGCACCGTGGTGGCGCTGGCCGCGCACACCGTCGGTGGCGTGGTGCAGCCGGGTTCGCGCCTGATGGAGATCGTGCCCGAGGACGTGCCGCTGGTGGTCGAGGGGCGCTTGCCGGTGGAGTCCATCGACAAGGTGCGCACGGGCCTGCCGGTCGAGCTGATGTTCACCGCCTTTGATGCCAGCCGCACGCCACGGCTGGAAGGCACTGTGACGCTGGTGTCGGCGGACCGGTTCGATGATGACCGCAATGGTCGTCCCTACTATCGCCTGCGCGCCGATGTGGCGCCGGGTCAGTTGCGCCGCATTGGCGATGCGCCGCTGCGCGCCGGCATGCCGGTAGAGGTGTTCGTGCGCACGGGCGAGCGCTCGCTGCTGAATTATCTGTTCAAGCCCTTGCTCGACCGCGCGCGGCTGGCGTGGGGGGACGCATGAATCGCTGGCGGGGCGCGCGCGCGGCGGCGTGGATGTTGATGGGGGCGCTGTTGCTGCCCGCGATGGGGGCGGCGCAGGCGCTGGATTTTCAGCAGGCGTACACGATGGCGTTGGCGTCCGATCCCACCTGGCAGGCCGCGCGAGCCCGCGAGCGGGCCGATGCGCAGGAAGAGGCGCTGGGGCGCGGCGGCTTGCTGCCGAACCTGAGCTACCACTACAGCGGCGCCCGCAACGTTACGTCGTCGCGCCAGCAGACCCGGTTTGGAACATTGGAGCAACGGTCGCGCTACGCCAGCTCCGCCTCGGGCTTCACGTTGAGCCAGCCGTTGTTCGACGCGGCGGCCTTTGCGCAGTACCGGGCCGGGCGCGAGCGCGCCGAGGCGGCGGGATTGACGTTGCAGCGCGCCCGCCAGGCGCTGGCGGTGCGCGTGCTGCAGGCGTATACCGCCGTGCTCTACGCGCAGCAAGCCTTGGCATTGACGCAGTCCCAGGGCCGTTCGTTGCAGGAGGACGCGCGCCGCAGCGAACGCTTCGTGGCGGCGGGCCAGGGCACGCGCACGGATCAGTTGGAGATCGAGGCGCGCGCCCGAGTGGTGCAGGCGCAGGAGATCGAGGCGCAAGACAAGTTGCGCGATGCGCGCAATGCGCTGGGCGCGATCGTCGGCCCGGCGCTGGCCGAGCAGCCGCTGGCGCCCTTGCGGGCGGCCGCGCTGGCCGGGCTGGCCGTGGAGGGGCGTGACCTGCCGGCGTGGCGCGAGCTGGCGCTGGCAAGCAACCCCGAATTGCTGGCGCAGCGGCACTTGCTGGAAGCCAGCCGCCAGCGCTACGAGGCCGCCCGCGCGGGACATCTGCCGACGGCGAGGCTGGTGGCCCGCAAGCAGTTGACGCATTCCAATGGCGAGAACCAGATCGGGCAGCGCTATGACACCGGTTCGGTGGGTATCGAGGTCAGCATTCCGCTGTATTCCGGGGGGCGCACGTCGGCGGCCAGCGGTCAGGCGCTGGCCGAGCAGGAAGAAGCGCAGCACAAGCTCGATGCCGCCACGTGGGCGTTGCTGGATGACCTGGCGCGGCAGTTCCATACCTTTGCCAGCAGCCGGGAACGCATCGCGGCCTACCGGCAGGCCGCCGAGGCCGCCGCATTGCGCGTGCAGGCCACGCGGCGCAGCGTGCTGGGCGGCGAGCGCACCAACCTGGACGTGCTGGACGCGGAGCGCCAGCGTTTCGAGGCGCTGCGCGAACTGGACCGCGCGCGCTACGACAACCTGTTGGCGTGGCTGACGCTGCGCTGGCAGGCGGGGGTGCTGGACGATGAAGACGTGGCGCGCATCGGCGCGCTGTTCGCGGCGGGCTGAATCCGCGTTTGCACGGAAGCCGCGGCCGAGAAGGCCCCCGCGACCGCGCAACGAGCGCGTGGCAGGCCGCGGCGGCTTGGCGTGGCGCGGTTCGTCATTCGCCGTGCCCGCCTTCCTGGCCGCTTGCGCTGGCTGACAGGCGCGAGCGGCCGGCTCACTTCAGGGGCGGCAACGGCAACAGCCGCCTCGCGATCTGGTCCATGGCCGTTTCCAACTGCGCCGCCAGCGCCTGCGCGGCCGGCGAGAGCGAGCGGTCGCGCCGGTGCAGCAGGCCGATGGCGCGGCGCGCCGAGGCATCGCACAGCGCCGCCGCGCGCAGTCCCGACAGGTTCAATTCCGGCAGCGCCAGGCGCGGCAGCACGCTCACGCCCAGGCCCTGGCGCACCATGCCGGCGGCGGTGCCCATGTTGGTCACGTCATAGCGCAGCGCGGTGGCGGGCGCGCCGGTTTCCTCGCGCACCGCGCGGTCGAACTGCTGGCGCGCGTTCGAGCCTTGCGACAGCAGGATCAGGTCATAGCGCAGCACGTCGCGCCAGTGCAGCGGGCCGCGCTTTTTCTCCAGGGCATGGCCGGCCGGGTAGATGGCGCAGAAGCAATCTTCGGCCAGCGGCGCGAACGACAGGTCCGGCGCCGGCTCGGCCAGCGCGCCGACGGCGAACTCGATCTGGTTGGTGCGCAGCATGGCCACCAGTTCGTCGTTGTGCGCCTCGACCACGCGCACCTTCAGCGCCGGATGCAGTTGGCGCAACGCGCCGACCGCCACGGGCAGCAGCGCCAGCGCGGTCGAGGGCAGGGCGCCCAGGGTGACGTTGCCGCGCCGCACCGCCGCCAGGTCGGCCAGGCTGCGATAGGCTTCCTCCAGGTCGGCAATGGGCCGCTGCGCGCGGGCGTGGAAGTCCTGCCCCGCCGAGGTCAGGCTGATGCTGCGGGTGGTGCGTTCGAACAGGCGCAGGCCCAGCACGTCCTCCAGGTCCTGGATCAGCGCGGTGAACGAGGGCTGCGTCACGCCCAGTTGGTTGGCGGCGTGGGTGAACGAGCCGGTGTCGACCGCCAGCAGGAAGGCCTTGAGCGATCGGTACTTGATATTCATAGCCATAGGCTAAGAATATAAGAAAAATATCGAATTGTGCCTAATAGTCGGCCGGCCGATGATGCGTCTACCGAGACCTCTGGATTGCCCCGACCTTATGCAAGCATCGAGCCCAAAGCCCTTCCGGTTGGGCGCCGAATGGCGCCACGGCCAGGACGGCGACGCCGTCATCACCTCCATCAATCCCGCCGACGGCAGCGTTGCCGGCATTGTCACGCGCGCCTTGCCGCGCGACGTGGATGCCGCCGTCGCCATCGCCTGGGACGCGTTCCAGCGCCAGCCGTGGCGCAAGCTGCGCCCCGACCAGCGCGCCGCCACGCTGTACGAGATCGGCCGGCGCCTGGCCGCCGAACGCGAGCCGCTGGCGCGGCTGCAGATGATCGACAGCGGCAAGCCGTGGAAGGAATGCCTGAACATGGTCGACAGCGCGGCCGGGCATTTCCGCTATTACGCCGCGGTGTGCGAGACCTGGCAGAACGAGATGACCTCGCCGCGCGGCGAGTATTTTTCGATGGCGCTGGCCGAGCCGTTCGGCGTGATCGCGGCCATCACGCCGTGGAACTCGCCCATCATGAACGAGGCGCAGAAGGCCGCGCCAGCGCTGGCGGCCGGCAACGCGGTGCTGCTCAAGCCGTCCGAGGAGACGCCGCAACTGGCGCTGGAACTGGCGCGCATCTGTGCCGAGGCCGGCCTGCCGGAAGGGCTGCTGACGGTGCTGCCGGGCCACGGCGAGGACGTCGGCGCCGCGCTGGTCAAGCATCCCGGCGTGCGCATGGTGTCGTTCACCGGCGGCACCGAAACGGGCCGCGCCATCGGCGGCATTGCCGGCCAGCGCCTGATTCCCGTGGGCCTGGAGCTGGGCGGCAAGTCGCCGCACATCGTGTTCGACGACGCCGACCTGGACCGCGCCGTGGCCGGCGTGGTGTCGGGCATCTTCGGTTCGGCCGGGCAAAGCTGCGTGGCCGGTTCGCGCCTGTTCGTGCAGAAGTCCATCTATGGCCGCTTCATGGAAGCGCTGGTGCAACGCACGCGTCAGGTGCGCGTGGGCCTGCCCGATGACCCGGCCACGCAGATGGGGCCGCTGGTGTCGCGCGCGCATCGCGACAAGGTGGCCGGCTATGTCGACATCGGCCGCGCCGAAGGCGGCCGCGTGCTGGTCGGCGGCGCCGCGCCGGATCGCGCCGAGCTGGCCAACGGCTGGTTCTACCTGCCCACGGTGATCGACGGCCTTGGCAATGGCGCGCGCGTCTGCCAGGAAGAGATCTTCGGGCCGGTGCTGGTGGCGTTGCCGTTCGACGACGAGGACGATGTGATCCGGCAGGCCAACGACACGCCCTTCGGCCTGGCCGCCGGCATGTGGACCGGCGACTATGCCCGCGCCTGGCGCGTGGCGCGCGAGATCGATGCGGGCTCGGTCTGGATCAACACCTATAAGCAATCGCATATCGCCACGCCGTTCGGCGGCTTCAAGGCCAGCGGCATCGGCCGCGAGAAGGGCCTGCATGGCCTGCGACTCTACAGTCAGGTCAAGAGCCTGTACTGGGGCATGCACAATCAACCGATGGGACTGTGAATCACATGACGACCGACAAGAAAAGCGCGGCGCTGCCGCTGGCCGATGCCCGCATCCTGATCGCCGGCGCCGCCAGCCTGGTGGGCTCGCACACCGCCGACGCGCTGCTGGCCGCCGGCGTGCGCGAAGTGATCCTGCTGGACAACTTCGCCTTTGGCACGCCCGAGGCCATCGCCCACCTGCAAGGCAATCCGCGCGTGAAAGTGGTGCGCGGCGACCTGATGCGCCTGCCCGACCTGCTGGCCGCGACCGAAGGCGTGGACGGCGTGCTGCACCTGGCTGCCTACATGACGCTGGGCTTCGCGCAGACGCCGTGGCAGGCGGTGGACGTGAACATCCGCGGGGCGCAGAACATGCTTGAAGCGTGCCGCGCCAACAAGGTGAAGAAGTTCGTGTTCGCCTCGTCCAACGCGGTCTATGGCTACGGCAGCGGCATCGCGGGCGCGCTGGTCGAGAACGGCCCGTTCCATTCCGTCGGCGCGCCGCCGGCGGCGATCCTGTACGGCGCCTCCAAGATCATGGGCGAACAGCTTTGCCGCCAGTACTTCCAGAAGTGCGGGCTGGACTATGTGGTGTTGCGCTATTCCACCGTGTATGGCGAGCGCCAGCACTACCGCGCCGCGAATTCGCTGTACATCATGGAGACCTATGACCGCGTGCGCCAGGGCGAGCGTCCCCTGCTGCCTGGCGACGGCAGCGACACCAAGCACTTCGTGCACGTCTCGGACGTGGCGCGCGCCAACGTCGCCGCGTTCCAGAGCGACGCGACCGATGTCGCGGTGAACGTGTCCGGCCCGGCGCCCATCACCACCGGCGAGCTGGTGCGGCTGGTGCTCGACTACTGCAAGAGCGACCTGGAACCGGAGATCCGGCCGGACCCTCCGGGCACAGTGCGCCTGACCTCGGGCGGCGCCTTCCATATCCCGCACGACCTGGCGGGACAACAGATCGGCTGGCAGCCGCAAGTGGGCATGGCCGAAGGCGTGAGGCGCCTGCTGGCGTGGCGCGAGGCGCAGGAAAGGGGCAAGGTCGGTTAGGGAACAGTTTGACCCGGGGCGGCCGTCGCAGCCGTCCCGCGTGACTGGCCGGCCTGTCCGGCTCATCACAACGCATAACAACAGCAGTACCCACACAGGAGACAACCATGTTCTTTACACGCAAGGCGGCCGCTCGCGCCGCGCTGTCCGTGGCCGCGCTGTGCGCCGCGTGGCCGGCCTGGGCCTGGCCCGACCATCCCATCGAACTGGTGGTGGGCTTCGCGCCCGGCGGCGGCACCGACCTGACGGCACGTTCGCTGGCGGTGTTCCTGGAAAAGGAGCTGGGCACCACCATCGTCGTGCAGAACAAGCCGGGCGCGTCCAGCGCCATCGCGCTGTCGTACGTGGCGCGCGCCAAGCCCGACGGCTATACGCTGGCGATGACCAACATGCCCGGGCTGGTGTCGCTGCCGATCGAACGCAAGGCCGGCTTCACCACCGCCGACTTCACCTACCTGGCCAACCTGGTGCGCGACCCAAGCGCCTTCAGCGTCGCCGCCGACAGTCCGTACCAGACGCTGGATGCCTTGATCAAGGCGGCGCGCGAGAAGCCGGGTTCGATCAGTTATGGCTCGACCGGCGTGGGCACCGATGATCACCTGGCGCTCGTGCTGTTCCAGAACCTGACCGGCACCAAGCTCAACCACGTACCGTACAACGGCGCGGGGCCGTTGCGCAGCTCGGTGCTGGGTGGGCATACCGTGATCGGCGGCCTGAACCTGGGAGAAGTCATGCCCTATCACGGCAAGAATATGCGCGTGCTGGCACAGGCCAGCGCGACGCGTTCGCCGCTGGGGCCGGACGTGCCGACCTTCAAGGAGCTGGGCGTGAACCTGGTGTTCGCCTCCGAGCGCGGCATTGTCGCGCCCAAGGGCTTGCCGGCGGATGTCGCCGAGAAGCTGCGCCAGGCCTTGGGCAAGGTCGCCGCCAATCCGGAATTCCAGGCGCAGATGAAGCAGCAGTTCACCGAGATGGATTACCTGGATGGGCCGCAGTGGCAGGAACGCCTGAAGCAGGATGATGGGCGGCTGCGGCAGATCTGGGCGAATACGCCTTGGGTGGAGTAGGGCGCTGGACGCCGTTCCCGCGAGGGCGTCGGCATGCTCCGAATCGCGGGACGTGGGCCGGTACCGGAGAACTGGTCTGAATTGCGGCTTTTTTTTACTGTAAATCGCGGCTCAACCGTTTATGTCTATAGACGGTCGCCTGCGTGCCTGCGGGCGGCTATTGATGATCCGCGATCAGGAGCCGCATCATGCCCACGCCTACGCTTGCCCCCGTCACCGTTTATGGCACTTGGCCGCCGGAGCCGCCGAGTTGGGGCGGTGGGATAGGGTCTGGGCTGTGGGACGGCATCGGCTGGTCTTACTTCTCGACACCACGGATCGTTCCCGCGTGGTACATCGCGCAGATTCTCAACCAAAAGGAAGCGTATTACTTTTCGCACTACAGCGAGGAATCTAGGTACTACCACGATCCGAAGACGACGCGTGGGATGGTGGAGCCGTTGGTCAACAAGCTCATTCCGGAAACAGGAAAATTCCTGGGATATGTTCGCGACTTGTTGGAGACCCGCCTGGACAAGCAAGCCTTCAAGTATTTGAACGTGATGGCGCAAACGCATGAGAAATTCATGCAAGGAATTTTCAGTTGGAGCGTGATCCAGAAGGATATTGCTTCGGGTACGCCTCCCAAGGTTGCGATCGGCTCCGAGGTGGCGTCTGTGTGGGGCGGCGCTGTAATAGCGGGTGCGATAGCGGGAATGGGGACTTTGCTCATGGTTGGCGGAGGCATACCAGCGGTTGTAGCCGGCATGGCTATCGTCGCTATCGCTTCATCCCTGCCTGACCTCATCGACCTCAAGGGGGAGGCAGCGAAATTTATCCAAGACGTACTCGTCACTGAAGGAACGCATATCCCAGCCCATACGGGAAGCATGCCGACGGCGCTATTGCCTGACCGGCTCGACCCCCACGCTACGCATTCGAACGTTGAGAGTGGCCCGACTGCTGCGGATGCCACCGCCGCTAGTGACGGTGCTAGATTCTCCGGTTACCAGATTTACCTCGCGATGCGGGAAATTGCGACACATCCCGCGGACTATCCGGAAGCGGCCGCCATCCTTCCCCAAATCTTGGCAGAAATCGGTAGGGATCGGCCGGTTGGCGGCCCTGCGAATACCGAGCCACAGGCCGATGGCCCGAGCATGCGACCGCCGCCTGAAGTCGTTCTTTATGCTGACCTAGCGCCGGATGGCGGCGTGAAGTCATTCATCGCCAAGGACGGAAAATCCTATGTGTTCGTCGGTGACGACACGCCGAGTGAAATGGTCGGCGGCAATGCAATCAACTGGTTCATGCCGGGAAGTGACTATGACTGGTCCAACAAGGTTGTGGGCAATCCGGATGGATACAACGTCCTGGACTTTTCCTTGAACGAGTGGGGCGTCGACATCGTTGTGAGTGGCAACGATCGCATGGACAAGTGGATTGCGGATCGGGCCAGCGCCTTTGGGCTCAAGGACTATGACGTCAATAGTCATTTCCTCACCCATGAAAGCGCCCTGGGTAAACTTCGAGGGTACGGGTACGCATTTGTGGAGTTGAAATCCGGTTCGTGCGGCGAGTGGTGCCAGGGAGAATATCGCAATATCGACTATGTCATTGGCAGCGATTACGACGATATCCTGGTCGGCGACGTGCTTGGGGGAATGACGTTCACCGGCCGTGGTGGCAACGATACCTTCGTCGTGCATGGCGGCGGCAATCGCATCGTGTTCAACGATGGTGATTTCGCCGATCCGGACTCCGGGGAAATCACGACGAAGTTCATCCATGGGTTGACCACGGCTCGCGAAGCGCGCGATTTCAACCTCAAGCACTACCAACCGGCCTATCTTGGGGGATATGGGGGGCTGCGGATCGAGCCGGACGTGCTCGATTTTTCAAACCTGGATGGCGACCTGAATACCGAGGGACATCAGGCCATGCGGTTTATCGGCACAGGAAAGTTCACCGGGCATGCCGGAGAACTCCGGTATGTGACCGAGGACCATCACGGACTGGATTGGCCCGTCACTCATGATGACGAAAGCGGTTGGTGGCGGGCGTCCACCGTAAGCCTGGAGGGAGACAGAACCGGCGATGGGATCGCGGACTTCTTCATCGAATATACGAACTACGCCGATCCTTCCACGCCGAACGGATACGGATACATGATGGCCGACGTGATCGGCAGTAATTATCCCTATCTCGACAGCGATAATTTCTTCTTCGGCTAAATCAAAATGCGCCCCGAATGCCCGGGGGGCTGAAGGCGTGCAGTTGCATGCCTTCGCCTGCCGGGGCTGCTATTCCAACGGCAACGTCAACACCCCCTGCGGCGCCGGTCGCATCATCACGCGCCGGTACCACGCCGACAGCGCCGGGGTGTCCGGCCGCTCGATCGGCAGCGCCAGCCAGCGGTGCGCCGAGCACACCAGGGCGATGTCGCCCATGGTGAGGTGGCGGCCGGCGATGAACTCGCGGCCTTGCAGCGCCTGGTCCAGAATCTGCGCGCGGGCATTGCTGCGCTTGACCGACAGCTCGATGGCGGCGTGGTCGCGCTTGGCTTCCGGCGTACGGATCAGGCCCAGGAAGGCCGGGCCCATGGCGCCCTGCCATTCGGTGGTCTGCCAGTCCATCCAGCGGTCGGCGTCGGCGCGCAGACAGACGTCGTCGGGCCAGAGGGTGCCAGCGCCGTAGCGGGCGGCCAGGTAGCGCACGATGGCGTTCGATTCCCACAGCACGAAACCGCCGTCGTCGATGGCGGGCACGGTGCGGTTGGGGTTGATTTTGGCGTACTCGGGCGTGTCGACCACGCCGAACGGGCCGCCGGCCTCGATGAAGGTGTGCGGCAGCGCCAGTTCGCGCACGGCCAGCATCACTTTCTGCACATTGACGGACGTCAGCCGTCCCCAGATCTTCAACATAACCGGTCCTTGTAAGGGTCAGACGGGCGGCAACTGCCGCCGCGCAAAGCCGCTGTCGCGCCCGAAGCGCGTCCAGTTGAAAGCGGGCCCCGGGTCGGTCTTGCGGCCCGGCGCGATGTGTTCGTGGCCCCAGGCGGCCGCCAGGGGGTAGCGTGCGCGCAGCACCGGCGTCAGCCGGCGCAGGGCCAGGTACTGTTCGTCAGTGTAGGGCAGCGTGTCGGTGCCTTCCAGCTCGATGCCAATGGAGAAATCGTTGCAGCGCTCGCGGCCGGCGAAGCGCGAGACGCCGGCATGCCAGGCGCGCGCATCGGTGGAGACGAACTGCACGATGCGGCCGTCGCGGCGGATGAAGAAATGCGCCGATACCCGCAGGCCGCGCAGGCGTTCCAGCCAGGGGTGCGAGCCGTAGTCCAGCGTGTTCAGGAACAGGCCGGCCACCTCGGGGCCGCCGAATTGGCCGGGCGGCAGGCTGATGTTGTGCAGCACCAGCAGCGACACCTGGGCGTCCTGGGGACGCGCGTCGCAGTTGGGGGAGGGCAGCCGGGAAACGCCCGGGGCCGGCGCCAGCCAGCCATGTCGATCCAGAAGCAGGGGCATGGGAGGAAAGCAGGTTGGTATCCAACGTGCATTATGCCGTGCGTGTGAAAAGGGGGCGAATGAGGGCCGGGCCCACCCGGGGGCGGTGCTGTCGTTGCGTCCTGTGATGGGCGAGCCTCTCCGGGCTGGCTGGCGGGATGGCGGAATGGCGGGATGGCGGGATGGCGGGCCCGCGGATCCGGGCCGGCCAGTCGCTCAGACCCGCCTTTTATTTCGCCGCCGGTCCCAGCCGGGCGTGTTCCTGGCTGCACCAGGTCTGGCCGCCCTGCAGCAGGGCCTCGGAACGCGGCAGGTGGATGCCGCAGTGGGCGCAGCGGACCATGGCCTCCGGCGCGCCGGTGGCGGGCGGGTTGGGCGTGGCGCGCGGCTTGGCGCTGGCGGGGGAATCCTGGCGGGCGGCGGCCATGCGGCCGGCGATGCGGGCCACAAAGAGCACGCCGATGATGATGACGATCCAGAACAGCAGTTTGCCCACGTCAGCCTCGATGCAGAATGACTTCCAGCACGAACCGGCTGCCGGTGTAGGCCAGGATCAGGAAACCGAACCCCGTCAGGGTCCAGCGCAGGGCGACGCGGCCGCGCCAGCCCCAGATGTGGCGCCCGGCCAGCAGCACGCCGAAGGTGAACCAGGACAGCAGGGTGAAGACGGTCTTGTGGTCGAACGGCAGGATCTGGCCGGTGAGCTTCATGGAGGCGATGGAGCCCGAGCCGACGGCCAGGGTCAGCACCACGAAGCCGATCCAGATGATGCGGAACAGCAGTTGTTCCTGCACCAGCAGCGGCGGCTGCGAGTCCAGCACGCGGCCGATGATGCTGCGTTCGGCGGGGGCGTCCAGGGGGCGGTGCAGGTGGCGGTCGAGCAGCGCCATCAGCATGGCGTGCAGGGCGGCGATGGTGATCAGCCCGTAGGCGCCCAGCGCGATCAGCAAATGCACGCGCAGCCAGGCGTTGTCGGCATGGGGCACGAATTGTCCCTGGGGGAACAGGGCTGCCAGGCCGCTGGCCAGGGTGGCGGCCGGCAGCAGCAGCAATTGCAGGCCGTCGATGCGCACCAGCAGGCTTTCGAGCCAGAAGACGACCATGCCCAGCCAGATGGCGGCAGACAGGGCCAGCGCCCACCCGATGAACAGGTGCGGGGCCCCCAGCATGGACTGTTGCAGCCCGATTCCATGGAGAACCAGGGCTCCCAGCAGGCACAGACGAGCGACTTTGCCCGTTTGCTCGACTTCCCCGGCGCCCGCCAGGCGGATCCAGAGGGACCCTCCCAGCACGGCGTACGCCAAGGCGGCCGCTGTGTGAAATACAATGCCTAGTGACATAGAAACCGTTGTCTGGATGGGGCCTGGGGGCGCATGCCGCCCGACAGCGCAGAATCCGCGCCTGCGGCCACCGTTCAATCAACTAGTTTAAGCGGAAACGCCTCTCATGCTCGATAACCTAACTCAACGCCTGTCGCGCGTCGTCAAGACACTGCGCGGCGAAGCCCGCCTGACCGAGGCCAACACCCAGGAAATGCTGCGCGAAGTGCGCATGGCCCTGCTGGAAGCCGACGTGGCGCTGCCCGTGGTGCGCGATTTCGTCGCCCGGGTCAAGGAAAAGGCGCTGGGCGAAGAAGTCGCCAGCAGCCTCAGCCCCGGCCAGGCCCTGGTGGGCGTGGTCCACAAGGAACTGACCGCCCTCATGGGCGGCGACCTGGGCGCCGATTCCGGCGAACTGTCGCTGGCCGTGCAGCCGCCCGCCGTCATCCTGATGGCCGGCCTGCAGGGCGCGGGCAAGACCACCACCACCGGCAAGCTGGCCCGCTGGCTGAGCGAAGGCCAGCACACCCAGCACGGCCGCAAGACCGGCAAGAAGAAGGTGCTGGTGGTGTCCGCCGACGTTTACCGCCCGGCCGCCATCGACCAGTTGAAGAGCGTGGCGGCGCAGGTCGGCGTCGATTTCCTGCCAAGCGACCCCAGCCAGAAGCCCGAGGACATCGCCCGCAACGCGGTCGACCATGCCCGCCGTCACCACTACGACGTGCTGATCCTGGACACGGCCGGCCGCCTGGGCATCGACGAGGCCATGATGCGCGAGATCCGCGCGCTGCATGACCTGGTCAAGCCGGTCGAAACGCTGTTCGTGGTCGACGCCATGCAGGGCCAGGACGCGGTCAACACCGCCCGCGCCTTCGCCGAGGCGCTGCCGCTGACCGGTGTGGTGCTGACCAAGCTGGACGGCGACGCCCGCGGCGGCGCGGCGCTGTCGGTGCGTCACGTCACCGGCAAGCCGCTCAAGTTCGTCGGCGTCTCGGAAAAGCTGGACGGCCTGGAGCCGTTCTACCCCGAGCGCATGGCGCAGCGCGTGCTGGGCATGGGCGACATCGTCTCGCTGGTCGAGCAGGCCCAGAAGAACATCGACATCGCCGAAGCCCAGAAGCTGGCGGCCAAGATCAAGTCGGGCAACAAGTTCGACCTGAACGACTTCCGCGACCAGCTCGGCCAGGTCAAGAAGCTGGGCGACATGGGCTCGCTGCTGGAAAAGCTGCCGGCCCAGTTCCAGCAGGCCGCCGGCCAGTTGCAGGGCGGCCAGGCGGAAAAGCAGTTGCGCCGCACCGAGGGCATCCTCAATTCCATGACGGCTGCCGAGCGTGCCAAGCCTGAACTCATCAAGGCCTCGCGCAAGCGCCGCATCGCGGCGGGGTCGGGCGTGCCGGTGCAGGAAGTCAACCGCCTGCTGGCCCAGTTCGAGCAGATGCAGGGCATGATGAAGCAGATGAAGAAGGGTGGCATGGCCAAGATGATGCGCGCCATGGGCGGAATGAAGGGCATGGGCCGCTTCATGAAGGGCTGACCGGCGCGCCGGCGCCCGGCGGCGGGGTGCCCTCGGGGCTGCCGCTGACCGCGGGCGCTTGCCCCCGGGATTTCCGCCAAAAAAATGGCCAGGCATTGCGCCTGGCCAAATCATCGCGGCAGGCAGGGGGTTCTGCGCCGCGATACGGGCCCGCGAGGGCCCATTCTGTTTCGTGGCTTACGACAGGGGCGGGATGCGCAGCACCTGGCCCGGATAGATCTTGTCGGGGCTGGTCAGCATCGGCTTGTTGGCCTCGAAGATCAGGGTGTTCTTGGCGCCCTGGCCCTTGCCGTATTGCGCCTCGGCGATCTTCCACAGGTTGTCGCCCTTCTGCACCGTGTACATCTTGGCCTCGGGCGCGGCCTGCTTGACCTTCAACTGGTTGTCCACCGCGGCCACGCCGACGGTGTTGCCCAGCGCCAGCGCGATCTTCTCGGCGGCTTCGGTGTTGGCGGCCTCGCCCGTGACGGTGACCTTGTCGCCATCGACCGAGATCTGCAGGCCATCGGCATTCAGGCCGTGCTTGTCGAGTTCCTTCTTCAGCTCATCCGGCGTGGCCGCCTTGGCTTCGCTGGCACCGAAGAGTTTTTCTCCAACGTCCTTGATGAAATTGAGCAGACCCATCGTGTTTCCTTTGTCTATGTTGCGGTGAGAGAAAGAGCGATGCGTGTCAGGGCGCGCGGTCCCTGGACTTCTGCGCACGATGCCGGCGTTGCCGTGGTCCCGCGGGCGGGGCGGCGGCGTTCAAGCCTGTTTGCCGGGCCGGGCCCGGACGCGCCAGCATCAACGATTATGACTCGCCACGTCGTCGCCTGAGGGGGGTAATCGTGTAACAGGTTGCTAGCCATCCGTCAGGATGATGAAAAAAAGGGCTGCATTGCTGCAGCCCTTTTGCAGGGGGCGATCGCCGCTTGCCGGCCGCGCCGCGGGTCAGCCGCCGCCCACCGCCACAACGATCTCGATCTGGTCGCCGTCGCTCAGCGCGGTCTGCGCGTGCTGGCTCTTGGGCACGATCTCGCCGTTGCGTTCCACCGCCACGCGCTTGCCGGCATAGCCCAGCGTTTCGAGCAGTTCGTTCACCGTGGTGTCGAGCGGAAATTCACGGGCGTCGCCGTTCAGGGTGATGTGCATGGGTCGGTCTCCTCAGCGTTTGGCGTAGGCGTCGGTGGCGGCGATCAGGCGCGCCAGCGTGCCGGGTTCGTCGAAGGCGTGGCCCGCGTCGGGCACGATATGGAACTCGGCCTCGGGCCAGGCGCGGTGCAGGTCCCAGGCGGTGCGCGCGGGGGTGCAGGCGTCGTAGCGGCCCTGCACGATGGTGCCGGGGATGCCGCGCAGCTTGTGGGCGTCGCGGATCAACTGGCCTTCTTCCATGAAGCCGGCGTTGACGAAGTAGTGGTTCTCGATGCGCGCGAAGGCCAGCGCCGCGCGGTCGGCGGCGTGGCTCTGCTGGTGGCGCGGGCTGGGCAGCAGCGTGATGGTGCTGTCCTCCCACTTGCTCCAGGCCTTGGCGGCGCGCAGTTGCTCGGCCGGGTCATCGCCCGTCAGGCGCTTGTGGTACGCCGCCACCAGGTCGCCGCGCTCGGCTTCGGGGATGGGAGCCAGGTACTCTTCCCAGCGATCGGGGAACAGCCACGACGCGCCTTCCTGGTAGAACCATTGCACTTCGGCGCGGCGCAGCGTGAAGATGCCGCGCACCACCAGTTCGCTGACGTGCTGCGGGTGGGTCTCGGCATAGGCCAGCGCCAGCGTCGAGCCCCATGAGCCGCCGAACACCAGCCACTTGTCGGCGCCCATGATCTCGGTGCGCAGGCGCTCGATGTCGGCCACCAGGTGCCAGGTGGTGTTGTTGTCCAGGCCGGCGTGCGGCGTCGAGCGGCCGCAGCCGCGCTGGTCGAACAGCAGCACGTTGTAGCGCTTGGGATCGAAGAGTTGCCGATGCACCGGCGAGCAGCCGCTGCCGGGGCCGCCGTGCAGGAACACGGCGGGCTTGCCCTGCGGGTTGCCGCAGAGTTCCCAGTAGACCTGGTGGCCGTCGCCGGTATCCAGGATGCCGTGGCGGTAGGGTTCGATCGCGGGGTAGAGCATCAGGCGACTCGCTTGAAGATCAGGTCCCAGACGCCATGGCCCAATCGCAGGCCGCGCGTCTCGAATTTGGTCAGGGGGCGGTAATCAGGGCGCGGCGCGTAGCCGTCCGTGGTGTTCTTCAGTTGCGGCTCGTTGCCCAGCACGTCGAGCATCTGCACCGCGTAGTCTTCCCAGTCGGTGGCGCAATGGATATAGCCGCCCGGCGCGATGCGGCTGGCCAGCAGCGCGATGAACGGCGGCTGGATCAGGCGGCGCTTGTGGTGGCGCTTCTTGGGCCACGGGTCGGGGAAGTAGATGTGCACGCCGGCCAGCGAGTCCGGCGCGATCATGTCGCGCACCACCTCGACCGCGTCGTGCTGGATGATGCGCAGGTTGGTGATGCTGGAATCCTCGATGCGGCGCAGCAGCGAGCCGACGCCGGCGTTGAACACTTCCACGCCCAGGAAGTTGTCGCCGGGACGGGCCAGCGCGATCTTCTCGGTGGTCTCGCCCATGCCGAAGCCGATTTCCAGCACCGTCGGCGCTTCGCGGCCGAAGGCGGCCGCGGGGTCCAGGCGCCTGGCGGCGTAGGGAATCGACCATTTGCCCAGCAACTGCTCAAGCGCGGCCAACTGGCCCTGGGTGATGTGGCCGCGGCGGTGCACGAAGCTGCGGATGTGGGTGGCGCCCGGGCTGTTGGGGGCGTGCGCGGCGCTGGCCAGCGCGGCTTCGGTCTGGGGGGAAACCGGCGCGGGCGCGTCGGGGTTGCCGGGTGTTGCGGGGGTGTTCACGGGGGGAGTCGCAGAGCTGTTCGTTGTCATAGGCGGGATTGTAGTGGCAGCCCCGCCGGGCTGCAGTCCGCGTTTCGGTTTAAATGGGGACTTATCGCTGGCGATCGAATGGGGCGGGTCCCCCCCCGGGTCCGCGCGCTATAGTGCAGCCGCGGCGTCCGCCTGGCGCCGCGCGTCCATCATGAATATCGCCCGCATCGACCTCGTCACGCTCTCGCTTTTCGTCTCGGTGGCCCGCCAGGGCAGCATCTCGGCCGGCGCGCGCGCGTCGCACCTGGCGGTGGGGGCGGCCAGCAAGCGGATCTCGGACCTGGAGGCCGCTCTGGACACCCAACTGCTGTACCGCAACGCGGCCGGCGTCGAGCTGACCGAGGCGGGCCAGGCCTGCCTGGTCCATGCCCTGCGGGTGCTGCAGGAAGTCGAGCAGATGGCGGGCACCCTGTCCGACTATGCCCGGGGGGTGCGCGGGCAGGTGCGCATCGCCGCCAATACCTCGTCGCTGACGCAGTTCCTGCCGGAAGATCTGGCGTCCTTCATGGAAGCGCACCCGGCCGTGCGCATCGACCTGGAAGAGCAGAACAGCAGCGACATCGTCACTGCCGTGCTGGAGAACCGCGCCGACATCGGCGTGTTCGCGGACCGCACCCCGGCGGCGGGCCTGGCCACCGTGCCGTACCGGCTCGACGAGCTGGTGCTGATCGTGCCGCAGCGTCATCCGCTGGCGCGCCATGTCAGCGTGGCGTTCGCCGATACCCTGGCCTACGACTACGTCGGCCTGCCGCCCGCGACCTCGCTGGCCACCCGCCTGGCCGACGAGAGCGGCCGGCTGGGCCGCGACATGCGGCTGCGCATCCAGGTGCGCAGCTTCGACGCCATCTGCCGCATGGTGGCCGCCACGCGCGGGGTCGGCATTCTGCCGCGGCTGGCGGCCGAGCCGCATGCGCGCTCCATGCCGATCCGCCTGATTGCCCTGTCCGACGACTGGGCGCGCCGCTGGCTGCTGCTGGGTGTGCGCGATGCCGACGCGCTGCCGGTGGCGGCGCGGCTGTTGCTGGCGCATCTGCGCGGCGCGCAGGACCCGGGCACGGCCTAGAGGCCGGCTCGCACGCAAAAAAAGCGCTTGGTGGCGGCCGGCAATCGGTCGGCCTGTCCGGCCGGGTCGCGGCCGCCGCGCCGGGCTTTCTCGATCCGGGAATGCCCCCTTCCCGAATCGTCCATTCCGCCGCCCCGGGCGATGACGCACACTGCGGGCCATCATCGGTTGGATGCGCCCGGGAGGCGACATGGCAGGGCAGATACTCGCCGGCATACGCGTGCTGGAACTGGGACAACTCATCGCGGGGCCGTTCGCCGCCAAGACGCTGGCGGACTTTGGCGCGCAGGTCGTCAAGATCGAACCGCCGGGGCAGGGCGACCCGCTGCGCAAATGGCGGCTGCTGCACGAGGGCACCTCGGTGTGGTGGGAGGCCCAGTCGCGCAACAAGCAATCCGTGTGCGTGGACCTGCGCCAGCCCGAGGGCCAGGACATCGTGCGCCAGTTGGCGGCCGAGGCCGACGTGCTGATCGAGAATTTCCGTCCCGGCACGCTGGAGAAGTGGGGCCTGTCGTGGGAGACGCTGCACGCGCTGAACCCGCGCCTGATCATGCTGCGCATTTCCGGCTACGGCCAGACCGGACCGAAGGCGCGCGAGCCGGGCTTTGCCGCGATTGGCGAAGCCATGGCCGGCCTGCGCTACCTGAATGGCGAGCCCGGCCGCGCGCCGGTGCGCGCCGGCCTGTCGCTGGGCGACACCATCGCCGGTCTGCATGGCGCGCTGGGCGTGCTGCTGGCGCTGTACCAGCGCGATGCCCGTGGCGGCCGGGGGCAGGTCATCGACGCGGCGCTGTACGAGAGCCTGTTCAACCTCAGCGAGAGCCTGCTGCCCGAGTATTCGGTGTTTGGCGCCGTGCGCGAACCGGCCGGCGCATCGTTGCCCGGCATCGCGCCGTCCAACGCTTATCCGTGCCGCGACGGCTATGTGCTGATCGCGGGCAATGGCGACGCCATCTACACCCGGCTGATGGCGCGCATCGGCCGCGACGACCTGGGCCGCGATCCCGAGCTGGCGCACAACGACGGCCGCGCCCGCCGCGTGGCCGAGATCGACCAGGCCATCGGCGCCTGGACCGCCGAACGCAGCATCGACGAGGTGTTGCAGGCCATGCGCGAGGCCGACGTGCCGTCGGGCCGCATCTATTCCGTGGCCGACATCGCCCACGATCCGCATTACCAGGCGCGCGGCGCCATCACCCGCCTGGAGGCCGCCAGCGGCATCGCCGTGGACATGCCGGCGGTGTTTCCGTGCCTGTCGGCCAACCCGGGCGCGGTGCGCGAGCGTGCGCCGACGCTGGGCGAGCACACCGACGCGGTGCTGGCGGCAGCGGGCCTGAGCCCGGAACAGCGCGAGGCGCTGCGGGCGCGCGGCGTGATCGCATGAACCGCGCCATTCCCCTTAATCCGGCAGCGAGGATGCGCTCATGAACACCGGTTCCCCCGTCCTGGAAATCAACGAGGTCGGCCCGCGCGACGGCTTGCAGATCGAGGCGCGCATGGTGCCGACCGAAGACAAGATCGCCTTCGTCGACGCGTTGTCCGATTGCGGCTTCGCCCGCATCGAAGTCACCAGCTTCACCTCGCCCAAGGCGATTCCGGCCCTGGCCGACGCCGGCGCCGTGATGCAGGGCATCCGCCGCCGGACCGGCGTGATCTATACCGCGCTGGTGCCGAATATCCGCGGCCTGGAGCGGGCGCTGGAAGCCGGCGTCGACGAGATGAACCTGGTCATGTCTTGCAGCGAGACGCATAACCGCGCCAACCTGCGCATGACCCGCCAGCAATCGTTCGACGAACTCAGCCAGGTGCTGGCCGCCGCCGCGCGCGCCGGCGCGCCCTGCAATGTGTCGCTGTCGACCGCCTTCGGCTGTCCCTTCGACGGCGACGTGCAGGCGGAACAGGTCTTGGACCTGGCCGCCCGCCTGGTCGATGCCGGCGCCAATGGCATCACGCTGTGCGACACCACCGGCATGGCCTATCCCAATCAGGTGGGCGAACTGTGCGCCGACGCGGCGCGGCGCCTGCCGGGCGTGGCGCTTACCGTCCACCTGCACAATACGCGCGGCATGGCGCTGGCCAATGCCGTCACCGCCTGGCAGGCCGGCATCACCCGTTTCGACGCCGCCGCCGGCGGCCTGGGCGGCTGCCCGTACGCGCCCGGCGCCAGCGGCAACGTCAACACCGAAGAACTGGTCCACATGTTCGAGTGCATGGGCGTGCGCACGGGCGTGTCGCTCGAATCGCTGCTTGCCATCCTGCGCGGACTGCCGGGGCTGGTCGGCCGCGAGCTGCCCATGGCGTTGTTGCGCGCCGGACCGCGCCTGGCCGCCCATCCGCCGCCCGCGTGGCTGGCGGAGCGGTTCGGACCGGCCGGCGACGCCGCCTAGGTTTTGCTTCACACCACGCGCCCGGCCCTGGGGCGCTTCATACAAAAACAGCAAGGAGACAACCGCATGACCGCTTTCCGTTTCGTTCCCGTTCTACGCGCCTGCGCCATCGCGCTGGGCGTGGCCGCCGCTGGCGCCGCCCACGCCCAGGCGGATTTTCCCAATCGTCCCGTCACGCTGATCGTGTCGGCCGCGCCCGGCGGCACCACCGACATCGCCGCCCGACTCATCGCCCAGCCCCTGGGCGTCGCCCTCGGCCAGAGCGTGGTTGTCGAGAACAAGCCCGGCGCCTCCGGCGGCATCGCCGCGCAGGCGGTGGCCCGCGCCAAGCCCGACGGCTACACGCTGTTGCTGCAGTATTCGGGCTTCCAGGTCATCACCCCGCACGTCACGCCGACCTCCGGCTGGGATCCGATCAAGGATTTCGCGCCGGTGGCCAATGTGCTGTCCGCGCCCCAGGTCGTGGTGGTGCGGCCGGACCTGCCGATCAAGTCGCTGAAAGACCTGGTCGCGTACGCCAAGGCGAATCCGGGCAAGCTCAATTACGCCTCGTCCGGCAATGGTTCATTGCAGCAGGTCGCCACCGAACTGCTCAACCAGATGGCGGGCACGCAGATCACGCACATCCCGTACAAGGGCACCGGCCCGGCGCTGAACGACCTGCTGGGCGGCGCCGTCGACATGACCATCACCACGCCGCCGCCGCTGCTGGGCCAGATCGCCGCCGGCAAGCTGCGCGCGCTGGCCGTCACCGGCAATACGCGCCTGGCGTCGCTGCCGGACGTGCCCACCGCCGCCGAGGCCGGCTATCCCGACCTGATCGTCTCGTCCTGGTTCGCCATGTACGCGCCCAAGGACACGCCCGCGCCGGTGGTGGACAAGATCGCCGGTGAAATCCAGAAGATCATGCAGACCGACGCTTTCCGCCAGAAGGCGGCCGAGCAGGGCGCCGAGGCCGAATTCATGGGGCCGAAGGCGCTGGGCGACTACACCCAGGCCGAGCTGGACCGCTGGGGCAAGGTGGTGAAGGCGGCGGGGATCACGGCGAACTGAAGGCGGTGGCCTGGGGCGGAAAAACCCAGGCTATAATTCCTGCCTCTGCTCCGGTCTTGCGCCGGGGCACGACACCCGAGCGGGTGTAGTTCAATGGTAGAACGGCAGCTTCCCAAGCTTCATACGAGGGTTCGATTCCCTTCACCCGCTCCAATTCGCCAGTTCCCTGTCTGACTCGCAACGGGCCGTGTGCCATGCTCGCATGGGCCGCCGCGCCAGCGGGTGTGCGCGGCGTGACATCCGCGTCAATCGCGCATCATGCGGCAAGGCGGAAGGCCTCTGCCATTCGGTCCTGTTCCCATGCGGATAGGCCCAGTCTTTGGGCCAGGGTTCGCCATTGGCCGACAATGTCCCGGAAATCGTTGATGATTTCGTCTGCTTCATGAAGGGTCAGGCGGAAGTAGCTGGCAATCTGTCGAGTCAATTCCAGGTCCAGGGCATTATCCGCCTCGGTAATGTTCAGCTTGAGACCGTCGGCGTAAGGGACGGGGTTCATGTCGTACGCCGGGGAGAGTTTCCAGCCCAGGCCCGGCACCAGGATGAAGCCATGGTTGCGAAGGTGATCGTCGGCGTTGGATACGAGGATGTTGAAGACGATTCGCGACCATAGTTCTCGCAGATCTTCATTGGGTTGCGCGCCCTGGTTCATGAGCGCCTCCGCCAGTTCCAGGTAACTGGCCCCCGTCGAGGCGTCGTCGCCATCGCTGTGGCCAGTCAGGGTCATCGCAGAGGCGAAATGCAGGCGATGGCTCGCATCGGTGCGATCGAAGCGGCGCACAATGAAGCAGTGATGATCGCTGGCAAACTTCCGGGCTTGAGCCGCCGCGACATTGAGGCCGCAACCGCTGGCCAAGGCGTTGACCACCATTTCCCATCCGCCGACGTCATGGGTATCTCGTGTGCTCGGAAATTTGGCAATGTAAAGACGACCGGCGTCGTCCACGACGCTCGCCTTGGGCCTGGCGCCGCCGAGTGAGCCGCCTGGCGCGATGAGCATGCGCAGCCAGTCCTGTCCCCGGACCGCGACGTTGTCGGGGTCTCGCTCAAGCGCACGGCTGGCCTGCTCCAGCGCGCGGATTTCTGTAAACGGCGGGGCCGCAAGGTTGATGCGATTGTCGAGGAAATCTCCAGTGTCCTCGAGTCGGTACCGCAGCGCGCCCACGCGGTACACATCATGCACGCCAAGCAGGTAATCCGACTCGTATAGACGGGCCCCCGCCGGCGCCAGACCTTGGCGTTTGTCACGCTCGAATCTTCGATCCATCAAAAGGCGGCCCCAACGGTCGGGGCTGGAATCTTTGAAGACCCCGAATTGGTCTCTTGGTGCGACGGGGTACTGTGGTCCGCCGAAGTCTTGAATGCCCGGGTCCAATTGCAGCCCGTGGAAAAGCGGGGATGTGAGCGCGGCTTCGTCATATTCGAATTCGAATCGCTCAGTCGCCCGGGTCTTGCGGCTGTGCAAGAAGCCGAGTCGTTGGGGGCCGGGCAGTCCATCCCAATCCGCATATACGGCGATCATGCTCATGACGGCGCATTCCCTTTACGTTTCGGTTTCCGAAGCAAAGAGGCCAGGCTGTCCGTACTCGCGATGTCGACGCTTTTCCCTGGTTTGCCTTCCACCGGCTTCCCCGCGGTTGCAGCCGCCGGCTTGCGGACCTTCGTTTTCGCGCTATTGGTCTGGGTTGATGGGGCGTTGTCCGGCGCTCGGGCGTTCGGTGACGGGTGGCCGACCGTCTCCGGGGCGGTCCTGTGTTGGCGACGCACAGAAGCATTCCTGATCAAGCGAGCGTCCTGAAGTTGTCGGCCGAGTTCGTCGGCGCCCGCAAGCTTGGCGAGATCGTCGGCCAGCCCCAGGACTTGCATGACGGACAGGTAAGCCCCGATCGTGACTCCCGACCCGCCGGCCTCCAAGGAACGCAGGGTCATGGGAGACATGCCCGCTCGCTCGGCGACTTGTTTGGCGGACAACTTGCGGCGCAGGCGCGCAAGCTTGAGCCGCTCACCGAATTCGACGAGGAGCTTGCTGGTTCCTGGCAGGAGAGGGGCGGTCTTTTTTGCCATGGCTAATATTTTAGCTATTTAAGATATTAGATGCCAAAATATTAGCATTTATGAGGTGTTTTCTGGGAGTCAGGGAGGTGCTTACGTCTTTTCCAGCAATATGGGAATGAAAATATTTCATTCTTTTTGGATAAGAATGGCCAAAATAATTACATCCAAAGTGCCCGGCGTGATTCAAGTACCCTATAGCCCATCACCCGCGCCAGAATGACAAGTAATGCAAGAAGATCTTTTCGGCGACGCGCTGCCCGTTCCTCCGGCCGAGGCCCCGCGGCAGGCAACGCCTCCTGACATCCCCGAGCTTTCCGCCCTCCGGGGCATGGCCAAAGTGCTTCCCGCGCCCGCGGGGCAGGAATGGCGCGCGCTCGCCCGGCAGTTGCCCGCCCAGTTGCGCTTTGGCGTCTCCACCTGGTCGTATCCCGGCTGGGAAGGGCTGGTCTGGGACGGCGAATACGATTCGAGCACACTGTCCAGGCACGGCCTGGGCGCCTACCACCAGCATCCGCTTTTGCGCACGGTCTGCGTGGACCGCACGTTCTGGCAGCCGTTGACGGCGAGCCAGTACGCCGCTTATGCGGGGCAGGTCGATGAGGATTTCCGTTTCGTCGTCAAATGCCCCGCCAGCGTTACCGACGCCCAGGTGCGTGGCGAAGCAGGCAGGACGCGGCAGGCCAATCCGCTTTTCCTCGATCCGTCGGTGGCTGTCCAGGAATTCGTGCGCCCGGCGCTCGAAGGCCTGGGGGCCAAGCTCGGCGTGCTGGTGTTCCAACTGAGTCCGTTGCCTCTGGGCATGTTGAGCCGCTCGGCATCGCTGTTCGAGAAACTGGGGCGCATGCTGGCCGCCGTGCGGGAGGCATTGTCCGCGCATGATGCCGTGATCGTCGCCGTGGAAGTGCGCGACCCGGAACTGCTGGGTCAGGCGCTGGTCGACACGCTCAAGGCGCATGGGGCCACGTTCTGCCTGGGGCTGCATGGCAAGATGCCGCCGATCGACGCGCAACTGCCGATGCTGCGCGCGCTCTGGCCGGGGCCGCTGGTCTGCCGCTGGAACCTGAACCGCGTGTTCGGCGCATACGGTTATGCCGACGCGCAGAAGAAGCATGATCCGTTCAATGCCCTGCTCAGCGAGGATCTTCCCACGCGCGCGGCGCTGGCGCGCACGATCCGCGGCATTACGGGCGCGGGCCAGCCGGCCTACGTCACGGTCAGCAATGACGCCGAGGGCTGCGCGCCGCTGTCCATCCAGAAACTGGCCCAGGCCATCGCCGGGTAGATCGGGCCTGTCCGGCTCGCCCTGCCCGGCATCGAGCTTGCCGGGCGCCCCCCGCCGGGCGCGCTAAAATCCGCTCCCCATGCGCTACGCCGATTTCCACCAACGTCTCGCCGCCCTAGGCGCCCAGCCCGCCCATCGCGGGCGGGTCCTGCGCGCCTGGCTGACCGGTCAGGCGTTCGACAGCGACATATGGCGGCGGCGCTTCGACAACTATCTGCCGCTGGCGCTGCGCGAGGCGCTGCCCGCCCTGGCGGCGGAGCTGGACGGCCTGGCCCGTGTCCGTTCCGAGCATGCCGGCCACGATGGCTCGCGGCTGCTGGTCGACCTGGCCGACGGCCAGATGGTGGAAAGCGTGCTGCTGCCGCGAGACGGGCTGTGCGTGTCCACCCAGGTCGGCTGTGCGGTCGGCTGCCGGTTCTGCATGACCGGCAAGAGCGGCCTGATCCGCCAGGTGGCCAGCATGGAGATCCTGGCGCAGGTGGTGCTGGCGCGGCGGCTGCGCGCGGTGAAGAAAGTGGTCTTCATGGGCATGGGCGAACCGGCGCACAACCTGGACAACGTGCTGGAAGCCATCAACCTGCTGGGCACCGAAGGCAATATCGGCCACAAGAACCTGGTGTTCTCCACCGTGGGCGATCCGCGCGTGTTCGACGCGCTGCCGCGACAGGCGGTCAAGCCGGCCCTGGCATTGTCGCTGCATACGACCCGTGCAGAGCTGCGCGAGCACCTGCTGCCGCGCGCGCCGAAGATCGCGCCGCGGGATCTGGTGGAAATGGGCGAGCGCTACGCCCGTGATACCGGCTACCCGATCCAGTATCAGTGGACGCTGATCAAGGGGGTCAATGACGGCGACGACGAACTCGACGCCATCCCGCGCCTGCTCAAGGGCAAGTTCGGCGTGCTCAACGTGATCCCGTTCAACAGCATGGAAGGCGACGACTACCAGCGGCCCGAGGCCGAACGCATTCGCGAGATCGTGCGCACGCTGCATCGCCGCGGCGTGCTGACCAAGATCAGGAACAGCGCCGGGCAGGATGTGGACGGCGGCTGCGGCCAGTTGCGTGCCCGCGCGGCGGGGGCGGAGCAGGTGGTGGAACTGCGCCGCAACCGCGCCACCACGCGGCAAGCCGCGTAGACGCGGCCTTGCCCGGGACGCGGCGCGTCGTGACGGCCGGTCAGGCGTCGGCGGGATTGATCAGCGACGTCAGCACGTGGTCCGCCCAGCTTCCGTCGATTTTCAGATAGGCCCGAGCCGTTCCTTCGCGCTCGAACCCCAGGCTGCTCAGCAGGCGCGCGCTGCGCGTGTTCTCGGGGCGATGGTTCGCCATGATGCGATGCAGCCCGTGCTCGGCAAACATGAAATGGGTCGCCGCGAGGAGGCATTCCCGCATCAGGCCCTGGCCTTCGCGGTCTTGCGCGACAGAGAAGCCCAGATGGCAGGCCTGGAAGGCCCCCCGCACGATATTGGTGAAGTTGCAGGTGCCGACCAGGCTGTCGTCGGTCCTGTCGAACAGCAGCAGGTGCACCGCCTGCCCGGCGGCGGCACTCGTTTCCATCGCGGCCAGCCGTTCTTCGGTCGACGCGGCGGTGTAGAACGCGTCGGACCGGGCGGGCTCCCAGGGCCGCAGGTGGGCCCGGTTGGCAAGGTGGTACGCCAGCAGGGCCGGGGCATGTTGGCGAGTCGCTTGCCGCAGCGACAGGCGGGGCGTGAGCAGGGGACCGGCCGGGGCCGTCGGGGTGGGGATCATGGGGCGCGGGATGGGCAGCAATGGAAGGCGAGAAGATACCGCGGACAGGTGAACGGCGGACAGGTGAACCGTGGAAACGGTGAACGGCAGAAACGCGTGGCGTTGACCGCCCGGGTCGACCGGCGGGCTATGCGGGCATGTCGGCCGGGTGATCAGCAGGCTCGCGGTTGAGCTTCGCGTGCCGGTACAGGGCCTCCCGATCCAGGATCGTCATGCCGCCATAATGCGTGCGCAGCACCCCCGCCCGCGCCAGCTTCGTCAGCGCGGCGTTGCAGCGCTGGCGCGACACGCCGCACAGGCCGGCGATCTCTTCCTGCGAGATCTTGAGGCGGCCGTTGGTGCCGGAATGCTGCTCGGCGTTCAACTGCGCGGCGACGGCGCGGGCCACCGTGGTGTCCACGTCCAGCAGCACGTTGCCGGTATAGCAGGCCATCAGCCAATTGACGCGCTGCGCCAGGTGGGTCATCAGCGCCTTGGTGAACGCGATATTGTTGTTCCACAGGCGCTCGCAGGTGTCGCGCGGCAGGATCACGACCTGGCTCGGGCGCAGCGCCACCACTTCGTATTCGAACGGCTCGCGGCGGATCATGGTGGCCTCGCCGAACCAACTGCCGGTGCTGAAGCCGGCCAGCGACAGCGACCGACCGTCCGAGCCGCGCGACGACCATTTCACCAGGCCGTCCACCACGCCATACCAGCCCAGCGATTTCGAACCCTCGCGGAACAGGCGTTCGCCCGCCTGCAATGACACCACCCGCAGCTCGGCCCGGACCACGTCGCGTTCCAGGCGCGGCAGGCCGTTGTACCAGGGCACGACGGCCAGCATCCGGTCCACCGGGTCTTGCTTGGCTCGCCGCTTCGGGCTGGCAGGTTCATGGCCGGTTCCGGCTGCCGGTGCGCGCATGGTTGTCCCCGTTCCGCCGTGGTGAGGGCGCCCAGGTAAACCCTAGGGCGCTTTGTCAACATGATGACTGTTCGCTGGCGGGGCCAGTCCGAGAATATTCGGGGCCCCAGAGCCAAAAAACCATAAGAGGAGACAGGTATGTTGTCAATGCCACGCAGGTTTTCGCGCGCTGTCCTGGCCGGCGCCATCGCCGGCGCGCTGCTGCACGCGGGCGCGGCCCGGGCGCAGATTTCCGACGACGTGATCCGGATCGGCTTCATCACCGACATGTCGGGCGTCTATTCTGGGCCGGACGGCCCGGGCGGGGCAGAAGCCATCAAGATGGCCATCGAGGAGATGGGCGGCGAGATCAATGGCAAGAAGATCGAGCTGCTGACGGCGGACCACCAGAACAAGGCGGACATTGCCTCGGCCAAGGCGCGCGAATGGTTCGACCAGCGCGGCCTGGACATGCTGATCGGCGGCACCAATTCGAGCACGGCGCTGGCCATGTCGAAGGTGGCCGCCGACAAGAAGAAGCCGATCATCGTGGTGGGCGCGGGCGCGCCGGCCCTGACCAACGAGCAGTGCACCCCATACACGCTGAACTATGCCTACGACACCGTGGCGCAGGCGCGCGGCACGGGCGCGGCGGTGGTGAAGGCGGGCGGCAAGAGCTGGTACATCCTGACGGCGGACTATGCCTTTGGTCATGCGTTGCAGGCCGATACCACCAAGGTGGTCGAGGCGGGCGGCGGCAAGGTGGTCGGGTCGGTCAAGCATCCGCTGTCGACCAGCGATTTCTCGTCGTTCCTGTTGCAGGCGCAGGCCAGCAAGGCCGAGATCCTGGCGCTGGCCAATGCCGGCGCGGACGCCACCAATGCGATCAAGGCGGCCAACGAATTCGGCCTGACCAAGACGATGCGGCTGGCCGGCATGATCATGTTCATCAACGACATCCACGCCATGGGCCTGGAGACGGCCAAGGGCATGTACCTGACCGACAGTTGGTACTGGAACGCGTCGGACGAGACGCGGGCCTGGGCGCGGAAGTTCTACGAGCGCCGCAACGCCATGCCGTCGTCGCTGCAGGCGGCCGACTATTCGGCGGCCATCCAGTACCTGCGCGCGGTCAAGGCGACGGGCACGGACGATGCCGACAAGGTGCTGGCGTATCTGCGCGAGAACAAGCTCGACGACGTGTACATCAAGAACGGCGTGGTGCGTCCGGATGGCCGCGTGGTGCACGACATGTATCTGCTGCAGGTCAAGACGCCCGAGGAATCGAAGGCGCCCTGGGACTACTTCAAGGTGGTCCAGACCATCGATGGCAACGAGGCCTTCACCACCAAGGCCGAGACCCGCTGCGCCCTTTGGAAATAAGAGAATCGCCATGGCAAAACGCAAAGTGATCGTGACCATTGCTCCCACCGGGGGCATGGCGTTCAAGAGCCAGAACCCGCATCTGCCGACCCAGCCGGCCGAGATCGCCGAGGACGTCTACCGCTGCTACAACGCCGGGGCCAGCGTGGTCGCGCTGCATGCGCGCCGTCCCGACGACCAGGCCACCTGCGACGCGGCCATCTACCGCGACATGAACCAGCGCATCCGTGAGCGCTGCGACATCGTGCTGAACAATTCCACGGGCGGCGGCGTGCACGGCGACATGGTCAGGGAAACCACGCCGGGCACCTGGGAGATCCTGTGGGAAGAGCGGCTCAAGGGCATGGACGCCGGCGCCGAGATGTGCACGCTGGACGCCACCACGCTGAACCTGGCCTTCGGCGACCGCGAATACCTGATGAACACGCCCTTGTCCCGCGCCCGCGAACTGGCGGCCGGCATGAAGGCGCGCGGCATCAAGCCGGAGTGGGAGGTGTTCAGCCCGACCCATATCCTGCAGGACGCGACCACGTTGATCAACGAAGGGCTGGACGAGGAGCCGCATTTCATCAACCTGGTGATGAATGTGCACCGCAACTTCCAGAACGCGATGCCGTTCTCGCCGCGCCATTTGCAGATGATGGTGGACCTGCTTCCCAGGAACAGCATCTTCTGCGTCAGCGGCATCGGACCGTCGCAGCTCGAAGCCAACATCAGCGCGCTGCTGCTGGGCGGGCATGCGCGGGTCGGGCTGGAGGACAACCTGTATTACCGCCATGGCGAGCTGGCGACCAACGTGCAACTGACCGAGCGCATCGTGCGCATCATCCGCGAGCTGGACATGGAGCCCGCGACGCCCGCCGAGGCGCGCGAGATCATGGGCCTGCCGCTGCGGGGCGGCGTGCGGCCGGCATTCGCGCTGTGAGACCGATGCGGCATTTTTCAAAGGACGAAGCCTGATGATCGAATCGTTGCAAGGCAAGCGGGTCCTGGTCACCGCGGGCGCCGGGGGAATCGGGCTGGCGATCGCGCGCAAGTTCCTGGCGTCGGGGGCGCAGGTGCATATCTGTGATGTGGCGGCAGAGGCGGTGCAGGCCGCCGTGCGGGCGCATCCGGGCCTGAGCGGCAGCGTCACGGATGTATCCGATGAGGCCCAGGTGCTGGCGATGTTCACGGACCTGGCCGCGCGCTGGGGCCGGCTCGATGCGCTGGTGAACAACGCTGGCGTGTCGGGCCCCACCAGCCGGCTGGAGGAGACGGACCTGGCGGCGTGGCGCGCCACGCTCGACGTCAACCTGACCGGCACGTTCCTGTGCGCGCGCAGCGCGGTGCCGCTGCTGCGCGAGGCGGGCGGCGGGGCGATCATCAATATCTCGTCGGTCGCGGGGCGCCTGGGCTTTTCGCTGCGCAGCCCCTACAGCGCCAGCAAGTTCGGATTGGCGGGGCTGACGCAGACCTGGGCGATGGAGCTGGGACCGTCCGGCATCCGCGTCAATTCGGTGCTGCCCGGCGTGGTGGCGGGCGAGCGGGTCGAGCGCATCATCGCCGCGCGCGCGGCGGCCGGCGGCGTCAGCAACGATGTCATGCGCGCGCAACTGGTGGAGAAGGTGTCGCTGCGCAGGATGACGCAGCCCGAGGATATCGCCAATCAGGTCGCGTTCCTGTGCTCGGACGAGGGCGCGATGATCAGCGGCCAGAGCATTTCGGTGTGCGGCAACGTCGAATACCTGGGGTGACGGGGCATGGCGGGCGCCGCGCCCGACAGGGCCGCCTGATCCGCGGCATGGCCGCGCGGGTCGATCGCCGCGACGGCTAGCGGCGCCGCGGCCCGCCGGCGTTTCACTTTTTTTCACAAATCCCACACAAAAGGCGGCGGAACGGCCGCCGGCTTGTTTTCTATCATCCCGGGGCGCGCATCCGCCGCGGCCCGCGCGATCCGCCATTGCGGCCGTCCGCGCGTTTCCATCATCCCTCTCCGCCCGCCCTCGCTGCGCGGACGCGCCCGCCGCCGGCCCGAAGGCTACTGATGCTCAGATTTCTCATTCGTGTCGTTGTCGTGGTGCTGATCAGCCTGGGGCTGGCCTATCTGTTCGTGGACAAGGGGCTGGGGGCGCTGCTCAAGCCGATGGTCGAAGAGGTTGCCTTCCAATCGCTGCGGGGCCAGTTCTACGAGTTGCATGAGCGGTTGGACGCGGTGCCGCCGGCGCGGCGCGAAGACGTGCTGCGCGACCAGGTGCAGCCGCATTACGGCATCGCGATGCGCTTGCTGCAAGCGCATCAGGTCCACCTGACCGAGGATGAGCGCGAGCAATGGCAGACCATGGGCGTCGTGATGCGCGACGATTTCGACACCCACCTGCTGCCGTTGCCGGGCGAGCCCGCGCAGTGGCTGGAGTTGCGCCTGCCCAACGTGTTCGACACCGTGGTCGCCCTGTCCGTCTGGCTGTGCCTGGGGATCGTGGTGGCGATCGGCCTGCTGGCGCTGTGGGCGTTGCCGATGTGGCGCGACATGGACGCGCTGCGCAATGCCGCGCTGCGCATGGGGCACGGGGAACTGAGCATGCGCGTGCGCCTGTCGCGCGTCGCCGGGATCCGTCACGTCGGCGAGAGTTTCAATCACATGGCCGAGCGCATTGCCGCGTTGATCGAGAATCAGCGCAGCCTGACCAACGCCGTCTCGCATGAGCTGCGCACGCCGCTGGCGCGGCTGTCGTTCGAGGTGGACCAACTGGGGCGCGGCGGCCTGCCGCCAGCGCATCAACCGGTCTTGCGCGACATGCGCGCGGACATTTCGGAGCTGGAGAGCATGGTGGCGGAGCTGTTGGTGTACGCGCGGCTGGAACGGCCCACCGAAGAGGCCGTGCGGTTGGAAACCGTGGACACGCGCGACTGGCTGGGCGAGGCCCTGGCCCAGGTGGCGCACCAGGCCGAGGCGCGCAATGTGCGCTGCGTCGTGGCGGACGGCCATCCCCCGCACGTGTGCCTGCATCCGCGCTATATGAGCCGGGCCCTGCTGAACCTGGTGCAGAACGCGGTGCGCTATGCGCGGGGCCGCGTCGAAGTCGCGCTGACGCACACGTCGGCGGGGCATTTCGAGCTGATCGTGGACGACGACGGACCGGGCATTCCGGTGGCCGATCGCGAACGGATTTTCGAACCCTTCATCCGGCTGGATGAAAGCCGCGATCGCGGCACCGGCGGCGCCGGGCTGGGGCTGGCGATCGCGCAGCGCGTCGCGGTCGGGCACCGTGGCGCCATCAGTGTCACGGACAGCCCGATGGGCGGGGCGCGCTTCGTGTTGCGCTGGGCGGTGCCAGCGTCGGCGGCATAGCATTCGACTGGCCGCCAGGCATAGGGGTCAACCCGCGGGCGTGGGCGGTCGCGCCCGGCCCGTTGCATGGCGGATTGCATTTTGTGGCACACGGGGCGCAAAAATGGTGTTTGATACAAGGGTTTGATTTCCCCCTCATAACGAGAACACCATGAGACATTTCCTGCCCGCCCTGGGCGCAGCCCTCGTTTTGTCCCTCGGCGCCCACGCCGCCTCCGCCCAGCAGGCACCCGCTGCCAAGCCGCCGCACGATCCCTTCTTCTGGCTGGGCGAGATCAACAAGGCCACGGCCGTGATCAATACCGACCAGGGGCTGCTCGACAAGGCCATGGCGCCGCGCCTGGCGGCGGGCGTGGCCAAGGTGATCAATGACGGCAACCAGCCGGGCGCCAAGCGGCCGGCCAGCGTCATCACCTTCGAGCCGCTGCTGATCAAGGCCGCGGGCGAGGACGTGACGCTGCTGCATGCCGGCCGTTCCAGCCAGGACATGCACGCCACCTACCGCAGCGCCATCCTGCGCGACAAGCTGCTGGAACTGGCGGACCAGCTCAATGCCACGTCGACCACGCTGGTGGAGCTGGCCGCCAAGCACAGCGCCACCATTGTGCCCAACTACACCAACGGCGTGGCGGCCCAGCCGAACAGCTATGGCCACTACCTGCTGGGACAGGCCGCCGGCCTGGCGCGCGATGCGCAGCGCATCCGCGAAGCCTACGCGCGCATCGACCGCTCGCCCATGGGCACCACCGTGCTCAACGGCACCAGTTGGCCGCTGGACCGCAAGCGCATGGCGCAGTACCTGGGCTTCACCGCGTTGGTGGACAACGCCTATGACGCCTCGCAGATCTCGTCAATGGACCAGCCGGTGGAAGTGGCGTCGATCGTCACCAGCATCGCGCTGCGCACCGGCAACTTCGTCGAGGACGTGATGACGCAGTATGCCCAGTCGCGGCCCTGGATCCTGCTGGAAGAGGGCGGCGGCAACACCTACGTGTCCAGCGCCATGCCGCAAAAGCGCAATCCGGGCCTGCTCAACGACACCCGCAGCGACGCGTCGACGGCGGTGACGCTGGCCATGGGGCCGGTGATCCAGACGCACAACATCACGCCAGGCATGAGCGACCCCAAGGACGTCAAGCAGAACTCGGCCATGGTCGACGCCGGCATCTCCGCGCTCAAGCGCTGGGACCGCGTGCTCAAGGCCATGGTGATCAGCCCGGACCGCGCGCTGGAGGAACTGAACAGCGACTGGACCGCTTCGCAGGAACTGGCCGACGTGCTGATGCGCAAGTACAAGCTGCCGTTCCGCGACGGCCACCACTTCGCCTCCGAGGTGGTGAGCTACGCCAAGACCAACAACATCAAGCCGCTGGACTTCCCGTATGACCAGGCGCGCCGCATCTACGCCGAGGCGATGAAGGGTTCCAAGTACCCGAACGAACTGCCGATGAGCGAGGCCGAGTTCCGTTCGACGCTGGACCCGGTCGCCATCGTCAAGAACCGCGCCACCAGTGGCGGCCCTCAGCCGGCGGAAATGGAGCGCATGGTCAAGGAGGCGCGCGAGCAACTGGCCTCGCAGGACAAGTGGATCAAGGAACGCCGCGCCCACATCGCCGATTCGCTGGCCGCGCTGGACAAGGATTTTGACGCGCTGGTGGCCAGCGCGCCGAAGGACAAGGCCCAGTAAGCGGCCGCCCGGCCGCGCGATGCCGGGCGGCGCGCCGCGCCGGCCGGGGTCAGCGGCACGCCATCGAGTAGTCGCAGCGGATCTGGTCGGGCAGGTCGCGGCCCCGCGCGGGGTCGATCGCTCCGGCCGGCGCATCCCAGGCGATCAGTTGCGCCACGTCGTTGTTGCCCACCGGCCGGGCGTAGATCCACAGCCGGTCTCCCGCCCACGAGAAGGCCAGCGCGCTGACGCTGTATTCCTTGGGCACGCGCAGGTTGGCCAGCAGCCGGCCCTGCGTCATGTCCAGGACAATCACCGTGCTGTCGGCGCCGCTGACCGCCAATAGGCGGCCGTGGGCGCTGCGCGCCGCCGCCGAGGTGTAGTACACGGCGGGGGTTTCCAGGTCGAAGCGGGCCAGGCCCGTGCGCAGGTCGATGGCACGCAGGCGCCGCCCATCGGGTGTTTCCGCCACGGCCAGGGCCCATTCCCCGCGACGGCTGCCGAACAACAGCTTGGGGGTGGCGGTCGGGAAGCTGGCGACCACGCGGGCGCCACCGGGATCGATGCCGTAGCCGTCGCGGTCGGCGGCCCAGAACAGGCCGTCGCCGAACTGGATGGCGTCGCTCGGCACCCAGGGCAGGGCATGCTCCAGGGTGTCGACGGCGTCGCGGCGCAGCGCGCCGTTCCAGGACCGTTGGCTCCAGCGCCCTTGCGGCGTCACGGTGTACAGCTCGTCGCCGACGCGCAGCGCCACGCCGCCGGCGGCGGGCAGGGTCCAGTCGTCAATGTAGCGGTCCGGAAAGCGGGCGCCCAGCGGGTGGACGACCACGCCGCGCTGGCCGGCGCGCCATGCCAGCAGCGTGCGGGCGCCGTCCTCGCGCAGGCCTTGCGCCCAGACCTGGCCGTCGGCGGTGATCTTGAGCGCGCCCGCCAGGCCAAAGCCCGCGGCGGCCTCGCGGTCGACGGCGGTTACCGTGTTCTGGCCGGACCGCGGCGCGCCCTCGGCGGCGGCGGTCGTGGTGCGCGGCACGAAGCGCTGCGTCGCCGCGCCGGAAGCGAGCAGGCTGCCGTCGGGCAGCGCCAGCAGGCGCCATCTGTCATTGTCGTAGCGTCGCAGGTCGGATTCGTCGGCGGGAAGGCGGATGCCGGACACGCTCGTCTCCGGCAGCGTGGCCGCCGCCACGGAGGGCGCGGCCGACGCGGTGGCGGTGGCGCGGCCGCGCGCGTACGCATCGAAGTAAGCCTGCATCACGCGGTCGGCATCGGCCTCGGGCAGGGCCTGCAGGCGTTGCGCCAAACCGTCAAGGTAACGGTCGAGCGCGGCGTCGGTGTGCTCGATGCGTTGCCTGTCGTAGTCGAAATGCGGGTCGGGAAAACAGGTCACGCCGACCATGCAGCTTGTCAGGCGGAAATGGCGCGTGACGGTGGTGTCGGCGCCGCCGTGCCAGACCAGCGTCAGCGCCTCGCGGCCGGTCACGCCGGAGAGATCCATGACGGTGCCGTAGTCGGCCTGCGTGCGGCGCGCTTTGCCGCGTTCGCGCTGGAAAGACCAGCGCGCCACCGGTTGCGAGAAGAACGGCAGCGACTTGATGTGTTCCTGGGCGTAGTCGGGCTGGCTCGCGATGGCCGCGCGGAACGCGTCGCGCTCCTGCGGGCTGACGGCGCCGGCCGCCAGCGCCTTGGCCAGGACCGGGTCCGCGGCCTGGCTGGCCTGCTGTTCCAGCGCCTGTTTCAGCGCGGGCAGATGGCGGGCGCCGATCTCGGCCCAGTAGAACTCCATGGCCGACAGCGGTCCGCTGTCGTCGCGGCCGTCGAAGCCGCCCAGGTCCTTGCCGGCAAGGCCTTGCTCGATGTCGGCCTTGACCTGCGCATAGGGTTGGGGAATCAGGTAGTAGCGGCCCGGCGTGTAGGGGGCGCCGGGCAGCGGTTGCATCAGGATCGGGGCGGCCGCGGCGCTGGCGGACAGCAGCAGGGCCGAGACGGCCAGGATGCGCTTGAATCGGCGTGGGGCGCCGGGGTGTGCCATGGACGGTTCCGTCGATAAGGGAAGGGGCTGCGGCAGAGAATACCGCAGCCCGCGCCCGTCGGCGGCGGGGCCTCGGATGCCCGTCGGCGACGGGTACCTCGGGACCCGGTCGGCGGCGGTCGTTTCAGAACCCGGTGGGCGGCACGTGCACCCGGCCTTCCATCAGCACGCGCGCGCTGCGGCTCATGATGGCCTTGGTGACGGTCCATTCGCCGTCGATCAGCTGGGCCTGGGCGCCGACGCGCAGCGTGCCCGAGGGGTGGCCGAAGTTGACCTGGTCGCGCTGGCCGCCGCCGGCCGCCAGGTTGACCAGCGTGCCCGGCACGGCCGCGGCGGTGGCGATGGCGACCGAGGCGGTGCCCATCATGGCGTGGTGCAGCTTGCCCATGGACAGGGCGCGCACCAGCACGTCGATGTCGCCGGCGCCGATCTGCTTGCCGCTGGAGGATGTATAGGCCCTGGGGCGGGCCACGAAGGCCACCTTGGGCGTGTGCTGGCGCGCGGCGGCTTCTTCCAGTTTCTGGATCAGGCCCATGCGCAGCGCGCCGTGGGCGCGGATGGTCTCGAAGCGCGCCAGGGCGGCGGCGTCGCCGTTGATGTCGTCCTGCAGCTCGGTGCCGGTGTAGCCCAGCGCCTCGGCGTCCAGGAAGATGGTGGGGATGCCGGAGTTGATCATGGTGGCCTTGAAGGTGCCCACGCCGGGCACTTCCAGGTCGTCCACCAGATTGCCGGTGGGGAACATCGAGCCGCCGTCGCCTTCCTCGGCCGGGTTCATGAATTCCAGTTGCAGCTCGGCGGCCGGGAAGGTCACGCCGTCCAGTTCGAAGTCGCCGGTTTCCTGCACCGCGCCGTCGGTGATCGGCACGTGGGCGATGATGGTCTTCTGGATGTTGGCCTGCCAGATGCGCACCACGGCGATGCCGTTGCGCGGCACGCGGGCCGGGTCCACCAGGCCATTGGTGATGGCGAAGGGGCCGACGGCGGCCGACAGGTTGCCGCAGTTGCCGCTCCAGTCGACGAAGGCCTGGTCGATCGAGACCTGGCCGAACAGGTAGTCGACGTCATGTTCGGGGCGGCTGCTCTTGCCGATGATGACGGTCTTGCTGGTGCTGGAGGTGGCCGCGCCCATGCCGTCGATCTGCTTGCCGTAGGGGTCGGGGCTGCCGATCACGCGCATCAACAGCGCGTCGCGGGCCGGGCCCGGCACGCGGGCGGATTCGGGCAGGTCGTCGAGCTTGAAGAACACGCCTTTGCTGGTGCCACCGCGCATGTAGGTGGCGGGAATCTTGATCTGGGGGGCATGGGCCATGGGGCAGTCCTGATGTCTTGGGTGGGGAAGGCGGGCGCCGCGGCGCCCGCCATGCTGTAGGGTGTCAGCTGGCCTTCTTGGCCGAACCGGCGGCCGATTCCGCTTCCAGGAAGTCCTGCGCGAAGCGTTGCAGCACGCCGCCGGCTTCGTAGATGGACACTTCCTCGGCGGTGTCGAGGCGACAGGTCATCGGCACTTCCAGGGTCTCGCCGTCGCGGCGGTGGATCACCAGCGTCAGGTCGGCGCGCGGCTTGCGCTCGCCCACCACGTCGTAGGTCTCGGTGCCGTCCAGGCCCAGCGTCTTGCGGTTCACGCCCGGCTTGAATTCCAGCGGCAGCACGCCCATGCCGATGAGGTTGGTGCGGTGGATGCGCTCGAAGCCTTCGGCGGCGATGGCTTCGACGCCGGCCAGGCGCACGCCCTTGGCGGCCCAGTCGCGCGACGAGCCCTGGCCGTAGTCGGCGCCGGCCACGATGATCAGCGGCTGCTTGCGGTCCATGTAGGTCTCGATGGCTTCCCACATGCGCATTTCCTTGCCTTCCGGTTCGACGCGGGCCAGCGAGCCCTGCTTCACGTTGCCGTCGGCGTCCTTCACCATCTCGTTGAACAGCTTGGGATTGGCGAAGGTGGCGCGCTGCGCGGTCAGGTGGTCGCCGCGGTGGGTGGCGTAGGAGTTGAAGTCCTCTTCCGGCAGGCCCATCTTGTGCAGGTATTCGCCGGCGGCGCTGTCCATCAGGATGGCGTTGGACGGCGACAGGTGGTCGGTGGTGATGTTGTCGCCGAGCACGGCCAGGGGACGCATGCCGCGCAGCGTGCGCTCGCCGGCCAGCGCGCCTTCCCAGTACGGCGGACGGCGGATATAGGTGCTCTGCGGGCGCCACGCGTACAGCGGCTCGACCGCGGCGTCGCGTTCGTTGCGCAGGCCGAACATGGGCGCGTAGACCTTGCGGAACTGTTCCGGCTTGACGGCGGCCTTGACCATGGCGTCGATCTCTTCGTCGCTCGGCCAGATGTCCTTCAGGCGGATCTCGCGGCCGCTGGCGTCGGTGCCCAGCACGTCGCGCTCGATGTCGAAGCGGATGGTGCCGGCGATGGCGTAGGCCACCACCAGCGGCGGCGAGGCCAGGAAGGCCTGCTTGGCGTAGGGGTGGATGCGGCCGTCGAAATTGCGGTTGCCGGACAGCACGGCGGTGGCGTAGAGGTCGCGGTCGATGATCTCCTGCTGGATCACGGGGTCGAGCGCGCCCGACATGCCGTTGCAGGTGGTACAGGCAAACGCCACGACGCCGAAGCCGAGTTTCTCCAGGTCTTCGGTCAGGCCGGCTTCGTCCAGGTACAGGGCCACGGCCTTGGAGCCGGGCGCCAGCGAGCTCTTGACCCACGGCTTGCGCGTCAGGCCGGCGCGGTTGGCGTTGCGCGCCAGCAGGCCGGCGGCGATGACGTTGCGCGGATTGCTGGTGTTGGTGCAACTGGTGATGGCGGCGATGATGACGGCGCCGTCGGGCATCAGGCCCGGCTGGTTCTCGACCGTGCCGGCGATGCCGCGCTCGGCCAGGTCGGAAACCGGCAGGCGGCGGTGCGGGTTGGACGGGCCGGCCAGGGTGCGCACCACGGTCGACAGGTCAAAGCGCAGCACGCGCTCGTACTCGGCCGTCTTGAGGCTGTCGGCCCACAGGCCGGCGGTCTTGGCGTAGGTTTCCACCAGCGCGATCTGCTCGTCCTCGCGGCCGGTCAGGCGCAGGTAGTCGATGGTCTGCTGATCGATGGCGAACATCGCGGCGGTGGCGCCGTATTCGGGCGCCATGTTGGAGATGGTGGCGCGGTCGCCCAGCGTCAGGCTGGCGGCGCCTTCGCCGTGGAACTCCAGGTAGGCGCCCACGACTTTTTCCTTGCGCAGGAATTCGGTCAGCGTCAGCACCACGTCGGTGGCGGTGATGCCGGGGCCGGCGCGGCCGGTCAGTTCGACGCCGATGATGTCGGGCAGGCGCATCCACGAGGCGCGGCCCAGCATCACGTTCTCGGCTTCCAGGCCGCCCACGCCGATGGCGATGACGCCCAGCGCGTCCACGTGCGGGGTGTGGCTGTCGGTGCCGACCAGCGTGTCGGGGAAGGCCACGCCATCCTGCGTGTAGATCACCGGCGACATCCGTTCCAGATTGATCTGGTGCATGATGCCGTTGCCCGGGGGCACCACTTCGATGTTGCGGAAGGCCTGCTTGGTCCAGTCGATGAAGTGGAAGCGGTCTTCGTTGCGGCGGTCTTCCACCGCGCGGTTCTTGGCGAAGGCGTCGGGATCGTTGCCGCCGTATTCCACCGCCAGCGAGTGGTCGACGATCAGTTGCACCGGCACCACCGGGTTGACCTTGGCGGGGTCGCCGCCCTTGTCGGCGATGGCGTCGCGCAGGCCGGCCAGGTCGACCAGCGCGGTCTGGCCGAGGATGTCATGACAGACCACGCGCGCCGGATACCACGGGAAGTCCAGGTCGCGGCGGCGTTCGATCAACTGCTTGAGCGCGTCGGTCAGCAGCGCCGGATCGCAGCGGCGCACCAGGTTCTCGGCGTGCACGCGCGAGGTGTAGGGCAGGCGGTCGTAGGCGCCGGGGGCGATGGCGTCCACGGCGGCGCGCGCGTCGAAATAGTCCAGGCGGGTGCCTTGCAGGGGCTTGCGATAGGATTTGTTCATGCCTCGGTGCGCTTCAGGTTGCCCTGAGCGATCTGTTTTTCAATGTTGAGACGGGATGCGCGGATGTGGCGGCGCATCAGGAGTTCAGCCAGCTCGCCATCGCGGTCGGCGATGGCGTCCAGAATGCGGTGATGCTCGGCATACGACTGCCGCGGGCGGTTGGGAGTGGTCGAGTACTGGATACGGTACATCCGCGCCAGTTGGTAGAGCTCGTCGCACAGCATGCGGAACAGCATCTGGTTGCCGCTGCCCTTGACGATGCGGTAGTGGAAATCGTAGTCGCCCTCCTGCTGGTAATAGCCGGTGCCGGCCTGGAAGGCCTCGTCCTTTTCGTGGGCGTGCAGCACCTGGCGCACCTGCTCGACTTCGGCCGGCGCCATGCGCTCGGCCGCCAGGCGGCAGGCCATGCCTTCGAGCGATTCGCGGATTTCGTAGAGTTCGGCCAGTTCCTGCGGGCTGAGCGACACCACGCGGGCGCCGGCGTGCGGCACGCGCACCAGCAGCCGTTGGCCTTCGAGCCGGTGCAGGGCCTCGCGCAGCGGGCCGCGGCTGACGCCGTGGATGCGAGCCAGTTCCGGTTCGGAAATCTTGCTGCCGGGGGCGATCTCGCCCTTGACGATGGCGGACTGGATCTTGCGGAAGATGTGTTCCGCCAGGGTCTCGCTATCGCCGGAGGCGGCGCCGGGCAGCGTCAGCACTTTGCTCATTGTGTCAACAATCTGATGATTTTTCCAGTGAAAAACCGATTAAAGCCCGTTCGAGGCGATTGATTGTCAACAATTTACCTTCCGTCCGATCTTGGCGCAAGCGCCCTGGGGCGCATTGGCGTCTGCGGAGCGAACCGGCGCTTCAAGGCGCGCCGGGGCGGCGCCAGACACGTGTCGTGGCGCATCGCGCTGGCGAAAGTGCGGGGAGTGGCCGCGGTGGACGCCGGCCAGGGCGTTCAGGGGCCGGTGTCCGGGTAGTTCGGGCCGGCGTCGTGGAAACCGCCGCTGCTGTAGGGATTGACCGCGCCCGGATGCGGCGGGCCGCCGGGACCCAGCGAGGAACAGCCGCCCAGTATCAGCAGGGCGGCCAGCAGGGCGAGTGTGCGAGTGGCGGTGGTTTGCATGGCGATCTCCGGCGGCTGCCCCTCGGCGGCCGCATACAGCTTGTCGTCACGGTTCAGTTTACGCCTGGCGCGGCCCGTCCGGGCGGTGCGCCGGCGTCACGAGCGGGGCAGGATGCCGTGGGTCGCCATCAGCGTCAGGTCGCCGCCCAGGCGGGGCTCGTCGTACGGCCCGGCTGCGTGCAGGGCGTCGAAGACGTGCGCTTGCGGCGCATGGCGGCGGTAGAACTCGACCCAGCCCGTGAATCCATGCGGCTGCCGGTCCTGCTGCGCCACCCCGGCCTGACGCGCGAACCAGGCGCTGTCGCGGTAGCCCTCGGCCACGCGCCGCGCCAGCCGGCCAAGCGCGCCGTCGCGGTAGCCATACCAGTCCTGGCCGTCTTCAAAGGCCAGCTCGGCCATTGTCACCAAGGGCGCGGCGGCATAGTCGTGATAGTGCAGCGCGCGGCCGCCGCGCGCCATTTCCATGGGCAGGCTGCCGTCGGCCTGGATGTCGTCGATGCCCTTGCGGTAGATCGCCTGCGCGCTGCGCAGCAGGCCGGCATCGCGGGTGGCGAGGGCGGTCGCCATGACGCCGACGCCGGTCCAGTAATAGTGGTTGTTGCGCTTGTGCCGGGGATCGTCCCAGTAGGCGAGGTTGGCGCGCGATAGCTGTTCGAGCCAGGAGGCGATGAGGCCGCGCTGCGCCGGCGTGGCCAGCGGCAGGGTCTTGAGATAGGCCATGGCCGCCGCGCCGTGGGTCCATTCGCGCAGGTAGTCGGCCTGGTCGTTGTTGCCGTGGATCATGCGGCCGAGCATGGCGTCGTCCTTGGCCCAGGCTGCCAGCCACGCCAGCGCGCATTGGCCGGCGGCGGTGTCGCCATGGGCCAGGTAGGCGTCGGACAGGTCGGCAATGCGGCGGGCGTAATCGTTCAGCGGCTTGGTCTGGGCCTGGTTGCGGGCCTGCAGCGCCGGGTCGATCTTCGAGTGGGCGGCGTCGGTGTAGTAGCCGGTGCCTTCGAGGTCGCGCGGGCCGGGCGGCGCCGGTTCGCACTGGCGCGGCGCGGCCAGCGCCTGGGCGCCCAGCAGGATCAGCGGCAGGCAGGCGAGGTAGCGCCAGCGCGCGACGGCGGGCAGGGCGCCGCCACGGAAGGAGAAAGAAAGAGAACGCATTGCGGGTGCCTTTGCCCGGTCGGGCGGGTTGCCATTCACCCGCCTGCCCGGGGGGGCGGTGGTGGCCGCCGGCCTGCCGGAGGGCGTGGTGTGGTGGATCGACCGCGCGCCGGGCGGAAAGTTGCACGGCGCGCGGCGTGTCAGGCGACCGTCAGGCAGGGCGGCGCACGCGCGCCTGCTCGACGCACCAGGCGAGCCGGGGATCGCCGGCGGCCATGATGTCGGCCTCCACGTCCAGGCGCAGGCGCGGCAGCAGCCGGCCCAGCAGTTGTTCGCAATCGCGCCGCAGGTAACTGGGTTCGCCGGTGAGGCGGCCGATGAGGCGCAGCAGGGCGGCGTCGCGCGCCAGCACCAGCAACTGATAGCGGCCGCCGCCCGCGGGACGCAGCAACCAGGCGCCGGTGGCGATGCGCAGCAAGGGGTCGAGCGTGTCGGCCAGCTTGCCGAGCTCGGCGGGCGACAGGTCGTGCGGATCGTAACCGTCCGTCGCGTCGGCGCGCGAGAGGGATTGCTGCAGGGCGTCGGCCTGGCGGCGGTAGTCCTCGGCCAGTGCGTGGTCGCCCGCGCGCAGGGCCGCCAGGCTGAGGTGGCGCAGGCTGGGCAGTTGTTCCGGGCCGGGGTGGTCCGCGACGCGAAGCCAGAGGTCCGCGGCTTCCCGTGGATGCCCCTCGCGCTGGCGGCAGCGCGCCAATTGGGCCAGCAGGGCGGGGTGGCCGGGCGCCAGCCGCAGGCCGTCTTCGGCCAGCAGGGTGGCGCCCGCGACGTCGTCGTCCAGGGTGCCCCGCAACCAGGCGCAGCGCGCGGTCTCGTCGGCCGACAAGGCGCGGATGCGGCGTTTGCGCAGCAGGTCGTGGTACTGGGCGGTGAGCGCTTCCCGCTCCTGGCGGACCTGCGCGGCCTCGTCAGCCGATTGCGCCGCGCAGCACGCGTCGAGCCGGGCCGCCAGGGACGCGCGCTGGCCGGACAACCAGGCCTGCGCGGCGGTGGGGGCGGCGCGGCGCCACGGCAACGGCCGGGCCGGATCGGCTGCCAGCGCGGCCAGGCGATCCGCCAGTGACGGGTGTGTATCGCCGTCGGCGGTCGTGGCGCAGAGGGCGGCGTGCAGCCAGACGCGGGCTTCGGCTTCGTCGGCAGGCGCGGCCAGCGCGTCCCGCGCCGCCAACGCCGCGTAGGGTCGCGGCGGATCGCTGGCGGCGAGCAGCGCCGGCCAGGCGTCGCGCAACGCCCGCCATTGCAGCGCCATGGCCGACAGCGCCTCGGCCATGGCGGGCTGGCCGCAGACGCGCGCGGCTTCGGCATCGGCCTGGACTTCGCACTGCCGGGCGAAGTCCAGGCTGACCGCCAGGAAGCGCGGCACGTACCAGGCCACGAACAGCCGCAGCGGCGCGCTGGAGAGGCGCCGGCGCCGGTCCAGCCGGCGGGCGACTTCCTGCCATTGCAGGCGCGCGAAATACACGCGGCTGGCGTAGCGGCCATGACGTTGCGCGATGTGGGCGTATTCATGCGCCAGGATGGCGCGGCAGGCCGATGGCGACAGCATGTCGAGCAGCGGCAGCCCCAGCCACAGGACGTTGCGGGTCTTGCCGCCCAGCCTGCGGTGTTGGCGGATGGCGGCGTTGAATTCGCCGTCGAGATAGATCGCATCCAGCGGCGGCGCGGCCATCGCGTCGCGGATGCCGTCGAGCGCTTCGAACAGGCCGGGCGCGTCGTCACGCCGCAGCGGCAGGCCTTCCTCGCTGGTGTCGGGGGCGGCGCTGAACGGCGTCCTGAGCATGATGACGCCGGACACTAGCGCGGGCAGCGTGAGCGCCACGCCCGCCAGGGCGGCCGCGCCCGGCAGCAGCGCCCAGGCCAGCAGCGGCAGCGCGCACAGCGCCGCGCCGCCGGCCAGCAGCACGCCGTCGCCCAAGGCCAGCCAGGCGCCGATGCGCCAGCGTTGCGGGTTTGCCCGTCTATTGTCCATGGGTGTCCGCGCGGGCGGGCTGGCGCCGCAATTGCGCATCGATGAATGCGATGATCGCCCGGGTCTGTTCGTTGTCGCCGCCGACATCGGTATTGATTTGCCCGTGATTGCGCGCCACCGGCAGCACCTGCGCCTGGCCGCCGTGCTCGCTCAACCGTTGCGCGTAGTCGCGCGAACGCTGGCATGAGTGCGGCCGCAACGACGAGCAGACCAGCAGCGTCGGCGGGTTGGGGCCGCTCAGTTGCGCGGCGGGCGAGGCGGCGCGCCAATAGGCCGGATCGTTGCCGAATGCCTTGTCATAGAACGGCGCGTGCTCGGCGGCCATGATGCCCGGCAGATCGAAGGGCGTGCCGTCCAGGATGATGTTGGCCAACCAGGGCCGGGCGCCGGTGCGCTCGCGTAGCGGGGCGTCGGCCGCCAGCAGGGCCTGCAGGTGGCCGCCCGAGGAATGGCCCATGATCAGGATGCGCGCCGGATCGGCCCGCCAGCCGGCGGCCTGGCGCTGGGCCCAGGCCATGGCCAGCCCCAGGTCCTCGGCCTGTTCCCGCGGCCCCGCGTCGGGCAGCAGGCGGGTATTGACGGAGACGACCACGAAGCCCAGCGGCAGCCAGCGCGCCAGCTTGCCCTGGATGAAATCGGGTGCGGCCTTGTCGCCGTGCAACCAGGAGCCGCCATGCACCAGCACCAGGATCGGGGCAAGCGGCGCGCCGGGCGTGGCAGGCAAGTAGACGTCGGCCAGTTGCGCGGCGTCCGGACCATAACGCTGGTCCGTGAGCGTGGCGGCCGACGCCAAACCGGGCGGCAGGCAGAGCAGCGCAAGCAGGCAGAACAGGCGGAGGGCGGACATGGCGGTGGCGCGGGTGGTCGGGATGCCGGGTAATGTAGCCCGGCCGGCGCATGCGTGGGCGACGCGGAGCGGCTCTGTGGCATGCTGTGGGCTGCCCGCCGTCTCCCGACTATCACGCATGTCCAGATTCCTGTCGCGCCTGTGCGATTTCCTGTTGTTCTTCGCTACCGCGTCTTTGTTCGGCGCCTGCCTGACCGCCAAATTGCGCACGGGCAGCTATGGGTTGGAAATTCCCGAGGCGCCCTATATGTACGAGCGCGTCGATTTCTTCCTGCACGCGGCATTCGCTGGGCTGGCCGCGACGGCGGCCCTGGCGCTGGCGGAGCGATTGGCGCGCAGCCGTCTCCCGGCGCTTGGACGCGCCGGGCTAGTCGCGGTGGCCGCATTGCTCGCCATCTACCTCGGGCCGCCGGACCCACAGGTATTCGGCGCCACCTGGGCGCGCTGGGAGGCGACCTTTGAGTTGTTCCTGGCGCAGTGGGATATCGCGCTGCCGCTGGCGCTGGCCGCCGCGGCCGTGCGCGGCGTCCTGCGCGGGGCGGCCGGATCGCAGCCCTAGCCGGGCAGCCTGCGATCCAGTTCCAGCACGGTCTGGTACAGCACGCGGGTGCCGTCCAGCAACTGCGCCGGCTCGATCCACTCCTCGGGGCAGTGGCTGCGTCCGTTCAGGCAGGGGATGAAGATCATGCCGATGGGGCCGGTGGGCGCCATGTAGACGGCGTCGTGGCCGGCGCCGCTGGGC
>NZ_CADIJW010000020.1 GCF_902859745.1 Achromobacter dolens | reverse complement strand
CGCTGGCCGCGGGCCTGGCGCGTCGCGGCTCGGGCGCGCTGGTCGCGGTGGACGACGACCGCGTGACGGTGGCCGTGCCGCTGGCCGGCGCCGGCGGCAAGAGCGTCGGCGCCGTGGTGCTGTCGGCAGCCAAGGACGGCGAGGCCAGCCGCCGGCTCATCATCGACAACCTGCAGGTGCTGCTGGTCGTCACGGTGCTGGTCGGGCTGGGCCTGGCCGCGGTCTTCAAGTACATCGTGCCGCTGACCTCGCTGGCCGCGGGCGGCCGCGCGCGCTTCGTGGTGCCGCTGCTGGCGCTGGTGCTGGCGCAGGGCGTGTATGCCGCCTACACCATTTCCACGTTCCGCAGCGGTTGGCTTGAAGTCACGCGCAACAACGTTGGGCTGCTGGCCGAGGGCCTGCAGCGCGACCTGAACCGCGTGCTCGGCTACGGCCTCGAGGTGAACCGGCTGCGCGGCGTGGAAGCGCCGTTCGCGCGCCTGGCAGGCACCTTCCCGGCGGTGGCGCAGATCGAACTGGCCGATCGCGACGGCCGCGTGCTGTATGGCGCCGACGCGCACGGCGCGCTCGACGTGTCGGCGCTGCCGGCGGCCCGACCGCAGGCCGATGACCTGACGCTGGTGTTGCCGCTGGGCGCGGCGCTGGCGGATCCGAAGGCGCAGGGCGACCTGGTGCTGCGCTTGTCGAGCGACGTCATCGCGGCGGGCGTGCGCAGCCGCGCGCTCGATGCCGTCACCGTGGTGGCGGTGGCGCTGGTGGCCGCGATCGAAATGCTGTTGCTGCTGGCGCTGCTGATGAACCGCGCTTTCGCCGCGCGCGCTACGCTGCCCGATGGCAGCCGCGTCGGCCCGGACGACGCCTCCGAGGTGGGCCGCATCGCCCGACCGGTGATGTTCGGCTTCCTGTTCGCGTGGGCCCTGCCGCTTGGTTTCCTGCCCCTGTATGCGCGCAGCCTGTCCGCGGGCGGGCTCGACCTGCCGGCCAATCTGCTGCTGGCGCTGCCGATCTCCGTGGAAATGGGCTGCGGCCTGCTGACCTCGCTGCTGGCCGGCCGCCTCACCGACCGCAAGGGCTGGCAGGTGCCGGTGCTGGCCGGCCTGGGCGTGTCGGCCGCCGGCATGCTGGCGTGCGCGGCCTCCACCAATCTGTTGATGTTCAGCGCCGCGCGCGGCCTGGTGGGCCTGGGCTATGGCCTGACCTGGATGGGGCTGCAGGGCTTCATCGTCACGCGCAGTCCGGCGCAATATCGCGGCCGCAACATGACGGGCGTGATCGCCGGCCTGTTCGCCGGCCACCTGTCCGGCGCGGCGGTGGGCGCGATGCTGATGGAACAGGTCGGTTTCCGCGCGGTGTTCGCGGTCGGCGCCGTGATGCTGGTGATGCCGCTGGCCGGCGTGCTGATCCTGATGCGCCCCTACATGGACCGCGGCCGCCAACTGGCCGCGCAGGCCGCGGGGCGCGCCCGCGCGCATCTTTCGGATACCTTGAAGCTGCTGTTCACCCGCGACTTCGGCCTGCTGCTGGTCGGAAGCGTGATTCCGTTCTCGATCGCGCAGGTCGGCCTGCTGTCGTTCGCGCTGCCGCTGTACCTGGAGGCCGAGGGCGTGGCCGCGTCCAGCATCGGCCGGGTGTTGATGATCTACGGCCTGTGCGTCATCTACGTCGGGCCGCTGATGGGCCGGGTGGTGGACCGCAGCCGCATCAAGAAGAGCTGGATCGTGCTGGGCGGCCTGGTCGGCAGCCTCGGCATGCTCGGGCTGTACTTCAACAGCGGCCTGCTGGCCGCGGCCGCGGCGGTGCTGCTGCTGGCGTTGGCCAGCTGCTTCGCCGGCGCGTCGCAATCGCCCTACATGCTGGCGCTGCCGGACGTGCAGCGCTACGGCGCGGCGGGCGCCACCAGCGTCATGCGCGCCGCCGACAAGCTCGGCCAGATGGCCGGGCCGCTGGTGGTCGGCGCCATGTTCGGCGCCGCCGGCATGGGGGCGGGGCTGGCCGCGACCGGCGTGATCTACCTGATCGCGACTTTGCTGTTCCTGTTGTTCGCGCCGGCCCGGCCGCGTGAAGAGACCGCCTGAGCGCGGCGGCTGGCCCGCGGTTCGCGTCAGGTCGTCACCGTGGCGCTCGTGCCGCGCCATTCAGCGCGCCGCGCCGGCGCTGGCCAGCGCCACCGGCACGCGCGCGCTCAAGCCCGTCAATAACTGGGCGGCGATGGTGCCCGCCGCCATCGCGACTTCTTCCACCGGCAGGCCGTCCGCGCCCCACAGCGTCACGGGCGAGCCGATCGCGGCGTGCGGCACGGGGCCCAGATCCACCGCCATCATGTCCATGGAAACGCGGCCCAGCAGCCGCGTGCGGATGCCGGCCACCACCACCGGCGTGCCGGTGGGCGCGTGGCGCGGGTAGCCATCGGCGTAGCCGCAGGTGACGATGCCCACGGCCATCGCCGTGGGCGCGAGGAATGCGCCGCTGTAGCCGACGCCGGCGCCGGCCGGCACGCGCTGGATGCCTACCACCTGCGAATGCAATGACATCGCTGGCCTCAGGTCCAGTTGGGCGGCGCTGCGGTGGGCGAACGGGCTGGCGCCGTACAACGCCAAGCCTGGCCGTACCCATTGCGTGGCCGCGGCGCGCGCCGCATGGCCAAGCATCGCGGCGGAATTGCTGGTGGACACCGGTCCCGGCAAGTCGCGGATGACCTCGCGAAAGCGCGCGTCGGCGCTGTCCACGCCATCGGCCTCATCGGCGCGGGCATAGTGGTTCAGGTGGCCGACCTCCTCGACCAGGCCACGCGCGGCCAGGTTGCGCGCCTGCTCGAACGCGGCGCGGTAGTCGTCGGCGCTGAAGCCGGTGTGATGGATGTCGCCGGCAAAGCGCAGCCAGACCGACGGCCGCTCGGCGGCGGGCGATTGCGCCAACCAGTCCAGTTGCGCGGCATGCGTGATGACCAGATGCAGGCCCGGCGTGTCGAGCAGCAGCGTGTCGGCCTGCGAATAGAGGCCGCCGTAGACCAGCACCGGGCCGTCCCAGCCCAGTTGGCGGCAGGCGCGCGCTTCGTCCAGGTGCAGCACAGCGAGCCCGTCGGCGGCGCGCAGCGCGGGCAGCACGCGCGCCAGGCCGTGGCCGTAGGCGTCGGCCTTGACGGTGGCCCACAGGCGCGGCGCGGCGGCGCCCGACGCGGGGGCGCGGGGCAGGGTGGCGCGCAGGCGCGCGAGATTGTGGGCCACCGCGCCCGCGTCGACGCGGGCGTACAAGGGCCGGGCAAGCAATCCTTCTGGACGATAGGGAGCGTTCACGGGCGGCATCTGGGCGAGGTCCGCGCGCGACCGGCGCACGGGGCTATGCATGAGTGACAGACGACCGGGTTTCGTTCGGTACTTTCTGTCTATGCACTGCTGGTTGTCGATAGCGCGTCTTGATCGAATGCGCCAGGCAGGGTCACGCGGCGCGCATCACGAGCGTCAGGCGGTTCTCATTGCCATTGCGGGCGTAGCGCAGGTCGTGCAGATAGTGCTGCATCAGCCGCACGCCGTGGCCGCCGATGTCGGCGTCATCGAGCGTCGCGGCCAGTGGGGGCGGCGGGGTCTTGGTGGGATCGTACGGACGGCCATTGTCGATTATCTCCAGCGAGATCCATTCGTCGTCCTGGCGACAGGCCAGGCTGACGTGGGCGGGATCGGGGGCGAGCAAGGGATCGTCGAAGGCGTAGGAAACGATGTTCGTCAGCGCTTCGTCCAGACTCAAGGACAGACCGAAACTCAGCTTGGGCGACCACGCGTCGCGCTCGGCAATGGCCTCGAGCCATTCAATGGCGCAGGCGACGGCGCGGGCGTCGGGAACGAGGTCAAGCGTATCGGGCTGAGGGGGCATGGTCGCCTTGCGTTCAGTGGTACACGTGCAGGTGGAAGTATGCCCGATTGCGGCCCGCTGGCGGAACGGGTGAGCCACTGGCGCGTGTCGTTCCACGTTTGCGTTTGGCTGCGCCGGCGCCTCGCGTATCATCTCGGCATCGCGCCGCCGCCCGCAAGCGCCGGGATCCGGGGCGTCGGTCATTTACCGGGAACCACTATGAATCTCGCAATCGAGAAGGTCGGGGAAGTGTTGGTTGTCTCGCCCGAAGGCCAGATCAACAGCGGCAACGCCGCGGGCATCGAAGCCGACCTGTTGTCGCACGTCGAAAAAGGCGAACGCCGTTTCGTGCTCGACATGTCCAACCTGAACTACATCTCCAGCGCCGGCCTGCGCGTGGTGCTGGTGCTGGCCAAGCGCCTGAAGCAGGCTTCGGGCGCGCTGGCGCTGTGCGCGATGCAGCCGCATGTGCGCGAGGTGTTCGACATCAGCGGCTTCCTGGCCATCCTGACGGTGGTCGACACGCGCCAGGACGCGGTGGCCAAGGTCGCCTGATCGCGGCGCGCGCCGGCGCGGCGCGTGCCGGTCATTGCTTGTGGTTTTCGTATGACGTGTCCAGCACGTCATCTTCGGGCGTGATGATGCCGGGGTCGCCGGGCGCCTCGATGGCGCGGCCGCGGCGTGGCATGCCCGCGACGACCTCGCTCTGGTCAGGCATGGGCAGGATGCCGGTGCCCTTGCGGGGATCGACGGACGGCTTTGGCTCCGGGGCGGTGTCCGGTTTGCTGCTGGCGGCGGAGGAATCGATGACGGTTTTCAGCATGATGACGGCTCCGGTTGTGGGCGTCCCAGGATGGCGACGCGCCGGGGATTCCTCTTCATGTTAGGGCCGCGCGCGGCCCTTGCGGCGGGTTGCGCTGTCACGTTTGCAAGGGGCTGTTGCAGGGCCCCGACCTTATAATGCCGAGCGCCTCGCGGCGTCGCGTCACCACGCCCGGTTTTCCTCATTTTCATCCGCCACCTTGACCGAATCCGTCGAACGCTCCGTCCACGCCGAACTCGTTGCCGTCCTGGTCGCCGTCACCAACGGCGAGCCGCGCGTGCTGACCACCGACGATGCGCGGGCCCTGCCGGCGGGGCCCTTCGAGTTGTCGCACCGCTCGCTGCAGGCGGGCTTGCGGGCCTGGGTCGAGACCCAGACGCACCATCCGCTCGGTTACGTCGAACAGCTCTACACCTTCGCCGATGGCGACCGTTCCGACGAATCGGGCGCGCGCGTCATGTCGGTCAGCTACCTGGGCCTGACGCGCGAGGCCGGCGAGACCGGCGTGGCGCAGGTCGGCTGGCAGGACTGGTACCGCTATTTCCCCTGGGAAGACCGCCGCGCCGGTACGCCGGCGCTGGTGGACGAGCTGATCGTGCCGCGCCTGCAGGCCTGGTGCGACGACACCGGCGATGGCGCCTTGCGCCAGCGCCGCCGCCAGCGCGCCGCCATCACCTTCGGCCTGGACGGCGCCGCCTGGAACGAGGACATGGTGCTGCAGCGCTACGAATTGCTGTTCGAGGCCGGCCTGGTGCCGGAAGCGGCGCGCCGCCGTTCGGAGGCGGCCGCCGCGCCGCTGCCGGGCGAGCCCATGCGGCATGACCATCGCCGCATCCTGGCGACCGGCATCGCGCGGCTGCGCGCCAAGATCAAGTACCGGCCGGTGGTGTTCGAACTGATGCCGGCGCAGTTCACGCTGCTGCAGTTGCAGTTGGCGGTCGAGGCCCTGGCCGGACGCGGCCTGCACAAGCAGAATTTCCGCCGCCTGATCGAGCAGCAGGCGCTGGTGGAAGAGACCGGCGAAATGGCCACCGGCACGGCGGGACGCCCCGCCAAACTGTTCCGCTTCCGCCGCGACGTGCTGCTCGAACGCGCCATCGCGGGCAGCAAGCTGCCGCTGTCACGCTCGCTGTGACGCTTGACAAGGCCATATACTCATCTTTAGCATAAGTGCATGCGCATTATTTGCGCGCCTTTTTTTAATCACAAAATACTCATAATGAGCATTATTGCTGAAGCGCCCGTTGCCCGTTTGGCCATTCCCTCCCTGCCGGATGTCATGCTCGAGCCGCTGGTGCGCGCGGCGTTGCTTGAAGACCTGGGGCGGGCCGGAGACCTGACCACCGACGCCATCGTGCCGGCCGACGCCGTGGCCGAGACGCGCCTGGTGGCGCGCCAGGAAGGCGTGCTGGCCGGGCTGGACCTGGCGCGGCTCGCTTTTCGCGCGCTCGATCCCGCCATCGAGTTCGAGGTTGCCCACCGCGACGGCGCCGACCTGGCGCCGGGCACCGAAATCGCGCGGATTCGCGGCAACGCCCGTGCCATGTTGACCGCCGAGCGGGTGGCGCTGAACTTCCTGTGTCACCTGAGCGGCGTGGCGACGGCGACGGCGTCGATCGCGCGGGCCATCGCCGGCCACGGCGCCCGCGTCACTTGCACCCGCAAGACCATGCCGGGCCTGCGCGCGGTGCAGAAATACGCGGTGCGCGTGGGCGGCGGCAGCAACCATCGCTACGGGCTCGACGACGCCGTGCTCATCAAGGACAACCACATCGCCCTGGCCGGCGGCATCGAGGCCGCGGTGGCGCGCGCCCGCGCCGGCATCGGCCACATGGTCAAGATCGAGCTGGAAGTGGACACGCTGGCGCAGTTGGAAACGGCCCTGGCGCTGGGGGTGGACGTGGTGCTGCTGGACAACATGAGCCTGGACCAATTGCGCCAGGCCGTCGCCATGGCGCGCGGCCGCGCCATCACCGAGGCCTCAGGCCGCATCACGCCCGAGACCGCGGCCGCGGTGGCGGCCACCGGCGTCGACCAGATCGCCGTGGGTTGGCTGACCCACAGCGCCAAAGTGCTGGACATCGGGCTGGACGCCTGAGGCCGGCGCGATACGACAGGCAAGCCTCATGAAACGCGCGCTTCGATCCTCGCTGCTGTTGTCGGCCCTGGCGCTCGGCGCCTGCGGCAATCCGCCGTCGGGCGACACGCCCGGGGACGCGACCTATCCCACGCACCCCATCACCATCGTGGTGACCTTCCCGCCCGGCGGCGGCACCGACCTGCTGGCGCGGCGCCTGGGCGCCAGCCTGCAGGAACAATTCGGCCAGCCGGTGGTGGTCGAGAACCGGCCCGGCGCCAGCGGCAACATCGGCGCCCGCGCCGTGGCCGAGTCGGCGCCCGACGGCTACACGCTGCTGATGGTCAACAGCTCGTTCGCGATCAACCCTGGCGTCTACCGCAACCTGGGCTTCGCGCCCAAGCGCGACTTCGCAGCGGTGATCAACGTGGCCTTTGTGCCATCCGTGTTCGTGGTGCCGGCGAACTCGCCGCTGCACACCTTGGACGATGCCCGCGGCGCCGCGCGGCCGGAGCGGCCGCTGCCGTTCGCCTCGTGCGGCAATGGCACGCCGCAGCACCTGGCCGGTGAGATGCTGGCGCGGGCCACCGGCGCGCCGCTGCAGCATGTTCCCTACAAGGGTTGCGGACCGGCGTTGACCGACGTAGCCTCGGGACAGGTCGGCATGGGGGTCGTCACCGCGTCCAGCGCCGCGCCGCTGATCGCGGCGGGCCGTCTGCGGGCCTTGGCCGTCACCTCGCCGCAGCGCTCGCCGCTCTTGCCCGAGGTCCCCACGGTGGCGGAGCAGGGCGTGGCGGGCTACGCGCTTGATCAATGGCATGGCCTGCTGGCGCCGGCGGCCACGCCGCCGGCGGTGGTGGCGAAGTTGAATACGACGCTGGCCCGCATCATGCTGCGTCCGGACGTGCAGGCCGCGCTGCGCGAGCAGGGCTTCACGCCGACCACCAGTTCGCCGCGCGCGTTCCAGGACATGATCAATGCGGACATTGACCGCTATACGGCGCTGACCGAGGCGATCGGGCTGCGCGCCGATTGACGGGCAGGGCGGACGGCCGGGCCGCCCGTTTCCGCGCCTTGATGGTCAGCGTCCCGACCTGACCGGCAAGACGGCGCGCGGCGCTCAGGCCGCCGCGCGGGCGTGTTGCTCCAGTTGTTCCTTCAGCCCCGGTTGCAGCTTGAGCTGGCGCGCCAGCTCGTCCAGGTAGGCGCGCTCCATGTAGCTTTCCTCGTCCACCACCAGCAGGCTGGCCAGGTACATCTCGGCCGCCATCTCCGGCGTCCTGGCCGATTGCGCGATCTGGGCGGGATCGAGCGGGCGCGACAACTCGGTTTCCAGCCAGCGGCGGTCCTGCGCGTCGCTGGACAACTTGGCCAGCTCGGTTTCGAGCAGGGCGCGTTCCTCCGGGCCGATGTGGCCGTCGGCCTTGGCCGCGCCGATCATGGCCGTGAGCACCGCGGTGCTGTGCTGTTCGGCCTCGGGGGCCGGCAACCGGTCCAGCGTCTGCGGCGGGGCGGCCGGCGCGCCGGCCTGGTTGCGTTGCCAGTCGCCATAGGCGCGGTATGCCAGGGCGCCAAGCGCCGCCATCCCGCCATACATGGCGACCTTGCCGCCGATCTTGCGGGCCTTTTTGCTGCCCAGCAGCAGGCCGAGCGCGCCCGCGCCGAGGGCGCCGCCGCCCAGGCCGGTCAGGAACGAACCGCCCTTGCCGCCGGTGGCGTTCTGCACCTTGGCGTCGGCGTCGGCCAGCAGGCCCTGGCCGGATTGCAGCAGTTGGTCGAGAAGTTGTCTGGCGCTCATGCGGGTTTCCTGGTGAATGCAATCGATCTTGCGGACAGGCTATCCGACCGCCGTCTCGTCCAGAAGTTCAGCTTACAGTCAGAAATGGATGTTGCGTCGGGGCGTGGTCCGGGCGACGGATGCTACAACCGGGGTTGGGGCGGCCATGCGCGCCGCCCGCAACGCGAGGAATTCCGCCCATGACTATCCACGTGCGCCAGAACGCGCCCAAGACCCTGCAATTCACCGCCACGGCCGAAGGCCACGACCTGCCGCTGGACATGCCGCAGCCACAGGGCGCGGGCCCGGATCCACACGACTACTTCGATACGGCGCTGGGCGGCTGCAAGGCCATGACACTGATGGTCTACGCGCAGCGCAAGGGGCTGCCGCTGGAATCGGTGGGGGTGGACGTAGTGCGCGACGCCAGCGAGGAGCGCAAGGGCGTCTATCGCCTGACCGCCAAGCTGACGCTGCATGGCGAACTGTCGGACGCGCAGATCGACGAGCTTCTGGCCGTGGCCGAGAAATGCCCGATCCACAAGCTGATGACGGCGGTGGACGTGCAGGTCTCGACGCTGATCGTGCGGCCGGCCTGAGGGGCCGGCGGTCCTGGGCCGGCGGCGCTGCCGCCGCCGGCCCGCTTGGCCGGGCGCGGCGCCCGGCCAGGCAGGTCTTACTCTTCCATGCCCGGAACGATCGTCGAGAAACCGGCGTCCACGTGGGTGATTTCACCCGTGACGCCGGCGGCCAGGTCCGACAGCATGAATGCGGCGACGTTGCCGACGTCATCGATGGTGACGTTGCGGCGCAGCGGCGCCTGGGCCTCGACGAACTTCAGGATGGCCGAGAAGTCCTTGATGCCGCTGGCGGCCAGCGTCTTGATGGGGCCGGCCGAGATGCCGTTGGCGCGGATGCCGCGCGGACCCAGCGCCGTGGCCAGGTAGCGCACGCTGGCTTCGAGCGAGGCCTTGGCCAGGCCCATGGTGTTGTAGTTGGGCACCACGCGTTCGGCGCCCAGGTAGGTCAGCGTCAGCACCGAGCCGTTGCGGCCTTCCATCAGCGGCAGCGCGGCCTTGGCCATGGCGGCGAAACTGTAGGCCGAGATGTCGTGGGCGATGCGGAAGCCTTCGCGCGACAGGCCGTCCAGGAAATTGCCGGCGATGGCTTCGCGCGGGGCGAAACCGATCGAGTGCACCAGGCCGTCCAGACCGTCCCAGCGCTTGGCCAGCTCGGTGAAGGTGGCTTCGATCTGGCTGTCTTCGGCGACGTCGCAGGGCAGCACGATGTCGCTGCCGAATTCGGCGGCGAATTCGGCCACGCGGTCCTTGAAGCGGTCACCGACGTAGGTGAAGGCCAGTTCGGCGCCCTGCTGGTGACAGGCGCGCGCGATGCCGTAGGCGATGGAGCGGTTGGAAAGCACCCCGGTGACCAGGATGCGTTTGCCGGCGAGAAAGCCCATGTGAGGTTCCTTTGATTTTTTTCCTGCTGGAGACCGCCTATTTTAAGGAGTTTGGCGGCCTCGCGGACAAAACGGCGCGGCGCCCGGGTGGGCGCCGCTGCGAAAGACGGATCGGCGGGGGAGTCAGCCGCGGGCGTTGGTGCCCGGCACGCGCAACTGGGCGCCGATCTTGAGGGCATTGCCCTTGAGGTTGTTCAGGGCGCGCAGAGCGTCCACCGAGGTGCCGTACTGCTTGGCCAGCGAGAACAGCGTATCGCCCTGGCGCACCTTGTGCGTGCGCACGTTGGGACGGGCGGCCGCGCCGCGCGCGGCGGGGGGCGCGGCCTTGCCGCGCGGCGCCGGCGCCTTGCTGGTGTTGACCGGGGCAGAATCGAGCGCGCCGACCGGCGCGGCCAGCGAGGCCAGTTGCACGCCGCCGGCGCCGGGGTCGCCCGGCACCAGCAATGACTGGCCCGAGGCCACCTTCTGGCGCGAGCCGATGTCGTTGGTCTCGCGCAGCTTGGCTTCGGTCACGCCGAAACGCTTGGCGATCGAGGCGTACGATTCGCCGCGGCGCGAGTGGTAGACCTTCCAGGCGCTCAGGTCGCCCTTGTAGTTGGTCAGGTTGGCGTTGAAGATCTCGACGCGGTCAGCCGGCAGCAGCAGGGTGGGGGCGTGGTCGCCGCGGATCACGGGCCGGTTGAACGACGGGTTCAGCGCCTTGAATTCGTCCAGCGGCATCTCGGCCAGCTTGGCGGCGATCTCCAGGTCGATGTCGCTATTCTTCTGCACCGTCACGAAGTACGGCGTGTTGCCGACCGGCGGCAGCGCCACCGCGTAGCGCTGCGGGTCGGCGATGATGTTCTTGATGGCCTGCAGCTTGGGCACGTAGTTGCGGGTCTCGTCCGGCATGTTCAGGGACAGGTAGTCCGTGGGCTGGCCGGCGGCCTCGTTCTTGGCCATGGCGCGCTGCACCGAGCCTTCGCCCCAGTTGTACGAGGCCAGCGCCAGGTACCAGTCGCCCTGCATCTCGAACAGCTTTTCCAGGTAGTCCAGCGCCGCGTTGGTCGAGGCGATGGGGTCGCGGCGCTCATCGCGCCACCAGTCCTGCTTCAGGTTGAAGTGCTGGCCGGTGGCCGGCACGAACTGCCACAGGCCCGAGGCCTGGGCGCGCGACAGCGCGGTGGGGTTGTAGGCGCTTTCGACGAACGGCAGCAGCGCCAGCTCGGTCGGCAGGCCGCGGCGGTTGATCTCGTCGACGATGAAATACAGGTATTTGCCGGCGCGCTCGGCCATGCGCTGCACCGCCTCGGGGTGGGACGCGTAATAGTCGGTCCACTGCTGCGAGAGGTCGGTGTTCAGGTTGGGGATGGCGAAGCCGCGGCGGATGCGGTCCCAGGCGTCGACCGGCGGATTGGTCAGGTCGACCGTGCGGGACGTGTCGCGGGCGATGTAGCGCCCTTGGGAGTTGGTGGTGAGGTTCTTGCTGTCGTGGGATTTGGTTCCTGCGCAACCGGCGAGGACTGCCAGCAGAAGCGGCAGAAGGAGTCGGGAGAAATTCATCGGGCGGTCACTTGAAATCGTTCTTCCATTCACGAAGGGAGGCAAAAACCTCTACCGGCGTCGGGTGGTCGTGGCCGGCCCAGTTGCCTGCGGCGCGGACGACGTCAGCTTGCTGCGTGCGCAAAAACGGATTGGTCGCGCGTTCCTGGCCGATGGTCGACGGAAGCGTGGGGAGACCTTCTGCGCGTAATTGCCGGGCCCGCTGATACCACTGTTGCAGGGTGCGGTTGGCGGGTTCGACCGCCATGGCCCAGCGCAAGTTCGCTAGAGTGTACTCGTGTGCGCAAAAAACCTGTGTATCTGGCGGTAAAACAGAAAATTTTTCCAAGGAATCAGACATTTGCGCGGGGGTACCCTCGAAAAGCCGGCCACAGCCCCCGGCAAACAGGGTGTCTCCACAGAACAGCACAGGCTGTTTTCCCGCGGCCCGGCCGGTGTACGCGATGTGGCCCGCGGTATGCCCCGGCACGTCCAGCACCGTCAGGTCCAGGTCCAGTTCCGGCAGCACCACACGGTCGCCCTCGGCCAGGGGAACATCGCAGCGCGGCAGCTTTTCGCGCGCCGGGCCATATACGGTGATATCGCCAATGCGGGACAATTCAAGCACGCCGCCCACATGGTCGCCGTGGTGGTGCGTGAGTAGAATGGCGCGCAGCTTCAGGCCTTCGCGGGCCAGCCATTGCAGCACCGGGCCGGCTTCGCCGGGGTCGACCACGGCGGCCTGCCCGTCGCGGACGATGGCCCAGATATAGTTGTCGGTGAAGGCGGGCAGGGGCAAGACCGCGGCGTTGCGTTCGCGGCCGCCTGCGGGGGCGGTCAAGGCTTGCATGGGATTCGAAGGAATGAAGACGTGGCAGAAGAAACTCCGCCGATTGTAGAACTGGCCGAATGGTTCCAGACCCCGCCAGGGCAATACGCCCTGGCCTGGGAGCGCGCGCAGTTCGACGCGGCCGTGGCGGACGTCTTCGGATATTACGCCTGGCAGGTCGGCCTGGCCGACCTGAATCTGCTGCGCGCCAACCGCATGCCCTTCAAGGGCTATGTCGGCACGGAAACCCCCGCGCCCGAGAATATCGCCGGTTGGCAGTCGCGCGTGGTGCTGGCCCAGCCCGAAGCGCTGCCGTTCGAATCGCAGAGCGTCGACCTGCTGATCCTGCCGCACGCCTTCGAATGCACCAGCGAGCCGCACAACGTGCTGCGCGAGGTCGAGCGGGTGCTGGTGCCGGAAGGGCGGGTGGTGATCTCCGGTTTCAATCCCTGGAGCATGTGGGGCGCGCGCACCCGCATGCCCGGCATGGAGCCCTGGCTGCCGCAGCCGCCGTCGTCGCAGGTCTCCCTGCCGCGCCTGAAGGATTGGTTCAAGCTGCTGTCGCTGGAGGTCGAGCAAAGCCATTTCGGCTGCTACGCGCCGGCCTGCCGCAGCGAGAAATGGCTGCAGCGCTGGGGCTTCCTGGAATCGGCCGGCGCGCGCTGGTGGAGCCTGGGGGGCGCGGTCTACCTGGTGTCGGCCGTCAAGCGCGTGGCCGGCATGCGTATCATCGGCCCCGCCTGGAAAACCAAGCCCAAGCGCGCCCGCGCCGCGTCGGTGGTGGTCAACCGCCAGGCCGGCGACGGCTTCGACCGCTCCTGAGCGGCGGGCCGGATTCATATCGAAAGAACAAGGACATACAAGCAGCACCATGCAGGACAACAACGCGAACGACCAGAAAGTGGAAATGTGGACCGACGGCGCCTGCAAGGGCAATCCCGGTCCGGGCGGCTGGGGCGTGTTGATGCGCGCCGGCGCGCACGAAAAGACCATGCACGGCGGCGAGGCCCAGACCACCAACAACCGCATGGAACTGCTGGCCGTGATCGAGGGCCTGCGCGCGCTCAAACGTCCGTGCACGGTCACCATCCACACCGACTCCCAGTACGTCATGAAAGGCATGACCGAATGGCTGGCCAACTGGAAGCGGCGCGGCTGGATGACGGCCGACAAGAAGCCGGTCAAGAATGCCGAGCTGTGGCAGTCCCTGGACGAGCAGGTGCGGCGTCACACCGTGTCGTGGCGCTGGGTCCGCGGCCACGCCGGCGACCCCGGCAACGAGCGCGCCGACCAATTGGCCAACCAGGGCGTCGAGTCGGTCCGGCGCGCTTGAACGACCCGCCGGGCGGCGCGGCGTGCCGCCTGGTGTCCGTCAATGACTCCGTGTTTTCACCGATGCGGATGCGCGGGCGTGGCCGCCCGCATCGGGAAATACCCTGGGTCGGCCGGTTTAGTGCTTTCAGCGCGCTTCAGGATTGTTCCAGGTTGTAAATCCGGTGCTAAAGTGCCAACCCTTGATCCTGTTCCTGCGGCGCCGTCCCAGCGGGGGATGCCTGGCACGCGCCGCGATACCGCCACATTCGCATGAAAAAAGCTGCATTGCTGGCCGCCATCGCGGCAGGAGTGGCCGCGGGGGCCGCTCTGGGCGTATTCGTGCCGCGCTGGCTCGCGCCGGCCGCCACGCCGGCGGCCAGCGCCGCCGCGCCCGCCAAACCCGTCTCCAAGGCGGCTCCAGTGCGGGTCGAAGTCTCCGCCGTCACGGAAATTCCGTTCGCCCGCGGCCTGTCGGCGGTGGGCAGCCTGCGCTCGGATGAGGCCGTGATGCTGCGGCCCGAAGTGGCCGGCCGCATCCAGTCGATCGAGTTCAAGGAAGGCCAGCCGGTCAAGCGCGGCCAGGCGCTGATCCGCCTGGACGATTCCGTGCCGCGCGCCGAACTGGCGCAGGCGCGCGCCAACCTGGCGCTGGCGCAGAGCCACTATCGCCGCGCCGTGGCGCTGCAGGCCAAGGGCTTCGTCAGCCAGCAGGCGCGCGACGAGTCGGCCAGCACGCTCAAGGTGCAGGAGGCCGCGGTGGCGCTGGCGCAGGCGCGCCTGGACAAGATGACCATCAGCGCGCCGTTCGCCGGTTTCGCCGGCCTGCGCAGCGTGTCGGTCGGCGACTATGTGAACCAGGGCCAGGACCTGGCGCCGCTGGAGGCGATCGACCCGCTCAAGGTGGATTTCCGTGTGCCCGAGATGTATCTGAGCAAGGTCGGCGTGGGCCAGCAGCTCACGCTGCGGCTGGACGCCTTGCCCGGCCAGGAACGTCCCGGCCTGGTGTATGCCGTCAGTCCGCTGGTCGACGCGGGCGGGCGCTCCATCCTGCTGCGCGCCACCGTGGCCAACGCCGATTCGCTGCTGCGTCCGGGCATGTTCGCGCGCGTGCAACTGCTGTTCAACCAGGACAAGGCGCTGGTCGCGCCCGAGGCGGCGTTGTCGCCGTCCGGCGAGACGCAGTACGTGTACCGTGTCAAGGACGGCGTGGCCGAGCGCCGCGAAGTCACCATCGGCGAGCGCCGCGAGGGCAAGGTCGAGATCCTGACGGGCGTGGCGGCCGGCGACGAGCTGGTGGTGTCGGGCCTGCAGCGCGTCACCGATGGCGGCCCGGTGCAGATCGTAAAAAACGGCGCCTGACGCCATCTTCCCAGCGAACGGCGGCCCCTCATGCGTATCTCGGAAACCTGTATCCAGCGGCCAGTGTTCGCGTCGGTGCTATCGCTGGTCATCGTGCTGATCGGGCTGATCTCGTATTCGCGCCTGACGGTGCGCGAATATCCGAAGATCGACGAGCCCATCGTGTCGGTGGACACGACCTACAAGGGCGCCTCGCCCGAGGTGATCGAGTCGCAGGTGACCAAGCCGCTGGAGGACCAGTTGGCGGGCATCGAGGGCGTGGACGTGATGACCTCGCGCAGCCGCTCCGAGCGCAGCCTGATCAACATCAAGTTCAACCTGTCGCGCAATCCGGACGCGGCGGCGGCCGAGGTGCGCGACAAGGTCTCGCGCGCGCGCCGCTTCCTGCCCGACGAAATCGACGAGCCCATCATCGGCAAGGTCGAGGCCGATTCGCAGCCCATCATCTACATCGCGGTCGAGTCCGGCGCGTATTCGGCGATCCAGACTTCCGACTACATCAACCGCTACATCAAGACCCGCTTGTCGGTGCTGCCCGGCGCGGCCGAGGTGCGCGTGTTCGGCGAACGCCTGCCGTCCATGCGCATCTACGTGGACCGCGACAAGCTGGCCGCCTACGGCCTGACGGTGCAGGACGTGGAATCGGCGCTGCGCAGCCAGAACGTGGAGATCCCGGCCGGCCGCATCGAGTCGCGGGCGCGCGAGTTCTCGGTGGTGTCGTCCACCGACCTGCAGACGCCGGCGCAGTTCGAGAATGTCATCGTCGCCAACGTCAAGGGCTATCCGGTGCGGCTGCGCGACGTCTCCAAGGTCGAGATCGGCGCGGCCAACGACCGCATCCTGTCGCGCTTCAATGGCAAGCCGGCCATCAACATCGGCGTGACGCGCCAGTCCACCGCCAACCCGCTGGAGCTGTCCAAGGCCGCGCGCGAGGAAGTGGCGCGCCTGAACGAGAACCTGCCCGCGGGCATGAAGCTGACCATCGCCTACGACTCGTCGGTGTTCATCGAGCGCTCCATCGACTCGGTGTTCCACACCATTGGCGAAGCCATCGTCCTGGTGGTGCTGGTGATCTTCTTCTTCCTGCGCAACCTGCGCGCCAGCATCATTCCCATCGTCACCATCCCGGTGTCGCTGGTGGGCGCCTGCGCGCTGATGTACCTGTTCGGCTTCTCGATCAACACGCTGACGCTGCTGGCCATGGTGCTGGCCATCGGCCTGGTGGTGGACGACGCCATCGTGGTGCTGGAGAACATCTACCGCCACATCGAGGACGGCATGCCGCGCAAGGAAGCGGCGCTGCGCGGCTCGCGCGAGATCGGCTTCGCCGTGGTGGCCATGACCATGACGCTGGTGACGGTGTACGCGCCGCTGGCGTTCGCCACCGGCCGCACCGGGCGGCTGTTCATCGAGTTCGCGCTGGCGCTGGCCGGCGCGGTGCTGGTGTCCGGCTTCGTGGCGCTGACGCTGACGCCCATGATGTGCTCGGTGCTGCTGCGCCACCAGAGCAGCCACAGCCGTTGGTACAACCTGATCGAAGGCTGGCTCAACGCCATGAGCAACGGCTACCGGCGGGCGCTGGCGCTGTCGCTGCGCCATCGCTGGGTGGTGGTGGCGATCGGCCTGGCGGTCGCGGCTGGCAGCGGCGTGCTGTTCAAGGTGGTCAAGAGCGAGCTGGCCCCGGTCGAGGACCGCGGCGTGGTGTTCGGCATCGTCAGCGCGCCGGAAGGCGCGACGCTGAACTACACCCTCGACAGCATGCTCGGCATCGAGCAGTTCTACGCGGCCATTCCCGAGGCCAGCGGCAGCCAGGTCACGGTGGGCTTTCCCACGGTCACGGATGGCACCGCCATCCTGCGCCTCAAACCCTGGGAAGAGCGCGGCCGCCGCCAGCAGGCCATCACCCAGGAGCTGCAGCCGCTGTTCTCGTCGCTGCCGGGCGTGCGCGCGTTCCCGACCAATCCGCCGTCGCTGGGCCAGTCGGCGCGTTCCAAGCCGGTCGAGTTCATCATCATGAGCCAGGCCTCGTACGCGGAGCTGTCGCGCCTGACCGAAGTGTTCCTGGCGGAGCTGCGCAAGTATCCCGGCCTGCTCAACCTGGACACCGATCTGCGCCTGAACACGCCCGAGCTGCGGGTGCGGGTGGACCGCGACAAGATGGCCGACGTCGGCGCCAACGTCGACACCGTGGGCCGCACCCTCGAATCGATGCTGGGCGGGCGCCAGGTGACCCGCTACAAGGACCAGGGCGAGCAATACGACGTGATCGTGCAGGTCACGCCGCGCGACCGCGCCACGCCCACGGATATTTCCGGCATCCACGTGCGGGCGCGCGACGGCAGCATGGTGCAACTGGACAACCTGGTGGCCGTGCACGAAGGCGTGTCGCCGCAGTCGCTGAACCACTTCAACCGCCTGCGCGCGGTCAAGATCGACGCCGCCGTGGCCCCCGGCTACGCGCTGGGCGAGGTGCTGGCCCACATGCACCAGGTGGCGCGCGAAGTGCTGCCCAACACGGTCGTGACCGACCTGGACGGCCAGTCGCGCGAGTTCCGCGATTCGTCGGGCAGCATCTACCTGGTGTTCGCCATGGCGCTGGCCTTCATCTACCTGGTGCTGGCGGCGCAGTTCGAGAGCTGGCGCAACCCGTTCATCATCATGCTGTCGGTGCCGCTGTCCATGACCGGCGCGCTGCTGGCGCTGTGGCTGACCGGCGGCACGCTGTCGATCTACAGCCAGATCGGCCTGATCACGCTGGTGGGCCTGATCACCAAGCACGGCATCCTGATCGTCGAATTCACCAACCAGTTGCGCGACGAGGGCAAGGCGCTGTTCGAGGCCGTGACCGAGGCCAGCGTGCTGCGCCTGCGGCCGATCCTGATGACCACCGGCGCCATGGTGCTGGGCACCGTGCCGCTGGCGCTGTCCTCGGGCGCGGGCGCCGAATCGCGCCAGCAGATCGGCTGGGTCCTGGTGGGCGGCCTGATGCTGGGTACACTATTGACCTTGTTCGTCGTGCCGGTGGCCTACACCCTGATCGCCACCGCACGCAGGAAACCCGGCCCGGCCGGCAGCGCAACGCATCCCCCGGCCGGCCCGGCGGATGGCCAGGCGCCGTCGGCGCCCGCGGCCCAAGCGTCGGAATAGCTTTATGCGCCAGATCATCTTTGACACTGAAACCACCGGGCTGGATCCCGCCCAGGGACACCGCATCGTCGAAATCGGCTGCGTCGAACTGGTCAACCGGATGGCCACCGGCAACAACCTGCACATCTACCTGAACCCGGACCGCGACAGCGACCCCGAGGCGCTGGCGGTGCACGGCCTGACCACCGAATTCCTGTCCGACAAGCCGCGCTTCGGCGACGTCGCCGACGAGTTCGTCAGGTTCATCCAGGGCGCCGAGCTGATCGCGCACAACGCCGCGTTCGACGTGAAGTTCTTCAACGCCGAGCTGGCCAAGACCGGCCGCGGCCCGATCACCGAGTACTGCGAAACGGTCACCGACTCGCTGCTGCATGCGCGCTCGCTGTTCCCGGGCAAGCGCAACTCGCTGGACGCGCTGTGCGACCGCTTCGGCATCTCCAATGCGCACCGGACGCTGCACGGCGCCTTGCTCGACTCGCAGTTGCTGGCGGAAGTCTGGCTGGCCATGACCCGCGGCCAGGACGCGCTGCTGATCGACGTCGACGACAACGACACGGGCGCGGGCGGTGGCGTGGTGCTGGCCAGGTTCGACGCCTCCGGCCTGCCGGTGGTCAAGGCCAGCGAGGCCGAACTGGCCGAGCACGAAACCTACCTGGCGGCGCTGGACAAGTCGGTTGGCGGCGAGTGCGTCTGGCGCAAGCTCGAGGCGCCGGTGGCGGCCGCCTGAAAGTTTTTTCCCGGCGACTTGCACACTTTCAAAAAAGCGTGCTAATATTTCGCCTCTTTCGGGGTGGTTAGCTCAGTGGTAGAGCACTGCCTTCACACGGCAGGGGTCACTGGTTCGAACCCAGTACTACCCACCAAAGACCCTCGAAGCGCATCGCCAGGCTTGAAAGCCGGCAGACGCGACTCGAGACCGGTGCAAGCGCTTTGCTCAAGCAAAGTCGCAAACCCGAACGACAATGAAGCCAACCTTAGCCGGTTGGCTTTTTTGTTTTGCGCGCCGCCTTGATATGCCGCAAGCGCGACCGCCCGATTTGCGCGCCATCGTGCCCCGGGTTGTCTATGATGAAATCTGAAGTCGCAAATTTCGGCCTAAATTTCGGCCTAAATTTCGGCCCAAAGCTCGGCCTAAAGCGCGAGCCTAAAGCGCGAGCCCAAAGCGCGTGGTCGGGCCGCGGCAACCGGATGTGGATGCAAAAGCAAGAGCAAAGGCAAACGCAGGCTGAGACGCGAAACGCGTCGTTTACCGGGAGACCTTCATGCACCCCAGCACCAACACCATGTTGATCATCATCGTCACGGGCGTGGCGCTCATGCTGCTCGGGTTTGGATTGCGCGACCGCAACATCGGCATGGGGTTGATGGGCATCGGCCTCATCACGGCCATCGGCACCATCATCTACAAGGCGTACATCACGTTCTATTGACGCCGCCGGGCGCGTGGTCCTGCGCGGTTCAGGCCTTGGGCGCGGCCAGCCGCGCCGCGCGCGCCAGCAGCGTGTCGAGCTGGTTGGCGAAGGCCTTGCGGTCCGCCTGGCTGAACGAAGACGGTCCGCCCGTGTCCACGCCGCTCGCGCGCAATTCCTCCATCATGTCCCGCAGGGCCAGCCGTTCGCGGATGGTCTCCAGCGAATAGCGTTCGCCGCGCGGGTTCAGCGCCATGGCGCCTTTTTCAAGTACCTGCGCCGCCAGCGGGATGTCGCCCGTGATCACCAGGTCGCCGGCCGCCGCGCGTTCGGCGATGTAGGCATCGGCCACGTCGAAGCCGCGCGGCACCTGCACCGCGCGTATCAGCGGGGAGGGCGGCGTATGCAGCGCCTGGTTCGCCACCAGGGTCAGGGGCACCTGCCAGCGCTGCGCGGCGCGGAACAGGATGTCCTTGATGACCCCGGGGCAGGCGTCGGCGTCGACCCAGATATGCATCAGCCCAGGGCCTTCTGCAAGGCCTCGGCGATGATGTCGTTGGTGCTCAGGCCGCGTTCGGCGGCCGCCGCGCGCAACTGGTCCGCCTGGGCCTGCGACAGCTTCAGCGGAAACGGCACCAGGCCGGCGGCCTGGTCGAGCTTGCGCTGTTCACGGCGGTCGGGCGCCTGCGAGGCGGCGCCGAAACGGTCGGGCGTGCCGGCTTGCTTGAGTTGGCCGGCCAGTTTCAGCGCCTGGTTCTTTTGCAGATCGAATTTGTTCATGGATATTCCTGATTGGGAGCGCCATCATAAGCGCAAGCGCCGTCAGCGGGGTTTGGCATTCTCCAGCGCGGCCAGGCCTTCTTCCGCGCCGTCGTGCAGCGGCACGGTCAGGCCGCGCCGGGCGTTGGCGATGTTTACCTGGGCGCCCTGGGCCGAGCCGGCCGCCAGCAGGTCCTGCCCGGTCTGGTAGACCGCCCGTACCACCTGCAGGGCTTCGTCGCGGGTCAGCGCCGAGGTGGTCAGCAGCAGCGCCGCGGTGCCGATGGTGGCGACCGGGTCGGGCTGGTTCGGATAGGTGCCCGCCGGGATCTCCAGCGGCATCAGCCCGTTGTCCTGCGCGGCCAGCGCCTTGACCGCGGCCGGATCGAGCGGCAGCAGTTTCAGGTGCGCCTGGGTCAACGCGTCGCGCAGGGGCGTGGCGGGAATGCCGATCACCTGCGCCGCGGCATCGATCGCGCCGGCATTGAGCGCCGGCAGCGAGGCGGTGAAAGGCGTGGGAATCGCCTCGTAGTCGCGTCCGGCCTGCAGGCCATGCGCCGCCAGCACCGCCTCCAGCGTGGCCCGCACCGCCGAACCCTCCGCGCCGAGCGCGATCTTCCTGCCTTTCAGGTCGCGCACGCCGCGCAGGCTGGCGTCGTCGCGCACGACGATATGCACCATTTCGGGATAGAGGCTGCCCAGCGCGCGCAGGCCGGCGAACGGACCTTGCGAGGCGAACGGGCCGCGGCCCTCGTACGCCAGTTTGGCGGTGTCGGCCTGGGCCAGCCCGACCACGGCGTCGCCGCTGCGCAGCAGGGCGATGTTTTCGGCGCCGCCGCCGGTGATCAGCGGCGTGACGCGGATCTGGCGCGCCTGGCCCACCGCGCCCAGCGCCCGCGCGAAGGTGACGTACTCGCCGCGGTCGGGGCCGCCGGCCAGCGGATAGCCTTGCTGCATGCGCGCCAGCCGGCCGTTGATGCGGGCGACGGAGCGCTCCAGTTCCTGCTGCACCACGTGCTGCGCCGTGCTGGAGGCGCTGTAGGCGACCGAATGAGTGATCTGGTCCAGCGTTTCGAGCAGCCGCTGCGTCACGGGCGGCGGCGCGCCGGTATCGAGCGAGGGCGCTTCGGCGGCCTTGAAGCCGGCGGGCGTCACCAGCTCCCAGGCCTCGCCCGCTTTGCGGTAGATGGCGCTGGCATGCGCAACGATCCGGTCGCCGGCCTGGTTGCCGCTGGATTTCACACCGCTGATACTGCGCGGGCCCGCGCCCAGCAGCGTCACCAGCGCGGCGGCCCCAGGCTGGTCCCAGGCGCCCAGCGCGATGTCGCGCGTCACTTCCAGCCGCAGGTCGTAATAGACCACGCGGCGGGTCTCGCCGGCCGGCGCATTGCTGTCGGCGGCGGACCCCATGCGCTTGATTTCATCGATGCGGAACAGGTCCGCGCCATAGGTGGCGGCCAGGCCGCGTTCGACATCGGCGCGCAGCGTATCGACGTCGGGGGCGCGGCCGCAGGCGGCCAGGAGCAGGCACAGGGCCAGCAGGAAGAAGCGCTTGAGCATGATCACATCCCTCCCACGAACGGCAGGGAGATCAACGAGGTCAGGACGATCACGTTGAGGATGTCCACCAGGAACGCGCCCGTCACCGGCACCACGATGAAGGCCTGCGGCGCGGGGCCGTGGCGCCGCGTCAGCGCCTGCATGTTGGCGATGGCGGTGGCGGTGGCGCCCAGCGAAAAGCCGCAGAACGCGGCCGACATGATGGCGGCCTCGTAGTCGCTCCTGAGCAGGCGGAACACCACCCAGGCCGAATACAGCGCGCAGAACAGCGTCTGCACCGCCAGGATCAGCGCGAGCGGCCCGGCCAGCCGCGCCACGCTGCCCAGGTCCAGCGTCATCATCGTCATGGCCAGGAACAGCGACAGCGTGATGGTGCCGATGATCTCGGTGGCGCGGTCATCCAGCTTCAGGCCCAGCCGCTCGCCGCCGTTGCGGATCAGCACGCCGGTCGCCAGGCACCAGAGGAAATTGGGCAGGCTGACCGGCGCGCCCTCCACCAGCGTGGCCAGGTAGCCGCCCGCCACCAGGCAGACGAAGGCGGCGGTCATCGAGGTGATGAACGAGGCCGCCGTCGATGGCGGTTGCGCCCCGGTCAGGTCGGGCGCCTCGTGGCCCGCCGTCGCGCGGCGATCCAGGCTGCCGGCCAGCTTGTGGCGGCGCATCAGCCATTCCGCCACGGGGCCGCCGACCACGCCGCCCAGCACCAGGCCGATGGTCGCCGCCGTCATGGCCAGCGCCATGACGTCCTGGATATTGTTGACGTCGGCAAAACGGGTGGCGTAGGCCGCGCCCGTGCCGTGGCCGCCGACCAGTGTGATGGTGCCGCCCAGCAGCCCCATCAGCGGATGCATGTCGAGCAGCCAGGCCATGCCCAGCCCGACCGCGTTCTGCAGCACCAGGAAGGGGATCAACGCCAGCAGGAAGGCGATCAGCCGCGGGCCGCCCTTGGCCAGCAGCTTCAGGTTCGCCGTCAGGCCGATGCAGCCGAAGAACAGCAGCAACAGGGTCGGTTTGATGCTGGTTTCCAGGGACACGGCGTGGCCGCCCCAGGTCGATAGCGCGTAGGCGCCGATCGCGAACAGCAGACCGCCGACGATTGGGTCCGGGATGCTGTAGCGCGCCAGCACGCCGATGCGGGTGGTCAGGACGCGGCCGATGGCCAGCACCAGGCAGCAGGCCAGCAGGGATTGGACGGGCGAGAGTGAAATCATGGAAACCTTCGTGCCTCGCGGGGCAACGGACGAGAGAGGCGGGCGCGCGTGGCCCCCCGGGGGAGGTCAGAACGGAAAGGCGCGCGCCATGTAACTGGCCTGCGGGCCATAGCCCTCGAGCTTGGCGGCCAGATCGCGGCCGCCGCCGGCGACCGGCGCATAGCCATGACGCAGCCAATAACCCACGGCCGAGCCCAGCGACACCAGGCTGGCGCGTCGCAGGCCCGCCTGCGTGGCGCGCCCGGCCGCGGTGCGCAGCAGGGCCTGGCCCACGCCCAGGCCCTGCGCCGAGGGCGCCACGGCGCAGTCGTGCAGGAACCAGTGGTCGGCGGGCTCCGGCAGCGTGGTCAGCGGCGCATCCAGGGTCGGCGGCAGACCGGCGTCCCACGGATACGAAACCAGATAGCCCAGCAGCCCGTCCCGCGGCGTGGCGGCTTGCGCCACCCAGCAGTGCGCCGGGGCCAGCGCCAGCCGGTTCAGGAAGAAATCAGCGCTTTCCAGGAGGAACCCCGGATAGGCGCCGGCCTGGACTTCGAGGATGGCGTCCACGTCGCCGGCCAGCATGGGGCGGACTCGATATTGCATAACACCCTGTGAAAACAAGAACTTCCCGCATTTTACCGACGCCCGGAAGGCGTCGCTTCACGTCTCTTAACAAATCGGGGACAGAGATTTACGCGACTTTATATCTCTGCCGGCCACGCTGCCTAGAATCGCCGGAATGCGACCAGTCTTATAGCCAGGGCATTTGATGAAAATTCGACGATGGCTTGCGCATACTGCCCGGCATAACGTCCCGCATTCCAATTTCAGAGCATCATGCATATCCAATTCCGGTCCGAGCCCCAGGGGCAACACGTCCTGACCAAAGCGTTTCCCATGGAAGCGGTCTGGGGGACGGCGGCCGCCAATGTGCCGTACGACGCCTGCGTCACCTGCGTCATTCCGTGCCTGAATGAATGCGAGAACCTGCGCGTGCTGCTGCCGCTGCTGCGCAGCCGGCTGTCGGCGTTGTGCTCCGGCTGGGAGATCATCGTCGCCGACGACGGCAGCACCGATGGCACCGAGGCGCTGATGGCCGAATGGTCCCAGTACGATGGCTTCCGCTACGTGCAACTGTCGCGCAATTTCGGCAAGGAAGCCGCGCTCAGCGCCGGGCTCGAAAGCGCCACCGGCGACGTCGTGATCTGCCTGGATGCGGACATGCAGCATCCGCCCGCCCTGATCGAGCAGATGCTGGCCCGCTGGGCCGCCGGCGCCGAGATGGTCTACGCCGTGCGCGAAACCCGCAGCGACGAGTCCTGGGTCAAGCGCACCGGCGCCCGCTGGTTCTACAAGCTGCTGAGCGGCGCCCGCGGCGTGGACGTGCCGGCCCACGCCGGCGACTTCCGCCTGATGAGCCGCAACGTGGTGGACGCGCTGAACGCGCTGCCCGAGCGCACCCGTTTCATGAAGGGGCTGTACGCCTGGGTCGGTTTCAAGGGCGAGGCGCTGCCTTACACCCCCGACGAACGCATGCACGGCGACAGCCGCTTCGGCAGCATGCGCCTGGCGCGGCTGGCGCTGGACGGCCTGACCGCCTTCACCACCTGGCCGCTGCGCCTGGTCAGCCTCGTCGGCGTGCTGTTCGCCGTGCTGGCGATGGCCTACGCGGCGTACCTGGTGATCGATTTCCTCGTGTCCGGCAACCCGGTGTCCGGCTGGACCACCATCGTGACGGCCGTGCTGTTCTTCGCCGGCGTCAATCTGATCTCGCTGGGCGTGGTGGGCGAATACGTCGCCCGCATCTTCGACGAGGTCAAGGGGCGCCCGCTGTTCGTCGTGCGCCGCCGCCAGGGGCAGGCCGCCCGCGCCGACAAGGTCGCGCACTGATGGCCGCCGCGATGCAACAGCCGGCGCGTTCCGATTGGATCCCGCCGGCGGGCAGGTTCCTGCTCGCCATCGGTTTCTGGCTGGCCTTCCTGGCCTGGGTGCGGCCCCTGACGCTGCCCGACGAGGGCCGCTACGCCGGCGTCGCCTGGGACATGCTGCGCAGCGGTTCGCACATGGTGCCGCTACTCGACGGCATGCCTTATTTCCACAAGCCGCCGCTGTACTACTGGCTGACCGAGTTGTCCTTCACGGTGTTCGGCGTGCACCCCTGGGCCGCGCGCCTGCCGTCGCTGTTGGCCTCTTGGGCCGCCATTGCCGGGCTGTACGCCTTCGTGCGCCGTTACCGCGACGCCGCCAGCGCGACGCTGACCGCGCTGGTGCTGGCCACCGTGCCGTTCTTCTACGGCGGTTCGCAATTCGCCAACCTGGACATGCTGGTCGCCGGCATGATCACCCTGTGCGTGCTGGCCGCGGCCGACACCGTGCTGCGTGTCGAGCGCGGCGAGGCCTATCGCTGGATGTCGCTGGCCGCCGCCGCGCTGGCCGGCCTGGCAGTCCTGGCCAAAGGCCTGATCGGCCTGGTGCTGCCGGGCGCAATCCTGTTCGTATGGCTGGTCTGGAGTCGCCGCTGGCGTGGCCTGGGGGCGCTGGTCTGGCCGCCCGCGTTGCTGGTGTTTGCGGTGGTCGCGGTGCCGTGGTTCGCGCTAATGCAGATCCGCTATCCCGGGTTCTACGACTACTTCTTCGTCTACCAGCATTTCCAGCGCTTCGCCGCCTCCGGTTTCAACAACGCCCAGCCGTTCTGGTTCTACCTGCCCGTGGTGGTCGGCCTGAGCCTGCCGTGGTCCCTCTGGGGCGGCGGCATCTTGCGCAAGGCGTTCTGGGCGGAGGGCCCCCAGCGCGACCTGCGGCGCCTGGCGCTGATCTGGTTCGTGGTGGTGGTAGGCTTTTTCTCGCTGCCCAACTCCAAGCTGGTCGGCTACGTGTTGCCGGCGTTGCCGCCGCTGGCCTTCCTGCTGGCGGAAGTGATCGTCGCCGCGGCGCGCCAGAAGAGCGACGTCCTGACGCCGCGCCTGGTGCGCATCTGCGTGGCCGTCGGCGCCGGCATCTGTGTGCTGGCCATCGGCATCGCGGCGCACTCCGCCCGTGGCAGCGCCGGCCCGCTGGCCGCACAGATCCGTTCGCTGGCTCAGCCTGCCGATACCTTCGTGTCGTTGCACACCTATCCGTTCGACCTGGCGCTGTACGCCAAGGCGCCCAACCCGACCTGGGTGGTGGACGACTGGCTCAATCCGGAAGTGCCGGTGCGCGACAACTGGCGCAAGGAACTCTATGACGCCGCCAAGTTCGAGCCCCAGGTGGGCAAGCAGGTGCTGATCAGCGCCGACGAATTCCACGCCCGCCTGTGCGCGGCGCCCGATGGCGCCCGCTACTGGGTCTGGGGCACCAAGTCGGACGCGGGCAGCTACCGCGCCCTGGCCGGCCTCGAACCGGCGGCGAACAGCGTGAAATACGTGATCTGGCAGGTGGTCTCGGACGCCGCGTTCAAGCAGCGGGCTTGTGGCGGAACGCCCAAAGCCGGCTCGTGATGAAGGTGGCCACCGCCAGGCCGATCAGGATGAGCGCCAGCAGGATGTCGTAGCGGATGGCCGTTACCCGCAGCAACCAGGCGTAAGCGGATTCATTGATGATGAAGCCCGCGGCTGAAATGAAGAAGAAACGACGTACTGCTATGGTCCAGGGTGTCTTCGAATGTCTGAACGTGAGCCGATAGTGTCCGCTGAAGGACACCACGAACGCCACCAGCCAGCCGATCAGGTTGGCCAGGAGCGGGGCCGCGCCCAGGCCTTCGACGCAGGCGACCGCGACGCCCCAGTGGGTGGCGGCCGCTGCGCATCCGACGAAGACGAACAGAATGACTTGCTGAAGCAGGGCGCGCATGTGGGGCGTGTCGATGAAAAAAAGCGGGGTGAGGACTTGACCAAACGCATAGTGATTTGCGGTGACGATTTTGGCATGAATGCCGATATTGATGAAGGCATGATCGCGCTCGCCGGCATGGGCCGGCTGAGCGCGGTCAGTTGCCTGTCGCTGGGACCGACCTTCCGCGCCAATGCGGCGCGGCTGGCGGCGCAGGACGCCGATCTCGGCTTGCACGTGAACTTCACCGAGCCCTTGGGCAATGGTTTCGATGCCGACCTGCCGCCGCTGTCGAAGTTGATCCTGCGTGCCTATCTGCGGCGCCTGGATGCGGCCTGGGTCGACCAGCACCTGGCGCGTCAGTTCGACGCCTTTGAGGCAGCCTTCGGCCGCGCTCCCGACTACGTCGACGGCCATCAGCACGTGCACCAGTTGCCCGTGATCCGCGAACGCCTGCTGGTCATGCTCAAGCAGCGCTACGGCGCCCGCATGCCGTGGTTGCGCCAGACGGCGCCCGGCATGCTTTGCGGCATTCCGCTGAAGGAATCGCTCAAGGCGCGCATCATCGGCGCGCTGGGCGCGGCCGAACTGGGCCGCCGCGCCAACCGTGAAGGCCTGCGCACCAACCGCCGGCTGCTGGGTGTCTACGGTTTCGAGGGGGGCAAGCGGCGCTATGCCGACCTGCTGCAGAACTGGCTGTTCAATGCCCGCGACTGCGATCTGCTGATGTGCCATCCGGCCAAGGACAGCCAGGGCGGCAGCGCCATGGCGCGCCAGCGCCGCGCCGAATACGATGTGCTGGCCTGCCCCAAGCTGGGCGACTGGCTGGCCGCCAACGGCGTGCGCATTTCGCGCCTGCCGCACACCGCGCGCTAGGCGCGTCGTGCGCCAGGGCGTCCACGCTTGCCGACATTAGGCCCGCGTCAGGCTCTGCAGCAGCCAGGCGCCGGCCGGTCCCAGCGGGCGGCGGGTCGACCACACCGCGTCCACCCGGATCTGGCGCGGCCAGCCCGGCACCGCCAGTTCCACCAGTTGCCCGCGGCCGAAGCGCTGCAGCATCCAGCGCGGCAACTCGGTCCAGCCAAATCCCAGCGTGGCCATTTCCAGCAGCATCAGGTAGCCCGGCGCCGACCATGTCGACTGCGACGGCGCGGGGTCCTTGTCGTCCAGCTCATAGGTGCTCAGGCGCAGCTCGCGTTCGGTCTTCAGGTGGTCCCGGGTCACCCCGGAAAGCGTCGCCAGCGGATGGCCGCGGCCCACGCACAGCACGATCTCCGACGCTTCGCGCAGCGTCGCGTGGGCCATGTCGGGCGGATAGCTTTCCTGCGCCGCCATCAGCCCCAGGTGGGCGCGGCCCTGCTGCACCAGCGCCACCACGTCCTCGTATTCCGCGATCAGGCACTCGAAGCGCAGCGCCGGATAGCGCTGGTCGATCTGGCTGAGCATGTTCTCAAAGGTTTCGGACTGAAACGTATCCGACAGCACCACGGTCAGGCGCGGCTCCAGTCCGGCCGACAGCTGGCTGGCGCTGCGGTTCAGGCGGTCATTGGCCGCCAGCACCTGCAAGGCCTGGCCCAGCAGCACCTGGCCGGCCTCGGTCAGGGACGGCTGGCGCTGGCTGCGGTCGAACAGCGTCACGTTCAGGTCGACCTCGAGGTTGGCGATGGTCTCGCTGACGGTGGACTGGCTCTTGCCCAGCTTGCGGGCCGCCGCTGAAAAGGTGCCCTCGGCGGCCACCTGGGCGAAGGTGGCCAGGGATTCCAGGGAATGGCGCATGGATGGGTGTTGTATCGGAATTTCCGATGGATTCTATCTTTATCGTACCGGAAATATCGTCGAAAATCCCCCGGTCACTGAAACAAACGACCTCAGAGGTGGGTCATGACGCAAGCCAAGAAAACCATCAAAGAGCGCTTCATCCACGCTTTCCTGTTCGAGATTCTCGCCATTGGCCTGTGCGCGCCGGTGGCCGCCTGGGCCATGGGCAAGTCGCTGTTCGAAATGGGCGTGCTGACCGCCGTGATCGCCTGGGTCGCGCTGGTCTGGAACATGATCTACAACGCCGGCTTCGACCGCCTGGAGAACCGCCTGGGCATCACCCGCAACCTGCGCGTGCGCGTGATCCACGCGTTCGGCTTCGAGCTCGGGCTGATCCTGATCGTGATCCCGCTGGCCGCCTGGTGGCTGAACATCAGCCTGTGGCAGGCCTTCGTGCTGGACATCGCGCTGGTGCTGTTCTACCTGCCGTACGCCTTCTTCTACAACCTGGGCTACGACCGCGCCCGCCCGCGCGTCCTGGCCTGGCTGGCGCGCGGCGCCAAGGACGCCGCCGCCCCGGCCGCGAGCGCTACGCGTCAATCACCTTGCGCGTAAACATCTCCAGGTAGTCCATCAGCGAATCCGCGCCCTGGATGGCCGCCGCTTCGTCGCCCGTGGCGATGCCGGCGGCCATGGCCATGTGGCGGCGCGCGCCTTCGGCGATGTCGCCCTCGTGCTGGTAGGCGTACCAGAAGCGGCGGCACTGGATGATCAGCGGTTCCACCGCATTCACCGCCGACACGTTGCGACAGGCGCTGTGACAGACGTGGTCGAGCAACTGGTCGGCCTGCATGTAGTCGTCCAGGTTGCCGCCCTCGGCCGCGCGCACCATCTGCGTCGCGCATTCGACGATCTGGCCGCGCTGCGCCGGCGTGGCGCGGCGCGCGGCGCTGGCGGCGATCAGCTGCTCCAGCGCCCGGCGGGTCTGGATCAGGTCCATGTGGTCGGCCAGCTGGATCATCGAGACCCGCAGGCCGCGCCGCGGTTCCTGGCGGATCAGGCCGGCCGCCACCATGCGCAGCAAGGCTTCGCGCAGCGGGGTGCGGCCCAGGCCGGTCTTTTCGACCAGATCGGCTTCCACGACCGCGCTGCCCGGCTGCAATTGCAGGGTGGCGATCATGCTTTCGATCTGGTCGTAGGCGACGTCGGCGGCGCGCCGTTTGGGTTCTGCTCCTGCCATCAACGGTTGTTTTCCTTCGTTTTGCGCCACTGCGTGTAGGCCAGCCATTCGCCGACGAACCCGCGCCGGAAGAACGACACGCACAACACGAAAATCAACCCGATGACGATGGTGACGACATCGCCCAGGGTGGCCAGGTAGTTCTGCAGGCTGACGACCAGCGTGGCGCCCACCACGGGGCCCCACACGGTGCCGATCCCGCCCAGCAGCGTCATCAGCAGGACCTCGGTGGAGGTGGCCAGCGACACGTCGTTGAGCGCCACCAGCTGCAGCACCAGCGCCTTGAGCGAACCCGCCAGGCCGGCCACCGAGGCCGACAGCACGAACGCCAGCAGCTTGCACCGATCCGTATCGTACCCCAGCGAAATCGCCCGCGGCGCGTTGTCGCGGATGGTCTTGAGCACCTGTCCGAAGGGCGAATGGATGACCCGGTAGACGAACAGGAACCCCAGCACGAACACGCCCAGCGTGAAGTAATACATGTTGGTGTCGGCGCTCAGGTCGACCAGGCCCAGGAACTTGCCGCGCGGAATGCCCTGCATGCCGTCCTCGCCGCGCGTCCAGCGCACCTGCACCGCCATGAAATAGGCCACCTGCGACAGCGCCAGCGTGATCATGGCGAAATAGATGCCGGTGCGGCGGATCGCCAGCCAGCCGATGGCATAGCCGATGGCGGCGGCCATGGCCACGCCGCACAGCATCGCCAGCTCGGGCGGCAGGCCGGCCGCGCCGTACAGGATCATCATTTCGCCCGCGGCATAGCCGGCCCAGCCGAAGAAGGCGGCATGGCCGAACGACACCAGGCCGGTGAAGCCGGTCAGCAGATTGAAGGCCAGCGCGAACAGCGCGAAGCACAGCACCTTCATCACGAATACCGGATAGACCACTTGCGGGAACCACGGAACCAGCAGCGCCGGCACCAGCAGCAGCGCCAGGATGCGGAGGGAAAGAGGAAAGCGCGACACCTTATTTCTCCTTGCCGAACAGGCCCGCGGGGCGCGTCAGCAGCACCACCGCCATCACGATGAACACGACCACGGTGGACGCTTCGGGGTAGAACACCTTGGCCAGGCCCTCCAGCAGGCCCAGCGCCAGGCCGGTGACGATGGCGCCCATGATCGAGCCGAGGCCGCCGATCACCACCACCGCGAACACGATATTGAGCAGGTTGGAGCCCATCAGCGGGTTGATCTGCATGACGGGCGCGGCCAGCACGCCCGCCACGCCGGCCAGCGCCACGCCGAAGCCGTAGGTCAGCGTGATCATCACCGGCACGTTGACGCCGAAGGCCTGCAGCAGCCGGGCGTTCTCGGTGCCGGCGCGCAGCAGCGCGCCCAGGCGGGTGCGCTCGAACAGGTACCAGGTCAGCAGGCACAGCAGCAGCGACGCCACCACCACGAAGGCGCGGTACGCCGGCAGGAACATGAAGCCCAGGTCGAAGCCGCCCTGCAGGATCTCGGGCGGCTCGTAGCCCACGCCGGATATGCCGTAGAAGTAGCGGAACCCGCCTTCCATCATCAGCGCGATGCCGAAGGTCAGCAGCAGGCCGTACAGGTGGTCCAGGTGGTAGAGCCGCTTGAGCAGCGTCTTCTCGATGACCACTCCGACCGCGCCGACAATCAGCGGCGCCAGCACCAGGGCCGCCCAGAAGTTGATCTGCGCGCCCGGGCCCAGCAGTTGCGGAAGCTGGGTGAAGCCGATCCACGCCAGGAACGCCGCCATCATGAACTGGGCGCCGTGGGTGAAATTGACGATGTTGAGCAGGCCGAAGATGATGGCCAGCCCCATGCTGAGGATGGCGTAGAAGCAGCCGTTGATCAGCCCCACCAGCAGTTGGGCGAGCAGGGCGGGAAGCGAGATGTCGAACATAGTGGGCGGCGATCGGACACGGGACGCGTCGGTTTGCGGGAGGCGCGCGTTGCCGCGCGCCGCGGGCGGATCGAACCGGCGCCGGGCGCAAGCCGCCCGGCGCCAGCGGGCGTCAGGACTTGTTCAGCGCGCAGGCGGCCTGCGGCTTGGGAAAGACCTCGTCGCCCTTGAGCACCGACTTCACGTGGTAGTAGTCCCAAGGCGCCTTGGACTCGGCCGGCGCCTTCACCTGCAACAGCAGCATGTCGTGCACCAGCGCGCCATCCGCGCGCAGCTTGCCGTTGCGGATCACGGCGTCGTTGATGGTCATCTCGCGCAGCTTGGCCATGACCGCCGGCGCCTCGTCGGTGCCGGCCGCCTCGATCGCCTTCAGGTACGACAGCGTGGCCGAGTAGACGCCGGCCTGCGAGGCCGTCGGCATCTTCTTGGCCTTCTCGAAGAACTTCCTGGCCCAGGCGCGCGAGGCGTCGTCGTAGTCCCAGTAGAACGCCTCGGTCAGGTACATGCCCTGTGCCTTGGCCAGGCCCATGCTGTGCACGTCCGAAATGTAGGTGAGCAGCGGCGCCACGATCTGCTTCTTGGTGATGCCGAATTCGTTGGCCTGCTTGACCGCGTTGACGGTGTCGTTGCCGGCGTTGGCCAGGGCGATCACGTCGGCCTTGGAGGCCTGCGCCTTCAGCAGGAACGACGAGAAATCGTTGCCGGGGAAGGGGTGGCGCGACACGCCGACGACGCTGCCGCCGTTCTCCTGGATGACTTCGGTGGCGTCCTTCTCCAGCGAATGGCCGAAGGTGTAGTCGGCGGTGATGAAGTACCAGCTCTTCTTGCCTTCCTTGACCAGCGCGCGCGCCGTGCCGGCCGCCAGCGCGTAGGTGTTGGTGGTCCATTGCGCGTTCAGCGGCGAGCACTTCTCGCCCAGGATCGCCGTCGACAGGCCCGCGGACGGCATGGTCACGCGGTTCTTCTGGCGCGCGATCTCCATCACGGCCAGCGCGGTCGACGCGGTGGGGAAGTCGGTGATCATGTCGACCTTGCCCTGGTCGAACCATTCGCGCGCCAGGTTGGCGGCGACGTCGGGCTTGTTCTGATGGTCGGCGGCCACCACCTCGACCGGCTTGCCCAGCACCTTGTTGCCCATCTCCTCGGCCGCCATGCGCGCCGCGATCACCGAGCCGTTGCCGGCCAGGTCGGAATAGACGCCGGACAGGTCGGTCAGCACGCCGACCTTGACGATGCCGTCGCTGATGCCGGTCTCGGCGTGGGCGGCGCCCGCCAAGCCGATGGCGCACAGCGCCGCTGCAATTCGATTCAATTTCATCTGACTACGCTCCGTAGGGGAATGGGGGGACTGCGGTCGGAAGCAACACGGGAACTGCAATGACGGGGAACTGCGCGCGACGGCCTTCAGATGCCGAGCAGGGTGTTGAGCCGGTCCTGCGACCGCTCGACCTCGGCCCGCTCGATCACGGCGGCCACCTGGCCATGTTCGATGACGTAATGGCGGTCCGCCAGGTGCCGGGCGAAGCGGAAGTTCTGCTCGACCAGCACGGTGGTGTAGCCGCGCTCCTGCAATTGCCGGATCACCCGGCCCAGCGCCTGCACGATGACGGGCGCCAGGCCTTCGGTGATTTCATCGAGCAGCAGCAGGCGGGCGCCGGTGCGCAGGATGCGCGCCATCGCCAGCATCTGCTGCTCGCCGCCCGACAGCCGCGTTCCGGGGCTGTGGGCGCGTTCCTTCAGGTTGGGGAACATCGTGTAGATCTCTTCCACCGACATGCCGTCCGGTCCTACCGAGGGCAGCAGCATGAGGTTCTCCTCGGCGGTCAGCGAGGCGTAGATGCCGCGCTCTTCGGGGCAATAGCCGATGCCCCGGCGCGCGATCTTGTGCGGCGGCAGGCCGATGGTTTCCTGGCCTTGCACCTTGATGGAGCCGCTGCGCCGGCCCACCAGGCCCAGCACCGACTTCAGGGTCGAGCTGCGGCCCGCGCCATTGCGGCCCAGCAGCGTGATGCACTCGCCCGCCTTCACGTCCAGGTCGATGCCGTGCAGGATGTGCGATTCGCCATACCAGGCGTGCAGATCGCGGATCTCCAGCATGGACCGCGCCGGGGTCTTGTCATTCATCTTCCGCTCCCATGTACGCTTCGCGCACCGCGGGGTTCGCGGACACCTCGGCGTACGGACCCTCGGCCAGGATCTCGCCGCGTTGCAGGACGGTGATGGTGTCGCAGATGTCGGCCACCACCTTCATGTTGTGTTCCACCATCAGGATGCTGCGGCCGGCCGAGACCTGCTTGATCAGGTGCTTGACGCGGTCCACGTCCTCGTGGCCCATGCCTTGCGTCGGCTCATCCAGCAACAGCAGTTCCGGCTCCAGCGCCAGCGTGGTGGCGATCTCCAGCGTGCGCTTGCGGCCGTAGGGCAGGTCGCCGGCGGCCACGTCCAGTTGCCCGCGCAGGCCGACCTGGTCGACCAGTTCCTCGACCCGCGCATGCAGCCGCTCCAGCGAGCGCTCCGAACGCCAGAAGCAATAGTCCACGCCCAGCTTGCGCTGCAAGGCCACGCGCACGTTCTCGCGCACCGACAATTGCGGGAACACCGCCGAGATCTGGAACGAGCGCACGATGCCGCGCCGCGCCGTCTGCGCCGGCCGTTCGCCGGTGATGTCGACGCCGTCGTAGACGATCTCACCGCGCGTGGGGATGTGGAACTTGGTGAGCAGGTTGAAGACCGTGGTCTTGCCGGCCCCGTTGGGACCGATCAGCGCATGGATCGCGCCGCGCCTGACGCTCAGGTTGACGTCGTTGACCGCCACGAAGCCGCGGAATTCCTTGGTGAGGCCCCGGGTCTGAAGGATGATGTCGCTGTGCATGGTGTCCGAGAGGCTGGCGGGAGGATGGCGCGCCCCGGCCCTGCGGGCGCGCCGGTCCTGCTTCGGGCTGGGTCGTTTACTTCGACTGGTATTGCCGCGGCCGCTTGGCCAGCGCCGCTTCGATGATGCCGGCGCAGCGCTCGCGCTCGGCGCCCACCAGCGGCAGGCGCGGACGACGCACGTGCTCGTTGCCGACGCCGGCCAGGGTCTCGGCCAGCTTGATGTTCTGCACCAGCTTGGTCGACACATCCAGGTGCAGCAGCGGCGTGAACCACTGGTACAGCGCCAGCGCTTCCTGCCACTTGCCGGCCTTCATCAGGTCGTACAGCGCCACGGTCTCGCGCGGGAAGGCGGTCACCAGGCCGGCCAGCAGGCCGTCGGCGCCCAGCGCCAGGGCTTCGAACGACAGGTCGTCGACGCCGATGAACAGTTGATAGCGGTCGCCCAGCTTGTTGCGCAGGTCGGTCACGCGGCGGATGTCGTCGCTGCTTTCCTTGATCGCCACCAGCCATTGGCAATCGGCCAGCTCGGCCATGTGCTCGGGCTTGAGGTCGACGCGGTAGGCGACCGGGTTGTTGTAGATCATGCAGGGCTTGGCGGCGGCCTCGGCCATGGTGCGGATGCTCTGCATCGCCTCGCGCGCATCGGCCACGTAGATGAGCGACGGCATCAGCATGAAGCCGTCCACGCCCAGGTCCACCGCCGCCTTGATGAAGCGCAGCGCCTCGCGGGTGCTGGTTTCCGACACGTTGGCCAGCACGGGGATGCGGCCGCCGCTGACTTCCACGGCGCAACGCGTCACCGCCAGCTTTTCCTCCAGCGTCAGGGTGCTGGCTTCGCCGAGCGAACCGCAGGTGACGAGGCCATGCACGCCGTTGTCGATCAGGAAGCCGAAGTGCTTGCGCATCGCTTCGAAGTCGAGGGTTTCGTCGGCATGGAACTTACTGGTTACGGCAGGAAAGACGCCCTGCCAACGCACGTTACTCAACTGGATTCTCCTCGGATGGCCGGCGCCGCGAAGGAAGGGCGGCGGGTGGGAGAAAGTCTAATATCCGTTAAATATATTTAGAAGATATTTTGATATGGGAGTTTCCCGAGAGCGGGTTTCCCCGGGGAGGACGGTGTGGGCGCCCGAAGGCGCAGGGGAATGGGCGGGAAGGGGAGCCAGCGGAATGCCGCGCCCGCCCGCGGGATCCGGCGTGCACGCCCGATCCCGCGGGCGCGACGGATGGCTCGGCCCGTGGTGGCGCGGCGCGCGGGTCAGCCGGCCTTGCGTTGATAGGCGCGGCTGGCGTCGCGCATGAAGGTCTTCACGGCGTCGTCGTATTGCTCGCCGCTGCGGAACGCGCCCGAATGCGTCGCGCCCTCGATCTTGACCAGCCGCTTCAGTTCGGGCGCCACTCCCCGGGCGGCGGCGTAAAGCTCGTCGCTCATGGTGTGCGGCACTACGCGATCGGCGGTGCCATGCATGAACAGCATCGGCGTGTGGAGCTGCGCCAGCGTCTGCACCGAGTCGAACGGTTGCGTGACCAGCAGGCTGGCGCCGGGCACGCGGCCCCACTTCATGGTGGACAGCATCGCGCTGATGCTGGTGAAACTGGATTCGACGATCAGCCCGGCGAAGTCCGGTTGCTCCGGGCGCGCCGCCAGGTTGATCGCAATGGCGCCGCCCAGGCTGTGGCCATAGACGAAGCGGCGCGCCGGGTCCGGTTGCAGGCGGGCCAATTCCTTCAAGCCGGCCATGGCATCTTCCAGCGCGCTGGCCTCGGACGGCAGGCGCGGCGTCGACGCGCCGAAACCGCGGTAGTCGATGGCCAGGATCGAATAGCCCTTGCGGGTCCAGCCGTCGATGCGGAAGGCGCTGCCGTTCAGGTTCCAGCGCGCGCCATGCAGATACAGCACGGTGGGCGCGTCGGCCTGCGGGCTTTGCCAGTACCAGGCCCGAACCTTGTCGCCGTTGGCCAGCGCCAGGTCGTAGACCTGCGTGCCCTTGGCCGGCTCGCGCCACCATGTCTGCGGCTCGGATTGCGGCGAGAAGATGGTCTGGCGCTGCCAGGAGTCGAGCTGCGAGCAGCCGACCACGCTGGCGGCGGCGAGCACGGCGGCGCCGATCAGGCGGCGCAGGGTGAGGCGGGGCAGGGCGGGCATGGAGGATATGACCCGCGCCGACGGGCACGGTTCCGCCGCCAGCATACAACGGCGGTTGTTGACGGCTCGCGTCAAGCGGTATCCGGATGCATCTCGCGCGCCAGTGCCAGCCAGGCCTGGGCGGCGTGCGAAAGATAGCCGCCGCGTCGCCACACCAGGCCCATTTCCCAGTCCGTGCCGGGATCGCGCAACGGCACCCGCGCCACGCCCGCATGCCGCTCCTCGTTGGCCTTCAGGCGCGGCAGGAAGGCGACCCCCAGGCCGGCCATGACCAGCGCCGCGATGAAGTCGGTCTGGCCGCTGCGGGCGGCAATCGCCGGGGTGAAGCCGGCCCGCTGGCAGGCATCGAGGATGACGCGGTTCAGCGCGAAGCCGGTCTCGAACAGGATGAAGGGCGAGTCGCGCAGTTGTTCCAGGTCGATAGCGGCGGCGCGCGCACCAGCATGGTCGGCGGGCAACAGCGCGATCAACGGCTCGCGCGCCACCGGCTGCCAATCGAGTTCGCCGGATTCCGGGCGCAGCGACGCGGCCAGCTCGATTTCGCCGGCCATCACCATTTCCTCGAGCCGATGGCCGCCATGTTCCAGCAGGCTGATCTCGATCTGCGGATAGCGGCTGCGAAAGCGCGCGAACATCGGCGCGAACAGCGCGTTGCTGCCCAGTGGCGGCAGGCCCAGCCGCAACACGCCGCGTTTCAGGCCGCGCAGCTCGTCCAGCTCGGCGTAGAGATCGTCGCGTTCGGCCAACATCTTGACCGCGCGCCGGTAGACGATCTCGCCTGCCTCGGTCAGCCGCGGCGGCTGCGCCTGGCGGTCGAGCAAGGGCATGCCGATTTCATCCTCCAGTTGCCGCACGGCCTTGCTGACCGTGGGCTGGGTGGCGAACACGACCTTGGCCGCCTGGGAAAAACCGCCCTGGCGGACCACCTCCACCAAGGCGCGCAAGGGGCGCAGATCCATAACTATGCCTGATTGGAATGGGTTGAATTCATCAAATTCATTTTATCTATGCCCTGGCCAGGCGTAAAACGTTTCCATCCCAAGGAATTTCACCCATGTCTCGCCCACGCTATCCCGTTCTCCTGCGCAGCCTGCTGCGCCGCAGCCGCTTGCTGCAGATCGTCCTCATCACCCTGTTTTCCCTGTTGGGCCAGATGCTGGCCAATGCCGCCGGCCTGCCGGTGCCGGGCGGCGTCATCGGCATGGCGCTGGTGCTGGCGTTGCTGGCTTCGGGCCTGCTGCGCGTTCGCAACGTGCACCGGGGCGCGAGCTGGTTGCTGGGCGAGATGCTGCTGTTCTTCGTGCCCGCGGTGATGTCGTTGCTGGACCACCGCGAATTCCTGGGCGTGCTGGGCGCCAAGCTGTTGGCCGTGATCCTGCTGGGCACAGCGCTGGTCATGGCGGGCACAGCGCTGACGATCGACCTCGGCTACCGATGGATGAACCGCCATGCGGGCTGAATTCAACCTGCTGTTCTGGCCGCTGGCCACCGTGTTGGCCTATGCCTGCGCACGCCTGTTCTATCGCCGCTATGCGTACTGGTGGACGTCGACGCTGGTGGTGGCGCCGGCCCTGTTGCTGATGCTGGCGTTGCTCCTGCATACCGGCTATCGCGACTACATGTCGGGCTCGCACTGGCTGATGCTGATGCTGGGGCCGGTGATCGTTGCCTTCGCGCTGCCGCTGTACGAGCAGCGCGCGCTTATCCGCCGCTACTGGCCGGTGCTGGCGGCGGGGGTGGTGGTCGGCAGCGCCATCGCCGGACTCAGCGCCTGGTTGCTGGGCAGCCTGCTGGACCTGCCGCCGGATCTGCGGCTGAGCCTGTTGCCGCGCTCGGTGGCCACGCCGTTCGCGGTGGCGGTGTCGTCGCACGTCGGCGGCGCACCCGACCTGACCGCGGTGTTCGTCATCGTCACCGGCGTCTTCGGCGCGGCTATCGGCCAGCTCATGCGCCGCTGGCTGCCCCTGCGTTCAGCCCTGGCTCGGGGCGCCCTGTTCGGCATGGGCGCCCACGGCGCCGGCACGGCCAAGGCGCGCGAACTGGCGGCGGAAGAGGGCGCGGTGGCCGGCCTGGTGATGGTGATGGCAGGGCTGTTCAACGTGCTGGTCACGCCCGCCGTGGTGGTGGCGCTGCGGGCCTGATCCGGCCGCGTCAGTGGAAGGCTTCCAGCGCCACCGGATACAGCGAGGCCACCAGCAGCAGCGCCATGCTGACGTTGAAGGCGCGGATCGCCCACGGCTTGTGCAGCACGCGCCGCAGTGCGGTGCCGAAGGTGACCCAGATGCCGATGCTCGGCAGGTTGACGATGCCGCACACCACCGTGGCGATGACCAGGTTGGCGAAGAAGCCGGCCTGCGGCGTATAGGTGGCGATCACGCCGACGGCCATCACCCAGGCCTTGGGGTTGACCCACTGGAAGGCGGCGGCCTGCAGGAAGGTCATCGGCTTGCCGCTGACGGCGCCATCCTCCATGCCGCCCGAGTTGGCGATCTTCCAGGCCAGGTACAGCAGGTAGGCTGCGCCCACGTATTTGAGCACCGTGTAAAGCTGCGGCACCTGTTGGAACACTGATCCCAGCCCCACGCCCACCAGGAAAATCATCAGCGTGAAGCCGAGGTTCACGCCCAGCAGGTGCGGCATGCTGCGGCGAAAGCCGAAGTTCAGGCCGGACGCGGCCAGCATGACGTTGTTCGGCCCCGGCGTGATCGAACTGACCAGGGCGAACATTGCCAGGGGACCCAGCAAGGACAGGGAAGCGAGCGGCACGTCGGCCAGGCTGGCGGGGAACAACGTCATTTCTTGACTCCAATGAAACAGGGCTGCGGCCGGTCCCCGTGGCAGCCCTGGCCGCAGCCTTGCCATGGCGATGCGGCGGAGCGGTCCGCGGGGCTTGCGGGCTGATGCCATTGCTGTCACTCTACGCATAGTTATCGGTACAGTACCGGTACACTTATACATGTCACTTCAACCGCTGGCCTGGTGAAATCCCCATGACAGTTACTTCGCCTTCCATGCCCTGGCAGCCGGTGCGCCAGGCCGACGCCACGCTGGTGGCGCAATTGGCCGACGGCCTGGCCCGGCGCATCGACGAGCAAGGCTTGCGGCCGGGGACGCGCCTGCCGTCCATCCGCAAGATGGCCGAGCAGTCCGGCGTCAGCCGTTTCACGGTGGTGGAAGCCTACGACCGGCTGGTGGCGCGCGGTCTGGTCCAATCGCGGCGCGGCGCCGGCTTTTTCGTGCGCGCGCGCAGCGGGCCGCTGGCCCCGGTCGCCGTGCCCGCTTCCACGCAGAATTTCACGCCGCCGGCGCGGGTCGATATCGCCTGGCTGCTGCGTAGCATGTTCCGCGAGGGCGGCGGGCCAGGCATGCCGGGCGGCGCCGGCTTGCTGCCGGCCGACTGGCTCGATCCCGAAATGGTGGCGGGCGCGGTGCGTGCGGTGGGCCGCTCGGTGCGCGGCCATCTCGTTTCCTACGGCCATCCGCAGGGGTTTTCGCCGCTGCGCCAGCAGATCGCCGCCTCGCTGCAGAGCGACGGCGTGCCCGCTCATCCCGAACGCAATCTGCTCACCACCAATGGCGTCACCCATGCCCTGGACCTGATCGCCCGCCTGTTGGTGCAGCCCGGCGACACCGTGCTGGTCGAGGATCCGGCCTGGTTCGTCATCTTTGGCCGCCTGGCCGCCTTCGGCGCCCGGCTGATCGGCGTGCCGCGCGGTCCCGACGGTCCCGACACCGCCTTGCTGGAGCAACTGGCGGCGCAGCACAAGCCGAAGCTGTTCATCATCAACAGCGCGGTCCACAACCCCACCGGCCACACTTTGTCGGCGGGCGCCGCCTACGACATCCTGCGCATCGCCGAGCGTCACGATTTCATGGTGGTGGAAGACGACACCTACGGCGAGCTGCATCCGGGCGGCGCCATGAAGCTGGCGGTGCTGGACCGGCTCAATCGCGTGATCCTGGTCAGCGGCTATTCCAAGATGCTGGCGGCCAGCCTGCGCGTGGGCTATCTGGCCGCCAATCCCGACATCCTGCAGAAGCTGGCCGACCTGAAGATGCTGGCCGGGCTGACTTCGCCCGAGCTGGGCGAACGGGTGGTGCACCGGGTGCTGATGGAAGGACAGTACCGGCGCCATATCGAGCGCGTGCGGCTGCGGGTGGACGAGGCCCGCCAGCGCTGCCTGAAGGGCCTGCAGAAGCTCGGCCTGACGATCCGGCACGAGCCGCAGGCAGGCATGTTCGTGTGGGCCGATTGCGGGCGCGACAGCGAGGTGCTGGCTCGCGCCGCCGCCGACCAGGGCATGCTGCTGGCGCCCGGCACGCTGTTCTCGCCATCCCAGGGGCCGTCGACCATGTTGCGGTTCTCGGTGCCGATGGTCGATGACCGGGGCGTGTGGAATATGCTGGAAAAGCTTTTCGCCTGAAACGGCTCCTACAATAATACGCAGTCACCCCCATCAAGGAATCGCCATGTCCGCACCCATCAAACCCCTCACCGAGAATTTCGCCGTCGCCCCGCAACTGGGCCCCGACGACATGGCCGACGTGGCCGCCGCCGGCTACAAGAGCGTCATCATCAACCGTCCCGACTTCGAGGGCGGCCCCGACCAGCCGACCGCCGCCGACGTGTCCAAGGCCGCCGCCGCCGCCGGCCTGAAAATCGAATACCAGCCGGTCGTCGGCAGCGCCATGACCGCCGCCGATGTGGTCCGCTTCGCCGAATTGCTGCGCACCCTGCCGGGCCCGGTGCTGGCGTACTGCCGCACCGGCACCCGCTGCACCAATCTGTTCGCCGCCGCCCAGCAACTGGGTTGACGCGCATCAAGGACCCCGGGTTCGCTTGATGTGAACCTGGCGGGTTTCCGGTAGCATGGAGCTTCCTCTCAAACAGGAGCAGGCAAGATGTTCAAGAAGATCCTGATTCCCACCGACGGCTCGCCGCTGTCGGCCCAAGCCGCCAACGCCGGCATTTCCTTCGCGCGCTCGGTGGGCGCTGACGTCGTCGCCCTCTACGTGACGCAGCCGTTCGCCGCCACCATCGGTTTCGACGGCATGGCCGCGGCCTACGCCATCACCGACGAAGACTACGAAAAGGCCTCGGCCGAGCAGGCCGACAAGTACCTCAAGCAGATCACCGACCGCGCCGACACCGCCGGCGTGAAGTCCGAGGCGCGCGCCGTGTCCAACTTCAACGTGGCCGACGGCATCGTCCAGGCCGCCGCCGACGCCGGTTGCGACCTGATCTTCATCGGCAGCCACGGCCGCAGCGGCCTGTCGCGCCTGCTGCTGGGCAGCGTCACCGCCAAGGTGCTGTCGCTGGCCAGCACCGCCGTGCTGGTGTACCGCGTCAAGGAAGAAAAGAAGTAAATCCGGCCTCGTTGCCCGTGTCAGGCCGCTGTCAGGCCTCCCGGCGCCGATGCCGGGCCCGGCCCCTCCTGGCGAGGGGCTTTTTCTTGTCCGCGCCATTCCCTATGACCCATATGGCTAAAGCTTGTAAACCGGCCCGCGGCGCGTAATATTTACGGATAAGTGCGGGCGCGGTTTCGCAACACCCGAGCACACCTCTCAACGCGGCATGGCGCCCGCCGCGGCAGTATCCGGTCGGACCTGCCGCCTACTCCTGGTGATTACTGCAAGGAACGAGGCCATGACTCGCAAGACGCCTATCGAGCTATACCGGAACATCGGCATCAGCGCCCACATCGACGCGGGCAAGACGACGACCACCGAGCGCATCCTCTTCTATACCGGTATCACCCACAAGATCGGCGAAGTGCACAACGGCGCCGCCGTGATGGACTGGATGGAGCAGGAACAGGAACGCGGCATCACCATCACGTCCGCCGCCACCACCGCCTTCTGGAAGGGCATGGGCGGCAATTATCCCGAACACCGCATCAACATCATCGACACGCCGGGCCACGTCGACTTCACCATCGAGGTCGAGCGCTCCATGCGCGTGCTGGATGGCGCGGTCATGGTCTATGACGCGGTCGGCGGCGTGCAGCCGCAATCCGAGACCGTCTGGCGCCAGGCCAACAAGTACCGCGTGCCGCGGCTGGCCTTCGTCAACAAGATGGACCGCGTCGGCGCGGACTTCCTGCGCGTGCAGCGCCAGATCAGCGAACGTCTCAAGGGCGACGCCGTGCCGGTGCAACTGCCGGTGGGCGCCGAGGACGGCTTCGAGGGCGTCATCGACCTTGTCAAGATGAAAGCCATCATCTGGGACGACGCCAGCCAGGGCGTGCGTTTCGAGTACCGTGACATTCCACCGGCGCTGCAGGCGCAGGCGCAGGAATGGCACGACAAGATGGTCGAGAAGGCCGCCGAGGCCAATGAAACGCTGCTGGAGAAATACCTGGGCGGCGAGGCGCTGACCGAGGCCGAGATCAAGCAGGGCCTGCGCCAGCGCACGGTCGCCAACGAGATCGTGCCGATGCTGTGCGGCAGCGCCTTCAAGAACAAGGGCGTGCAGGCCATGCTGGATGCCGTCATCGACTACCTGCCGTCGCCGGTCGACGTGCCCGCCATCAAGGGCCACGACGAGCGCGACCACGAAATCGAACGCCATCCCACCGACAAGGAACCGTTCTCGGCGCTGGCCTTCAAGATCATGACCGACCCGTTCGTCGGCCAGTTGGTGTTCTTCCGCGTCTACTCCGGCGTGGTCAAGTCCGGCGACTCGGTCTACAACCCGGTCAAGGAAAAGAAGGAACGCCTGGGCCGCATCCTGCAGATGCACGCCAACGAGCGGCGCGAGATCACCGAGGTCTATGCCGGCGACATCGCCGCCGCGGTAGGCGTCAAGGACGTCACCACGGGCGATACGCTGACCGATCCGGCGCACGTCATCGTGCTCGAACGCATGGTGTTCCCCGAGCCGGTCATCTCGCAGGCGGTCGAGCCTAAGACCAAGGCCGACCAGGAAAAGATGGGCATCGCCCTGGGCCGGCTGGCGCAGGAAGATCCCTCGTTCCGCGTGCGCACCGACGAGGAGTCCGGCCAGACCATCATTTCCGGCATGGGCGAGCTGCACCTGGAGATCCTGGTCGACCGCATGAAGCGCGAGTTCGGCGTCGAGGCCACGGTGGGCAAGCCGCAGGTGGCCTATCGCGAGACCATCCGCAAGACCTGTGACGAAGTCGAAGGCAAGTTCGTCAAGCAGTCGGGCGGACGCGGCCAGTACGGCCACGTGGTGCTCAAGCTCGAGCCGCAGGAGCCTGGCAAGGGCTACGAGTTCGTCGATGCCATCAAGGGCGGCGTGGTGCCGCGCGAGTTCATCCCGGCGGTGGACAAGGGCATCCGCGAGGCGCTCAACGCCGGCGTGCTGGCGGGCTATCCGGTGGTCGATGTGAAGGTGACGCTGTTCTTCGGTTCGTACCACGACGTGGACTCGAACGAGAACGCCTTCAAGATGGCCGGTTCGATGGCCTTCAAGGAAGGTATGCGGCGCGCCGACCCGGTGCTGCTGGAGCCGATGATGCAGGTCGAGGTGGAAACGCCCGAGGACTTCACCGGCAACGTCATGGGCGACCTGTCGTCCCGTCGTGGCATGGTCCAGGGCATGGAAGACATCGCCGGGGGCGGCGGCAAGGTGGTGCGGGCCGAGGTGCCGCTGGCCGAGATGTTCGGCTACTCCACCTCGCTGCGCTCGCTGACGCAGGGCCGCGCCACCTACACGATGGAGTTCAAGCACTACGCCGAAGCGCCGCGCCAGGTGGCGCAGGAAGTGATCGCGGCCCAGGGCACGGGCCGCTGAATCCGGAATCGCTCGTAACAAGGGCCACCCGCGCGGTGGCCCTTTTTTCTTTCTCGCGCTTCAGGCTGGCACGTCAGGCCGGCGCGGCGGCGCCGGCCGTCGCCGTCCGCATGCGCGAGGACGCCAGCTTCACGCCCAGCAGGATCATCACGAAGCCATAAGCATGGAACAGTTGCGGCGCCTCGCCCAGCAGTGGCCAGGCCAGCAGCGCGGCATACACCGGCACCAAAAACATCGACAGGCCCGCGGTGGCGGGGCCGGCGCGGCTGATCAGCCGGCCGTAGACGTAATACGCGCCCAGGCTCGGCACGACCGCCAGGAACAGCAGGACCGCCGCCAGCCGTGGATCGCTCCAGGGCGGGATGGCGCCGGTGGCGGCCTCGATGCCGGCGAACGGCGCCAGCGCGATCGCGCCGCCCAGCATCATCGCCGCCAGCCGCGCGCCATCCGGCACCGCCGGCTGCGCCAGGCGCTTCTGCAGCACCGTATAGAGCGCCCAGCCGGTGGCGGCCAGCAGCACCCACAGGTCGCCCTGGCCGAACGCCAGCCGCGCCAGCGCCCAGGCGTCGCCGCGCGTCAGCACCACCAGCACGCCGCCCAGCGCCAGCGCCAGCCCGGCGGCGCGCAGGGGCGAGAGAGGCTTGCGCCAGATGACCGCTTCCAGCAGCGCCACCAGGATCGGGCTGCACGAGAAGATCAGCGCGATATTGGTGGCGCTGGTGCTTTGGGCGCCGATGTACTGCGGCGCCACCGCCACGCCCATGCCCAGCACCGCCAGCGGCAGCAGCGTGGGCAGGCCGCGCCACAGCGCCTGGCGATGCCGCAGCAAGGCCGGCGCGGCCAGCGGCAACAGGATCAGGAAGGCGATCAGCCAGCGGCCGAAAGCCAGGAACACGGGGGGAAGGGCGGCGTCGTGGGCCCAGCGGGCGGCCACCATGTTGGAGGCGAAGAGCGCCGGCGCGGCCAGGAGCATGGCGGTGCCGGACAGGCCCAGGCCGGTTCTTGCGGGGACTGCTGCTGCGTGAGACATGATTTCCCGCCGCGCGGATCGGCGCGCGGCACACTGCGGTGGACTACACCGGCGTCGGCGCCGGGTTGTGCCACGGCGCGGGCGCTGGATCCGACGGGCGGGGTAATGCCCGTCTTGACGGAAAGTCTACGGCCGGGTCGGGAAAATAGGTTTCCTGATTCCCGCCAATTTGGCGGTATTGAAGGAATATATATCCTCTAGAATCAGCTTTTGCAGGGATAGTCTCTTCTACGGATTTTCCGCCCCGTGTCCACGCCACCCAAAATCGACGAAACCGACCGCAAGATCCTGCGCGCGCTGCGCACCGACGGCCGCCTCACCAACCTGAAGCTGGCCGAGCAGGTCGGCCTGTCGCCCACGCCCTGCTGGAACCGGGTCAAGGCGCTGGAGGACGCGGGCGTGATCGAGGGCTATGCGGCCCTGTTGAACCAGAAGGCGCTGGGCCTGCCCGACACGGTCATGATCGAGGTCACGCTCGAGCACCACGACGATCACACGCTGGCGCGCTTCGGCGAGGCGATCACCCGCCTGCCGCAAGTGGTGGAAGCGTTCCTGGTGACGGGCGAATACGACTACCTGATCAAGGTCGCGGTGGCCGGCACCGAGGGTTATGAAGAGTTCCTGCGCAAGCGGCTCTACAAGCTGCCCGGCGTGCGGCACAGCCGCTCGACCTTCGTGCTCAAGCGCCTCAAGCACACGCCGTCGGTCGAGCCCTGACGGCGCGCCGCTCAGCCGCGCAGGAACGATTCGATGGCGCCGTTGAAGGCGCGCGGGTTGCCCAGGTTCATGCCATGCGACGAGCCGGCAATGTCCACCCGCCGCGATTGCGGCAGCCAGCTCTCCAGCGCGTCGAGCACGGCGGGGTAGGGATCGGGGCTCAACGCGCCGCCGATGAGCAGCGTCGGCAGCGTCAGCGAGGCAATCTCCTGCGGACTCAGCGAGGCCGGCGTCTCGCGGGCCTGGCCGAACAGCGTGCCGGCGTTGTCGCGCACCATTTCCTTGAACCAGGGCACCATGCGTTGCCAGGTGTCCGGCCCGGTCACCGTGTCCACGAACAGCGCCAGGCCTTCTTCCACGGCGCCGTCGCGGATCAGTTCGAGCGCCCGCTGGCGAAAACCGCCCCGGGCGTCGTCGCCGCCAGGCAGCGGCAGGCCGGGGTCGGCCAGCGTCAGGCTGCGCAGTGCGTCGGGGCGGGCCAGCGCGGCTTCCAGGGCCACGCGGCCGCCGCGCGAATGGCCCACCAGATGGGCGGGACCGCCCGCCACCTTGTCGATGAACGCCAGCACGTCGGCGCCGTGCTGCGCCACCGAGAAACCGTCGCCTTCGCCATCCCAGCTTTCGGGCCAATAGCGGCGCAGGCTCACCGCCAGCACCCGGAACGAACGGCCCAGCGGCGCCATCTGCGATTTCCAGTAGCGACAGTCCGACAACGAGCCGTGCACCAGCACCAGGGGCGCCCCTTCGCCGTATTCGGTGTAGGACATGGCATAGCCGCCGATATCGGCGCTTTGCAGGGGCAGGACGGGTTCGGAACGCATCGGGTCGGGGTCGGGAAGGCCAGCCGCGCATTCTAGCCGTTTCACTCCCTCGGCAGCGGCACGCCCGCGCCCGCGGCGGGGGCATTCGCCGGGCTGATAAACTCGATTCCCGATCTTTTTGTCTTGAACGGAGTTCGCCAGATGTCCCTCGCCACCCCCGCCGATCTTCCCGAGTCCGCCCAACGCGTCGCCCGCCTGCTGGCCGAGATGGGCCATGACAAGCCGGTGGTGGTGCTACCGCAGACGGGCAAGACCTCGGCCGAGGCGGCGGCGGGGCTGGGGTGCGAGGTGGCACAGATCGCCAAGTCGATCATCTTCCGCCGGGCCGCCGACGACGCGCCGGTGCTGGTCATCGCCAGCGGTATCAACCGCGTCGATGAGTCCAAGGTCGCGGAGCAGGTCGGCGCGCTGGCCAAGGCGGACGCCAAGTTCGTGCGCGAGATGACCGGTTACGCCATCGGCGGCGTCTGCCCGATCGGTCACGCGGTCAAGCCCGTGATGCTGCTCGACCAGGACCTGTTCCAGTACGACAGCCTGTGGGCGGCGGCGGGGCACCCGCACGCGGTCTTCAACCTGACGCCGCGGCAATTGGCCGCCATGACCGGCGCGCCGGTCGCGGACGTGGCGCAGCGCGCCTAGCGCAGCCTGGAAAGCCCCGCGCCCTGGCGCGGGCAGACGAAAGCCGCCGCGGGGTCAGTGCGGATCGGCCTCCAGATCGTCGATCAGCACCTGCAGCCGTCCCCGCGAGCAGGCCTCGACCCGGCCCCGCACGCCATACACGGCGGCCAGCGCGGCCGGCGTGATGACGTCGGCCGGCGCGCCCGCGGCAACCAGCCTGCCGCCATGGATCATCACCGCCCGGTCGGCGTGCTGCAGCGCCACGTTCAGGTCATGCAGAACGATCACCGTGATCAGCCCGTGGTCGGCGGTTTCCTGTTTCAGCAGCCGCATCACATGGAACTGGTAATTCAGGTCCAGCGCCGACAGCGGTTCGTCCAGCAGCAGCACGCGCGGCCGCCGCACCAGCGCCTGCGCCAGCCCCACCAGTTGCTTCTGGCCGCCGGACAGCGCGTCCAGGTAGGACAGCGCCAGATGGCCGATGCCCAGCCTTTCCAGCAGCCGGTCGATCCCGTGCAGGTCCGTCGGCGGACCCTCGGCCTCACTGGCGCGGGCCGCCACCAGCACCGATTCGAACACGCGCAGGTGCACGGCGGCCGGCAGGCTTTGCGGCAGATAGACCAGATGGCGCGCGCGGGTGGCGAAATCCATCCGCGCCAGCTCCAGGTCGTTTAGTCGCGCCCGTCCGGCGCGCACCTTCACCAGTCCCGCCAGCGCCTTGAGCAGCGTCGATTTGCCGCTGCCATTGGGGCCCAGCAGGGCCGTGACCTCGCCAGCACCCAGGCGCGGCAAGGACAGGTCGTGCAGCACGTCCGTGCCGCCATAGCCGGCGCTGATGCCGTCGATCGCCAGCGCCGGCGCACGCGTGGCGCCCGTCATGGCAGCCTCCGGCGCAGCACCACCGCGACGAAGAATGGAATGCCGATCAGCGAGGTTACGATCCCGACCGGCACGATGACGCCGGGCGCGAGGTTCTTGGACGCCACCGAGGCCAGCGACAGGATGACGCCGCCCACCAGCGCGCTGCCCGGCAGGAAAAAGCGGTGATCCTCGCCCACCAGCCGGCGGGCGATATGGGGCGCGATCAGGCCGATGAACCCGATGGTGCCGACGAACGCCACCGCCAGCGCCGACAGCAGGCTGACGCGCGCCAGCGCCGTCACGCGCACGCGGCGCACGTCCACGCCGAAACTGGCGGCGCGTTCCTCGCCCAGCCGCAGCGCGGTCAGTTTCCAGGACTGGCGCATGGCCAGCGGCAGCGCCAGCGCGAACGCCAATCCCAGCGCGGCGACCGTGGTCCAGCTCGAGCGCGCCAGGCTGCCCATGGTCCAGAACACCAGGCTCTGCAGCGCCTCGGCGCTGGCGGTGAACTGCACCAGCGACACCAGCGCGTTGAAGGTGAACACCATGGCGATGCCGAACAACACCACGCCCGAGGTGTTGATGCCGCCCCGGCGTGCCACGCCGTCCAGCAGCAGGGCCGCCAGCATGGCGAACAGGAAGGCATTGCCGGCGATCAGCCAGCCGTCGGGGATGCCGGGCACGCCCAGGTGCAGCACGATGGCCAGCGACGCGCCGAAGGCGGCCGCCGACGACACGCCCAACGTGAATGGGCTCGCCAGGGGATTGTTCAGGATGGTCTGCATTTCCGCGCCCGCCAGGCCCAGCGCCATGCCGACCAGCGCGGCCATGAGGGCGTAAGGTAGCCGGATATCCCACACGATCACGCGCAGCGTCGGATCGGCCGACGCCGGCGCGCTCAGTGTGCGCCACAGTTCGCCCCAGCCCAGGCCCGAGGGGCCGAGTGTGAAGTCGAGCAGCAGCCCAATGCAAATCGCCGCCAGCAGCAGGGCGATGAGCCCCGCGCGGCGGCGCAGGATGTGCCGGTAGGCGGCGACCGCTGAAGCGGCTTGCGCCATTACTGCAGCAGTTGCAGGCGGCTCTTGGCCGTGTTGGCGGCCGGCGTGGTCGGGTAGTCGCGGACGATGCGCTGCAGCGTGGTCTTGGCGCCGGCGCGGTTGTTCATCTCGATCTGGCTGCCGGCGATCACCAGCAGGGCGTCGGGGGCGCGGGCGTTGTCGGGGGCCTTCTGCACCATGGCGTTCAATTGCTCGATGGCGCCCTTGAAATCCTTCAGCGCGTAGCGGCTGCTGCCCAGGTAGAACTGGGCGCTGGGCGCGAGCTGGCTGGCGGGGTAGAGCGCGGTGAAGGCGGCCAGCGATTCGGACGCCTCCTTGTACTGGCCCTTGCGGAACAGGTCGATGGCGCCGTCGTAGGCGGCCTGCTCCTGCGGGTCGCCGGCCGTGGCGCCCGGCGGGTTGGCGCCGCCTGGCGCGCCGCCCGGCTTATTGGCGCTGGGCTGCTGGCGCGACACCAGTTCGAGCTGGTCGCGCAATTGGGCGATTTCCTGCTGCAGCGCCTGGATCTGGTCGGCCAATTGCAGTTTGGCCCGTTGGCTCTGCTCGTTCTGTTGCTGCACCTGCTGGCGCAAATCCAGGATGGCCTTGCGGGCCTCATCATCGGAGAAAGCGTGGGCGGGCGCCGTCAGGGCTGCCAGCACCAGGCCAGTGGCCGCCATCAGGGGACGCAGGGACAGAACGTTATCGCGCATGAAAATTCCCGGGGGATAAAAACAAACGTCGGGACGGCCGGTTGACCGTCCCGACGCGTGGTGGGGCACTTAACTATACGAAAAGCTTAACGCTGATAAACGATATCGGCGCGGCGGTTTTCCGCAAAGTCGGCTTCCGACGAGCCAGTCGCCTTCGGCTTTTCTTTACCGAAGCTGATGGTTTCGATCTGGTTGTCGCTGACGCCCAGCAGGGTCATCATGCGACGCACTGCGTCGGCACGGCGCTGGCCCAGGGCCAGGTTGTATTCGGCGCCGCCGCGTTCGTCGGTGTTGCCTTCGATCTTGATTTTCTGCTGCTGGTGCGAAGCCAGGTAGCGGGCGTGGGTTTCCACCAAGCCGCGGTACTGGTCGGACACCGTGTAGCTGTCGAAGTCAAAGTACACCGAGCGCTGTTGCGCCAGGATGCTTTGGGGGTTGAAGGGATCAAGGATCTGGCCGGAGGCCGAGGATCCTTGGCCAGCGCCTCCGCCCTGACCCGCTTTATCGTCGAGAGGGACGGAGCTGCAAGCTGCCAGGGTGGCGGCCAGAGCGGCGATGGTTAGGCTTTTGGCAATGCGCGACTTCATGATAGTTCCTTTGCAAAGAGAGTCACACGTGTTATCGGGTAAATGGGCCCCAAGTCGGTTCACGTATTTCCCCATTCAGTACCGAAAGCGTCTGCCGTACGCGGCCATCGCTCGAAACGCCCGCAAGCACGCTACGGCCGTTTTGAATCGCGGCGTAGAGGACTTGCATGCCGTTCGGCGCGAAGCTTGGCGACTGATCGTCACGACCATCGGTCAACAAGTTCTCCGAGCCGGAGGACAGGTTCAACGATGCGATCCGGAACGCGCCGTCGCGTCTGGCAACGTACAGCAGCGTCGATCCATCTGGGGAAATTCGGGGTGAGATGTTGTAACCACCATTAAACGTGAGGCGGCGAGCATCGCCACCGTCCAGGCCGGTTTGATAGATTTGCGGCCCGCCGCTGCGGTCACTGGTAAAGATAATGGAACGGCCGTCCGGCGTAAAGCTCGGCTCGGTGTCAATCCCGGGAGAACGCGTAACTCGCTTCATATTCGAGCCGCCGGCCGCGCTAACGATGTAAATTTGCGACAGACCGTCACGCGTCAGGGCCACGGCAAGCTGGGTGCCGTCGGGCGACCAGCCGGGGGCGCTGTTGTTGCCCTTGAAGTTGGCGACCGGCACGCGGGCGCTGGTGGCCAGGGTGTGCACGTACACCACCGGCTTGCCGGATTCGAAGCTCACGTACGCCAGCTTGGAGCCATCGGGCGACCAGGACGGCGAGATGATCGGCTCGCGCGAACGCAGGGCGACCTGCGGATTCTGGCCATCGGCGTCCGCCACCTGCAGTTCATAGGTGGCGCCTTGCTTGAGCACGTAGGCGATGCGGGTCGAGAACACGCCGCGCACGCCGGTGATCTTTTCATAGATGCGGTCGGCGATCTGGTGGGCGACGCGGCGCAGTTCCTGCTCGGTGCCGGAGAACGCGACGCCATCCAACTGGCCCTTCTTGACCGTGTCGGCCAGGCGGTAGCGGACGTCGTAGCGGCCGTCGTTGCCGCGCACGATGCTGCCATAGGCGATGAAGTCGGCGCCCTTGGCGCGCCAGTCGTCATGGGCGATGGGCGAATCGACGTTCAGGCCCGAACCGGCCGCGTTGATGAGGCGGAACTGGCCGGTGCGGGTCAGGTCGGCGCGGATCACTTCGGCCAGGGCGCGGCCGTGGGCATCATCCACCGCGAAATCGGCGATGGCGACGGGATATTGGGTGGCGCCGGTGCCGGAGATATCGACACGCAACTGCGCCTGGGCGGGCCTGATGGCCATCAGGCAGGCAAGCGCCAGCAGCAACAGGCCGAATCCATACGATCGCCAGAGAACGAGGGGGGAAGCTCGTCGGCTATGGGCGGGAGTCATAATCAGCAATCTCCTGTCAATCATACATTCTGTACACAACGTCAATGATGGGCTCGTAGCGGCCGGTCGAAGGCTTGGGGAAGGGGTTGCAACGGCGGATGCCGGTCTCGACAGCGCGGTCGAAGCCCGGGTTGCCGGAGGAACTGGTCAGCGTGACCCCGTTAACCTTCCCGTCAGAACCTAACTGTACCCGGTATTGGGCCGTCGGATTGTCCGATCCGCTGCGCGGCGGCGGCGGGTAGGCCACGCCGGGCTGCACGCAGGCGCGCACCTTGGCGCCGTAGCCGCTATCGCGCCCGCCACCGGCCTGGTTGCGGTCGGCGGTGCCGCCGGGAATGCCGGCCGCGCCCAGGGCGTCGTTGCGGAACGCGTCCTTCAGGGCCTTGTCGGCGGCGGCCTTCTTGGCGGCTTCTTCCTTGGCCTTCTTCTCGGCGGCGGCCTTTTCGGCGGCGGCCTTGTCAGCCGCGGCTTTCTCGGCAGCGGCCTTCTCCGCTGCGGCCTTTTCGGCGGCGGCTTTCTCGGCCGCCTTCTTGGCGGCGTCGTCCTTGGCCTTCTTTTCGGCGGCAGCCTTCTCGGCAGCGGCCTTTTCGGCAGCGGCCTTTTCGGCGGCGGCCTTGTCCGCAGCGGCCTTCTCGGCGGCCTGGCGTTCCTGTTCCAGGCGCTTCTTTTCCTTCAGCTCGGCCTGCTTGCGCTCTTCCTCCAGGCGCGCCTTTTCCTTGGCGGCCTCGGCGGCCTGCCGTGCCCGCTCTTCCTGCTCCTTCTTTTTCTTGGCTTCCTGCAGCGCGATTTCCGGATCCACCTCGTCAGGCTTGGGCTGGGCTTGCGGTTCCGGCTTGGGCGGCGGAGGGGGAGGCGGCGGCTCCGGCGTCTTTTCCGGTTCCGGCTGGGGTTGCGGCTTGGGCTGGGGCTTGGGCGGTTCGGGCTGTGGCTGCGGCGGGGGCGAGACGGGCGAATTGCCGTCGGCCCACAACTGCACTTCCACCGGCCCCGGGTTTTCGGTGCGCCAGTTCAGGTTGAAGATCAACACGGCCAGCAGCAGCGCGTGCACCAGCAACGCCAGGACCAGGGCGATCCGGTTGTCGTTGTTGGGCGGCGTGGCCGGGGGGCCGCTGTGGTGTCGAATGATGGGTGGCGTCATGAGCGTTGCAAGCCGGCGGCGCCGGCGGAGGACGTCGCGTTAGCGTTTCTTCGCGGTAGCGGGCTGGTTGCCGCCGGCGGATTGGTCCACCAGCAGGCCCAGGCGGGTGATGCCATTGGTACGCAGTTCGTCCATGACCTTCACGACCGTCTCGTACGGCACCTTGCCGTCGGCCGCGATCACCACCGGCGTTTCCGCGGTGATGCGCGAGCGCACCTGCGCCACCAGTTCGGGGCGGGCGATGTCCTGCAGCGTGGCGCCAGGCTCGCGCATGCGCAGCGCGATCTTGCCGTCTTCCGAAATCTGGACTTCCAGCGGCTTGACCGGGACATCGGATGCCGCGCCCACCGAGGGCAACTGGATCAGGCCCGGCGTGATCAGCGGCGCGGTCACCATGAAGATGACCAGCAGCACCAGCATCACGTCGATGTACGGCACCACATTGATGTCGGCCTTCATGCGGCGGCCGGATCTGCCGCGCGAGCTTACCGAGGGCATTAGCGCACCTGCCGTTGCAGAATGTTCAGGAATTCATCGACGAAGCTGTCGAAGCGGATCGAGATGCGGTCGATGTCGTTGGTGAAACGGTTGTAGGCGACCACCGCGGGGATGGCGGCGAACAGGCCGATGGCGGTGGCGATCAGCGCTTCGGCGATGCCGGGAGCCACCGACGCCAGCGTGGCCTGCTGCATGTTCGACAGGCCGATGAAGGCGTGCATGATGCCCCAGACCGTGCCCAGCAGGCCGATGTAGGGCGAGACCGAACCGGCCGAGGCCAGGAAGTTCAGGTGCGACTCCAGGGCGTCCATTTCGCGCTGGTAGGCGGCGCGCATGGCGCGGCGGGGGCCGTCGAGCAGGGCGGTGGCGTCGGTGCTGGCGTTGCCGCGGCGGGCCTTGAGGAATTCGGTCATGCCGGCGTCGAAGATGCGGGCCAGGGCGCCTTGTTCGTCGCGGCGCGAGGCCACGGCCTGCTGCAGCATCGACAGGTCGCCACCGGACCAGAAGTCATCCTCGAAGCGGCGGGTCTGGGCATGGGCACGCTTGATGGCCAGCCGCTTGGCGAAAATATAGGTCCAGGACATGATCGAGATGCCCAGGAGCATCAGCATGATCAGTTGCACCGGCACGCTGGCGTGCGAAATCAACGAAAGCAACGACATGTCGTTGGTGGCTTGCATGGTTATTCCTGAATTGATTCCAGTTTGGCGCGGACGTCGGCCGGCAGTTCCACCGGCCGCATGTTGACGGCATCGACGCAGCAGACTTGGATATTGCCTTCGGCAAGCAGTTCCCCGTCCCGTTCTGCGCGCTGCGCGAAGTGTATCGAAGCGCGGCCCAGTCGTGTGACCCGGCTGCGTATGGTAAGCAAATCGTCCAGTCTGGCCGGCTTGCGGTACGACATGTCCAGCGAGCGGACGACGAACAGCCGTTGCTCGCTGGCGGCCAGGCCGGACTGGTTGACCCCCAGGTCGCGCAGCCACTCGGTGCGGGCGCGCTCCAGGAATTTTAGGTAGTTGGCGTAGAAAACCACCCCGCCCGCGTCCGTGTCTTCATAGTAGACGCGGACCTGCAGGCGGGATTCGGCGGACTTCGGAACGGTCACGATGCGGGCTTCGATGATGCGGGTCGGGACGCGAAAAGTCCGTAGTTGCTATAAGGTTTACAGCGTGTCGAGTTTCGTCAGCACGGCTTCAAGCGCGGACTCTACCGGAATCTTGGCCGCTTCGGTTTCCCGACGGGCCTGCAATTCCACCACACCGTCGTTCAGGCCGCGTTCTCCAACTGTTACACGGAGCGGCGCGCCGATCAATTCCCACTCGGCAAACATCACGCCGGGGCGGGCATCGCGGTCGTCCAGGATGACGTCCACGCCGCGCGCCAGCAGCGATTCGTACAGTTTCAGGGAGGTGTTACGCACGGTTTCGCTTTTGCCCCAGCCGACCGGGCAGATCACCACTTCGAACGGTGCCAGGGCGCGCGGCCAGATGATGCCGCGTGCGTCGTGGTTCTGTTCGATGGCGGCGCCGACGATGCGGGTCACGCCGATACCGTAGCAGCCCATCTCCAGGACGGCTGGCTTGCCGGTCTCGTCCAGGAAGGTCGCCTTGAGGGCTTCGGAGTATTTTTTACCCAGATAAAAAACGTGTCCCACCTCGATGCCGCGCTGGATCGACAGCGTGCCCTTGCCGTCCGGCGAGGGGTCGCCGGCGACCACGTTGCGCAGGTCGGCCACCAGTTCGGGCTCGGGCAGGTCGCGGCCCCAGTTCACGCCCTGGATGTGGAAGTCTTCGCGGTTGGCGCCGCAGACGAAGTCGGCCATGTTCGCCACGGTGCGGTCGGCGATGACGTGCACCGGGCGCGCAGTGCGCACCGGGCCCAGGTAGCCCGGCTTGCAGCCGAAGTGTTCGACGATCTCGGTCTCGGTCGCGAAACGGAAGCCGGCCAGGCCCGGCAGCTTGCCGGCCTTGATTTCGTTCAGCTCGTGGTCACCGCGCAGCAGCAGCAGCCAGATGTCGACCTTGCCCTTGTCGCCGTCGGTGGCCAGGACGATCGACTTGACCGTCTGCTCCAGCGGCAGGCCCAGCAGGCGGGCCACGTCCTCGCACTTGGCGGCGCCCGGGGTGGCCACGTCGGCCATCGCCTGGGTGGCCGCGCCGCGCGTGGGGTACAGGCTGGGCGCTTCGGCCAGCTCGATGTTGGCGGCGTAGTCGGAGTCGGCGTTGTAGACCAGCAGGTCCTCGCCGGTGTCGGCGATTACCTGGAATTCATGGCTGCGGGTGCCGCCGATGGAGCCGGTGTCGGCCGCCACCGCGCGGAATTCCAGGCCCAGGCGGCCGAAAATGCGCATGTACGCGGCATACATGGTGTCGTAGCTCTTCTGGGCGCCGGCTTCGTCGCGGTCGAAGGAGTAGGCGTCCTTCATGGTGAATTCACGGCCGCGCATCAGGCCGAAGCGGGGACGGCGCTCGTCCCGGAACTTGGTCTGGATGTGATAGAAGTTCACCGGCAGTTGGCGGTAGCTGTGGATCTCGTTGCGGGCGATGTCGGTGATCACCTCTTCCGAGGTGGGCTGCAGCACGAAATCGCGCTGGTGCCGGTCCTTGATGCGCAGCAGTTCCGCGCCGTACTGTTCCCAGCGGCCGGATTCCATCCAGAGTTCGGCGGGCTGGACCACCGGCATCAGCAGCTCGATCGCGCCGGCGGCGTTCATTTCCTCGCGGATGATGGCCTCGACCTTGCGGATGACCTTCAGGCCGAGGGGCATGTATGTGTAGATGCCGCCCGCCAGCTTGCGGATCATCCCGGCCCGGGTCATGAGCTGGTGGCTGGCGACTTCCGCTTCGGAAGGGGCTTCTTTGAGGGTGTTGATGTGGTAGTTGGATGCGCGCATGTTTAAAGGTGGCAGCAGATACGTATAATCGACTGTAATTGTATTGAATTCGGTGGGGGTGGCCCATGCTTGACCGCGAAGGCTACCGCCCCAATGTCGGCATCATTCTCGTCAATAGCAGAAACGAGGTCTTTTGGGGCAAGCGTATCAGGGAACATGCCTGGCAGTTCCCGCAGGGCGGCATCAAGTACGGCGAAAGCCCGGTGCAGGCCATGTATCGCGAGCTCCATGAAGAGGTGGGCCTGAAGCCCGAGCATGTCCGTATTTTGGGGCGTACACGCGATTGGTTACGTTATAACGTGCCCGATCACTTCGTCCGGCGTGAGTGGCGCGGCCACTATAAAGGACAAAAGCAGATTTGGTTCTTGTTGCGCCTGGTGGGACGTGACAGCGACGTATGCCTGCGCGCGACGCAGCATCCGGAATTCGACGCCTGGCGCTGGAGCCAGTACTGGGTGCCGCTGGATGCCGTGATCGAGTTCAAGCGGGACGTCTATACCCAGGCGTTGAACGAGTTGTCGGCAATCCTCTTTCGGCGTCACCACGAAACCCGCTACCTGCGTCAGCGCGTGCATGGGCAGCGGGCGGCAGAGAACTTGCCCGAAGGAACGGACGGTCATGCGCATATTATTGGTTGAAGATGAACGGGACATGGCGTCCTGGCTGATGCGCGCGCTCGCGCAGAGCGGATTCGTGCCGGACCACGCGGCCGACGCCCGCACGGCCGAAGCGTTCATGGCGGGCACCGAGTACGACGCCATCGTCATGGACCTGCGCCTGCCCGACAAGCACGGCCTGGTGGTGCTGCGCGAGATGCGCAACCGCGACGACCGCACCCCGGTGCTGCTGCTGACCGCCCAGGGCGCGCTGCAGGACCGCGTGCGCGGCCTCAACCTGGGCGCCGACGACTTCCTGACCAAGCCGTTCGCCCTCGAAGAACTTGAAGCCCGCCTGACCGCGCTGGTGCGTCGCAGCCGCGGCCGCCAGCATCCGCGCCTGCAATGTGGCTCGCTGTCCTACGACAGCGAAAGCCGCGCCTTCACGCTCGACGGCTCCCTGCTGTTCCTGACCCCGCGCGAGCACGCCGCCCTGGCGGCGCTGCTGACGCGCAGCGGCTATCCCGTGGACAAATCGCAGTTGTTCGGCAAGGTCTTCACCCACGACAGCGAAGCCAACCCCGACGCCATCGAGGTGGTGCTGCACCGCCTGCGCAAGAAGCTGGCCGGCAGCGACGTGCGCATCGTGACCGTCCGCGGACTGGGCTACATGCTGGAAAGCGTGGCCAGCGAAGCCGCCGACTCCTGACTCGCTCGTGAGCCTCCGGATTCCAGGGCTGCCGCGAGTCGGCATCCGCGCGCTGCTGATCATCCTGCTGCTGCCCGGCGTGGTGGCGCTGCTGGTCATCGACAGCCTGAACGACTACCGTACCCTGTCCGAGATCACCAACGAGGCCTACGATAGCGCCCTGCTCGAACCCGCCCGCGTGCTCGAGAGCAGCCTGGAGTTCGCGCCCGACGGTTCGCTGCAAGTGGCCACGCCGCTGTACGCCCAGGTCATGCTGGAATCGCGGGCCGGCCTGCGCAAGTATTTCCGCATCGAGCAGATCGACCCGCCCCTGCCGGATGAGTCGCCGGTGCCGGCCGAACAGGGCAAGACCCTGTTGGGCATGCCGGAACTGCCGCGGCCGCCCACCTGGCCGCGCTCCAACGGCCTGCCGGTGTTCTACGACGGGGTCTACCGCAACGATCCGGTACGGGTGGTGTCGCTGGTGCGCGATCTGTACTACCAGGGCGTCCACCGCCAGGTGCTGGTGCTGGTGGCCGAAAGCACGGGCAAGCGCATCGAGGCCGAAGACAGCGCCCGCCGCCAGGAAATCCTGCGCGACGCCCGCATGCTGGCGCTGGTCGTGCTGTTGGTCTGGTGGGGCGTGTCCTGGGCCCTGAAGCCGTTGCGGCGGCTGCGCGCCGACATCCGCAACCGCCGGCCCGAAGACCTGACCCCGCTCGACGCCTCGCGCGTGCCGAGCGAAGTGGCGCCGCTGGTCGACGCCGTCAACCACCACATCGCCCGCTACCGCCGCGTGCTGGACGAGCAGTCGCACTTCTTGGCCGACGCCTCGCACCAACTGCGCACGCCGCTGGCCATCATGCTGACCCAGGCCCAGTACGCCCTGCGAGAGCGCGACCCGGCCCGGGCCCAGGAAGGGTTGCGCGCCATCGTCGACCAGTTGGGGCGCACCCGCCGCCTGACCGAGCAGTTGCTGTCGCTGGCGCATGCCAACCAGGCCGACCAGGTGCCCCGCCAACTGCTCGACCTGAACGCTGTCTCGCGCGAGGTGGTGCTGCAGTACCTGCCGCTGGCGCACGAGAAACAGCAGGACCTGGGGTGGGTGCAGGCCACCAACGAGCAGGGCCACGAGGTCGAGGTCCCGGTCTCCGGCAACGAGGCCGAGCTGCACGAGGCCCTTTCCAACCTGGTGCACAACGCCATCCACTACGCGCCCGTGGGGGCGCGCATCACGGTCTCGGTCGGCCGCCACGGCGATCGCGCCGAAGTGGCCGTGTCCGACAACGGCCCGGGGCTCGATCCGGACCTGCGCGCGCGGGCTTTCGCCCGCTTCGAGCGGGTCGGCACGGACAAACCGGTCACATCCTCCGGTTCCGGCCTCGGATTGGCGATCGCGCGCGCCTACGCCCGCCGCAACGATGGCGACATCGATCTGCGCGACGGCGAACCCAACGCGCAGGGCGGCGTCGGCCTGGCCTCCGTCGTGTGGCTGCCCCTGGCCACCACCGTGTCGCAATATCCCCGGCCTGCCGAAGTGCCCTTCACCGGCGACCAGTAATCGCCAAAGCTTTCAATCTTTCTCCCTGGCCTTCATAGCGCCGCTCGTGGATTCCCATCAGGGATAACCCCCGAATTCAGGGACTCGACAGCGCATAGAAAGCGAATTAGCAGGTTCCATCCTTAACCTGCGAACCGGCCTGTTGTTGAAAAGGCCGGGTGGCGCTCGTTCCGGGCGGCATCCCAGGGGCCCGCACGGCCCTGCTTCAGGAGGATGGAAGTGCAAAAAACAATTAATAGAAAGGACTATTACGGCGGCGCCCTGATGGTCCTAGTCGGATTGGGGGCGATCTACGGTGGTACGGACTATCACATTGGAACGCTCAGCCACATGGGCCCCGGGTTCTTTCCCGCGGCATTGGGCGGCCTGCTCGCATTGACGGGGATCCTGATCGCCATCTCGGCACGCTCCGGCGAGGCCACGCCTCCGGCGCCGGGCGACGGCCACGCGCATGGCCTGCCGGATTTCCGCGGCAGCGCCTGCATCCTGCTGGGCACGCTGGCGTTCCTGCTGCTGGGCCACTATGGCGGCCTGCTGCCAGCGACCTTCGCTATCGTCTTCATCTCCGCCCTGGGCGACCGCAAGAACACGGTCAAGCAGGCGTTCGTACTGTCGCTCGGCATGTCCGTGATCGCGGTGGTGGTTTTCTGGTGGGCGCTGCAACTGCAGCTGCCGCTGTTTCGCTGGGGTTGATGCGTCATGATTTCTCAAGCTTTGACCGACCTCTGGTACGGCTTCGGCGTCGCCTTCCAGCTCCACAACCTGATGTGGTCGTTCTTCGGCGTGCTGGTGGGTAACCTCATCGGCGTGCTGCCCGGCATGGGCGCGCTGTCGGCCATCTCGATCCTGCTGCCGCTGACTTACGTGATGCAGCCGGTGCCTGCCATCCTGATGCTGGCCGGCATCTTCTACGGTTCGCAGTACGGCGGCGCCATCGGCGCGATCCTGCTCAACCTGCCTTCGCACCCGCCGCACGCGGTGACGTGCCTTGACGGGTATCCATTGACCAAACAGGGCAAGGGAGGAACGGCGCTCGGCATCACGATGATCTGCTCGTTCTTCGCGGCCTCGGTCGGCATCATCGTCATGATCTTCGCCTCGCCGCTGCTGGTCGAAGTCGCCTTCAAGTTCGGCCCGACCGAGATTTTCTCGATCATGCTGCTGGGCCTGCTGGCCGGCGCCACCATGTCGCGCGGTTCGCCGCTCAAGGGCGTGGCCATGACGCTGTTCGGCCTGATGTGCGGCGTGGTCGGCACCGACGTGAACACCGGCACCATCCGCTTCTCGTTCGGCCTGCTCGACCTGTCCGACGGCCTGGAACTGGTGGCGATCTCGATGGGCCTGTTCGGCGTGGCCGACTTCCTGATGAGCGTCAACCGCATGACCATCATCGGCAGCGGCGCCAAGCTGCGCCTGCGCGACATGCGTCCCAGCAAGCAGGAACTGAAGACGGCCTTCTGGCCGATGGTGCGCGGCACCGCCGTGGGCACGCTGTTCGGCGCCATGCCCGGCACCGGCCCGACCATCACCACCTTCGTGGCCTACGCGCTGGAACGCAAGATCTCCAAGACGCCCGAGAAGTTCGGCACCGGCATGATCGCCGGCGTGGCCTCGCCCGAAGCCTCGTCGCACTCGAAGACGCAGGTCGACTTCATCCCCACGATGAGCCTGGGCATCCCCGGCGACGCGGTGATGGCGCTGATCCTGGGCGCGCTGCTGATCCAGGGCATCCAGCCCGGCCCGCAACTGATCACCGAGCATCCGGACATCTTCTGGGGCCTGATCGCCAGCTTCTGGGTTGGCAACGTGCTGCTCATGGTGCTCAACGTGCCGCTGATCGGCGTCTGGGTCAAGCTGCTGCAGGTGCCTTACCGCTACCTGTTCCCGTCGGCGCTGTTCTTCATCGCGGTGGGCGTGTTCAGCACCCAGAACAGTCTCTTCCAGATCTGGGAAGTGCTGGCTTTTGGCGTGATCGGCGCCGTCCTGATGACGCTGGAATTCTCGGTCGCGCCGATCCTGCTCGGCTTCGTGCTGGGGCCCATGGTCGAAGAGAACTTCCGCCGCGCCTTGCTGTTGTCGCGCGGTGACCTGGCGGTGTTCATCGAACGTCCGATCAGCGCCTGGTTCATCGGCGCCAGCGCGCTGCTCATCCTGCTGCAGGTGTGGGCCTTCCTGCGCCGCGGCAAGAACAAGAACAAGCCGCAGGTCACCCAGGCCGCCTGACCGGCTCCGCGTTCCGCGTTTCAGACACGGCCCGGCGTTCACGCCGGGCCGTTTGATTTGTGCGCCGTCTTCCCCCATGCTTGCGATTTCCCGAGCCTGTCCGGATCTACGCCATGCATATCCTTTTCGCCTGCCCCCTGCACGACCCCGACGTCTGGGTCCCGCGCCTGCAAGCCGCCATGCCCGGCTGTCGCATTTCCGTCTGGAATCCCGATGGCCCGCCCTCCGGCGCCGAGGTCGCCCTGGTGTGGAAACCTCCTGTGGAACTGTTCCGGCACGAGACCCGCATCGAGACGTTGTTCAATCTGGGCGCGGGCGTGGATGCCTTGCTCAAGATGAAGGAAATCCCGCCGCACGTGCGCATCGTCCGCCTCGAGGACGCGGGCATGTCGGTGCAGATGGCCGAGTACGCCCTGTACGCGCTGCTGCGCGTGTCGCGCGACTTCCAGGCCTTCGACGAATCACAGGCGCGCCAGCACTGGGATACCCGCGAAGGCACGCGCCAGGCCGATTGGCCGGTGGGCGTGCTGGGCCTGGGCCAGGTGGGCGCGCGCGTGGCGCAGACGCTGGCCGAGTTCGGTTATCCGGTGGCGGGCTGGTCGCGCACGCCGCGCGAGATCCCCGGCGTGGAGTCCTTCTCCGGGCAGGACGCGTTGCCGGCCTTCCTGGCGCGCACTCGCTTCCTGGTGAACGTGCTGCCGCTCACGCCCGACACCCGTGGCATCCTCAACCGCGACACGCTCGGCCAACTGCTGCCCGAGGCGCATCTGGTCAACGTCGGCCGTGGTGAACACCTGGTCGAGGAAGACCTGGTGCGGATGCTGGAAGAGGGCGAGATCGCCGGCGCGACGCTCGACGTGTTCCATACCGAGCCGCTGCCCAAGGACCATCCGTTCTGGCGCGATCCGCGCGTGCATGTCACGCCGCACATCGCCGCCCGCACGCTGCGCGACGAAAGCATCGAGCAGATTGCTGGCAAGGTCGCCCGGCTGATGCGCGGCGAGCCCATCACCGGCGTGGTCGAGCGCGAGCGCGGCTACTGAGCGGCAGGCGCCGTGGCGCCTTGCTTCTCCAGCCGCTGGTAGGTGGGGGGCAGGCGCTGCGACAGAAAATCCAGCAAGGTGCGCACCGCCGGCATCATGCCGCGCCGCGACGGATAGATGCAGTGGACGATGCCTTCCGGCGACTGCCACTGCGGCAGGACCGGCACCAGTTGGCCGCGGCGCAGTTCCTCCTGGGTCGCGATCGACGGCAGCAGCGCGATGCCGCGGCCGCGCACGGCGGCCTCCACCAGCACGATGAAGTCGTTGCACGACAACTGCGGCTTGAGTTCGATATGCACCTCTTCGCCCTTGTCGTTCCGCAGCGGCCAACGCACCTCATTCTGCGGATCGCTGAAGCTCAACGTCGTGTGCGAGGCCAGGTCCTGCGGGGTGTCGGGCGCACCGTGGCGCTGCAGGTAGCCGGGGCTGGCCACCAGCGTGCCGCGCGCGGTGCCCAGGTGGCGTACCACCAGTTCGGCATCGGTATCGAGCTTGGTCCTCACGCGCAAGGCCAGGTCCACGCCTTCGCGGATCAGGTCGACCCGGCGGTTGGTCACCAGCAGTTGTACCGAGATTGCCGGCCAGGCATCGAGGAATTCCGGCAGCAGCGGCGCCAGCACGTCTTGCGCGATCGACACCGGGCAACTGACCACCACCGGCCCTGCGGGCTGGGACTGCAACTGGCGCATGGCATCGTCGGCCGCGCGGGCCGAGGCGGCCATTTCCCGGCAGTAATGCAGGTAGCGCTCGCCGGCTGCGGTCAGGCGCAGGCGTCGGGTGGTGCGCTGCAAAAGCCTTACCCCCAGGCTTTCTTCCAGGTGCGAAATGCGGCGCGACAGGCGCGATTTGGGGATATCCAGCGCCCGCGCCGCGGCGCTGAAACCGCCCTGCTCGACGACTTGGGAAAAGTAGTAGAGGTCGTTTAGGTCTTGCATGATTGTTCTATACCTGGAACGAATAGTTCATCATACATGGGTTTATGTGAATAATTAAGCGATCTACAGTGACGTCATGCATTCAGGACGCGCGCTTTTCGCGGTCCGCACTGGAGATCACGTTATGAAAACCCTTGTCATCCTGTCCTCGATTCTGGGCGAGCGCTCGCACAGCAAGCAATTGGCCGACCATATGGTTGCCCGCGCCAAGCAGGCCGATCCGGCCGCCGTCGTCACCGTGCGCGATATCGGCGCCGAGCCGCTGCCCTATTTCGACGGCGCGACCGCCGGCGCCCTGTTCACGCCGGCCGACGTCCGCAGCGTCGAGCAGCAGCGCATCGTCGAACGCAGCGACGCGCTGGTGGCCGAGCTGATGCGGGCGGACCGCATCGTGTTCGCCGTGCCGGTCTACAACTTCAACCTGCCGGCGCAGTTCAAGACCTACCTGGACCATGTCGCCCGTGCCGGCGTCACGTTCCGTTATACGCCGGAAGGCGTTCCCGAGGGCTTGGTGAAGGGTAAGCAGGTGTTCGTGCTGACGGCGCGTGGCGGCAAGGCCGAAGGCACGCCCAACGACACCATGACGCCGTACCTGCGGCAGATGCTGGGCTTCCTGGGCATGAACGAGGTCACGTTCATCGCCGCCGAAGGCATGGCGATGGGCGAAGTCGCGGCGCTCGAAGGCGTGGCGCTGGCGCGCCAGCGCATCGACGCCCTCGACCTGGCCCCGGCGCGAGGCGCGCTGCAGGCGGCTTGATGCAATGAAAAAAGCGGCCCCGCGGGGCCGCTTTTTTTCACGTCGAGCGGGAGGTCAATCGCGCAGGCGCTTGATCAGGCTGGACGTATCCCAGCGGCCGCCGCCCATTTTCTGCACATCGCCGTAGAACTGGTCCACCAGCGCCGTCAGTGGCAGCCGGGCGCCGTTGTGGCGCGCCTCGGCCAGCACCAGGCCGAGATCCTTGCGCATCCAGTCGACCGCGAAGCCGAAGTCGAACTTGTCGTCGACCATGGTGCCGCCACGGTTCTCCATCTGCCAGCTTTGCGCGGCGCCCTTGCTGATGACATCCAGCACCAGTTTCATGTCCAGGTCGGCGGCCTGGCCGAACGCCACGGCTTCCGACAGACCTTGCACGATGCCGGCGATACAGATCTGGTTGACCATCTTGGCCAGTTGTCCGGCTCCCGGGGGGCCCACGCGCGTCACCGCGCGGCCGAACGCCTGCGCCACGGGCTTGATGGCATCGAACACCGCCTGTTCGCCGCCGCACATGACCGTCAGCACGTCGTTGACGGCGCCGGCCTGGCCGCCGGACACTGGCGCATCGATGAAATTCAGGCCCAGGTCCTTGGCTTGCGCGTACAGCTCGCGCGCCACGTCCGCCGAGGCGGTGGTGTGGTCCACGAACACCGCGCCCGGCGCCATGCCGGCGAATGCGCCATCCGGCCCGAGGGTGACGCTGCGCAGGTCGTCGTCATTGCCGACGCAGGCAAACACGATCTGTGCGCCCGCCACGGCTTCGCGCGGCGTCATCGCGCTGTGGCCGCCAAATTCGCTGGCCCAGGCCTGCGCCTTGGACGGCGTGCGGTTGTAGACGGTGACGTCGTGCCCGGCGCGGGCCAGATGGCCGGCCATGGGCAGGCCCATCACGCCCAATCCGAGGAATGCGACTTTCTGGGCCACGACTGCGTCGTAGCTCTTGGTACCGATCGATGCCATGCAGGGAACTCCGCGTTGGAAAGGAAAACCTGAGGCAGTAACCTTAACGCAATCAAAAGCCGGCGGCGAGTCCGTCGCGACGGCTGTCGCTGGCGCTGACGTAGCCATCCACTGCCGGGTCGCCCAGGCGCCAGATGAACTGGCCGGAACCGAAATCCATGTACGGGTCATCGATGCCCTCGAGCACGTGGCCGCGGGCGCGCAGGCCTTGCGCCACGGCGGCGGACATCGAGGACTCCACATCCACCGCCAGCCCCTGGTTCCATTTCCAGCGCGGCGCGTCGCAAGCGGCCTGCGGCTGCTGGCCGTAGTCGAGCATGCGCACCAGCGTCTGTACCTGGCCTTGCGGCTGCATGTTGCCGCCCATCACGCCGAAGCTCATGACCGGCGCGCCGTCGCGCATCAGGAAGCCCGGGATGATGGTGTGGAAGGGGCGCTTGCCACCCGCCACCGCGTTGGGGTGGTCGGCTTCGGTGCTGAAGCAATGGCCACGGTTCTGCAGGCTGACGCCGGTGCCCGGCACCACCACGCCCGAACCGAACCCCATGTAGTTCGATTGGATGAAGCTGACCATCATGCCGCTGCGGTCGGCGGCGGTCAGGTAGACCGTGCCGCCCTGCGGCGCATGACCGCAGGCGAATGCCTGGGCGACATTCGGATCGATCAGCCGCGCGCGTTCGGCCAGGTAGTCGGCGCGCAGCATCTGTTCGGGCGTCACGCGCATGTGGCGCGCGTCCGCGACGTGCGCATAGACATCGGCGAACGCCAGCTTCATGGCCTCGAGCAACAGATGCTGGGTGTCGGGATGATCGATCGGCCGCGCCGCCAGGTCGAAGTTCTGCAGGATCCCGAGCGCGATGAGGGCGGCGATGCCCTGGCCGTTGGGCGGAATCTGGTGCAGCGTATGGCCGCGATACGCCTGGCTGACGGGCGTCACCCATTCCGGCGCGTAGTCGCGCAGGTCGGCCAGCGTCATGGCGGCCTCGTGGGCCTGCGCATGGGCCACCAGCTTGTGGGCCGTTTCGCCTTCGTAGAAATCACGGCCGCCGCTGGCGGCGATGCGCTTGAGCGTCGCCGCGGCGCCTTTCAGCGTGAAGTGCTCGCCGATGTGCGGCGCCCGGCCCCGCGGCAGGAAGTGTTCGGCGAAACCGGGTTGCGGCTGCAGCACGTCGGCTTGTGCGGCCCACTTCTGGTGCACCATGGGGCTGACGGCGAAGCCGCGCTCGGCATAGTCGATGGCGGGCGCCAGCACGTCGGCGAACGACACGCGGCCCAGTTTTTCATGCAGCGCGGCCCAGCCGGCCACGCAGCCCGGCACCGTGACGCTGTCCCAACCGCGGGTCGGGATCATGCCCTGGTGCCGGCGGCGGAAATAGTCGGGGCTCCAGGCTGTCGGCGCCGGGCCCGAGGCGTTCAGGCCATGCAGCTTGGAGCCGTCCCAGACGATGGCGAAGCAATCCGATCCCAGGCCATTGCTGACGGGTTCGGTCAGCGTCAGCGTCGCGGCCGCGGCGATGGCCGCATCCACCGCGTTGCCGCCGCCGGCCAATACGCGCAGCCCGGCCTGCGCCGCCAGCGGCTGCGAAGTGGCCACGATGTTGCGGGCGAAGACCGGCGTACGCGTTGTGGGATAGGGGTTGTTCCAGTCGAAATTCATCTCGAATCATCGCGTGGGGGTAAACCCGTAGCTTAACGTAGATGCCGGCGTTTGCATCCACACTCTGTATTGCGTTGTAGCAATTAGTTTCTTATAACGCGTACGGTTGGCGCCGGCGCAACCGCGAACCCAAATAAAAACCCCCGGCAAGCCGGGGGTTCGGGTGGGGAGCGAAACCGCCGCGCAATGCGGCGGCGCCGTCCTCAATCTTCTTCGACGAAGGTCTCTTCGCGCTTCTTGCGGATCGCCGGCAGGGCCACCAGGATCACCAGGAACACCGCCACGGCCAGCAGCGAGGCCGACAGCGGACGCGTCACGAAGGTGCTGAAGTCGCCGCGCGACAGCAGCAGGGCGCGTCGGAAGTTCTCTTCCATCATGGGGCCGAGCACCAGGCCCAGCAGCAGCGGCGCGCCTTCGCACTTCAGCTTCGACCAGACATAGCCCACGATACCGAACATGGCCGTCGTGAAGATGTCGAACGAGTTGTAGTTGAGCGAGTACACACCGATGGTGCAGAACACCAGGATCGCGGGGAACAGGATGCGGTAGGGCACCTTGAGCAGCTTGACCCACAGGCCGATCAGCGGCAGGTTCAGCACCACCAGCATCAGGTTGCCGATCCACATCGAGGCGATCAGGCCCCAGAACAGCTCGGGGTGGCTCGTCATCACTTGTGGGCCGGGCTGGATGTTGTGGATCGTCATCGCGCCGACCATCAGCGCCATCACGGCGTTGCCCGGGATACCCAGGGTCAGCAGCGGGATGAACGAGGTCTGCGCGGCCGCGTTGTTGGCCGATTCCGGGCCCGCCAGGCCGGCCGGATGGCCCTTGCCGAAGCGTTCCGGATTCTTCGAGATCTTCTTTTCCAGCGTGTACGACGCGAACGACGACAGCACCGCGCCGCCGCCCGGCAGGATGCCCAGGGCCGAACCCAGGGCCGTGCCACGCAGCACGGCGGGCGCGGATTCCTTGAATTCCTGCTTGTTCGGGTACAGGGTGCCGATCTTGTCGGTGATGTCGACGCGGTTTTCCTTCTGCTCGAGGTTGGTCATGATTTCGGCGAAGCCGAACACGCCCATGGCCACGATGGCGAAGTCGATGCCGTCCTGCAGTTCCGGCACGCCGAAGTCGAAGCGGGCCACGCCCGAGTTGACGTCGGTGCCGACCATGCCCAGCAGCAGACCCAGGATGATCATCGCGATCGCCTTGGGCAGCGAGCCCGAGGCCAGCACCACGGCGCCGACCAGGCCCAGGCACATCAGCGAGAAGTACTCGGCGGGGCCGAACTTGAAGGCGACTTCAGCCAGCGGGGGCGCGAAGGCGGCCAGCAGCAGCGTGGCCACGCAACCGGCGAAGAACGAACCCAGGGCGGCGATGGCCAGCGCGGCGCCAGCACGGCCGTTGCGGGCCATCTGGTGACCGTCCAGCACGGTCACCACCGCGGACGTTTCCCCTGGCAATGCCACCAGGATGGCCGTGGTCGAACCACCGTACTGGGCGCCGTAATAGATACCCGCCAGCATGATCAGGCCGGCCACCGGCGGCAGCACGTACGTGATCGGCAGCAGCATCGCAATGGTCGGGACCGGGCCGATGCCCGGCAGCACGCCGATCAGCGTACCCAGGACGCAGCCCAGCAGCGCGTACAACAGGTTCTCGGGCGTGAACGCCACCGAGAAACCCAACATCAGGTTGTCAAACAATTCCATGACCGGTTGCTCCTCAGTTCATGCCCAGAAACGACGGCCACAGCGGGAAAATCAGCCCCAGCCCCTTGACGAACGCCAGATACGAGAACACCACCAGGAAGATGCCGTTGGCGACGGCGACCTTGAGGCTGAACTCGTGGCTGGCCAGGCTGCTGAGTACCACCAGCAGGAACACCGAGATATAGATGCCCAGCAGTTTCAGGACCAGGCCATAGACGACCACGGATCCGACCACGAGGAACACGATGCGCCAGTCGAACTTGTCGACGTGGGTTTCCTGGGCCTTCTTCGACATCGAGCCAAGCAGCACGATGGCACCCAGCAATGCGAGAACAATGCCCAGCCAGAAAGGAAAATACCCGGGGCCCATCCGGGCGGCAGTACCCATTTGGTAGCTGCTGGCTTGCCAGGCGAATCCCAGTCCAAGGGCGATGAACATCACCCCCGACCAGAAGTCCTGTCGATTGCGTAGCTGCATGATTGGTTGGCTCCTGTTTACAGCATGTAGATAAAAAGAGGTTTGTGGTCCGCCGCACTGGCAGAAAGCCATGTGACAGGCACAAAAAAGGCACGACTCGGTGCCCGGTGTTCTTCTGAAAGCTTCGGCGCGGCTTCTTGAAAGGGCGAATGGTAATGGACGCCCGCAACGATGCAAACCCTGTAAGCTAGGTGAAAGCCTGGGGTTTTCCCTAAAATTGGGGAACTCCCGATCCCCAGATGTAACGGGGCGGGCAGATTGAGGGTTGTTTGAAAGCTAAGTGAAAGTTGATAGAAAGAAATGCGAAAGCGGGGTCGCTTGATCTGCCGCTTGCCGGGCGCGAGGGACTTTTCTAGTTGTGCCTGATCGGGTATGTTGCCCGCCGCCGGCAATGCCGCCTGCATTTCCTACTGAATATTGCCGTGTTTCTCACCTTGCGTGAAGCGGCCCGATTCCCCACTGGATGGTTTACGATAGCGCCCATGCTGCAAGACCTAGACCAACTCGCCGCCCGTATTGGGCAACTGGTGCAACGCACCCGGCAACTGCATGCCGAGCGTGACGCATTGCGTATGCGCCTGAATGAAACCGAAGCCGAGCAGCGTGTGCTCAAGCAGCGCGCCGCCGAGCGTGAGGCCGACATCGCCGTGCTGCAGGGCAAGCTGCAAGACAACGACGGCGCCGTCACCGCGATGCTGGAGCAGGCGCAGAAGGCCGAAGTGGCCCTGCGCGAACAGCTCGCTCGCGAAACCGCCGAGCGCCAGTCGCTCGAGGCGCGCTTCGCGGCCCGGGAAACCGAAATGCAGGGCACCCTGCAGAGCCGCGACACCGAACTACAGCGCCTGCGTGTGGCCGCCGCCGCGGCCCGCGAGCGCATCGACGCCGTCCTGGCCCGTCTGCCGGGTGCGCCGTCCGGAGAGCAACACTGATGGAACGCGTAGACGTAACAATCCTCGGGCGTGATTATTCGCTGGCGTGTTCGGCCGAGGAAAAGCCCACGCTGTTGGCCGCCGTGCGCCACGTCGACCAGCTCATGCTGCGCATCCAGGGCACCGGCAAGGTCTCCAGCAACGAACGCATCGCCGTCATGGCTGCGCTGCAGGTCGCTGGCGAGCTGCTCGCCATGAAAGCGCCGGATGGTCCGCTGGGTGGTTTGGCGGTCGGCGACTTCAAGCGTAGAATCGAGGACATGAACGCAGTCCTGGACGACGCGCTGTCAGGGCAAGAAAAGCTGCTCTGACGTTCATAAGCGGTTTTCACTCAGTTTTTTTTCAAGTTTTTCAGTTTGTCCCTGCCGTGTCCGTGACCTGGCCATACATTCTCTGAACCTATGTCTTATGGCATATTGGTTGCGGGAGTGCAGAGCTGGAGCGATTGTCTCTCGTAGACGAACCCGACGCTCTTCGGAACGCGACCACCTTGAACCTCAGGGTTCGAGATGCCGGCCTTGACGGCACAGGCGGGGCATCTATCCCAGCGGACCTGCCATGAGCGCAGGTCCGCGCCGGGCACCTCCCCCATCGTCCTCCCTCATAGGACCAGTCCATGTCGAAATCCCCCGTTTTTTCGCTGACCAAACTTGGCGCGGCGTGCGCGGCCGTGGCCGCTCTCTCGCTGGCGCAGCCTGTTTTTGCGCAGGCACCGGCGACGGCTCCCGCCACGGCGGAATCCGCCGCCAACCGGTCGCCGGAACTGACGTTGCAGGCCACCGCCTCGTCCGAGGTCAAGCAGGACACGGTGCGCATCTCGCTGTCGGCCGAGACCGAAGCGGCGGATCAGCCCACCGCCGGCAAGAAGCTGACCGAGATGCTTGACGACGTGGCCAAGCGCGCGCGCGACACCAAGGGCGTCGACGTGCGCACCGGCAGCTTCAACGTCTGGCCCAATTCCACCAGCAGCAGCAAGGGCAAGACCAGCACGACCTGGCGCGGCCAGGGCGAGATCATTCTCGAATCGAAGGATTTTGCGGCCGCCGCCGCGCTGGCCTCGAAGCTGTCCGACAAGACCGCCATTTCCAACATCAGCTTCTCGCTGTCGCGCGAAGTGCGCGAGGCCGAGGAGCGCAAGCTGCTCAAGGAGGCCGCGCAGGCCTTCAAGGATCGCGCGCTGGCCGCGGCCAACGCCTTCGGCTTCTCGGGCTACCGCCTGAGCAAGCTCGAACTCGGCGGCGCCGGCGGTGTCACGCCGATGCCGCGCATGATGGGCGCCATGGCCAAGGACGCCTCCGGCGGCGCCGGCTATAGCGCGGACGTCCCCCTGGAAGCGGGGGACGTCACGGTCAGCATTTCGGTCAACGGGACGATCGTTTTGCAGTAAGCACGAACATGATGGCGCCCAGGGCGACCATTGGCAGGGACAGCCACTGTCCCATGCTCAACCCACCCGCGAGCAGGCCCAGGAAGTTGTCCGGCTCGCGGGTGAATTCCACCAGGAAACGGAACGTTCCGTAGCCCATCAGGAATACCGCGCTCACCTGGCCCAGGGGGCGCGGTTTGCTCGAAAACCACCACATCAGCGCGAACAGCACGATGCCTTCCAGCCCCAGTTCATACAGTTGGGACGGATGGCGCGCGATGCCGTCGCCGCTGCTCGGGAACACCATCGCCCACGGCACGTCGGTGGGGCGGCCCCACAACTCGCCATTGATGAAATTGCCCAGTCGGCCAAAGCCCAGCCCCAGCGGGATCAGCGGCGCGATGAAATCGCTGACGGCGAAGAAGGGCAGGCCCTTCTTGCGGGCGAACAGCAGCATCACCAGGATCACGCCGATCAACCCGCCGTGGAAAGACATGCCGCCTTCCCACAGGTAGGCCACTTCCAGCGGATGCGCCAGGTAATAGCTCGGCTTGTAGAACAGCACATAGCCCAGCCGCCCGCCCAGCACCACGCCCAGCACGCTGTAGAAGATCAGGTCCTCCAGGTCGCGCACGTTCAGCGAGGTGGTATGGCCGCGCGTGATGCGGCGCCGGCCCAGGACGTATACCAGCGCGAAGCCCACCAGGTACATCAGCCCGTACCAATGGATGGACAGGGGCCCGATCTGCAGGGCAACGGGGTCGAATTTTGGATATTGCAGCATGTTCCGCCCGACACAATGAAGTTGAATGATAATAACCGGCGAGCCCCGCGGTAGATCGGCATGCAAGCCCAGGCATGCCGGTGTATCCCGAGACTCGCCCGCGAGCGAGCTGGCTACCCACCCGGGCGCGATCGCCATGTCCGCGCCCTGACGGCCGACAGGAGACAACAGACCATGTCGCACAACGAACGTTCCCGCCACATCACGCACGGCGTCGCCCGCGCGCCCAACCGCGCCATGTATTACGCGCTGGGCTACCAGGAAGCCGACTTCGACAATCCCATGATTGGCGTGGCCAATGGCCATTCGACCATCACGCCGTGCAACAGCGGCCTGCAGCGCCTGGCCGATGCCGCCATCGAGGCCATCCGCGGCGCCAAAGCCAATCCGCAGGTGTTCGGCACGCCCACCATTTCCGATGGCATGTCCATGGGCACCGAGGGCATGAAGTACTCCCTGGTGTCGCGCGAAGTCATCGCCGACTGTATCGAGACCGCCGCGCAGGGCCAGTGGATGGACGGCGTGGTGGTCATCGGCGGCTGCGACAAGAACATGCCGGGCGGCATGATCGCCCTGGCGCGCATGAACGTGCCGGGCATCTACGTCTATGGCGGCACCATCAAGCCGGGCCGCTATCAGGGCAAGGACCTGACCATCGTCTCGGTGTTCGAAGCGGTCGGCGAATACACCATGGGGCGCATGGACGAGGCCGACTTCAAGCAGATCGAGAAATGCGCCATCCCCGGCTCGGGTTCCTGTGGCGGCATGTACACCGCCAACACCATGAGCTCTGCCTTCGAAGCCATGGGCATGAGCCTGCCGTATTCCAGCACCATGGCCAACGAGGACGAAGAGAAAGTCGTCTCGGCGGCCGAGTCCGCCCGGGTATTGGTCGAGGCCGTCCGCCGCGGCCTGCGTCCGCGCGACATCATCACGCGCGAGTCCATCGAGAACGCCGTTTCCGTCATCATGGCAACGGGCGGCTCGACCAATGCCGTGCTGCATTTCCTGGCCATCGCCCACGCCGCCGAGGTGCCCTGGACCATCGACGACTTCGAACGCATCCGCCAGCGCGTGCCAGTGCTGTGCGACCTCAAGCCGTCCGGCAAATACGTGGCGACCGACCTGCATCGCGCCGGCGGCATTCCGCAGGTCATGAAGCTGCTGCTCAACGCCGGCCTGCTGCACGGCGACTGCATCACCATCACCGGCCAGACCGTGGCGCAATCGCTGGCCGACGTGCCCGATACGCCGCGCGCCGATCAGGACGTGATCATGCCGCTGGACCGCGCCCTCTATCCCCAGGGCCACCTGGCCATCCTCAAGGGCAACCTGTCGCCGGAAGGCTGCGTGGCCAAGATCACCGGCCTGAAGAACCCGGTCATCACCGGACCGGCGCGGGTCTTCGATTCCGAGGATGACGCCATGGCCGCCATCATGGCGCGCCAGATCCGTGACGGCGACGTGGTGGTGATCCGCTACGAAGGGCCGAAGGGCGGACCCGGCATGCGTGAAATGCTGGCGCCGACTTCCGCGCTGGTGGGACAGGGCCTGGGAGAGACCGTCGGCCTCATCACCGACGGCCGCTTTTCGGGAGGCACGTGGGGCATGGTGGTGGGCCACGTGGCACCCGAGGCCTTCGTCGGCGGCCCGATCGCGCTGATCCGCGAGGGCGATTCGGTTACCATCGATGCCCACAAGCTGCTGTTGCAGCTCAATATCAGCGACGAAGAAATGGCGGCTCGTCGCCAGGCCTGGGTCCAGCCCAAGCCGCGTTATACACGCGGTGTGCTTGCCAAGTTCGGCAAGCTCGCCAGCACCGCGAGCCGTGGGGCGGTAACCGATGCATTTGATACGTAGTCTGTTGGCGGTCGCCGCCGGCCTGCTGGCCGCCGGCGCGGCCCAGGGGCAAACCACCGGCCTGGATCTGGCCAAGAGCAAGGCCTGCATGGCCTGTCACCAGGTCGACGTCAAGCGCGTCGGACCGCCGCTGGCCAGCGTGGCCGAGCGCTACGCCGGGCAGGGAGATGCCATGGTGGATTACCTGGCGGGCAAGATCCGCGGAGGCGGCCGCGGCGCCTGGGGCGCCGTGCCGATGCCGGCGCAAACCCACGTCAGCCAGGAAGACGCCCGCCTGCTGGCCGAATGGATCCTGACGCTGGCGCCGGCCAAGAAGTAGTCGTATCGTCTCTGGAAAGTTTCAGGAAAGGAATCGTCATGGCTGAACAACCCTCCCCGGGCAATGAAGTCGCCGTTCTGGGCGGCGGCTGTTTCTGGTGCGTCGAGGCGGTCTTCACCGACCTGCGCGGCGTCAAGAGCGTACTGCCCGGCTACAGCGGCGGACACGTCGACAACCCCAGCTACGAGCAGGTCTGCGGCAAGGACACCGGCCACATCGAAGTGGCGCGCGTCGAATTCGATCCCGCCGAGCTGTCGTACAGCGACCTGCTGCGCGTCTTCTTCGCCACCCACGACCCGACCACTCCGGGGCGCCAGGGCAACGACATCGGCCCGCAGTACGAATCGGCCATCTTCTGGCAGAACGACACCCAGCGCGAGCAGGCCGAGGCCGTCATCGCGGAGGTCGAGGCGCAGAAGGTCTACGACGCGCCCATCGTGACCAAGCTGCTGGCGCCCGCGCGCTTCTGGCAGGCCGAGGACTATCACCGCGATTATTTCGCGCTGCATCCCGAGCAGGGCTATTGCCAGTTCGTGATCGCGCCCAAGGTCGCCAAGTTCCGCAAGCAGTTCCAGGATCGCCTGAAGAAATAAGGCAGGCGAAAAAAAACCTCGCGCAAGGCGAGGTTTCAAGGCCGGCGCCAGGTACGTGGGTACCGGCGCTGGCGGGGGAAGCGGTCAGTCGACGGCTTTCACCACGCCGCGGCGCATCTGGTCCAGCTCGATGGACTCGAACAGCGCCTTGAAATTGCCTTCGCCGAAACCGTCGTTGCCCTTGCGCTGGATGATCTCGAAGAAGATCGGGCCGATCTGGTTCTCGGTGAAGATCTGCAGCAGCAGGCCGCCGTCGGGGGCGCCATCCAGCAGGATGCGGTTCTTCTGCAGGCGCGCCACGTCCTCGCCATGGTTGGGCAGGCGGCGATCCAGCAGCTCGTAGTAGGTTTCCGGCGTATCCAGGAACACCACGCCGTTGGCGCGCAGCGCCTCGATCGTGCCGTAGATGTCCTCGGTGGCCATGGCGATGTGCTGGATGCCTTCGCCGCGGTACAGGTCCAGGTATTCCTGGATCTGGCCCTTCTCCTCGGTGCCTTCCTCGTTGATGGGAATGCGGATGTTGCCGCACGGCGAGGTCATGGCCTTGGACTTCACTCCCGTCACCTTGCCCTCGATGTCGAAGTAGCGCACCTCGCGGAAATTGAACAGGCGCTCGTAGAACTCCGACCACTCGGCCATGCGGCCCTTGTGCACGTTGTGCGTCAGGTGGTCCACCAGCGTCAGCCCGGCGCCGCGGTGGTTCAGGTCGGCCTGCGCGTTCTGCGGATCCACCGGCACGAAGTCGACGTCATAGATGCTGATGTCGCCGATGCCGCCATGGCCTTCCTTGCCATTCCAGCGGTCCACCAGGTAGATCAGCGAATCGCCGATGCCCTTGATGGCGGGAATGTTCAGTTCCATCGGGCCGCTGTGCGAGTCGAAACCCCACGCGCCCAGTTCCAGCGCGCGCTTGTACGCGGCGGCCGCGTCCTGCACGCGGAAACCGATCGCACAGATCGACGGGCCGTGCAGGCGGGCGAAGCGCTGCGCGAAGGAATCGGGTTCGGCGTTGATCAGGAAGTTCACGCCGCCCTGGCGGTACAGCGTCACGTCCTTGTGGCGGTGCTTGGCGATTGCCTTGAAGCCCAGCAGTTCGAACACCTTGCGCAGCGCGGCGGGGTCCGGCGCGGCATATTCGATGAATTCGAGCCCGGCGGTGCCCATCGGGTTGTCCCAGGGTTGGAAAGCGCTGCTCATGAGTCTGCTCCCTTGAGTCGTTGTAGAGGCGACTTGTCGTTCAAGTCTAGGATGAAGATTGTAGGGAGGAAAGGCAGGCAGACAATTGCAAACATGTCGCGAAAGGGGCAAGGTTGAGCAATAATATTGCCCAGGATAAAAAATATGGGGCTGAAAATGTCTGACATGGAGCTTGATAGGACAGATATAAGGATCCTGGCCGAATTGCAACGGGATGGCCGCCTGAGCAACCAAGAGCTGGCCGATCGCGTCTCGCTGTCCCCAAGTCCCTGCCTGCGGCGGGTGCGGCGGCTGGAAGAGAAGGGCTTCATCAAGAAGTACGTGGCGCTGATCGACGCCGAGAAGGTCGGACTGGGCCTGCTGGCCTACGTCAACATCCGCCTGAACAAGCACAGCGGCTCCAGCCACGCACCCATGAGCGATTTCGCCCGCGACGTTCAGCTCTGGCCGGAAGTGGTCGAGTGCTACGCCATGTCCGGCGACATGGACTACCTGCTGCGCATCCAGGTCGCGGACCTCGCGCACTTCTCCAAGTTCGCCATGGACACCCTGATGCGCCATCCGGCGGTGGTCGACATGCGCTCGTTCTTCGCGCTGCAGCAGATCAAGGAAACGACAGAGTTGCGGCTGTAGCGGAGCGGGATGCGTCCGTTCGTGTCTATCAGGCCTTCTATATCGGCCCCTCCATATAGGATGTCTATATATAGAGAGACCAGAGCGCGTGGCCGTGGGCGGATGTTCCCCGCCCACGGCGCCTCCTTATATAGGCCGCGATCAGGCGAAACCCTCGGCCAGGTCCACTGCACCTGGGCGTAGGGGCGAAAACGGATATGGCCCTATGGAGAACCGAGACGCCTCTATATAGAGTGGAGATGTATATCCATCTCGGCGCGCTACAGGGGTGCCGTCAGCCGCGGGGTGCTTCGCGCAGGGCTCGGGCCTGGTGATACGCATTCCATGTAGAGCAGATGGCGCAGAACGGATGGCTTTCCCATGGCAAATGCGGGGTGCGTCCCCGGAAATCATCATCTTTCTGCAAAATGGCTGTCATGCCGGCGTGACAGCCCAAATTTCTGTGCTATAGTCTCGCTCCTTCGCAGTTCACGCAGTTTTGTGAGCCGCGAAGCCAGGCAAGTGCAACGGATTTGACGCTATGGCGACGAATCTGCCGCAGGGCAGCAAGGCGGTGAGTCAGCGATGATTCTCTCGAACCGGCGGTCAGCGAATTTTGCGTAAGTCGGTGCAAATCAGGCAGAAGCCAGTTGC
>NZ_CADIJW010000019.1 GCF_902859745.1 Achromobacter dolens | reverse complement strand
GCCCACATCTGTCCCTACAATGCAAAACACCCGATGAAGTTCATCGGGTGCTCAGTCCGTAATCGCTACGGATACCGTCCCGTAGGTGTCAACCTAGGGCAGGACGGGTCAGGCGCGGAACGCCCGCATGGCGCGGCAACGCCCCGCGCTCATGGGAATGCGGCGCCGGCGCGCGCGTGGCAGCGCCCACGGGCGCTCGCCGCGCGGCCCAGGCTCAGTGCGTGATCCTGGTCCCAAGCACGGCCAGGAACTGCGCCAGCCACGCCGGATGCGCCGGCCAGGCCGGCGCCGTCACCAGGTTGCCGTCGGTGTAGGCCTGGTCGATGCCGATCTCGGCGTAGGTGCCGCCGGCCAGCCGCACTTCCGGCGCGCAAGCCGGGTAGGCCGAGCAGGTGCGGCCTTCCAGGATGCCGGCGGCCGCCAGCAGTTGGGCGCCGTGGCAGACGGCGGCGATCGGCTTTTTGGCCTGGTCGAAGGCGCGCACGATCTCCAGCACCTTTTCGTTCAGGCGCAGGTATTCCGGCGCGCGGCCGCCGGGGATCACCAGGCCGTCGTAGGAACCGGCCTCGACACGGTCGAAATCGTAGTTCAGCGCAAAGTTGTGGCCGCGCTTCTCGCTGTAGGTCTGCGCGCCCTCGAAATCGTGGATGGCGGTGGCGATGCTCTCGCCGGACTTCTTGCCGGGGCAGACCGCGTGCACCGTATGGCCCACCGCCAGCAGCGTCTGGAACGGCACCATGGTTTCGTAGTCTTCGGCGTAGTCGCCGACCAGCATCAACAGTCTCTTGCTCATGATTGTCTCCTGGGGATGGGGAATCGCCGGCTACAGCGCCCGAGGGCCGGGCGGCCGGTTCTTGATGTTCTGCTGTCCATTGTGCGCCTGCCCGCGCAGGCGAGGGTGGTAACGGGATACCACGCCAAGATGGATGCCCCGCAGCGGGACCGCGCCCGCCCTGACGTTCATGCGCGGCCGCGCGCCGCGCCGGCCCGCGGCAGGCGCCCTACTCCAGCGCCACCGTCACCGGCTTGGCGCCCAACAGGCTCACCAGCACGTTCGGGTCGATGCCCACCAGGTAGCCGCGGCGGCCGCCGTTGATGTAGACGACCGGGTATTGCAGCACCTCGGCCTCGACCCACACCGGCATCTTCTTGCGCGTGCCGAACGGCGAGGTGCCGCCCACTTGATAACCGGAGTGGCGTTGCGCCACCTCGGGCTTGCAGGGCTCGACCTTCTTCAGCCCGGCCTGGCGCGCCAGGTTCTTGGTGGAGACTTCCCGGTCGCCGTGCATCACCACGATCAGCGGCTTGGCCGATTCGTCTTCCATCACCAGCGTCTTGACCACCGCGTGCGGGTCCAGCCCCAACTGGCGCGCGGCCTCGCCGGCGCCGCCATGATCGACGTAGTCGTAGGTGTGCTCGGTGTACGCCACCTTGTGCTGCTTGAGGAACTGGGTGGCGGGCGTTTCGGAAACGTGGCGGGCTTTGCTCATGGCATTGCGGTGGAAAGGCGAAGGCAAAAGTGTAGGCAGACGGACGGCGGCGCGCAAACGCCGGCGTCAACCGCGCGGATGATGCGCGGCGTGCAACGCCTTCAGGCGTTCGCGCGCGACGTGCGTGTATATCTGCGTGGTGGAGATGTCGGCGTGGCCCAGCAGCATCTGCACCACGCGCAGGTCGGCGCCGTGGTTCAGCAGATGCGTGGCGAAGGCGTGGCGCAGCACGTGCGGCGACAGCGGCGCATGCACGCCGGCCAGCACCGCGTATTTCTTGACCAGTTGCCAGAACGCCTGGCGCGACATGGCCTCGGCCCGGCCGGTGATGAAGAGCGCGTCGCTGACGCGGCCGGCGGCCAGCTCGGGGCGCGCGGTCTTCAGATACTGGTCGATCCAGTGCGCCGCTTCCGCGCCCAGCGGCACCAGGCGGTCCTTGCCGCCCTTGCCCAGCACCACGCGCACCACGCCCTCGTTCAGGCTGACGTCCAGTGCCCGCACCCCGACGAGTTCCGACACGCGCAGGCCGGTGGCGTACAGCGTTTCCAGCATGGCGCGGTCGCGCAGGCCGCGCGGCTGGCCCAGGTCGGGCGCGCGCAGCAGGGCATCCACCTGCTGCTCGGACAGCGTCTTGGGCAGGCGCGGCGGCTGCTTGGCCGCCACCAGCGTCAGACAGGGATCCTGCGCCGCCCGGTGTTCGCGCAGGGCCCAGGCGTAGAAACGGCGCAGCGCGGCCAGGCGGCGGTTGGCGGTGGTGGCGCGGGTTTCCTCGTGGCGGAAGGCGAACCAGGCCTCGATGTCGGCCTTGCCGGCCTCGGCCAGCGCCTTGGCGGGGCCGGCCGGCAGCGTGTGGGCCGAGGCCGCGTCGCCATAGCGGTCGGCCATCTCGCGGGCATAGGCTTCGGGGTCCTCGAGCCAACGCGCGAAGCCGGTCAGGTCGCGCCGGTAGGCAGCCAGCGTGTTGGCCGACAGGCCGTCCTCGAGCCAGACGGCGTCGATGAAGGCGTCGATATCGGCCTGGGAAGCGAGCGGTTGGCGGGAATCGGACATGGAACGGAAATCAAGGCATCAAGAGAGGTGCCCGGCGGCGGACGGCGCCGCCGCAGGCGCGCGCAACCTTGCGGCGTACGCCGGCCACGCCAGGGGGATGGGCCACATTCTACGGCGACGCTTGCGCCATGCCCTCAGCGCCCCGCCACTGCCGCGGCGGCCGACTTGAGCCAGGTCTCGAACAGCTTCAGCGCCTCGGAACGCTCGCTGCGCTGCGGATAGCCGAAGTAGTAGCCCTGGCTGACCGTCAGCGACTGCGCCACCGGCATCGTCAGCGTGCCCTGGTCCAGCGCGGGTTGCGCCAGGAATCGCGGCATCAGGCCCACGCCCAGCCCGGCCTGCACCGCCGCCATCACCATGGTGAACAATTCGTAGCGCGGACCGCCCGCCGCCTGGGGGCCATACAGGTAATTGTTGGCGCCGTACCACTGGCGCCAGGCGTCGGGGCGCGAACTCAGGTGCAGGTGGGTCATGCCCGCCAGCGCGCCGGCGCCTGCCTCGGTGACGCGGGCGGCCAGTTCGGGCGCGCAGACCGGCACCAGCTCGCGCTCCGGAAACAGCAGCACGCCCTGGGTGCCGGGCCACAGCGTGTCGCCGTGGTACAGCGCGCCGTCGAACGGCTGGTCCTTGAATTGGAACGGCAGCGTGCGCACCGACAGGCTGACGGTGATGTCCGGCTGCTCGCGCTGGAAATCCGCCAGCCGCGGGATCAGCCAGGTGGTGGCCAGCGTCGGCACAACGGCGATGTGGATGCTGCGGCCCATGCCGGTGCGGCTCACCAGGCCGAAGGTGTCCTTCTCGATCTGGTCCAGGTGATGGCGGATGCGTCCCGCATATTCTGCGCCGTGGTCGGTCAGCACGATGCGGCGTCGCACCCGCGTGAACAACTGCACGCCCAGCCGCGCCTCCAGGCTGGCGACCTGGCGGTAGACCGCGCTGTGGGTCAGGGACAGCTCTTCGGCCGCCCGGGAAAAACTGCCCAGGCGGGCCGAGGCCTCGAAGGCCTGCAGGGCGCTGAGGTTGGGAATGCCGTTTCTCATGGAGCGGGAACCGCCAGGAAGGAACCGAAGATCGCCGGAAACACCCGCCGCGCCTGCCGCGGCGCAATATCCGGGTCGTGCCGGCGGGTCACTAGATTGTGCAATTTTATCAATTGCGTTGTGCGATCAAGGAACATTATGCTCGGGTGTCTTAATCTCGGCTCATCCTGACACCCACCATGTCCCAGCAAGCATCCCGCCTCGGCGGCCACATCCTCGTCGACCAGCTCGTCGCCCAGGGCGTCAAACACGTTTTCTGCGTTCCCGGCGAGAGCTACCTGGCGGTGCTGGATGGCCTGCACGACGCCGACATCAAGGTCACCGTCTGCCGCCAGGAAGGCGGCGCGGCCATGATGGCCGACGCCCATGGCAAGCTGACCGGCGAACCCGGCATCTGCATGGTGACCCGCGGTCCGGGCGCCTCCAACGCGCTGGCCGGCGTGCACATCGCCAAGCAGGACTCGACCCCGATGATCCTGTTCGTCGGCCAGATCGAGCGCGGCATGCGCGAGCGCGAGGCCTTCCAGGAAATGGACTACCGCGCCGTGTTCGGCACGCAGGCCAAGTGGGTCACGGAAATCGACCAGGTCGAACGCATTCCCGAACTCATCTCGCGCGCCTTCCACATCGCCACCTCGGGCCGTCCGGGCCCGGTGGTGATCGCGCTGCCCGAGGACATGCTGGTGGAGGCCGCGCAGGTGGCCGATGCGCCCCGCTACGAGGTCATCGAGTCCGCGCCCACCGCCGGCCAGTTGGCCGACCTGGAGCAGCTTCTGGCCAAGGCCAGCAATCCCGTCGCCATCCTCGGCGGCACGCGCTGGGACGCGCGCGCGGTGCAGCAGTTCGCCGATTTCGCGCAGCGCCACGCGCTGCCCACGGCCGTGTCGTTCCGCCGCCAGATGCTGTTCCCGGCCGACCATCCGTGCTTCATCGGCGACGTCGGCCTGGGCATCAACCCGGCCCTGCTCAAGCGCGTGGCCGACGCCGACCTGGTGCTGCTGGTCGGCGGCCGCATGTCGGAAAACCCCAGCCAGGCCTACACGCTGCTGGACATCCCGGTGCCCAGGCAAAAACTGGTGCACGTGCATCCGGACGCCGCCGAACTGGGTCGCGTCTATCGCCCCACGCTGGCCATCAATACCTCGCCCGCCGCCTTCGCCCAGGCGCTGGCCGGCCTGAAGGCCCCCGCCCAGCCGGCCTGGGCCGACGGCACGCAGGCGATGCGCGAGTCGTACCTGAAGTGGAGCGACCCGGCCACCGTGACCACCCCGGGCGCGCTGCAGATGGGCCAGGTCATGGCCTACCTGGAAAAGACCCTGCCGGCCGACGCCATCATGACCAACGGCGCCGGCAACTACGCCACCTGGCTGCACCGCTTCCACCGCTTCACCCGCTTCGGCACGCAACTGGCGCCGACCTCGGGCTCGATGGGCTACGGCCTGCCGGCCGCCGTGGGCGCCAAGCGCGTCTGGCCCGACAAGACCGTGGTCTGCTTTGCCGGCGACGGCTGCTTCCTGATGCACGGCCAGGAATTCGCCACCGCCGTGCAGTACGACCTGCCCATCATCGTGGTGCTGGTCGACAACGGCATGTACGGCACCATCCGCATGCACCAGGAAAAGCACTACCCCGGCCGCATTTCCGCCACCGAGCTGAAGAACCCGGACTTCGCCGACTACGCCCGCGCCTTCGGCGGCCACGGCGAACGCGTCGAGACCACCGAGCAGTTCGGCCCGGCGTTCGAGCGCGCGCTGGCCAGCGGCAAGCCGGCCATCCTGCACTGCTTCATCGACCCGCAGACCATCACGCCGTCAACCACGCTGGACAAGATCCGCGACGCGGCGCTCAAGGCCCGGCACTGATACCCGAGAGGCGGCGGCAAACCCATGGCGACGCGCGCCGCGCGCGTCGCGTAAACCCCGGGTTGCCGCGCCAATTATTTTAGGTTTAAACTTTCCAGATTCCGAAAACGGAAATCCATAGCGGAGACCCAGCATGTCCTCGAATCCCTCGTTCCATTGGCAAGATCCCCTGTTGCTGGACCAGCAGCTCACCGAAGAAGAACGCATGGTGCGCGACGCCGCCCACGCCTACTCGCAGGACAGGCTGGCCCCGCGCGTGCTGAACGCCTTCCGCAACGAAAAGACCGACCCGGAAATCTTCTCGGAAATGGGCGAGCTGGGCCTGCTGGGCGCCACCATCCCCGCCGAATACGGCGGCGCCGGCCTGAACTACGTCAGCTACGGCCTGATCGCCCGTGAAGTCGAGCGCATCGACTCCGGCTACCGCTCGATGATGAGCGTGCAGTCGTCACTGGTGATGGTGCCCATCAACGAATTCGGCAGCGAAGCGCAGAAGCAGAAGTACCTGCCCAAGCTGGCCCGCGGCGAGTGGATCGGCTGCTTCGGCCTGACCGAACCCAACCACGGTTCCGACCCCGGCGGCATGGAAACGCGCGCGGTCAAGACCGCCGACGGCTACAAGCTGACCGGCAACAAGATGTGGATCACCAACTCGCCCATCGCCGACGTGTTCGTGGTGTGGGCAAAGTGCGTCGGCGGCGAGTTCGACGGCAAGATCCGCGGCTTCATCCTCGAGAAGGGCACCAAGGGCCTGACCGCCCCCGCCATCCACGGCAAGGTCGGCCTGCGCGCCTCGATCACCGGTGAGATCGTCATGGACGAAGTGGAAGTGTCCGCCGACCAGATGATGCCCGGCGTGTCCGGCCTGAAGGGTCCGTTCACCTGCCTGAACTCGGCCCGCTACGGCATCGCCTGGGGCGCGGTCGGCGCCGCCGAAGCCTGCTGGCACACCGCCCGCCAGTACACCCTGGACCGCAAGCAGTTCGGCCGCCCGCTGGCCGCCAACCAGTTGATCCAGAAGAAGCTGGCCGACATGCAGACCGAAATCACGCTGGCGCTGCAAGGCTGCCTGCGCCTGGGCCGCATGAAGGACGAAGGCACCGCCGCGGTCGAGATCACCTCGATCATGAAGCGCAACTCCTGCGGCAAGGCGCTGGACATCGCCCGCCTGGCCCGCGACATGCTGGGCGGCAACGGCATCTCCGACGAATTCGGCGTGGCCCGCCACCTGGTGAATCTGGAAGTGGTCAACACCTACGAAGGCACCCACGATGTGCACGCCCTGATCCTGGGCCGCGCGCAGACCGGCATCCAGGCATTCTATTGATTTGCAGTTCGCCGCGCGGACGGAGCCCGGCTCTGCTCCCGACGCGCGGTTCGCCGGCGTGGCGAAGACTGTGCGCCCCTTTCGAGGGGCGTTTTTTTTGCGCGGGCGATGCCCACTCCCGGCGCGTCTTAGGGTTATCAGGAACTAGCCCGCGCGCGGCTCATGGCTTACGCTGCCTGCAATTGGCCTGGTGCCGGCCCGCTGTATCCGCCTGCCCGACCCCGGATTTTTCGTCACGACCAGGAGTCGCGCATGCAAGGCAGTCCCTCGTTCCGCCTGTGGGCGGGCATCGCCATCGCTTTTGCAAGTCACGGCGCATTCGCCGCCACTACCCTCACCATGACCACCGAGTACCCGGCCACTTCGATGCCGGGACAAGGCGTGTCCACCTTCGCCGACCTGGTGCGCGGCAAGAGCGGCGGCCAGGTGTTGATCGACGCCAGCTTCGACGCCGCGCGCGGCATCAAGTCAGGCGACATGATCGACGCGGTCCAGGCGCGCAAAGTCGATGCCGGCGACGCCTTCGCCGGCGCGCTGGCGACCAAGTATCCGATTTTCGGCGTGTCCTCGCTGCCATTCCTGGCCGACTCGCTGGCCAAGGCGCGCGCGCTGAACAAATCGGCCCGTCCGGCCTACGAGAAACTGCTGGCCGCGCATGGCCAGAAGCTGCTCTACACCACGCCCTGGCCAGCCTCGGGCATCTGGTCCAAGGACAAGGTGGACAGCGTCGCCGCGCTGAAGGCGCTGAGCATCCGCACCTATGACGCGACCTCGCAGGACGTGATGCAGAAGGCCGGGGCGCGCGCGCAGAACATCTCGTTCGCCGACGCCATGCCGCGCATCGCCTCGGGCGAGGTCAACGCGGTGCTGTCCTCGGGCGACGGCGGCGCCGGCCGCAAGCTGTGGGAACACCTGCCACGCTTCGCCGAGATCAACTACGCGATGCCGATCTCGGTGGCGACGATGAACCTGCAGGCCTATCAGGCGCTGGACGCGAAGTCGCGCAAGGCGATCGACCAGGCCGCCGCGCAGACCGAGGCGGAACAGTGGAAGCGCATCGAAGGCCGGTTGCAGCAGAACTACGCCAACATGCGCAAGAACGGCGTGACGATCGACACCGCCGTGCCGATGCCGGTGCGCCAGGCGCTGAAGAACGCGGCGGTGGATTCGGTGAAGCAGTGGGAGGCCGCGGCGGGGCCGGAGGGGGTGAATATCCTGAAGGCGATGCGGCGGCCGTAAGTGGGTAGCCCCCGTCCACACCGGGTCCGGGGGCTTTACGGTCACGCGTATTCCCAGACCGAACCGGACTCGACATTGGCATTGACGGTGTCGGCCATCCACCACATGCCAGGTGGCACGTGCATGGTGAAACCGCAGCGCATGCCGGCATACCCGCCAGGAGTCGTATCGTAATGGTAGGGAACCGATCCCGCATTACCGGAGACATTGTTGAGGTATCCGGCAACGATAATCGTCCCCGCAGCGACGCCAACACAATGAAACCCGACCAGTATGGGGCGGCCTGTGGTGTTCTGATACCACGTGCGCAACACGGTACTACGTGAACGAAGCTGTTGGCCTGTACCGAACACTTGCTCCCTCAACTGCTGTACGCTGGATTGGGTCACGCCGAGGTCGGAAGCCAATTGTGCGGCATCTATGCTCCCCGCGTTGGCGACAGCCCCAAAGGCCTGCACAGTCCAGACACCGGAAACGAACGTCGGATGCGCTTCTGCCCCGCCCTCGCTGTTCGTATTGCGGTTGAACTGCGGAGTGGACGTATTGGGGGCCCCCAAGAAGGAACTAGTGCCACCCACTTCGCCATAGAAAAGCTGTGGCGTCTGGAAACCGTGCTGGTGAGCCTTGTTCTGGCTTGACTTCAACATGCCATTCAAAAGCGCACCATCACCGCGCATGAACGGCGCGCCAATCGACCCGGCGGACTTCCCGTTGTAGTCGGGCATCCGGATGGTGGTCGAACCGTCTCCTAGCGTGAAGCTGCCCCGCTTGAGCGGATCGGCCAGCCAATCGGCTTCCAGCACCACCGGCAGTGCACCCGCTGCCGCCATGGCGGCAAGGTCGGGGAAAGTGGTGCGGCTGATAGTCTGCCCATCCGCAGGAATCTGACCAGCGGGGATAGACGTACGCAGCGGCCACCATGCAACCGAACCCACGGGCGGACCGCCGGGAATCGGTGGCAACTGATCGGTCGGCACCCTGCCCGTCTCGTCCAACGTGGCTACACCGCCGGCCTGTCCTTTTTCCACGAGCGGCACGGCATCCTGTACCGCGGGCAGTTGCGCGGCGGGGACGCGGCCTTCCGCATCAAGCGTCGGTACGCCACCCGGGCGCCCCTTCTCGGAGGTCTGAACCAACGCGGGCAGTTGGCCAGGGACGATGCGACCGTCGGCCGCCAGAGTCGCGACGCCGTAGAGCCGGGCTTTTTCGGCGGCAGGGATCAGGTCGGGCAATTGCACCGGCGTGACCTTGCCGTCCGCGTCCAACGTGGCGACGCCGTTCGGCTGGCCTTTTTCCGCGAGGGGCACGGCGGGTACCGGAATCGGCAGGTAATCGACTGGCACGCGGCCCGCGTCGTCAAGCGGGGCAACGCCTCCGGGCGCCGACTTCTGCGACAGCGGCACGGCCGGCGGGGGCAGGTGCGCGGCCGGAACTTTGCCCGCAGCGTCCAGCGGCGTGACACCGCCCGCGGCGCCTTTCTCGGCGGCGGGCAGGGCGGCGTCCGCCTTGCGTTGGGCGGCGGCGGCGGAGACCTCGACCGCGTCCACGCCGGCGCGCGTTTTGGCGAAGTTCTCGTTCGCGATCGCCATGGCTGCGCGCAACGTGTCGCCTGTTTGATCATTAGGCGCGTTGCCGATATTGATGGGTTTTAGGATCTGCATAGGAGAAAGGCTCTGATGGGGGTGAATGCGTCACAGAATGAAAAGCCGGCCACGTATTGGAGTAGTGGCGGGAAATGGGTTTGCGCGGCACGTGGAACTTGAGGCTGCCAGCGTCGTTGCGAGCCTGTATGACGACTCACCGATATTCGGTCCAGAAATTCTGCGTCATGCTGTCGGCTACCACCCGGTAAGTGATTCCGGGCGGAATAACGGCAGTGAGCGACAGTGAGACGCCGTTATATGAGGTAATGGAACGCGTACCCGCGATGCCGCCCACCATCACGTACATGTTGCCCCCGGCGCTACTGTTGGACGAGCCGACGATGTAAACCGAGATCGGCCGCCCGGTACTGTTGGTGTATGTCACCCCGAATGCCCGGGACGCGCTAACGTCTTGAAGCGTCTGGCCGACGCCGAAAACCTGTGCGCGCAACGTCTGGAACGCTGCACTGAGCGCCGCATGATCACTGGCCAGTTGTGCCATATCCACGTTGCCGGGATTGATCGCGGCAGCGAAAGCGTGAATCGTCCACACGCCGGTAACGTTCGCCATCCGCGTTTCGTCGCCGGTATTGACGATCCAACGTGTGCCGTTGGTAGTCTGTCTCGCCGTGGTGAACGTGTAGCCCGCAAAATTCCCCGATGCCATCACGGCATTCATGGAGGCATCCGCCAACACATTGGTGGCTTGATTGAATCCGCTCACGACACGGTAGTCCATCGGCCCGAGCTGGTCCGATTGCAACCTGCCAGGCACGCCCGAGGATTTCGCGCCGTCGCCTCGCAACACCGCCGCCGCCAGAGACCCTGCGGCCCTGGCGTTCAAATCGGGCACGCGGAAGGTGGTGGATCCGTCTCCCAAGGTGTAGCTTCCCCGCTTGAGCGGATCCGCCAACCAGTCCGCCTCCGGCACCACGGGCAACTTACCGCTGATCACCATCGCTGCGAGATCGGGAAACGTGTCGCGAGAAATGGTCTGCCCATCGGCGGGAATCTGGCCCGACGGGATGGAAGTGCGCAGCGGCCACCATGCTACCGAGCCGACCGGTGGTCCACTGGGCAGAGGCGGAATTTGGCCCACGGGTACTTTGCCCTCCGCGTCCAGCGTCGCAACGCCACCCGGCCGGCCCTTTTCGTCCGGCAGCACTGCGGCCAGTTGGAGTGCCGGCACTCGCCCCTCGGCGTCCAAAGTCGCGATGCCGCCCGGACGCCCCTTGTCGGCCGCAGGGATCAACGGCGGTAATTGATTAGCGACGATCCGGCCATCCTCGCCCAGGGTTGCTATGCCATTAGGCTGCGCCCTCGCCGAGGCTGGAACAAGCTCAGGCAGTTGTGCGAAAGGTACCTTGCCGTCAGCGGCCAACGTCGCCACGCCATTGGGTTGGCCCTTTTGCGCCAGGGGTACCGACGGCTGCGGCACCGGCAGATGATCGGCAGGCACACGGCCGTCATCATCCAACGGTGCCACGCCCCCCGGCGCCGATTTCTGCGTCATCGGAATTGCAGGCGGAGGCAGGTGCACGGCCGGCACCTTGCCCGTCGCGTCCAGAGGCGCCACGCCGCCAGCCGCGCCTTTTTCGATGTCGGCAATCGCCGCGTCCGCCTTGCGCTGCGCGGCGGCGGCGGCCACTTCGACGGCTTCCACGCCGGAGCGCGTCTTGGTGAAGTTCTCGTTCACCAATGCCATGGCGTCGCGCAGCGTGTCGCCGGTCTGGTCGTTCGGCGCATGGCCGACGTTGATGGGTTTGAGGAGTTGCATGAAGGGAACCTCGATGACGGATGAAAGCAGCGGCGCTGCGCAAGAAAAAGCCCACCGGCGGATGCGGGTGGGCCTGAGAGAAATGCCGGGGTCAGAGCAGGAAGGGGGTGCTCGATGGCTTGGGCCATTGGGCGTACCCATATACGAAAGGCCCGCCCGGTTCCCCGGGCGGGCCTTCAATGTCGCTGGGCACAATTCTCCCACGACGCGTTCATGTTACGAGCATCCGTGCTACCGGACAAGGCAACTGCGACACTGGCGAGGCCCTCGGCGCGGGCGGAGCGCAACCGCAAGCTAGTCGCCCGACAGATCGAACAAGCTGGTCGCGTCCAATTCCAGCACGCCCTCGTCATGCTGGTTGATCACCGTCCAGGCCCAGGTGATGATGCCGAGGTCCGGCCGCGACGAAGACGTACGCACGCCCTGCACCCGCGCTTCCAGGCGCAACTGGTCGCCAGGACGCACCGGCGTGCGCCAGCGCACTTCGCCCAGGCCGGGCGAGCCGAAGGACTCGGAATCGTGCAACGCGGCATCCACCGCCATGCGCATGGCCAGCGCGCAGGTATGCCAGCCGCTGGCGATGAGGCCGCCCCAGCGGCCCTCGGCGGCCCGCTTGAGATCGGTGTGGAACCACTGCGGGTCGTACTTGCGGGCGAACTCGAGGATTTCGGCTTCCGTGATGGTGACCGGACCGGCCTTGATCAGCATGCCGTCCTTGAAATCAGCGAACTTCATTGGTGGACTTCCCCTCGCATGGATGACCCTTGGAGGGCTTGCCGGAAGCCGGCCGCCCGTTCAATAGGTCTCGAAGTGCAGCCGCCCCTCGCGGCGCAGCACATCATGCAGGATAGTCCAATCCTGTCCCGCTTGCACCGTCACCTCGCGCAAGGCGTCCAGCACGCCGACTTCCATGCCCTTCAGGCCGCAGACGTAGATGCAGGTGTTGCGATCGGCGAGCAGTTCGCGCACGGCGGCGGCGCGTTCGCGGATCAGGTCCTGCACGTAGCGCTTGGGCTGGCCGGCTTCGCGCGACAGCGCCAGGTTGATGTCGATGAAGTCGCGCGGCAGTTTCATCAACGGGCCGAAATACGGCAGCTCGCGTTCGGTGCGGGCGCCGAAGAACAGCATCAGGCGGCCATTCTCCCCCGTTTCGATGCGGCGCCGGTAGCGCTCGGTCATGGCGCGCATCGGCGCCGAACCGGTGCCGGTGCAGATCATGATGAGGTTGGCGCGCGGGTGGTTCGGCATCAGGAAGGTATGGCCGAACGGACCGATCACCTGCACGGTGTCGTTCTTGGCCAGGTCGCACAGGTAGTTGGAACAGACGCCGTTCACCGACTGGCCTTGGTGGTCCTCGGTGACGCGTTTCACGGTCAACGACAGGTTGTTGTAGCCGGCGCGTTCGCCGTCGCGCGGGCTGGCCAGCGAGTACTGGCGCGCGTGGTGCGGCCGGCCCTGGGCGTCGGTGCCGGGCGGCAGGATGCCGATCGACTGGCCTTCCAGCACCGGGAACGGCAGCTCGCCGAAGTCCAGCACGATGTGATGGATGTCGCTGTCGGTGTCGGCGCCGGTGACGCGGTAGTTGCCGACCACGGTGGCGGTCACCGGCGTCTTGTGGGTGTAGAGGTTGACGTAGGGATGCGCGGCGGACCACGGCGGCACGCTTGCGCCGGGCGTGGCGGACGGCATGGCCGCCACCCCGGCGGACGACGCCGGCTCGACGACCGCGTTCGCCGCCTCATCCACGACGGCCGCGGCTCCCGGCAGGGGCTGTTCGCGCGGCAGCTCATCCCAGCGCAGTTGGTCCTGCACCGAATAGGCGTCGCCGCGCACCACCAATCGCCAGTTGTCGATCGAGCCGGTGGGGCACGGCGGCACGCAGGCCATGCAGCCGTTGCAGATGTCCGGGTCGACCACGTAGTTGTTGCTGTCGTGCGTGATCGCGTCGATCGGACAGGTTTCTTCGCAGGTGTTGCAGCGGATGCAGATCTCGGGATCGATCAGGTGTTGCTTCAGGACTTCCATGGGCAGGGCGGCGTTCATCGCGGTCATCCGAATGCGCGGCGCGGCGGCGCATGGCGCCGCCACGGGGCCTTAGTTGAAACGAACGTACTCGAAGTTCACGGGCTGGCGGTTGATGCCCATGACCGGCGGCGCGATCCAGTTGGCGAACTTGCCGGGCTCGGTCACGCGGCCCATCAGCGAGGCGACGAACTCACGGTCCTCCGGGGTGGGCAGCCATTGATGGCGGTGCGCCTGCCACTGCGCTTCGGACAGGATCTCGCCCTCGGGCGACATGCGGATGCCGGCCAGCGTGCCGATCTGGCGGTTGAAGGCCTTGTGCGGCACCTGCAGGCGGAAGGCGATGCCGCTCTTTTCGATGACCTTGTTCCAGCGGCCGATGCCGGCCACCGAGTCGCGGATGAAGTCGTCGCGCAGCACTTCGTTGAGCGCGTTCAGCATCGGCACCTCGATCTCGCGCAGCCTGCCGTTGTCGACCGACAGCACGCGGTAGGTGTCGTTCTTGAGCTGGTGGTCGTCGTTGCGCTTGCTCTCTTCGTAGCGGCCTTTCAGGCCCGAGCCGTAGAAGATGGCGGCGTTGGACGACTGGTCGGCGCCGAACAGGTCGATGGTGACGCTGTAGTGGAAGTTCAGGTAGCGCTGGATCGTCGGCAGGTCGATGACGCCGGCGGCGCGCACGGCGGCGGGGTCGTCGGTCTTCAACTGGTTCATCACTTCGCAGGTGCGCTGGATCACGCGCGAGATGCCGGATTCGCCCACGAACATGTGGTGCGCCTCTTCGGTCAGCATGAACTTGGTGGTGCGGGCCAGCGGGTCGAAGCTGGACTCGGCCAGCGCGCACAACTGGAACTTGCCGTCGCGGTCGGTGAAGTAGGTGAACATGTAGAACGCCAGCCAGTCCGGCGTCTTCTCGTTGAAGGCGCCGAGGATGCGCGGGTTGTCCGAATCGCCGGAAGTGCGCTGCAGCAGCGCGTCGGCCTCTTCGCGGCCGTCGCGGCCGAAGTAACGGTGCAGCAGGTAGACCATGGCCCACAGGTGGCGGCCTTCCTCGACGTTGATCTGGAACAGGTTGCGCAGGTCGTACTGCGACGGCGCCGTCAGGCCCAGGTGGCGCTGCTGCTCGATCGAGGCGGGCTCGGTGTCACCCTGCGTGACGATGATGCGGCGCAGGTTGGCGCGGTGTTCGCCGGGAACGTCCTGCCAGACGTCGCGGCCCATGTTCTCGCCGAAGTGGATCTTGCGCTGGCCGTCCTGCGGCGCCAGGAAGATGCCCCAGCGGTAGTCGGGCATGCGCACGTGGTTGAAGTGGGCCCAGCCGTCGGGCTCGACGCTGACGGCGGTGCGCAGGTAGACGTCGAAGCCGTGCGAGCCGTCCGGACCCATGTCCTGCCACCATTGCAGGTAGTTGGGCTGCCAGTGTTCCAGCGCGCGTTGCAGCGTGCGGTCGCCGGAGAGGTTGACGTTATTGGGGATCTTGTCGCTGTAGTTGACGCCTGACATTGTCTCTGCTCCTGGATGGACGGCCGCGTCGGGGCGGCGTCGGGTCTTGGGGCGCCGGCCGCGCTGCGCGGGCCGGCGCCGTGTATGGGGGACTTGCTGCGTGGGCCGCGCTAGACGCGGTTCCAGTCGAATGTCGCCTGCTCGCCCTTGCCGTAGAGTTTGAGCGCGCCCTTCTCGCCCGCCGCGTTGGGCCGGTTGAAGATCCAGTTCTGCCAGGCGGTCAGGCGGCCGAAGATGCGCGTCTCCATGGTTTCGCGGCCGCCGAAGCGCAGGTTGGCTTCCAGGCCGGTGAGCGCGTCGGGCGACAGCGCACGGCGCTCTTCGAGCATCATGCGCACCTCGTCGTCCCAGTCGATGCTGTCGGGCGCGTAGGTCACCAGCCCCAGCGCCAGCGCGTCGCGCGCGGCCAGCGGCTGGCCGGCGCGGGCCCGCACCGCTTCAAGCGGCGCGGTTTCCTCGTGGAAGCGGCGTTGCAGGCGGCTCTGGCCGTTGACCATCGGGTAGGCGCCGAAGTTGGCCTCGCCCACGATCAGCCGGGCCGCGTCGTGCTCTTCGCCCTCGCTGTCCAGCATGTAGCTGCGGTCTGCGGCCAGCGCCAGTTCCAGCAGCGTGCCGGCAAAGCAAGAATCCGGCTCGACCAGCGCGAACAGGCTGCGCGAGGTCACGTCCAGGCGCGCCAGCGTGCGGCGCAGCAGGCCGGCGGTCTCGCGCACGAACCAGTGATTGGCGTGGCGTTGCAGCGCGGCGTCGGCGGCCAGCACGGCCTGCGCGTCGCCCTCGGTCTTGAAGATCCAGGTACCGATGTCGAGTTCATTGGTGCGCAGCGACAGGATGGCGTCGTCAAGCTCGCGCGCCATCTGCAGCGGCCACCAGGCCGCGCCGGCGGCCACGATGTCGGCCAGCTCCGATTCCACCGGGCCTTGCGGCGCGCGCACCGTCCAGGTGGCCTGGCGCTTGGCGCGATCCAGTTGCACGTCGACGTAGCGGTAGGACAAGGCATCGGCGGCTTCCTCGCGCGCCAGCGGCGTCAGCGCCACGCCCGCCTCGCCAGCGGGGCGGCTGCTGCGCTCGGCCAGCGCCAGCGCGCGCTCGCGCACCGCGGCCTCGAACTGCGCGGGCTTGACCACGTCGTCGACCAGGCGCCAGTCCTTGGCGCGCTGGCCGCGCACGCCTTCGACCAGGGTGCAGAAGATGTCGGCGTGATCGTGGCGCACGCGGCGCTTGTCGGTGACGCGGGTCAGGCCGCCGGTGCCCGGCAGCACGCCCAGCAGCGGCACTTCGGGCAGCGCGACCGAGGACGAGCGGTCGTCGATCAGCAGGATCTCGTCGCAGGCCAGGGCCAGCTCGTAGCCGCCGCCGGCGCAGGCGCCGTTGAGCGCGGCGATGAATTTCAGGCCGCTATGGCGGCTGGAGTCCTCGATGCCGTTGCGGGTTTCATTGGTGAACTTGCAGAAGTTCACCTTCCAGGCGTGCGAGGACAGGCCCAGCATGAAGATGTTGGCGCCCGAACAGAAGATGCGGTCTTTCATGCTGGTGACGACCACGCTGCGCACCTCGGGATGCTCGAAGCGGATGCGCTGCAGCGCGTCGTGCAGCTCGATGTCCACGCCCAGGTCGTAGGAATTGAGCTTGAGCTTGTAGCCCGGACGCAGGCCGCCGTCCTCGGCCACGTCCATCGCCAGCGTGGCGACGGGGCCATCGAACGACAGGCGCCAATGGCGGTACTGGGAGGGATCGGTCCGAAAGTCGACCTTGTTGGCGGCGGTGCTCATTGCTTGTCTCCTGATGCCCTAGCCGGATAGGAAAAATACTGCACGACATGAATTATTATGCAGATTAGTGCAGGCAAAAATCAGCGTCAAGCAAAAGATGCACAAAAGTGCAGGTCATCAGACGCTCGTCAAAGCGTCCCTCAATGAAGCCCCCCTCTCCGGACGGACAGGGCGACGCCCGCGCACCACGAAAGAAAAGGCCGCCCAAAGGGGCGGCCCAGGCGATCGGCAAATGCCGCGGGCGCTACAGCGGCAGGCCGCAGGCCTTGCGCACCTGGGTACGCAGGCCGGCGAAGCTCTCCTGCACGTCCAGGTGGCTGGTGACCCAGGTCAGGTCGGCCTTGGCGTAGAACGCCTCGCGCCCGGCCAGGATGCGCTTCAGGTCGGCCATGGCTTCGTTGTTGCCGGACATCGGCCGGAAATCGCCCTGCGCCATCACCCGGCCCATGTGCTCCTCGGGCGTGGCGCGCAACCAGACCGTGTAGCAGTGCGCCAGCAGCAGGTTGAGCGTGGCCGGCTCGGACACCAGGCCGCCGGGCGTGGCCAGCACCATTTCCGGATAGATCTGCACCGCCTCTTCCAGCGCGCGCCGCTCGTAGCGGCGATAGGCGTTGGGGCCGTACAGGTTGTGGATTTCCAGGATGCTGCAGCCGGCCACGCGCTCGATCTCGCGGTTCAGCTCGACGAACGGGTAGCCCAGGTCATCGGCCAGCATCTGGCCCAGCGTGGACTTGCCCGCGCCGCGCAGGCCGATCAGCGCGATGCGCTGGGTGCGGTTGGGGCGCTGCGCGCCGGCCCCCACGCCGAACAACTGGGTCAGCGCCTCGCGGGCGCGCTGCAGGTCGGACTCGGTGCGGCCGCTGAGCAGCTCGCGGATCAGCAGCCAGTCGGGCGATTCGGTGGTGACATCCCCCACCAGCTCGGCCAGCGCGCAGTTGAAGGCCTTGGCGATCTGCAGCAGCACAAGGATCGAGGCATTGCCCACGCCGTGCTCGAGATTGGCCAGATGCCGCTCGGACACGCCGGTCACCTGCGACAACCCCTTGCGCGTCATGCCGCGGATGGCCCGCAGGCGGCGCACCCGCTCGCCCAGCGCCACCAGGAAGGCTTCCCGCCTGGGTTCGGTTGGCGCCGCGTCTTCTAGCGCTTGGTTCATGGTGTAGCTGACTCCGCAAAAACCCTGATAACACCCGATTTATGCACTATAGTGCTTGACCCATATCAATGGAAGCACTATTTTTCCTCAAACAGCTTCAACAGCGTGTCAGGTGCGACAAAACAGCACTGGATTGCATCCGCCGCTGAAGCGCCGACAGTGTATAGGAGGAGACCGGGTGAGCACGCCAGAACGATTCCACGCGCTGATGCGCCAGGTGACGGACCTGATGGCCGGCCAGGCGCTCGACGGCGCCTTGCAGCAGCGCCTGAACCAGCAGGCCGGCCCCGACAGCGCGTTGTACGCCGACATCTTCGCCGCCTGTAGGCAGGGCGTGGCCGACGGCTGGATGTGCAACCGCGAAGGCGGCGGCATCCGCTACGGCCGCGTCATCAAGCCGGCCGAGGACCTGGGCGGCTGTTCGGTGGACGTGGTCGACATGGACGACCTGGCCGGCCCGCACCACGCCCATCCCAACGGCGAGATCGACATGATCATGCCGCTGACCGACGCGGCGCGCTTCGACGGCCACGGCGCTGGCTGGCTGGTCTATGGCCCCGGCAGCGCCCACCGCCCCACGGTGACGCAGGGACGCGCGCTGGTGCTGTACCTGCTGCCGGGCGGCGCCATCGAGTTCACCCGCGCATGAATCCGCTCCCCGCTTCCCCACAGCGCCCCGGCCGCGCCCCGCGTGGCCGGCCGGCTGCCGGCGCGGGCTGACCCGCGCCTCATGCATGTCCCCGGTCACGACAAGCCGCCAGACGCTTGCGGACCGCCGGACAGGCCGCCCCGCCCGCCAGGACACCAGGAGACAACCGTGAATGCCTGCCCCGCCGAACTGAACTTCGCCAGCCACCTGGCCGCCTTGAACGCGCCGCGCGCCACCAAGCTGGCCTACATCGACGACACCCGCCAGCTCACCTATGGCGAACTGGCCGAGCGCGTGGCGCGCATGGCGGGCGCATTGCGCCAGTTGGGGCTGCGGCGGGAGGAACGCATCCTGCTGCTGATGCAGGACACGGCGGACTGGCCGGTGGTGTTCCTGGGCGCGCTGCACGCCGGCGTGGTGCCCGTGGCCGTGAACACCCTGCTGACGCCGGACGATTACGCCTACATCCTCAACCACAGCCGCGTGCGCGCCGCCTTCGTCTCCGAGAGCCTGCTGCCGACCTTGCAGGCCGCGCTGGCGCAGGCGCCCGGCGAGGTCGAGCACCTGGTGGTGTCACGCCCCGCCGCGGCGCCGCCGGCTGGCGCCCACGAACTCGACGCGCTGCTGGCCGCCGCCCCGCTGGCGCCGGCCGCGCGCACGCTGTCCGATGAGATCGCCTTCTGGCTGTATTCGTCGGGCTCCACCGGCAAGCCCAAGGGCGTGGTCCACACCCACGGCAACCTGTGGCACACCGCCGAGCTCTACGCCAAGCCGGTGCTGGGCATCCGCGAGGACGATATTGCGTTCTCGGCCGCCAAGCTGTTCTTCGCCTACGGGCTGGGCAACGGCCTGACCTTTCCGCTGTCGGTGGGCGCCACCGTCGTGCTGATGGCCGAGCGGCCCACGCCGCAGGCCGTGTTCCAGCGCCTGGTGCGGCACCGTCCGACCGTGTTCTACGGCGTGCCGACGCTGTACGCCAGCATGCTGGCCGCGCCCGACCTGCCGCCGCGCGAACAGGTGGCGATGCGCATCTGCACCTCGGCCGGCGAAGCCCTGCCGCGAGATATTGGCGAACGTTTCCAGCGCCATTTCGGCTGTGACATCCTGGACGGCATCGGCTCGACCGAGATGCTGCACATCTTCCTGTCGAACCGCGCCGGCCAGTTGCGCTACGGCACCACCGGCAAGCCGGTGCCCGGCTACGAGGTGCAACTGCGCGACGACAACGGCGCGCCGGTGGCCGCTGGCGCGATTGGCGACCTGTACATCAAGGGCCCGAGCGCGGCGCTGATGTACTGGAACAACCGCGACAAGACGCGCCAGTGCTTCCTGGGGGACTGGCTCAAGAGCGGCGACAAGTACATCTGCGACGCCGACGGCTACTACACCTATGCCGGCCGCAGCGACGACATGATCAAGGTCAGCGGCCAGTACGTGTCGCCGGTGGAAGTGGAGAACGTGCTGGTGCAGCACGAGGCGGTGCTGGAAGCGGCGGTGATCGGCGTGCCGGACCACGACGGACTGGTCAAGACCAAGGCCTACGTGGTGCTGCGGCCGGGCTACGCGCCGGACGCGAACACCGGCGCCGACCTGCAGCGCTACGTCAAGCAGCACCTGGCGCCCTTCAAGTATCCGCGCCAGATCGACTTCACCGACGAACTGCCCAAGACCGCCACCGGCAAGATCCAGCGATTCCGCCTGCGGCAGTTGGAACAGGTCACGCCATGAGCGCCGTGCCCGCCCCCGAGCCCACCGCCCTGGCCGACGTGCGCGCGGCGGGACGCGACCTGCGCCTGGAATACCAGTGGATCGCGGCCGCGCGCCGGGACGCGCCGCTGCTGGTGTTCCTGCACGAAGGGCTGGGGTCCGTGTCGATGTGGAAGGACTGGCCGCGGCAGGCCTGCGCCGCCGCCGGCTGCCGCGGGCTGGTCTATTCGCGCCATGGCTACGGCCGCTCCACGCCGCTGGCCGCGGGCGAAAAGCGCCCGGTCGACTTCATGCACCGCGAGGCCGCCGACGTACTGCCCGCGCTGCTCGCCGCGCTTGGCATCGATGCCAAGCGAGATCGGCCCATCCTGTTCGGCCACAGCGATGGCGGCTCCATCGCGCTGCTCTACGCCGCCATGCACCCCGACGCAGTCGCGGGCGTCGCGGTGGCCGCGCCGCACATCTTCGTCGAGGACCGCACCGTGGCGCATATCGAACAGGCGCGCCAGGCCTACCGCGACACCGACCTGCGCGCGCGGCTGGCGCGCCATCACGAGGATGTCGATTCGGCCTTTCGCGGCTGGAACGACGTCTGGCTGGACCCCGCCTTCCGCCGTTGGAACATCGAGGATCACCTGCCCGCCATCGGTTGCCCCATCCTGGCGATGCAGGGCGTGGACGATGAGTACGGCACGCTCGAACAGATACGCGGCATCTGCCGCGCCGCGCCGCAGACACGGCTGCTGGAGATTCCCGACTGCCGCCACTCGCCGCACAAGGACCAGCCCGCCACCGTAATCCAGGCCATCGCCGGCTTCGTCGGCGCGCTGGACCAACCCGGCCGCCCCAGCGGCAGCCCATGACAAGCACGGAGACACCACCATGACCCACGCCCTGACCCGGGCCGCGCTGAGCGCGGCACTGATGCTGGCCGCAAGCGGCGCCCTGGCCGCCGACAAGCTCAAAGTCGGCTTCATGCTGCCCTACAGCGGCACCTACGCCGCGCTCGGCAACGCCATCGAGAACGGCTTCAAGCTGTATGTGGCGGAACAGGGCGGCAAGCTCGGCGGGCGCGAGATCGAGTACTTCAAGGTGGACGACGAATCCAATCCGTCCAAGGCCGCCGAGAACGCCAACCGCCTGATCAAGCGCGACCAGGTCGACGTGCTGATCGGCACCGTGCACTCGGGCGTGGCGATGGCGCTGGCCAAGGCCGCCAAGGACGCCGACACCACCCTTATCGTGACGAACGCCGGCGCCAACGCCATTACCGGCCCGCTGTGCGGCCCCGGCATTTTCCGCACCTCGTTCACCAACTGGCAGCCGGCCTACGCCATGGGCCCGGTGGCCAAGGCGCGCGGCCACAAGACGGCGGTGACCATCACCTGGAAGTACGCGGCCGGCGACGAGGCCATCGGCGGTTTCAAGGAAGGCTTCGAGCAGGCCGGCGGCAAGGTGGTCAAGGAACTGAGCCTGCCCTTCCCCAACGTCGAATTCCAGTCGCTCCTGACCGAGATCGCCGCGCTCAAGCCCGACATGGTGTTCACCTTCTTCGCCGGCGGCGGCGCGGTCAAGTTCGTGCAGGACTATCACGCGGCCGGCCTGGACAAGACCATCCCGCTGTACGGCTCGGGCTTTCTCACCGACGGCACGCTGCAGGCGCAGGGCGCGTCGGCGCAGGGGCTGCTGACCACGCTGCACTACGCCGACGGCCTGAACACGCCGCGCGACAACGCCTTCCGCGCCGACTACGGCAAGGCCTACAACATGCAGCCCGACGTCTACGCGGTGCAAGGCTACGACGCCGCGCAACTGATGCAGTCGGGGCTGGCGGCGGTCAAGGGCGACTTCGGCAAGAAGGCCGAATTCCGCGAAGCCATGCGCGGCGCCACGGTCGATAGCCCGCGCGGCGCGTTCACGCTGTCCAAGGCCGGCAACCCGGTGCAGGACATCTACCTGCGCCGCGTCGACGGCCTGGAGAACAAGGTGGTCGACGTGGCCGTTCGCAAGCTGGCCGACCCGGCCCGCGGCTGCAAGCTCTAGGACCGGAGAGTCCCCATGGACCTCGGCATCCTGCTCATCCAGAGCCTGAACGCCTTCCAGTACGGCCTGTTGCTGTTCCTGGTGGCCAGCGGCCTCACGCTGATCTTCGGCATCATGGGGATCATCAACCTGGCGCACGGCAGCTTCTACATGATCGGCGCCTACATGGCGTTCGCGCTGGGGCCGGCGGTGGATCGCTGGCTCGGCGGCGGCTTCGTCGCCACCCTGGCGGTGTGCGTGCTGGCCGCGGCCGCGCTCGGCTATCTGCTGGAGGCGGCGTTCTTCAGCTACCTGTATCGCCGCAACCACCTGCAGCAGGTGCTGATGACCTACGGCCTGATCCTGGTGTTCGAGGAACTGCGCAGCATCCTGGTGGGCAACGACGTGCACGGCGTGCCGCTGCCATCCTGGCTGCAGGGCAGCATCGCGCTGGGCGATGTGATGACCTACCCGGTGTACCGGCTGTTCATCTCGGCGGTGGGCATCGCGGTGGCGCTGCTGCTGTACTGGGTCATCGCGCGCACGCGGCTCGGCATGATGCTGCGCGCCGGCGCCAGCAACCGCGAGATGACCGGGTCGCTGGGCATCGACGTCAACAAGCTGTACCGGCTGGTGTTCGCCGCCGGCGTGGCGCTGGCGGCGCTGGCCGGCAGCATCGCCGCGCCGGTGTCATCCGTATATCCCGGCATGGGCAACGGCGTGCTGATCATCTGTTTCGTGGTGGTGGTGATCGGCGGCATCGGTTCGATCCGCGGCGCGTTCCTGGCGGCGATGCTGGTGGGCGTGGTCGAGACCTTCGGCCAGGTGCTGTTCCCCGCCGCCGCGGGCGTGCTGGTGTACGTGCTGATGGCCGCGATTCTGCTGTGCAAGCCCGAAGGGCTGTTCAAACAGGGCTGACCATGAATGTGAATCGACTCCTGCCTGTCGCGACCCTGCTGGCGCTGGCCGCCTTCGCCTGGAGCGGCAGCGACTACTACACCGGCCTGGCCGTGAAGATCATGATCTACGCGGTGTTCGCGCTCAGCCTGCAATTGCTGGTGGGCGGCGCCGGGCTGGTCAGCCTGGGCCATGCGGCGTTCTTCGGCATCGGCGCCTATGCCGCCGCGCTGCTGTCGCCGTCCTCGGAAGCGGCCAGCCTGTGGTGGCTGCTGCCGGCCGCGCTGCTGGCGGCCGCCGCCTACGCCGCGCTGACGGGCGCGCTGGCGCTGCGCACGCGCGGCGTGTACTTCATCATGGTGACGCTGGCCTTCGCGCAGATGGCCTACTACGTGTTCCATGACACCAAGGTCGGCGGCGGCAGCGACGGCATCTACCTGTACTTCCGGCCGCAGGCCAATATCGCAGGCTGGGTGCCCTTCGACCTGGACCAGGGCAATACCTATTATTTCTTCGTGCTGGCCTGCCTGGCGCTGACCTGGGGCTTCCTCGCCCTGCTGCGGCGCTCGCCGTTCGGCGCGGCGCTGGCCGGCATCCGCATCAACGAACAGCGCATGCGGGCGGCCGGCTATTCGACCTATCCGTACAAGCTGGCGGCGTATGTGATCGGCGCCGCGCTGGCGGGGCTGGCCGGCTTCCTGTTCGCGCTCAAGGACGGCTTCGTCACGCCCGAGCTGCTGGCCTGGGAACAATCGGGGCTGGTGCTGCTGATGGTGATCCTGGGCGGCATGGGCAGCCTGGGCGGCGCGGTGCTTGGGACGGCGACGCTGGTGCTGTTGCAGGAACTGTTCCAGTCGCAGGCGCTGTTCGGCGACTACGCGCGCCACTGGCACCTGCCGCTGGGCCTGGCCATCATCGCGCTGGTGGCGCTGCTGCCCGACGGGCTGGCCGGCCTGCCGGCGCAATGGCGCCGGCGCCGGGCGCGCCGGGCCCCTGCCACCGCGGTCGCCTCGGCCGCGTCGGCCGGCGCCGCCAAGCCCCTCCCGCTGCCGATCCAAGGAGAGCCCCATGCCTGATCCCCTGCTGACCGCCGACGCGGTCACCCGGCGCTTCGGCGGCCTGACCGCCGTCAACGGCGTGTCGCTGGCGCTGCGACGCGGCGAAGTGCATGCCGTCATCGGCACCAATGGCGCGGGCAAATCGACCCTGATCAACATCCTGTCCGGCGAACTGGCGCCCAGCAGCGGCCAGGTGTCGCTGGGCGGGCGCGACATCACCGCCTGGGGCCAGCCCGAACGCGCGCGCGCCGGGCTGGGCCGCAGCTACCAGCGCTCGACCCTGTTCCCGGAACTGAGCGTGTTCGAGAACTGCCGGCTGGCGGCGCAGGCGCGGCGCCAGCGCTTCTGGCACTGGTGGCGGCCCGCCTCGGCCTGCGCGGTCAGCGCCGACCTGGCCGCGCAGGCGCTGGAGCGCACCGGCCTGGCGGCCGACGCCATGCAACCGGCGGGGCTGCTGCCGCATGGCCGCAAGCGGCAGCTCGAGATCGCCATGTGCCTGGCCGGCGAACCGCAGGTGCTGCTGCTGGACGAACCGCTGGCCGGCATGGGCCCGGAGGAAACCGACCGCATCCTGGCGCTGCTGCGAACGCTCAAGGCCAACCACGCCATCCTGCTGGTGGAGCACGACATGGACGCGGTGTTCCGCATCGCCGACACCATCACCGTGATGGTCAACGGCAGCAGCATCGCCAGCGGCGACCCGGCGCGGATCCGCGCCAATGCCGAGGTGCGCACCGCCTACCTGGGCGAAGACCTGGACGGAGACTTCACATGCGCGCACTGATCGAAGCCGACGGCCTGCATGTGTACTACGGCGCCAGCCACGTGCTGCGCGGCGTCGGCCTGCGCATCGGGGCGGGCGAGTCCGTGGGACTGGTGGGCCGCAACGGCATGGGCAAGACCACGCTGATCCGCAGCCTGGTGGGCCAGGTGCGCAGCGCCCAGGGCCGCGTGGCGGTGCGCGGCGCCGACTGCACCCGCGCCCGGCCGCACGCCATCGCGCAACTGGGCGTGGCCTACGTACCCGAAGGCCGCGGCATCTTCCCCAACCTGAGCGTGCGCGAGAACCTGCTGGTGGCGGCGCGCGCCGGCGAACAGGGGCGGCGCGACTGGACCTATGCGCGGGTGCTGGAGACCTTTCCGCGCCTGACGGAACGGCTGGGCCATGGCGGCCAGCAGTTATCGGGCGGCGAACAGCAGATGCTGGCGATCGGCCGGGCGTTGATGACCAACCCCGACCTGCTGATCCTGGACGAGGCCACCGAAGGCCTGGCGCCGCTGATCGTGGCCGAGATCTGGAAGATCATCCGGCAGATTCGCGCCACCGGCATGTCGACGCTGATCGTCGACCGCAACTACCGCGCGGTGCTGGCGCACACCGACCGCTGCCTGGTGATGGAAAAGGGCTTGATCGTGCAGGACGGCGACAGCGCGGCGCTGGCCGCCGCGCCGGAACAATTGACGCGCTACCTGGGCGTCTGACCGCCCCGCGCCTGCTCCTTGCCGCGCGGGGCAAAAGCGTCAGATCAACGCTTCGATCAGGAACGGGCCGCGGCGCTTCAGGCCGTCCTGCAAGGCGCGGGCGAAGCCTTCCACGGTATCGACGCTGACCGCCTCCACGCCCATGCCGCGCGCCAGGTGGGTCCAGTCCAGATAGGGCTCTTCCAGGTCGAGCATGCGGCGCGCGTTGCGGCCCGGCTCCTGCACGCCCACGTTCTTCATCTCCCCATGCAGCGTGGCGTAGGAACGGTTGGCCAGGATCACCGTCAGGCAGTCCAGGTTCTCGCGCGCCTGCGTCCACAGCGCCTGCAAGGTGTACATGCCGCTGCCGTCCGCCTGCAGGGTGATGACCTTGCGGTCCGGGCAGGCCACCGCCGCGCCGGCCGCCAGCGGCAGGCCGATGCCGATGGCGCCGCCTGTCAGCATCAGCCAGTCATGCGGCGCGCTGCTGGCGCTGTAGATCGGGAATTCGCGGCCCTGGGTGATGGACTCGTCGCAGACGATGGCGTTGTCGGGCAGGTGGTGCGCCACCAGGATGTTGACGGCGGCGCCGGTCAGCTTGCCGCTGGCCGGCACCTCGTAGGCCGGCGCGGGCGCCGCCAGGCGCGGCGCGTCAGCGGCGATGCCGAGTTCGTCGGCCAGCCATTCCAGCGCGTGCGCCAGGTCCTGCTCGACAGTGGCCAGCACGATCTTCTCGCAATCCTCGGGCGCCAGCAGGCTGGGCTTGCCGGGATAGGCGAAAAAGCCCACCGGGGCCTTGGCGCCGACCAGCACCAGGTGACGCACGTCCTTGAGCTTGGCCACCGCCAGGTCGATCGGGTACGGCAGGCGGTCGACCGGCGTGCGGTCGCCGCCGCGCTCGACGCGGCGGTTGGAGGTTTCGGACATCAGCCGCACGCCGGTGGCGCGGGCGATGCGGCCGGCGGCCTTGAGCGCGCGTTCGCGCAGCGCGGTGCTGCCCAGCAGCAGCGTGGTGGTTTCGCCGGAGCGGATCGCCTTGGCGGCGGCGCGCACCGCCTCGATGGTGGTGTGCGGCACGGCCTCGTCGACCACCTTGGCCACGGCGGTGTCGGCCGGCAGCTCGGTCCAGGCGGAGTTGGCCGGCAGGATCAGGGTGGCGATGTTGCCCGGATGGCGGCGCGCCACGGCAATGGCCTCGGCGGCGTCGGCCGACATCGATTCGGCCGACATGCCGCGCTTGACCCAGTGCGACATGGGACGCGCCACGCCTTCGACGTCGCTGGTCAGCGGCGCGTCGTATTGCACATGATAGGTGGCATGGTCGCCGACGATGTTGACCATCGGCGTGCGCGCGCGCTTGGCGTTGTGCAGGTTGGCCAGGCCGTTGCCCAGGCCCGGCCCCAGGTGCAGCAGCGTGGCGGCCGGCTTGTCGGCCATGCGCGCGTAGCCATCGGCCGCGCCCGTCACCACGCCTTCGAACAGGCCCAGCACGCAGCGCATCTTCGGTTTGCGATCCAGCGCCGCGACGAAGTGCATCTCGGACGTGCCCGGGTTGGCAAAGCAGACGTCCACATCATTGGCCAGAAGGGTATCGCAAAGACTATCAGCGCCGTTCATCGTGTTTCCCTGGTTGTTTTACGTAGGCTTGGGCCGGCGGCGGCGCGCCGGCCCGATTTGGCATGATAGGTAGCGTAGCGCAAACCGGGTAGAGCCATTTGCGCGGCTCGGCATGGAACCATTCCCCAGGTTCCGGCAACCGGAATTCAGGCCGCCGCCCCCAACGCTGTCCCGCCAGGAGAAGGCCGCGCCTACGCCAGGATCTGTCCCAGAAAAGCCTGCGCCCGCTCCGAACGCGGCGCCCGGAAAAAGTTGTCCGGCGTGTCGGTCTCGACGATCGCGCCCTGGTCCATGAACACCACCCGGTCGCCCACCTCGCGCGCAAAGCCCATCTCGTGGGTCACACAGACCATCGTCATGCCGTCGCGCGCCAGCGCCACCATGGTGTCCAGCACTTCCTTGACCATCTCCGGATCGAGCGCCGAGGTCGGCTCGTCGAACAGCATGATCTTGGGTTGCATGCACAGCGCGCGGGCAATCGCCACGCGCTGCTTCTGGCCGCCGGACAGTTGGCCCGGATACTTGGCGGCGTGCTGCGGGATCCTGACGCGCTCCAGATACTGCATGGCGCGGCTTTCCGCCTCCGCCGGCGCCACGCCCTTGACCAGCATCGGCGCCAGCGTGCAGTTTTCCAGCACCGTCAGGTGCGGGAACAGGTTGAAGTGCTGGAACACCATGCCCACCTCGGCGCGGATGCGTTCGATGTTGCCGACGTCGTCGTTCAGCTCGATGCCGTCGACTACGATCGTGCCCTGCTGGTGTTCCTCCAGCCGGTTCAGCAACCGGATGGTGGTGGACTTGCCTGAGCCGGACGGGCCGCACAGGATCAGCTTTTCACCGGGCCGCACCTCCAGGTCCAGCCCGTCCAGCACCTTGAAGTCGCCATACCATTTGGAGACGCCCCGCATCGTGATGATCGGCGCCAAGTCGTTCAATCCATCCATCGCGTCAGGCCTTGGAAATGTCGTGGTTGTCGCCGGCGCCGCTCCAGTAGCCCGGCACGGTCAGGCGCTTTTCCGAGCGGCGGAACAGGTAGGCCAGCACGCTGCACAGGGCGAAATAAATGACGCCCACCATGGTGTAGACCGTCAGCGCCTGGAAGGTGGCGCCCGCCAGCATCTCGCCGGCGCGCATCAACTCATACACGCTGATCACCGCCACCAGCGAGGTCTCCTTGACCAGCACCAGCGCGTAGTTGCCCAGCGCGGGGAATATGGTGCGCAGCGCCTGCGGCAGCACGATGCGCTGCAGCCGCTGCGTGCGCCGCAACCCCAGCGCCCGCGCCGCTTCGTACTGGCCCGCGTCCACCGACTGGATGCCGCTGCGGAACAGCTCGGCCAGGTAGGCGCCGAAGTTCAGCGTCAGCCCCAGCACGCCGGCCACGAAGCCGTTGATCACCACGCCCAGCTCCGGCAGGCCGTAGTAGATGTAGAACAGTTGCAGCAGCAGCGGCGTGCCGCGGATGATGTCGATGTAGACGCGGGCCGCGCGGCTGACCAGCGGCCGCCGCGACAGGCGGCACAGGCACACCACCAGGCCCAGCGCCACCGCCAGGAAAGCCGAACAGAAAAACAGCGCCAGGGTCCAGAGCGTGCCCTCGGCCAGGGGACTCAGGTACATGCGCAACGTGGCGAGATCCAATGCTTGCTCCTTAACTCGTGCTGCTTATCCGCGCGGCGGCGGCATTACTTGCTGAGCAGGTCGGATACGCCCCACTTCTGCCCGATCGCGGCCAGTTCGCCGTTGCGCTTCATCTCGGCCAGCGCGGCGTTGACGGCCTCCAGCAGCGCCGTATTGCCCTTCTGCACCGCCATGCCCACCTGCCACTTGCGCTGCGGCTGGTAGCCCGTGTCCAGCTTCACGCCGGGGATGTTCTTGGTCTTGATCTGGTAGATGATGCTGGGCGGATCGACGATGCCCAGATCGACGCGGCCGGCGCGCACATCGGCCAGCAGCGTGGAATAGTCCTGGTAGGTCGATACCTTGGTGCCCGGCATGTCCTTGATCATGTTGAACTGCACCGAGTCCACCAGCACGCCGACCTTCTGGCCCTGCATGTCCTCGAATCTGGCGTAGCGGCGGGTGGCCTTGTCGCTGACCACGATGCCCTCGCCCCATTCGTACACGGGCGCCGAGAAGTCGATGGCGCGGGCCCGCTCCTCGGTGATGAACAACGGCGCCGACATCAGATCGGCGCGCCCCGAGGTCAGCGTCGGGATCAGGCCCGAGAACGGCACGTCGGTGAGCTTGTCGGCCACGCCCAGATGCTTGCCGACCGCGGCGGCCACGTCCACCATGATGCCTTCGAGCCGGTTCGACTTCGGGTTCTTGAAACCGTGCGGCGGCGCGGACGCGGTGGTGACCACGTTCAAGGTCTTGTCGGCGCGCACCTCGTCGAGCGTGCGCGCCACGCTGGCGCCGGCCTGGGCCAGCAGCGCGGCCGAAGCCAGGCCGAGCAGGATGGATTTGAGTTTCATGCAATTCCCCTTGTATGAAATGGATGCCGCAATGCGCCGGTTCAGTCCGGGCGTCCTTGCGGGTACTGCCGTACCGCCACCGCCGCCAGCGCGCAGAACTCCTGCATGACGGTGGCGGCCAGGAACGCCGTGGCGCCCTGCACGTCCTGCGGCGGCGAAACGGTGTTCACGTCGAACGCCACGAAATTCAGGCCCGCCAGTTGGCGCAACAGGCCCAGCCCTTCCTTGGGCGACAGGCCGCCCCACTCCGGCGTGCAGACGCCGGGCGCGCAGGACGGGTCGAAGATGTCCATGTCGAAGCACAGGTACACCGGCCGCTCGCCGATCTGCCGCTTGATGGCGTCGAGCGCGCCCTTCTGGTCCTGGTCGAACTCGTCGAAGGGCACGATGGTGTAGCCGACCTCGCGGCCGAACTCGATGACGCCCGGCATGAACGAACTGCCGCGCGTGCCCACGTGGAAGCTGCGGCGCACGTCCAGCAGGCCTTCCTCGGCGGCGCGGGTGAAGGTGGTGGCCGTGTTGTAGCCGGGGATCGGGTAGGTGTCGGTGTGCGAATCGAAATGCAGCACCACGAAGTCAGGATGACGTTGGGCCACGGCGCGCAACTGCGGCAGCGTCACGGCGCCGTCGCCTCCCATCGAGATCGGGATGGCGCCCGCATCGAGGATGGCGCCGATGCCCGCCTCGATCAGCGGATACGAGGCGTCGGGATCGCCGGGATGGCAGGCCACGTTGCCGACGTCGATGGCGCGCAGGAACTCGGGCGGATTGTCGATGCCGTGGCGGCGGAAGATGTCCACCGGCCGCAGCAGGCGCGACTGTTCGCGGATCGCGTCCGGCCCCTGCCGCGAACCGACCCGGAACGGATGCGTGCCGCAGTCGAACGGGATGCCCACGACACAGGCGCGCGCGGCGCCGCTCCCGGCGGCGCGGGCCGGCGGCAGGCCCATGAATCCCGACACGGGATGAAAGCGGACTTCGGCGGACGACGGCACGGCGCGGCTCCTTGGCGACAGGCGGCAAGCTTGTGGCAGAGTGAATATTTAGATTCGATCAAATCGCTATACGATACGATCGTGTCATAAATAGATTAACGCGCGTGCCATCACCCCGCCAATTAGGGAGTTTCCCTTGATTGGTGAATTAATATCCGATTGAAATAGTACGGAATTGACGTGACGACGCCCTGCGGCGGTGCGTCACCGATGCTTCAATTTGACGCGTCGCGCCAGCACTCCGAACCGGCCTCTCATGTCGCCGCGTCTTCATCGCCCCGAACATCCGCGTTCGCGGTGGGGCCTGGCCCCGATCAGGCCTCGTCGTCGCCCAAGGGCGCGCCCCGCAACGCGCCGCCCGGCGGTTCGAGCTCATAAAACGGATGCGAGCGCCCCAAGGTGCGCGAGGCGCTGATGGCGTGCGCCGTCTCCACCACCTGCGGCCCGAACACGGCCTGCGCCTGCTCGAACGACCAGCGGCTCGACGGCACCGAGACATTGACCGCGCCCAGCGGCGTGCCGCCGGCATCCAGCACCGCCGCGCTGACGGTGATGTCGCCTGGATAGAACTCACCGTTGGAACGCGCGTAGCCATGGCGGCGCGCGAACTCCAGTTCGGCCAGCAGCGCATCCAGCTCGGTGAGGGTGGCCGCGGTGTACGCCTTGCGGTCGCAGCGTTCCAGCAGGCCGCGCGCCACCGCCGGATCCAGCCGCGCCAGCACCGCGCGGCCGGCAGCCGTGCAATACAGCGGCAGGCGCATGCCCACCGGCATGTTGACGAACATTTCCTTATGGGTCGCAAAGCGCGCCACGTAGACCATGTCCAACCCATCGGGCTCGGCCAAGCTGCACGTTTCCTGGCAGTTGCGATTGAGCGTGTGCAGGAACGGGTTGCCGCCCAGCACCAGCGGGCTGGTCTGCACGTACTTCATGCCCAGTTCGAGCGACCACGGCCCCAGCGAGAACTTCTTGCTGGCCGGATCCTTGCGAAGGTAGCCCAACGTCCACAGCGTATGGGTGAACCGCTGCACCGAGCTCTTGCTCAGGCCGGTGGCCTCGGCCAGCTCCGGCAGCGTCATCGCCGGCCGGCCTTCGCTGAAGGCCCGCAGCACGGAAACGCCACGCGCCAGCGCGGCGATGAACAAGGGGGAATCCTCGGGTCGGGTCTGCGTCATGGCGCGGGATGCGTCCGGTGGAAAAGCGCATAGCGTACCGCATAACGGTTCGCCCATATCGCTCAACGATCCGATGCCCAGCGCCGCGGGGCATGCGGCATGCCGGAAACAAAACGGCCCGCGCAAGGCGGGCCGTTCGTGCTCAGGTCACCGCAATCAGCGGATCGGCCACGGGTACATCGCGCCGCCCTTGCTCCACAGCGCGTTGGTGCCGCGTTGCAGGCCCAGCTTGCTGTCCTTGCCGACGTTGCGCTCGAACACTTCGCTGTAGTTGCCCACGGCCTTGATGGCGTTGTAGGCCCACTTTTCATCCAGGCCCATGTTCTTGCCGGCGCCCGGCGTCACGCCCAGGATGCGCGAGATGTTGGGGTTGTTGCTCTTAAGCATCTCGTCCACGTTCTTCTGCGTGATGCCGTATTCCTCGGCTTCCAGCAGCGCGAACAGCGTCCACCGGACAATGCCCAGCCAGTTCTCGTCGCCCTGGCGCACCATGGGGCCGAGCGGCTCCTTGGAGAAGCGTTCCGGCAGGATCTCGTAGTCGTCCGGCTTGGCGACCTGCGTGGCGCGCACGGCGGCCAACTGCGAGGCATCGTCGGTGAAGGCATCGCAACGGCCCGACTCGAAGGCGCGCACGACTTCGGTGACCTTGTCGATCACGACCGGCTTGAATTCGATGTTGTTGGCGCGGAACCAGTCGGCCAGGTTCAGTTCGGTGGTGGTGCCCGGCTGCACGCAGACGGTGGCGCCGTTCAGTTCCTTGGCGCTTTTCACGCCCAGCTTCTTGTTCACCAGGATGCCCTGGCCGTCATAGAAGCTGGCGGCCACGGCCGACAGGCCCAGCGAGGTGTCGCGGGTCTGCGTCAGCGTGACGGTGCGCAGCAGCACGTCGACTTCGCCCGATTGCAGCGCGGTAAAGCGTTGCTGGGTCGACAGCGCGGTGCCCTTGAATTTGGTCGGGTCGCCGAACACGGCGGCGGCGACGGCGCGGCAGATGTCCACGTCCATGCCTTCCCATTCGCCCTTGCTGTTGGTGGCCGAGAAGCCCGAGACGCCGTCGGTCAGGCCGCACTGCACGTACCCCTTCTTCTTGACCGCATCCAGCGTGGGGCCGGCCACCGCCGCCTGGGATGCGCACGCCAGGGCAAGCGCGCCGGCAGCAAACGAAATCAACCGCTTCATTATTGCTTCTCCTGAATTAGATGCCCCGCGCCGTCCTGTAGGCCCGTCGCGGCTGAAACCAAGCCCATGCTTTGCGGGCCGGCCGCCAGATTACGCGATGTCCACGGCGTGAACAACGCGCGGAGGCCTAGTGGAAACCCGAGTAGCAAGTCGTTGGCGAAATGCCCTCCAAGTCCGGTGATCGAACTTTATTGACGGGCCCGCGGGGCGGATCGCTGGACCCTGCGTGCCATACTTTTTTCGCGTCCTGGCTGACAGGCAACGCGATCACCATCCCTCAGAAAAAGCCGGCCGCGCCACTATAAAAACCCGGGACGCGCGCCAGCATTCGGCCGAATCATGGAGGAGACAAATCCATGGCACCCGCAAGGAAACCGCAGCCCCCCAGCTTCGCGGCGGAACACCGCCGCCATGTCATCAAGACCCTGTTGTACGCCGCGCTCGCCGCGGGCGGGCTGGTCGCCGGCCCCGCGCACGCGGACGACTGGCCCAGCAAACCCATCAAGATCATCGTGCCCTACACGCCGGGCGGCTCCACCGACATCGTCACGCGCATCGTGGTCGAAAAGCTCGGGCCGCGCCTGAAGCAGACCATCATTGTCGAGAACCGCCCCGGCGCCAACAGCAGCGTGGGCTCGGCGATCGCGGCCAAGGCCGACCCGGACGGCTACACCTTCCTGTCGATCCTGCCGGCCTACATCATCAACTTCCATCTCTACAAACTGGGCTACAAGCCGGACGACCTGGTTCCCGTGGCACAGATGGCCGACCTGCCGCTGTTCCTGTTCGTGGCGCAGGACCTGCCCGTGAACAGCGTGGCAGAGCTGGTGGAATACGCCCGCAAGCACCCCGACAAGCTCACCTATGCCTCCAGCGGCAACGGCTCCAGCGCGCACCTGACCGGCGCCGATTTCGCGCTGCGCAACAAGATCACCATGACGCACGTCGCCTACAAGGGCAGCGCGCCGATCCTCACCGACCTGCTGGGCGGCCGGGTGTCGATGGTGTTCGATCCCATCCTGGTGCCGATGCAGTACGTCAAGCAGAACCGCCTGAAGGCGCTCGGCTTCACCGGCAAGCAGCGCTGGCCCACAGAGCCGTCGATTCCCACCATGGAAGAGGCCGGCATGCCGGGCTTCGTCACCGGCTCCTGGGCCGGCCTGATGGCGCCAGCCAACACGCCCAGGCCGATCATCGAACGCATGGCGCGCGAGATCAGCGAGATCGTGCAGGAACCGGACGTGCGCCAGAAATTTCTGGACGCGGGCTTCCTGCCGGCCAGCGGCACCTCGGCGCAGTTCGCCGAACTGATGAAGCAGGATTCGGCGCGCTATGCCGGGATCATCGAGCAGGCCCGCATCACCGTGGACTGATGGCCGCGGGGCGCGCCGGCAACCCGCGCCCCGCCTGATACGAAGGCAACCATGATCGACAAGTTCATCGACACCCCCGCCGCCGCCGTGGCCGACATCCACGACGGCGCCACCGTGCTGGTCAGCGGCTTCGGCGGCGCCGGCATGCCCACCGAACTGCTGCACGCCCTGATCGAGCAGGGCGCGCGCGAGCTCACCGTGGTCAGCAACAACGCCGGCAACCACGAGACCGGCCTGGCCGCGCTGATCAAGGCCGGCCGCGTGCGCAAGGTGATCTGCTCGTTTCCCAAGGCCTCGCATTCGTGGGTCTTCGACGACCTGTACCGGCGCGGCGCCATCGAGCTGGAATGCGTGCCGCAGGGCACCATCGCCGAACGGCTGCGCGCCGCCGGCGCCGGCCTGGGCGGCTTCTTCACCCCCACGGCCTATGGCACCGAACTGGCCGCCGGCAAGGAGACCCGCATCATCGACGGCCGCGGCCATGTATTCGAGAGGCCGCTGCACGGCGACTTCGCGCTGGTCAAGGCCGACCTGGCCGACCGCTGGGGCAATCTCACCTACCGCAAGAGCGCCCGCAACTTCGGCCCCATCATGTGCATGGCCGCGAAAACCACCATCGTGCAGGTGCGCGCCAAGGTGGCGTTGGGCGAGCTGTCGCCCGAGGCCGTGGTGACGCCAGGCATCTTCGTCAAGCGCGTCACCCAGGTGGCGCACTCCGCGTTCTCCAGTTGAAGGATTCCCCATGCCCACTCCCCTGACCCGCGAAGCCATGGCGCGGCGCCTGGCCCAGGACATTCCCGACGGCAGCTACGTCAACCTGGGCATCGGCATGCCGGTGCTGGTGGCCGCGCACCTGCCCGCCGGCCGCGAGATCGTGCTGCACAGTGAAAACGGCATTCTCGGCATGGGCCCGCCGCCGGCCGAGGACGACATCGACCTGGACCTGATCAACGCCGGCAAGCAGCCGGTGACGCTGCTCGAAGGCGGCGCCTATTTCCACCACGCCGACTCCTTCGCCATGATGCGCGGCGGCCACCTGGACATCTGCGTCATGGGCGGCATGCAGGTCGCGGCCAACGGCGACCTGGCCAACTGGTCGCTCAACAAGCCCGGCGAGGCGCCGGCCGTGGGCGGCGCCATGGACCTGGCGGTGGGCGCGCGCCGCGTCTACATCCTGATGGAGCACAACAGCAAGGACGGCTCGCCCAAGATCGTCGAGCGCTGCGCCTATCCGCTGACCGGCGCCGGCGTGGTCGACCGCATCTACACCGACCTGGCCGTGATCGACGTCACGCCCGACGGCTTGTGGGTCCGGGATATGATCGACGGCATGACATTGACAGCGCTACAGGCACGCACCGGCGCGCCGCTGCGCGCAGGCTGATGCTGCCCAACCTTCCCCCGCCCGGCTACGCCGCGCCTCTCGCTCCCGAGGATCACCCCGATCAGTTGCGCGGGGATCCCGACTACATGCTGACGCTGGCGCGCGGCCTGCACGTGATCCGCGCCTTCGGCACCCGCCGCCATCCGCAGACCGCGGCCGAACTGGCGCGCCGCGCCGGCCTGCCGCGCGCGGTGGTGCAGCGCTGCCTGCACACGCTGATCCTGCTGGGCATCGCCGAACAGCATGGCCGCCAGTACATCCTGACGCCACGCATCCTGGGGCTGGGCTACGCCTACTTCTCGTCCACGCCGTTCGTCTCGCTGGCGCAACCGGTGCTGGAAGAACTGAGCGCCAGCGTCAACGAGACCTGCGCGCTGGCCATCATGGAAGGGCACGAAATGCTCTACCTGGCGCGCTCGGAAGTGAACCGGCTGCTGGCCACCTCGATGGGGCTGGGCAGCCGGCTGCCGGCCTATTGCACCTCGATCGGCCGCGTGCTGCTGGCGCAGTTGTCCGAGCCGGCGCTGGCGCGCTACTTCGCCGCCATCGAACTGCAACCCTACACCGAGTTCACCATCACCACCGAAGCGCGGCTGCGGGCCGAGCTGGCGCGCATCCGCGAGCAGGACTACGCGGTGGTCGACCAGGAACTCGAATTGAATGTGCGCGCCATCTCGGTGCCGGTGCGCTCGGCCAGCGGCAAGGCCTGCGGCGCCGTCAACGTCAGCGTCAAGGCGGCGCGGGTGCCGCTGGAGCGATTGACGGGAGAATTCCTGGCGCCGATGCGCCAGGCGGTGGCCAGGATCGGGGAATTCCTGGCGGCCTGAACGGCCGCCCCCCTACAGGTCGGTGGTGTCGAGCGTGAACGCGGCGGCGGCACGGCCGATGCGGTCGTTGACCGCGTGCCACGCCTCGCTGTCCGGCGGCGCCTGCACGATGATGCGCGCGAAGCCCTGGCCGTCCAGGTCGCGCAACAACGCGTACAACGCCTGGGCGTAGCGCGCCGGATCGGCCGGCACCTGTTGCCACTGGATGCGCGCATCGACGGCCGCCGGCGGCGGCGTGTACGCCACCACCACGACCTTGCCCGGCGGCAGGCCGCGGCCTTGCAGCGCGGCTTGCAGGCGCGCGTCGGACGCCAGTTCCAGCGCCGTGCGCGGCGCATAGTGCGCCTTGAGCGTGCCCGAGGCGCGCGGCGCGGCGGCGTCGGGCGCGAACACCTGCACACCCAGCACGGCCTCGATCTGCGCGGCGCTGATATGGCCGGGGCGCAGCAGCACCGGGCCGGCGCCGCGGTCCAGCCGCGACAGGTCCAGGATGGTCGATTCGATGCCGACCTCGGCGGCGCCGCCTTCCAGCACCGGCATGCCGGCCGCGACCTCGTCGGGAAATTCGTGGCGCACGTGGTCGGCGCGGGTGGGAGATACCTGGCCGAACTTGTTGGCCGACGGCGCGGCCACGCCGCCCTGCCCGTTCGGCTTGCCGGCCGCGAACGCCGCCAGCAGCGCCTGCGCCACCGGATGCGAGGGGCAGCGGATGCCGATGCTGTCCTGGCCGCCGCTGACGGTGTCGGCGATGTGCGGCGCGCGCTTGAGGATCAGCGTCAGCGGACCGGGCCAGAAGGCGTCGATCAGCAGACGCGCCTCGGGCGGCACCTCGGCCGCCCAGTACGACAGGTCGCCCTGCGGCGCGATGTGCACGATCACCGGGTGGTTCGACGGCCGGCCCTTGGCGGCGTAGATCCTGCCCACGGCCTGCGGGTTCTCGGCGTCCGCGCCCAGGCCGTAGACGGTCTCGGTCGGGAACGCGACCAGCTCGCCAGCCAGCAGGCGCCGGGCGGCGTCGGCGATGTCCGCGGCGCTGGCGGAGTCGGGCGAAGCGGACATGGCGTTACTCGGGCGCCTGCATGCCCAGCGCGGCGGCGACACGCGCCGCGTCGGCCTGGGCCTGCTGCAGCGTCGGCGCGACGATGGTGACGTGGCCCATCTTGCGCCCGCGGCGCGCCTCGCGCTTGCCGTACAGGTGCAGCTTGGCCGTGGGCACCGCCAGCGCGGCGGCCCAGTCGGGCTCGCGCTGCGCGTCGCCGGAGGCTGACGGATACCAGATGTCGCCCAGCAGGTTCAGCATCACGGCGGGCGCCAGCAGGTCGGTGCCGCCCAGAGGCAGGCCGGCCATGGCGCGCGCCTGCTGCTCGAACTGGCTGGTGAGGCAGGCGTCCATGGTGTAGTGGCCGCTGTTGTGCGGACGCGGCGCGATCTCGTTGACGATCAGGCTGCCGTCCCGGAGCACGAAGAATTCCACGCACAGCACGCCGTGGTAGCCCAGGCCCTGCGCGATGGCCTGCGCGGCCGCGGTGGCCTGCGCCTGGCGTTCGGCGTGGGCGGCGTCGAGCTTGACCGGCGCCGCCGTCGACACGGCCAGGATGCCGTCGCGGTGCACATTGCGCGCCACCGGGAACACCACGCTGGAACCGTCGAAACCGCGCGCGAGCACGACCGAGATTTCGTAGTCCAGCGGCATCAGCGCTTCCAGCACGCAGGCCACGCCGCCGAACTCGGCAAACGCGGCCAGCGCGGCCTCGCGCGAATCGATGCGGGCCTGGCCCTTGCCGTCGTAACCCAGGCGCGCGACCTTGAGGATGCCGGGGAACAGGCTGTCGGGCGCGGCGCGCAGGTCGGCCTCGCTGCGGATGGCGGCGTGCGGCGCGACCGGGATGCCCTGGCTGGCGATGAAGGCCTTCTCGGCGATGCGGTCCTGCACGATGGCGACCGCGTCGGCGGCCGGGCTGACGCGACAGCGGGTCGCCAGCGCGCGCAGGCTGTCGGCCGGCACGTTCTCGAATTCGGTGGTGACGGCCTGACAGGTCTGCGCCAGGCGCGCGAGGCCGTCTTCGTCGTCATAGGCGGCCTGGATGTGCAGGTCCGCCACCATGCCCGCCGGGCATTCGGCGGCCGGGTCCAGCACCGCGACCTTGTAGCCCAGGCTTTGCGCCGCATGGCAGAACATGCGGCCCAGTTGGCCGCCGCCCAGCAGGCCGAGCCAGCCGCCCGGGGCAATGGTGAAAGCAGTCGATTGCGTCATGGGGATCAGGCCTCGGGCGGAACCTTCATGTCGCGCGCGGCCTGCGTCTGGCGCGCGCGGAATGCCACCAGCTTCTTGTGCAGGCCGGCGTCGGTGCCCGCCAGCGTGGCGATCAGGTGCAGCGCGGCGTTGGCGGCGCCGGCCTCGCCGATGGCGAAGGTGGCCACCGGCACGCCCTTGGGCATCTGCACGATGGACAGCAGCGAATCCTCGCCGCGCAGGTACTTGGACGGCACCGGCACGCCGAACACCGGCACTTCGGTCAGGGCCGCCATCATGCCCGGCAGGTGGGCCGCGCCGCCGGCGCCGGCGATGATGCCGCGCAGGCCGCGATCAAACGCGGCGGCGCCGTACTCGGCCATGTCCTGCGGCATGCGGTGCGCGGAAATCACGCGCGCCTCGTACGGCACGCCGAAGTCTTCGAGCATGGTGACGGCGTGCTTCATGACCTCCCAATCGCTGGAGGAACCCATAATCACGCCCACCACGGGGGTGGCCTGCGCCGCTGCGGAAGTCTTGGCTGTCATAACCGGTGTCGAGTCGTTGAAAGGCCGCGGCCGTGCCGCGAAACCCGGTATTTTACCCGGCGCCGGCGCCACCCCTAGGGCGTATTGCCCGAACCCAGCCAGAGATAGCCGGTGGGATTGTCCGGGCAGGGCCCGAAACCGCATTGCAGCGTGGTGCTGCCCAGGTTGGCGAGCACCATGATGAAAAACAGGGCCATGATGATTACGCCCAGCGCCGACACCGGCCGCTTGAGCATGTTGTCGCCCCATTTGCGATCCACCGACAGCATCAGCACGCAGAACACGATCAGGACGCTGAAGGCGATAAAAGCCCAGGTGTAGAAGTGCAGGCCCAGGAACGGCGTGCCATAGCCCGGGTCGCCCGGCGCGATGTGCAGCAGCACCTGGCGGCCCGCCGCCACCATGCCGCCGAGCGAGGCGGCAATCGTCATGGCGTAGTGCATGGGTGACGGGCCCAGCCGCAGGTTCAGCAGCAACCCCACCCCGGCCAGCATGAAGGCCACGCGTTGCAGCAGGCAGAGCGGGCAAGGCGGCTCGTCGTAGGCGAATTGCCAGGCGAAGGCCAGTCCCAGGATCGTCGTCACGCCCAGCAGGGCCAGGGCATTGAGCACGCGCGAGCCGCGCGCGGGATTGCGGGAAAAGATCATGTCGGCGGGCCTACAGCGACAGCGCCAGCGGGCTGGTCATGTGGAACTGGCACCAGGCGGCGAACACGCCCAGGGTGATCAGCCAGAAGGCGACGCAGGGACGGCGCTTGCCCAGCAGACCGAACCACACGGCGACCAATCCGGTCAGGAAAGGCAACATCATGATCATGCGCAGCTCCTTTCTTCGTCCGGTGGGCGATGCGCCCAGGCGGCGGCTGCGGGCCGCGTCCGGCAAGTTGGCGGAAAGGAGGCCGCGCGGGCACGCCGCCGGCCTCCGGATGCAGGTTGCCGGCGAGTATAGCGTAACAATACGCAATAATTTTTACGGAAAAGCAGGGATTTCCCTGACCGTCCGGTCGACGCGGACAAAAAAAACCGCCCGGTTCACGGGCGGCTCTTGGGGCGCGGCGCGCGCGTCAGGCGACCAGGCGGTCGAGCGCTTCGCGGTACTTGGCGGCGGTCTTTTCCAGCACGTCCTGCGGCAGGCGCGGCGCGGGCGGGGTCTTGTCCCAGGTCTGGGTCTCGAGCCAGTCGCGCACGAACTGCTTGTCGAAGGAAGGCGGGCTGATGCCCACGCGGTAACCGTCGGCCGGCCAGAAGCGCGAGGAATCCGGCGTCAGCACTTCGTCCATCAGGTACAGCGTGCCGTCGTCGTCCAGGCCGAACTCGAACTTGGTGTCGGCGATGATGATGCCCTTGGTGGCGGCGAATTTGGCCGCCTCGGCATACAGCTTGAGCGTGACGTCGCGGATGCGCTCGGCCATTTCCTGGCCGACTTCCTTGACCACGTGGGCAAAATCGACGTTTTCGTCGTGCATGCCGAACTCGGCCTTGGCGGCCGGCGTGAAGATCGGCTCGGGCAGTTGGCTGGCCTGCTGCAGGCCGGCGGGCAGCTTGATGCCGCAGACGGCGCCGGTGGCCTGGTAGTCCTTCCAGCCGGAACCGATCAGGTAGCCGCGGGCCACCGCTTCCACCAGGATCGGCTTGAGGCGCTTGACCACCACGGCGCGGCCGCGCACCTGGTCGACTTCATCGGGCGCCACCACGTCTTCGGGCTTGATGCCGGTGGAGTGGTTCGGCAGGATGTGGGCCAGCTTCTGCAGCCAGAACTCGGTCAGTTCAGTCAGCACCTGCCCCTTGCCGGGGATGGGATCGTCGAGGATGACGTCGAACGCCGAAATGCGGTCCGATGCGACGATCAGCAACTTGTCGTCGCCCACCGCGTACATGTCGCGGACCTTACCGCGGCCCAGCAGCGGCAAGGACTTGATGCTGGATTGATGCAAAGCAGAAGTCACGGAAAAATGGCCTATGGCAAAAATGGGGGTCGCGCAAAGCGCATAGGTTACTGCAAATAGCCCCGTCTTGCCGCGCGTCGGGCCGCGGGTTAGTCTGGCCGGATGCCAAAAAATGCGCCGGCCGCGCACCGCGTCACGGCGCCCCCTTTTCACCTGGAGGAGACACAGTCGTATGCAGGATGCAACCCAGAAACGCCCGCCCCACGCCGACGCGCAGGTCCACCTGACCGGCGGCTGCCAATGCGGGGCGGTGCGCTACGCGGTAACCGACGAACCCATCATGGCGGCCACCTGTCATTGCCGCGATTGCCAGTATTCCAGCGGCGGCGCGCCGGCCCACGCGCTGATCCTGCCGGCCGGCTCGGTCACCCTGCTGCGCGGCCAGGCGCGCGAACACCGTTACCAGGGCGATTCCGGCCATACCGTGATGCGCAGCTTCTGTGCGGACTGTGGCACGCCGCTGTTCGGCGGCTCGGAAGGCATGGGCTACGAAGTGGTGCGGGCCGGATCCCTGGACGATCCCGAGGCCTTCCACACCCGCGTCAGCATGTGGACCGATTCGGCGCCGTCCTGGCACCATGTGGACCGGACCGTGCCGAACTTCCCCCGCAACGCCCCGCCCGCCTGAGGCGCGCGCGACAGGCACGAAAAAAAGGCGGGCCCTCGCGGGCCCGCCTTTTTGCTGCCCGCCTTCCATGCAGGGAAGGCGGCCGGCGGCTTACTGCACCACCTGGGCCAGCTTGCCCGAGGCGTACTGGGCGGCGATCTCGGTCAGCGGCAGGGCCTTGATCTTGCTGGCGTTGCCGGCGGTGCCGAACTCGGTGTAGCGAGCCACACAGATCGCCTTGGCGGCGGCGCGGGCCGGCTTCAGGTATTCGCGCGGGTCGAACTTCTCGGGATTCTCGGCGAAGAAGCGGCGGATGGCGCCGGTCATGGCCAGACGGATATCGGTGTCGATATTGATCTTGCGCACGCCGTACTTGATGGCTTCCTGGATTTCCTCGACCGGCACGCCGTAGGTTTCCTTCATGTTGCCGCCGAATTCACGGATCTCGGCCAGCAGTTCCTGCGGCACGCTGGAGCTGCCGTGCATCACCAGGTGGGTGTTGGGCAGGCGGGCGTGGATTTCCTTGATGCGGGCGATCGACAGGATGTCGCCGGTGGGCTTGCGCGTGAACTTGTAGGCGCCGTGGCTGGTGCCGATGGCGATGGCCAGGGCGTCGAGCTGGGTGCGGCGCACGAAGTCGGCGGCCTGCTCCGGATCGGTCAGCAGTTGGTCCATGGTCAGCTTGCCGTCGGCGCCGTGGCCGTCTTCCTTGTCGCCTTCCATGGTTTCGAGCGAGCCCAGGCAGCCCAGTTCGCCTTCGACCGTCACGCCCAGCTTGTGGGCCACGTCCACCACCTTCTTGGTGACTTCGACGTTGTAGTCGTAGTCGGCGATGGTCTTGCCGTCTTCCTTGAGCGAGCCGTCCATCATGACGCTGGAGAAGCCCAGGTCGATGGCGCCCTGGCAGACCTTCGGCGACTGGCCGTGGTCCTGGTGCATGACCACGGGGATGTGCGGGTAGGACTCCACGGCGGCCTGGATCAGGTGCTTCAGGAAGCCTTCGCCGGCGTACTTGCGGGCGCCGGCCGAGGCCTGCATGATCACCGGGCTGTCGGTCTCCGCCGCGGCTTCCATGATGGCCTGGACCTGTTCCAGGTTATTGACGTTGAATGCCGGAATGCCGTAGCCGTGCTCGGCGGCGTGGTCGAGCAACTGGCGCATGGAGACTAGGGCCATGTGTGGTCCTCCTTAGGTACTGTCGATTGAAAGATGGTTGAAATCGAGCGGGATGGTGGGATTTTACGGGGGATTCGAAGAAAGGTCTTGAAACGGCCGGTATCCCTATCCACCAGGACTAAACCGGCCGCCGGAGCCGCGCGCGAACCGCGTCCGCCGTCCGGCCAGGATCGGCCCGGGACGCGGCCGGGCAGCCCCGCTCAGGGCCGTCCCGCGTGCGGCACGTCCACCTCGGCCACCAGAATCCGCCCCTCTGGTTTGGCGCGGCGGTTGGCCTCGATGAAATCGGGCGCCGCCGCCATGAACAGCGTCTTGCCGTCCGGCCCGCCCAGGGCCGCGGCGAAGATGCCCAGGTCGCCAGTATCGATCTGTTCCAGGATCCGGCCGCCGCGGGCCATCCGCACGATGCGCTTGCCGATGGCGTCGGCCACCCACAGCGCGCCCTCGGCGTCCAGCGCGCCGCCGTCCGGGCCGATGGCCGAGGCCGCGATCAGCACCGACAGGTCATCGGAATCCGGCAGCGCGCCGAAATGGGCCCAGTCGCGCCGAGGCCCCAGGGCGCCGTCAGGCAGGATGTCGAATTCCGAGATCCGGTTGCCGAAGGTCTCGTTGACGATCAGGGTCTTGCCGTCGGGGGTGATGAACGAACCATTGGGAAACCACAGCCCATCCGCCACCACCTGGGCCACCCCGTCCGGGTCCACCCGCACCAGGGTGGTGGTGGCAAAGGGCTCGCCGCCCATCAGGTCGAAACCGAAGTTACCCACATAGGCGCGGCCCTGGGCGTCGACCACCAGGTCGTTGATGGGGCCGCCGGTCAATGCCGACAGGTCCGCGTGCGGCACCAGTCGGCCATCCCGCTCGCGCCGCAGCAGCCTGCGGTCCTTCATGGAGGAGATCAGCAGCCGCCCGTCGGGCAGCCAGCCCAGGCCGGAGGGCTGCTCCAGCACCCGGCAGATCACCTCCGCCCGCCCCAGCAGGTCGACGGCGATCACCTTGCCCGTATAGAAATCGGAGGCCCACAGGCGCCCGTCGTGCCAGCGCAGGCCCTCCAGGAACGTATACCCCGACACCAGCACGGACAATTCGCGTTTCGGCATAGCTCTGTCTCCTATAAGGGGGGGGCCTGTGTGACCCTTTTTTGTGTCGCCCGGCGGCGCACAGGCGGCCAGGCCGGACCATTTTGTCATGCTCCGGCCGCCCTGGCAGTCAGGTATGACCCGTCCCCAACCTGACAACTAACTGTCAGGTTGGCGGCGTTAACATCGCGCCCCAAGGGTTAACCCGCGCCGCTCCGGGTCCCCTCCGGCATATCCTTCATTGGACCGTTTCGCCCCGCCCCATGCCGGCGGGTAAGGCCTATCCGGCCAACCGACCGGGTCCCTGTTTTCCGTTTTTGAAGATGAATACTAAGAAGCTGACGCGTTACATCGGCATTGCCATGGTGCTGGGCGTCGTGGTGGGCTATTTCTGCAACAAGTACGCGCAGAACGCGCAAGAGGCCAAGGACATCGCCTCGTACTTCAGCCTCATCACCGACATCTTCCTGCGCATGATCAAGATGATCATCGCGCCCCTGGTATTCGCCACCCTGGTGTCCGGCCTGGCCAGCATGAGCGACGCCAGCGCCGTCGGCCGCATCGGCCTGCGCGCCATGTTCTGGTTCATCGCGGCCTCGGCCATCTCGCTGCTGCTGGGCCTGGCGCTGGTCAACATCTTCCAGCCCGGCGCGCACCTTAACCTGGCGCTGCCCGACGCGGCCGCCACGGCGGGCCTGAAGACCGGCGACTTCACCCTCAAGGCCTTCATCGCGCACGTGTTCCCCAAGAGCATCGCCGAAGCCATGGCCAACAACGAGATCCTGCAGATCCTGGTGTTCTCGCTGTTCTTCGGCGCGGCGCTGTCGTTCATCCGCGGCAAGGGCCACAACACCATCTACACCATGATCGACGAGCTGGCCAAGATCATGTTCCGCGTCACCGACTACGTGATGCGCTTTGCGCCGCTGGGCGTGTTCGCCGCCATGGCCGCCGCCATCACCACCGAGGGCCTGGGCGTGCTGGTCAGCTACGGCAAGCTGATCGGCGAGTTCTACCTGGGCCTGGCGCTGCTGTGGGCCATCCTGTTCGGCGTCGGCTACCTGTTCCTGGGCAAGTCCACCTTCCGCCTGGGCGGCCTGATCAAGGAACCGACCCTGCTGGCCTTCTCGACCGCCAGCAGCGAATCGGCCTACCCCAAGACCATCGAGGCGCTGGAGCGTTTCGGCGTGTCCAAGCGCATCTCGGGCTTCGTGCTGCCGCTGGGCTACTCGTTCAACCTGGACGGCTCGATGATGTACCAGTCGTTCGCGGTGCTGTTCATCGCGCAGGCCTACAACATCGAGATGAGCTTCTCGCAGCAGTTGACGCTGCTGCTGGTGCTGATGGTCACCAGCAAGGGCATGGCCGGCGTGGCGCGCGCCTCGCTGGTGGTGGTGGCGGCGACGCTGCCGATGTTCCACCTGCCCGAGGCCGGCCTGCTGCTGATCATGGGCATCGACCAGTTCTTCGACATGGGCCGCACCGCCACCAACGTGGTCGGCAACAGCCTGGCCACCGCCGTCATCGCCAAGATGGAAGGCAAGGAAGAGGACCTGGCGGCCGGCGCCCCGTCCAGCCCTGCCACGGACACGGACTCGACGCCGGTGCGGACGGCCTCGCGCGAGGCCTGAACGGAACGCGCCAATACCTTCACGCCCCATGAAAAACGGGCCCCGCGCATCCACCGCGGGGCCCGTTTCTCATGGATCGGCCGGCAGCCCGCCAGGGACCGCCGCGCCAACTCAATCGTTGACCGAGCACGACACCGGCGCGCCGTCCTCGAATTCGACGTCGTAGGTATGGACCGGGTCCCACGGCAGCGTGAACCACAGCTCGTAACCATCGCCGTCCTCGTCGAACAGCCACAGCGCGCGCAGCACGGCCTTCTCGGCCATCGCCTCGGCGGTTTCCTCGCGCAGCAGTTGGTCGTCCTCGATGCCGAGCTTCTTGTAGTGCTCGTACGAGTAGTTGTCCAGCAGAAAGTCCGCCGCGGCCAGAATCTGCTCGTCGAGATTGCCGATGATGGCCTTGACCACCTTGGAAGCCGCGCCATCCGGCTCTTCGCCGTCGGTCTGGACCATGACGTGGATCGGCGGGCGGCCCTCGCCCACGGGCACGTTTTCCGCGGCCCAGAGATCGGGTTCTTCGGGGTCCTGGGTGAAGTTGAATCGTGCCATTGCGTGCTCCGGAAAATAAGGCAGACAGGCCGCCCGCTCGTTGGCGGCGTCCTCGTCCACCCATTTAACCAGATGCGCGTGTCCGCCGCTTGTCCATCGACAAGCTTCGGCGGTTTGCTCAGGCAGCCACCAGGCCGTTGGCCTCGGCCACCGGCGCCGGCACGCGAGCCGGCGCGTAGTGCGTCGAGAACACCAGGCGGCCGGCGCTCCAGGTATGGCTGATCAGCGGCAGCGCGCCGACCTGCGCCACCGCCACCAGGTCGGCGCGCTGGCCGACCGCGATACGGCCCCGATCGCGCAGGCCGCAGGCGTCGGCCGGATTGGCCGTCACCAGCGCGATCGCCTGCGACAGCGTCAGCTCGGTCTGCGCCGCGACCGCGAAGGCCGCGGCGATCAGGGTCGAGGGCTGGTAGTCCGAGCACAGGCAGCTCGCCACGCCGGCGCGGATCGCGTCGATGGCGCGCATCGACCCGCTCTGGCTCTTGCCGCGCAGCACGTTGGGCGCGCCCAGGATGGTGGGCAGGCCGCAGGAGACGGCGGCGCGGGCGGTGTCCAGGGTGATCGGGAATTCGCTCATCGCCACGCCCAGGTTGCGCATGGTGGCGATGCGATGGATCGAATCGTCGTCATGGCTGGCGGTCGGGATGCCCAGGCCGCGCGCATGCGCCAGCAGGGTCTCGACCCGCTGCACCGCGCCGTCCTGGGCGCGGGTCTTGGCGTGCGCGGCCGCTTCGGCCTGCTCGCGGCTCATGGAATGGTTGCCGATCATGTACTGCAGGTACGACTCCAGCGTCTTGAACTGGCCCTGGCCGGGCGAGTGGTCCATCACCGACAGCAGGTCCACCGCGCCCTCGTCCATCAACTGCCGCAGCACCGGCACCGAGGTCGCGTCGGTGATTTCGTAGCGGCAGTGCACGCGGTTGTCGACCAGGCTGTGCTGGCGGAAGGCGCGCACGCCGCGCACCACCTGGGCGGCGGTCTCGTTGTTGCGCACGCCCAGGTCGCTGTTGGCGAACGACAGCGCGTGGTAGGGCGTGGTGATGCCGGCCGCGGCATTGCGTCGGTCCACCTGGGCCACCGCGAAGTCCAGCGGGAATAGCACCTTCGAGCGCGGCTCGGCTTCCTTTTCGATGGCATCGCAATGCAGGTCGACCAGGCCCGGCACCAGCGTCAGGCCACGCAGGTCGATCTCGTGCGCGCCACGGGCGCCGTCAGGCGCGATGGCGGCGATGACGCCGTCCTCGATCATGACGGCGCCGTCTTGCAGCACGCGGTCCGGCAGCACGACGCGGGCGTGGGTCAAGTAGGTACGGGTCATGCTTACTCCAGTTCGACGGCGGCTTGCGCGGGGCGTAGCGCCAGGACGCGCGACGCCACCGCGTCGCGCACTTCTTCATCGTGGAAGATGCCCAGCAGGCAGCGGCCGGCGGCGCGTGCTTCGCGGATCAGCTCCACCACCACGGCGCGGTTGTCCGGGTCCAGCGAGGCGGTCGGCTCGTCCAGCAGCAGGATGGGATGCTGGGCGATGAAACCGCGGGCGATGTTGACGCGCTGCTGCTCGCCGCCCGAGAAGGTGGCGGGCGCCAGTCCCCACAGGCGCTGCGGCACGTTCAGGCGCCGCAGCATGGCGCCGGCGCGCTCGCGGGCCTCGTCCGGCTCGACGCCGGCCATGCGCAGCGGCTCGGCCACCACGTCCAGCGCCGACACGCGCGGAATCACCCGCAGGAACTGGCTGACGTAGCCGAGGACGTCGCGCCGCAACGCCAGGATGCGCTGCTCGGGCGCGCCGACCAGTTCCACCCAGTCATCGCCGGCGCGCACGCGGATGCTGCCTTCGGTGGCCAGGTAGTTGCCGTACAGGCAGCGCAGCAAGGTGCTCTTGCCGGTGCCCGAGGGGCCCGCCAGCACCAGGCAGTCGCCGGCGGCGGCGTCGAAATCGACCGCTTCCAGCACCGGCAGGCGGATGCCGCCCTGGTTATGCAGGGTGAACATCTTTCCGAGGCCCCGCACCTCGATCATGGGTTTCGCGACAGTCATGGTCAGCTCTGCAAAATGGAAGACACCAGCAACTGGGTGTAGGGATGCTGCGGATCGTCGAGGATCTGGTCGGTCAGGCCGCTTTCGACCACCTCGCCGCCGCGCATCACCAGGGTGCGGTGCGCCAGCAGGCGCGCCACCGCCAGATCGTGGGTGACCACGATCGCGGCCAGGCCCAGGTCGGTCACCAGTTGGCGCAGCAGGTCCAGCAGGCGGGCCTGCACCGACACGTCCAGCGACGCGGTCGGCTCGTCCATGAACACCAGGCGCGGATGGGTCACCAGGTTGCGGGCAATCTGCAGGCGTTGCTGCATGCCGCCGGAGAAAGAAGCCGGCGCGTCGTCCAGGCGTCCCGCGTCGATCTCCATCTTCCGCAGCCAGCCGCTCGCGGCCTGGCGCAGTTCGCCGTAGTGGCGGTCGCCCACCGCCATCAGGCGTTCGGCGATGTTGGCGCCGGCGCTGACCTGCATGCGCAGGCCATCGCGGGCGTTCTGGCGCACGAAGCCCCAGTCGGTGCGGGCCAGCAGCCGCAGGCGCGCGCCGGACAGCGCGGCCAGGTCGGTGAAACCCTGGTCGCGGGTGTCGTACCAGACACTGCCGGCGTCGGGCGCGGTCTGGTACGACACGGCCGACAGCAGTGTGCTCTTGCCGGAACCGGACTCGCCCACCACGCACAGCACCTCGCCGGGGAACAGGTCGAAACTGACGTTGCGGCAACCGTGCACGCCGTCCCAGGTGCGCGTCATGCCGCGCACGGAAAGCAAGGGTTGGGCGTTCATGCGGTGGCTTCCTTTGCGGCCTGCGCGGCCTGGCGGTCGTTGCAGTATTCGGTATCGGAGCAGACGAAGCGGCGGGTGCCGGCATCGTCCAGGATGATCTCGTCGAGGAAGCTGTCGCGCGAGCCGCACACGTCGCAGCATTCCGACCACTTCTCCACGGTGAAGGGATGGTCCTCGAAGTCCAGGCTCTTGACCCGGGTGTAAGGCGGCACCGCATAGACCCGCTTCTCGCGGCCGGCGCCGAACAGCATCAGCGCCGGGCTGTTGTCCAGCTTGGGGTTGTCGAACTTCGGGATCGGCGACGGCCGCATCATGTAGCGGTCATTGACGATCACGGGATAGTCGTAGGTGGTGGCGATGTGGCCATGCTGGGCGATGTCCTCGTACAGCTTGACGTGCATGCCGCCATATTCGGCCAGCGCGTGCATGGTGCGGGTCTCGGTCTCGCTCGGCTCGAGCCAGCGCAGCGGCTCGGGGATCGGCACCTGGAACACCATGATCTGGTCGGCCCGCAGCGGCGTTTCCGGAATGCGGTGGCGCGTCTGCACGATGCTGGCGTCGCGGGTCGATTCGGTCGTGGCCACACCGGTCACGCGGCCGAAGAAGCGGCGAATGTTAATGGCGTTGGTGGTGTCGTCCGAGCCCTGGTCGATCACCTTGAGCACGTCGCCCGGGCCGATGATCGACGCGGTCACCTGGATGCCGCCCGTGCCCCAGCCATAGGGCAGCGGCATCTCGCGGCTGCCGAACGGTACCTGGTAGCCGGGAATCGCCACCGCCTTGAGCAGCGCGCGGCGCAGCATGCGCTTGGTGGACTCGTCCAGGTAGGCGAAGTTGTAGTGCTCGTCGCGTTCGACCGCGGCGCCGGGAGTGGGGGAAGTCGTCATGAGGAAATGGCCTCGTCGAGCTGGCGGGTGTTCTCGGGGGCCGGCGCGGCGCGCTCGGCGCGCAGGCGGCGCAGCAGTTCCAGGTTGGCCTGGAAGTCCACGTAGTGCGGCAGCTTCAAGTGCTGCACGAAGCCGGAGGCCTCGACGTTGTCGCTGTGGTACAGCACGAACTCGTGGTCATTGGCAGGCGAGTCGGCGCGTTCGCCGAGTTCCTGCGCCTTCAGGGCGCGGTCCACCAGCGCCATCGACATGGCCTTGCGCTCGCCGTAGCCAAAGGTCAGGCCATAGCCGCGGGTGAACTTGGGGCCTTCCTCGGCGTTGCCGGCGAACTGGCTCACCATCTGGCATTCGGTGATCTCGATCTCGCCCACCGTGACGGCGAAACCCAGTTCCTCGATGTGCATCTCGACTTCCACGAAACCGTAGCGGATCTCGGCGGCGAACGGGTGCGTGTTGCCGTAGCCGCGCTGCGTGGAATAGCCCATCGACAAGAGGAAGCCCTCGTCGGCGCGCGCCAGATTCTGCAGGCGAGCGGCGCGCGAGGCAGGAAAGTCCAGCGGCTGGCGCGTCAGGTCGAACGGCTCGGGATCGCCCTCGGGCACCGCCTCGGCGTCGATCAGGTCGTCGTGCGCCAGCAGGTCGGTGACGCGCGGCATGGCGCTGTCCAGCGGCTCGCCGCCCGCCGGCAGGGCGTCGGCCTCGCGCTCGGCTTCCAGCGAGAAGTCCAGCAGGCGCTGGGTGTAGTCGTAGGTCGGCCCGAGGATCTGGCCGCCGGGCACGTCCTTGAAAGTCGACGAGATGCGGCGCTGCAGGCGCATGGCGCCGGTGTCGATCGGCTGGGTGTAGCCGTAGCGCGACAGCGTGGTGCGGTAGGCGCGCAGCAGGAACACCGCTTCGATCACGTCGCCGGCGGCCTGCTTGAGCGCCAGCGCCGCCAGTTGCGGATCGTAGAGCGAGCCTTCGGCCATCACGCGCGACACCGCCAGCGGCATCTGTTCGCGGATCTGGTCCAGGCTCAGTTCGGGCAGGACCCGGTCGCCGCGCCGATAGTCGTCCAGCATTCTGTAGGAATTGAGGATGGCGCGTTCGCCCCCTTTGACGGCCACATACATGTCAGCTCTCCACGCGCGTGCCGCGAGGCAGCGCGCACAGTTGCCGCCCGTGCGTCAGGAACACGTCGACGCCCAGCGGAAAACGTTGATGGTTGATGCGCCAGTCGCGCCAGAAACCGTCCGGCAGGCCGGCGGCGCGCAGCGCCTGGCGGCTCTGGATGCCGGGGCCGGTCAGCGTGACCTCGGCGCCTGCGTCCAGCGACGCGACCTCGATGAGCAGCGTCGTGGACAGATCCGGATAGGCCGGGTCGCCGGGATGGCACGACGCCAGCGCGGGCGCGCTGCCGCCAGCCGGCACTGCCGCGAAGCGCGCCAGAGAGGCCGACGGCACCATCGGGCAGGCGCAATGGAAGCGCAGGAAATCGAGCACGCCGGCGTCCAGGCCCTGCGGCAGCCAAAGCGGCGTGTCCACGTCCACCAGCGTCAGCAGCAGCGCAGTCAGCGCCGGCGACAGGCCGGCCGGCACGCCGCTGGCGGCGGCCACTTCATACACGCGGCCCGGATGCGCCATGGCGTCGAGCGCGGTGCGGAAGGTGGCCTGGGCGTCGTTCACCGGGTCCGCGAAGCCCGGCAGCAGCTTGCGGCTCGCGGCGGCCGCGCCAAGAAGTTCTTGATGCATGTCAGTCCTCGCCTCGCACCATCGTGAAGAATTCGACCTTGGTCTGCGCGGCGACGCGCGCCTGGCGCTCGACGCGCTCGGCGCGTTCGCGCGCCAGCGGCTGGATCAACTGCGCCTGCACCGTGTCGTGCCAGTCGGGCAGTTGCAGCAGCGCGTCGGCCACCGCGGCCTGCTCGGCATGGCGCAGCGAACGGCCCTGCACGTAGGCGATGCCGACCACGCCGTTGTCCAGGCTGACGGCGCAACGTGTCACCGTCATTTCGCCCAGGTTGAAACGCGCCCCGGTGCCGCCGCTGCGGGCCCGCGCCATGGCCATGCCGGTCTGCGCCGGGCGCAGCATCTGATACGGCGGCACGCCGCCAAGCGCGCCGAACGCCCCTTCCAGCATGGCCGGATCGGCCAGCGCCAACACCCGCATCCAGGCGGCCCGTTGCGCCTGGATTTCACCCTGCGCGGTTTGTGGATGGTCCATTATTTCCTCTAAACATCTAGACGACCGGATGGAGTATGATCGCGTTCAAGTGGAAGTTCAACAGCCCGGCGTGAATTTTTGATGACAGTTGCGGCGGGGACGCATTGCCTATCCCGCGCCCGCCGCTTGGTGCACAATCACAGCCATTCTTGATGAAGCTGATATGACAGCACGAGCACATCCTATGGTCGAAAGAGGTTCCGGTATCGCCGTGTGGCGACAGATCGGCGAGTCGCTGGCGGACGACATCCGCAACAAGTTGTACATGGCGGGCGAGCAACTGCCCTCCGAACCGGAGCTGGCCGCCAAGTTCTCCGTCAACCGCCACACCATCCGGCGCGCCATGGGCGAGCTGGAACAGAGCGGGCTGGTGCGCATCGAGCAGGGGCGCGGCACCTTCGTGCAGGAACACGCCATCGACTACGCCATCGGCAAGCGCACGCGCTTTTCCGAGAACCTGCGCAGCCAGGGCATGCTGGGCCACCTCGAAGCCCTGGGCAGCCAGACGCTGCGCGCCGCCGACATCGCCAAGCACCTGGGCCTGGCGCGCAACGCCCCGCTGCTGCGGGTGCAGATGGTGGGCAAGGCTGAGAACCGCCCCATCAGCACCTCCGAACACTACTTCGACGAAAAGCGCTTCCCCGACTTCATCGAGCGCATGAGCGCGCTGCGCTCGGTCTCGAAGGTCTACGCCCACTACGGCATCGGCGACTACACGCGCAAATGGTCGCGCATCACCGCCACGCTGCCGTCTCCGGAAGTGGCGCGCATCCTCGGCCAGCCCAAGACGCGCCCGATCCTGCAGGTCGAGGCGCTGAACGTGGACCAGGCCGGCGCGCCGTTGCAATACAGCATCACCCGCTTCGTCGGCGACCTGGTCCAGCTCATGGTGGCCGACGACAGTTGAGGCCGGTGCGCGGCGGCCGCGCGCGGCCGCTTGCGCCGCCCTGAGATTTCACTCATCTAGACATCTGGTTGTAATGCTACACCGCTAACTTTCCATTCATGAACCAAGCACACGCCCCCTCGCCCCTGGCCGGTGTCACAGGCCAACGTATCCTGACCCCGCGCGGCATCGAGCACGCCAGCCTGCGATTCCATGGAGGACTGATCGACGACGCCAGCAACGCGGCCGCGCACGGCGCGGCCTGGTTCGACGCCGGCAACCTGCTGGTGCTGCCCGGCATCGTCGACCTGCATGGCGACGCCTTCGAACGCGCCATCATGCCGCGCCCCAGCGTCACTTTCCCCTACGACGGCGCCCTGTTCGACGTCGACCGCCAACTGCTGGCCAACGGCATCACCACCGAATTCCACGGCGTCACGCTGTCGTGGGAAGGCGGCCTGCGCGGCGAGGCCTACGCCGAGCGCATGTTCGCCGCGCTGGAACGCATGGGACACATCATGGGCGCGCGCCACTATGTGCACCTGCGCTTCGAGACCCACCACGTCGGCGGGGTCGAGACCGCGCAGCAATGGATCCGCGACGGCCGCGTGCGCTTCGTCGCGCTCAATGACCACCTGCCCAGCATGGCCCGCCGCCTGGGCGACGACCGCAAGCTGCTGCAGTACGCCGACCGCGCCGAATGCGACCTGGACACCTTCCAGGAACGCATCCGCCGCGCCATGGGCGCGGCCGACTCCGTGGCCGACGCCATGCGCGAGCTGACCGCCAGCGCCCAGGCGGCCGGACTGCGGGTCGCCTCGCACGACGATCCCGACGCCGCCACCCGCCGCTACTACCACCAACTGGGCTGCGGCGTGGCGGAATTCCCGCTGACGCGCGAGGCGGCCAGCGTGGCCCGCGACCTGGGCAACTCGGTGGTGTTCGGCGCTCCCAATGTCGTGCGCGGCGGCAGCCACACCAACGCCCCCAGCGCCACCGAAATGGTGCGCGCCGGCCTGTGCGACGTCCTGACCTCCGACTACTACTACCCCGCGCCGCTGGCGGCGGCGCTGCGCCTGGTGAACGACGGCGTGCTGCCGCTGGAGCAGGCCTGGAACCTGGTGTCGCTGAACCCGGCACGCGCCGCGGGCCTTCAGGATCGCGGCGCGCTGGCGCCCGGACTGATCGCCGACGCCATCGTGGTCGACGATCACGTGCCCGGCCTGCCGCGCGTCTGCGCCGCCATCGTCGGCGGCGAGCTGCGCTACGCCACCCGTGCCTTCGGCGACGACCACAATCAGCGCATGGCGGCCTGATCATGCCGTCGGCCCACCGCTATGCGTTGTATCTCGCCCCCGCCGGCCCCTGGCGCGAACTGGGCAGCCGCTGGCTGGGCCGTTGCGCCGATACCGGCCAGGCCCTGCCGCCGCTGCCCGGCCAGCCCGAGGCCGCGCGCGACTGGACCGAGGCGCCACGCCATTACGGCCTGCACGCCACGCTGAAGCCGCCGTTCCGGCTGCGCCCCGGCGCCGCGCCGCAGGACGTGGACGCCGCCGCGCGCCGACTCGCCGCCGGCGAAAGCGCCTTTGCCATCCAGCTTGAATGCGAGCCGCTGCGCGGCTTCCTGGCGTGGCGCATCGCCGCCGCCGACACCGACGGTCAGGCCCGCATCAACGCCCTGGCCGCCGCCGCCGTGCGCGGCCTGGACGACCTGCGCGCGCCCGCCACCGCCGCCGAACTGGCCCGGCGCCAGGCGCACGCGCTGTCGCCCGAACAGCAGGCCATGCTGGCGCGCTGGGGCTACCCCTATGTGTTCGACACCTTCACCTTCCACATCACGCTGACCGGCAAGCTCGACGGCGCCGCGCTGGAGCAGGCGCGGGCCGGCATCGCGGCGTTCGCCGATCCGCTGCGCGGCCAGCCCATGGCGGTGCCCGGCGTCAGCGTCTACGTCCAGCCGCAAGCGGGGGCCGACTTCATCGTCGCGCGCCACTACCCCTTCGATGGCGGCCACATCGACGCGGCGGGTGCGGCCTACCTGCAAGGATCGGCGACGGCATGAACCCGCCCGTTCCCGCCAGCGGCGAACGCCTGGTCTACCTGATGGGCGCCTCCGGCAGCGGCAAGGACACCCTGCTGCGGCTGCTGCGCGCCGGGCTGCGCGACAACGAACCGGTGCTGGTGGCGCACCGCTACATCACGCGCGATAGCGGCGCCACCGAAGACGCACTGTGCCTGAGCGCCGAAGAATTCGCGCGCCGCGCCGCCCTGGGCTGTTTCGCCTTGCGCTGGACCAGCCACGGCCTGCAGTACGGCATTGGCATCGAGGTCGACGCCTGGCTGGACGGCGGCGCGGCCGTCATCATCAACGGCTCGCGCGCGCACCTGGCCGAGGCGCACCGGCGCTATCCGGCGCTGACGGCTGTCGAGGTCACGGTCGACCCCGCGCAACTGGCGCGGCGGCTGGCGGCGCGCGGCCGCGAAACGTCCGAACAGATCGCGCTGCGCCTGCAACGCGCCGCGCAGGACTTCCCTGTCCCCGAGGGATGCCGCCTGCTGCGCGTCGGCAACAACGGCGCGCCGGAAGCCGCCACCGCCGAACTGCTGGATATCGCCCGCGGCCGGCTGATCGCGTAGCCCGCGCCGGCATCACCGCGAAACGGCCGCCGCGGAGCCACGGCCGCGCCGGCCGGGCGCCTCACTCCCGCGGTCGAGCGTCCGGCCCCAGGTCGGCGCACAGCTCCAGCAGGATGTCGGAAAAACACTCCTCGGCCGCCAGCGCCTGCTCGCGCCGGCGGCGGATCAGGTTGATCGGCGGCAACTCCCAGCCGAAGTCCCACGGCACCATGCCCAGCTTGCCGCGCTGGCACAGTTCGCGCGCGATGTCCTCGGGCACCACCGACATCAGCGCGGGGTTGGCGCTCAGCATGCCCTCGATCACATCGGTGGAATAGGCTTCCAGCACCGGCGCCGGCGAACGCAGGCCGGCGCGGATGAAGTGTTCGACGATCAGTTGGCGCGTCGGCGTGTTGACCGCCGGCAGCACCCAATCCATCCGCGCCACCGCCGCCCAGTCCGCCTCGCGCCGCGCCAGGCGCTGCGCCAATCGGCTGTGCGCGATCAGGCGCGGCCGCTGGCGGTACAGCACGCGATGGGTCAGGTCGTCCTGCGCCAGGGTCGAGGTCGCCCGGCTGATGATGCAATCGAGCTCGTGCCGCCGCAGCATCGGCACCAGGTGGTCGGTGGTGGCGCGGTGCAGCGTCAGGGTCACGCCGTGGCGCTGGTGCAGCCGGCCGATGGCGGCGGTCAGCAGCGCGCTCGACACGTAGGGCACCACGCCGACATGCAGATGCGCCGCGCGGCCGTCGTGGAGCGCCTCGACCTCGCGCGCCCACAGGTCCAGGTCGCCCTGCATACGGCGGGCCCGCACCAGCGCCAGCTCGCCCAGCGGCGTGGGCTGCATGCCGTGCCCGGTGCGCAGGAACAGCGGCGCGCCGAAGATGTCTTCGAGCTCGGCCAGCGCCTTGGTGGCGGCGGGCTGGCTGATGCCGGTGGCGGCCGCCACGCGGGTCAGCGTGCCGTGCTTGGCGATATTCGCCAGCAGCACCAGGTGGCGGTGGCGCAGGCGGTTGGCGAGTCGGGCGGCGTCCCAGGTCAAGGCGGTCTACTCATAACTGATTGGTTATTCAATTATGCCAACAACGGACACATCAGTTATTTCACGATCCTATACTGCGCCGTATCCCCACCTCGCCCGACCCCGCCCATGTCCGACTTCACCACCCGCCCCGAAATCCGCGGCACCTTCGGCGTCGCCTCGTCCACCCACTGGCTGGCGTCGCAGGTCGCCATGGGCGTGCTGGAGCGCGGCGGCAACGCCTTCGACGCCGCGGTGGCCGGCGGCTTCACGCTGCAGATCGTCGAGCCGCACCTGAACGGCCCCGGCGGCGAAGTGCCGATCCTGCTGTGGAGCGAACGCGAAGGCCGCATGCGCGCGCTGTGCGGCCAGGGGCCCGCGCCGGCGCTGGCAACGCCGGCCTACTTCCGCGGACTCGGCGTGGACCTGGTGCCAGGCATCGGCCTGCTGCCCGCCACCGTGCCCGGCGCCTTCGGCGCCTGGCTGACGATGCTGCGCGACTACGGCACCTGGGAACTGGCCGACGTGCTGCGCCCGGCCATCGACTACGCCCGCAACGGCTTCCCGCTGGTGCCGCGCATCTCGCAAGCCATCCTGGCGGTGCAGGCCCTGTTCCGCGACGAATGGACCAGCTCGGCCGCCGTCTGGCTGCCCGACGGCAAGGTGCCCGCGCCCGGCGCGCTGCTGCGCACGCCGGCCATCGCCGCCACCTACACCCGCATCCTGGACGAGGCGCACGCGGCGGCGACCGACCGCAATGGCCGCATCGACGCCGCGCTGGCCGTCTGGTACCGCGGTTTCGTGGCCGACGCGATCGACGCCTACTACACCCATGAAGCCGTGCGCGACACCACCGGCCAGCGCAATCGCGGCCTGCTGCGCAAGACCGACCTGGCCGACTGGCGCGCCCGCTACGACGATCCGGTCACGCTGCAATACGGCCGCTACACGGTTGCCAAATGCGGCGTCTGGTCGCAAGGCCCGGTGCACCTGCAGCAGCTCGCGCTGCTGCGCCACCTGCAAATGGACGGACTGGACCCGGCCTCGCCGCGATTCGTGCACCGCATCGCCGAGGCCGCCAAGCTGGCCTTCGCCGACCGCGCCGCCTGGTACGGCGATCCCGATTTCGTCGACGTGCCGTTGGCCGCGCTGTTGAGCGACGACTACGCCCGCGCGCGCGCCGCCGCCATCGGCCCGCGCGCCGCCACCACGCTGCAGCCCGGCTCCCCCGAGGGCCGCGCGCCGCGCCTGCCCGACCTGGAAGCCGCCGCCCGCACCCTGGCCGCGTCCGACACCCGCTTCGGCGTGGGCGAGCCAACCTTCGCGGCGCTGCCGCCGGTGGCGGAATGGGCCGCGCGCGAGATCTTCGTCGGCGACACCTGCCAGATCGACGTCATCGACCGCGACGGCAACATGGTCGCGGCCACGCCGTCCGGCGGCTGGCTGTCGTCCAGCCCGGTGGTGCCGGCGCTGGGCTTTCCGCTCACCACGCGATTGCAGATGACCTGGCTGGACGAGGGCGTGCCCGGCCAGTTGCAACCTGGCAAGCGGCCCTGCACCACACTGTCGCCCGGCCTGGCGCTGCGCGACGGCCTGCCCTACATGGCCTTCGGCACGCCCGGCGGCGACCAGCAGGACCAGTGGACCGTGTCCTTCTTCCTGCGCCACGCCATGGGCCTGAACCTGCAGCAGGCGATCGACGCGCCGTCCTGGCACATCGACCATTTCCCGGGCTCGTTCTGGCCGCGTTCGCTGACGCTGAACCGCCTGACCGTCGAGGGCCGCCTGCCCGAAGCCACGCAACAAGCGCTGCGCGAGGCCGGCCATGACCTGCGCGTCGGCCCCGACTGGTCCGAAGGCCGCATCAGCGCCTGCACCCGCGAACCGGCGGCCGGCGGCGGCCTGCTGCTGCGCGCCGCCGCCAATCCGCGCGGCATGCAGGGTTACGCGGTCGGCCGATGAACCATTTTTCCATCCAGCCGGCGCACAGACCGGCCACATCACAAGGGGTAAACACCATGAAGACCATCCGACGACTGTTGCGCGCCTGCGCCCTGACCCTGGCCTGCGCCGCGCCCGCGCTGGCGCACGCGGCCTGGCCCGAAAAGCCGATCACGCTGATCGTGCCATGGGCCGCCGGCGGCTCCACCGACATCCTGGCGCGCGTGCTGTCCGAAGGCCTGACGCAGTCGCTGGGCCAGCCCGTCATCGTCGAGAACCGCTCGGGCGCCTCGGGCAACATCGGCAGCACCTTCGTGGCGCGCGCCAAGCCCGACGGCTATACGCTGCTGGTCGGCTCGATGAGCACCCACACCATGAACCAGGCGCTCTACGGCAACATGCCGTTCGACGGCGTCAAGGACTTCACGCCCATCGCCGAACTGGCGCTGGTCACCAATACGATGGTGGTGCATCCCTCGGTGCCGGCCAGCAACGTCAAGGAGTTCATCGACTACGTCAAGGCCAACCCCGACAAGGTGGCCTACGCCTCGGCCGGCCAGGGCTCGACCAACCACCTGAGCGCCGCGCTGTTCGAGAAGGCCGCCGGCGTGAAGATGATGCACATCCCCTACCGCGGCGGCGCGCCCGCGGTGCTGGACACGGTGGCCGGCCGCACCCAGGTGCTGTTCAGCGCCGGCACCCAGACCCTGCCGCACGTGCAGACCGGCAAGCTCAAGCTGCTGGCCGTCACCGAGGAACAGCGTTCGCCGCTGCTGCCCGAGGTGCCGACCGTGGCCGAGACCCTGCCTGGCTATGAACTGTCGGTCTGGTACGGCGCCTTCGGCCCGGCCGGCATGCCGCCCGAACTGACCACGCGCCTGAACCAGGAGATCAACAAGATCCTCAAGCGCCCCGACGTCGTCAAGAAGATGGGCGACATGGGCGTGCTGCTGCTGGACACCACGCCGGAGCAGTTCGGCCAGGTGCTGGCGCGCGACGCCGACAAGTACGGCAAGCTGATCAAGGAACTGGGAATCACCGCCGAATGAGCCTCACGTCCGACACCCTCGAACGCCTGGCGCTGGCCTATGACGGGGCCTCGGCCCCGGCCGCCTTCGCCGCGCTCGACGCGCATGCCCACGCCACGCTGGGGCACACGCTGTGCACCATCAACCGCCATGACGCCGAACGCATGCGGGTGGTGCGGCTGTACAGTTCGAACCCCGCCGCCTATCCGCCCGGCGGCAGCAAGGACAAGCGCGGCACGGCCTGGGGCCGCCACGTGCTGCTCGAACGCCAGGTCTTCATCGGCGAGGGCGTCGACGCGATCCGCGAATTCTTCGACGACCATGACGCGATCCAGGCGCTCGGCCTGCAATCGGTGATCAACGTGCCGGTGGTGTTCGACGGCGCCTGCCTGGGCACCGTCAACTTCCTGATGCCGCGCGCGGCGCTGACGCCGGCCGACATCGCCGCCGCCCGGCTGGCGGGCCTGCTGGCCCTGCCGGCCTTCCTGGCGCTGACGCCGGCCGGTTGAAATGCGGGGCGCGCCTCGGCGCGCCCCGTGGCTCAGATCAGCGCGCGGCGGATGCGGGCCGAGGCCATGTCGATCACGACCACGAAGCCGACGATGATGATCATCACCGCGCAGGTCTCGGCGTAGCGGAAGCTGCGGATGATTTCCCACAGCACGGTGCCGATGCCGCCGGCGCCGACGATGCCCACCACCGAGGCCGAGCGCACGTTCGACTCGAAGCGGTACAGCGAGTACGAGATCCACAGCGGCAGCACCTGCGGGATCACGCCGTAGACGATCTCTTCGAGCGCGTTGGCGCCGGTGGCGCGCACGCCTTCCACCGGACGCGGGTCGATGGCCTCGACCGCCTCGGAGAACAGCTTGGCCAGCACGCCGGTGGTGTGCACCCACAGCGCCAGCACGCCGGCGAAGGGCCCCAGGCCCACCGCCACGATGAACAGCATCGCGAACACCATTTCATTGATGGCGCGGCAGGCGTCCATCAGGCGCCGCATCGGCTGGTAGACCCAGGCCGGCACCATGTTCGACGAACACAGCAGCCCCAGCGGCACGGCCACCACGATCGCCAGGAACGTGCCCCACACCGCGATCTGCACCGTCACGATCATCTCGTCCAGGTACATGCGCCAGTCGCGGAAATTGGGCGGGAAGAAGTCGGCCGCGAACTGGGCCATGTTGCCCGAGTCCCGCAACAGGTCCAGCGGCCGCATGTCGGCGCCACGCCAAGACATGACCAGCAGCGCCAGCACAAAGGCCCATACGAGCAGGACCGGCAACGACGAGCGCGGGGCGGCGGGGGAACGGGAAGAAGGCACGGCCAGGGTCATGAGAATTCCGGAGTAGGGAAATCGGATGGACGCGCGCCGGCGCTTGACGGAAAGGCGCCGGCGCGGCGCGGCATCGTTACTGCTTGGCGGTGGGCTGGCCCAGGCTGGCCAGCTTGGCGTCCAGGTCGGCCAGTTGCTTCTGCTTCTCGGCCTGGCCGATGGTGGCGTCGGCTTCGATCTTGGCCTTCTCGCGTGCCAGTTCGATCTGGCGGATCGGCAACAGTTGCTGGTTGTCCGAGGCGCGGAAGCCCTGGTAGGTCAGCGCCTTCAGGTTGGCCATTTCGCGCGCGGCATCCTTGCCCTTGCCGTAGTTGACGAAGAAATCGCGGATCCTGGCCTTTATGTCGGCCGGCAGGTCGGTGCGCATGACCAGCGGGTCGGCCGGGATCAGCGGCGACTTCCACAGGATGCGCACGCTGTCGTTGGCGTCCTTGCCGGTGCTCAGGCGGTAGCGCTCCAGCGCCTCGGTGTTGTTGACGGCCACGTCGACCTGCTTGTTGATGACCGACAGCAGATTGGTTTCGTGGTTGCTGACGCGCACGGCCTTGAAGAAGGTCTTGGGCTCGATCTTGTTGGCGGCCCACAGGTAGTAGCCCGGCACGGCGGTGCCCGAGGTCGAGTTGGGGTCGCCGGCGCCATAGGTCAACTGGCCGCGGCGCTTGAGCAGGTCATCCAGGCTCTTGATGTCGCTGTCCTTGTTGACGATCAGCAGCGACCAGTAGCCCGGGTTGCCATCCTTGTCGATGACGGACGCGAACACTTCGCCGTTGGCGCGGTCCACCGCCTCGATGGCCGCCTTGTTGCCGTACCAGGCCATCTGCACCTTGTTGAAGCGCATGCCTTCGATGATGCCGGCGTAGTCGGAAGCGAAGAACGGCTTGACCGGCACGCCGATGGCGCGGCTCAGGTCGTCGATGACGGGCTGCCACACCGACTTCAGGTTGGTCGACGACTCCGTCGAAATGATGCCGAAGTTCAACGGCTTGGCCTCTTGCGCATGGACTTGCGTGGACAAGGCGGCAGCGGCGATCAGGGCAACAAAGGTTCTGCGTAGCATGGAAAGCTCCGGGTAGGAAACGGGCGGGGTCAGGCCGCGCAGGCCTGTCGGGAAAGCGACGCAAGGCCCGGCAGGGGCTGGGCTTGCGGCGTGTATTCGGGAAGCAGCTCGCTCAGTTCCGAGCCGTACAGGTCGCGCAGCATGGCCGGCGTCAGGTCGGCCGAGGGGCCGTCGTAGACCACCTTGCCGTGGCGCAGCGCCACCACGCGCGGGCAGTAGCGCAACGCCACATCAACCTGGTGCAGCGAGACCACCACGGCCACCTTGCGGCTGCGGTTGATGTGCGCCAGCGTGTCCATCACGCGGCGCGAGGATTCGGGGTCGAGCGAGGCGATCGGCTCGTCGGCCAGAATCACGCGGGCGTTCTGCACCAGCGTGCGGGCGATGGCGGCGCGCTGCTGCTGGCCGCCGGACAGCGTCGAAGCGCGCTGAAATGCGTAGTCGTCTATACCAACCTGGGCAAGCGCGTCGAGCCCCTGGCGCACTTCGTCGCGCAGGAACACGCGCGTCAGGCTGCGCCACAGCGGCACCCGCGGCAACAGGCCGGTCAGCACATTGGTGATGACCGGCAGGCGGCCCACCAGGTTGAATTGCTGGAACACGAAGCCGATGCTGGCGCGCGCGCCGCGCACCTGGCGCGACAGGCGGCCATGTCGCTGGATCAGTTGGCCGTTGACCGTGACGCTGCCCTGCCCCGCGTCGCCGACCACAAAGCCTGCCAGATGGCGCAGCAGCGTCGACTTGCCCGAGCCCGAGGCGCCCAGCAGCGCCACCATCTCGCCGTCCGCCACGCGCAGGTCGACGTTGTCCAGCGCACGGGCGCCGGGATGGAAGGACTTGCTCAGCCCCTGTACTTCGATGGCGTAGGTCATCGTTGAATCCCCTTGGATTGGTTCATTCGCGCATTCTGTTTTCGCGGCATGACAGCGCGATGACCTGGCGATCGAATCATTTGGCTGAAAATAGGGGTCACGGCAACCGACTGAAAGACATCCGTCATATAGGCCCGCGCCACGGTCGCGGGCGGCGGGTATATTCAAAGTCTCGCCCCCCCTTCCGACAGGCGGTCATCATGCTCAACGGTTCCTGCCTCTGCGGCCGCGTTACCTACCAGATCACCGGGCCGCTCACCGACGCCCTGAACTGCCATTGCGCCATGTGTCGCAAGTCGCACGGCGCCGCCTTCCGCAGCCGAGCCACCGTGCAGGCCAAGGACTTCGCCTGGACCAAAGGGGAAAACCACGTCACCTGGTACTGCTCGTCGCCGGGCAACTACCGCGGCTTCTGCGAAGCCTGCGGCACGCCGCTGCTCAGCCGCTTCGACCAAACGCCCGACATCTACGGCCTGCCCCTGGGCGCGCTGGACGACGACCCCGGCGTCAAGCCCGGCGCGCATTGCCACGTCGCCAGCAAGGCGCCCTGGTTCGACATCACCGATACCTTGCCGCAGTATTCCGAGGCCTACGAGGACGCGGAAACGGCGTTGCCCCACGCCGTTACATAAAAATTCAACCATACAGTTGAGCTTGGACGAGAAGCACGGCTATATTCAACCTCATGGTTGAACCACTGCCTCCTCCATCCCTCGATGCCGTCTTTCGCGCGCTGGCCGATCCCACGCGCCGCGACATGCTGCGGCGCCTGGCCGGCGGAGACAGGACCATCGGTGAACTGGCCGCGCCCCTGCGCATGAGTTTTGCCGGCGCCTCCAAACACGTGCAGGCGCTGGAACGGGCCGGCCTGCTGCGGCGGACCGTCAACGGCCGCAGCCATGTATGCAGCCTGAATCCGGCCCCGATGGCCGAAGCCATGCAATGGCTGCGCTTTTATGAACACTTCTGGTCGGGCAGGCTGGACGCGCTCGAAGCCGCGCTGGCCGCCCATGCGCCCCCGACCGCATCTTCGGAGAGCCAACATGAGTGATTACGCTGTCGTCACCAGCCCCACCTCCCTTTGCTTCACCCGCGTCCTGCCCGGCAGCGTGGAACAGGTCTGGGCCTTCCTGACCGAATCCGACAAGCGCGGGCTGTGGCTGGCGAGCGGCGACATGGAGCTGCGCGAAGGCGGCGGCGTCACGCTGCGCTTCGTGCACGCCGATCTGTCATCCGTGGCCGAGCCCACGCCGGCGCCCTACAAGCCCTATGAGAACGGCGTCACCACCCACGGCATCATCACCCGCTGCGAACCGCCCAGGCTGCTTGCGTTCACCTGGGGCGGCTCGCAGGGCCAGCCGTCTGAAGTCACGTTCGAGCTGTCGCCGCAAGGCGAAGGCACCCGCCTGGTGCTGACACACCGCAAGCTGGCCTCGCGTGCCGACATGATCGACGTGGCCGCCGGCTGGCATGCGCACCTGGGCGTGCTGGCGGCGCGCCAGGCCGGCCGCGCGCCAGGCCCGTTCTGGTCGGCGCTGCAGCGCTGGGAAACGGACTACCAGGCGCGCATCGCGGCGCAATGAGGGACGCCCTCCGCCCCGCCTCCGGCGGCGCGGGGCGAGCGCCGCCCGCCTTTCCAATGCCCGGATCGGGCGCGACGCAGTCGTTCAATAGCAACTATCACGCCGCCAGGCCGGATAAAAACTGGCTAATCATTGCGCTTTGCAGTAACATAAGTCCGTGATTTTTCCGCAAAAACCGGGCTTCGTTCACAACTTTGAGTGCCAACCCACGGTGGCAGTCTGAGTACCTACCCGCAGTGGCGGGTCTGGCCGGACTTACGCCCGGCATTCCCGCAACGCTGCAACCGGTTTTCTTGGGTGAAACCTGCCCTTGCCCCGTGGCGCGACCCGCGTCGCCCGGCATCGCAGCAGACACTCCAACCCGCTTCTTCCGGCGACGCGCCACAAGCGCCGACCCGCGACCAAGCTGCGCATCACGCGCACCCTGCCCTCGCGGCGCGAGTATCCGTCATTTCAGACATCCGCTTGGGATGCCGTGGCCCATACCCGCGCTTGCCCGGACGTTTTACGTTCAACCGCTGGACCTGGCCAACAGAGTCCGACGCGCTCGCCATCCCCGGGTGGCGCGCCATGCCGACGGCATGGCGGCGCGTATTGATCAAGGAGTAGAGAATGGCTAAAGAAGAACTCATCGAACTGGACGGCATCGTCGACGAAGTGCTGCCCGATAGCCGCTACCGCGTCACCCTGGACAACGGCATCGAAGTGGGCGCCTACGCCTCCGGCCGCATCCGCAAGCACCGCATCCGCATCCTGGCCGGCGACCGCGTCACGCTGGAAATGTCGCCGTACGATCTGACCAAGGGCCGCATCAACTTCCGTCACAAGGATGAGCGCGGCCCGGCCCCGGCGAGCCGCCCCCAGCACCACCGCCGCTGAGCCGCGGGGCCGGCGTTCGCGCCGGCCTGCCGCCACGGCGGGCGCGCCCCCGCGGGTTGCCCCGTGACCTTAAACTCGCGCACGCCCTGCCGTAGTAATGCGCAAGACCCCGGTTCGTGAAAGAATGGCGCTCCCCCGGCGCCAGGCCCGGCGGAACACGCATGAAGCAGCAAGATGGATCTGACACAGGAATTGAAAGAAGCGGCCGACCAGCTCTCCCTGGCGCGAAGACGATTCGCCAAGGGGGAAGAAGGCCTGCGCCTGCTGCATCAATCGCGGGAATCGTTCATCAACAGCCTGCGCAACACCGGCCTGACCTATGCCGAGGCCAAGACCAAATACGACAACTGCCTGGATGAACAGGAAGTGCAGTTGCACGGCATGCTGGACAAGATGATGTACGCCGAGCGCATGCATCAGTACATCCTGCACCGCATCTCCCTGCAACAAGCGCAGGACGCGGCCGCGCCGCAGGCGGCCACCGCCTGAGGGCGGCCGGCCCTTTCCCAGGCCTTCCGGGTTTCAAGCGGCGCCCGCGCCCGGCGCGGCCTTGCCGCGCCGACGGATCCGAGCCGGGTCAGGGCTTGAAGGCGCCGATGAAGATCGCGGGGTCGACCCGCGCATCGTTCAGGCTGACGTTCCAATGCAAGTGGGGGCCCGTCGCCCGGCCGGTCGCGCCGACCTTGCCGACCACCCCGCCGCGCGGCACGACATCGCCGACCTTCACGTCAATGGCCGACATGTGGCAGAACATGCTGACCAAGCCCTGGCCATGGTCCAGGAAGACGGTCTTGCCGTTGAAGAAATAATCCCCCACCAACGACACCACGCCGGCGGCCGGCGCCTTGATCGGCGTGCCAGCCGGCACGGCGAAATCCAGGCCGGAGTGCGGATTGCGTTCCTCGCCGTTGAAGAAGCGGCGCAGGCCGAACGGACTGGACAGGCGGCCGCCGCTGACCGGACGGTCCAGCAGCAGGTTGCTGGGCGTGACGCCGGCGCGATAGGCGCGATTGGCGGCGCTCTGCTCGGTCATCTCGCGCTCGATGCGCTTCATGTCTTCAGGATCGGGATTGACCTGGCGCGGATTCTTCAGCGTGATGTGCTGCGCCACGTATTCCTTGGCGCGCACGGTGAACGGCAGTTGGCGCGTGCCGGCGCCGTCGCGCACGGAGATTTCCTGTGGGCCCGGCTTGACCGCCAGCGGGATGCCGACCACGGCGATCCACTGCTTGCCATCTTCGCGCACCACCAGCACGCGGCGGTCGCGGTAGGTGACCTCGGGCGCCGTCGCCGCGTCGCCCAGCGCCAGCACGGCGACGCCGCCCGGCACCGGCGCATTGAGCTTGCGGCTGATGAAACCGCCCTGCTGCGCGGCCGGCGCTTGCTTGGCGCGCACCGGCAGGGCCAGGCCCACCGCGGCCGCGGCCAGGCCCAGCCGCAGCATGTCTCGGCGTCGCGGCATCACTGTTGCAGGCACAGGTTGGCGGGTTCGATCAGGGTCTGGTCGCGCCGCGCGATGCGGGTCGACAGGCGCGCCTCGGTCTTGCCCTTCCAGGTGGTGGTGGTCAGCACCGCCTCGACGCCCAGGCTGTCCGACTGGATCAGCTCGAAGCCGTTGCGCACCGCCTTGCGCTCGAAGCGCACGCCCTGGTCCTTCCAGGCCGCGGCAACGCAGTTGGTGTAGTCCTCGGCCGTGCGCGGGGTCGAGCCGTAGAACACCGGATCGCGGTCGCGGACGTCTTTGACGTTGGCGCAGGCGGACACGGCGAGCACGACGGCGGTGAGGGACAAGGCGGTACGGACCTTCATATCGGGACTCTCTGGCAAGGAATGGAAAGAGGCGGCGAACTATACCGCAGCGTCCGGCGACGGCTGCGGGCGGCGCGCCGACTTGGGGCGGAATGCGGCGATGACCTCGGGACGGGTCTCGGCATAGGGCCCGCCGATCAGGTCGATGCAATAGGGAATGGCGGCGAAGATGCCCGGCACCAGCGTCGAGCCATCGTCGGCCTTCAGGCCCTCGAGCGTCTCGCGGATCGCCTTGGGCTGGCCCGGCAGGTTCACGATCAGGGCGGCATGCGCCGGCCGTTCACGGACCACGGCGACCTGCCGCGACAGGATCGCGGTGGGCACAAAGCGCAGGCTGATCTGGCGCATCTGCTCGCCGAAGCCCGGCATTTCCTTGGTGCCGACCGCCAGCGTGGCCTCGGGCGTGACGTCGCGCCGCGCCGGACCGGTGCCGCCGGTGGTCAGGACCAGATCGCAGCCGCAGGTGTCGACCAGCTCGATCAGCGTCTCGGAGATGCGGGCCGCCTCGTCGGGGATCAGCCGGTCCACCGCCTGCCACGGCGAGGCCAGCGCGCCGCCCAGCCAGGCGCGCAGGGACGGCAGGCCCTCGTCCTGGTAGGCGCCGGCCGACGCGCGGTCGGAAATCGACACCAGGCCGATGATCAGTTCGTCGGGATGGCGGCGGGCGATACGGGTAGGGGCGGTCATGGGCGATCGGGCGTGGGGTGGACGGAAGGCGCGGGGCACGGGCGCCGCCGGCGGGCCGGGGCGCGGTCAATCCTGGAAATCCAGGACCCCGCCAGACAGGGATGCTATCGCATTCTCCGCCCGGCGGCCGGCCGGGGGCGCCGGTCCCCCTGTGGCAAAAAGGGGAATCCGCGGGCACCCGCGGGTTTGCGCCCTTGTCTCGGTCATGGGGGCTGGATAACATCCGCTCACAATCCTCTCTTTCACCCCGATCCGCGCGCCGCGCCTTCCTGGTTCCTCATGTTCACACGCACCCTCGGGCAGCATGCGCTGGCGGCGGCGCTGGCCTTGTCGGTGGCGCTGGCCGCGGGCTGGGGCGCCTGGCACTGGCTGGCCCTGCGCACCGGCCCGTGCGCCGAAGCGGCGACCGGGGTCTACATCCATAACCTCGGCAACACCCTGGAAGACCAGACCCGCAACCTGTCGCGGCTGAGCCAGGCGCTGCGCACCGGCGACCGGCTGGTGGTGCTGGGGTCGTCCGAGTTGACCAGCACCGACCTGCGCTTCGTGCCCTACCGCTTCCTGGCCGACGAGCTGCGCATGCCGGTCATGGCCTACGGCCATTCCGGCTTCCAGTCGCTGGGCATGCAACTGGTGCTGGCGGCGCTGGCCGACGACCTGTCGTCCGCCTCGCGCGTCGTCATCATGGTGTCGCCGGGTTGGTTCGACGGCGACGGCGGGCTGGGCCCGGATGAATTCCGCGAGCATGCCAATCCCCTGCTGCCGCGCCTGCTGCGCCAGCCCGAGGGCCGCGAACAGGTGGCGCGCTGGCTGCGCGACAAGGGCGACGCCCGGGTGGCGTGGTCGATGGCGGCCGAGCAGGCCTACGTCTTCCGCCAGCGGCTGATCGGACTGTGGACGCCCGCGCACGCCGCCCCCGCGCCCGAGCAGGAAGCCGCCGGCCCGACGGCGGCGGCCCGGGTGGTGGACTGGGACGCCCTGGCGCGCGAGGCCCAGGAAGCCGAACAGGCGCAGATGACGCGCAACCGCTACGCCGTGCGCGACGATTTCTTCGACAAATACCTGCAAACGGTCGCGGCCGGCGGCAAGACCGCCTTCCAGCCCCAGCCGCTGACCGGCAAGGACGAACTGCGCGAGCTGGAAGCGCTGATGCGGCTGCTGCGCAACCACGGCGTCAATGCCCTGTTCGTGATGCAGCCGCTGCACCCGATGGTCTTCAGGGACCTGGACCGCTTCACGCCCGTGCAACGTCAGGTCGACGCGCTGTGCGCGCGCTACGCCATGGCCTGCATGGACATGTACGATGCGCCCTACGAGATCGGCACCCTGCGCGACGTGCAGCACCTGGGCGAACTGGGCTGGCTGCGGGTCAACCAGCGCATCGCCGAGGTCTTCCGCCCATGAAATCGCCCTCCCCCCCGCCGAACGCCGTCAAGGACACCGCGCGATGAGAAAAACCCTGTGGCTGTGCCTGCTCTACCTGGGCCTGCTGGCGGTCATGATGATCCAGGCCGACACCTCGGCCAACCTGGGCAAGCCCCTGGAGATCGAGTTCCAGTACCAGAAGTTCTAGCGGGCCGCGCCGACGGCGACGGCGCGCGAGCGGTTTGCCGGACCCGGGGAACGGCGAGAGTTGCCTGAAGCAACCAGGGACAGGTCACAAATCTGCAATAATCTGGGCCTCCGCCGGAACCTCGCCCGCCCCCATGCCCACCCTCTTTCATGGCCTAGACCTCTGGGTTGGCCTCAGCCTTGCACTGGCCCTGACGTTCGTCCTGGCCTTCGAATTCATCAACGGCTTCCACGACACGGCGAACGCCGTCGCGACGGTCATCTACACCAAGGCCATGCCGCCGCACCTGGCGGTGGTGCTCTCCGGCATCTTCAACTTCCTCGGCGTGCTGCTGGGCGGCGTCGGCGTGGCCTACGCCATCGTCCACCTGCTGCCGGTGGAACTGCTGATCAACGTCGATACCGGACGCGGGCTGGCCATGGTGTTCGCCATGCTGGCCGCGGCCATCGCCTGGAACCTGGGCACCTGGTATTTCGGCATCCCGGCCTCCAGCTCGCACACGCTGATCGGCTCGATCCTGGGCGTGGGCCTGGCCAACGCGCTGATCACCGACCTGCCGCTGGCCGAGGGCGTGAACTGGGGCAAGGCGATCGACATCGGCGCCTCGCTGGTAGTGTCGCCGGTGGCCGGCTTCCTGGTCGCGGGCGGCCTGCTGCTGGCGCTCAAGCGCTGGCTGCCGCTGTCGAAGATGCACAAGACGCCCGAGCAGCGCCGCGCCATCGACAACAAGAAACACCCGCCGTTCTGGAACCGCCTGGTGCTGGTGCTGTCGGCCATGGGCGTGAGCTTCGTGCACGGCTCGAACGATGGCCAGAAAGGCATCGGCCTGATCATGCTGGTGCTGATCGGCATCGTGCCGGCCAACTTCGTGCTGGACACCAACAGCACCACTTACCAGATCGAGCGCACGCGCGACGCGGCCACCCACCTGAGCGCGTTCTACCAGCGCAACGAAGCCATGCTGGGCGACTTCCTGGCGCTCAAGCGCGCCGGCTCGGCCTCGGACCTGCCGCGCACCTTCCGCTGCGATCCCGAACTGACCCTGCCCACCATCGACGCGCTGCAGGCCGACCTGCACGGCGTCAGCAACTACGCCGACCTGTCGGCGGCCAAGCGCATCGACGTGCGCCGCTACCTGCTGTGCCTGGACGACACCGCCAAGAAGGTGGCCCGCATCGAAGGCCTGCCGGCGCGCGAGCGCACCGACCTGCAGCGCCTGCGCGCCGACCTGACCGCCACCACCGAATACGCGCCCTTCTGGGTGATCGTGGCGGTGGCGCTGGCGCTGGGCGCCGGCACCATGGTCGGCTGGCGCCGCGTGGTGCTGACGGTGGGCGAGAAGATCGGCAAGCAGGGCATGACCTACGCCCAGGGCATGTCGGCGCAGTTGACGGCGGTCGGCGCCATCGGCCTGGCCAACGTCTTCAGCCTGCCGGTGTCGACCACCCACGTGCTGTCGTCCGGCGTGGCCGGCACCATGATCGCCAACAAAAGCGGCCTGCAGGGCGGCACGGTGCGCAACATCCTGCTGGCCTGGATCCTGACCCTGCCCGCCTCCATGCTGCTGGCGGCCGGCCTGTTCTGGATCGGCGTGCAGATCGCCGGCTGACGCCCGCGCGCCGGCCGCGCGGATCATCTGCACGGGCGGCGCAACACTGTGGCTACCGCGCCGGGCTATGTCCGGCGCGCGCGCGCCTCTACCATGGCGCCATGGCTACCTCTTCCCTTCCCTCCCTGCATTACATCTACGACCCGCTGTGCGGCTGGTGCTACGGCGCCGCGCCACTGCTGCAGGCCGCCCGCGGCATCGATGGCCTGGTCATCGCACTGCACGGCGGCGGCATGATGACCGGCGGCAACCGCCAGCCGGTCACCGACGCGCTGCGGCGCTATGTCATCCCGCACGATGAACGCATCGCGGGCCTGACCGGCCAGGTGTTCGGTCCGGACTACATCGACGGCCTGCTGCGCGACAGCGGCGCGGTATTCGACTCGGCCCCGCCCACCACCGCCATCCTGGCCGCCCAGGCCCTGGACCGACGCGGCCTGGACATGCTGCAGCGCCTGCAACGCGCCCACTACATCCAAGGCCGCCGCATTGCCGACCCGGCTGAACTGCGCCGCCTGGCCGAGGACATCGGCCTGGATGGCGCGGCCTTCCAGGCCGCCTATGACGCCACGGTTGGCGACGCCACCGATCGCCACATCGCGCAAAGCCGCGCGCTGCTGGAGCGCCTGCGAGGCTCGGGCTTCCCGACGCTGGCGCTGGAGCGCGACGGCGCCTTCACCGTGCTCGACCCGGGCCGCTACCTGGGCCGACCGTCACAGTGGCAAGCGGACCTGCGCGCACGCCTGGGGTAATCAGGGCTCGCCGATGTCGCCGTCGCGCTGCAGCGCGCGGTGCATCGCCGGACGCGCCGCCAACCGCTCGGCATAGCCCGAGAACACCGGGTTCTCGGGAATCAGCTTGACCTGCATCATGAACTGCAATGTCCCGCCCAGCACGATGTCGACCGCGCTGAAATGCTCGCCCAGGAAATACGGGCGCGATTGCAGCACGCGGGTCACGACCTGCTCGACCTCGTCGGCCGAGCCCCAGCCCATCGTGCCGCTCTGGTGCGGCGTCTTGAAGGCGCGCTCGGTCATCGCCGGCTCGAACACGCCGGTGGAATACGCCAGCCAGGTCAGGTAGGGGCCGCGCTGCTGATCGCCCACGACGGGCCCCAGGCCAGCCTCGGGATAGAGGTCGGTCAGGTACAGCGCGATGGCCGGGGTCTCGAACACCGGCACGCCGTCGTGCACCAGTGCCGGCACCTTGCCGTGCGGGTGGATGTCGATGTAGTCGGGAGCGATATGGCCGGATCCGTCGCGGCGGCGGATCGACACCATCTCGGTGTCATAGGGCACGCCCAGCTCTTCCAGTAACCAGAGAATCCGGAACGAACGCGAGCGCGGCGCGTGATAAAGGGTCAACATGGTCTGTCTCCTGGATCCGGGGCGGACCCTGCGGCCATTGTGCCGCAGGCGCCCCCGCCGGAGCCAGCACCGTCCCCGACCGCCCCGGTCGCTGATGCGGCCCACGCCCCGCGAGCCGGTCGGGGCGGGCCGCCGCGCTACGCGTCGGTCGCGCCCAGCGCGCGCAATTGCGCCTTCAGGCGGCGCACCTCCTGGCTCAGGTCCAGGATCAGCGCCACGGCATCGAGGCCGGCGCCGAAATCACGCTCCAGCCGGCGCGCGTGCAACGCGCGTTGCAGGTCCATGCTGTAGAAGCGCCATTCGGCCGGGCGCGACCCGCTGGCGTCGACGATGCCGACCTCGACCAATTGCGCGACCCATTCGACCCCGGCGCCGCAGGCTCGCGCCAGATCGTCGGCACTGAGCGGTTGCGATTTGCCCACCACAGTGGCGCTGCTGATGACGACTTTTTTCATGATCAGACCCCCAGGTGGCGCCGCGGATTGAACGGCAGGTCTTGCTGCATCTTGCGGTAGGCCGCCTTGGCCGCGTCGCTGTCGGCCGGCGGCAGCGCCAGCTCCAGCACCAGATACAGGTCGCCGGGCGGGTCGCCCGGAATGCCGCGGCCGCGCAGCCGCAGCTTGCGGCCGTTGCCCGAACCGGCGGGTATCGAGACCTCCACCGTGCCGCCCGGGGTCGGCGCATTGACCTTGGCGCCCAACGCCGCCTCCCAGGGCGCCACCGGCAGCGTCATATACAGGTCGCGCCCCTCGACGCGATAGCGCGCGTGGGGTTTGAAGCGCACCTCCAGGTACAGGTCGCCGTTCTCGCCGCCGCCATAGCCCGGCATGCCCTGCCCGGCCAGGCGGATGAACTGGCCCTCGCGCACGCCCGGCGGGATCCGCACGCTCAGCGTGCGCGTCTGCACCTGCGGGCGGCCCTGGTCGTCGACCGTCATCGAGCGCAGGCTGATGTCGCGGGTGGCGCCTTGCAGCGCGTCCTCGAGATCGACCTCGATGGCCGCGTGGTGGTCGTCGCCGCGGGCGCGGAATTCCTGCTCGCGCCCCGCGCCCTGCGCGCGGCGGCCGCGGCCCCCGAACAGCGACGAGAAGAACTCGCTGAATTGCGCCTCCTCGCCCGAGGCGGCGCCGCGATGGAACTCGAACCCTTCGTCCCAGCCTGGCGGCGGCTGGAAGCCGCCCCCGGGCGAGACGCCGGCGGCGAGGTTGTCGTAGGCCTCGCGCTTTTCCTTGTCGCGCAACACGTCGTAGGCTTCGTTGACGTCGCGCATGCGGGCCTCGGCGTCGCTTTCCTTGCTGACGTCGGGGTGATACTTGCGGGCGAGTTTGCGGTAGGAGCGCCGGATCTCGTCTTCGGAGGCGCCGCGCTCCACCCCAAGAATGCTGTAGTAGTCCTTGAACTCCATTTTCCAGCCCATGGTGAGGGTTGCAGCCAAAGGCGGCGGCTCGCGCCGGATTCGGCCCTGAACAGAAAGAAGATAGGGGCTATGGCGCGATTTTTCAATGCGCTTCGACCCATTGCGCGGCTTCGCGCATAATTGACGGTCGCGCCACCCGCCGCCAAAGGCGGGGCCGCCCATGAACAGGAACCGATCGTGCTGGAAATCATCGACGTCGACTTCAACAACCCGGAACACGGCCGCCAGGTGCTGGCCATGCTCAACGAATACGCCAGCGGCCCCATGGGCGGCAGCACGCCCCTGCCCGAGTACGCGCAGCGCAACCTGATCGCGGAACTGGCCAAGCGGCCCACGGCGCGCGCCCTGCTGGCGCGCATCGACGGCGCGGCCGCCGGCGTGGCCATCTACCTCGAGGGCTTCTCGACCTTTGCCTGCCGTCCGCTGGTGAACCTGCACGACCTGGCCGTGTCGCCGCGCTTCCAGGGCCAGGGCGTGGGCAAGCAGTTGCTGGCCGCGCTGGAAGACCGCGCCCGCCAGCTCGGCTGCTGCAAGATCACGCTGGAAGTGCTGGAAGGCAACGACGTGGCCCAGGGCCTGTACCGCAAGCTGGGCTACGAAGGCTACTCGCTGGACGAGGACACCGGCCGCGCCATGTTCTGGCAGAAGAAGCTGGCCGCCTGAATACAGCGCTTTTTCGCGGCGTGGCGGACGCACCCCCCAAGGGAAGAACCAACATGAAGATGAGCGACATCCCCTTCGGCACCACCGACTGGTCCGAGGTCGAACCCACCGAGCATCCGGGCGACACCGGCAAGGCCTACTGGCGCACCCGCCAGTTCGGCGATCTGCGCGTGCGCATGGTCGAGTACACGCCCGGCTACCTGGCCGACCACTGGTGCAGCAAGGGCCACATCCTGTTCTGCCTGGAGGGCGAGCTGCACACCGAGCTGGAAGACGGCCGCACCTTCGTGCTGACCCCCGGCATGAGCTACCAGGTGGCCGACCAGGCCGAGCCGCACCGCTCGTCCACTGCCATCGGCGCCAAGCTCTTCATCGTCGACTGACGCATCGGCGCGACACGCGAAATTTCAATTGCGTTACGCTTTGCGTCATAGACCCCTTTTATCCACCGCCTGACCGGAGATGCACTTGGGCGCCCCGTTTACGCTGTTCGTCGATTCCCAGTTCCTCAGCCCCTACGCCATGTCGGCCTATGTGGCGCTGACCGAGAAACAGTTGCCGTTCGAGGTCCGCATGATTGACCTCGACGCGGGCGAACAGCGCATGCAGCCGTACCAATGCCGCGCCCTGACCGCGCGCGTGCCGGCCCTGACCCACGGCGACTTCAACCTGACCGAATCCACCGCGATCGCGGAGTACCTGGAAGACCTGTATCCGGCGCCCGCCTGTACCGCGCTGTACCCCGCCCAGCCGCGCGAGCGCGCCCGCGCCCGCCAACTGCAGGCCTGGCTGCGCAGTGACCTGGGCGCCCTGCGCCAGGAACGCCCCACCGAAACGGTCTTCCACGACCGGGCCGGCGAACCGCTGTCGGACGCCGGCCATTCGGCCGCGGCCAAACTGATCCACGTGGCCGGCGCACTGATCGGCGCGGGCCAGTCGACCCTGTTCGAGCAATGGTGCCTGGCCGACCTGGACCTGGCGGTGGCATTGCGCCGCCTGTGGCTGGACGGCCTGCCCGATCCGCTGCGCGACTATGCCGAGGCCCAGTGGCAGCGCCCCTCGGTGCGCAAATGGCTGGAACACAACGCGGCGGCGCGCGCCTGACCCCCGCCCCGGAGCCGCCATGCAATTGCTGGATCACGTCTCCATCAGCGTCGCCGGGCTCGATAGCGCCCGGCCGTTCTATGACGCCGTCATGGCGGCCCTGGGCGCGGCCAAGGTCTACGACCATGCCGACGCCCTCGGCTACGGCGAGCGCTGCCGCCCCGGCGACGCCGGCCATACTTACGTCAGCATCCAGGCCGATCCCGCGGCGTCACCGACTCCGCCGGCGCGCCGCCACTGGTGCTTCAAGGCCTCCAGCCGCGCCGCGGTGGACGCCTTCCATGCCGCCGGCCTGGCCCATGGCGGAGGCGACGCGGGCGCGCCGGGGACACGGCCGCACTATCATCCGCATTACTACGCCGCCTTACTGTCCGACCCGTCGGGCAACCGCATCGAAGCCGTGTGCCACAACGCGCCCTGAAGGGTGGCACGGGACCGGACAATCAAGAAGGGACAGATAATTCCGGGCGTTTGACTTGCATCAACCGTCCCCATGTTGCGATGCAACATCCATTCGGGTGTAATGGGGGGGTCAAGTCAACTGGTTCCACTCGAGGAACCGGTCCGGTAGCACCCGCTGCCGGGTGCTACCTACAGGAGATCGCCATGGCCGGATCCGGCAACGATCGCGTCCCCGCCCCGTCCTTCAACCCCTGGACGGCCGCCTATGAATACGCCGTGGACGCCTGGCAGCGCGGCGTGCTGTACGCCGACGTCATGCGCCAGCGCGGCAACCAGTACCACGAGCATATGGCCAAGCGGGCCCCCAACGTGCTCAGCATGGAGTACGAACTGGTGCTGGACGGCCGCGAACTGCCGCGCCCGGTCAACTACGGCCTGCTGCGCATCAAGCCGCCCGAGGGCGTGGCGGTCGATCCGATCAAGCGCCCCTTCCTGGTGGTCGACCCACGCGCCGGCCACGGCCCCGGCATCGGCGGCTTCAAGCCCGAGAGCGAGATCGGCGTGGCGGTGCGCGCCGGCCATCCCTGCTACTTCGCCACCTTCCTGCCGCAGCCCGTGCCCACCCAGACCGTCGAAGACGTGATGAAGGCCGAGGCCCATTTCCTGGAAGAAATCATCGCGCGTCACCCCGACGCCGAGGGCAAGCCGGTGGTGGTGGCCAACTGCCAGGCCGGCTGGCAGATCATGATGACCGCCGCCGTGCGTCCCGAGCTGTTCGGCCCCATCATCATCGCCGGCGCGCCGCTGTCCTACTGGGCCGGCTGGCGCGGCATGAACCCGATGCGCTACGCCGGCGGCCTGCTCGGCGGCAGTTGGCTCACCGCCCTGACCAGCGACCTGGGCGACGGCAAGTTCGACGGCGCCTGGCTGGTGCAGAACTTCGAGAACCTCAACCCCGCCAACACGCTCTGGTCCAAGCAGTACAACCTGTACTCCAAGGTCGACACCGAGGCCGGCCGTTACCTCAGCTTCGAGAAATGGTGGGGCGGCCACGTGTTCCTGAACGGGCCGGAAATCCAGTACATCGTCGACAACCTGTTCGTCGGCAACCGCCTGTCGACCGCCGGGCTGGTCACGTCCGACGGCATCCGCATCGACCTGCGCAACATCCGCTCGCCGATCGTGGTGTTCTGCTCCAAGGGCGACAACATCACCCCGCCGCCGCAGGCGCTGGGCTGGATCCCGGACCTGTACCAGGACGACGCCGAGGTGCTGGCGCACGACCAGACCATCGTCTATGCCGTGCATGAGAGCATCGGCCACCTGGGCATCTTCGTGTCCGGCAGCGTGGCGCGCAAGGAACACCAGGAATTCACCTCCAACATCGACATGATCGATGTGCTGCCGCCCGGCATCTACCAGGCCGAGATCACCGACAAGACGCCGGACACGCCCAACGCCGACCTGGCCTACGGCAACTACGTGCTGTCGTTCGAGCAGCGCCGCATGGACGACGTGCGCGCCATCGTCGAGCGCAAGGAAGACGACGACCTGCGCTTTGCCGCCGTGGCCCGCATCTCCGACATCAACCTGGGCATGTACCGCAGCTTCGTGCAGCCGTGGGTGCGCGCCCTGGTGACGCCGCAATCGGCCGAATGGAGCCAGCGCCTGCACCCGCTGCGCCTGCCGTATGAGCTGGTGTCCGACCGCAATCCGCTGATCGCGCCGATCGCGCAGGTGGCCGAGCAGGTGCGGGAGCATCGGCAGCCCGTATCGCCCGACAACCCGTTCCTGCTGGCCCAGGAGATGTTTTCGAAGCTGGTCGAGACCAGCCTGAACATCTTCCAGGAACTGCGCGATTCGGCCGACGAGCGCACCTTCATGAGCGTCTACGGCTCGCCGCTGGTGCAGGACCTGGCCGGGCTGGGCGGCAAGGATGGCCAGCCGCGCCGCCACCCCGGCGTGTCGCCGGAACACCGCCGCTTCATGGAAGAGCGCGCCGCCGAACTGCGCTCGCTGCTGCAGGAAGGCGGCCTGCGCGTGGCCGCCATCCGCATGCTGCTGTACGTGGCCGGCGCCGAGGGCGGCCTGGACGAGCGCAGCTTCGCGCTGATCCGCAAGATGCGCGCCGAGGCGGGCAACGCCATGACGCTGCAGGAATTCAAGGACATCACCCGCGACCAGGCCATGATGATGCGGCTGGACTCGACCGCCGTGCTGCAGACGATGCCGAAGCTGCTGGAAGGCTCGTCGCCGGCCGCCATCCGCGAGGCGCTGGCAGCGATGAAGCACGTGCTGGAAGCGGCCGAGCCGCTGAGTCCCGCCGCGCGCGCCAGCCTGGCCGAGATGGAGCATATCTTCGAAACCGCCGCGCGCCGCGCGCAAAAGCATGAGCCGGCGCCGGGCGCGCGCAAGGCCGTGCGCGCCGCCACCGCGAAACTGCAACCGTCG
>NZ_CADIJW010000018.1 GCF_902859745.1 Achromobacter dolens | reverse complement strand
ACCGCGGCCCTGAGCGGCTGCGGCTGGCTCGCCGACGACATCGGCGAGGCCGGCGGCGCCCCCCAAATCAATGCCTGGTTGCGGCAGGCCCATGCCACCGCCCCGCCCCGGATCGTGGTGGGCCGCGACGGCGGCGCCACCCTGGTGCTGCGCGAGACGGCCGCCGAGGGCGCGGATCTGCTCGCGCTCAATCCCGACGACCAGGCCCCCGCGCGCCTGGACCGGGACCTGGCCGCCGGCCTGCTGCCGCCCGGCGAGCTCTCCCCCCAGGACGGCGCGCCAGCCGACGGCATCCTGGCGCCCGCAGGCCATGCCCGTTATCTGCTGTCCCCCGCCCCGCCGATATGCGCGGCGCCACGGATGGCGGCCCCGGCGCGCGCCGAAGGCGCCCAGGCGCGCATCGCCATCGAGCAGGTCGCGCCCGCCGTCGACGGCGGCGGCTTTCCGGTCAAATGCAGCGTCCACGAACAGATCGAGGTGCGGGCGGACATCTTCATGGACGGCCACGACCAGCTCGCCGCCGAACTTCGCTGGCGCGCCGACGACGAACCCGGCTGGCGCAGCGTGCCGATGGTTCCGGCCGGCAACGACCGCTGGCAGGCCGCCTTCCGCCCGAGCCGGATCGGCCCGCACACCTTCCAGATCGTCGCCTGGTACGACAGTTGGGCCACCTTCCAGCACGAGTTCGAGGTCAAGCACGCTGCCGGCGCCAGCCTGCGGCTCGAGCGCGAGGAAGGGCTGCAATTACTGCGCGAGGCGGACCAGCGCGCCAGCATGGGCGGCGCGTCCGGCGCCGGCGCCGGCCTGCTCAAGCGCGCCATCAAGACCTGCGCCGCGCGGCGCGAGGGCGACGAGCCCGACGCCGAGCAGATTGCGCTGCTGCTCAGCCCGGCGCTGGCGCAGGCCATGCGCGGCCTGGACAGCCATCCGTTCGAGTCGCTGTCCGCCCCCCATCCCATCTGGGTCGACCGGCCGCGCGCGGTCCACGCCGCCTGGTATGAATTGTTTCCGCGCTCCCAGGCGACCGAGGCGGGCCGCCACGGCACGTTCGACGACGTGATCGCGCGCCTGCCCGACATCCGCGAAATGGGCTTCGACGTGCTGTACCTGCCGCCGATCCACCCCATCGGCCGGTCCAACCGCAAGGGCCGCAACAACAGTTTGCAGGCCGGGCCGGACGACGTGGGCAGCCCCTACGCGATCGGATCGGCCGCCGGCGGCCACGACGCCATCGAACCGCAACTGGGCACGCTGGAGGATTTCCTGCGGCTGGTACACGCGGCGCGCGCCCACGGCCTGGAAATGGCCCTGGACTTCGCCATTCAGTGCTCGCCCGATCACCCCTGGCTGGCGCAGCACCCGGACTGGTTTTCGTGGCGGCCCGACGGATCGCTGCGCTACGCCGAGAATCCGCCCAAGAAATACCAGGACATCGTCAACGTGTCGTTCTACGGCCCCGCGCCCAAGCGCGCGCGCAAGCTCGGGCTGTGGCGCGCCCTGCGCGACATCGTGCTGTTCTGGGCGGAACAGGGCGTGCGCACGTTCCGCGTCGACAACCCGCACACCAAGCCGCTGCCGTTCTGGCAGTGGCTGATCGCCGAAATCCACGCGCGCCATCCCGACGTGCTGTTCCTGTCCGAAGCCTTCACCCGCCCCAAGATGATGTACCGGCTGGCGAAGGTGGGATTCACGCAGTCATACACCTACTTCACCTGGCGCAACGACAAGGCCGAGCTGGAAGACTACCTGCGCGAGATCTCGCAGCCGCCGGCGGCGGATTTCTTCCGGCCGCATTTCTTCGTCAACACGCCCGATATCAACCCCCTGTTCCTGCAGACCTCGGGCCGTCCCGGCTTCCTGATCCGCGCGGCGCTCGCCGCGCTGGGCTCGGGGCTGTGGGGCGTCTACAGCGGCTTCGAACTGTGCGAGGCCGCGCCAGTGCCGGGCAAGGAGGAATACCTGGACTCCGAGAAGTACGAACTGCGCCCGCGCGACTGGCGCCAACCCGGCAACATCCGCGCCGACATCGCCCGCCTGAACCAGCTTCGCCGCGCCAACCCCGCCCTGCAGAGCCACCGCGGCCTGACGCTGGCCGCCAGCGGCAATGCGCGCGTCATCGCGTTCGCCAAGGCCACGCCCGGACAGGGCAACGTGATCCTGGCGGCGATCAGCCTGGACCCGTTCCACGCCCAGACGGCCCGCATCGAACCGCCCTACGCGCTCTTCTGCCCGCCGTGGGCCGCCGAGATGGTGGCCGAGGACCTGCTGGCCGAACGGCGCGAAACCTGGCGGGGCGGCGCCCGCGAAGTGGCGCTGTCTCCCGAACAACCCTATCGCATCTGGCGGCTGTCGCGTCATGGTTGACGCCGCCATGGAGCCCGCAACCATGAACAGCGATACCCCGCCCCAGGACGACGGCCTCTGGTACAAGGACGCGGTCGTCTACCAACTGCACGTGAAGTCGTTCTTCGACTCCAACGACGATGGCGTCGGCGACCTGCCGGGGCTGATCTCCAAGCTGGACTACATCGCCAACCTTGGCGTGGACACGATCTGGCTGCTGCCGTTCTACCCCTCGCCGCGGCGCGACGACGGCTATGACATCGCCGACTATCGCGGCGTGCACCCGGACTACGGCACCGTGGCCGACGTGCGCCGGCTGATCCGGGCGGCGCACGCGCGCGGCCTGCGGGTGATCACGGAACTGGTGGTCAACCACACGTCCGACCAGCATCCGTGGTTCCAGCGCGCCCGCAGTTCGCGGCCCGGTTCGGCCGCGCGCAACTTCTACGTGTGGTCGGACAACGACAAGGCCTATGCCGGCACCCGCGTCATCTTCTGCGACACCGAAAAATCCAACTGGACCTGGGACCCGGTGGCCAACGCCTACTTCTGGCACCGCTTCTACTCGCACCAGCCCGACCTGAACTACGACAACCCGCAGGTGCTCAAGGAAGTGCTGGCGGTGATGCGCCATTGGCTGGACATGGGCGTGGACGGCCTGCGGCTGGACGCGGTGCCCTACCTGGTCGAGCGCGAGGGCACCAACAACGAGAACCTGCCCGAGACCCACCAGGTGCTCAAGCGCATCCGCGCCGTGATCGATAGCGAATATCCCGGGCGCCTGCTGCTGGCCGAGGCCAACCAGTGGCCCGAGGACGCGCAGGAATACTTCGGCAATGGCGACGAATGCCATATGTCGTTCCACTTCCCGCTGATGCCGCGCATGTACATGGCCATCGCGCAGGAAGACCGCTTTCCCATCACCGACATCATCCGCCAGACGCCGGACATCCCCGCCACCTGCCAGTGGGCCATTTTCCTGCGCAACCACGACGAACTGACGCTGGAGATGGTCACCAGCCGCGAGCGCGACTATCTCTGGAGCGTCTACGCGGCCGATCCGCGCGCCCGCATCAACCTGGGCATCCGACGGCGGCTGGCGCCGCTGCTGGAACGCGACAGGCGCCGGGTCGAACTGATGAACAGCCTGCTCTTGTCGATGCCCGGCACGCCGGTGCTGTATTACGGCGACGAACTGGGCATGGGCGACAACGTGCACCTGGGCGACCGCGACGGCGTGCGCACGCCGATGCAGTGGTCGCCCGACCGCAACGGCGGCTTCTCGCGCGCCGACCCCGAACGGCTGCCGCTGCCGGTGCTGATGGGACCGCTGTACGGCTATGAAGCCGTGAATGTCGAGGCCCAGCAGCGCGATCCGCATTCGCTGCTGAACTGGACCCGCCGCATGCTGGCGCAGCGCCGCCAGACCCACGCCTTCGGGCGCGGCACGCTGCGTTTCATCCAGGCCGGCAACCGCAAGATCCTGGCCTACCTGCGGCAGTGGCGCGACACCACCATCCTGTGCGTGGCCAACCTGTCCAACGCCGCCCAGCCGGTCGAGCTGCCGCTGCAGGCCTTCAATGGCCGGGTGCCGGTCGAAATGCTGGGCGGCACGCCGTTTCCCGCGATCGGCGAACTGCCGTACCTGTTGACGCTGCCGCCTTACGGCTTTTACTGGATGGACCTGAGCGCCAACGCGGCGCCGCCGGGCTGGCATGCCAGTCCGCCGGAACGCATGCCGGAACTGGTTACGCTGGTCCTGCGCGGCCACGCCAACGCGGTGCTGACCGACGCCTCGCGTCTCGCGCTCGAAACCGAAGTCCTGCCCGAATACCTGGCGCGCCAGCGCTGGTTCCCCGGCAGCGCCGCGCCGCCGCGCGCACAGTTGGCCTATGCCACGCCGTTCGGCGCCGATGGCGCGGAGTACTACTGGGCCGAGGCCGAGCCGGCCGATGCCCCCGCCACGCAACGGGTGCAGGTGCCCTTCGCACTGGTATGGGACGAAACCGCGCAGATCCAGTATCCGATCGCGCGGGTGCGGCGCGGACCGGAGGTCGGCATCCTTGCCGACGCGTTCCTGCAGCCCGGCTTCGTGCTGGGGATCGTCGCGGCCCTGCGCGCCGCCCGGGAATGGGACGGCCGCCAGGGCGGCAAGCCGGGCGAGCGCCCCGGCGTCATCCGCTGCCTGCCCGAGCCCGGCCTGGCGACGCTCGACCTCGGCGGCGAACCGGCGCTGCAATGGATCAGCGGCGAACAATCCAACAGTTCGGTGGTGATCGGCGGGCAGGCCATCCTGAAACTGCTGCGCAATGTCCAGCCCGGCCTGTCGGCCGAAGTGGAAATGAGCCGCCACCTGACGCGCGCCGGCTACGCCAACATGCCCGCCCTGCTGGGCGAAGTCCGGCGGATCGATGCCGAGGACACGCCGTGCACGCTGGCCGTGCTGTATGCCTACATTCCCAACGAAGGCGACGCCTGGACCTGGACACTCGATTTCCTCAAGCGCGCCCTCGGCACCGCGCTGCTGGGGGGCGACAGCCCCGAGGAATTCGAGGCCAGCCTGGAAGGCTATGCCACCCTGGCCAACACCATGGGCCGGCGCGTGGCGCAATTGCACCAGGCCCTGTCGCGGCCCAGCGACGATCCGGCCTTCGCGCCCGCGGTGGCGTCGCGCGAGGCGGGCGACGCGCTCGCGGCCCAGGTCAACGCGCAACTGGACCGCGCCGCGCAGGCGCTGCGCGCGCGCCTGGACGCGCTGGAGCCCCCCTCACGCGCTTGCGCCCAATGGCTGTTCGAACACCACGAACGCCTGGCGGCGCGGGTCGAAAGCATGGCCCAGGCGCTCGCCGGCAGCCCGCTGATCCGCGTCCACGGCGACCTGCACCTGGGCCAGATCCTGGTGGCGCAGACCGACGCCTACCTGATCGATTTCGAGGGCGAACCCGATCAACCGCTGGCGTTGCGCCGGCAATTGGCTTCGCCCGCCAAGGATGTGGCCGGCATGCTGCGCTCGTTCGACTATGCCGCGGCCGCCGTGGCGCGCCAGGATCCCCTGGGCGGCGCGCCGGCCGACGCCAATGCCGCGCCGGTGGAGAATGCGGCCGCGTCGAACTCGCCGGGGCAATTGCGCGATGCGCTGCTGGCGCGCTTTCGCGCCCGCGCCACCGAAGCCTTCCTGCAGGGCTACGAGGAAGCCGCCGTGGCCAACGCCCCGCGATGGCGCACCCTGCTGCAATTGGCGCAGCTCGAAAAGGCCGCCTACGAAATCGCCTACGAGGCCGGCCACCGGCCCGATTGGCTGTCCATTCCCCTGTGCGCGCTGGGCGCCCTGGCGCACACCCTGCTGCAGAACGCGGCCATCGATGCCGAGGATCCGACCTCATGAACCGACGCCACGCCTCTTCCCGCGGCGCCGCCGGCGCGAACGGCCGTCCGCCGCCGGCCGCGCCTTCCCTGGCGCCCCCTCTGGACGCGGCGCAGCGCACCGCCCTGGTCGCCGGCCTGCATGGCGACCCCTTCGCCGTGCTGGGCCCGCATGACGGCCACGTGCGGGTGCTGGCGCCCGACGCGCGGTCGGTCACCGTGATCGGCGCCGATGAGGCGCGCCACCCGCTGGCCGATGACGGCGACGGCCTGTTCAGCGGCCCCGCGGACTGCGCCCGCGCCGGCGAGCCTGCCTCGTACCGGCTGGAGATCGAATGGCCGCAGGCGTTGCAGCGCACCGCCGACCCATATGCATTCGGCCCATTGCTGCCGGCCGACGCCTTGCGCGGGTTGGCGGCCGGCGACTGGCGGGCCGCCCTGGACTGGCTCGGCGCGCGGCCCGCCACGGTCGATGGCGTCGCCGGGCTGCGCTGCGCCGTCTGGGCGCCGAACGCGCGCCGCGTGGCGCTGGTCGGCGACTTCAATAGCTGGGATCCCCGCCGCCACGGCATGCGGCTGCGGCACGAGGCCGGCGTCTGGGAGCTGTTCGTGCCCGACGTCGCGGCGGGCTCGGCCTACAAGTTCGCCGTCACCGACGCGACCGGCGCGATCCGTTTCAAGGCCGACCCGCACGCGCGCCGCGCCGAACTGCCGCCGGCAACCGCCTCGGTGGTGGACGACGCGGCGCCCTATCCGTGGACGGACGGCGACTGGATGCGCGGCCGCGGGAACCGCCATGGCGCGGACGCGCCCATCGCGATCTATGAAGTCCACGCGGGCTCATGGCTGTCCACCGGCGACGATGCCTGCGCCTGGCGGCAATTGGCCGACAAGCTGCCGGCCTACGCCGCGTCGATGGGGTTTTCACATATCGAACTGATGCCGATCATGGAACATCCGTTCGGCGGCTCGTGGGGCTACCAGCCGCTGGGCTTGTTCGCGCCCAGCGCGCGCTTCGGTCCGCCGGCGGCCTTCGCGCACTTCGTCGACCGCTGCCACGCCGCCGGCGTCGGCGTCATCCTGGACTGGGTGCCCGCGCACTTTCCCGATGACGCCCATGGCCTGGCGCGCTTTGACGGCACGGCGCTTTACGAATACGACGACCCGCGCGAGGGCTACCACCCCGACTGGCACACGCTGGTCTACAACCTGGGACGCACCGAAGTGCGGGGATTCATGATCGCCAGCGCCCTGCACTGGCTGCAACGCTTCCACGTCGATGGCCTGCGCGTGGACGCGGTGGCGTCCATGCTGTACCGCGACTACAGCCGGCGGCCCGGCGAATGGATTCCCAACCGCCACGGCGGCCGCGAGAACCTGGAGGCCGTCGATTTCCTGCGCGCGCTGAACCAGGCGGTGCGCCACGAGGTGCCCGACGCGATCATGGTCGCCGAGGAGTCCACCGCCTGGCCCGGCGTGACCGCCCCGGTGGCCGAGGGCGGCCTGGGCTTTCACTACAAGTGGAACATGGGCTGGATGCATGACACCCTGCGCTACCTGCGCGAAGACCCGGTGCACCGCAAGCACCACCACGGCGAGCTGACTTTCAGCATGGTCTACGCCTATGCCGAACGCTACGTCCTGCCGCTGTCGCACGACGAGGTGGTGCACGGCAAGGGCTCGCTGCTGAACAAGATGCCCGGCGACGCCGCCGCACGCCTGGCCAACCTGCGCGCCTACCTGGGCTACATGTGGGCCCATCCGGGCAAGAAGCTGCTGTTCATGGGCGGCGAGATCGCCCAGCCCGACGAATGGAACCACGATGCGCCGCTGGATTGGAACCTCCTGGACGATCCGCCTCGCAGGGGCGTGCAGCGGCTGGTCGGCGACCTGAACCGGCTGTACCGCGACCAGCCCGCGCTGCACGCGCTTGACGCCGACCCCGCCGGATTCGCCTGGGTGGTGCTGGATGACGCCGACAACAGCGTGGTCGCCTTCCTGCGCACCGATGGCGCGGCGCAAATGCTGGCGATCAGCAACTTCACGCCGGTGGCCCGGGACGGCTACCGCGTCGGCGTGCCGCTGCCCGGCCGCTGGGCCGAAGTCCTCAATACCGATGCCGGCGCCTATGGCGGCGCCGGCGGCGGCAACCTTGGGCTGGCGCGCACCGCGCCGGAGCCGGCGCACGGCCATGCCCAATCGCTGGCCCTGGCGCTGCCGGCCCTGTCCACCCTCTACTTCAGGCATGAAGGCGAATGACCATGGATCCCTCCCTGTTGACCCGCATGACCGCCGGCCACCCCTATCCGCTGGGGGCCGTCAGCGACGGCCTGGGCGTGAACTTCGCCGTGTTCTCGGCCAACGCCACCCGCATCGAGGTCTGCCTGTTCGATGCCCGCGGCCGCAAGGAACTGCGCCGTTTCGATCTGCCGGAATGCACCGACGAGATCTGGCACGGCTACCTGCCCGATGCCCAGCCGGGCCTGGTCTACGGCTTGCGCGCCCATGGCCCGTACGACCCGCGCAACGGCCACCGCTTCAACCCGCACAAGCTGCTGCTGGACCCCTACGCGCGCCAGCTCACCGGCCCTGTCAACTGGAGCGATGCGCTGTTTGGATACCGCCTCAACCACGCCCGCGCCGACCTGGCGATGGACCGGCGCGACAGCGCTCCCGCCATGCCCAAGGCGATCGTGGTGGAGGATCTGCCGTTCAACTGGGGCAACAGCAAGCCGCCGCGCACCGCCTGGGCCGACAGCGTCATCTACGAGATGCACCTGCGCGGCGCCTCGATGCAGCGCGAAGACCTGCGTCAACCGCTGCGGGGCACCAGCGCGGCGCTGGCCGATCCGCGCTTCATCGAGCACCTGCAACGGCTGGGCGTGACCGCGATCGAACTGCTGCCGGTGCACGCCTTCCTGCAGGACCGCTTCCTGCTCGAGCGCGGGCTGCGCAACTACTGGGGCTACAACACGCTGTCGTTCTTCGCGCCCGAACCGTCGTACCTGCAGCACGGCCCCAACGACCTGCGCCAGGCCATTCGCCGCCTGCACGCTGCCGGCCTGGAGGTCATCCTCGACGTGGTCTACAACCACACCTGCGAAGGCAACGAACTGGGGCCGACGCTGTCCTGGCGCGGGCTGGACAATGCCAGCTACTACCGCCTGGTGCCGGGCGAGGAGCGCCACTACATCAACGACACCGGCTGCGGCAACACGGTCAACCTGTCCCATCCGCGAGTGCTGCAGATGGTGACCGATTCACTGCGCCACTGGGTGCGGTCCTATGGCGTGGATGGCTTCCGCTTCGACCTGGGGGTCACGCTGGGGCGCGAAGGCACCGGCTTCGATCCGGGGTCGGGCTTTTTCGACGCCGTGCTGCAGGACCCGGAACTGGCGGGGATCAAGCTCATTTCCGAACCGTGGGACATCGGCCCGGACGGCTACCAGCTCGGCAACCACCCGCCCGGCTTCGCCGAGTGGAACGACCGCTACCGCGACACGACGCGGCGCTACTGGCGCGGCGACGAGGGGCAGCGCGGCGACATGGCGGCGCGGCTGACCGGCTCGCGCGACGTCTTCGACCGCCGCCACCGGCGCCCCTGGGCCAGCGTCAACTTCGTCGCCTCGCACGATGGCTTCACCGTGCGCGACGTCGTCAGCTACGACGGCCGCCACAACGAGGCCAATGGCGAGAACGGCGACGACGGCCATCCCGAGAACTACAGCAGCAATTGGGGCGAGGAAGGTCCCAGCCAGGACGAGGCGGTGCTGGAACGGCGCGACCGGGTGCAGCGGGCGCTGCTGGCCACGCTGTGCCTGTCGGATGGCACGCCCATGCTGCTGGCCGGGGATGAATTCGGCAACACCCAGGACGGCAATAACAACGCCTACTGCCAGGACAATCCCCTGTCCTGGCTCGACTGGACCCAGGCCCAGAGCGATGAAGGCCGCGCGCTGAGCCAGGCGGTGGCGCGCGCGCTGGCCTTGCGGCGCGGTCATCCTTCCCTGCGGGCCGCGCGCTATGGCGACGCCGCCCGCGAAGTCTGCCCCGGCGTGGCCGCCATCGCCTGGTTCAACCCCGACGGCCGCCCCATCGAACCGGCCTCCTGGGAAGATGTCACCGCCAAGTCCCTCGCCCTGCGCCGCGCCGCGCTGCGTGACGACGGCAGCGCCGACATCACGCTGCTGCTGCTCAATCCCGGCGCCGAGCCGGCCGCCTTCACGCTGCCAGCGCCGGCGCTGGCCTGGATCCGCGAGCTGGATTCCTCCGCGCCGACCGCCGCGGCGCCCGTCAATCAGGGAGAACTCGTGGTGCCGGCGCAGAGCCTGGTGCTGCTGGCGGCCGCCCACATTCCGGAGCAGGCGCAATGACCGCATGGCCCGAACCATTTTCCTTCGGCGCCCTGCCGCTGCCCGATGGCCGCACGCGCTTTCGCCTGTGGGCGCCTTCCGCGCCCCCCGGGCTGGCCCTGCTGATCGAGGGCCGCGATCCCATCGCGCTGCGGCGCGACGCGCAGGGGTACGCGCAGGTGGATGTGGATTGCGGCCCGGGCACGCGCTACCGCTACCGCATCGGCGACGCGCTGGTGGTGCCCGATCCCGCCTCGCGCCTGCAGGCCGGCGACGTGCGTGAGGCCAGCGTGGTCACCGGCCTCGACACCTACCCATGGCGGCATCCGGGATGGCGCGGCCGGCCATGGGAGGAGACCGTGCTGTACGAAGTGCACGTGGGCCTGGCAGGCGGCTATGCCGGCCTGCGGCAACGCCTGCCCGCCCTCGCCGACCTTGGCGTCACGTTGCTCGAACTGATGCCGCTGGCCGATTTCCCCGGGCCGCGCAACTGGGGCTACGACGGCGTGCTGCCGTACGCGCCCGACACCGCCTACGGCACGCCCGAGGAACTGAAGGACCTCATCGATACCGCCCACGGCCTGGGCATGGGCGTGATGCTGGACGTGGTCTACAACCATTTCGGCCCTGATGGCAATTTCCTGTCGCAATACGCCGCGCCGTTCTTCCGCGACGACGTGCCCACGCCGTGGGGCGCGGCCATCGATCTGCGCCAGGCCGCCGTGCGCCGCTATTTCGAGGAAAGCGCGCTTCATTGGCTCATCGAATACCGTTTCGACGGCCTGCGGCTTGACGCCGTGCATGCCATCATCGACCAGGACTGGCTGGAGGAATTGGCGCGCCACCTGCGCGGCCAGTTGCCGCAACGCCACCTGCACCTGGTGCTGGAGAACGACGACAACCGCGCGTCGCTGCTCGGCGCCGGTTACGACGCGCAATGGAACGACGACGCGCACCACGTGCTGCACCACCTGCTGACCGGCGAATCGCATGGCTACTACGCCGATTACACGCGCTATCCGGCCCAGGCGCTGGCCCAATGCCTGGAGCAAGGCTGGCTGTACCAGGGCCAGCCCTCGGCCCATCGCGGCGGCCGCCCGCGTGGCGAACCCAGCGCCCACCTGCCGCCCACGGCTTTCGTGCTGTTCCTGCAGAACCACGACCAGACCGGCAACCGCGCCCAGGGCGAACGCCTGACCACCCTGACGCCATCGCCGGACCGCCTGCGCGCGGCGGTCGCCCTGCAACTGCTGGCCCCGCAGATCCCCCTGATCTTCATGGGCGAGGAATGCGGCAGCACCGCGCCCTTCCTCTACTTCACCAGCCATGCCGATCCGGCGCTGGCGCGGGCGGTGCGCGAGGGCAGGCGCCGCGAGTTCCCGGCCCTCTCGCTCGACGCGGCCGCGGTGCCCGACCCCGGCGCCATCGACACCTATGCCCGCAGCCAGCCATGGACCGCCGAACACAGCGACGAGGGCAAGGCCTGGCGCACCTATTACCGGGCGCTGCTGCACCTGCGGCGGCAGCTCATCGCGCCGCGCCTGCGCGGCGCGGTCAGCCTGGGCGCCCTGGCGCTGGGCGCCGCCACCGCGCTCGCCCGCTGGCGGCTGGGCGATGGCGCGGTGCTCTCGCTGTACGTCAACCTGGGCGACGCGCCTGAATCCCTGCCGCCCGATCTGTCGCCGCCCCCGGCGGACTGCGACCTGTTGTTCGAGTCGCTGCCCGGCGCGTTCAACGCGCTGCGCACCGGCAGCGTGTGCGGCAACAGCGCGACCTACCTGCTGGAGAACACGCCATGACCGCCTCGCTGTCCGCGCTGGCCAAGGCCGCCGGCCTGGCGGAACATTGGACCGACGCCCACCAGCGGGCCCGCGTCGTCGCGCCCGACACGCTGCGCGCCCTGCTGCGCGCGATGGACCTGCCCGCCGACAGCGACGCGGACATCCGCGACAGCCACGAACGGCTGGCCAGCGCCCGCGGCGCGGCGCAACTGCCGGCCATGCTGGTCGGCATCGCCGGCGGCATGCTGAAGGTGCCGCCTTCGTGCGCGGGGCGCTACGAGATCAGCGCCGCGCACGCCAGGCCGCTGGCCGGGGAAACCACCCCGGACGCCGCCGGCCAGCCGGAGATCGCCCTCCCCACCGTTCCCGGCTACTACACCCTGGCGCTGCGCGCCGGCGCCACCCTCCTGGCGGTGGCGCCGGCCAGCGCCCCCACGCCCTCCCAATTGCTGGGCGAGCCCCGGCCGCGCGCCTGGGGCCTGGCGGTACAGGTCTACAGCCTGCGACGCGCCAGCGACGATCCGGTTCACGCGACCCAGGGCCATGGCGATTTCGGCGCGCTGCGCGAGCTGGCCGCGAGCGCGGGCGCAGCGGGCGCGGACGCGCTGGCGATCAGTCCGGTCCACGCGATGTTCGCCGCGGATCCCGAGCAGTACAGTCCCTATTCGCCTTCGAGCCGGCTGTTCCTCAACACGCTCTATGCCGATCCCGCCGCCGTGCTCGGCGACAGGCCGGTGCGCGCGGCGCTGGCGCGGATGGGGCCGCTGGCGCAACAGGCGCTGCATGCCCTGGACAAGCAGGACCTGATCGACTGGCCGCAGACCGCCCGCGCCCGCCAGCGGCTGCTGCGCGAACTGCATCGCGATTTCGAGCGCACGGCGACGCCGCAGCAGCGCCAGGCGCTGCAGGCGTTCCGCGCGGCCGGCGGACAGTCCCTGCACGACCATGCGCTGTTCGAAGCGCTGCACGAACACCTGGGCCGCATGCCCGGCGCGCCTCGCGCCTGGACCGCGTGGGCGGACGGCCTGCGCGATCCCCGTTCCGCCGAGGTCCGCGATTTCGCCCAGGCGCAGGCGGCCGAACTGGACTTCCACATCTTCGCGCAATGGCTGGCCGCGGTCAGCCTGTCTCAGGCGCAGCAGACGGCCAGGCGCGCCGGCATGCGCGTGGGCCTGATCGCCGACCTGGCCATCGGCGCCAGCCCCGCCGGCAGCCATGCCTGGAGCCACCAGGCCGACCTGGTGCGGCACGCCGGCGTGGGTGCGCCGCCCGATATCTACAATCCGCAGGGGCAGGCCTGGGGCCTGACGGCGCTGTCGCCGCAGGCCCTGCGCCAATCCGGCTATGCCGCCTTCCTCGCGTTGCTGCGCGCAGGCCTGGCCCACGCCGGCGGACTGCGCATCGACCACATCCTGGGCATGGCGCGCCTGTGGCTGATCCCGAAGGGCGCGCCGGCCAGCGACGGCGCCTACCTGCGCTATCCGCTGCGCACGCTGCTGCGGCTGACGGCGCTGGAGGCGTGGCGCCACCAGGCGCTGGTGATCGGCGAAAACCTGGGCACCGTGCCCGAGGGCTTTGACGACACGCTGCGCGACCACGGACTGCTGGGCATGGACGTGTTGTGGTTCATGCGGGATGCGGCCGGCCCGCGTCGCGCGGCCGGCTTCGTCGCGCCCGAGGCCTGGCCGGCCCCGGCCGCCGCCATGACGACCACCCATGACCTGCCCACGCTCGCGGGCTGGTGGCGCGGCCGCGATCTCGACTGGCGCAGCGGGCTTGGCCTGCTCGGCGCCGACGAGCGCGAAACCGACCTGCGCGCGCAGCGCCAAGCGGACCGCGAATGCCTGTGGCAGGCGGTGCGCGACCATGCGCGCCTGCCGCCCGACACGCCCGCGCCTGCGCAAGCGCCCAGCGCCTCGTTGCTGGCCTTCGTCGCGGCCACGCCGTGCCCCCTGGCCCTGGTGCCCCTGGAGGATGCCACCGGCGCGATCGACCAACCCAACCTGCCGGGCGCCGACAGCCGCCATCCCAACTGGCGGCAGCGCCAGCCCCTGGCGGCGGCGGATTGCCTGAAGGACCCGGCGGTGCGCGAACGCCTCGCCCCGCTGCGGTCCCTGCGCGGACGCAAACCATGAACAGCCACGCACCTGTCCTGCCGGCGGGGGCCGGCCGCCCCCGGGCCACGCTGCGCCTGCAACTGCACGCGGGCTTCACCCTCGACGACGCCCGCGCGCAACTGCCCTACTTCGCGGGCCTCGGCATCAGCCATCTGTACCTGTCGCCCATCACCCAGGCACGCGCCGGGTCCACCCATGGCTACGACGTGATCGACCACGGACGGGTCAGCGTCGACCTGGGCGGCGAGGCGGCGCTGCGGCGCCTGGCGGCGCAGGCGCGCGCGCGCGGCATGGGGCTGATCGCCGACATCGTGCCCAACCACATGGCGACCGACGTCGCCAACGCCTGGTGGGCGGACGTATTGCGCCATGGCGAGCGCAGTCCGCATTCGCGCTGCTTCGACATCGACTGGCGCGCGCCCGATCCGGCCCTGCGCGGCAAGGTGCTGCTGCCGGTGCTGCCGGAACCCTACGGCGTCTGCCTCGAGAACGGCGACATTACGTTGGCATACGCCCCCGGACAAGGCTATGCCATCGCCATCGGCGACCAGCGCTACCCGCTGGAGCAGGCCCCGCAATCCGAACAATCCCCCGCGCGGACCTGCGCCGCGCATGCGCCCGCCACGCCCCAGGGCCGGCGCCGGCTGCATCAGTTGCTGGAGCGCCAGCATTACCGCCTGGCCTGGTGGCGCACCGCGCCCGATCAGATCAACTGGCGGCGCTTCTTCGAGATCACCGAGCTGGTCGGCGTGCGGGTCGAGGACGACATCGTGTTCGACGCCGTGCATGCCCTGCCCCTGCGGCTGGTGCAGGAGGGCGTGCTGGACGGCCTGCGCATCGACCATGTCGACGGCCTGGCCATGCCGGGTGCGTACCTGCGGCGGCTGCGCGCGGCCCTGTCCCGGGCCGCGCCGGCGCGCGCGCAGGCCGGCCTGTCAGGCGCGCCTTACCTGATCGTGGAGAAAATCCTCGCCCAGGACGAACCCCTCGACCCGCGCTGGCCCGTCGATGGCACCACCGGCTACGATTTCATGGACCAGGTCGGCGCGCTGCTGCACGTGGCCGACGCCCGGGAGCCGCTGGAGGCCTTCTGGCAAACGCTCACCGGCGACCGCCGGCCGCCATCGACGCAACTGCTGCGGGCGCGCGAGCTGATGCTGGCGCGCCACTTCGCCGCCGAGCGGCTGGTGCTGGTGCGCGCGCTCACCCGGATCGCCCGGCTCGACCTGCGCACCCGCGACTGGACCGCGCCCGCCATCGACCGCGTGCTGAGCGCGTTGCTGGCGGCGTTTCCCGCGTATCGCAGTTATGCGGAGGATGGCGGTCGCGGCGCCACCGATCGCCACCATTGGCGGATCGCCCTGGCCGGCGCGCGCGCCAGCCTGCCCGCCCCGGCCGACAGCGCCGACGGCCGCCTGCTGGCGCTGCTGGATCAATGGCTGGACGGCTCGGCCGGCGAGCCCCAGGAGGAAAGCGCCGCCACCGCCCTGCGCAGCGCGCGGGCGCGGGCGCTGCGCCACTTCCAGCAACTCACCCCGCCCCTGGCCGCCAAGGCCCTGGAAGACACGCTGTTCTATCGCCATGGCCCTTTGCTCTCGCGCAATGAGGTGGGTTCATCGCCCACCCGGTTCGCCCTGGCGCCGAAGGCGTTTTTCGACGCCTGCGCCGCGCGCGCCAGCAGCCATCCCGACGCCATGCTGGCCACCGCCACCCACGACCACAAGCGCGGCGAAGACAGCCGCTGCCGACTGGCCGCGCTGAGCGAAATCCCGCAGGCCTGGATCGCCGCCGCGAGCGACTGGATCGAACGCCTGGCCCCGCGCGACGGCATGCCGTCGCGCGCCGACCGCTACCTGCTGCTGCAGACGCTGGTCGGAGCCTGGCCGCTGGAGCTGGCGCCCGAGGACATTGGCGACCGCCCCGACGCTGTCGCCGCCCTTATCGAGCGCGTGGCGCAATGGCAGCAGAAGGCGCTGCGCGAAGCCAAGCTGCACACGCGCTGGACCGCGCCCGACATCCCCTACGAAGACGCGGCCCGGCAGGCGCTGGACGCGCTGGCGCACACCGCCGGCGGCCGCGGCCTGCTGCGGGAGATCGCGGATTTCGCCGAACGGCTGGCGCCCGCCGGCCTGGTCAACAGCCTGACCCAGACGCTGCTGCGCTATACCCTGCCGGGCATGCCCGATCTGTACCAGGGCGCCGAACTGTGGGACTTCAGCCTGGTCGATCCCGACAACCGCCGTCCCGTGGACTACGCACGCCGCGCGGCCTTGCTGGCCGAGGCGGCCGGCGACGGCGCCCTCGACACCAGCGCCGCCGCGTGGCGCAGCGGCGCGATCAAGCAGGCACTGATCCAGCGGTCGCTGGCGCTGCGCGCCCGTCACCCCGAACTGCTGCGCGACGGCGTGTTGCTGCCCCTCGAGATACGCGGACCGCGCGCGTCGCGCCTGCTGGCGTTCCTGCGCCGCCATGCGGGCCAGGCTCTGCTGGTCCTCGCGCCCCATCATTGCGCCACCGCCATTGCCGGCTATGCGCGCGGCGATGGCGCGACCGCCCGCGCCTATTGGGCGGACACGCATGTGATCCTGCCGGCCGGCGTGGGAGGCGAGCTGCATGACGTGCTGTCCGACCGCCGGCATCCGGCCGCGGCGCTGAACGTTGCCGACCTGTTGCATGACGTGCCGGTGGCGTTGTGCCTGCTATCAGTCTGATTATCTCGCTCGCGCGCAACAAAACCTGGCACTTGCAACAGGACATGGCACGCGCGCCAACCCTCGCGGCATGGGGCGTATGCTCCTACGCTTAATAGCAAAAAGCGATAAACCGGCAGGGGACATGCCTCTTTTCCATTCCGATGGCGAACACGCCATGGCCCCCGCGCATCCGGAGAGGAGAAGAAGTTGGAGAACACCCCCAATACCGAGCTCAAGGGCGGCCTGAAGTCCCGCCACCTCACGATGATGTCCATCGCCGGCGTCATCGGCGCCGCGCTGTTCGTGGGGTCCGGCAAGCAGATCGCCCTGGCCGGCCCCGCCGTCATCCTGGCCTACATCGGCGGCGGCATCCTGGTCATCCTGGCCATGCGCATGCTGGGCGAGATGGCGGTCGCGCAGCCGGACACCGGCTCGTTCTCGACCTACGCCGACCGCGCCATCGGGCGCTGGGCGGGCTTTACCATCGGCTGGCTCTACTGGTACTTCTGGGCCCTGCTGATGGGCTGGGAAGCCTACGTCGCCGGGCAGATCCTGCACGGCTGGTTCCCGATGGTCCCGGCCTGGGGCTATGCGCTGCTGGTGACGGTGTCGCTGCTGATCGTCAACTTCCTGAACGTGCGCAACTACGGCGAATTCGAATTCTGGTTCGCGCTCATCAAGGTGGTGGCCATCGTGCTGTTCCTGGTGATGGGCAGCCTGGCGCTGGCGCACCTGTGGCCATGGGGCGCCGCCAACGGCTGGGATCACCTGACCAGCCAGGGCTTCATGCCCAACGGCCCCAAGTCCGTGGTGGTGGCGCTGCTGGGCGTGATGTTCGCCTTCATCGGCGCCGAGATCGTCACCGTGGCCGCCGCCGAATCGGCCGACCCGGGACGCGAGATCATCAAGACCACGCGCTCGGTGGTGTGGCGCATCTGCCTGTTCTACGTGGGGTCGATCTTCATCGTGGTCTGCCTGGTGCCGTACAACGCGCCCGGGCTGACGCAGCCGACCCAGGGCACCTACAACGTCGCGCTCGACGCGCTCGGCATTCCGCACGCGCAGTTGATCGTCAACTTCATCGTGCTCACTTCGGTATGCAGTTGCTTCAATTCAGCGCTGTACACCGCCTCGCGCATGCTCTATTCGCTCGCCCGGCGCGGCGACGCCCACCGCGTCATGCAGATCACCGGGCGCAAGACCGGCACGCCCTATGTCGGCGTCATCGTCTCCAGCCTGTTCGCCTTCGCCGCCGTCTGGATGATGGCGACCTCGAAAATGGACGTCTATGACGTGCTGATGCAGGCCACCGGCACCATCGCGCTGTTCGTCTACCTGGCCATCGCCTTCTCGCAATTGCGCATGCGCCAGCGCCTGCAGGCGCGCGGGGTGCGGCTGGAATTCAGGATGTGGCTGTTCCCGTGGCTGACGTATGCGGTGATCGTCTGCATCATCGCCGCCCTGGTCACCATGGTGATCGAAGGCACCTATCGCAACGAAGTGGTCTACACCTCGATCCTGGCCGGCGTCATCGTCGCCATGGGCATCGTGGCGCAGGTGTTCGGCATCGGCACGCGCGCCCGGGCCGAAGCGGAACTGGCGCCGGCGGGCGCCGAGTAGGCCGCCGGCCCCAAGCCCCCGCCTGTTGACCGGCCCCGGCGCCGGTCAACGGCTGGATCGGGGCGCCGAGGCGTCCTACCCGCCCGAATCCGGCTTGAAGTCCATCGCCTTCATGGCCGCGCCCAGCGCTTGCGGGGTGTAGTCGTCCCACGGCGAGTCGCCGACATCCAGGCGCTCATGGATGTTGGCGATGGTCCACTGGTCGCTGGCCCGGACCTCGTCCAGCTCGTCCCACGCCAGCGGCACCGACACCCCCATCCCCGGCCGCGCACGCGCCGACCAGGCCGCCACCGTGGTGGCGCCGAAGCCGTTGCGCAGGTAATCGGCGAAGATCCGGCCGACGCGGTTCTTCGGACCGCTCTTGGCCACGAACACCTGCGGCAGCGTGCGCGCCAGATGCTGGACGATGGCCTGCGAGAACGCCTTGACCGTGTCCCAGTCGTATTGCCGGCGCAGCGGCACCACCACGTGCAGGCCCTTGCCGCCGCTGGTCTTGAGCCAGCTTCGCAAACCGATTTCGCGCAGCATCACGTGGACCAGCCGCGCCGCCTGCTGCATCGACGGCCAGGCCACGCCTTCGCCCGGGTCCAGGTCGAACAACATGCGGTCGGGCTTGTCGATCGCGCTTTTCACCGCGTTCCAGGTGTGGAACTCGACTACGTTCATCTGCGCCGCCGACATGATCGCCTGCGGCGTCGGCACCTCCATCAAGGGCGGATGATCCGGGTCCAGTTCCTGCGGCAGCGGCCGCACGCCCGGCATCGGCGCCTCCAGGTGCTTCTGGAAAAAGAACTCGCCCTTCAGGCCGGACGGGGCGCGCAGAAAGGAAACGGGCCGGTCCTTCAGATGCCGCAGCAGCAGCGGCGCCACCAGCCCGTCGTAGCGCGCCAGGTCCAGCTTGGTCAGCCCCGTGGACGGATCGATGATGCGTTCAGGGTGGGTCAGCTTGCCGGCGCCTGGCTGGGCCTTGCCCGCCTTGGCCTTGCCAGTCTGGGCGTTGCCCGCCTTGGCCTTGCCGGTCTTGGCTTTGCCGGTCTTGGCCTTGCCGGTCTTGCCGGCCGTATCGTCGGACTGCATCGTATCGGCCCCCATCGCCGTCTCCCTGGTGATCGCCCGCGCCGGCTTGTCGGTGCGCAAGCCGCGGAAGACCGGGTGGCGCACATGCCCCGCAGCGGTCCATTCGCCGAACGACACTTCCGCCACCAGCTCGGGCCGCACCCAATGGACGCCGCGGCCAACGCCGGCCGCCTTGACGGCGGGCCGCTCCGTTTCCAGGGCGCTCAGGCGGCGTTGCAGCGCCGCCAGGCCCATGTCGTCAAAGCCGGTGCCGACCTTGCCGGCGTAGACCAGCCCGCCGTCCTCGTCGTGGTACGCCAGCAGCAGCGCGCCCAGCCCCACCCGCGCGCCCTTGGGATCGGTATAGCCGGCAATGACGAATTCCTGCCGGCGGGCGCACTTGAGCTTGACCCAGCTATCGCTGCGGCGCGATACGTAGGGCGCGGACAGGCGCTTGGCGATGATGCCCTCCAGCCCCATCTTGCAGGCCGAGGCCACCAGGTCCGCCGGCGCCGCGTCGAAGGCCTCGCTGAAGCGCAGCGGATCGCCGCCGGCGGCCTCCATGACCCGCGCCAGCACCGCGCGACGCACGCGCAGCGGCTCCTGGCGCAGGTCGCGGCCGGTGACGTAGGGCAGGTCGAACGCGTAGAACAGGATGCCGTCGGTGCGTTCGCCGTCGAAGGCATTCTGCAGCGCCTGGAAGCTGGGCGCGCCGTTGTCGGCCAGCATCACGATCTCGCCGTCGATCCAGGCGTCGGGCAGCGGCAGGCGCTGCAACGCCCGCACCAGGTGCGGCAGCTTCGGCCCCCAGTCATGGCCGTTGCGCGTGTACAGGCGCACCTGGCCCTCCTGCAGCCGCGCCAGCAGACGGTAACCGTCGAACTTCATCTCGTAGATCCAGTCATCGCCGGCCTGGCGCGGCACGCCTTCCACCAGCGTGGCCAATTGCGGCTTGAGCAACTCCGGCAAGGGCGCCGCCTCGCCCGGCAGGTCCGATGCCCCGGCGCCCGACGCCGGCGGCGACGACGGCGACGATCGTCCACCACGCTGAATTCGCTTTCGGCGCGGGCGTGTTCGTCGCGGTCCTTGACCAGCAGCCAGGGCGGCTGCTTTTCCGACTCGCGGCCCTTCATGCGGATCAGCGCCCAGCGTCCACGCATCTTGACGCCATGCAGGTCGAACTTGAGATGGCCGCGCCTGTAGCCCTCGGCCGGATCGCCCACCGGCGACCAGGTGCCGCGATCCCATATGATCACCTTGCCGGCGCCGTACTGGCCCTTGGGGATCTCGCCCTCGAAGCGGTTGTAGGCGATGGGATGGTCTTCCACCTGCACGGCCATGCGCTTGACCGACGGGTCATAGCTGGGTCCCTTGGGCACGGCCCAGCTCTTCATGGCGCCATCCAGTTCCAGCCGGAAGTCGTAGTGCAGGCGGCTGGCCCAGTGCTTCTGGATCACGAAGGCGCGCGCCGCCTCGTTGGCCTGGCCGCCTTCGGCCGGCTCCGACGTCACATTGAAATTGCGCTTGGCGCGGTATTTCGCCAGGGTATCGGCCATGGTCACGCCGCCTTGCGGGTCTTGGCCGCCTTGGCGCCCGCCGCTTTCTTCTTCGCCGGCCGGGCGGCTGCCTTCTTCGCGGTCTTCTTCGCCGCGGCCTTGCCCTTGGCCGTCGCATTGCCCGTTCCATTCCCCGCCCCGTTCGCGGCCTTCCCGGACGAGCGTCCCTTCAGGCTGCGTTGCAGCAGTTCGGTCAGGTCGATGACGTTATCGGCATAGGCGGGCGTTTCCTCCTGCGGCTCGATCACCGTCTCGGTCTTGCCGGCCTTGACCTTGCGGGCCACCAGGTCCATGACCGCGGCCTTGAATTCGTCCTTGTACTGTTCCGGATCCCACTGGCCCGACATGTCGTCCACCAGCATGCGCGCCATCTTCAGCTCGCTGGCGCTGGGCGCGGAGGCCTTGGCGCCCGCCTTGGGCAGGTCCAGGTCCTCGGTGGACTTGACCTCGTCGCCCCAGCGCATCAGGTTCAGCACCAGCGCATCGCCCGACGGAATGAGCGCGGCCAGGTGCTGCTTGGTCTGAATCACCACCTTGGCGATGCCGATCTTGCCGGCCTTGGCCAGCGTGTCGCGCAGCAAGGCATACACCTTCTGGCCCTTGTTGATCGGCGCGACGTAATAGGGCCGCTCCAGGTACACGAACGACACCTCGCCGGCATCCACGAACTGCTGGATCTCGATGGTCTGCGTGGTGCGCGGGTAGGCCTCGGCGATCTCGTCCGGGGAAATGATGACGTACTGGCCGTCCTCATACTCCACGCCCTTGACGATATTGTCCTTGTCGATCTCCTTGCCGGTGCGCTTGTTGATGCGCTTGTAGCCGACGGGGTCCATCGAACGCTTGTCGAGCCAGTCGAAATCCACGCCCGATTCAGTCGTCGCCGTGTGCAGCCCCACCGGGATATGCACCAGCCCGAATGAAATCGCCCCTTTCCAGATGGTTCGCGTCGCCATGATGCCGCTCTCCTTCGGGGCGCCGCTGCCGCCCCGTCCAGTGGTTGGATTGACCGCCTGACGCTATTGTCGCAGCGCTTGGCGCGCACGCCAACGCCGGCATGATCGTGCCGGCCAGCAATTGCCGTGCCTGGAGTCGCGGTCGCCGATGCGCGAAATGCCAAGCCGAAATGCCAAGCCATTTGGCGGCGCGGCCCAGGCGTCCGCCGGATTCGGCGATGGCCTGCAGGATCGCGCTGTTCGGCAGGGCGCGCCGGGTCGCCAGGCCCGGTGCGCCAAAAGTGGCTATATCAAATAACCCGGATTGGCTATTTTTCACCGATCCAATTTTCCCTAGCATGGCCGGGTTCCCTGTCAACCTCGAGCACATCCATGCCAGAACTGACCCCGGCGCTGCGCCAGCGCATCCTCCAAGCCGTGGACGCGGGCTTCGCGGCCCAGACCGAATTGACCGCGCAACTGGTACGCCTGCCGTCGCAGCGCGGCGAGGAAGCCACCGCGCAGGATTTCATGGCGGCGCGCTACGCCGAGCGCGGCTACGCCGTGGACCGCTGGCGCATCGACGTCGACGCCATCCGCCACCTGCCCGGCTTTTCGCCGGTGGCGGTGTCCTATGACAACGCCTACAACGTGGTCGGCGCGCACCGTGCCCGCAGCCTGAAAGGCCGCTCGCTGATTCTCAATGGCCACATCGACGTGGTGCCGGTCGGCCCGCTGGCGCAATGGAGCCGCGACCCGTACGACCCCGCCATCGTCGACGGCTGGATGCACGGCCGCGGCGCGGGCGACATGAAATCCGGCCTGGTCGCCTGCCTGTCGGCCATGGATGCGCTCGCCGCCATCGGCCTGGCGCCGGCCGGCGACGTGTTCCTGCAGTCGGTGGTGGAAGAAGAATGCACCGGCAACGGCGCCCTGGCCTGCCTGGCGCGCGGCTACCGCGCCGACGCCGCCTTCATCCCGGAACCGCTGCTGCCCATGCTGATGCGCGCCCAGGTCGGGCCGATGTGGTTCCAGGTGCAGGTCGAAGGCGACCCCCAGCACGCCTCGGCCGCCTTCACCGGCGCGGGCGCCAACGCCATCCAGAAGGCGATCTTCCTGATCCAGGCGCTGGACGAACTGGAAACGCGCTGGAACGCCAACAAGTGCGACCACCGCCACTTCTGCGACCATCCCCACCCCATCCGTTTCAACCTCGGCAAGATCGCCGGCGGCGACTGGCCGTCCAGCGTGCCGGCCTGGTGCACCTTCGACATGCGCGTGGCGGTCTATCCGGGCCAGAGCCTGGAGGCCGCGCGCGCCGAGATCGAGGCCTTCGTGGCCCAGGCCGCGGCGCGCGATCCGTTCCTGGCCAAGCATCCGCCCAAGGTGATCTACCACGGCTTCATGGCCGAGGGCTACGAACTGCGGAACGCCGACGAGGCCGAGGCCGCGCTGCGCGCCGCGCACGAGCAGGTGTTCGGCGAACCGCTGCGCGAATACGCCACGTCGGCCGCCACCGACGCCCGCTTCTACGGCCTGTACGCCGACACCCCGGCCATCGTCTACGGCCCGGAATGCCGCATGCCGCACGGCTACGACGAAGCGGTCAACCTGGAATCGGTGCGCAAGGTCACCCAGACCATCGCCCTGTTCATCGCCGAGTGGTGCGGCCTGGAAGAGCGTCGGGCATGAGCGGCGGCAACCTCCCCAGCGTCGGCCAGGCGCTGTTCGCGGCCGAGCCGCCCAAGCTGTCCCTGGCACAGGCCGAGGCCCTGGCGCAACACCACTACGGCCTGCTGGCCCAGGCCACGCTGCTGTCGAGCGAGCGCGACCAGAACTTCCTGCTGCGCGACGCCGCCGGCGGCGCCTACGTGCTCAAGGCCACCCACCCGGCCGAGGACCCGGCGGTCACCGACTTCCACACCCAGGCGCAACTGCGCCTCATGCAGGCCGGCGGCGAGCCGCCGGTGCCGCGCCTGATCCCTGGCCTGCACGGCGACTACGTGCACTGGCACGACGCCGGCGACGGCGCGCGCCGCGCATTGCGGCTGATGACCTTCGTGCAGGGCGTGCCGCTGCACCAGGTGGCGCGCAGCCCGGCGCAGTACCGCGCGCTGGGCCGGGCCCTGGCGCAGTTCGACCTGGCCCTGGCCGGCTTCGACCACGCCATGGCCGACCACGAACTGCTGTGGGACCTGCAGCACGCCGACCGCATCGCCGACCTGCTGCCGAAGATTCCCGAGGCGGACCGCCGCCGGCTGGCCGAGCGCCAGCTCGAACGCTTCGCCAATGACCTGCGGCCGCGCCTGGGCGGGTTGCGGCGCCAGGTCATCCACAACGATCTCAACCCCTACAACGTAATGGTGGCGCGCGACGATCCCGAACAGATCGCGGCGCTGCTCGACTTCGGCGACATGGTGCGCGCGCCGCTGGCGCAGGACCTGGCCGTGGCCGCCGCCTATCTGCTCGACGACGCGCCCGACCCGCTGTCGGCCGGCCTGCGCCAGTGCCTGGCCAGCTACCACCAGACGCTGCCGCTGACCGAAACCGAGATCGCGCTGCTGCCCGACCTGATCGCCACGCGCCTGTTGATCACGGTGGCCATCACCGGCTGGCGCGCGCAGCAGCACCCCGAGAACCGCCAGTACATCCTGCGCAACAACGGCCTGGCCTGGACCGGCCTGGCGCGCCTGGACGCCCTGCCCCGGCAGCAGGCCAGCGACATCCTGCTGGCCGCCAGCCAGAACCCGATGGAGACTCTTGTATGAGCCGAGACCAAGCCATGCTCAACGCCTTCGACCCCGCCGCGGCCGACGCGCTGCCGCCGGCCGAACGCGAGCTTATCGCCCGCCGCCAGCGCGTGCTGGGGCCGGCCTACCGCCTCTTCTACGACCAGCCGCTGCACATCGTGCGCGGCGAAGGCGTGTGGCTCTACGGCGCCGACGGCGAGCGCTACCTGGACGCCTACAACAACGTCGCCTCTGTGGGCCACAGCCATCCGCGCGTGGTGCGCGCCATCGCCGAGCAGGCGGCGGTGCTGAACACCCACACCCGCTATCTGCACGACGGCGTGCTGGACTACGCCGAGCGCCTGCTGGCGACGTTCCCGCAGCCGCTGTCGCAGGTCATCTTCACCTGCACCGGCAGCGAGGCCAACGACCTCGCGCTGCGCGTGGCGCGCAGCCACACCGGCGGCACCGGCGTCATCGTCACGCAACTGGCGTACCACGGCGTCACCGCCGCGGTGGCCGCCGTGTCGCCCTCGCTCGGCCAGGCCGTGCCGCTGGGCGTGGACACCCGCGCCGTGGCCGCGCCCGACAGCTACCGCCACGACCCGGCCACCCTCGGGCAATGGTTTGGCCAGCAGGTGCAGGCCGCCATCGACGACCTGCGGCGCCACGGCATCAAGCCGGCCGCGCTGCTGGTGGACACGATCCTGTCCAGCGACGGCGTCTACAGCGACCCGGCCGGCTTCCTGGCCCCGGCGGCGCAGGCCATCCGCGACGCGGGCGGCCTGTTCATCGCCGACGAAGTGCAGGCCGGCTTCGCCCGCACCGGCTCGTGCATGTGGGGCTTCCAGCGCCACGCTCTCGTGCCGGACATCGTCACCATGGGCAAGCCGATGGGCAACGGCCACCCCATCGCCGCCATGGTCTCGCGCCCCGACATCCTGGAACGCTTCGGCCGCGAGGCGCGCTACTTCAATACCTTCGGCGGCAATCCGGTGGCCTGCGCCGCGGCCCAGGCCACGCTCTCGGTGATCGAGGACGAAGGCCTGCAGGCCAACGCCGCCCGCACCGGCCAGTACCTGCGCGACGGTTTCCGCGCGCTGGCCGGGCGCCACGCGCTCATCGGCGACGTGCGCGGCGACGGCCTCTTCATCGGCGTCGAACTGGTGCGCGACCGCGCCGCGAAGACGCCCGCCAAGGAAGAGACGCACCGCTTCGTCAACCTGATGCGCCAGCGCCGCGTGCTGCTCAGCGCCACCGGCCTGCACGGCAACGTGCTCAAGCTGCGGCCGCAACTGCCGTTCGCGCGGGAACACGCCGACCTGCTGCTGGCGGCGGCGGATGAGACCCTGGCGCAACTGTAGGCGGCAAAGCGGCGCGGCGCGCGCGTCCTCTCCGCTGGCTCCCACGAGCAAGACGGAGCCGCCGGATGCGGCGGGCCATCCCCGTGATTCGCCGCCGCGTTGCATCACCGGGCGTCACCGCGGCGACCCGGCACCTCGGCGCAACGACAGGGCTCAACGACGCGCCCGGCGCGCGGGCCGGTTCTCCCCGGCCCGCCCCAGCGCCCGCGCAAAGCGCGCCACCCCGTCGTCGATGCGCTCGCATGGCACGCCGCCATACCCCAGCACCACCGCGGGCGACGCAGCTCTGGCGGCATCGGGCAGGTAATGCGGCTGCCCCAGCACGATGCCCTCGTCGCGGGCGGCCTCGGCCAGGCGCGGCGCCGACACCTTGCGGTCGAGCCGCGCATACACATGCAGGCCGGCCCGCGCCTGCGACAACCGCACCTGGTCGCCGACCCGCGCCGCCAGCGCATCGCGCAGCACGATCTGGCGCTGCGCGTACTCGGTGCGCATGCGCTTGATGTTGTGCGAGAAATGGCCGTCCGCCATGAAATCCGCCAGCGCCGCCTGCAGATGCAACTGTCCCGGCCGATAGATGCTGGCGCAGGCCCGCGAGAACGACTCGGCCACCTGCGGCGGCACCACCATGTAGCTCATGCGCAGGCCGGCGAACATGGTCTTGCTGAAGGTGCCCAGGTAGATCACGCGGCCGTCGGCGTCCAGGCCCTGCAGCGACGGAATCGGCGCGCCGTCGTAGCGGAACTCGCTGTCGTAGTCGTCCTCCAGCACCCACAGGCCGCGCGCCCGCGCCGCCTGCAGCAGCTCCAGGCGCCGCGCCAGCGGCATCACCACGCCGGTCGGGTACTGATGCGACGGGCTCGTGATCAACAGCCGCGCCCGGCGCGGCAGCTTGCTGGCCGCCAGGTCCAGGCCCTGATCATCGAGCACGGCGGCATGCGCGCGCACGCCGGCCGCCGCCAGCACCGGCGGAAAGGCCCAGTGGCAGGGGCTTTCCACCAGCGCGGCGTCGCCCCACTCGGTCAGCATACGGGCGCACAGATCAACCGACTGGTGCGTGCCCGCCGTGACGATGACCTGCTCCGGCTCACACACCACGGCCCGCGCCAGCCGCAGATAGCTGGCGATGGCCTCGCGCAGCGGCAGGAAACCCGCGCCGTCCTTGGCGTAGCCCGACAGCGCCAGGTTCGACTTGCCCAGGTGGCGCGACACCAGCCGGCGCCACAGGTGGAACGGAAACAGGCTGGCGTCGGCCACGCCCGGCACGAACGCGCCGGTGTGCTGGCCCAGCCCCGCCGCGCCGCCGGCGATGCCCTCGCCGCGCGTGGACAGGCCCGGCACGTGGCGCTGCACGTGTTCGGGCGAGGCCGGCGGCAGCAGCGGCCGGTCCACGGTCTTCTCTACGAAGGTGCCGCTGCCGCCGCGCGCACTCAGGTAGTTCTCGGCGATCAGGCGTTCGTACGCCAGCGTCACCGTGATGCGCGAGATGCCCAACTCCTGCGCCAGCACGCGCGACGACGGCAGGCGCTGCCCCGCCACCAGCGTGTGGTCCAGCACCCCGCGCCGCACGATGTCGTAGATCTGCTTTTGCAGCGGGTCGCCCGACTCGCGCGAGAGCGCGCCGGAAAGCAGGTCGGCGAGCAGGACTTCCTTCATGAAGTGGACCTATCTCTGATTGGATTGTGGCTATACAAGATATAGCCAGTAGTTGCTATCGTCAACGCCGTATCCAATGCGGCGCCACCGTGGAAAGCCGCGACAAACAAGGGGAATTCCATGCAAGACCAGAATGGCCGCAGACAGCCGGTCAGGGCGGCGGCCGCCGCTTTCTTCGGCACCATGATCGAGTGGTACGACTTCTACTGTTATGCCACGGCGGCCGCCCTGGTGTTCGGCGACGTGTTCTTCGCCACCAACGATCCCTTCATGGGCACGCTGGCCTCGCTCGGCACCTTCGCCATCGGCTTTTTCGCGCGGCCGGTGGGCGCGGTGCTGTTCGGCCATCTCGGCGACCGCGTCGGCCGCAAGCAGAGCCTGGTCATCACACTGCTGCTGATGGGCGTGGCCACCACGCTGATCGGCCTGCTGCCGTCATACCATTCGATCGGCCTGGCCGCCGTGGTGCTGCTGGTCGCGCTGCGGCTGGTGCAGGGCATCGCGGTGGGCGGCGAATGGGGCGGCGCGGTGCTGATCGCGGCCGAACACGCGCCGCCCAAGTGGCGCACTTTCCTGGCCTCGGCGCCGCAGTACGGCAGCCCCATCGGCCTGATCCTGGCCACCGGCGTGTTCCGTCTGGTGTCCGACCTGCCCAAAGAGGACTTCCTGTCGTGGGGCTGGCGCCTGCCCTTCATCATCAGCGGCGTGCTGGTGCTGGTGGCCTTCGTCATCCGCCGCGGCGTCAACGAAAGCCCCGAGCTGGAAGCGCGCCTGAAGGAAAAGAAAAAGGAAAGCACCGCCCCCATCAGCATGGTGCTGCGCGAACGCAAGCGCGCGCTGCTGCTGGGCATCGGCCTGTGCCTGCTGGGCATCTCGGGGTTCTACTTCGTCACCACCCTGATGATCACCTACACCACCACCTACCTGAAGATCACGCGCAGCCAGATCCTGGACGTGGTGACCTGGGCCGGCGTGGTCGAGCTGATCAGCTTCCCGATCGCCTCGTACATCGCCACCCGCGTCGGCGAGCGCCGCTTCCTGATCTGGGTCACCGCGCTGTCGACGCTGTGGGCCGTGCCGATGATGATGCTGATCCTGACCGGCGACATCCAGAACATCGCCATCGGCATCCTCTCCGCCATCTTCCTGATCGGCGCCTACTACGCGGTGCTGGCGCCCTACCTGCCGCTGGCCTTCCCGGTGGAGATGCGCTACACCGGCATCTCGCTCAGCTTCCAGCTGTGCGGCGCGATCTTCGGCGGCACCACGCCACTGGTGGGCCTGTGGGTGGCGCACACCTTCGGCCTGACCTGGCAGCCGATGGCGCTGATGTTCGCCATCATTGCCGGCGCCAACCTGCTGTGCGCGATCTACCTGCCCACGCCGGAGCGCGAGGCCGCCCGCCAGCGCGGCGGCGCGCTGGGCGCCGGTCAGCATAGCCGCGCGTTGTAGCGGCGGCGCCAGCCGGGGCGGCAGCCCGCGCGCCCCGGCTGGCTTTACAAGAATTATTCTTATTTGCAATAATCGGCGGCTTCGTCCCTTCCACGTTGCCCCCGCATGCGCCGGACCCGCCCCGCCGAACACGGTTGGCTCGCCTACTATCGCGAGCTGCTGGGCACATGGAAGCGCAAAGGCCACGCCAGCGGCGACGTCGAGGACACCGCCCACGACGCCATCGCCAACATGCTGGAAGGCGACGTCTCGGCCATCCGCAATCCGCGCGCCTACCTGCACCGCAGCATCTACCACGGCCTGGCCAACCAGTATCACCAACAAGTGCGCAGCGCCGCCGTGCCGCTGCACGACCTGGACGAAGACGAACACCCCGCGCAGGACAGCCCCGAGGCCGGCGCGCGCACCGCGCAACTGTCGCGCGCGCTGCGGCAGGCGCTGGACGAACTGCCCGAGCCCTGCGCCGCGGTCTTCGCCTGGCACCGCCTGGAAGGCTGGACCGTGCCGGAAATCGCCAGCCACATGGGCCTGTCGGTCAGCAGCGTGGAAAAATACCTGACCCGTACCATGCGCCACCTGCACACCCGGCTGCACGCCTATTCGCCATGACATCCGTTCCCAACCTGCCGAGGGATCCCCTGGACGCCGCCGCGTACTGGTTCGCGCGCGACCGCGGCGGCCTGATGACGGCCGGCGAACGGCGCCAGTTCGAGGCCTGGCGCCAGGCCGACGCCGCGCACGAACGCGCCTACCAGGAGATGCTGCAGGTGTGGGGCTTGACCCAGGCCGTGCCCGACCGCGACCTGCGCGCCCTGCTCTCGCGCCGGCCGGCGCCGCCCCCGCCATCGCCGCAACGCCGCCGGCTGACCTGGGGCCTGGCCGCCACCGCCTGCGCCGCCGCCGGCGCCGGTCTGGCCTGGCCGCTCTGGGGGCCGGCGCCGACGCTGTTCGAACAGGCCTACGCCACCGCCCGCGGCGAGCGCCGCCGGGTGGCCTTGCAGGACGACTCGGTCCTGACGCTGAACACCGCCACCCAGGCCGACGTGCGCTACACCCGCGCCGAACGGCACGTGGCGCTGCACGCCGGCGAGATCCTGTTCGAGGTGTCGCCGGACAAGGCGCGGCCCTTCGTCGTCGACACCGACCTGGGCCGCGTGCGCGTCACCGGCACCCGCTTCAACGTGCGCTATGACCGCCAGCGGCTGGCGGTGGCGGTCGAATCCGGCTCGGTCGAGGTTGCCACCGGCGCCTGGTGGCGGCGCGAACGGGTGCTGCTGGCCGCCGGCCAAGGCGTCAGCCTGACCCATGCGGGCGACGCCTTGCGGGCCGAAGCCGTGGACGTGGCCACGCTCACCGCCTGGCGGCAGGGCAAGGCGGTCTTCGACAATGTGCCGTTGGCGCAGGTGGTGGACGAGATCAACCGCTACCGCGAACAGCCCATCCGGGTCGCCGCCGCGCTGCGCGGCATCCGCATCGCCGGCGTATTCGACATCGACGACACCCGCGGCTTCCTGGCCGCCCTGCCCGCCCTGATCCCCGTGCGCGTGACGCCGCGCGCCGACGGCGGCAGCGACATCATCGCCCGCTGACCCGGCGCCGCGTCTTCAGTCCAGGCCGCCCTCCGCGCCCCGCCCCCGCATTCCCGCTTTCCGCCCTCGCCAGCGCCACTCGGCGACCGCCACCGCGCCGGTTGCAACGCCGCCGCCTCGCGCCCCCTCGCGCCGCCCGGCCGGAAATACATCTTGTTTCCATTTTGAGTTGAGAATCATTACGGGGTTCGGCGTCCGATCCGCTCTTAGCAGATAAGCGGAGGCTGTCGCCCCGCATGAACCCGCCGGCCGGTTCCCTCACGGAAACCGCCGCCCCGATCGAGCGCCATCGTGACCCAGATTTCCGCCAGGCCCACCCGCCTCCCGCGCCCCCGCGCCACGCCGCTGCATGCCGCCCTCGGCACCCTGACCCTTGCCCTCGCCGTCGCCCTGGGCGCCGCGCCGTCCGCCGCCCACGCGCAAGCCGCCGCCGTCAAGATCAACCTGCCCGCCCAGTCACTGGCGCAGGCGCTGCTGCACCTGGGCCGCCAGACCAATCTACAGGTCTACTACCTGCCCGAAGCGGTGCAGGACCGGCGCGCGCCCGCCATCAGCGGCACCCTGACACCGCAACAGGCGCTGGACCGCCTGCTGGCCGGCACGGGCCTGGTCGCGCGCATCACCGGCAACACCGCGGTGGTGCAGCCGCCCGCCGCCGACACCGCCACGCTGCCCACCGTCTCGGTCTATGGCGACACCCGGGGCGACGCGATCGAAGGCCTGGTGGCGCGCCGCAGCCGCACCGGCACCAAGACCGACACCGCGCTCAACGAGATCCCGCAGACCATCAACGTGGTCACCGCGCAGCAGCTGGAGATGACCGGCGCCACCGACATCAACCAGGCGCTGCACTACGTGCCCGGCTTCTCCAGCTATGGCTCGGACAACCGTTCCGACTGGTATTCGGCCCTGCGCGGCTTCACCCCCACGGCCTACGTCGACGGCCTGCAGGTGCCCAACACGCTCAACCTGGCCAGCTGGCGCGTCGATCCCTACCTGATCGACAGCATCACCGTGCTGCGCGGCCCGACCTCGGTGCTGTACGGCCAGGGCGACCCCGGCGCCATCGTCGACGTGCAGAGCAAGCTGGCCAACGGCGAGCGCATCCGCGAGATCGAGACCCAGGTCGGCAACTACGCCCGCAAGCAGCTCAGTTTCGACCTCGGCGACAGCCTCAACGAGGACGGCACGCTGTCGTACCGCATCCTGGGCGTGGGCCGCGACGGCAACGCCCAGACCGGCCCCAACAAGGACCAGCGCGTGGTGTTCGCGCCGTCGCTGCGCTGGCAGCCCAGCGCCGCCACCAGCCTGACGCTGTCGGCCACCTACCTGGAAGACTGGGGCGACATCAACACCAATTTCCTGCCCGCCCAGGGCACGGTGCTGTCCAATCCCAATGGCCGCATTTCGCGCGACGTCTATACCGGCGAGCCGGACTTCAACGACTATCACAAGAAGCAATGGTCGGTCGGCTACGCGCTGGAACACAAACTGGATTCGGTCTGGACCCTGCGCCAGAACACGCGCCTGATGCACCTGCAGCTGAATAACCGTTCGGTCTGGGGCGGCGGCCTGGATGACAGCGACCCGACCCAGGCCACGATCACGCGCTATGCCGGCCGCTTCCAATTCAACTACAGCCGTTTCGACATCGACAACCAGGCGGAGGCCAGATTCCGCACCGGCGCGCTCGAACACACGCTGCTGACCGGCCTGGAATACAGCCGCCAGTCCACCATCGACAGCGAATGGATGGCGCTGGCGCCGTCGCTCAACGTCTACCACCCGGTCTACACGCCGATCAACCGCTCGATCTTCTACGGCCCCAACGCCTTCCCGCGCACCGACACCTATACCGTCATGAACACGGTGGGCCTGTACGCGCAGGACCAGATCAAGTGGGACCGCTGGGTGCTGACGCTGGGCGGCCGCAAGGACTGGGCCCGCACCCGCCAGAACGACCGCGAGGCCGACACCCGCGCCGCGCAGCTGGACCAGGCCTTCACCGGCCGCGTCGGCCTGACCTATCTTGGCGATTACGGCCTGTCGCCCTACGTCAGCTATTCGACCTCGTTCAACCCGGTCTCGAACACGCGCCTGGCCGACGGCAACTGGGCCAAGCCGACCCAGGGCAAACAGATCGAGGCCGGCCTGCGCTGGCAGCCCGACGGCAAGAACCTGACGCTGAACGCCGCCATTTACCAGATCAAGCAGACCGACGTCGTCACCAACAACCCGAACGACCCGACCAACAGCAGCTACCTGCAGACCGGCGCGGTGCGCTCGCAGGGCGTCGAGCTGAGCGCCGTGGGCAAGATCACGCCCGAACTGTCCATCGTCGGCGCCTACGTGTTCCAGAACGTCAAAATCACCAAGGCCAACGACGAGACCCAGGGCAAGTGGCCGGTGGACATCCCGCGTCCGCGCCAGATGGCCTCGCTGTGGGCCGACTGGACCTGGCGCACCGGGCCGCTGGAAGGCTTCGGCGCCGGCGCGGGCGTGCGCTACCAGAGCTCGGCCGCGGGCGCGGCCGACAATTCGCTGAAGATCCCCAGCTACACCGTCTACGACGCCGGCCTGCACTATGAAATGCCGAACTGGCGTTTCGCCCTGAACGCCGCCAACCTGTTCGACAAGCGTTATGTCAGCGGCTGCCAGTCGTACGGCGTGTGCATGTACGGCAACGGCCGCACGGTGGTGGCGTCGGTGAAGTACTACTGGTAAAAAACGGGCGTCCCGAGGCCGGGACGCCCGCCTGCCTGCCAGCGCGGCGCCTAGACCAGCAACAACGCGCCGCCGCTTCCCGCGACGATGCCCAGCCCCGCCAGGGCATAACTGTCGCGGCGCTCACACCCGGCGCGATGCGTGCCGATCGCCGCGTGCACGCACACGGCGCCAAGAATGGCCAGGGCGATTCCAATTCCGAACATGAGGTCTTCCTTGATATATCAAGCGGACTGGCCGGCGGCCGATCCGTTGGCTATGGACCGGCGCGGCCGGGTTCGGTTCCCGCGACCGGAAAACCTCAAAACCGCGTCCGCAGCGTCAGGTTGAAACTGCGCCCCGGCTGCAGCAATGGATTCTGGTCCGTCATGGCGTAATTCACGTTCGAGGCCGTGGCCGCGCTACGGTAGGCGCGGTTGAACAGATTGCTGACGCCCAGCACGGCCTGGGTATTGCCGGCCCGTGGCAATCCGAGCTTATCCAACTGGAGTTGCGCGTACAGGTTGACCACGCCAAAGCCGGCGGCGGGATATTCCTTGCGCTCGTCGTAGCGGTTCTGCCCCTTGGCCCACTTCAGTTCCCCGCTCAGGGCGTAGGCCTCGTTCGGCCCCACATACTGCACGCCCATCAGGCCGCTGAGCGCGGCGATGGAAGGCAGCGGCCGATGGGTGACCAGGTCGGTGGCGTGCAGATAGCTGGCGCTGCCATACAGGTTGAGCGCGCGCGTCACTTGCCAGCGCCAGTCGCTTTCGAATCCCTGCACGCGCGCCTTGCCCACGTTCGCGCGCTGCGTCGCCGGCAGCCCCAGATACATCGTGTCGACGCTCTCGATGAAATCGCGGAAGTCGCTGCGGAACGCCGTCAGGCCGACCGTGGCGTCGGCGAAATGCAGACGGGTGCCGACATCCACATTGGTGCCGCGCTCGGGCTTGAGCCGGGGATTCGGAAAGGTGTAGCCGGTTCCGGTGAAGCCGGCGTCGAACATGTCGAAGATCCACGGCATGCGGAACGAATTGCCCACGCTGCCCAGCAGTTCCACCACCTCGGTGGCGCGGTACGACAACCCCAGGCTGCCGGTGATGGCGGTCTGCTGGTTGTTCCGGGCGGCGCGGAAGGCCGGCAGCAGATCGGGCGACGGCAGCGGACTGAGGCCAACGTCGGAACGGTACCAGTCGTAGCGGCCGCCCGCGCTCACCGTCCATTTGGGCGCGGGGTTCCATTCGTTGCTCAGGAACAGGCCAATGTTGGTCTGGTAACGGGTCGGTCCGCCGCGGATCCAATCGCCACGGTTCCGGGTGGTGGCGCCATCGGGCTGGCGCACCGTCGTCCGGGTGCGCAGTTTCTGGCCCGGCCAGGTTTCGTGCATGAAATCCATGCCGACCGTGGTGGCGACGCTGGCCCACGGAAGGGTCGCGGCGAGGTTGCCGCCATAGACCAGCGGCCCGATCACGTGGCGGCGCACGTCGACCACCCGGGCCGGGTTTACCTCGTTGTGCGCGGCCAGGGTGGTGTCGAATTCGTTGACGTACAGGCTGGCCCGCAACTCGCTGACCAGGCCGTCGAATTCACCGGCATAGTCGAGCTTGCCCTGCTTGACGGCCAGCGGATCTCGATGGCTGCTGGCCAGCGGATACGGCGGCACCGCGCCGGCGGCATCGTCGTTCACGTGCGCCATGCGGCCACTGATCTCGATGCGTTGGCGCGCGTCGGGCATGTAGCCCAGCACGATGCCGCCGCCCGCGCCGCGAAAACCGCTGTTGGGCACCTCTTCGGTGGCGCTGCGGAAATTGCTGGCGCGCCGGCCGGTGGCATACACGCGCAGGTCGAAGCCGTCGCCGGCGGCTTCGAGCGCGGCGTTGGCCTGCAGCGCGTTGGCGTTGCTGCGCCACGACGCCGACACCTCGCCGCCATTGAGCTGGAATGCATGATCCAGATTGCCGTGGGCGCGCCGGGTGACAAAGTTGATCAGGCCGCCCAGCCCATCGCTGCCGAAGCGCGCCGAATCCGGCCCCCGCACCACCTCGACCTGCTCCAGCTCGGTCGGGCTGATCAGCATGAATTGCAGGGTATTGCGGCCACGGAAGCGATTGCCGTCGATGAAGACAGGCACCCGCATGTCATTGGTGTTCATGCCGCGCAGGAATACCGTGCCGGCAATGCCGCCCGTGTGGTTGATGGTGGCGTTCGGAATCCGGCTCAATAGCTCCAGGGTGCTGATGGGGCTGAGCCGGTCGATGTCCTGGCGATCGACCACCGACACCGATTGCGTCACCGCATGGTCCAGCGTCGCCGGCGGCGGGGCGGCGCCGATGGCGTGCAGGCGGCCGTCGTCCGCGCCGTCGCCGGCCGTGACGCGGATGGCAGGCAGTTGCGCGGGTTCTGCGGCCACGGCGGGCACGCCAAGGGTGGTGGCCGCGAGCAGGAAAGCGCGGACCAGGGGCAAATGCGGAAAGGGATGAGTCATACGGGAACGCAAAGGCAAAGCCCGAAGGCCGGAGAAACGCCGCCTTGCGCGGCGGCGATGAAAGCCGGCGCGCGGGGCAACAGGGCCCCGCGCGACAGGCTCAGAACCGTGTCCGCAACGTCACATTGACGCTGCGCCCCGGCTGCAGCAACGGGTTCAGGCCCGTCATGGGGTAATTGACATTCGACGCCGTGGCGGCGGTGCGATACGCGCGGTCGAACAGGTTGTTGATGCTGAACACCGCCTGGGTATTGCCCACCCTCGGCAAGCCCAGCCGGTCCAACTGCAATTGCGCGGACAGGTTGACCACGCCAAAGCCGGCCGCCGGGTATTCCTTGCGGTCGTCATAACGGCCCTGCCCCTTGGCCCACTGCAATTCGGCGCCGAATGCATAGGCGTCATTCGGCCCGACGTACTGCACCCCCATCAGGCCGCTGAGCGTGGCGATGGAGGGCAGCGGCCGGTGGGTGATGCGGTTGGTGGCATGCAGGTAGCCGGCGCTGCCATACAGGTTGAGCGCGCGCGTCACCTGCCAGCGCCAGTCGCTTTCCACCCCCTGCACCCGGACCTTGCCCACATTCGCCTTTTGGGTGGCGGGCAGGCCGTTGTACTGGGTGTTGACGTTCTCGATGAAGTCGCGGAAATCGCTGCGGAACGCGGTCAGGCCAACGCTGGCATCCTCGAAATGCAGGCGGGTGCCGATGTCCACGTTGGTGCCGCGCTCGGGCTTGAGCCGGGGGTTGGGGAAGGAATAGCTCGCGCCCGTGAAGCCGGCGTCGAACATGTCGAAGATCCACGGCATGCGGAACGAATTGCCTACGCTGCCCAGCAGTTCGACCACCTGCGTAGCGCGATACGACACCCCCAGGCTGCCGGTCGTGGCGGTCTGCTGGTTGTTGCGCGCCGCGCGGAACGCCGGCAGCAGATCGGGCGACGGCAGGGGGGAAAGGTCGACATCGGAACGGTACCAATCCAGGCGGCCGCCGGCGGTCAACGTCCACTTTGGCGAAATCGTCCACTCATTGCTCAGGAAGGCGCCGATATTGGTCTGGTAGCGGGACGGTCCGCTGGGCACCCAGTCGCCGCGAGCGATGCGGGTGGCGCCGTCCGGTTGGCGCAGCGTCACCTGTGTGCGCCGTTCCTGGCCGGGCCAGTTTTCATGCATGAAATCCATGCCGACCGTGGTGGCGACACTGGCCCACGGAAGGGTTGCAGCCAGGCTGCCCCCATACGCCAGCGGCCCCGGCACGTGGCGCTGCACGTCCAGCACGCGATCCGGGTTGGCCTGGTTGTGCACCACCAGCGTGGTGTCGAATTCGTTGACGTAGACGCTGGCGCGCAATTCGCTGATCGCGCCGTCGAACTCGCCCCGATAGGCCAGCCTTCCCTGCTTGACGTTCAGGGGATTGCTGCGCGTTCTGGCCAGCGGATAGGGCGGCACGGTGCCCGCCCAGCCTTCGTTGACGTGCGCCATGCGGCCGCTGATCTCGATACGTTGGCGCGCATCCGGCATGTAGCCCAGCACGATGCCGCCGCCCGCGCTGCGGAAATCACTGTTCGGCACTGCGCCCTCGGCGCTGCGGAAGTTGCCGGCGCGCCGTCCGGTGGCATAGACGCGCAGGTCGAAGCCATCGCCGGCCGCCTCCAGCGCCGCGTTGGCCTGCCTGCCATTGCCATTGCTCTGCCAGGTGGTCGACACCTCGCCGCCGTTCACGGTGAACCCGTGATCCAGGTTGCCACGGGCGCGCTTGGTGACGAAGTTGATCAAGCCCCCCAGCCCATCGCTGCCAAAGCGTGCCGAATCAGGCCCCCGCACCACCTCGACCGCTTCCAGCTCGGTGGGGCTGATGAGCATGAACTGCAATTTGTTGCGGCCGCGAAAGCGATCGCCGTCGATGAACACGGGTACCCGCATATCGAGCGTGTCCATGCCGCGCAGGAACAAGGTGCCGCCAATGCCGCCGCCCAGATTGATGGTGGCGTTCGGAATTCTGCCCAACAGTTCGAGCGTGCTGATGGCGCTGAGCCGGTCGAGGTCCTGGCGATCCACCACCGACACCGATTGCGTGACCGTATGGTCGAGCGTCGCCGGCGGCGGCGCGGCGCCAATGGCATGCAGGCGGCCGTCGTCGACGGCGGCGTCTTCGGCCGTGACGCGAATGGCGGGAAGCTGCGCGGCGGTCTCGGCGGCCATGGCGGGCGCGCCGAGGCTGGCGGCTGCCAGCAGGATGGCGCGGACGAAGGGCGAGGACGGGAAGGAATGAGTCATACGAAAAAAGCGCAATAGCCCGGAGGCCGGAAGGATGCCGCCTCAGGCGGCGGGCGTGGAATCTTTCAGCCACGGCAGGAAACCGCGCAGGAAGCGGCTGGTGGCCGGCATGAAATAACTGCCGTGGTGGTACATCGGATCGAGCGAGGTGACGATCAGCCGGCCCGCCGTGCTGCAGCGGTCCTCGTACAGCACCGATCCGGCGTCGACCTTGTCGACCAGCGAGACCGCGCCCGGCGGCGGCGCATAGGTGCCATGCTGGTGCCAGGTGACATCGGCCAGCGTCAGATACCGGAACAGCGAATGGTCGGGCGCCGCCAGCCGCAGGCCGGGATCGGCCCCCGGCGTCTTCCACCACCAGAAATTCACTTCGCAATCGGTCCAGCACACGCCATCCAGCCAGCGGTGCGAGCCGGTCTCGCCCATCGCCACCAGCGTCTTGCCGGCCGCCAGGAAGCGGGCCAAGCGCGCCCGCTGCGCCACCAGCAGCTCGGGATTGATGCGGCACGACACGATCAAGGCGTCGCAGCCCTCCAGGGCGGCGTCATCCAGTTCCGGCAGGTAGATCACCCGGTCGATGTACGCCGCCAGTTCCGGCGTGTGGAAGGTGCGATGGTGGTAGTAGGTGCCGGCGTCCAGCGCGGCGATCACCGGCGCGCGCCGGTTCGAAACGGAATGGGCGTCGTGGATCATGCCGCCTCCCCGCGCAGCCAGTCGATCAGTTGCGGCACGATGCGGCGGGTGCTGTCCGCGCTGCCCGCATACATCCACATGTCGTTGCCGGAATGCGTGAACAGGCGGCCGCCGCCGGGCAAGGACAGCACCCAGTCCACCGGCACCGCGTCCGGCCCCAGCGTATGCAGCACGCTGGCGCCGGCCGGCGGCGGGTTGCCGCCGCGCGCGTAGAAGCCGGCCACGCCGCGGCGGAAGGTCAGGTGTTCCGGATCGACGCCATCGAACACGGGATGCGCCTGGGCGCGGTGCAGCCGCAGTCCCTCGATGCCGCGCGCCGGGCCGGGCGCGAACGGCGCCAGCCAGCGCAGGAAGGGATAGGCCACGTGGCCGTTGAACACCATCGTGCCGCCCGCCAGCAGCCAGGCCTCCAGCCGAGCCTGCTGCGACAGCAGATAGCGCTGGTCGGTATTGGCCGGCACCAGCAAGGCCCGTACCGTCGCCAGTTCCAGACGGTGCAGGGCGTACAGGGGTTCGGCGACGGCCGGCGGCGCATCGCCGCCGGTCAACGCGGCTGGACCGTCGCCGGTCCAGTGATTCAAATAGACGATGGTGTTCATCGGATTCAATGGAAAAGAGGAATCACGCCCGGCACCTCGCGGCGGTCGGCGGTGACGGTGGTTACCCGCACCGGCAAGCCGTACAGCCGGCTCAGGCGTTCGTCGGTGCACATCTGTCCGGTGGGGCCGGCCTCGCAGGCGTCGGGATGCATCAACAGGGTCTGGTCGGCGATGTGCTGCGCGTGCTGCGGCTGGTGGGTCGAGAACACCACCGTCATGCCCTCGCCCGCCAGCCGCCGCAGCAGCGTCAGGATCACGTCCTGGTTGCGCAGATCGAGCGCCGCGCTGGGCTCGTCCAGGACGATGATGGGGCTGGCGCTGGCCATGGCCCGCGCGATGCAGGCCAACTGCTGTTCGCCGCCGCTGAGCGCGTGGAACGGCCGCGCCGCCAGATGCTCCAGCCGCACGGCGCGCAGGCACTCGCGGGCGATCTCGCGGTCGCCCGGGCCGGGCGAGGCCCACCAGCGCAGGTGCCGCACGCGGCCCATGGTCACCATGGCCAGCACGTCGTAGGCGAACAGCGAATCGGTGCGCTGCGGCACATAGGCGGCGTGGCCGCGCAGGCGCACCGCGCCAGCGGCCGGCGGCTGCACCCCCAGCAGCGTCTTGAGCAAGGTGGTCTTGCCCCGGCCGTTCGGCCCCAGCACGGCCAGCACGCCGCCGGCCGGCACGCGCAGCGTCAGGTTGGACAGCAGCACGCGGCCGCCGGCCTGCACGGCAAGGCGATCCACTTCAAGCATGGCCCGCCTCCCTGACCTGCGTGCGGCGCAACAGCCATGCGAACAGCGGCGCGCCGACCAGCGCGGTGATCACGCCCAGCGGAATCTCGGCGCTGGTGGCGCTGCGGGCCACGGTATCGACCCACACCATGTAGGTGCCGCCAAGCAAGGCGCTGGCCGGCAGCAGCGCGCGGTGATCCGGGCCGACCAGCATGCGCGCGATGTGCGGCACCACCAGCCCGACCCAGCCCACCGTGCCGGACACCGCCACGCTGGCCGACACCACCAGCGTGGCGCAGCCCAGCAGCATCCAGCGCAGCGGCTCGACCGCCAGCCCCATGGCGCTGGCCTGCTCGTCCCCCAGCGACAGCACGTTGATGCGGAACCGCAGCGCGAACAACAGCCCCATGCCCGCCGCGATGGGCGCCACCGCCGCCCCCAGCTTGACGTAGGACGCCGTGGCGAAGCTGCCCATCAGCCAGAACACGATCGCCGGCAGGCTGTCGTAGGGATCGGCAAAATAGGTGGCCAGCGAGATCAGCGCGGAAAAGAACGCGCTGGTGACCACGCCCGCCAGCACCAGCATCAGGATGGTGGTGCGCCCCCGCGAGCGGCCCAGCAGGTAGACGATGGCCACCGCCAGCAGGCCGCCGGCAAAGGCCAGCCCGAGCGTCGCCCACAACGACGAGAACAGCAGGATCGCCGCGCACCCGCCAAACGCGGCGCCGGACGAAATGCCGAGGATCTGCGGCCCGACCAGGGGGTTGCGGAAGGCGCCCTGCAAGGCCGCGCCGCACAGCGCCAGGCTGGAGCCGGCCAGCAGCGCCAGCAGCACCCGCGGCAGGCGCACCAGCAATACCACCCGGCGCTCGGCGTCGGCGACGGCCGGCAGCCAGGATGCCAGGCCGTCGGGCAGCGCCCATCCGGCCAGCGCGGCGCCCACGTGAGAGGCCGGCAAGGCATAACGCCCCACGCACAACGCGGCCAGGGCCGACAGCGGCGCCGCGGCGATCATCAGCCACCAGGGCCAGGCGCGCCGCCGATCGTCGCCCCGCGCGGGATTCCGTTCAGCGCAGGCGGTCATAGCCGGCGGCTCCGTGGTTCAAGCGCATGCGCAGCACCTTGTCGATATCGGCCGCGTCGATGTCATAGCCGTACAGCCAGGCGTAGGCCTGCGCGATGCGCTCGCGCAGCGGCCAGTCGAATCGCTTCGGATGCAGCAACTGGCTCAGCCACTGCCAGTACAACGGCGATTCCTGGCTGGGGGGATCCCAGATATAGCCGCCGGCCGGAATCATGTAGACGCGATGGCTGCGCACGGCCGGAATATCCGCGAACAGCGGATCGGCATAGATCATGGCGGGCGTCAGGCCCGACTCGAAGTTGTTCAGCAGGATCACATCGGGCGCCCAGGCCATGATCTGCTCGATGCCGACCGATTGGCCGGTGCCGACCACTGCCGCGGCCACGTTGCGCCCGCCAGTCAATTGGATGTCGTCATCGAAACTGCTGCCCGCGCCCGAGGTGCGCAATTGCGGCCGGTAGCGCGACAGGTACAGCACGCCCGGCCGCTCGTCGGCGCGCAGGCCGCCGGTGACGCGAAGGATCTGCGCGCGCACCTCGTCGCGCCACGCCAGCAGCCGGGCGGCTTGGGCATCCCGCCCGAGCGAATGCCCCATCAGCCGGATCCATTCGCGGGTGCGCACGTCGGTGCCGTAGAGCAGCGCGGCCACCGGCAGGCCGGCATTGCGCAGCGGCGCGATCAGGTCGTCTCCCATGTGACCCCACTGCCACACCATGTCGGGACGGATCTGCAGCAGGGTTTCCACGTTCGGCACGAAGCCCGACCGGGTGATGTCCGAGCGCACGCTTTCCATGTGCGGGAACAGGCGCGACGGCACCGGGTCGGCCATGCGCGCATAGGAGTCGGGATGCATGCCCGCCAGGTGGCGCGACGAGCCGCCGTCCAATGACATCAACAGCGTGCCGCCCGGCATCGGCAGCGAGACCGCGCGCGTCGCAGGCGCGGCCTGCGTGACCGGGTTGCCGAGCATGTCGGTGAAGCGCACGGGCCCCTGCGCCGCCGCGCCAGACGACCATGACAACGCCGCCGACAAGGCGCTCAAGGCAATGGGAGAACTTATAAGACGGCGCGGTTGCGGCGCGGTCCTGGCCTTGTATTTTTTCACGGGGAGGGCATCTTGAACAGGAATCATTTTCGATTCGAATTCTAGGTAGCCACCTCCGCCGATCAAATGACTATTGTCAATTCGTCTCAGTCGCTTCTGCTCGCCGCGTTGCGGCGCCATCCCTGGTTCGAGGGCATCGCCGACGCCGCGCTCGGCGCGCTGGCGGCGCGCGCCCATTGGCTGCGCTTCGAGGCGGGTGACACGCTGTTTTCCGAAGGCCAGCCGGCAACCGCGTGCCTGCTGGTGTGCGAGGGGCTGGTCCAGGGCCTGCGCTACACCGCTGATGGCGATGACAAGATATTTGGCGAAGTCGGCCCGGGCGGCTGGCTGTCGGTGCTGGCCATGTTCGAGCCGACGCCGCGCCACCTGCATCATGTCCGCGCCCGCCGCGACGGCAATGGTTGCCTGCTGCATCAAGGCGCCTTCCTGCAGCTATGTCGCGACGACGGCCGCTTCGCCTGCCGCGTCGCCGCCCACGGCGCCGCGCTGGTGCGGCATCACACCGACCGGATCGACTGGCTCACTTCCAGTTCGGCGCAGGAACGCCTGGCCGAATACGTGCTACGCGCTGGCAAGCCTCAGGCCGGCCAGCCGTTGACCCTGCCGCTCAGCCACTCGCAGATCGCCGTCAAGCTCGGCATGCGGGCAGAGACCCTCAGCCGCATCTTCTCCAAGTGGCGCCGCGAAGGCATCATCGCCAGCCGCTCCGGCACGCTCTACGTGCTGCGGCTCGCGGCGCTCGAACAACTGGCGTCCGGATGCTGAAACGCCGCGTGTCCCGACGGACGCGCGGCGTTCATGCGTGACCGCCCGGCGTCATGTCGCCGGGCGGTCACAGCCCTCACTTCACGCTCGCCACCGCGTCCAGGATCACCCGCGCCACGGCGTCCGGCTGCGATTGCTGCGGCACGTGGCTGGTCTGCAGGTCGGTGACCTTGGCGCCGATGCGCTTGGCCATCTGGTGTTGCAGCGCCGGCAGGATCATGCGGTCGTGGTTGCTGACGACGAACCACGACGGCTTGGTCTTCCACGCGGCGGTCGACACCGCTTCGCCAAAGGCGCTGGCCTTGATCGGGCCCTGCGTGGCCGCCATCACCCGGGCCTGCGCGGCCGGCACATCCTGCGCGAAATCGCGCGCCAGGCCGGCGGGCGACAGGCTCAGCCAGCCGTGGCTGTCGGCGCCGATGCTGTCCGAACCCGGCGCCTTGGGCGTGCCCTCGGTCAGCGTCGCCACCGACTGGCCGGCGTCGGGCGCGAACGCGGCCACGTAGACCAGGCTGGCGACCTTGGGATGGTTGCCGGCCTCGGTGATCACCGTGCCGCCCCACGAATGGCCGACCAGCACCACCTTGCCGGGCTGGTTGTCGATGGCGCGGTTGGCCGCGGCCACGTCGCCGGCCAGCGATTCCAGCGGGTTCTGCACCGCCTGCACCTGCACGCCCTTGGCCTGCAGCAGGGCGACCACCTTGGCCCAGTCCGAGCCATCGGCGAAGGCGCCGTGCACAATGACGACGGACGGCCGCGCGGCGGCCGGCTCGGCGGCGAACGATTGCGAGACGGGCGCGGCGAACAGGCCGGCTACCAGGAGGGAGGCTGCGATAATATGGCGCTTCATGACGGTTCCTTTTTTTCGGGATCAAACGCCGACATGGCGCTTGCTTGACGCCAGTGTCGTTTTCCCGCCCGTCGCGCGGTATCGGATGATTGACCGATGCGCCGGTTCTCGCTTTCCCGCCCTCTCCTGCCGCCCCCATTCATCGCCCCGCCTGCCCCCATGATCGCCGATAGCGCCATAGAACTGACCGACGCCGTGCTGGCCATGGCCTTCATCGGCGACCTCAGCATGGGCCGCGCCACCGACCATTCGCGCCGCACCGCCTGCCTGGCGGGCCTGCTGGCCGCCGCGCACGGCCTGGATGCGGCCGGCCAGGACCACGCCCGCGCGGTGGCGCTGCTGCGCTGGTCAGGCTGCACCGCCAACGCCGGCGGCTTCGCCGAACTGCTGGGCGACGACATCGCCTCGCGCGAGGCCATGATGGCGCAGACCCTGCCGCCGCTGGATGCGCGCACGCAGTCGCTGATCGTGCCGCTGGCGCTGATCCATTGCGAGATCTCCGGCGACGTCGCCGTCAGCCTGGGCATGCCCGACGCGGTCGTGACCGGTCTGCGCCACGCCTTCGAGCGCCACGATGGCAAGGGCATGCCGCAGGCGCTGGACGGCGGCGCCGTCTCGCCGCTGGCGTTCATCGTCAACGCCGCCAGCGACCTGGAGATCCTCAGCCGCGCCCATGGCCGCGACAGCGCGCTGGACTTCCTGCGCCAGCAGGCCGGCGCCAAGTATCCCGCCGACGTCGCCGCGCTGGCCGCGCGCCACGGCCCGGCCTGGCTCGACCGGATCGACGCCGATCCGCCCGACGGCGCCGACTGGAACCTGGCCGGCGGCCGCCCCGGCGCGCCCGCCGCGCTGACGCTGCTGGCCGACGTGGCCGAACTCAAGCTGCCCTGGCTGGCCGGCTATTCGCGCCGGGTGGCGGCGCTGGCGGTGGCCACCGCCGCGCGGCTCGACCTGGACGCGGCGACGCAGGCGCAATTGCAGGCCGCCGCGCTGGTCCACGGCATCGGCCGCGCCGCGCTGCCGAACCGCCTGTGGAACACCGCCGGCAAGCTGTCGCCGGACCAGTGGGAGCAGGTGCGCCTGATGCCCTACTGGACCGCGCGCGCGGCGCGCCAGATCAAGGGCCTGAGCGAGGCCGCCGAACTGGCCTCGTATGCCTACGAACGGCTGGATGGCAGCGGCTATTTCCGCGGCGCGGCGGGCGCGGCATTGGGCCTGCCGCAACGCGTGCTGGCCGCCTGCGTGGCCTTGCAGGCGCTGCTCGAGGACCGCCCCTGGCGTCCCGCGCTTGCGCTGGCGGACGCGGCGCGGCAACTGCGCCAGGAAGCCGCCACCGGCCGCTACGATGCTGACGTGGCCGAGGCCGCCATCGCCGCGGCGGGTGGCGAAACCGCCGCCCCGCGCCGCGCCGTCTCGCCGCTGTCGCAGCGCGAACTGGAAGTGCTGCGGCAGATCAGCCTTGGGGCCAGCAACAAGGAAGCGGCGCGCGCGCTGAACATCAGCCCCAGCACGGTGCGCACCCACGTCGAAAGCGTGTTCCGCAAGCTGGAATGCTCGACCCGCGCGGCCGCCACGCTCAAGGCGCTGACCTCGGGCCTGCTGTAGCCAGGGCCGCGCGCCGCCTCAACGATCGGCGATCGCCCGCAGCGCCCGATAGGTCTCGCGCTCGTCCTGGTTCTCGCCATAGTCGCTGAGCTTGACGATCACCACGCGTCGGCCGGGATGCACGTACAGGTACTGGCCATGGATGCCGACGGCCGCGAAGTCCGGCCCGCCCGTGGGCTCCAGTTGCCACCATTGCGCGGCGTAGCCCCAGCCGTCGACCGGATGCGGGGCGGGACGCGCGATGCGCGCCACCCAGGCGGCCGGGACCAGGCCTGCGCCCTGCCCGGACTCAAGCACGCGCTGCCCGACCCGCGCGAAGTCGCGCGCCGTGGCATTCAGGCAGCAGAACGCCTTCTCGATGCCGCCGGGCCGGTCCAGGTTCCAGGTGGCGGCGGACTCCGCGCCCATCGGCCCCCACAGCCGCTCGGCGAGCAGGTCGGCCAGCGGCTTGCCGGTCACCCGCGTCAGCGCCATGCCCAGTAGCTGGGTGTCGACGCTGCGGTAGTCGCCCGCGCTGCCCGGCGTGAAATGCATGCGCCGGTGGTCGTGCACAAACCCGGCCAGATCGCGCGTCAGATACATGCGCGCGGTGCCGGTGAAAGGCCAGTAGGCCCGGTAGTTCTCCGACACGTCGATGCCCGAGGCCATGTCCAGCAGATGCCCGAGCGTGACGCGGTCGTAATCGCCGGCGCCCGCCAGCTCGGGCAGCAGCGCGGTCAGGCGATCGTCCTCGCGCAGCTCGCCGCGCGCGATCGCCTGGCCCACCAGCAGCGACACCACCGACTTGGCCATCGACCACGACGACTGCGGGTCGCTGGCGCGCACGCCTGGCCGGTACCACTCGTACTCCAATTGGCCGTCGCGCAGCACCACCAGCGCATTCGTGGCGGTGCTTTGCAGGAACCGCTCGAACGGAATTTCGGCGCCTTTCCACGGCACCGTGGCGGGCGGCGGCCAGGCGCTGGCCGCCAGCACGGACGGCGTGGCCGAGGCCGGCACGACCCGCGCCGGCAACAGGTCGCCGCGGCGCGACGGCGCCGACGCCTCCAGCCGCCACAGCGTGTGCGGCGGCGGGATCTCCATCACGGCCGTGGCCGCATAGGCGGCGGCCGTCAGCGCGGCCAACCCCAGGGCCAGCCGCACGGCGGCGCGGCCCGCGCGGCGGGCGCGCGGGCGCGTGATGCGGGAGGTCGGGTCCGTTGCCATGGCGCGGATCATGCCAAGTCCGCGCCGAATGCACAACAGGCATCGCGCGCTCGTCATCCGCGCGCGACGGCGGCGGCGCGGACAAGGAGATTCAAGTCGCAATGTATCCGCCCGCCCGCGCCGTACATTGCGACACCCCCCACCCCGCCGGGCTGGCTACAACGGCGCCACACCCTGTCACTTCCCTTTCCCGGAGACCCGCCATGCCCGATCCCATCGACACCCGACGCCGCCGCCTGCTCGGCACCACCTCGGCCCTGGCCGGCGCCAGCCTCCTGAACCTGGGCCTGGGCGCCAGCGCGCGCGCCCAGGGCGCCGCGCCAGTCGCCCCTCGCGCCACCGGCACGGCCAGCTTCAGCGCCATCCGCCAGATCCGCGCCGGCGACCTGGACATCGGCTACGTCGACGCCGGCCCGGCCAACGGCCCGGTCGCCATCCTGCTGCACGGCTGGCCCTACGACATCCACAGCTTCATCGACGTGGCGCCGCGCCTGACCGCCGCCGGCTACCGCGTCATCGTGCCGTACCTGCGCGGCTACGGCTCGACCCGCTTCCTGTCGGCCGATACCGCGCGCAACGGCGAACAGGCGGTGGTGGCGGTCGACATCATCGCCCTGATGGACGCCCTGAAGATCGGCAAGGCCGTCATCGCCGGCTTCGACTGGGGCGCGCGCACCGCCAACATCATGGCCGCGCTCTGGCCCGAACGCTGCCAGGCGCTGGTGTCGGTCAGCGGCTACCTGATCGGCAGCCAGGAAGGCAACCGCAAGCCGCTGCCGCCGCAGGCCGAGTTCCAGTGGTGGTACCAGTTCTACTTCGCCACCGAACGCGGCGCGGCCGGCTACGCCGCCAACGTCGACGCCTTCAACAAACTGATCTGGCAACTGGCCTCGCCGCAATGGCGCTTCGACGACGCCACCTACGCGCGCAGCGCCCGCGCCTTCGCCAACCCCGACCACGTCGCCATCGTCATCCACAACTACCGCTGGCGCCTCGGGCTGGCCCAGGGCGAGGCGCGCTACGACGACCTGGAGCGGCGCCTGGCCGTGGCGCCGAAGATCGCGGTGCCCACCATCACGCTGGAAAGCGACGCCAACGGCGCGCCGCACCCCGCGCCCGCCGCCTATGCCGGCCAGTTCAGCGGCAAGTACCGTCACGTCGACGTGACCGGCGGCATCGGCCACAACCTGCCGCAGGAAGCGCCCGAGGCCTTCGCCGACGCGGTGCTGCAGGTGACGCGGCTGTGAATTTCAAAATCACTATCGTGATTTGAATGTAATAGCGCCGTGATACCGCGATACCGCCCGGCGCGTCCCCGTGCCGGGCACAACGCCGCGTGTCCGCCGGACAACAACCGGCGGACGCGGCGTTGACAGCCTCATCATCGTTGCCTTAGGATGCGCCCTTGCTTTTCAACAACCCCTTCTCTTCCGGGTGCCAACGTGTCTGCCATTCGTCAATTCGCCTAAACGCCGACGACTACCTTCCGGTAATCGCGGTCAGCCTGTCCATTCACGCGGCTCGACCTTCCCGGTCTTGAGCGCGACCCGCGGCAGGCGCGGTTCCGGAACGCGCAACACATCCCCCCTCGCTTCCCTTCCCCGCAAGACCGCGTCGTCGGCTTCCCCACTTTTCCTGGAGAAGACCCATGACGCCGGATTTCCGCGCCTGCGCGCAATCCCTTGAACTGTTCCGCTATCCCCGCACCCCGCACCTGGAAGGCTCGCGGCTGCAGGAGGGCGACCACGGCCACGACCACGTGCCTTACCGCGACCTGCGCGGCCTGCGCCTGGTGGTGGAAGAGAAACTCGATGGCGCCAACACCGGCATCAGTTTCAGCCCCGCGGGCGACCTGCTGCTGCAATCGCGCGGCCACTACCTGGTGGGCGGCGGACGCGAACGCCAATTCAACTTCATCAAGGCCTGGGCCCAGGCCCACGCCGGCTGGCTGCTGCAACGGCTGGAAGACCGCTACGTGATGTACGGCGAAACGCTATCGAAAAAGCACTCGGTGTTCTACGACGCGCTGCCGCACCACTTCTTCGAGTTCGACGTGCTCGACCGCCGCACCGGCGCCTTCCTGTCCACCGAGGCGCGGCGCGAACTGCTGGCCGGCGGCCCGGTGCTGTCGGTGCCTGTCCTGTACGACGGCCTGGCGCCCGCGCGCCTGGCCGACCTGAAGGCCCTGCTGCGGCCCTCGCTGGCCAAGACGGCGCGGTGGCGCGACGCGTTCGAGGCCACCGTGCGGCGCGAGGGCCTGGACCTGGCGCTGGCCTGGCGGCAATGCGACAAGTCGGACCTGTCGGAAGGCCTGTACATCAAGGTGGAGGCCGACGGCAGGACGCTGGGCCGATACAAATGGGTGCGCGCCGACTTCGTCCAGGCCATCCTGGCCGCCGACAAGCACCATTCCGAGCAGCCCTACGTCCCCAACCTGCTCGCGCCCGGCGTCGACCTGTACGCCCCGCGTCCGCGGGTCGATTGGGACACGCTGCGCGGCGACAAGGAGGCATCATGAACTACGAACAATTGCGGGCCCTGGCGCCCGCCGCCGGCCGGGCGCCGGACTTCGCCGCCTGTCTGGCGGCCTTTCCGGCGCTGGAGCTGGCCAAGACCACGCCGCAGGACCCGCGCTACCACGGCGAGGGCGACGTCTGGACCCACACCCGCATGGTGGTCGAGGCCCTGCTGGCGCTGCCCGATTACCAGGCCGCCAGCCGCGCCGACCAGGAGATCGTGTTCCTGGCGGCGCTGCTGCACGACATCGCCAAGCACGCCACCACGGTGATCGACCCGGCCAGCGGCGCGATTTCGCAACCCGGCCATTCCGCCCGGGGCGCGATCGACGCGCGCATCGCGCTGTGGGACGCCGGCGTGCCCTTCGCCGTGCGCGAGGCCATCTGCCGCCTGATCGCCGTGCACCAGGTGCCGTTCTTCGCCCTGTCCGGTTCGCGCCGCGGCAAATCGGTGGAATTCATCGTGCGCGAGCTGTCGTGGCAACTGAGCATTCCGCTGCTGGCAATGCTGGCCGAGGCCGACATGCGCGGCCGCGTCTGCCGCGACCAGCAGCAGGTGCTGGACAACATCGCGCTGTTCCGCGAGGCCGCGCGCGAGGAAGACTGCTACGGCCAACCGCGGCGCTTCGCCGACGCGCACACCGCCGTCAGCTACTTTCGCGGCGCCGACGTGCATCCGGACTACGCCCTGTTCCAGGAGCCCGGCTCGCGCGTCATCGTCATGTCGGGCCTGCCGGCCAGCGGCAAGAACAGTTGGGTGGCGGCGCATCACCCCGACCTGCCGGTCGTGTCGTTCGACGACGCGCGCGAGGCGCTCGGCCTGGCGCACGGCAAGAACGAAGGCAAGGTGGCGCACCTGGCGATCGACCGGGCCAAGGCCTTGCTGCGCGCGCGCCGCCCGTTCGTCTGGAACGCCACCAACCTCAGCCAGTTGATGCGCAAGAAAACGCTGGACCTGCTGTACGCCTACCACGCCGAGGTCGAGCTGGTGTACCTGGAGCAGCCGCGCGCCGAACTGCTGCGGCGCAACGCCCGGCGCGACACGTCGCTGCCGAACAAGACCTTGCTGGGCATGCTGCACCGCTGGGACCTGCCGCTGCCGACGGAAGCGCACCGGGTGGTGTACGCGGTGTAGGCGCGGCGGCGCGGGGACCAACCGGCTCAGTGCTCGCGGATCAGCGTCGTCGAAAACTCGTAGCGTCCGGCAGGATGGTACGAGCACGACGCTTCCACGATCTGCCCGGCCTGGTCCTTGTAGTGGCGCAGGATCAGCAAGCCGGGCGACTCCGGCGCCACCTGCAATTCGCCGGCCACCGCCGCCGGCATGGCGCAGGCCGAGATGGTCTGCTCGACCGAGGCGATGCGGCGGCCGTAGTGTTCCTCGATCAGTTCCGACACCAGCCGGTCGGGATGCTGGCGCGCCAGCTTGCGCACGCCCTTGTAGTGGGCGTCCACATACAGCTCGGTCCACACCACCGGCGGCTGCGCCGGCGTGCCTCGGGTCGAGACAAAACGCAGCCAGCGCGTGCCCGGCCCGACGCCCAGGCGCGCGGCCAGTTCCAGGTCGGCCACGATCTCCTGCACCTGCAGGATGGTGCGCGGCGTGCGCGCGGCCAATTGCACCAAGTCTTCCAGCGACCGCAGCGACTGGCTGAAACCGGCCTTGGGCCGGGCCGCCGTGACCACGGTGCCGCTGCCGCGCCGACGCGCGATCAACCCCAGGTCCTGCAACTGGCGCAACGCCGCCCGCAGGGTGTGACGACTGGCGTCGAACTCTTCGGCCAGGGCGTTCTCGGACGGCAGCACGGCCCCCACGGCATACACGCCGCCGGCGATCCGTCGTGCCAGTTCTTCGGAGATGCGGGTGTACAGCGAGATGGACATGGAACCGGGGGTGTTTGCGACAGGCTCCATTCTATCTGCTGCCCGGGCGCGGGTATTCCCCGGCATTGACGCCCGCCGAAGGCCCTGCTTAAATGTACGTACAACTTTTTAAGAGCGTACATTTATGCCAGTCTCGGTTCTCGAATCCACCCTCTTCAAAGATATGTTCGGCACCGCCGCGATGCGGGCCGTGTTCGACGATGCCGCCACCGTGCGACGCTATGTGGAAACCGAAGTCGCGCTGGCGCGGGTGCAGGGCCGGCTGGGCGTGATCCCGGCCGAGGCCGCCCGCGCCATCGAGGCCCGCGCCGACGCCGCCGCCCTCGACATGACGCTGCTGCGCGAGGAAACCGAGATCGTCGGCTATCCGATCCTGCCGCTGGTGCACCAGCTGTCGCGCCAATGCGGTCCGGAAGGCGAATACCTGCATTGGGGCGCGACCACGCAGGACATCATGGACACCGCCACCGTGCTGCAGGTGCGCGAGGCGCTGGAACTGGTGGATGCCGACCTGGCGGCGCTGGACGCCATCCTCGACAACCTGGCGCGCGAATACCGCGACACCCCCATGGCAGGCCGCACCCATTTGCAGCACGCCCTGCCGATCACGTTCGGCTACAAGGCCGCCATCTGGCTGCTGATGCTGCGGCGCCATCGCGAACGCCTGGCGCAGTTGCGGCCGCGGGTGCTGATCGGGCAATTCGGCGGCGCGGCCGGCACGCTGGCCTCGCTCGGCGAGCAGGGCCTGACGGTGCATGGCGCCCTGATGGACGAACTGGGATTGGGCGCCGCGCCGGTGACCTGGCACGTGGCGCGCGACGGCCTGGCGGAAACGGTGCAGTTCCTGGCGCTGGTATGCGGCTCGCTGGGCAAGATCGCGGTCGACATCATGCTGATGATGACCAACGAGCTGGGCGAGGCGTTCGAGCCGTTCGTGAAGGGCCGCGGCGCCTCCAGCACCATGCCGCAGAAGCGCAATCCGATCTCGTGCGAATTGATGTGGGCGGCGTCCAAGACCGTGCGCCAGCACGCCGGGCTGGCGCTGGACGCCATGCTGCAGGACTTCGAGCGCGCCACCGGCCCCTGGCACATCGAATGGTCGGCCGTGCCCGAGGCCTTCGTGCTGACGGCCGGCTCGCTGCGCCAGGCCCGCTTCATGCTCGGCGGACTGGAAGTGGACACCGCGCGCATGGCGCGCAACCTGGATCTGTCCGGCGGCCTGATCGTGGCCGAGGCCGTGATGATGGGCCTGGCGCCGCACATCGGCCGCCAGACCGCGCATGACGTGGTCTACGACGCCTGCCGCGAGGCGGCCACGTCCCGCCGCCGGCTGGCTGACGTGCTGCGCGAGGACGCGCGGGTCGCGCAGCGGCTCGGCGCGGACCAGATCGAACGGCTGTGCGATCCGGCCCACTACCTCGGGGCCGCGCCCCGGATGGTGGACCGCATGCGCGCGCATCTCAACCCCGGCGCCGCCTGAACCGCGGCGCCGGCTTTCCCCCGATAAAAAACACCCACGGAGACAAACCATGAAGAACTGGCTGGCGGCGATCACCGCCACGGCGGCATTCGCCCTGACCCCGGGCGCGCACGCGCAGGACACCTACCCCAACCGCGCCATCACCTGGATCGTGCCGTTCGCGGCCGGCGGCCCCACCGACGCGATGGCGCGCAACATCGCCAACCGCGTCGCGCAGGAACTCAAGCAGACCATCCTGATCGAGAACGTGGGCGGCGCGGGCGGCACCATCGGCGCGGCCAAGGCGGCCAAGTCGACGCCCGACGGCTACACCTTCCTGGTGGGCCACATCGGCTACATGGCGGCCGCGCCGTCGCTGTACCAACGGCTGCCGTACGACCCGACCAGGGACTTCCAGGCGGTGTTCCGCTTCCCCGACACGCCGCTGGTGCTGCTGGTGGGCGAAAGCTCGCCCTACAAGTCGGTGTCCGAACTGATCGCCTTCGGCAAGCAGCATCCGGGCAAGCTCAACTTCAGTAACGCCGGGGTCGGCTCGACCTCGCACCTGGTGGCCGCCATGTTCGCCAGCCAGGCCGGCATGGACATCACGCCCATCGCCTACAAGGGCGCCGGCCCGGCGCTGAACGACCTGATGGGCAACCAGGTCGACGCCATGTTCGACCAGACCAACACCGCCCTGCCTCAGACCCGCGGCGGCAAGGTGCGCGCGCTGGGGCTGACCTCCGCCACCGCCATGGCGCAGTTCCCCAACGTGGCGCCGATGGGCGCGCAAGCCCTGCCGGGCTTCCAGGTGTCCACGTGGTACGGCCTATATGCCCCAAAGGGCACGCCGGACGCGGTGGTGCAGACGATGTACGGCGCCTGGCAGAAGGCGCTGGCCGACAGTGACTTCACCGGCAAGATGGTGGAACAGGGCATCCAGTTGCTGCCGGAGGGCCAGTACGCGCCCGCCGCCTTCCAGCAATTCACCGCCGATGAAGGCAAGCGCTGGGCCGGCGTCATCAAGCAGGCCGGCATCACGCTGCAATAGGCCCGCCACATCATGCGCGTCCTGCTCGCTTCCGATATCGAGACCAGCATCGCCCAGGCCCTGCAGGCGGTCAGCCACACGCATCCGCCCGATTTCGTGCGGGCGCTGAAGGCCGCCCACGACCGCGAAACCGCGCCGGCCGCGCGCCACGCGCTGCTGCAATTGCTGGTCAACAGCAAGATGAGCGCGCGGGCGCGGCGCCCGGTCTGCCAGGACACCGGCGTGGCGCACGTCTATGCCCGGCTCGGCATGGACGCGCGCATCCGCGCCGACGGCTCCGGCCCCACGCCCAGCCTGCAAAGCCTGGCCGACCGGGCCGTGGCGCGCGCCTATGGCTGTGCCGCCAATCCGCTGCGGGCATCGATGGTGCGCGACCCGCTGGGCCTGCGCCGCAACACCCGCGACAACACGCCCGCCGTGCTGCACGTGGAACTGGTGGAAGGCGACGGACTGGAGTTGACCGTAGTCGCCAAGGGCGGCGGCGGCGACGTCAAGGCGCGCTATGCCATGCTCAATCCCAGCGACTCGGTCGCCGACTGGGTGGTGGCGCAACTTCCCGGCATGGGCGCCGGCTGGTGCCCGCCGGGCGTGCTGGGGCTGGGCGTGGGCGGTTCGCCGGAACAGGCCATGGCCCTGGCCAAGCGCGCCCTCTTCACGCCGATCGACATGCCCGAGCTGCTGGCACGCGGCGCGCAAGACCCGGTCGAGCGCTTGCGGATCGAGGTCCACCAGCGCGTCAACGCGCTGCGCATCGGCGCCCAGGGCCTGGGCGGCGACACCACCGTGCTCGACGTCAAGGTCGCCACCGCCGCCTCGCACGCGGCGCTGCTGCCGGTGGCGCTGCTGCCCAACTGCGCCGCCACCCGCTTCGTGACGTTCACGATGCCCGACAGCGGGCCGGCGGTACTGCCGCCGCCCGATCCCGCGGCCTGGGACGGCATTCCGGACGCCCTGCCGGACAGCGCCGGCCGCCGGGTCGACCTGGACTCACTGACGCACGCCGAGGTCGCCTCGTGGCAAGCCGGCGAAACGCTGCTGCTGTCCGGCAGGTTGCTGACCGGCCGCGACGCCGCGCACAAGCGCATGGATGAATTGCTGGCGCGGGGCGAACCGCTGCCGGTGCCGCTGCAAGGGCGCGCGCTGTACTACGTCGGCCCGGTCGATCCGGTGGCCGGCGAAGCGGTGGGCCCGGCCGGCCCCACCACCGCGGCCCGCATGGACAAGTTCATGCCGCGCCTGCTGGCCGACAGCGGCCTGCTGGTGACCATCGGCAAGGCCGAGCGCGGACCGCTGGCGGTGCAGGCGATCCAGGCCCACGGCGGCGCCTACCTCAGCGCGGTGGGCGGCGCGGCCTACCTGGTGTCGCAGGCCGTGCGCGCGGCGCGCGTGGTGGCCTTCGCCGACCTGGGCATGGAGGCGATCTATGAATTCGAGGTGCGCGACATGCCGGTGACGGTGGCGATTGATGCGCGCGGTCGCCCGGTGCATGCGGTGATCCCGATCCAGGCGGCGTGAGCGCGCCCTCCCCTACGCCTGCTCCGGCAGATAACCGCTATACCCCATCAGCGTCGACAACCGCTGGGCGACGTTGGCGACGATCTCCTGCACCTGGGCGATGCTGGGCGATTCCTTGCGGTCGATGCGCTCGATGTGGGGCACGTTGATGGCGGCGATGACCTGGTTGCCCACGCCCATCACCGGATAGGCGACGTTGGTGATGCCGCGGATCTGGCGGCTGGCCATGCAGGCGCAGCCGTTCTTGCGCACGTCCGCCAGGATCGGGAACAGTTCGCCCGGGTCGGACTCCAGCTCGCCTTCCACCTTGATGTGGGCGGCCAGCATGCGGGTGCGCTCGACCTCGTCGCGGAATGCCAGCAACACGTGGCCCGAGGACGTGTCGGTCAGGCCCATCATCACGCCCACCTTCAGGCCGAACGACCAGCGCTCGGGGCTGTCGACCTGCGCGATCACCACCACCCGGCCGGCCTGGTAGACCGCCAGGTGGCACGACTGGCGCGCGCGGTTGGCCAGTTCGCGCAGCAGCGGCAGCGCCACGCTCACCAGCGATTTCAGCGGCTGCTGGCGGTGCGCCAGCTCGAACATCTTCAGCGTCAGCGTGTAGCGGTCGTTGTCGTCGACCTGCACGAAGCCGCGCCGCTGCAGCGTCACCGCCATGCGGAAGATCTCGCTGACGCTGCGGCCGATCTTCTGCGCCAGCTCGGCCAGCGTGTAGCCGGCCGGGCTGGCGGCCAGCGCCTCCAGGATGTCCAGCCCCTTTTCCAGGGCGGGCGCGGCGTAGCGTTGCGCGCCCGGCGCGTCGGCGGCGTCGGCCTCGGTCGGCGTGGAATCGGCGGGGGAAATCTTGGAAGCGGTCATGGCGTCGGCGTTGGAGTGAAACCCGATTTTATTCGGCCCGGCTCCAGGCCCGCAGGGCCTGCCGCTGTTCGCCCAGGCCGGCGATGCCCAGGCGCATCTCGTCGCCCGCCTTCAGGTACACCGGCGGCTTCTGGCCCAGGCCCACGCCCGGCGGCGTGCCGGTGCTGATGATATCGCCCGGCATCAGCGACATGAAGCGGCTGATGTAACTGACCAGCGTCTTCACGCCGAACACCATGGTGCGGGTGCTGCCGTTCTGGAAGCGATGGCCGTTCACTTCCAGCCACATGTCCAGGTTCTGCGGATCGGCGACCTCGTCGCGCGTCACCAGCCACGGGCCGACCGGCGCGAAGGTGTCGCAGCCCTTGCCCTTGTCCCACTGGCCGCCGCGCTCGATCTGGTATTCGCGCTCGGACACGTCGTTGACCACGGTGTAGCCGGCCACGTAGTCCATGGCCTCGCTTTCCTCCACGTACGAGGCCTTCTTGCCGATGACCACGCCCAGCTCCACTTCCCAGTCGGTCTTGACCGAGCCGCGCGGGATGATCACCGGGTCGTTCGGGCCGCTCAGCGACGAGCTGGGCTTGAGGAACAGGACCGGCTCGGCCGGCACCGGCAGGCCGGACTCGGCGGCGTGGTCGGCGTAGTTCAGGCCGACGCAGACGATCTTGCCAACGCCGTTGACCGGGCAGCCGTAGCGCACCACGCCGTCCACGCGCGGCAGGCTGGCGGGGTCGAGCTTGGCCAGCCGGGCCAGTTCGGCCGGGGCGATGGCGGCGGTGTCGATGTCGGCCACCACGCCCGACAGGTCGCGCAGCGCGCCCTGGGCGTCGATCAGGCCGGGTTTTTCCTGGCCGGGCTGGCCGTAGCGTACGAGTTTCATGCGGAATCCTTGAAAGGGAACAAAGCGGAGCGGCGGCTCAGTTGGACCAGCCGCCGTCGATAACCTGGATGGTACCGGTAGTGAAAGCCGATTCGTCGCTGGCCAGGTAGACCGCCAGCGCGGCCACCTCCTCCACCCGGCCGACGCGGCCGATGGGCTGGCGCGCCACGAAGGCGGCGCGCACCGCGGCTTCGTCGCTGCCCTGCTGGCGCGCCTGCGCGGCGATGCGCTCGCGCAGCGAGGGCGACTCGACCGTGCCGGGGCAGATCGCGTTGCAGCGGATACCGCGCGCCACGAAGTCCGCCGCCACCGCCTTGCTCAGCCCGATCACGGCGGCCTTGGAGGCGCCATAGACGAAGCGGTTGGGCACGCCCTTCACGCTGGAGGCGGCCGAGGCCATGTTGATGATCGAGCCGCCGCGTTCCAGCATCAGCGGCAGGTAGGCGCGGATGGTGCGGTACATGGCCTTGACGTTCAGGTCCATGCTGAAGTCCCAGTCGGCCTCGTCGCAGTCCAGCACGGTGCCGGCGTGGACGAAGCCGGCGCAATTGAACAGCACGTCGACCGCGCCGGTCTCGCGCGCGCAGTCGGCCACGGCGGCGCCGTCGCGCACGTTCAGCACGCGGGTGCGCAATCCGTCCAGGCCGGCTTCGCGCGCCTCCTTCGCCAGGTCGGCCAGCGCCGCCTCGTTGATATCGGTGGCCCAGACCTGGGCGCCCTCGCGCGCCATGGCCAGGGCGCTGGCGCGGCCGATGCCGTTGCCGGCTGCGGTCACCAATGCGCGCTTGTCCTGCAAACGTAGGGTCATGTCTCTTCCCGTGGGTGGATAGGCCTGGAGTGCCGGCCGGATGGCCGCCTTCATTTGCCTTATGAAAATTAAATTTCATTCATAAAAACAAATATACTGGATTTATGGCGCATCGCAAGCCAGAGGCATGCCGAAAAACTCAGTAATTACCCGAATTTGAACCCTTTTTCCTCACACAAGGGCAAACGAGTGTTGACCACCAATATGAAACTTGCTTTTATATGCAAAACATCAACACATAAAAATCATGACGAGACAAGCCACCCTGGACCCTCAGCTCCTGCTGATCTCCCCTGAAGACAACTGCCTGATCGTGCGCCACGCCCTGCCCGCCGGCGCCCGCGTGCAGCTCGAAGACGGCAGCGCCGTCATCGCCGCGCCGCTGGGCCTGGGCCACAAGCTGGCGCGCCACGCCATGCCGGCCGGCGAAAAGATCCTGAAGTACGGCGCCATCATCGGCAGCCTGACCACCGCCGTCGCGGCCGGGGACCACATCCACACCCACAACCTCGACAGCGACTACACCCCCACCTACACGCTGGAAGAAGGCCGCGCCTTCACCGACCGGCACTGAGGTTTCCGCCATGACCGATCTGTCCCAGCCCCTGCAGGGCTATCCGCGCGCCGACGGCCGCAAAGGCATCCGCAACGTGGTCGTCGTCGCCTACCTGGTCGAATGCGCCCATCACGTGGCGCGCGAGATCGCGCTCGATTTCCGCGACCTGGCCGGCGACGTGCAGGTGCACCTGGTGGGTTTTCCCGGCTGCTACCCCAACGCCTATGCCGAACGCATGATGACGGCCATCGCCACCCACCCCAACGTCGGCGCCGCGCTGCTGGTGTCGCTGGGCTGTGAAAGCATGAACAAGCGCAAGCTGGAAGCGGCCATCGCCGACTCCGGCCGTCCGGTGCAGACCCTGACCATCCAGCAGCGCGGCGGCACCCGCAGCACCGTGGCGGAAGGCCGCGCCTGGGTGCGCGGCGCTGTCGCGCAACTGGCGCAACAGGCGCGCGTGCCCATGGGCATCGACGAACTGGTGATCGGCACCATCTGCGGCGGCTCGGACGGCACCAGCGGCATCACCGCCAACCCGGCGGTGGGCCGCGCCTTCGACATGCTGATCGCACAGGATGCCACCTGTATCTTCGAGGAGACGGGCGAGCTGGTCGGCTGCGAATTCCACATGCGGCGCCGCGCCGCCACGCCCGAGCTGGGCGAGGAGATCGTGGCCTGCGTCAACAAGGCGGCGCGCTACTACAGCATCATGGGCCACGGCAGTTTCGCCCCCGGCAATGCCGACGGCGGCCTCTCGACCATCGAGGAAAAATCGCTCGGCGCCTACGCCAAGAGCGGCGCCTCGCCCATCGACGGCATCATCAAGCCGGGCGACGTGCCGCCCTTCGGCGGCCTGTACCTGCTGGACGTGGTGCCCGACGGCGAGCCGCGCTTCGGCTTTCCCAACATCAGCGACAACGCCGAGATCGTCGAACTGATCGCCTGCGGCTCGCACGTGATCCTGTTCACCACCGGGCGCGGCTCGGTGGTGGGTTCGGCGGTCTCTCCGGTCATCAAGGTCTGCGCCAACCCCGACACCTACCGCGCTTTGGGCGAGGACATGGACGTGGACGCCGGCCGCATCCTGGAGGGCCGCGGCTCGCTGCAGGAAGTGGCCGAGGAGATCCACGCCCAGGTCCGCGCGGTCGCCAACGGCGCGCCCAGCAAGTCCGAGGACCTGGGCCACCGCGAATTCATCCTCACCTACAAGGCGTTCGAGCCTATCGGCCCGTCCTGCCTGCCCTTGAGCCGCGCGGCCTGAACCGGCCCCAGGGAGCGACACGGTGAACTACACGTTTGATTTCGCCTCGGTGCTTGAACAGTGGCCCCTGCTCGCGCAGGGCGCGTGGGTCACGGTCAAGCTGTCGTTCTGCGCCACCGTGCTGGGGTTCATCCTCGGCACGCTGTGCGCGCTGGCGCGCAACAGCGGCATGGGCTGGCTGCGCGCCGTGGCCGGCGGCTATGTGGAACTGATCCGCAACACGCCGCTACTGATCCAGGCCTATTTCCTCATCTTCGGCCTGTCCAGCGCCGGCCTCACCATGCCGATCATGGCGGGCGCGGTGCTGGCGCTGGTAATCAACATTGGCGCCTACACCTGCGAGATCGTGCGCGCCGGCATCGAATCCATCCCCAAGGACCAGCTCGAGGCCGGCGAGTGCCTGGCGCTGTCGCGGCTGCAGGTGTTCTGGCACGTGGTGCTGCGTCCGGCGGTCGAACGCGTCTATCCTTCGCTGACCAGCCAGTTCGTGCTGCTGATGCTGGCCTCCAGCATCATGTCGGCGGTGGGCGCCGAGGAACTGCTGGGCGTGGCCAACCGCATCCAGTCGGACACCTACCGCAACTTCGAGGTCTTCATCGTGCTGTGGGGCGTGTACCTGGCGCTGTCGTGGCTGATGCGGCTGGGGTTCTGGCTGCTGGCCCAGGTCGTGTTCCCGCGCCGGCGCAAGCTCGGCACGCCGCTGTAGGGGACGCGCCATGGCTTTCTTCATTCCCGAACAACACGCCTGGTATCTGGTGGAAGGCGCCTGGGGCACGGTCAAGCTGTCGGCCTGGACCTTCGCCGGCGGCGGCCTGGCCGGCCTGCTGCTGGCGCTGGCCCGCGTCTCGCCGCGCCGCGCCCTGCGCGCGGCCGCCGCCGGCTACATCCAGGTGATCCAGGGCACGCCGCTGCTGGTGCTGATGGGCCTGTGCTTCTTCGGCCCCAGCCTGTTCGGCCTGGGCGAGCTGTCGGCGCTGGCCGCGGCCGGCCTGGCCATGACCATCTATTCGAGCGCCTTCCTGGGCGAGATATGGCGCGGCTGCATCCAGGCGGTGCCGAAGAACCAGTGGGAAGCGGCCGAATGCCTGGGCCTGTCGCGGCTGCAGCGCATGGCCAAGGTGGTGCTGCCGCAGGCGCTGCGCATCGCCACCCCGCCCACCGTCGGCTTTCTGGTGCAGATCATCAAGAACACCTCGATCGCCTCGCTGGTGATCGGCTATCCGGAGCTGGCCTACAACGCCAAGATCCTCAACAACTCGACCTTCCAGCCCTTCGTCTATTTCGGCTGCGCCGCCGTCCTGTACTTCCTCATGTGCTATCCGCTGTCGCGCTGGAGCCGTTCCTTGGAAAGGAGACTCAATGCATCCCGTCGTTGAACTGGACCAGGTCCACAAGCGCTTCGGCGGCACCCACGTGCTGCGCGGCGTGTCGTTTTCCGTCAACCGCGGCGAGGTCGCGGCCATCATCGGCAAGAGCGGCTCGGGCAAGAGCACCGCGCTGCGCTGCATGGACCGGCTCGAAACCACCGACGCCGGCACCATCCGCGTCTGCGGCCACGCGCTGCACGACAGCGACGGGCTGGACCTGCGCGCGCTGCGCAAGGACGTCGGCATCGTGTTCCAGAGCTACAACCTGTTCCCCCACATGACGGCGCTGCAGAACATCACGCTGGCGCCGCGCTCGGTCAAGGGCGTCAAGCCGGCGCAGGCGCGCGAACAGGCGATGCAGGCGCTGGCGCACGTCGGCCTGGCCGACAAGGCCGACGCCTATCCCGAGCAACTGTCGGGCGGCCAGCAGCAGCGCGTGGCCATCGCCCGCTCGCTGGCGATGCAGCCCAAGGTGATGCTGTTCGACGAAGTGACCTCGGCGCTCGACCCGGAACTGACCGGCGAAGTGCTCAAGGTGATGGAAAACCTTGCCGCCGACGGCATGACCATGATCCTGGTCACGCACGAGATGGCATTCGCGCGCGAAGTGGCCGACAAGGTCATCTTCATGCACCAGGGACAGGTCTGGGAGCAGGGGCCGGCCAGCATGCTGTCGGCCCCCGCCACGCCGGAACTGCGGCAGTTCCTGGGCAGCGGACTGTAGGGCCGCCGGCCCCGCCCCTTGCCCCGACCACAACGACAATGGAGACAACCCGCATGAACAAGTCCGTATTCCCGCCGCGGCTGCGCGCCGCTTTCGCCGGCCTGGCCCTGATCGGCGGCCTGGCCCTGTCCGGCGCCGCCCTCGCCGACCAGCTCGACGACATCATGAAGGCCGGCAAGCTGCGCGTGGCCATCGATCTGGGCGTGCCGCCCTACGGCATGAAGGATGCCGCGCTCAACCCCACCGGCTCCGACGTCGAGACCGCGCGCCTGCTGGCCAAGGGCCTGGGCGTGACCCTGGAGATCGTGCCCACCACCGGCGCCAACCGCGTGCCGTTCCTGCAGACCGGCAAGGCCGACATCGTCATCTCCAGCATGTCGGTCACGCCCGAACGGCAGAAGGTCATCGACTTCTCGGTGCCCTATGCCGCCATCCTGGCGGTGGTCGGCGCGCCCAGGGACATGAAGCTGACCAGCGCGGCCGACCTGTCCAACAAGAAGGTCATCGCCACCCGCGGCACCACCAACGACACCGAGCTGACCAAGATCGCCCCCAAGGACGCGCAGATCATCCGCTTCGACGACGACGCCACCTCGATCACCGCGGTGGTCAGCGGCCAGGCCGACATCTTCGCCACCGCGCCGGCCCTGCTGCGCACCATCAACGACAAGGCGCCGGCCAAGCAGATGGAATCGAAGTTCGTGATGCGCCTGAACATGCTGGCGATCGGCCTGCGCAAGAACGAGCCGGCGCTCAAGGACAAGCTGGACGCCTGGGTGCGCGCCAATCTCAAGAGCGGCGAGCTCAACACCATCTACAAGCAGTTCCACGGCGTCGACCTGCCGCAGGAAGTCGGCAAGGTCGGCGGCTGACCCAGGAGAACCCATGGCCCGCATCGCTTCCGTCGAGATCCTGCAGGTCGACCTGCAGCCCAAGGTCAGGCGCACCGACGCCGTGCAGAGCTTCGAGCGCCAGGAAACGCCGATCGTGCGCATCACCGACGCCGATGGCGTCACCGGCACCGGCTACAGCTACACCATCGGCACCGGCGGTTCGTCCGTGATCCGGCTGCTGGACGACCACCTGGCGCCGCTGCTCCTGGGCCGCGAGGCTGACGACATCGAACAGCTCTGGCGCGACCTGATGTACCGCGTGCACGCCACCACCGTGGGCGCGCTGACCTCGATCGCGCTGGCCGCCATCGACACCGCGCTGTGGGACCTGCGCGCGCGCCGCGCCGGGCTGCCGCTGCACCGGCTGGCGGGCGGCGCCAAGGCGGACATTCCGCTCTACACCACCGAGGGCGGCTGGCTGCACCTGGCGCCGCCGCAACTGGTGGAAGAGGCGCTCAAGGCGCGCGAGGCCGGCTTCGGCGGGGCCAAGATCAAGGTCGGCCGGCCGCACGTGGCCGAGGACGTGGCGCGGCTGTCCGCGGTGCGCGCCGCCGTCGGCGCGGACTGGGACATCATGACCGACGCCAACCAGGGTTTCTCGTTGCCCGAGGCGATCCGCCGCGCGCGCTGCTTCGAGCCGCTGGACCTGGCCTGGTTCGAGGAGCCCATCCACGCCGACGACGTGCAGGCCCATCGCCGCCTGAGCCAGTCCACCACCCTGCCCATCGCCGTGGGCGAATCGCTCTACAGCCTGTCGCAGTTCAAGGACTACCTGCAGAGCGAGGCCTGCTCCATCGTGCAGGTGGACGTGGGCCGCATCGGCGGCATCACGCCGTGGCTCAAGGTGGCGCACATGGCCGAAGCCTACAACGTGCCGGTGTGCCCGCACTTCCTGATGGAGATCCACGTGGCGCTGTGCTGCGCGGTGCCCAACAGCCGCTGGCTGGAATACATCCCGCAACTGGACATGGTGACCGAGCACGGCATGCGCATCGAGAACGGCCGCGCCATTCCGTCCGAAGATCCGGGCCTGGGCATCGCCTGGGACTGGGACCGCATCGGCAAGCTGACGCTGCACCGCAGCCGCCACGGCTGAGGGCGCGCGGCGGACGGCGGCCGCCCCGCAAACCGCGCCGGCCCGCGCACCCGGCGCGGACTTCTCCTTCGAGGTCGCCCTCCGTCACGCCGCCGCAACATCCTCCAGGATCATCTCGGCGCCGCGCTCGGCCACCATCATCACCGCCGCCTGGGTGTTGCCCGACACCATCTTCGGCATCACCGAGGCGTCCACCACCCGCAGGCCGTCGATGCCGTTGACCCGCAGGCGCGGATCGGTCACCGCGCCGCCATCCGAGCCCATGCGGCAGGTGCCGATCGGGTGATAGATGGTCTGGCCGTTGCGGCGCGCGAAGTCCAGCCATTGCTCGTCGCTGTCCACGTCTGGCCCCGGACTCATCTCGCGCTCGATATAGCGCCGCAGAGCCGGCTGCTGCACGATACGCCGCGCCACCCGCATGCCGCCCACCAGGCTGTCGCGATCGATCTGCGCGGACAGGAAGTTGGGACGAATCGACGGCGCGGCGAAGGGATCGGGCGACTTGATGTGAATGGAACCCGTCGACTCCGGCCGCAGTTGCGCCACGCCGATGGTCATGCCCGGCTCGCGGTCGAGGATGCGCTCAGCCGCGTTGGCGTAGCTGGCGTGCACGAAGAAGTACTGCACGTCGGCCGCCGGCAGGTCCGGCGCGCTCTTGACGAAGCCGTGCACCAGGCCCGTGCCCAGCGTCAGGATGCCCTTGCGGCGGGTGTAGTAGCGCGCCACCTGTTGCGCCAGGCGCCAGCCGCGCGACATCTCGTTGAGCGTCACGGTGTTCCTGACCCGCCAGTTCATGCGCGTGGCGAAGTGGTCGATGTAGTTCTCGCCCACCTGCGGCTGCGCGTGCACCAGCGGAATGCCGAAGGATTGCAGCAGCGCGGGATTGCCCACGCCCGACAGTTCCAGCAGTTGCGGCGACTGCACCGCGCCCAGGCACAGCAGCGTCTCGCGCCGCGCCCGCACGGTGAACTCCTGGCCATTCTTGCGGTAGGCCACGCCGACGCAACGCTTGCCTTCGAACAACAGCCGCGTCACGTGCGCGCCGCATTCCACCGTCAGGTTCTTGCGGCCGGCGGCGGGCTTGAGGTAACCGTCGACCACGCTCCAGCGGCGGCCGTGGCGCTGCACCACTTGGTAGTAGCCGACCCCATCCTGACGGCCGGCGTTGTAGTCCGGGTTGAGCGGCAGGCCGTCCTCCTGCGCCGCGCGCAGGAAGGCGTCGGACAGTGGAAAGCGCTCGGCCACTTCCTCCAGGTGCATCGGCCCGGACTTGCCGCGGGTCTCGCCGCCGGGCTCATAACATTCAATCTTGCGGAACACCCGCTCGGCGGTGCCGCCGCCCCAGCCGGTGGCGCCGGCGGCCTCCCAGCCGTCGTAGTCCTGCGGCCGGCCGCGCACGTAGATCATGCCGTTGATCAGCGTCGAACCGCCCAGGCCCTTGCCGCGCGGCACGGCGATGGTGCGGCCGTAGACGTTGTCCTCCGGCTCTGTGGCGAAGCGCCAGTTGTAGTCCGGGTTCACCAACAGCTTGGAAAAGCCCGCCGGGATCGAGATCCACATGCTGCGCGCCTCGTGCCCGGCTTCCAGCATCAGCACCCGGTGGCGGCCGTCGGCCGTCAGGCGGTTGGCCAGGATGCAGCCGGCGGTGCCGCCGCCCGCGATAATGAAGTCGTAGTCGCCCATCGTCTCGTCCGTCGCGCCTCAGCGTTGCGCGGCCGGCGCCACGCCCATCATTTCCGCCATCAGCTCGATCTGCCCGGCCAGCATCGGCGCGCCGTAGTGCACCTTGCAGCCGCGCGCCCGCGCCGCCACCAGCAGCGGCGTGTCGGCCGGCTGCATGATGACCTCGCACACCAGTTGATCGGGCGTCAGCCGCGCCGCGTCCAGCGGCAGCGCGTCGTCCGGCTTCATGCCGAGCGAGGTGCCGTTGACCACCAGGTCATGGCCGGACGGATCGGCCGTGCCGACCGTGATGTCGGCCCCGGGATGCAGCGACAGGATGCGCGCCCTCAGGTCCTCGGCCTTGGCCGGCGTGCGGTTGGCAATGGTCAGCCGCGACACGCCCGCCTGCACCAGCGCGAAGCCGATGGCGTTGGCCGCGCCGCCGGCGCCGGCCAGATAGGCGCGCTTGCCCTCGGGCGCCACGCCGTGCGTGCGCAGGCCGCGCACGAAGCCCTCGCCGTCCAGCATGTGCGCCACCAGGCGGCCATCGGCCTCGCGCCGCACCACGTTTGCCGCGCCGATCTTGCGCGCCACCGGCGTGGCCTCGTCGGCCAGGGCCAGGATCGCCGCCTTGTGCGGCATGGTGACGATCAGGCCGCCCAGGTTCTCCAGCCGGCGCAGCCCGGCCACCACCTCGGCCAGGTTGTCGGGCCGCGCATGGAACGGCACGCAGACGCCGTCAAAGCCGATGCGCGCGAAATGCTCGTTCAGGCGCTGCGGGGTTTTGACGTGGTAGATCGGGTCGGCCAGGATGCCGAACAGGCGGGTGTTGCCGCTGATTTCCTTCATTGCTCTGTCTCCTTGTCGGGGCGCCGGTGGCCGGCGCCCGTGAATGCTGGCACGCCCTATCGCGCGATGAGTCCGCGCGCCACCGCCTCGATGCCGGCGCCGTCGAGTTGGTAGTGCGCGTACAGCGTGGTGGGCGGCGCGATCAGGCTGTATTCGTCATAGATGCCATGGCGCCGCAGCCGCGTGCCGCTGCCGGCATCGGCCAGCACCTCGGCCACCGCCGAGCCCAGGCCGCCCATCACATTGTGTTCCTCCACCGTCAGCAGCGCGCGCGCCTGGCCAGCCGCGGCCAGCACCGCCTCGCGGTCCAGCGGCTTGATGGTGGGCATGTCGATCACCCCCACCGACAGGCCGTCCTCGCGCATCCGGGCGGCCGCTTCCAGCGCCGCGTGCAGCGTGATACCGCAGGCGATGATGTTCAGGTCGCTGCCGGTTGAGTGGACGATGGCGCGGCCGAACGCGAACGGCGCGCCGTCCTCGTACACCTGCGGGTCGCGGCCGCGGCCGATGCGGAAATAGATCGGCTCGGGCCAGTCCACCGAGGCCTTGATGGCGGCGGCCAGTTGCGGCCCGTCGGCCGGCGACACCACGGTCAGGCCGGCGATGGCGCGCATGGTCGAGATGTCCTCGGTGGCGTGGTGCGAGGCGCCATAGAAACCCAGGCTGATGCCGGTGTGATGGCCGATCAGCCGCACCGGCAATTTGGTATAGGCCACGTCCATGCGGATCTGCTCGCAACACAGCAGGCCCAGGAACGAGGCAAAGGTCGCCACGAACGGCATCGCGCCGGTGGTGGCCAGGCCGGCCGCCGCCGACACCATGTTCTGCTCGGAAATGCCGAACTGCACGTAGCGGTCGGGATAGGCCGAGGCGAAGCGGTTCAGGCCGTTGGAATACTGCAGGTCTGCCGAGCCGGCCACCACCGGATGCCCGGCCCGCGCCAGGTCGATCAGCGCGTCGGAAAGATACGACAGCCCGGGGTTCACCGCGTTCAGCGCGCGGTACTGCCAGGAATCGGGGGAAAGCGTCTGTGCCTGTGCCATTCAGATCTCGCGGGTCATGATTTCGTCGATGGCGGCCTGCGCGTCCTGCGGCGCCAGGTAGCCCAGATGCCAGCCGGGTTCGGTCTCCATATAGGAAACGCCCTTGCCCTTGATGGTTTTGGCGATGACGCAGGCCGGCCGCGCGCGCGCCTCGTCCGCGCGCAGCCGCCGCAGCAGCGCGGTCAGCGCCGCCAGGTCATGGCCGTCGACCTCGTGCACCTCCCAGCCAAAGGCCTGCCACTTGTCGCGCAGCGATTCCACGCCGATCACGTCGTCGACCTTGCCGTCGAGCTGGTAGCCGTTGCGGTCGATGATGGCCACCAGGCGCGACAGCTTGTGGTGCGCGGCGAACAACGCGGCCTCCCACACCTGCCCTTCCTGCATCTCGCCATCGCCCAGCATCACGAACACGTTGAAATCGCGCTGGCTCATGCGGCCGCCCAGCGCCATGCCGGCGCCGTTCGAGAGCGCATGGCCGATGGAGCCGGAACTGAAATCGACGCCCGGCACCTTGGTCATGTCGGGATGGTCGCCCAGCGGGCTGCCCAGGCTGGTGTAGCCGTCCAGCAGTTCATGCGGAATGAAACCGTGGTCGGCCAGCACCGGGAACAGGCCCACGGCCGCGTGGCCCTTGCCCATCAGGAAGCGGTCGCGATCCGGCCAGCCAGGCTCGCCCGGCCGCAGCCGCATCACGTCGTAATACAGGGCGGCAAAGATCTCGGCGCACGAAAAGACCGAGCTGTAATGCCCGACCTTGGCGATCTCGATCAGCCTGATGGTCTCCAACCGGATGTGGCGGGCCTTTTCCCGCAGCATCCGGACCTCGTCTTCGCTTGGGTCTCCCCGGTCCTGGCGCATGGCGTCTCCTTCGCTTATCAGAATATATGATATATAATATACCCATCGCGCTTGAATTGGCCAGGGCGGGATAGAATTCAGCCGGGCGCCGTTTCACGGCCTCCGCCATTCCATCGAACCCAAGCCTCGACCGTCATGCCCAGCCTTAAACCGGTAAAAAAAGAGAACCTCTCCGTCAAGGTCTACAACGAGATCCGTAACGCCCTGATCAACGGGCAGTACGAACCCGGAGAGCGCCTCATCATTGGCGAGCTGGCCCAGGAAATGGGCGTCTCGATCACGCCCGTGCGCGAGGCGATCTTCCGCCTCATCAGCGAACAGGGCCTGGAAATGCAGGCCGCCACCGCGGTCTACGTGCCCTATGTCAACTCGGAAAAGCTGCGCGAGATCCAGCAGATCCGCTTCCACCTGGAAGGCATGGGCGCGGCCGAGGCCGCCAGGAACATCACGCGCAAGCAACTGGACAACCTGATCGCGCTGCAGAAGGACTTCATCTCCTGCACCTCGACCGACCCCAAGCGCGCCAGCTACCTGAACCGCAAGTTCCACTTCGGCATCCTGGAAGCCAGCAACAAGCCCATCCTGCGCAACACCGTGGAATCGTTCTGGGTCATCACCGGCCCGATCCTCAAGGTGTTCCACATCAAGACGGCCGGGCTGGACTACTCCCAGGACGAACACCGCCACGAGGCCGTGCTGGCCGCGCTGGAAGCGCGCGACCCCGAAGCCGCCACCAAGGCGATCCAGGCCGACCTGGTATGGGGCGGCAAGATCATGATCGACTGGCTGGTCGAACGCGAAAAAGAACTCGACTACCGCCCGCCCGGGCCTCGCAAATAGGAAGACTCGATGCTGAAGATTTTCGGCGCTCCCGGCCGCTACATCCAGGGAGCCGGCGCGCTCGACGCGCTGGGCGGATACGCCGCCCTGTTTGGCCGCCGCGCCGCCCTGGTCATCGACCGCTACGTGCAGGGCGTGCTGGGCCCGAGAATCGAGGCATTGTGCGGCGCCCACGGCGTGGCGCTGACGGCCCTGCCGGTCGAGGGCGACATCACGCCCGAATCGATCGCGGCGCTGCGCGCGCAGGCCGCGGCCGCCGGCGTCGACATGGTGATCGCGGTGGGCGGCGGCAAGGCGCTGGACGCCGGCAAGGCGGTGGCCAAGGCCGAGCACTGCCACCTGGTCACGGTGCCCACGGTGGCCTCCAACGACGCCCCCACCAGCAAGAACTACGTGCTGTACGACGCCCATCACAACCTCCTGGCGGTCGAGCACATGCTGTTCAACCCCACCATCGTGCTGGTCGACACCGCCGTCATCGCCACCGCGCCCGCGGCGTTCTTCCGCGCCGGCCTGGGTGACGCCATCTCCAAGAAATTCGAAGCCGAACAATGCGCCCGCAACGGCGGACGCAACATGTACGACGGCGTCCCGCCGCTGACCGCCCAGTTGATCGCCGACGGTTGCCTGCGCACGCTGCTGGCCGACGGCGCCGACGCGCTGGCGGCGGCCGGCAGCGGCCAGCCCACGCCCGCCTTCGAGCGGGTGGTGGAAGCCATGATCCTGATGAGCGGCCTGGGCTTCGAGAGCGGCGGCCTGTCGATCGCCCACGCCCTGACGCGCGGCCTGCCGAAGATCGCCGGCCTGGCCAGCGCGCCGCACGGCCTGCAGGTGGCCGTCGGCCTGCTGGTGCAGCTCGACCTGGAGGCGCGCCAGGACGGCATGCTGGCCACGCTGACGCAGTGGTACGAACAGGTGGGGCTGCCCACCACGCTGGCGGCGCTGGGCGCGGCCGCGCCGTCCGACGCCGAACTGGCGCGCGCGGCCGAGCTGACGCTGGCCGCGCGCCATGCCGCCAATTTCGATCGTCCGCTGGACATCAAGACCCTCGTCGCCGCCTTGCGCCGCCACGCCTGACGCCCCGCCGCTCGCGCTGGCGGCGTCCCGCGGGCGGCGCCCGGGAGCGCCGCGACCCGCATCCGGCGGGCCGCGCGCCGCGCCATCGGCAGGGGCATCAATCCGGCGGCGGCGCGCACGCCCTTGCCCGGCCTGGCGTCAGAAAGCCACGTTGTCGCCGCCCTTCAGGCCCAGCTTGGCGCGGGTATCGGCGGGCGTGGCCACTTCCAGGTTGAGCGCCTCCAGGATGGTGCGGATGCGCTCGACCTGCGAGCGGTTCGACTCGGCCAGTTGGCCCGGCCCGATCCACAGCGAATCCTCCAGACCCACCCGCACGTTCGAGCCCATGGCCGCGCCGATGGTGGCCAGCGGCATCTGGTTGCGGCCGGCGCCCAGGATCGACCATTCGTATTCGTTGCCAAACAGGCGGTCGGCGGTGCGCTTCATGTGCATCAGGTCTTCGGGGTGCGGGCCAATGCCGCCCAGGATGCCGAACACCGACTGGATGAACGGCGGCGACTTCACCAGGCCGCGGTCGACGAAATGCGCCAGGTTGTACAGGTGGCTGATGTCGTAGCACTCGAACTCGAAGCGCGTGCCGTTGGCGTTGCCCAGCTCCAGGATCGACTCGATGTCCTGGTAGGTGTTGCGGAAGATCAGCGAGCGGCTGTTCTCCAGGTGCTCGCGCTCCCACTCATGCTTGAAGTCCTGGAAGCGGCCCAGCATCGGGAACAGGCCGAAGTTCATCGAGCCCATGTTCAGCGACGCCAGCTCCGGCTTGAAGGTGGTGGCCGGCCGCATGCGTTCCTGCACCGTCATGTGCGGACTGCCGCCGGTGGTGATGTTGATGATGGCGTCGGTCTCGGCCTTGATGCGCTTGAGGAACGGCTCGAACAGCGCCGGGTCCTGCGACGGCTTGCCGGTTTCCGGGTCGCGCGCGTGCAGGTGCAGCACGGCGGCGCCGGCGCGGGCCGCGCCGATGGCGGCCTCGGCGATCTCGTCGGCCGTCACCGGCAGGTGCGGCGACATGCTGGGGGTATGGATGGCGCCCGTCACGGCGCAGGTGATCACGACCTTCTGTTTCGGCTTAGCCATTTTCGTCTCCGTTGTCTTGCTGTTGCTTGTGGCGCATCAGGCGCATCAGTTGTTCGTCGCGCCAGTAGCGGCGCGTCGTCAGGTCTTCGGCGGGCAGCAGGCCGCGCCGTTCGGCCGCCAGGGCCTCGACCAGCGCGCCGTCCCAGGGCACGGGTTCGCGCTGGCTGGCGCCGATGGATTGGTACAGCCCGCCGTAGCGCGCGCAGTAGTCGGCAAGGCCGCCGGGCGCGTTCAGGTCGATGGTCTCGAACGGCCCCATGAACGACCAGCGCAGGCCCAGGCCGTCCTTGACCGTGGTATCGATGTCCTCGGCGCTGGCGATGCCGGCGGCGGCCAGGCGGAAGGCCTCGTGCAGCAGCGCGCCCTGCAGGCGGTTGAGGATGAAGCCCTCGATCTCGCGCCGCATCGTCACCGGCTTCTGGCCGATGTCCAGCATGATGTCGCGCGCCGCCTGCATGGCGGCCTCGCTGGTCCAGGGCGCCGGGCACAGCTCCACCACCGGGATCAGGTACGGCGGATTGACCGGATGCGCCACCAGGCAGCGCGCCCGGCCGGGCAGGCCTTCGGTGAATTCGCTGGCGGGAATGCTGGACGTGGAACTGCCGATGATGGCGTCGGGATCGGCCGCCGCGTCCAGTCGCGCGAACAGCTCGCGCTTCAGATCCCGCCGCTCGGGCGAGTTCTCCTGGATGTAGCGGGCGCCGGCCAGCGCCTCGGGCAGGCTGGCCGCCACTTCGATGCGGGCGGCGGCCGCCGCCGCGTCGCGCAGCAGGCCGTGCGCCTGCAATGCATCGAGCTGGCGCCGGATCAGCGCGCCGGCCTCGGCCAGCATGGCGGCGTCGACGTCGTACAGCCGCACCTGCCAGCCCTGGCGCGCGAACACGATGGCCCAGGCCTGGCCGATCAGGCCGGTGCCGATGATGGCGGCGTGGCGCCGCCGCGGATCGGCCGCCATCAGTAGAGCTTCTGCGTGAAGCCGTCCACCACGATGGCCTGCCCCGTGACGCTGCGGGCGGCCTCGCTGGCGTTGAACAGCACCATGTTGGCAATGTCGCGCGCCGTGACCATGCGGCCCAGCGCGGCCTGGTTCTCGTAGAGCGCGGCGATTTCCTCGACCGGCTTGTCCAGCGTCCTGGCCTTGGCCTCGATCACGGCGCGGATACGCGGGCCTTCGACCGCGCCCGGCAGGATGGCGTTGACGCGGATGCCGTGGCCGCCCAGCTCGATCGCCAGCGACTTGGTGAAGCCGATCACCGCCCACTTCGAGGCCGAATAGACCGAGCGTCCGGCAAAGCCCAGGTGGCCCGCGGCCGACGACAGGTTGATCATGACGCCGGCGCGCGACTGCTTGAGCAGCGGGATGGCCTGGCGCGCGCACAGGAACTGGCCGGTGATGTTGACCGCCAGGGTGCGGTCCCAGTCGGCCTTGGACAAGGTCTCGACGAAACCCGTGGGGCCGGCCACGCCGGCGTTGTTGACCAGGATGTCCAGGCCGCCCAACTGCTGGCGCACGGCATCGAACAGGGCGGCCACGCTGTCTTCATCCGACACGTCGGCATGCACCGCGCGCACGCCGGGCAATTCGGCCGGCAGCGCGGCCAGCCGCTCGCGGTTGACGTCGCACACCAGCACCGACGCCCCCGCGCGGTGGAACACCTGCGCCATTTCCAGGCCCAGTCCATCGGCGCCGGCGGTGATGAGTACCTTTTTTCCGGCGAAATCCACTTCCTCGAACATGCTCTTTGTCTCCTGGATTCTTATGCTCAAACGCCTTTTGATCATATAGGATATATGATTCAAAGGGGAACTTTCTTGCCAGCAAAGCAGCCATGAAAAGGTCCGCGAAACAGCGCCCGGACAGCGGAATTTGACCTGTCACGCAGGCGAAAACTGCCCGCAAACGCTTTATTCATGCGGCTTGAGGGAAATCCCCGATTCAGCCGGCCAAGTCCGGCACTAGAATCCAGGACGAGGTTCTCACACCCCGCCGGCGCATATATCATATATTCAAAAACAGACGGACGACTCAGACAACAGTCCGCATCCAAACCCACAAAGGAGCGTAGACAGTGTTCAAGATCAAACAATTCGCCATCGCGCTGGGCCTGTGCGGCGTCATGGCCAGCGGCACCGCGGCGGCCGACATCAAGGTGGGCGCCCTCTTCCCGTTCAGCGGCGCGCTGGCGTTGCTGGGGCAGGAGAGCTATCGCGGCCTGGAGCTGGCCGTCAACGAAATCAATGCCGCCGGCGGGATCAACGGCGAGAAGATCCAGATCATCAAGGCCGACGCGGTCGACCCGACCCAGGCGGTGTCCGAGACCAAGCGATTGATCTCATCGAACGTGGTCGGCGTGTTCGGCAGCTACGCCTCGGGCATCTCGTACGCGGCCTCGCCCGTGACCGAGCTGGCCGGCGTGCCCTACTTCGAGCTGGGCGCCACCGCCCACAAGATCACCACGCGCGGCTACAAGTACCTGTTCCGCAGCAACCCCAACACCGCGCTGTACGGCGTGTCGGTGGTCAACGCGCTGCACGACATCATCGGGCCGGGCATGGGCCTGAACCCGAAGGAAGTGCGCATCGGCATCATCCACGAGGACGGCCCCTACGGCACCGACGTGGCCGCCACCGAGAAAAAGCGCGCCCAGGAACTGGGCTACACCGTGGCCGAGGTGCTGCCCTATTCGGCCAAGACGGTCGACCTGTCCTCGCTGATCCTGCGCCTGAAGGGCGCCAAGGTCGACGTGGTGCTGCAGACCGCCTACCAGAACGACGCCATCCTGTACTTCAGCCAGGCGCGCGCCGCCGGCTTCAAGCCCAAGGTGGTGATCGGCGCCGGCGGCGGCTATTCGCTGGCCGACACCGCCAAGGCCGTGGGCGCCGACATGAACGGCGTGTTCGACCTGGACTTCCCGCAGGCGTCCATCAATCCGGCCGGCGCGCCCGGCCTGGACAAGTTCCTGGAAGCCTACAAGACCACCTACAAGAGCGACCCGCAGTCCGGCCACAGCCTGACCAACTATGTCGGCGCCAAGGCCTTCTTCGAAGCCATCACCAACGCCAAGTCCACCGACAAGGACAAGATCCGCGCGGCCGTGCTGGCGTACAAGAAGCCGGCCGGCCAGACCGCCAACGGCTGGGCCTTCGACTTCGGCGAGGACGGCCAGAACAACGCCTCGACCTTCTACGTGATGCAGTGGCAGGATGGCAAGCTGGTCACCATCGCGCCTGACAACCTCGCGCTGGGCAAGCCCGTCTTCAAGAAATAGGACGCCGGGGCCGCCATCGGGCAGGCCCGGCACGGCAAGCCAGCAAACCGGACGCTCGGGGGCGTCCGGCGTTTCACTGGGGCCCGCGGCCCCGGCCCCGCCGGCGACGGCGCGCGGCCGGGACGCGCCCCGTTCCAAGAGGTTGCACCATGGATATCTTCATTCAACTGGTCATCAACGGCCTGTTGCTGGGCGGCGCCTACACCATCATCAGCCTGGGGCTGACGCTGATCTTCGGCGTGGTCCGCGTCGTCAACTTCGCGCATGGCGAATTCCTGATGATCGGCATGTACGCGGTCTACCTGATCGCGGCGCAGTTCGGCGTGCACCCGTACATCGGCCTGGTGCCGGTGGCGGTCATCCTGTTCGCGCTGGGCGCGCTGACGCAGAAGGGCATCATCCAGCCGCTGCTCAACGCCGACCAGCACATCCAGATCTTCGCCACGGTGGGCGTGTCCACCATCCTGCTGAACCTGGCGCTGGTGATCTTCGGCGCCAACGTGTTCCGCGCCCCGGTGCAACTGGGCACCAGCACCCTGGACGTCGGCAACTACTCCATGGTCACCGGCCAGTTGGTGACCTTCGTGGTCGGCCTGAGCCTGGCCGTGCTGCTGCACCTGTTCATGCACCGCACCTACCTGGGCCGCGCGCTGCGGGCGGTGGCGCAGCACCGCTACGCCGCCACGCTGATGGGGGTGAATGTCAACAACGTCTACGCCATCGCCTTCGGCCTGGGCACCGCCTTCGTCGGCATCGCCGCGGGCCTCCTGGCGCCTCAGTATCCGGTGTTCCCGACAGTAGGCACGTACTTCGTGCTGACCGCCTTCGTGATCGTGGTGCTGGGCGGCCTGGGCAGCCTGTACGGCGCGGTGGCCGGGTCCATGATCATCGGCATCGTCGATACGCTGGCCGGCTACTACATCGCCCCCGACCTCAAAGAGGTCGTCTATTTCGGGATCTTCCTCTTGATCCTTGTCCTGCGTCCGACCGGCCTGTTCGGCGTCGGCACAGAGTGATCAGAGCCACAAGGAGCGAGACGTGTTTCCCGACTTTCGAAGCCCCAAAGCCTACGTCAGCCTGATTCTGCTGATCGTCATGTTCATCGTGCCCGTCGTCACGGGCACGCCGTTCTGGACCAACCTGTTCGTCCTGCTGTTCGTCTTTTCCGCGCTGTCGGTGGCCTGGAACATCGTCGGCGGCTACGCCGGCCAGTTGTCGCTGGGCCACGCGGTGTTCTACGGCATCGGCGGCTACACCGCCACCCTGCTGACGCAGAACTTCGGCATCTCGCCGTGGTTCGGCATGCTGGCGGGCGCGGCCATCTCGGCGGCCGTGGCCATCATCATCAGCTATCCCACGCTGCGGCTGCGCGGGCCGTTCTTCGCGCTGGCCACCATCGCCATCCTGGAAGTGGTGCGGCTGCTGGTGATCCACGAGGAAAGCTGGACCGGCGGCTCCAGCGGCATCAGCCTGCCGCTGAACATCGGCTGGGCCTGGATCGTGTTCCGCGAGAAGATCAACTACGTGATCATCGCCTTCGGCCTGTTCCTGCTGGTGACCTGGGTCTCGTGGTACATCCGCAAGTCGCGCATCGGCCATTACCTGATCGCCATCCGCGAGCGAGAGGACGCGGCGCTGGCGGTGGGCATCCACACGGTGCGCGTCAAGATCATCGCCGCGGTGGTGTCGGCCATGCTGACCAGCGTGATCGGCACCTTCCACATCACTTACCTGACCTTCGTCGATCCCAGCTCGGCCTTCTCGCTGGAATTGTCGGTGCAGGTGGCGATGTTCGCGCTGATCGGCGGCCTGGGCACGGTGGCCGGCCCCATCGCCGGCACCTTCCTGGTGCTGCCAATCGCCGAGCTGGCGCGCGGCTGGCTGTCCAGCGTGGGCAACGGCATGCACGGGCTGATCTACGGCCTGATCCTGGTGGCGGTGGTGCTGACCATCCCGCGCGGCCTGGCCGGCGCCTTCGGTCCGGCCATCGAGCGCGCCCTGGCGCGCCTACCCTACCTGGGCACGCCGCGCGCCCGGCGCCAACTGGTCGAACCGGCCCGTCCGACCGACGCGGCGCGGCGCGAGCAGCCGGTGCTCAAGGCCGAGAACCTGTTCAAGAGCTTCGGCGGCCTGCGCGCCACCAACGATGTCTCGCTGACGCTGAACCAGTACGAGATCCTGGGCATGATCGGCCCCAACGGCGCCGGCAAGACCACGGTGTTCAACCTGCTGTCCGGCTTCCTGTCGCCCGACAAGGGCGCGGTGTCCATGGTCGACGCCAAGGGCAACTGGGTCTCGTGCAGCACGCCGGACGAGTTCGCGCACCAGGGCCTGGGCCGCACCTTCCAGATCGCCAAGCCGTTCACCGGCCTGACGGTATTGGAGAACATCATGCTGGGCGCCTTCATCCGCACCGCCGACCGCGAGGAGGCCGAGCAGATCGCGCTCAAGGTGGCCGAGGAAACCGACCTGCTCAAGTACCTGAACACCGAGGCCCGCAGCCTGACGGTAGGCGGCATGAAGCGGCTGGAGATCGCCCGCGCGCTGGCGATCCGGCCGCGCATCCTGCTGCTGGACGAGGTAATGGCGGGGCTGAACCCCACCGACATCGAGAAGTCGATCAAGATGATCCGCCGCATCCGCGATTCGGGCGTGTCGGTGCTGCTGATCGAGCACATGATGCAGGCCACCATGGCGCTGTCTGACCGCATCATCGTGCTGAACGAAGGCGCGGTGCTGGTGAGCGGCGCCCCCAAGGACGTGGTCGAGAACCCCGCCGTCATCGAGGCCTATTTGGGCAAGGAGTACCAGGATGCTTAAGGTTTCGGATCTGTCGTCGGGCTACGGCAAGAGCCAGGTGCTCAACGGCCTGAACTTCGAGGTCAATGCCGGCGAGATCGTGACGCTGATCGGCGCCAACGGCGCCGGCAAGACCACCACCCTGAAGACGCTGTGCGGCGTGGTTCCCGCCACCGCCGGCCGGGTCGAGTTCGAGGGCCGCGACCTGACCAACCGCACGCCCTACGACATCGTCGACGCCGGGATCACCATGATTCCCGAAGGCCGCCAGTTGTTCCCGCACTTCACGGTGCGCGACAACCTGCTGATGGGCTCGTACAAGCGCGCCGCCCGCCCCATCGTGCAGCGCAAGCTGGAGGAAGTGCTGCGGATCTTCCCGCGGGTGCGCGAGCGCCTGGGGCAGTACGCCGGCTCGCTGTCCGGCGGCGAGCAGCAGATGGTGGCGATCGCGCGCGGCATGATGGCCGATCCCAAGCTGCTAGTGTTCGACGAGCCCTCGCTGGGCCTGTCGCCGCTGCTGGTGCAGCAGATGTTCGACATCATCCACGACGTCACGTCCCACGGCGTCACGGTGCTGCTGGTGGAGCAGAACGTGTTCCGCACGCTGCGCCTGGCCGACCGCGGCTACGTGCTGGAGAACGGCGCCATCGTGCGCACGGGCACCGGCGCCGAGCTGCTGGCCGATCCCCATGTCAAGAAGGCCTATCTGGGCCACTGAAATCCGAAGGACCGCATTCATGTCTCTACGCTGCACATTCATCGACCACGGCACCGGCGGCGCGCCCGATTGCCTGCGCCTGGCCGAACGCGAGATGGCCGCGCCCGCCGGCCGCCAGGTGCTGATCGAGGTGGCCTACGCCGGCGTCAACCGCCCCGACGTGCTGCAACGCTCGGGCTCGTATCCGCCGCCGCCCGGCGCCTCGCCCTACCTGGGACTGGAGGTCGCGGGCACCATCGTCGCCGTCGGTCCCGACGCCACGCGCTGGCAGGTTGGCGACCGGGTCTGCGCGCTGACGCCCGGCGGCGGCTACGCGCAGTACTGCCTGGCCGACGAGCGCCACTGCCTGCCGGTGCCGCGCGGCCTGGACCTGCTGTCCGCCGCCGCCATCCCGGAAAACTATTTCACCGTCTGGACCAACGTGTTCGAGCGCGCCCGCCTCGCGGCCGGCGAGAAGTTCCTGGTGCATGGCGGCTCCAGCGGCATCGGCCTGACCGCGATCCAACTGGCGCGCGCCTTCGGCGCCGAGGTCTGGACCACGGTGGGCAACCAGGAGAAGGCCGAGGCCTGCCTGAAGGCCGGCGCGCAGCACGCGCTGATCTACCGCGACACCGACTTCGAGGCGGAGGTCCGCCAGGCCACCGGCGGCCAGGGCGTGGACGTGATCCTCGACATGGTTGGCGGCGCCTACATCAACAAGAATCTCCGCCTGCTGGCGGTGAATGGCCGGCTGGTGCAGATCGCCTTCCTGGAAGGCAGCAAGGCCGAAATCGACGCCCTGCCCATCATGACCCGCCGGCTGTCGTTCACCGGCTCCACCCTGCGGCCGCGTTCGGACGAAGACAAGGGCGCCATCGCCCAGGCGCTGGCCGACAAGGTGCTGCCGCTGATGGAACAGGGGCGCTGCCTGCCGCTGATCCACCAGGTGTTCCCGCTGGAAGAAGCGGCCCAGGCCCACGCGCTGATGGAAAGCAGCCGGCACATCGGCAAGATCATGTTGAAGGTGCGGGCATGAGCGCGCGCTTCCAGGATCAGGTCATCATCGTCACCGGCGCCGTCGGCGGCATCGGTTCGGCCATCGTCGAGGGCTTCCTGGCCGAAGGCGGCAAGGTCGGGCTGATCGACTTCAATTCGCAGGGCGGCCAGGCCTATGAGAGGGAGCTGAAAAAGCGCGGCCATGCCGTGAGCTTCGTGCACGCCGATGTCTCGCACTTCGACCAGTGCCAGGCTGCGTATGACCGCATCACCCGCGACCTCGGCCCCGCCACCATCCTGGTCAACAACGTCGGCATCTCGCCCAAGACCGACGGCCGCGCGCTGAAGGTCTGGGAGATGACGCCGGGCGAATGGGACAAGGTGGTGGCGGTCAACCTGAACAGCGTGTTCTACATGACCCACCTGGCCACGCCGCACATGGTGCGCCAGCGCCAGGGGCGCGTGATCAACATGTCGTCGGTGGCGGGCAAGGCCTATTGCGACATCGTCGCCGCGCACTACGCCGCCACCAAGGCGGCGCTGCTGGGCCTGACGCGCCACTGGGCCGCGGAACTGGGCGAGCACGACGTCACCGTCAACGGCCTGGCGCCGGGGCGCATCAGCACGCCGCTGCTGAAAAGCGTGCCCAAGGAGATCAACGACGCCGTGGCCGAGGTCACCGCGCTGCGCCGGCTCGGCACGCCCGAGGAAGTGGCCGACGCCTGCCTGTTCTTCGCCTCGGACCAGGCGCGGTTCGTGACCGGGCAGGTGCTGGACGTGGCGGGCGGCTGGTTGATGACCTAGACCGCCGGGGCGTTGCTTTTCCTGGCCTGCGCGGCGCCCGCCGGGCGGCGGGCATCCGCGCTCAGAAGTCCATGCTGGCGCTCAGCGAGAAGGTGCGCGGGCCGCCCAGCACCAGGTAACCGTTGCCCGGGTAGCCGCCCACCGACGACCAGTAGTTGCGGTTGGCGATATTCTCGACGCGGGCGCGCAGCGTCACCACGTGGCCGTCCACGTCCATCATGTAGCGCAGGCCGGCGTCGAAGCGGGTCCAGCCGGGCACCTTGAGGGTGTTGGCGTCGTCCGCATAGGAGGCGCCGGTGTAGACCACGCGGCCGTCCACGGCCAGGCCCTGCACGCCGGGGATGTCCCATTCCGCGCCCAGGTTGGCCTGGAAGCGCGGCACGCCGATGACGCGGTTGCCGTCGATGGCGCTGTTGCCGGTGGAACGCTGCTTGGCGTCCAGGAAGGTCAGGCCGCCCAGCACGCGCACGCGGTCGATCGGCTCGCCGAACACGGTCAGCTCGATGCCCTGGTGGCGGTCCTTGCCGGAGGCGGTGAACCGATTGGACGCGTCATAGGCCGCGCGCGGCTTGTCGGTGGAGAACAGCGCCAGGCCCGCGCCCAGGCCGCCGCCGTCGTACTTGACGCCGATTTCCTTTTGCTTGGAAACGTAAGGCTGCAGGCTCTCGCCGCCGTTGGGCACGGGCTTGTCATTTGCCCTAAGCGGAGCGGTACCGCCGGCCACCAGGGCTTCGATGTAGTTGGCATACAACGACACGCTCGGCGCCACCTTGAAGACAATGCCGGCGGCCGGCGAGTTGTGGCTGGCGTCGTAGGAGCCCTGCTCCTTGCCGGTGTTGTAGGCATAGCTGCGCGAGGACAGGCGCTGGTGGCGAATGCCCAGCGTCAGCAGCACCTTGTCGTCCAGGAATGACAACGTGTCGCCGAGTGCATAGCTGCTGAGCCGCGTACGCGCCTGAAGAGCAGGATCGTCAATATCATTGCCCCGCGACGCTCCCGCGCTGAAAGCCGGTTTGTCATATGACTGTGGATCGTAGATATTGGTCGGAAACTTGTTCCCTGCATCCATGATGTAGGCATTCTTCGTTTTCAAGTCGAAGAAGGACGCCGACACCACGAATTCATGCCCCACGGGTCCCGTCCGAACCTTGGCACGCAGCCCCAACTCACCCGTATTGACGTTGTCCTTGCGGGTGTTGTCAAAGCGATAGAAATTGCTGGCGCCCGAATAGGCATTGGTCAGATTGATGTTGCCCAGCGAATTCGCCTCATCGCTACGGCGCATACCAAAGGCGGCCCAGCCGGTAAGCTTGTCGCTGAAATCGTGCTCTGCGCGAATCGTCCCGAAGACATCGCGTTCATTGGAGTACGACCACGGCTGCGCGTAATTGGAACTGGCATCAGGCGCATCGGGCACATGGTCCTTCAGGCCCACAACACTAATGTTCGGCCGCGCGCGCTTGAGCTTGTTCTCCTGCCAGCCGATATCCGCCGACAACCGCGTGTCGGCCGAGCGCCAGTCCAGGCCCAACGACACCAGGCTGGTGCGGGAATGTTCGTCATCGATGCCGGTGTCGCCGCTGCGGTTGGCGACGTTCAGGCGGATACCGGTGCTGTCGTCCGGCCCGAAACGGCGCGCGATGTCGGTCGACACGGAGAACTGGCCGCCGCTGGACACGCCGGTGGTGAAGCGGGTGAGCGGCTCGTTGGGCGCGCGCTTGGGCACCAGGTTGATGACGCCGCCGATGCCGCCGCCGCTGGGCGCCGCCCCCGTCAGGAAGGCCGACGCGCCGCGCAGCACTTCGACGCGCTCGAACAGTTCGGTGGCGATGTACTGGCGCGGCAGCAGGCTGTACAGGCCGTTGTAGGCCACGTCATCCGAACTGAGGATGAAGCCGCGGATGAAGTACGACTCCTGGAAATTGCCGAAGCCGCGCGCCACGCGCACGCCCGGATCGTTCTGCAGCACGTCGCCGACGCTGCGCGCCTGCTTGTCCTGGATCAGCTCGTTGGTGTAGCTGGTGATGCTGAACGGCGTGCTCATGATGTCCTGCGTGCCCAGCACGCCGACGCGGCCGCCGCGGGCCACCTGGCCGCCCGCGTAGGGCTGGGCCAGGCCGCCGGCCGAAGCGTCGGCGCTGGCCTCGACCTTGATTGCCTCCATGGAGACGACGGAGCCGTCGGCGGCGGGCGCGGCGGATTGGGCATGGAGGGCGGTGTACGGCAGGGCCGCAACCACGCACGCAAGAGTTCGTATTTTCATATCGGGAATCGGTAGGCGGGCGCTTCGCAGGAAGCAGGGATCGCAACAATCCCGATGAGGGTCACGCGGGGTAACGGCTTGCCATTCGAACTGCCGCAAAGCCGGCCATGCCGGTCTTGTGGAGTCCGTTCACCAAGGGAGATTGAGATCGTGCGGGGTCGATTCTATATAAAACGAAATCATTCTCATTGCGTCCCTTAATATGGACGACAGCTTTGTTGCTCGCTTACAACGATTAGTTTCCGATGGTTGTCCGCGACGCCGGCTTGCGCCCAGCCCGCGGGGCTCGTCAACCCGGCAGGTCCGCCGGGTCGCGCAGTCGGCCGAATTCCCCGGCTTCGTAGGCCGCCATGGTCCGCCCCAGGGCCCGCGCGTCCGCCATGACGAACGGCCCGCGCTGGATCACGGGCTCGTCGATGGCCCGCCCCGCCACCAGGAGGAAATGAACCGGCGCTCCGGCCGCCAGCAGTTGCAGCAGCCCATCGCGATCCGCCGTGGCCGTCAGCGCCGCCCCCGGCGGCAGGATGGCGAAATCGGGATCGGGGACGCGCCTGTCCGCCACCGCCCCCCGGCCGCGCGGCCGGAACGGCGCCATCGGGCGCGTCCCGAGATCCGCCGGCGGGCGCGCCGGCGCCGTGATCTGGTGGCGGGCCCGCACTCCCAGTTCGCCGTGGACCGCGTATAGCCAGGCGTTCCAGCCGGCCGGCAGCGTCACCAGCCGCGACGCCCCCGGGCGCAGCCAGCCATCCAGGATCAACAACGGCTCGGGGGTGGCCAGCGGCGCTTCCCAGCCATCGTAGCGGCCCGACACCACCCGCACGCGGCCGGCGTCGCCCTGCAGGACCGGCATCTCCCAGGCGCGCAGCAACGAGGCCTCGGGCGGCAGCGACTTGAGCCGCTGCGGCAGGTTGACGTACAACCGCACCCCGTTCAGGCGCGACTCTCCCACGGGCTGCTGATCGTGGATCACGCCGCGTCCGGCCACGGTCCAATGCAGGTCGCCGGCCCGGATCTCATGGTCGTTGTCCATGCTGTCTCGGCTGCGCAGGGCGCCGCGGCTGTCTTCCAGCAATAGCGTCACGGCCGACATGCCGGCGTGGGGGTGCGGCGCGAAGCTGGGGCCGGTCATGACGAAATGCTCCGCCAGCACCAGCGGCGACATGCCGCGCGGAAAATCGGGTTGGCGGAATTGCCGGAACGAACAGGCGTCGCCCGCGGGCTCGAACGGCTTGGCCACGGGCGGACTGAGGCGGATGGTCAAGGAGCTGCTGCCTGGATTTTTGGGTGGCGCAGAGCTTATGGGTTCCGCGTCCGGCACAGTAGACGCTAATTTCAGGAATAATTGTCCTGCGTTACAGGACAATTCCCCAACCTGGCCCATGCATTCCTATATCCATCATCTCGACGACCTGCTGCTTTTCACCGAGGTAGTGGAAAAAGGCGGTTTCTCCGCCGCCGCCCGCGTGCTCAATATGCAGCGTTCCAAACTCAGCCGGCGCGTGGCCGAGCTGGAGACGCGGCTGGGCCTGCGGTTGCTGCAACGCAACACCCGCCGCGTCTCGCTCACGCCCATGGGCGAGCAGATCTACGTGCATGCGCTGGCGATGGCGCGCGAGGCCCGCAGCGCCTTCGACCTGGCGGCGGCGATGGGCGACACGCCCAGCGGCCTGCTGCGCATGACCGCCCCCTCCGCCCTGGCCGTGTCCCTGCTGGGCGAATTGGTGTCGCGCTTCTGCCTGAAGCACCCCGGCGTGCGGGTATTGCTGGACACCCGCGACCAGATCATCGACCTGGTGGGCGAAGGCTATGACCTGGCCTTCCGCGCCCAGGGCGCCTCGCTCACGGATTCGAGGCTGGTGGCGCGCGAACTGGCGCCGGTGCCGCTGATCCTGGTGGCGGCTCCGGAGATGGCCCGGGCCGCGCCGCGCCATCCGCGCGAACTGAGCGCGTTGCCGCTGCTGGCCCACGCCACCCAGGACAGCCCGCAAAGCTGGCATTTCACCGGCCCCGCGGGCGAAGCCGAGTCGATCGAATTCCGCCCCCGCTGCCTCAGCAGCAACCTCGCGGCGCTGCGCGAGATGGCGCGCGCCGGCCTGGGCGTGGCGCTGCTGCCCCACTATCTCTGCGCCGGCTCCCTGGCCAGGGGCGACCTGGCGCAACTGCTGCCCGCCTGGCGCGCTGACCCGGCGCGCATCTACGCGGTCATGCCCGCCCGCCGCGGCGCGCCGCTGGCCCTGCGGCGTTTCCTGGATTTCGCGGCGGCGGAAATGCCGGCCTTGCTGGCCTGAGGCGCGGCGCCTGGATCACCAGGCCTTGCGCCTGGAAGCGGTCGCGGAAATCCGCCTGGCGCATCACCGCGGCCACTGCCTCGCGCAGCTTGTCCGCCTCGACCGGCGGCGTGCCGCGCGGCACGACCCCGGCTCCCGCCGCCATGCGCTTGTAGGACTTCTTTGTTAAAAAAAGGGGACTTGCAGGGACGACGCGGCTGCCGCACAGTAGGGGTTTGCGCGACCGCCGCGCAACCCGCAGGCCGGCGCGGGCGGGAACTTTGACGCGCCCTTCAAGTCTTATATAAGATATAAGACACAGACCGAACCCGCGCCGCTGTCGCCCGGAATGACAAACGCGTCGAAACGCCTGAAAATGCCGGCTTTACGCGGGCAAAACCACGGAGTCCATCATGCCGCACAACACCCTCGACACACTCAAGAATTTCAAGATCGGCAACAAGTCCTGTCAGTACTATTCGCTGCCGGCGCTGGGCAAGGCGCTGGGCGTGGACGTGCAGCGGCTGCCGGTCTCCATCCGCATCGTGCTGGAATCCGTGCTGCGCAATTGCGATGGCAAGAAGGTGACCGAGGAACACGTGCGCCAGCTCGCCAACTGGCAGGCCAACGCCAAGCGCGAGGATGAAATCCCGTTCGTGGTGGCGCGCGTGGTGCTGCAGGACTTCACCGGCGTGCCGCTGCTGGCGGACATCGCCGCCATGCGCTCGGTGGCCAACAAGATGGGCAAGAGCCCCAAGAGCATCGAACCGCTGGTGCCGGTGGACCTGGTGGTGGACCACTCGGTCATGATCGACTACTTCGGCACCAAGAATGCGCTGGACCTGAACATGAAGCTGGAATTCAAGCGCAACCAGGAGCGCTACCAGTTCATGAAGTGGGGCATGCAGGCCTTCGACACCTTCGGCGTGGTGCCCCCGGGCTTCGGCATCGTCCACCAGGTCAACCTGGAATACCTGGCGCGCGGCGTGCACCAGGACAAGAAGAACAATATCTACTACCCCGATTCGCTGGTGGGCACCGACAGCCACACCACCATGATCAACGGCATCGGCGTGGTCGGCTGGGGCGTGGGCGGCATCGAGGCCGAGGCCGGCATGCTGGGTCAGCCGGTGTACTTCCTGACGCCCGACGTGGTCGGCGTGGAACTCAAGGGCAAGCTGCGCGGCGGCGTCACCGCCACCGACCTGGTGCTGACCATCACCGAAATGCTGCGCCGTGAAAAAGTGGTCGGCAAGTTCGTCGAGTTCTGTGGCGAGGGCACGGCCAGCCTGTCCGTGGCCGAACGCGCCACCATCGGCAACATGGCGCCCGAGTATGGCGCCACCATGGGCTTCTTCCCGGTCGACGGCCGCACCATCGATTACTTCCGCGGCACCGGCCGCACCGAAGACGAAATCGCCGCGTTCGAGGCCTACTTCAAGGCCCAGGACATGTTCGGCGTGCCCGCCGCCCAGGACATCAACTACACCAAGCTGTTGACGCTGGACCTGTCCACCGTGGCGCCGTCGCTGGCCGGCCCCAAGCGCCCCCAGGACCGCATCGAGATCGGCAACGTCAAGAGCACCTTCATCGACCTGTTCTCCAAGCCGGTCGCCGAGAACGGCTTCAACCAGCCGGCCGAGAAGCTGCAGCAGACCTTCACCACCAGCACCGGCACCAAGGTCAAGAACGGCGACATCCTGATCGCCGCCATCACTTCCTGCACCAACACCTCCAACCCCAGCGTGCTGCTGGCGGCGGGCCTGCTGGCCAAGAAGGCCGTCGAAGCCGGCCTGAAGGTGCCCAAGCACATCAAGACCTCGCTGGCCCCCGGATCGCGCGTGGTCACCGAATACCTGACCAAGACCGGCCTGCTGCCCTACCTGGAGAAGCTGGGCTTCGACGTGGCCGCCTACGGCTGCACCACCTGCATCGGCAACGCCGGCGACCTGACGCCCGACCTGAACGAGGTCATCACCAGCAATGACCTGGTGTGCTCGGCGGTGCTGTCCGGCAACCGCAACTTCGAGGCGCGCATCCACCCGAACATCAAGGCCAACTTCCTGGCCTCGCCGCCGCTGGTGGTGGCCTACGCCCTGGCCGGCACCGTGACGCGCGACCTGATGACCGAACCGGTCGGCCGCGGCAAGAACGGCGATATCTGGCTGGGCGACATCTGGCCGACCACCGAGGAAGTCGAGGCGCTGCTCAAGTACGCGCTGGACCCCAAGGCCTTCGAGGCCAACTATGGCCAGGTCAAGAGCAACCCCGGCAAGCTGTGGGAGAACATCAAGGGCGTCACGGGCGAGACCTACAACTGGCCCGATTCCACCTACATCGCCGAGCCGCCGTTCTTCGAAGGCTTCGGCATGACGCCGAGCGCGATGCCGACCGTCAAGAACGCCCGCGCGCTGGGCGTGTTCGGCGACTCGGTCACCACCGACCACATCTCGCCGGCCGGCTCCATCAAGGAAACCTCGCCCGCGGGCAAGTGGCTCAAGGAACACGGCGTCATGAAGGCCGATTTCAACAGCTACGGCTCGCGCCGCGGCAACCATGAAATCATGATGCGCGGCACCTTCGCCAACGTGCGCATCAAGAACCTGATGATCCCGGCGCGCCCGGACGGCAGCCGCTTCGAAGGCGGCGAAACCCTGTTCCAGCCCACCGGCGAACAGATGTCGATCTACGACGCGGCCATGAAGTACGTGGCGGCCGGCACGCCCACCGTGGTGTTCGGCGGCGAAGAGTACGGCACCGGCTCGTCGCGCGACTGGGCCGCCAAGGGCACCCAGTTGCTGGGCGTCAAGGCCGTCATCACGCGCAGCTTCGAGCGCATCCACCGCAGCAACCTGGTGGGCATGGGCGTGCTGCCGCTGCAGTTCAAGGGCAACGACAGCGTGCAGTCGCTGGGCATCACCGGCGAGGAAACCTACGACATCTCGGGCCTGGAGAACGGCATCAAGCCGATGCAGGACGTAACGCTGACGATCACCCGCAAGGATGGTTCGAAGCAGGACGTGACGCTGCTGCTGCGCATCGACACCCCGATCGAGGTCGACTACTACCAGCACGGCGGCATCCTGCCCTTCGTGCTGCGCCAGTTGCTGGCCGCGTAACGCGCGGGCCGCAAAGGCAAAGCCCCTGGAACCGAGGTTCCAGGGGCTTTTTTCATGGCCGCGCGCCGCCTGCCATCGCGACGCGTGGCAGGCTCACCCCATCATTGCGCGACCAGTTCGACCCGGCGGTTCTTGGCGCGGCCGGCCTCGGCGTCGTTGGCCGCCACCGGCGCCAGCGAGGCCACGCCCCGCGCCGACAGGCGCGCGGCCGGGATCTTGTAGCCCGCTTCCAGCGCCTTGACCACGGCGTCGGCGCGCTTTTGCGACAGGTCCAGGTTGCCGGCCAGCGTGCCCTGGTTGTCGGTGTGGCCGACCACGTAGACCTTCAGCTTCGGGTTGGCGTTGAGCAGCTTGCCCATCTCGTCGAGCGCGGCCTTGGACTCGGGCTTGACCTCGGCCTTGTCGGTATCGAAGTAGACGCCGTAGACCGCGACGCGGCCCGATTCGGCCAGCGACTTCTGCATGGCGGCCATGTCCAGCACCTTGACCTGGCCGGTCTGCATGGGCTTGGTCTCGATCACCTGCTGGAACACCGGCGTGATGTTGTTGGAGGTGTCGTCCATCACATCCAGGAACACGTAGATGTCGCCGGTGGGCGCCTCTTTCTTGGCCAGCACCGCGTAGTACTTGCCGCCGAACGCCGCGTCGCCCTGCCCCGGCTGGCTGACCTTGCCGCTGTTCAGGACGAACGACTGGAAGTCGCCGCCGCACTGCTCGTCGCCCTTGCATTCGAACAGCGTCTTGAAGCCGCCGGCCTGCAGCGCGCCTTGATAGTTGCGATAGACCTCCAGCGCCGACTTCTTGCCATCGATGCGATAGGCGATGCGCGTCAGCTTGCCTTCCAGCGTCAGGCCCCTGGCCTCGCTTTCGCGGGTGATGGGCTGGTTGGGCATCACGGCTTCGTCGTAGTCCTTGAATTCGTAGGCACGGATCTCGGCGCCCTCGAAACGCGTCAGGGCGGGATGGTCGCGGGAGCCCTCGACGTCCTCGGCCCAGGCGGACGAAGCCGCCGTCAGCGTGGCGGCGACGATGGCCAGACTCGCGGCTTTCACGATATGCGCATTCACGATCTCTACACTCCCGGCCGGATGGCTCCGGCATGCGTCCAGAACAGGAAAACGCCCGCATTGCGGGCGGCTGCCATTATGCATAGACGCAGCGGGGTTTGGTACCGCATGGGGTAACCAAACGTTGGCGGCGGTGAGGGGCGTCAACAGGCCTCAGTTGAATGCATAGGCGTCCATCGCCAGCGCGCCGTACGAGATCTCGTCCGTCAGGCGGGTGGCCTGGCCGCCGCCCGCGCCCAGCGCCACGTAGAGCGGCATCAGGTGATCGTCGTGCGGATGGGCCTGCGCCGCGCCCGGTGCGCGCGCCTGCCAGTCGAGCAGCGCCGGCACGTCGTTGGCGGCCAGGTGTTCGGCATACCACGCCTGGAACGCCGGCACGTAAGGCGCCGGCGGCGCGTCCTGCGGCATGCGCACGTCGCGCAGGTTGTGCGTCAGCGACCCCGAGCCGATGATCAGCACGTCCTCGTCGCGCAGCGGCGCCAGGGCGCGGCCCAGTTCCAACTGGCCGGCGGCGTCGCGGCCCATGTCCAGCGACAGTTGCACCACCGGCACGTCGACCTCGGGATAGAGGTAGCGCAGCGGCACCCAGGCGCCATGGTCCAGCGGCCGGCGCGGATCGCGGTCGGCGGCGATGCCGGCCTCGGCCAGCAGGGCCTGCGTGCGCGCCGCCAGCTCGGGCGAGCCGGGCGCGGCGTATTGCAGCGTGTAGAGTTCGGGCGGAAAGCCGCCGAAATCGTGCCAGGCCACCTGCTGGTCGCGGGTGGACAGGGCCAGGCCATGGCCCATCCAGTGCGGCGAGACCACCAGGATGGCGCGCGGCTTGCGGCCCAGGGACTGGCTCCAGGCGGCCAGCGCGGGGCCGGTCGAACCGGGTTCGACGGCCAGCATGGGGGAACCGTGGGAAACGAAAAGCGTAGGCCAGCGCATGGCGATGACTCCAGGAAAGCTTGATGATGGGTTCATTGTCGGTCGATTCCAATCAGCAATAAATCCCCTAAACAGGCACGATCTGTTGCCAGACCCGCACCAATCCCCGGCGGAAGGCCGGGTCCAGTCCGGTGACCGTCGGCGCCCTTGTGCTGCCCGATTCGCGGGCGCCCGGGCGTCGCCGCGACCACCGCCGTGGCGGGCGTTAAACTACGTCGTTACACACTTACTGGACGTCCTCCGAAGTTATGGCCCGATCCCGCAGCCAATCCGCTCCCCGCTTGACCCGTGACGCCACCCGCCTCATCACGCTTGCCCAGTCGCTCAACCGCTCGGGCAGCCGCGTCGAAGACGTGTACTGGGAGAATCAGCTTGGCGAAGCGATTCCAAAGCTGCTCAAGGCAGGCCAGGATGCCCCGCTGGAAGCCGCGCTGGACCACCTCGCCCAGGGCGACGTGGGCGCCTATGAGGTCCTGATCGAGCAGGCCGAAACGCTGTCCGAGTCGATGAAGATCGAGAAGAACGGCGTGCGCTACGACATCCTGCTGATCGTCGCGCCCATCGTGGCCTGGACCCGCTACGCCATCCCCACGGGCCCCGTGCCGGCCAGCGCCCAGCAGGCCCTGCTGGCGCAACTGCATGGCCACGTGCTGTCGAGCCAGGCCCGCAGCGCGCTGATGCCGGTGCTGGTAAGCGTGGACCAGATGCCACGCACCTTCTCCGAGACCTGGCAATGGCTGCAACGGCTGGGCTCGCAGGCGCTCGGCGCCGAGACCACCAAGCCCGCGCTCAATGCCGAGGCCGAAACCGCCAACATGCTGGCCGACACGCGCTACATCGTGGCGGCCGTGGCGGTGCCCGAGTTCGCGCCCGTGTTCCGCTGGCAGGAGCAGATCGGCGAGGCCGAGGCCAGCCGCGACGCCTGCCTGGCGCAATGGGCCGCGCAGGCCCAGCCGACGCTGGCCGGCCTGCTGCCGGGCTGCGGTTTCGAAGCCCTGCTGCCCGACGCCTACTACGTCAGCAACCGCGAGGCCGACCGCCGCGTGCGCCCGCTGTCGCTGCGCGCCGCCATCAGTTGGCTCGAGGGCGCGGTCAATCTCGAGGCCTCGCAACTGCGCGCCGTGGTGGCCGGCTGCGGCGAAAATCGGGTCGACGAATACCGCGTCAGCTTCACCGCGCGCAACAGCAACGACGTCTACTACGGCTGCGTCTGGCCGCTGTACGGCCGCGAGGAAGACCTGCCGGCCGACGAGGGCCAGCCCGACGTGGTCGACGAGATCGCGGCGCTGCTCAAGGAATACGGCGTGAGCGACGTGCGCCGCATTCCCGGCGTGCTGCCGCCGGAATATTGCGAGGACTGCGGCGCGCCCTACTTCCCCAATCCCCTGGGCGAACTGGTGCACGCCGAATTGCCCGAAGACGCCGAGGCGGCGCCCGCCAAGTTCCACTGAGCGCGTCGATGCAAGCGGACATCTTCTGCCGCGTGGTCGACAACTACGGCGACATCGGCGTCTGCTGGCGCTTGGCGCGGCGACTGGCGCATGGCCGCGGCTGGGAGGTGCGCCTGTGGGTGGACGACCTGGCCAGCTTCGCGCGCATCCAGCCCGGCATCGATGCCACTGTCGCGCGCCAGGCGTTCCAGGACATCGATATCGTGCGCTGGACCGACACGCCGGATCCGGCGCTGGCCGCCCGCGACGTGGTGATCGAGGCCTTCGCCTGCGATCCTCCCGAGGCCTTCCTGGCCAGCATGCGCCAGCGTCATCCCGCCTGGATCAACCTGGAATACCTGAGCGCCGAGGCCTGGGTGGAAAGCTGCCACGGCCTGCCGTCGCAGCGCCCCGACGGGCTGGTCAAGCATTTCTTCTTCCCGGGATTCACGCCGGCCACCGGCGGCCTGCTGCGCGAACCGGGCCTGACGGCCGAGCGCGACGCCTTCCAGGCCGATGCCGAAGCCCAGGCGGCGTTCCTGCGGGGACTGGGCGTGGCCGAGCCTCTCGTGTCGCAACGGCGCGACGGCGCCCGCACCGTGTCCCTGTTTTGCTACCCCAGCGCGCCGATCGACGGCCTGGCGCAGGCGCTGGCGGCCGATGCCCGCCCCGCCCTGCTGCTGGCGCCGGAAGGCGTCGCTCCCGGGCTGGAAGCGGCCTGCGCGCGGCCCGGCGGCCCGGCGGTGGCGCGCCTGCCGTTCGTGGCGCAACCCGACTTCGACCGCGTGCTGTGGTGCGCCGACCTGAATCTGGTGCGCGGCGAGGATTCGTTCGTGCGCGCGGCCTGGGCGGCGCGTCCGCTGGTCTGGCAGATCTACCCCCAGGAAGAGAACGTGCACCTGGAAAAGCTGGATGCCTGGCTCGCGCGCTATCCGGCCCCGGAAACCGCGGCCGCCGCCATCCGCGCCTGGAACCTGCCCGAGGCCGGCACGGCGGCGGATGCGATCGGCGCCGCCCTCGCGCCGGCCGCCTGGCGGGCCTGGACGCAGGCGGCGCGCGACTGGGACGCGGCGCAGGCCGCGCGCCCCGACCTGGCGGAAAATCTGGCCGATTTTTGCGCAGAGTTGGCCAAGAAACGCTAGAATAGAGAGTTTTCTGAGTCGCCCGGGTTTTTCGGCGCCTCAACTATGACGCCTCCCGGGGTGTGCATGAAAGTCGAGCGAGCGGGCCTTTTCGGGCCCGCGGGCTTGAGATGGCGTTGAGATCAAGATGGCGGGCCTGGCCCGTTGCCTGGCGCCCTCACCTGCCGCGGCTTTCTGCAAGCACGGCGAGTGCACCCTTTCCCCCCGGAGTTTTATCGATGAAAACCGCTCAGGAATTGCGAGTCGGCAACGTGGTCATGGTCGGCAAGGATCCCCTCGTGGTCCAGAAGGCCGAATACAACAAGTCCGGCCGTAACGCCGCCGTCGTCAAGCTGAAGTTCAAGAACCTCTTGACCGCCTCGGCCAGCGAATCGGTCTACAAGGCCGACGAAAAGTTCGAAGTCGTCCAACTGGATCGCAAGGAGTGCACGTACTCCTACTTCGGCGACCCGATGTACGTCTTCATGGACGAAGAGTACAACCAGTACGAAATCGAAGCCGAAAGCATGGGCGACGCCCTGAACTACCTGGAAGAAGCGATGCCCGTGGAAGTGGTCTTCTACGACGGCCGCGCCATCTCGGTGGAACTGCCCACGACCATCGTGCGCGAAATCACCTACACCGAACCGGCCGTCCGCGGCGACACGTCGGGCAAGGTGACCAAGCCCGCCAAGATCAACACCGGCTACGAACTGAACGTGCCGCTGTTCTGCGCCATCGGCGACAAGATCGAAATCGACACGCGCACCAACGAATACCGCAGCCGCGTCAACAACTGATCCGGCGACAGGCAAGAAAAAGCGCCAGCCCTTCGGGGTCTGGCGCTTTTTTTTGCCTTGCGCGGCCGTGAAAGCCGCCGCGGCGGCGAACGCGGCTATTGCAGGCGTTCGTCGTCGAGGAAGTCGGGCACGGCCATGACGTCGATGCCATCCTCGGCCAGGGCCTCGCGCTCTTCGCGCGTGGCGGTGCCGCGGATGGGGCGCTCGTCCGCGTCGCCCTCGTGGATACGGCGCGCTTCCTCGGCGAAGCGCGCGCCGACGTTTTCGGTATTGCGCAGCAGCGCGCGCACCTGGCGCATCACCACCGCCTGCAGCGCCGACATCTTCTCGGCGTCGGTGGCGCCGGCCGGCGCCGCCGGCTGCGCCGCGGGCGCGTGCAGGTGCGCCACGTTCAGGCGCGGCGCCGACAGGCGCTTGGTGATGCTGGCCGAGCCGCAGACCGGGCACGACACCAGTCCACGCGCCTGCTGCGCGTCGTAGTCTTCGTGCGAACCGAACCAGCCTTCGAAGATGTGGCCGTGCTCGCACTGGAGGTCGAAAACTTTGAGAGCCATGATGGAAATATGGGGGCTGGCATCCAGAATACAAGAAAGCGCGCGCGCACTCCTGGATACCGGACCGCGAACGGGGTTTTCGGCCGATTCCGGGCGGTTTGGCGGCATTTGCGCCACACACCGGCAGCGGCCGGGCCCCGCCCAATGAAAAGCGGGCCCGGGGGCCCGCTTGCTGGCGTGCGAGGCGCTTACTTGCCGCGCCTGGGCGTGGCGGGCGCCTGGCCGATCTGCGCCTGCTGCGCCTGCAAGGCGTCGATCTGGCGTTGCAGGTCGCGCAGTTGCTGGCGCACGTCCTTCTGCTGGTCGGCCAGCGCGGTGGCTTCCTGGCGGGACTGTTCCTGGCGCGCGGCGACCTGCTCTTCCTGCTGCATGCGCAGGGTGCGGTCGGCCTGCAGCGTGCTCAGCTCGGCGCTGCGGCTGGCCAGCAGCTTTTCGGCGTGGGTATATTCGGCCTGCAGCTTGATGCGCTTGATATCCACTTCGGCCAGGTCGGCCGACTGGGCCGCGAAGGCGCGGTAAGTGGCCTCGGCCTGCTTGTCCGACTTGGTCTTGAGCACGCGCCAGAAGTCCTTCTGCTGGAACAGGGCCACGTAGTACGTCAGATCGTCCGGCTTGAACAGCAGGCTGGCGCCGTACGTGCCGTTGTAGGTCGTACGCAGTTCGGAAACCTGGCGGTTCTGGATCAATGCCTGCAGCTCGGCCACCGTCGAGGACGGGCGCGCGGCGGGCGCAGGCGCGGGCGGGGTGACCGGGGTGGAGGCGGCTTGCTTGTCCTCGACCTGCTGCACCGTCGGGCGCGGGGGCTCGGATTGCGCGCTGGCGCACGCGGCCAGACCGGACAGGGCCGTACCCAACAGCGCCATGCGAGCGGCGGCACGGATAAAGTGGACGTTCATGCCTTCCCCAAAAAAATCGTTGCGGAACTATAGCAATTTATTCCGGTTGAAGCTGACGCGCGTGAATAACACGCGGCGATAGTGTCGCGCGCCCAGGGACATTCCCTATTGCGCTCACGACGCCTCGACAATGCCATCGGCGGTTTCGCCCTGGCCGCCGCCCAGATGCAGCTTGCGCATCTTCTCCCACAGCACCTTGCGGCTGATACCCAAGGTATTGGCGGTGTCCTGGCGGCGCCAGCCGTTGACGTCCAGCGCGGCCAGGATGCGGGCGCGCTCGGCGCGTTCGGCGTCGGTGAATACCGGCGGCTCGCACTGGGTATTGGCGCCCGCCGTCGCCAAGGCCGCCGGCCCGCCCAGCGGCTCGGCCAACTGATCGAAAATGCGCTCGATGCGGGCCTGGTCCCAGGCCTGGAACTGACGCCGCACGATCGCCACGCGCTCGGCCACGTTGGAAAGCTCGCGCACATTGCCGGCGTATCGCGCGCGCGCCACGCGTTCCAGCAGCCAGGCGGGCGGCTCGCCCTCGGCGCCCAGCCGTTCGAGCAAGGCGCGGAAGATCGCCACCTTTTCCTCGGGGCCGCGCTGCTCCAGGTTGGGAATGCGCAGCTCGATCACCGCCAGCCGGTAATACAGGTCGGCGCGGAACTCGTCCTGGCCCACCAGCACACGCAGGTCCTTGTTGGTCGCGGCCACCAGCCGGAAATCGACCGGCACCTCCACGGTGGAGCCCAGCCGCGTCACGGCGCTCTGCTCCAGCACGCGCAGCAGCTTGACCTGCTGGTACAGCGGCAGGTCGCCGATCTCATCCAGGAACAACGTGCCGCCGCTGGCCTGCTCGAAATAGCCCTTGTGCGCGCCCACCGCGCCGGTGAAGGCGCCCTTGGCGTGGCCAAAGAAGTGCGCCTCGAACAGCCCTTCGGGAATGGCGCCGCAGTTGACCGCGACGAACGGCCCGTCCGACCAGGCGGCGTGGTCGTGCAGCAGGCGCGCAATGCGCTCCTTGCCGACGCCGGTCTCGCCGTGGATCAGCACGTTGCTGCGGCAGTCGGCGAACATGTCGGCCTCGGCCAGCAGCGCCCGCATCGGCTCCGACACGGCGATCAGCGGCTGCTCGCGCCGCGGCGCGGCGCGATTGAACTGGTCGAGGGTGCCCAGCAGTTCGAACAGCAACTTGCGCAGATCCGCGGTGGTGAAGGCCAGCGGCAGCGTATAGGAGTATTCCGGCGGGTAATAACGCGGATCGCGGCCACGGGCCTCGGACGCCACCCAGATGACCGGCATGGCCTGCACCGACAGCCAGTCGTAACCGCTGAAGCGGTTGTCGCCCATGACCGAGACCGACACCAGCGCCACCGCGGGCCGCGACGGGTCGCGCGGCGGCGGAAACGCGGTGCCGGCGTCGGCGCGCACCAGCGACACATCCATGCCGGCCAGGCAGCGCTCGGCCCGGCTGGCGATGTCGGACGTGCCCTCCCAGACGTAGACGTCGAACTCTTCGCGCGAGAATTTCTGGGTCATGGCGACCACCGGGCCGGCCACGAAGGGGCGGAAATCATGGGCTTCATCATCAATACACCAGGCGGGGCTTGCCGCAGTCCACCGACAGCAGCGATACATCGGTCTGGCCGACACTCAGGCCAAGCATGTCCAGCAATTGCTGCAGCAGGGTCGACAGCATGCCGAGCAGCGGCTGCAGCAGCGTCACCACGATGGACAGCACGCCGCCCACCTGGTTGCCGCCGCTCAGCGCCAGCGAGGAGACCGTGTTGACGCGGCACTGGCGGATCCCGTCGGGCGTGATCGCCAGCAGGCAGGTCACGTCGCTCAGCGGCGCCAGCAGCAACGAATTGAGGAGGTTGCCCACCAACTGCAGCGTGCCGCCCAGCACCCCGGTCAGGCCGCCGTTGGTCATGCGCTGGCCGAGCTGGTTGAGCGCGGTGGAGGACCACTGCATGTCGTTGACCACCTGCGAAATCGATTTGCCCGGATTGCTGCCGCCGCCGCCCACCAGCGTGGTGGCCAGCGACAAGCGCTGTTCCGGCGTCAGCGGCGTGCCGGTGCCGACCAGGTCGCCCAGGATGCCGCCGACCACGGCGTCGGCCAGGTTCGAGGCCAGCGCGCCAAGGTTGACCGAGGTGGCATTGACGGTGGCGGTGGAATTGGGCGACGGCGGCTCGGTCAGCGTGACCGACACGGGCGCGGTCGAGTTGAAGATCGGCAGCGTGACCTTGCTGGTCAGCGGCAGGATGCCCAGCACGTTCAGGACCTGGTAGCGCTGGATCGATGCGAACGAGCTGGGCTGGCAGCTATTGGTGATGGACAGGAAATTGGCCTGCACGTTGTCGACGGCCGACGACATGCCCGGAAAGCGCCCCAGGCAGATATTGGCGACCGACGAGGTCACGTCGATCGTGGCCTGCGACTCGGTGAGCGGCGCCTGGCACAGCTTGGAGACCGTGCCGGTCGATTGCGCCACGTCGATGATGACAGGCAGGTCGATCTTGGTGCCGAGCGTGTTGGCCAGCAGCGGGCCCACCAGCGGGATGTTGCTGGTGTTGGCGCGCAGGTAGACGCGGATGCCGGCGCTGGTGGCCTGCGTGCCCACCCCGCCCACGCCGATGGTGGGCGGCTCGACGATGCGCACCTGCGACTGCACGCCGAGCAGCGGCACGTTCAGGCCCAGGTTGACCAGGTTCTGGCCGTTGGCGATGACCAGCGCGGTCTCCAGCACATTGAGCGCGTTGATGTTGGCCTGCAGCGCCGAGTTGATGTCGCCGCCCACCACGTTCAGGTCCAGGACGCCACCGTCGCCGAACAGCTTGACCGGCAGGTTCACCGGCATCACGTTCAGCACCACGTTGATGGCGTTGGACAGCAGCCCGAGGCTGGCGCCGGCGGTATCGCCGGCCTTGTTCATCACGGTCAGCGTGGCCTGCAGCAACTGGCCCAGCGTCAGGTTGTTGAGCGCGGCCAGTTGCGCCGGCGTGCCCACGCCGGTGGCCACCGACACCGGCAGGCCCAGCGCCTCCAGCAGGCCCGACGGCGTGATGTTGACGGTGGCCAGGCCGGCCGCGTCCAGGATGTCGAGCTGCGCCGGCGTGGCGCCCACGGTGGCCAGCAACTGCGACAGCAGGCCGCCCTTCTGCAGGCGCAGCAGGCGCGAGCCGACGGTGAACACGGCCACCGGCTGGGTGCTGGTGGCCACCGAGATCACCTGGACCTGCGCGCCGCCCGCCGTGCTGCCGGAGAAGCTGGGGATCAGGCTGGTGAGGGTCTTGTTGACGGTGATGCGCAGCGCGTTCGGCGCCTGGCCGCTGGCGGGATCGAACACGTACATGCCGCTGGCGTCGGCGCGGCTGGTGTCCCACACCTTGCATTCGACGGTGACGTCGGCCGCCGAGAAGCTGTCGAAGATGTTGGGCACGTTGGCCAGCACCGCGGCCCGCCCCGCCGCCTGCGCCCGGGCGCAGTCCGCGGGCGCGCCCATGCCCAGCACCTGCACCGCCGACAGCGCCGCCAGGTCCGAGGCCTTCTGCATTTCGCGCTTCATGTAATAGGCATAGCCCAGTTGGGCCACGCCCAGCAGCACCAGACCGACGATGACCACGAAAACGATGGCCACCGTCATGCTGCCGCGCTGCCGCGGGCAGAACGCAGAACGAGAATGAGTGGCTGGCATGATCGTGGCTCCGTGGCTCGGCGAGACAGGCCCGAGGCTCCTTGTCGTGTGAACAGGCGCTAGTTCGTGTTGTTGGTCTGCACCCGCTTGGTGAACCACTCGGGAATCGGCCGGGTGAAGCTGTCGACGTAGCGGTTCCAGGCGGCGGTGGACGCGGCGCCCAGCACCGGCAGCGCGGCGCCGGCGCGGCGGCCGTCGGCCTGCGCGGCCAGCAGGCCGCGGGTGATGTCG
>NZ_CADIJW010000017.1 GCF_902859745.1 Achromobacter dolens | reverse complement strand
CGGCGCCGCGGCGCGATGCGCCCGTGCCAGCCCTGCGGCCGGGGGGGCGCGTTGCCATCGTGGCGCCGGCCTCCGCCGCCGAGGGCGCGGCTTTCGAGGCGGCCGAATGGCTGCAGGCGCGCGGTTACGACCCGCGCATCATGCCGGCCGCCTTGACCCGCGGCGACGCGCCGTACGACTACCTGGCCGGTGACGACGACGCCCGGCTCAACGACCTGCACGCGGCCTTTGCCGATCCGGCCATTGACGCGGTGTGGTGCCTGCAGGGCGGGTTCGGCTCCTGGCGGCTGGCGGATCGGCTCGATATCGGCCTGCTGCGCCAGCACCCCAAGCCCTTCATCGGCTATAGCGACATCACTGCGCTGCACCTGGCGATCCAGCGTCACGCGGGCTTCGTGACGTTTCACGGGCCGATGCTGGCTCAGGACCTGGTGGCCGGTAAACAGGAGCCAACCGCCAGCCACGTGCTGGCGATGGTCGGCGGCCAGATCGGGCAGGGCGGCTGGATCGACGCGCCGCCGGAATCCAACCCGGTGGTGCTGGCGCCCGGCGTGGCCAGCGGCCGGCTGGTGGGCGGCAACCTGGCGCTGGTCGCGGCCATGATCGGCTCGCGCCACGAGATCGCGACACGGGACGCGATCCTGTTCATCGAGGATGTCAATGAGGCGCTGCCGCGCATCGACCGGTTGCTGTCGCAGTTGCGCGCGGCAGGCAAGTTCGATCGCATCAAGGGCGTGCTGGCCGGCAATTTCACCCGGCTGGGGCTGCCGGGGGGCGACGCGGTCGGCCAGAGCCTGTTGTTCCCGCTGCTGCTGGAGCAATTCCAGGCGCGCGGCATCCCGGTGCTGGCCGCCTGGCCCAGCGGCCATGGCGACCCCAACCTGACGCTGCCCCTCGGCGCGCTGGTGACGCTGGACACCCAGCGGCGCGGCCTGCGGCTGGAACAGGCGGTGGCGGTCCAGGCCGCGCCGCTGTAGCCCGGAGACCGGTCGCATGAATCCTTTCTTCGATGCCCTGAGCCGCCAGTTGAACGCGCCCGAGCGCCGGCGTCCGCGGCAGCGTCACGCCCGCGCCAAGGCATTCCAGTGTGTCTGCGGCCAGCGGGTGTTCTTCAACAACACCGAGTGCCTTAACTGCCACCGGCAACTGGGCTTCGATCCGCGCCACGGCCACATCGTCGCGCTGGACCCGGGCAAGACGGAAGGCGCCTGGATCGAGGCCGGGCGGGTGCGCGGCAGAATCTTCAAGCGCTGCGCCAATTTTTCGTCGCCGGCTGCCTGCAATTGGCTGCTGCCGGCCGCGCGCGCCGATCATCTCTGTATCGCCTGCGGCCTCAATCGCACCATTCCCGACCTGTCGGTGCCGGGCAACGGGACGCTGTGGCGCAAGGTCGAGAGCGCCAAGCGCCAGGTGATCGCCCAACTGCTGACGCTGGGACTGCCGATCCCGCGGGCGCGCACGCCGGGCGACGGCGGGCTGGCGTTCGACCTGCTGGCGCCGCCCGACGATGGCTCGCCGCTGCTCACGGGACACGGCCAGGGGCTGATCACGCTCAATATCCACGAGGCCGACGACGCGTACCGGGTCCAGGTGCGTGAGGCGATGCACGAGCCGTACCGCACGCTGGTGGGGCATTTCCGCCATGAGATCGGCCATTTCTACTGGGATCGGCTGGTGGCCGGCGGCCCCTGGCTGGCGCCATTCCGCCAGGTGTTCGGCGACGAGCGCGATGACTACGCGCAGGCATTGCGGCGCCATTACGACCAGGGCGCGCCGGCCGATTGGGCGCAGCGCTTCATCAGCGCCTACGCTTCGTCGCATCCTTGGGAAGACTGGGCCGAGACCTGGGCCCACTACCTGCACATGATGGACGCGCTGGACACCGCCTTCAGCTTCGGCATGGCGCGGCTGCCGCTGGACCAGGCCAGCGATCCCTTCACCCGGGCGTCGCTGTACGACCCGGACGATCCCGAAGGTCAGCGCTTTCTCGATCTGGTCAATGGCTGGGTGGCGCTGACCGGCGTGCTCAACGAGCTGTCGCGCAGCATGGGCCAGCGCGACTTCTATCCCTTTGTGCTGCCCGCCGCGGTGGTGGGCAAGCTGCAGTTCGTGCACCGGGTGATCCAGACCGCGCCGCGCTGACGCCGCGTCCGGCTCCCGCGGGGCGACCGCCCTAGATGCGACGGGCCGACCATTCGCCCTTGCCGGCGGCGCTGCCCTGCATGGTGGCGCCGTTGACTTCGCCGGTGTAGCGTATGCCGTCGGCGGTGAACGAGATGGTGCGGCCATCCATGCGCGCGTCCGAGATCTCGCTGGATCCGAGCTTGCCCGACAGCATCTGGTACCGCTGTTCCAGTTGCAGCGTGCGGCCGCCCACCTGCCAGCGGCCGTCGACCCTGGCCGGCACCACCCACAGCAGCGCGTTGCAGTAGGTCTGGCAGGCCTCGGTGACGGTTTCGGAGGCATCCGGCTCCCAGTCGCCCATGCGGAAGGTGTTGGACACGATGCGGGTGCCCGGCGGCAGCTCCAGCAGCTTGGGCCGCAGCTTCTCGTTGATGGTCGACAACAGGAACATGGTGATGACGTCGGCCTGCGACAGGTCGGTTTCGAACAGGTCGGCGACCTCGAAGGTGGCGCGGCGGGACACGCCCGCCTTGGCGGCATTGCTGCGCGACAGCGCCACCAGGTCGGGGTTGTACTCGATGCCCTTGGCGGTCAGGCCGCGCTGGGCGGCGGTGATGACGGTGCGGCCGTCGCCGGATCCCAGGTCCATCAGGCGGTCCTGCGGCGTGACCTGGGCCATGTCGAGCATCTTGTCCACCAGCGTCTGCGGAGTCGGCACCCAGATGACGTCCTTGCCATCCTGGCCGACATCGGGCACGTAGTCTTCGGTCGCGGCAGCCCGCGGGCTGGCGGCATCGGCGCGGGCCTCGGCCAGCACCGCAAGGGACAGGGCCAGCGCCAGCGCCGATGCCATGAGGGGCCAGCGGTGGGCGGGCGAATGGGACGAATGGGCACGTTGCATGATGAAGACTCCTAGGGCAAAGAAAAGCGGGAGGGGCGGCTCATTGCGGACCACGCCTGTCCAGGTCGCGCGCTTCGTGCGGGCGCAGCAGTCGCAGCATCGGCACGCCCAGCACCAGCACGCCCAGGCCGATCAGGGCCCCGGCGCCAGCGTAGGCGGCGCTGGAATAGACCAGGCCGGCGCAGGTCAGCGCCAGCAGGGCAGGGGTCAGCGGATACAGGGGCACGCGAAACGGCCGGGCGCGCGCGGGGTCACGCTGCCGCAGGCGCCATACCGATGCGGCCACCAGCAACATGAACAGCCAGAACACCGGCGCGGTGTAGGCCACCATGGTCTGCACCGCGTTGTGGCTGAAGGCGCCCACCGCCAGCAGGGCCAGCGTGATGACGCCTTGCGCCAACAGCGCGCTGACCGGCGTTTCATTGCGTTCGCTCCAGCCGGCCAGCGCGCGCAGCCGCGGCACGTCGCGGCCCAGCGCGTAATAGACGCGAGCGCCGGTGATGATGGTGCCGTTGATGGTGCTGAGCGCGGTGGCGCAGATCACCAGGCTCAGCAGGGCGGCGGCATACGGACCGGCGGCCAGTTGCATCACCGCCGCGCCCAGCGCCGGCGTGTCGCGCAGCCCTTGCAGGCCGAACAGTTCCAGCAGGGCGAGGTTGGTCAAGAGATAGGCGCCGGTCACCACCACGGTGCCGATCAGCAGCACGCGCGCCATGTTGCGGCCGGGATTGCGCAGCTCGCCGCTGAGATAGGCGGCCTCGTTCCAGCCGCCGTAGGTCAGCAGCACGAATACCATGCCCATGCCCATCAGCCCGGCGGCGTTACCGGCCAGCGGCGCCGGCGCGGGGGCGGCGGGCGAGGCGGTGAACAGGGCGGCGCCCAGCACCGCCGTCAGCGCGACCAGCGTCAGGATCGTGAACAGCCATTGCAGGCGCTTGGAATGGCGCGTGCCGGCCACGTTCAGCGCGGTCAGTCCGATCACCGACAGCGCCGCGTGCACGGTGGCCCCATGCGTGCCGAGTGGCAGTAGTTGTTGCGCGTAGTCGCCATAGATGAAGGCCACCACGGCGATCGCGCCGGTCTGGATCACGGTGCAGCGCGCCCAGGCGAACAGCAGGCCGACCCGCGGCCCCCAGGCGCGCGACAGATACAGGTATTCCCCGCCCGCGCCGGGATAGGCCGCTCCCAGTTCGGCATAGCAGAGCGCGCCCACCAGCATCACCAGTCCGCCCGCGGCCCAGTAGGCCAGGTACATCGCCTCGGACGTGGCGTGCTGCGCGACCAGCGGCGGAAAGCCGAAGATGCCGATGCCGATCACCACACCCACCAGCACCACGGTTGCATCCATCACCGACAAACCGGGCGGGCCGAGCGCGTGCGCGCCCGCGCCGCTCCCCGCGCCGGCTGCGCTGGGGCTGGGGCGCAAGGAACGGGGCAAAGGCGGCATCGAATTCTCCCGGGGATCGCCAGCGCACGAGCGTGCGGCGTGTCAGGCGCTAAGTCTGACAATTAGCTGAATAAAGAGTGACCCCGGGCGGGGAAGGAAAGTTTCTACGGGATTTCCCGTAGCCGATGCCGGCCTCGGCCAGGCGCGGGGGAGCGCCCGCCGGGAGGCGGGCCAGCGAAAGGGACTACTTCTTGGGAGACTACTTCTTGGGGGGCTGCTTCTTGGGGGTCTGCTCCTCGAGGGCTAGTTTTTGGGCGACACCGGCTTCAGGCGGGACGGCACTTCATCCAGGTCGCTGCAGACCGCCAGCACTTCTGCGGGCTTCTTGCTCAGCGACAGGTAGACGTGGCCGATGCCGCTGTCGAAATAGGCGGACTCCAACCGGTTCAGCACCACGCTGTCGCCGTTCTCGAACTGGATGCGGACCTTGCCTGACAAAACCAGCGCGAATTCCTGCCCGGGGTGGCGGATGTAGTCCTCGAACTCGACTACCTTGCGCGAATCGATCAGCGCCAGCATCGGCATCATCTTCTTGCCCGGGTATTCGCCCATCAGCAGCCGGTAGTGGTAGTTGTCGGTGGCGTAGTCGCGGGCGTCGCTGAGCTTGTTCTTGACGTAGGTGGGGGCCACCTCGGCCTGGGGCGCGTCGCCCAGCATGAACATGCGCGTCATGTCGATGTCCAGCGCGCGCGCCAGCGCGGCGAATTTCTCGTAGCTCAGGGCGATCTGGCCCAGCTCGGCCTTGGACAGCGTCGATACCGCGATGCCGCTGGCTTGCGACAGGGCCTGCAGCGTCATTTTCCGGGCTTTGCGCTCGGCGCGCAGGCGGGCGCCCATTACTTCCTTGCCCACGATGTCGGGTGGGGCCGTCTTGCGGGTAGGGGCCATGTAGCGGTCCGGGCGTCTAGGGAGTTGGCGAAGGAGGGGCGGGGCCCGCAAGCCCCGCCGCGCGTACGCCGGATTGTATAAGGCGGCGAGGCTCAGGCGGGCGTGCGCGCCAGCACGCGGCCGGCATGCCGGCCTGTGAAGGCCTGCTCGCGCCAGACGGGCGCGCCGTTGACATACACCGAATGGATGCCGGCGGCGCGTTCGGTCGGCCGCTCGAAGGTGGCGGTATCGGCCACGGTGGCGGGATCGAACACCACCAGGTCGGCGAAGTAGCCCGGCCGCAGTTGCCCGCGTTCGGCCAGGCCGAAGCGCTGGGCCGTCAGGCCGGTCATCTTCCAGACCGCCGTCTCCAGTGGGAACAGGCCCAGGTCGCGGGCGTAGTGGCCCAGCACCCGCGGAAAGGTGCCCCACAGCCGCGGGTGGGGGCGCTCGTCGTGCGGCAGGCCGTCCGAGCCGATCATGGTGGGGCCGAACGCCAGAATGCGCTGCACGTCGGGTTCGTCCATCATGAAGTAGATGGCGCCGGCCGGCTGCAGCTCGGGCACCACGTCGTACTTGGACTTGCCACGCTCGGCCGCGACCTCGTCCAGGTCGCGCCCGCTCAGATCGGGAAAGGGCTTGCACCAGGTGATGATGGTGCGGCCGGCCAGCAGCACGCGGTCCTGCTTGAGCATGGTCGAGCCGGCCACGTAGGGATAGGCATCCAGCGACACGTCCTGGCGCGCCATCGCGGCCTCGATCAGCGGCAGCGTCTCGCGCGAGCGGCCGAAATTGGGCTGGCCCATGACCTTGTGGTGCGAGATCACCACCGGCACGTCCAGCTCGCGGCCGATGCGGAAGGTTTCCTCCAGCGCCGCCACGATGTGTTCGCCTTCGTCGCGCATGTGGGTGGCGTAGATGCCGCCATGCGTGCTCAGCGGGCGGCAGACCTCGATGATCTCCTCGGTGGTGGCGCGGGCCGCGGGCGGGTAGAAGGCGCCGGTGGAAATGCCGATGGCGCCGCTGGCCATGGCTTCCTCGGCCAGCGCGCGCATGGCGTCGATCTCGGCGTCGGTGGCCGCGCGTTGCAGGTCGGGCATGACGGCGGCGCGCAACGTCGAGTGGCCCACCATGCAGGCGGCGTTGACCGCCGCGGGCGTGGCGCGCAAGGCGTCAAGATAGTCGGCGAAACGCGCGAAATGGTACGAGCCGCCTTCGTCCAGCAGGTCGAGCGGCGCCGGCGGGTTGGCGTGCGCCAGCGGCGCCAGGCTGATGCCGCAGTTGCCCGTGACCACCGTGGTGACGCCCTGGGATATCTTGGGGGTCATGTCGCGGCGCTTGAGCAGGTAGTTGTCGTCGTGGGTGTGCGAGTCGATGAATCCCGGCGCCAGCACCTGGCCGGCGACGTCGATCCGGTGGCGCGCCGGGGCGTCGGACAGGTCGCCGATGGCGGCGATGCGGTCGCCCCGCACGCCGAGGTCGGCGCGCCGTCCTGGCGTGTTGGCGCCGTCGATGACGGTGCCGCCGACAAACAGGTAGTCGAAAGGCTGCGATTCGGATGAAGTCATGGGATCTCCGGTGAATGTCGAGGCGGCTCAGGCGAAATGGCAAGCGACCAACTGGCCGGCGCCGACCGGGCGCGCCACGGGCGTTTCCTGGGCGCAGCGGGCCTGCGCCTGCGGACAGCGGGTGCGGAAGGCGCAACCGGACGGCGGCGCCAGCGGACTGGGAATCTCGCCCTTGAGCACCGCGACGGGCGCGCGTTCGCCGCGACGGGCCGAGGGCACCGCGGCCAGCAGGGCGCGGGTGTAGGGGTGGGCCGGGTGGTTGAAGACCGCGTCGCGGGTGCCGGTCTCGACGATCCTGCCCAGGTACATCACCGCCACCTGGTGGCTGATGTGGCGCACCACGCTCAGGTCGTGCGAGATGAACACATAGGTCAGGCCCAGGTCGCGCTGCAAATCCATAAGCAGGTTGATGACCTGCGCCTGCACCGACACGTCCAGCGCCGAGACCGGTTCGTCGCAGACGATCAGGCCTGGTTCCGGCGCCAGGGCGCGGGCGATGACGATGCGCTGGCGCTGGCCGCCGGAGAACTCGTGCGGGTAGCGGTCGGCGGCGTCCGGGCGCAGACTGACGCGGGCCAGCAACTGCGCCACCCGTTCGCGGATGGCCTCGCGGCCGTAGCCGAAGTTGCGCAGCGGCTCGCCGATGATGTCGCGCACCCGCATGCGCGGGTTCATCGACGAAAACGGGTCCTGGAAGATGAACTGCATGCGCCGCCGCATGGCGCGCAACTGGCCGCTGTTCATCGCGGCCAGGTCGGCGCCTTCGAGCAGGATGCGGCCCGCGGTGGGATCGGTCAGGCGGATCAGGCACTTGCCGGTGGTCGACTTGCCGCAGCCGGACTCGCCCACCAGGCTCAGGGTCTGGCCGCGCGCCACCGACAGCGACACGCCGTCCACGGCGCGCAGCACCTTGCCGCCCTCCAGCGGGAAGTGCTTCTTCAGGTCGGTCACTTGCAGCATGGGGGCGGCGGACGCCGTGGCGACGGCGGCGGGAAAGGGGGCGTCGTGCAGGTTCATCGCGGGTCTTGCTCCATCGTGGCGGCCGGCGCGGGCTGGCGCGCCCAGCACCAGACGCGGTGGCGGTCGCCGGCGGCGACCTCGGGCGGCGTCTCGTCGGCACAGCGCGGCAGGGCCTGGGGACAGCGCGCGGCAAAGGCGCAGCCGCGCGATTCGGGCGTCACCACCGGCACGATGCCGGGCAGCTCGGCCAGGCGGGCGCTGTGGTCCTGGCCGTCGACGAAGTCGGGCAGCGAACGGATCAGCGCCTGGGTATAGGGATGGGCGGCGCGGTCCAGCACGTCGTCGACGCTGCCTTCCTCGACCTTGCGGCCGGCGTACATGACGATGACCCGCTGGCACATCTGCGCCACCACGCCCAGGTCGTGGGTGATCAGCACGATGGCCGTGCCCAGCCGCGCCTGGATGTCGCGCAGCAGGTGCAGGATCTGCGCCTGGATGGTCACGTCCAGCGCGGTGGTCGGCTCGTCGGCGATCAGCACCTTGGGCTGGCAGGCCAGCGCCATGGCGATCATGGCGCGCTGGCGCATGCCGCCGGATAGCTGGTAGGGGTATTCGTGCACGCGCCGCGCCGGATCGGAGATCTGCACCAGCTCCAGCAGCGCCTCGGCCTGCTTCATGGCCTCGCGCCGCGACAGGCCCTGGTGCAGCATCAGCGGCTCGCTGATCTGGCGGCCGATCGTGAAGACCGGATTGAGCGAGGTCATCGGCTCCTGGAAGATCATCGACAACTGGTTGCCGCGCACGGCCCGCATGGCCTTCTCGGGCAGGGCCAGCAGGTCGCGGCCGTCGAATTCGACGCTGCCGCGCGCCACGCGCCCGGGCGTGCGCAGCAGCCGCATGATGGACAGCGACGTGACGCTCTTGCCGCAGCCGGATTCGCCCACCAGGCCGAGGGTCTCGCCCGGCATCAGGTCGAACGACAGGCCGTCCACGGCCAGCACCGTGGTCTCGTCGCCGTCGAAACAGGTGGTCAGGTCATTCACTTGCAGGACAGGTTGGGATGGCATGCGCGCTCCTACAGCTTTTTCGCCAGGCGCGGATCGAGCATGTCGCGCAGCCCGTCGCCTACCAGATTGACGGCCAGCACGGCCACGCCCAGGAACAGGCCCGGATACAGGATGATGTGGAACGCCACCGCGACAAAGTTGCGGCCCTCGGCCATGATGTTGCCCCAGCTCGGGATCTGCGGCGGGATGCCCACGCCCAGGAAGCTCAGCACCGCCTCGGTCAGGATGGCCGAGGCCGCGATGAAGGTGGCCTGCACCATCAGCGGCGCGAACAGGTTGGGCAGGATGTGGCGCAGCAGGATGGCCGGCACGCGCGTGCCGGCGGCCACCGCCGCCTCGATATAGGGCTGCTCGCGGATGGTCAGCACCAGGGCCCGCACCAGCCGCACCACGCGCGGCACCTCGGGCACCACGATGGCCACGATCACGGTGCCCAGGCCGCCCTTGAGCGTGGCCATCAGCGCGATCGCCAGCAGCACGCCCGGAATCGCCATCAGGCCGTCCATGATGCGCATGATCACGGCGTCCAGGCGGCGGAAGTAGCCGGCCAGCATGCCCAGCAGGACGCCGCCCGCGGTCGACACCAGCGCGACCACGACGCCAACCAGCAGCGATACGCGCGCGCCCCACAAGGTGCGGGCATAGACATCGCGGCCCAGCGCGTCGGTGCCGAAGAAGTGTTCGGCCGACGGCGGCTTCATGCGCGCCATCGGGTTGATGTCCAGCGGATCGACCGCGGTCAGCCAGGGCGCGGCCAGCGCGATCAGCGCGAGCGCCAGCAGGATGGCGCAGCCGACGTACAGCATCGGGTGGCGGCGCAGCGAGCGGCCGGCGCGGCGCCAGCGCGGGCGCGCCGCGGCCAGGGGCAGGGTGGTGGTGGTCATGGATCGCCCCTTTTCAATAGCGGATGCGCGGGTCGAACAGGCGGTAGCTCAGGTCGACCAGCAGGTTGATCAGCACGTAGATGCCCGAGGCGACCAGCAGCACGCCCTGGATCACGGGGTAGTCGTGGCGCAGCACGGCGTCGATGGTCAGGCGGCCCAGGCCGGGAATGGCGAACACGGTTTCCGTGACCACCACGCCGCCGATCAGCAGCGCCACGCCGACGCCGATGGTGGTGACGATGGGGTTGGCGGCGTTCTTGAGCGCGTGCCAGACGATCGGGCCGGCCGCCAGGCCCTTGGCGCGCGCGGTGCGGATGTAGTCTTCCGACAGCGCCTCCAGCATGGTGGCGCGGGTCATGCGGGTCAGCAGGGCCATGTACACCAGCCCCAGTGACAGACAGGGCAGCACCAGGTGCCGCAGATATGGCGCCAGGCCGTCGGCCAGCGGCTTGTAGCCTTGCACCGGCAGCCAGCCCAGCTTGATGGAAAAGCCGTACACGAGGCTGTAGCCGATCAGGAACACCGGCACCGAGAAGGCACAGACCGCGCCGATCATCACCAGCCGGTCCAGCAAGCGCCCGGCATTCCAGGCCGCCAGCACGCCCAGCGGCACGGCGACCAGCACCGCGAACAGCATGGTGAAGATGGCGATCGACAGGGTCGGCCCCATGCGCTGGCCGATCAGTTGCGCCACCGGCATCTGGGTGGCGATCGAGGTGCCCAGGTCGCCGGTGGCCAGATGCCCGACCCAGATGCCGAACTGCGTCAGCAGCGGCTTGTCCAGGCCCAGGTTCTGGCGAATCTTCTCGACGTCCTCGGTGGTGGCGTTGTCGCCCGCGATCACCGCCGCCGGGTCGCCCGGCGACAGGTGGATCAACATGAACACCACGACCGCCACCACGGCCATGACGGGAATGACGGCCGCGATGCGGCGCAGGATGTATTTCACGCTGGGTTCCCCCGGCCTGGCGCGGCGCGCACGGGGCGCTGGGCGGCGGCCTGATTGTGCAGGGGCGGGGCGCGCGTGGCGATCACGCGCGGCCCCGCGCCGCGTTATGGTTTTTCCACGTTCCACATCACGGGGATGCCGGTCTTCATCAGCTCCGTGTGCGACAGCCCGCGGATCGCCGACACCGGCTTGAATTCGCCCCACATGACGTACGGCACCGACTCGTAGGCGCGGGCCTGCAACTGCGCCGCGATGTCCTTGCGCCTGGCGGCGTCGGGTTCCTGGATCCACTGCGTGCGCAGCGCGTCCAGCTCCTTGTCGCAGGGCCAGCCCGGCAGGCTGTTGCCGCAGGCGGCCGACAGCCACGGGTTGGTCAGCGGCGTGCTGGCGTCGTAGTACCCGCCCCAGGTCACGAACAGGCTCCAGCCGCCTTGCTCGGGCGGATCCTTCTTCAGGCGGCGCGCCGCCAGCGAGGCCCAGTCCATGGATTGCAGGTCGACCTTGAGGCCGGCCTTCTTCATGTTCTGCGTCAGCACCATGACAGCGGGCGCGCTGATGTGGTCGGTGGGGTAGAGCACCACGATCTTCTCGCCCTTGTAGCCGGCCTCCTGCAGCAGTTGCTTGGCGCGCGCCAGGTCGGGCTTGGCGTAGGGCGCCGCGCCGGCGTCGGTGGCCAGCGGCGAGCCGCAGATGTACAGCGTGGCACAGTAGTCGACGCGGTACTTCTCCGGATAGCCGATGGCCGCCAGCATTTCCTTCTGGCTGAACAGGTAGTACAGCGCCTGGCGCGCCTGCGGCTTGTCGAACGGCGGATGCAGCGCGTTGACGATGGCCATGCCCTGGGTGGCGACCGAGGTGTTCAGCTTGATGTCCGGGTTGCTTTCCAGCACCGGCAGGAAGTCGGGCGTGGTCTGCTCGATCATGTCGACCTCGCCGTTCATCAGCGCGGCCGTGGCGGTATTGCCGTCGGGAATGTAGATCCATTCGACCCGGTCGACCTTGGCGACCTTGCCGCCGGCCAGGCCGTCGGCCGGTTCGTTGCGCGGCACGTAGGCCGGGTTCTTGACGTACACCACCTTGTTGCCCGGCACCCACTCATCGCGCTTGAACAGGAACGGGCCGGAGCCGACCATTTCCGTGACGGGGGTGTTGGCGTCGGTCTGCGCCAGGCGCTTGGGCATGATGAACGGCGGCATGCCCGACGGCTTGGCGAGCGCGTCCAGCACCAGGCCGAATGGCTGCTTGAGCGTCAGCGAGAAGCTGTCGGGACCGGTGGCGGCCAGTTCGGCGCCGGCGGCCATCAGCGCCTGGCCCATCGTGTCCTTCTTGGCCCAGCGCTGCAGCGAGGCGATGCAGTCCTCGGCGGTCACCGGGGTGCCGTCGTTGAACTTCAAACCCGGGCGCAACTTGAAGGTCCAGGCCTTGCCGTCGGGCGAGGCGGTCCAGCTTTCCACCATCTGCGGCTTGGGCAGGCCCTGGCTGTCCTGCGCGAACAGCGTGTCGAACACCATGTAGCCGTGGTTGCGGGTGATATAGGCGGTGTTGAACAGCGGGTCCAGCGTCTTCAGGTCCGCGTGCGGCACCATCCGCAGCGTCTTGGCCTGGGCCTGGGCCGGCTGGCCCGCGGCCAGCCCGCAGGCCAGCAAGGCGGCGGCGCCCAGCAGGCTGAATCGTTTCATCATGGTCATCCCCTTGTTTTGTCCGGTTGCCTGCGTGGGCAATGGTTGGATATCAGCCCTTGAAGGGCCATTTCGGCAACTTGCGCTTGGTGAACGGCAGCGCGTTGTAGTCCTGCGTGATGGCGCCGGGCGTCTCGACGTAGATGACGTGGCGGCCAAGCTTCGAGTACGAGGCGTAGAAGTGCTGCGACGACTTCGGGATGACCAGCTTCATCGCGCCCAGATCGACGCCGAACTGCGTGAACAGGTCGGTGTCCATGGCCTGGGTGCGATTGGTGGTCATGACGATGGTCACGCCCTGGCTGCGCACCACGGCCACGTCGCCCAGCAGCGCGGGCGTGCCGGCCAGCCCTGTCATGATGGCGTCGCGCTTGAGCGCGACGATCTCACAGGCCAGGTCCAGCGGCTGGCCCGACACCGGCGCCACCTTGCCGCCGATGCGCAGCTTGATCTGCGCGCCCTGGCCGGCCTCGAAACAGAGCTGCACGGCCACCGGGTCCCAGAACGGCCCGGTCGCCACGTCCTGGATGCCGCGCGCCAGCACGCGTTCCAGGATGAAGGTGGCGTCGCTGGGCGCGCCGCCGCCGGCGTTGTCGGCCGAGTCGGCCAGCACCACGGGGAAATCGGCCAGCGTCAGCGCCTGGTCCAGCGCCTCTTCGGCGCCGGGGTAGGGCGGCGCCAACTGGTCGCGGAAAGCGATGATCTCCTCGCCCAGCGCGCGCGCCAGGCGTTCGGCCTGGCCGGCGTCGCCATCGGTGTAGACCAGCACCTTGGAGCCCATGTCGGGCGTATCGCCCCACGGAAAGCCGTGCGCGATCGACACCGACAGCACGCCTTCCTTGCCTTCCATCGCCAGCAGGCGGTCGACGAAACCGCGCATCGGCTCGCGGCTGGTGTGCATGATGGAGATCATTTCGCAGTCGAAGACCGCGCGCGTCGGCTTGATGCGGCCCTCGGCGCGCGCCACGCACAGGTCGACCAGGTCGTAGGCGCGGTCCAGGATGTCGGTGTGCGGGTACTCCTTGAAGCACACCAGGAAATCGGCGCTGTTCACCATGGCGTCGGTCAGGTGGCAGTGCGGATCCAGCTCGGCGCCGATCACCGTGTCCGGGCCGACGATCTCGCGCGCCCGCCGCAGCAGGTCGCCTTCGCAATCATCATAGCCATCGGCCACCATCGCGCCGTGCAGGCCGAACAGCGCGATGTCGACCTTGCCGGCGCGGCGCAGGTCATCCAGCAGTTCGTCGCGCAGGGTCTCGTAGGCGTGGCGGGTGGTCAGGCCGGCCGGCGTCGCGCCCGCCGTCATGCCCTCGATCAGCGTCCAGTCCTTGCCCTGGGCGCGCTGGCGCGCGGCCCACAGGGGGCCGGAGAACATCTGCATGCGGTCCGGGTGCTGGCCGGCCGGGTAGTAGCCGCGCGACCGATAGGCCGACAGGCCGGTCGGAATGGGGGAGAAGGTATTGGTCTCGGTCGCCAGGGACCCGGAAAAAATCTTCATGCGATCGCTCCGTGCTTTAGGGTTGTCCGTTCTTGCCGCCGTGTCGAACTTCAGTCCTGCCCGCTTTCGTCCTGCCCGCTTGGGTCATCTCCGATATATGCCTGCACTTCGATTTCCACGTCGACGTTCAGCGCCAGCGCCGACGCCACCGTCGAGCGCACCGGCAGCGCCGCGCCGAAGAATTCCTTGTATACCTCGTTGAAACCGGCGAAATGGCTCATGTCCGACAGCCACACGGTGGCCTTGACCACCTGGTCCAGCCGCGCGCCGCCGGCCGCCAGGCTTTCGACGATGCGCTCGCAGGCCGCGCGGGTCTGGGTCTGGATGTCGCCGCGCACCACCTCGCCGGCGGCGCTCATCGGCACCTGCCCCGACAGGAAAAGGAAGCCGCCGGCCTTCACGGCCCGTGAGAAGGGGAAGGGCAGGCTGCTGGGCAGGCGCTGGATGGCTTGGCTCATGGAACGGGCTCCTATCGGGAAGGGGAGAAACGGGCCGGCGACAGGCGCGCGGGGTCGACCCCCTGCGCGGTCAGGCTGTCGTTCAACGGCAGGTCGAGCAGCAGGTCGGCGGCCAGGCGCGAGACGCCGGCGGCGGACTGGATGCCGTAGCCGCCCTGGGCCGCCAGCCAGAAGAAGGCGGGCGTGGCCGGATCCCATCCGATCACGAAATCGCCGTCGGCCACGAACGAGCGCAGGCCGGCCCAGGTGTGGCGCGGGCGGCGGATGGTCAGCGAGGTGGCCGCTTCGATGCGGTAGATGCCGGTAGCCACGTCCAGTTCCTCGGGCACCACGTCGTGCGCCGGCACCGGATCGGCATTGGCGGGCGAGCCCAGCAACTGGCCGGCGTCGGGCTTGAAATAGAAGCTCTCGTCGACCCCGACCACGGCCGGCCAGTGCGCGAAGTCGACGTCGTCCGGCCCGGTGAAAGTAAAGGCGGTGCGGCGGCAGGGCTGCAGGCCCACCGGCCGCACGCCGCACAGCGCGGCGGCCTGATCGGCCCAGGCGCCCGCCGCGTTCACCAACACCCGCGCCCGCAGCGGCTCGCCGCCGGCCAGCGTCAGGGTCCAGGCGCCGTCCTCGTACGTGGCGGCAACCAGCTCGGCGTTGTTGTGCAGCACCGCGCCCTGGCGCGTCATGCCGCGCAGGAAGCCCTGGTGCAAGGCATGCACGTCGATATCGCGGGCGTCCGGCTCCTCGATGGCGCCGCACAACTGGTCAGGCCGCAGGCAGGGCACGCGCGCCAGCGCCTGTTCGGCGCAGATCAGCGTGACGTTGGGCGACTGGCTGCGGAATTCGTCGTAGACCTCGCGCAGCAGGTCCTGCTGGTCGGGCGCGGCGATGTACAGCACGCCGCGCGGGCTCAGCAGGGGATGCTCGCAGAATCCCTGCGGCGGATGTTCGTAGAAGTCGCGGCTGGCGCGGGTCAGCGCCTTGATCTGCGCGGTGCCGTAGGTCTCCATGAACATGGCGGCCGAACGGCCGGTGGAGTGGTAGCCGGGCTGTGCCTCGCGCTCCAGCACCACCACGGAGGCGGCCGCGCTCAGGCGGTAGGCCACGGAAGCGCCGGCGATGCCGGCGCCGATGACGGCGTAATCGTAAGTAGGGTCTGCGGCCATTTTGTCGGAAGCGAGAATTCTCTTATTTGATAATTCTCGAATACGATAGTTGTTTGCATATCGCGCAGTAATAGGGGTTGTCCCGTAGCGCGCCGCGAGGCCGCGTAAAATCGCGGCCATGCTTCCCACTCAAGTCATCGTTGCGCTGCTCGTACTGCAGCTTGCCCTGGTCGTTCCGCTGGCCGCCGTCGTGATCCAGTTGCTGCGCTTGTTCCACTGGCGATTCCGGGCCGATCCGCGGACCCGCGGCGAACGCCCGCATTTCACCGGCCCGGTGCTGGCGCTGCTGTTCAGCGCGCTGGCCGCCAGCGACTTCATCGGCTATGAGCCGTTCCCGACGCTGTCGCGCCTGAATCCGGTGCCGCTGGAGGCGCGCGCCTATTTCACGGTGGCGATGCTGGCGCTGGCGGTGTGGTGCTGGGCCTATGCCGGCGCCATCCGCGAGCGCGTGCGCCGGCTGTTCTGAACGCAGCCTGGCCTGGCGGCCCCATCGCACCGACGTTCCCCGCCGCCGGGCTGCCCTGCGCCATGTAGACGGGTCGGGGCCGCGCGCATGCCGCGAGGCCGCAGGGCGCTAAGCCGCCGCGCTATCGGCCGGTTGCGCCACGCCCGCCACGCCCCCCCGCAGGGATTCCAGCAGCACGCGCTTGTTCTCGCGGCTGCGGTAGGCGTGCTCGCGCATCAGGTTCTCGGCGCGCGCGGCCTCGCGCCGCGTGATCGCCCGCAGCAGGTCCTCGTGATCCGATTGCGCCCGTAACACGAAGGGCGTCTCCAACTGCGACGGCGTAGACGGCAGCGTCAGCGCGGCCGGGCCGGCCAGCGGCGTCTTGTTGTTGTGTTCCAGCGCCGACAGCAGGGCGCGGTTGCCGGCCGCTTCGCACAGGATCTCGTGGAAGCGGCGGTTGATCTGCCCCCAGGCGCGCGCGTCCACCGTGGCTTTGGGGTCGCGCCGCGCCGGCGCCAGCAGGGCGCGGCCTTCCTCCACCGCCTGCGACAACTGCTCCAGCACCTCGGCGCTGGCGCCGCGCTCGGCCAACAGCCGCGCCGCCATGCCTTCCAGCACCCCCCGCACTTCGACCGCGTCGCCGATCTCGTCGACGGTGAAGGCCCGCACGCGAAAGCCGCGCGAAGGCAGGCGTTCCAGCAGGCCTTCCTTTTCCAGCTCGGTCAGCGCGATGCGCAGCGGCGTGCGCGACACGCCCAGGCGCGCCGAGAACTGCAGTTCCACCACGCGTTCGCCGGGTTGCAGGGCGCCGGAAAGCACCATGTCCCGGAGTTCGGAAATCACTTTGTCGATCTGAGCGGCCATAGCGGATCGTCGGCTGAAACGTATCTGAAGGGGCCTCCAGTGTACCTACAAAATTGCATGCAATCGCGCATCAAAAAAACAATCCGACCTTGCGATTTATCAAAATTGCATGCAATAATTCGGAAAAACAGCGGTCGAGGCACTTAAAAGCCACCGAATGCATGCAATGCGTCACTCAATTGCATGCCAGGGAGATCGCCCACGGACAGGAGACAAGATGAAGCTGATCAGCTTCGAGCATGCGGGCCAGCCGGCCTGGGGCGTGCTGCGCGACGCCGAGGTCGTGCCGTTGACGCGGTACTGGCCCGATCTGGCCACTGCGCTGGCGGCGGGCATCGAGGCCATCGCGCAAGCGGCGGCCGGCCAGGACGGCCCCGGCATTGCGCTGGCCGGCCTGCAATGGCTGCCGCCGGTGCCAGCGCCGCGCAAGATCCTCTGCGTCGGCCTGAACTACGGCCGCCATGTGGCCGAGGCCGGCCGCGAGCTGCCGCGCCATCCCTCGCTGTTCGCCCGCTATCCCGACAGCTTCGTCGGCCACGGCGCGCCGGTCTGGAAGCCGCGCGCCTCCGACCGCTTCGACTACGAGGGCGAACTGGCGGTGGTGATCGGCCGGGCAGGGCGCCACATCGCGCCGGGCGACGCCCTGGCCCACGTGGCCGGCTACACCTGCATGGCCGAAAACTCGGTGCGCGACTTCCAGAAGCACAACGCCCAGGTCACGCCCGGCAAGAACTTCGAGCGCAGCGGCGCGATCGGCCCCTGGCTGGTCACCGCCGACGAGATCGGCGACCCGGCGGGCCTGCGCATCCAGACGCGCCTGAACGGCGAGACCGTGCAGCAGGGCGAACTGGCCGACCTGATCTTCCCGATTCCCGAACTGATCGCCTACATCAGCGCCTTCACGCCGCTGGCGCCCGGCGACGTGATCGCCACCGGCACGCCGGAAGGCGTCGGTTCCAGCCGCCAGCCACCGCGCTTCCTGGCGGCCGGCGACACGCTGGAGATCGAGGTGCCGGGCGTCGGCACGCTGCGCAACACGGTGGCGGACGAACCCGTCCACCCCCACTGACACGAAGGACACAGGCATGACCGAGGCATTGCGGTATCTCACCGAAAAAGACGTGGTCGCGGCGCTGACCATCCCGCGCGCCATCGACGCGCTGCAGCGCATGCTGGTGGCGCAGGCGAAGGAGGGCGCGCGCAACGTGCCCAAGGCGCTGGCCACCTGGGGCGACGGCAGCTCGATGCATGCATTGGGCTCGGTGCGGCCCGGCCCCGGCGGCTATGCCGGTTTCAAGACCTGGGTCCACACCAAGGCGGGCGGCGGGTCGCTGTTCAGCCTGTTCGACGCCGACACCGGCCTGCTGCGGGCGGTGATCGAGGCGCGCGCGCTGGGCATGCTGCGCACCGCCGCCATCAGCGGCGTGGCGACCCGCGCCCTCGCGCCCGAGGGCGCGACGCAGGCCGCCCTGATCGGCACCGGACCGCAGGCAGTGACGCAACTGGCCGCATTGGCCGCGGTGCGCAAGCTGCGGCGCGTGCGGGTCTACAGCCCGACGCAGGCAAAGCGCCGCGCCTTCGTCGATGCCGTGTCCGGCAAGTACGCCTTCACGATCGAGGAATCGCCCACGCTGGAACACGCGCTGGACAGCGCCGAGATCGTGACGCTGATCACCCGCGCCGTCGAGCCCTTCGTCGACGCGGCCCGGCTGGCCGACTGCCGCCACCTGAACGCCGTGGGCGCGATCCTGCCGGCCAAGGCCGAATTCAGCCAGGACGTGTTCGAGCGCGCCGACCGCGTGGTGGTGGACGACCTGGAAAACGCCCGGCGCGGCTCGCGCGAACTGCGCGAACGCTATGGCGCGGACGGCGCGCCGTGGGACGGCGTGGCGGTGCTGGGCGACCTGCTGGCGCGCGGCGAGACCCGCGCGCCGGATGCGCGGCTGACGCTGTTCAAGGGCATGGGCATGGGCCTGTCGGACCTGGCGATGGCGCAGGTGGCGTACGAGCACGCCCGCGATCACGGGCTGGGCGTCGCCCTGCCGCCGCAGACCCGCGAGAACCTGCTGCTGGCGCAGCCCTGATTTCGATTACCCCCTTCAAAGCACCATGACGCCGGCGCGCACCGCCCGCCGGCAACAGGAGATAGACATGTTCATCGACGTCAGCGGGGCCGCGCCCCGCGAGCAGAACAAATGGCCATCGATCGTGATCCCCAAGGAGGAGATCGACCTGGAGATCGCCCGCCTGATCGACGCGCCGCGCCCCGCCAACGGCCGCCGCGCCTCGCTCATCGCCCATCCGCTGGCGACCGCGCCAGGTCTGGGCCTGGCCCCTGGCACGGACGTCACCATCAACGTCGTCAACCCCGGCGAACGCACCTTCAACCTGCGCAAGAACTCCAACATGCTGGAGATCTGTATCAGCGGCGAAGGCGTGGCCACGGTGGCCGGCCGCGAAATCGCGGTGAGCCGCTGGGACGTGTGGAACACGCCTGCGATGCAGGTGCATTCGTACCGCAATGACGGCCAGACGCCCTGGGTGCGGCTGTCGTACTCCAACGCGCCGCTGCTGGAAAAGCTCGAGATCCACTACGTCGAGGAATTCGAGGGCGACGTGCCGCCGGCCGACGCCAACACCCGCCCGGCGCCCGCCCGCTCGCCCGAGTCGGTGCGCGCGCGTGACCTGGCGCTGCGCGAACAGATCACGCCGGAAGGCGCCTGGCTGATGGGCTACGAGTGGCTGATCGACATCGACGTGCTCGAATCGAAGGCGCTGCACTGGCCCTGGGCGGCGGTCTCGCGCCACCTGCCCAGTGTCGAGGACATGGCGCGCGGCTATAACGGCCGGCGCCTGTTCGTGCTGTACAACCCGGCCACCGAACGCCGCATCGGCACCACCCACAGCTTCTTCGCCACGATTTCATCGTCGCCGCCGGACAACCACCACGTGCCGCACCGCCACAGCTCGTCGGCCATCAACTACTACCTGCGCGGCAACGGCTACAGCAAGGTCAACGGCGTGCGGCTGGACTGGAAGGCCGGCGACCTGATCCTGTCGGCGCCCGGCTGGGCCATGCATTCGCACCACTCGGGCACCGCGACCACCTCGGCCCTGACGGTGCAGGACCATCCCTTGCAGATCGCCATGGAATCGCTGATCTGGCAGGAGCGCATGCAGGAACCGATCCTGGCGCTCGGCAGCCAGGGCGGTTTCGAAAGCAACCTGGCGCAACTGGCCGCCGCGTCCTGAGCGCGCCGCTCGCATTCCGGAAATTCCCATGACCCAGATCCAATTGCCCGACGACACCTCGCTGCGCGCCCGCCTGCGCGATTTCTACGACGACTACGCCTACTGCCTGGACGAAGACCGGCTGGAGGAATGGCCCGACTTCTTCACCGAGGACTGCCACTACCGCGTGCTGTCGCGCGAGAACCACGACGCCGGCCTGCCGCTCGGCCTGATCTATTGCATGAACAAGAACATGCTGCGCGACCGCGTCACCGCGCTGCGCGAAACCACCATGTTCGAACCGCGCTCGCTGCGCCACTTCATCAGCGGCGTGCGCGTCATCCAGGCGCAGGGCGAGCGCATCGTGGCCCAGGCCAACTTCGCCGTGATGGAGTCGCTGTCCGACCGCGAGCCCACGCTGAACATGGTGGGCCGCTACCTGGACGAGCTGCGCCTGACGCCGCAAGGCCCGCTGCTGGCCCGCCGCGACTGCGTCTACGACAACTACCGCGTGCGCACCTCGCTCATCGTTCCCCTCTGATCCCGCTGCCAGGAAACCCGCCATGACCTGTTCCGATTCCGCCGTGCTGGAAACTCCCGCCGCGGCCCCCATCCACATCGAGCGCCGCTGGCCCAAGGAGGGCTACACGCGCATTCCCAACTGGGTCTACACCGACCCCGCCATCTTCCAGAAGGAAATGGACGTCTTCTTCGGCGGCCGCACCTGGAACTACGTCGGCCTGGAGTGCGAAGTGCCCGAGACTGGCTGCTACAAGCGCAACTGGATCGGCAACCGCCCGGTCATCATGGTGCGCACCGAAAGCGGCGAGATCAACGTGCTGGAGAACCGCTGCGCCCACCGCGGCGCCCAGATCTGCTGGCAGAACACCGGCAAGGTGACCGACTTCACCTGCCCATACCACCAGTGGAACTACGACCTGGACGGCAACCTGCAGGGCGTCCCGTTCCGCCGCGGCGCCATGGGCAAGGGCGGCATGCCGCGCGACTTCGACCCCAGGCAGAACGGCATCCGCAAGCTGCGCAGTGTCAACCGCGGCGGCTCGATCTGGGCGACGTTCGCCGACGATGCGCCTAGTTTCGAGGACTACTGCGGCCCCGAGGTGCTGGCCGAGATCGACCACATGCTGCCGGGCAAGAAGCTCAAGCTGCTGGGCTACAGCCGCCAGCTCATCCCCAGCAACTGGAAGATGTACCTGGAGAACCTGAAGGACCCGTACCACGCCACCTTGCTGCACACCTTCTACATCACCTTCGGCCTGTGGCGCGCGGATTCCAAGTCCGAGTGCATTCCCACCGGCGGCGGCGCCCACAGCGTGATGGTGTCGCACAACGAGGGCAAGAAGAAGACCGAGGCCACCAGCGAGATGAGCCGCTTCCGCGACGACCTGGAGCTGCTCGACCTGGAAACCGTCACCCCGCGCGCGGAATTCAACCGCGGCCGGGTCGGCGGCGCTTGGGTCTTTCCCGCCGCGCAATTTGGCATCCAGGCCAATTCGCTCAAGACGCGCCACGTGATCCCGCGCAGCCCGACCGAGCATGAACTCGTCTTCACCTACTACGGCTACGAGGACGATGACGAGGAAATGACCCGCCTGCGCCTGAAGCACGCCAACCTGCTGGGCCCGGCCGGCTTCGTCTCGATGGACGACAGCGAGATGCTGAACCAGGTGCAGATCGGCGTCACCGGCTACCCCGAGGCGCGCGGCATCGTCGAGATGGGCGGCCGCGACACCGAGCCGGCCGACTACATGGTGACCGAAGTGCTGATCCGCTCGTTCTACGACTACTACCGCAACGCGATGGGGCTGTGACCATGACGACCTGGACCCCGGTCGCCCAGGTGGGCGACATCTCTCCCGACACTGGCACGCTGCGCGTCGCGCTGGATGGCGAGGCCGTGTGCCTGTACGACCTGCAGGGCGATATCTGCGCCACCCAGGACCGCTGTCCGCACGGCAACGCCAGCCTGGCCGACGGCTATATGGAAGACGGCACCATCGAATGCCCCTTGCACCAGGGCGTGTTCGACATCCGTAGCGGCAAGCCCCAATGCCCGCCCGTCACCACCGACCTGCGCCGCTACGCGGTGCGGGTCGAGGCCGGCACCATCTATTTGAGCGCGGAGGCCCCGTGAAAGCGGGCGCCATCGTCATCGTCGGCGCGGGGCAGGCGGGCGGCTGGGCGGCGGCCACGCTGCGCGGCCGCGGCTACGCCGGCCGCATCGTGCTGCTGGGCGATGAACCGCACGCGCCCTACGAGCGGCCCCCCTTGAGCAAGGCGGTGCTGGGCGGCCAGGCGGCGCCTGAAAGCACCGAGCTGTTTTCCCTGGAACGGCTGGCCGAACTGGATATCACCTTCCGGCCCGGCGTCGCGGCAACGCGGTTGTGGCCCGAGCGCCATCAGGTCGAGACGTCCGACGGCGCCACGCTCAGCTACGACAAACTGATCCTGTGCACCGGTGGCCGTCCCATCGTGCCGGCCTTGCCCGGCGCCGACGCCGCGGCCGTGCATGTGCTGCGCACCCGCGACGATGCCCTGCGCCTGCGGGCCCGCCTGGGCCCCGGCCGCCGCATTGTCATTGCCGGCGGCGGCTGGATCGGCCTGGAAGTGGCCGCCACCGCTCGCCAGGCGGGCTGCGCCACCACGGTGCTGGAGCAGGCGCCGCGCCTGTGCGCCCGCAGCGTGCCGCCCGGCGTCTCGGCCCACCTGGCGGCGCTGCATGCCGGGCAGGGGGTGGCGCTGCGCTTGAACGCCAGCCTGCGCGCGGTGCATGCGCGACCCGAAGGCGGCGGCGTCGTCGAGCTGGCGGACGGCAGCCGACTGGAAGCGGACGCCGTGGTGCTGGGCGTGGGCATGCAGGCCAACGACGCCCTGGCGCGCGAGGCCGGCATCGCATGCGAGCGCGGCGTGCTGGTCGATGAATACTGCCGCACGTCGGCGCCCGATGTGCTGGCCGCCGGCGACGTGGCGGTGGCCGCGCCCGCCGGCGGCGGCCCCTTCCGCCTCGAATCCTGGCAGAACGCCCAGGACCAGGGCGCGGCGGCGGCGCTGTCGGCGCTGGATGCCGGCCAGCCTTACCAGCCCAGCGGCGCGGTCTGGTCGGAACAGTACGACGCCATGGTGCAGATCGCCGGCTTTCCGGCGCGCGCCGCCCGCGAAGTGCTGCGGCCCCAGGCGGACGCGCGGGCGCTGCTGTCGGTGGCGCTGGACGATGGCGGCCGCGTCATCGGCGCCGTGGCGGTGAACGCGGCGCGCGAACTGCGCCAGTTGCGCCAGTGGATCGCGCAAGGCACCTAGGTGGACCCCGCGCAACTGGCGCGCGCCGACGCGCCGTTGTCCAGCGCCCGGATCGACTGACACCCTGATGGAGAACCGAATGCAGACCGAATACGCCAAGGCCGCCTGCGAGGCGGTCGTCCTGACCTTTTTCCACGCGCTGGACACCCGACGCCACGAGGCCGCCGCCGCGCTGATGGCGCCAGATGGCACCTGGCTGCGCCAGGGCCAACTGCTGACCGGGCCGCGCGAGGTGCTGGCGGCCCTGGAGGCGCGCGCGCCGCAGCGCACCACCTGCCACGTCATCACCAACCTGCGCCTGCTCGAACACAGCGGGTCGCAGGCCAGGGTCGGCTATTTCCTCACCGCCTACGACAGCGATCCGCAAGTGCAGGGCGGGGCGCCGCGCCTGGTTGCCATCCGCGACTGCCAGGACCGGCTGGTTGCCAGCGGCCAGGACTGGCTGCTGGCGGAAAAGCGCAGCCGGCGCCACCTGCCGCCCGAATGACATTCCCCAAACCCTGCCGGAAAATCCCATGACACCCCAAGGAACCTCCATGGACGCCGCGACCATCAAGGCGCTGGCCCAGCGACTGGACCAGGCCGAACGCAGCCGTACCCAGGTGCGCCAGCTCTCGCTCGAACATCCCGACATCACCATCGCCGACGCCTACGCCATCCAGCGCGAATGGGTGGCGGCCAAGATCGCCGGCGGCCGCCGGCTGGTCGGCCACAAGATCGGTCTGACCTCGCGCGCCATGCAACTGTCCTCGCAGATCGACGAGCCCGACTACGGCGCCTTGCTGGACGACATGCTGTTCGACGACGGCGCCGAGATCCCCCACGACCGCTTCATCGTGCCCCGGGTCGAGGTCGAGCTGGCCTTCATCCTGGAGCGGCGGCTCAAGGGGCCGGGCGTGACGCTGTTCGACGTGCTGGACGCGGTGCGCTACGTGATTCCCGCGCTTGAAATCATCGACGCGCGTTCGCACCAGATCGACCCCGACAGCAAGCGGCCGCGCAAGGTCTTCGACACCATCGCCGACAACGCCGCCAACGCCGGCGTGGTGATGGGCGGCCGGCCGGTGCGGGTCGGCGAGGTGGACCTGCGCTGGGTCGGCGCCATGATGTCGCGCAACGCCGTGATCGAGGAAACCGGCCTGGCGGCGGGCGTGCTCAACCATCCCGCCAACGGCGTGGTGTGGCTGGCCAACAAGCTGGCCACCCATGACGTGGCGCTCGAAGCCGGCCAGATCATTTTGAGCGGCTCATTCACGCGGCCCGTGTTTGCCCAGCGGGGCGACACCTTTCACGTGGACTACGGCCGGCTCGGCGCGGTCAGTTGCCGCTTCGCCTGACCACCGGAGGCCTGTCACCGACCGATCCGAGATTTGCCCCGCGCGCCCGCCACACCAAAACCAATGGGCGCGCGGTCCCGACCCCCAAGGAGACAAACCATGACCCTCATCAAGACCTCGCTCTGCCTCGCGGCCGCCTGCCTGTCGCTGGCCGCGAATCCCGCCTCGGCGCAATCGGCCGCCTGGCCCAGCCACGCCATCACGCTGGTGGTGCCGTTCGCCGCCGGCGGCGGCGGCGATACCCTGGCCCGGCTGGTGGCCGAGCCACTGTCGCGCGAACTCGGGCAGTCCATCATCATTGAGAACCGGCCTGGCGCTGGCGGCAACATCGGCACCGCCATCGTGGCGCGCGCCAATCCCGACGGCTACACGCTGTCGTACGGCACCAACGGCACCCAGGCAACCAATCACTGGCTGTACAAGTCGCCGGGCTATGCGCCGGGTGACTTCGAGCCGGTCTCGCGCTTTACCGTGATCGCGGCAGCGCTGGTGGTCAATGCCAGCGACGAGCGCTTCAAGTCGCTGGCGCAACTGCTGGCCTACGCCAAGTCGCATCCAGGCGAACTGACCTGTGGCTCGGCCGGCAACGGCACCTCATCGCACCTGGCCTGTGAGCTGCTGAACCAGATGGCGGGGGTCAGGATCATGCACATCCCGTACAAGGGCGGCAGCGCAGCCATGACGGACCTGCTGGGCGGCCGCGTTTCGCTACTGATCGACGTCATGCCGAACGTGTCGGGCCAGATCGCGGCGGGCAAGCTGCGCGCGCTGGGCGTGACCACGCCGGAACGGGTGCGCTCGAATCCGGATATCCCGACCATGAGCGAGGCCGGCGTCAAAGGCTACGAGTTTTTCGCCTGGGACGGGCTCTATGCGCCCAAGGGCACGCCAACCGCGATCCTCGACAAGCTCAACGCCGCCGTGGGGCGCGCCCTGGCGCGTCCCGAGGTCAAGCAGGCGCTGGAATCGCGCGGCGCGATCCCGTCGCCGACCACGCGTCAGTCGCTGGCTGAATTCGGCGCCCAGGAGTACACGCGGCTCGGCAAGGTCGTGAAGACGGCCGGCGCCGCCATCGACTGAACCCGGCGCGCGTGATCCGCGCCGGCCCGGCGCGGGTCTCGCCACAGGGGTGGGGCAGGGCCAGCCGCTGGGGCCGGATTGCCCGGCGCCTATAGCGCTGGCTTGAGCACCATCAGGAAATACACCGCCACCATCGCCAGGAACGCCGGGTAACCCAGCCATTCCCAATAGCGCGCGAAGCGCCAGTAGCGCGCCGGCAGCGCCACGGCGCCGGCCGCGTGGGCGCCGTCCGCCATCTTCGCCATTTCGTACTGCAGCCACACCACCGGCAGCCAGCAGGCGCCGGCCAACAGGTATAGCCCGATCGACACGGCGATCCACGGCGTGGTCCAGTTCCAGCCGGCGGCATGCGCCAGCCACAATCCGGACAGCGGCTGGACCACCACGGCCGGCGTGGTGAACCACAGGTCGGCCCGCACCACCAGCTTCGAGACCGCCGCGATGGCCGGCACCGAGCCGGTGCGGTTGGCGAAGAACAGGTAGAACGCCGTGCCGAAACCGGTTCCCACCAGCAGGACGGACGACAGGATGTGCAGGGTCTTGATTGTGAGATAGGCGTTCATGATTGGGTTTCCTCGCTGAGCAGAATGAACAGGAGCGCGATGACGGCGGCGTTTTTCAGCAGCGGACCGAAGGGATGCCACAGGAATTCCGGCAGCGCGATGGCGATCACCGCGGAGTACCCGAGCACCAGCGCGAGTTGCGCGGCCCATAGCCGCCGTCCGGGCCGCCACAGGGTGGCGATGCCCAGCGCGCCGTCCAGCGCCGCGGCCAGGTAGAGGGCCGCCAGGGCCGCCGATCCGTGCAGGCCGACCGGCGCCAGCAGCGCCAGGCTTCCCTCCACCGGATAGACGAAGGCGCTGCACACGGCGGTCCAGAGCCAGATCAGCGCCAGCGCGCTGCGCAGCAGCGCGGGCCGCCAGGCCGCCAGGGCCTGCTGACGCAACGCGGGCGCCTCGGCGGCGGGGATGAAGGTCTCCAGCCCCGCCGGCATCCGTCCCAGCGCCCGCGCCGTGGCGGACGGGTCGGCGCTGTTGCCCGCGCGCAGCATGCGCCAGGTGTCGCGCGTCAGCAGCGAACCGGGCACGCGATCGAGCAGCAGGGCGCTGGCGCTGATCAGCGCGCCGGGCACGGCGAGGGTCCACGCGGCGGGGAACCCCAGCGATTGACGGTAGATTGCCAGCATGCGCTTGAAGCTGACTTCGGTGCCGCCCGCCAGGTCCAGCACCGCCGGGGCGTCCGCCGCGCCGTGCACCAGCCGGACAACGATTTCGGCCAGTTCGTCGACGTGGATCGGCCGCAACGCCTGTCGCCCGCCGGCGGGCAGGAGGTGCAAGGGCAGCGACGCCACGGCGCGGAAAAAACGCGCCGACGCGCCATGCTCGCCATAGACCAACGCCGGCCGCAGGATGTGATGCGCGACCGGCAGGGTGCGCAAATGGTCGTCGGCCGCGCGCTTGCTCTGGAAGTAGGGGGTATCGCCGCGCTGTGCGCCCAGCGCCGACAGTTGCAGCACCTGCCTGACGCCGGCCAGGACCGCGGCGTCGAACAGCGCGATCGGCGCGCGGCGATGGATGCGGTCGAAATCGCGGCCGCCGCCTTCGACCAGGATGCCAACCGCGTTGATGACGACGTGGATGCCGCGCAACCGGTCCACCCAGTCTTCGGGTGTCGTGTCGGAGAGGTAGTCCACGGCGATCTCGTCCTGCCGCCGGGGCTGGCGCACGCCCCTGAGCACCCGGTGGCCATCGCGCGCCAGGGCCTCGCACAACGCCCGGCCGATGAAACCGTTCGCGCCGCATACCAGGATGTTCATGGATTCCGCCCTCCGTGAGTCTGCATCATCGATTCTTTAATTTCTGATATTTCTGTATAGACAGAAATATGTGGACAAAAAAAGGCGGGATCGAGGTCCCGCCACGTCGTCAACCCTTGGTGCGCCGCATTGTCTTGCTGATCTTGGCGCCCATGCCAAGCGTCTTCATCAAAGTGTCGGGCTTCATGCGCAGCATTTCGTCCGACCAGGTGGTGAGAATCTCCAGGAAATCCAGCGTCTCGCGCACGCGCTGGGCGGTGAGCGGGGTCTCGTCGGCCATCTCGGGGCTGGCCAGCGTGTCGCGCAGCATGGTCAGCGTGGGATCGATCTCGCGCTGGCGCCGGCCCTCGACGATCAGCTTGAAAAGCTCCCAGATGTCGGTGGAGGTTTCGAAATGGTCGCGGCGGTCGTCCATGACGTGCACCACCTTGGCCAGGCGCCAGGCCTGCAGTTCCTTGAGGCTGTTGCTGACGTTCGAGCGCGCCACGCCCAGCGTCTCGGCGATTTCCTCGGCGGGCACAGGCCGGCCCAGCAGGTAGAGCAGGGCATGGATCTGCGCCACGGTGCGGTTCACGCCCCAGCGTGAACCCATTTCGCCCCAATGGAGGATGAAGCGTTCGGCGATCGGAGTCAGTTTCATGGGGCCACTGTAGATATTTCTGTTATTTCTGTCAAGACAGAAATAACAGAAATATCCGTGATCCGCTAAGCTCGCGGCATGAACCAACACGATTACCAAATTGCCTTGCGGCGTGAACTCGATGCCCACTCCGACGGCGCCCTGCGCGTGCTGGCCGGCCTGTTTCCGCGCCTGCCGGAAAAGGCGCGCGAGATCCAGTTCGGCATCTTCCCCGACCAGGACGGCGAGGGCACGTTCTCCGTGGTCATCGGCCTGGACGGGCCCGACCTGTACGTGCTGAACAAGGCCATCGAAGGCCACCGCAACCTGTTTGACGTGGTGCACGGCGAAACCGGCCTGACGCCGCCGGTGCCGATGTTCGGGCGCGATCCCGGCTTCTGCGTGCAGGACGTCATCGCCGACACCGCGGCCGACTGGATCGAGGCCTTGTGGGAGCGGGGCGGCCGGGCGGTTTCACCGCTGCCGGCCTGCATCTATGCGGACGAGGACTACGGCACGACCACGCCGCGCAGCCTGTCGGCGGACGCGGCGCCGGCCCAGCGCTGAGCCGGCCCGCGCGCCGCGAGTCTTGTCGGGACGCTTCTTATTCAGACGCCCTTGTTCGACCCCGACTTGCTCGAACCCGGCTTGGTCGGGCGCGCCTTATTCGGCCTTGGCCTGTGCCAGGGCGCGCTGCACCGCCGGCCGCGCCGCGACCCGCGCCAGGTAGGCGGTCAGCGCCGGAAAGCGCGCCATGTCCACGCCGTCGCCCTCCAGCCAGGTGCCGATGGTGTAGAGATAGGCGTCGGCCACGCTGAAGCGATCGCCCAGCGCCCAGGGCCCGGCGATCTGCGATTCCAGGTACGCGGCCACGGCCGTCATGGTTTCCGGCACCTTGGCGCGCATGGCTTCGTGCGCCGCCGGGTCGTCGGCCCAGCGCGCGCCGCGCCGCTTGTGCGCGTGCGCCACATGGGCGGTGGACGCCAGGTAGCTGTTCAGTTCCTGCAGGCGGGCGAACGCAAACGGGTCGTCCAGCGGCGCCAGCCCCGCCGCCGGGAAGCGCTGCGCCACGAAGGCAAGCAGGGCCGGCGTTTCGGTCAGCACGCCATGCTCGGTGGCCAGCGCCGGCACCCGCCCCTTGGGATTGACGCGCAGGAATTCCGGGCTTTGCTGCTGCCCCGCGCCGAAATCCAGCTTGACGACGTCGAACTCGGCGCCGGCTTCCTGCAAGGCGATGTGGGTGGCCAGGGCACAGGTGCCCGGCGCGGTGTAGAAGGTCCAACGAGACATGGCGTCCTCTTGAGCGGTGGTGACGGGTGGCAAAGCGCAAGGGGTCATTATCGCCATAACCGCCGGCGCCGCCTATGGGAGGTAGCGCCCGCTCAGCGGGCGCGGGCCGCCAGGGGCGTGCGCGCCAGGAAGCGCTCGAACGCCTCCAGGTAGGCCGTCTCGGCCGCGCTCAGCTTGCGCTGCCGGTGCCAGGTCAGGAACACGTCGATCTCGGCCACGCTCTCGTTGGGCGGCAGGCGCCGCAATTCGCCGTTCACCACGTCCGGCACGATCAGGTGCTCGGGCAGGAAGCTCAGGCCGATCCCGGCCACCACCATGCGCCGCACCTCCTCGATGTGCGGCGAGGTGCCGACGATGCGGCCGGTGAAGCCCTGCTGGTCGCGGAAGATGGTCAGCGGCGACAGCGTGTCGCCGATCTGGTCGCTGGCGAAACAGACGAAGTTCTGGTCCATCAGGTCTTCGATGCCCACCCGCGGCCGCGAGAACAGCGGATGGCGCCGGCCGCAGACCACCGCGTAGTGGTGGCGCAGGAACAGCCGGCGCTCCAGCGCCTCGACCGGCTTGCGGCACAGGCACAGGCCCAGCGCCGGCACGCGCTTGGACAGGGCGTCGAGGATGTCGGCGCTGGGCAGCACCTCGATGTGGAATTCGATCCTGGGATGACGCTGGTGGAAGTCGGCCAGGAAGTCGTCGTAGGCCGCGCTTTGGATTCGGCTCATGACCAGCAGCCGCAGCGTGCCCGCGACCTCCTCGCGCTCCTGCGAGGCGGCGGTCTCGATGCGCGCCATGGCGCCGTACATGTCGCGGGCCACGGCGTAGATCTCCTCGCCCAGGCCGGTCAGGCGAAACTCGCCGTTGCGGCGGTGCAGCAGCATGCCTCCCACCGCGTCCTCGAGTCGTTTGAGCGCCTGGCTGACCGCGGGCTGGCTCAGGTGCAGCGCCTGCGCCGCCCGGCCCACGCCGCGCGCCTGCACCACGAACATGAAGGTGCGCAGCAGGTTCCAGTCCATGCGCTCGGGCGCGAGCGACAGGCTGTTGGCAGGGCGGGCGGGGGCAGGGCACATGGCGGCGTGGCGGATTCCGGCGAAAGGACAAGGCCGGTTTCCGTCCGCCATGCCGGTTCCATGTTCAGGTTCCGGCCAGCCCCGCGAAGAAGCGCGCGGCGTTCGATTCCAAGCCCTCGATATAGTAGCCGCCTTCCTGCACGATCAAGGTCGGCAGCTTGAGTGCGGCAATTTCGCGCCCGAGCCGTTCGAAGCCGTCTTCCGACACCGCCACCATGGCTTGCGGGTCTTTCTCGAAGATGTCGAAACCCAGCGACAGCACCAGCGCGTCCGGCTGGAATTGCTCGATCGCGGCGCGCGCCTCGCGCAGGCGGTCGAAGAACACCGATTCGGGCGAACCGTGCGGCATCGGCAGGTTGAGGTTGTAGCCGTAGCCTTCGCCCGCGCCGCGCTCGTCCTCGAAACCCGCGACCACCGGATAGAAATTCTCCGGGTCGCCGTGGATCGACACGTACAGCACGTCGCTGCGTTCGTAGAAGATGTCCTGGATGCCCTGGCCGTGGTGCATGTCGGTGTCCAGGATGGCGACGCGCCCGTAGGTGTCGCGCAGGCGCTGGGCGGCGATGGCGGCGTTGTTCAGGTAGCAGAAGCCGCCGGCCGCGTCGCGGCGCGCATGGTGCCCGGGCGGACGGCAGATGGCGTAGGCGTGGCGGTCGCCGGCCGCGATGCGGTCGGCGCCGGCAATGGCGCATTGCGCCGACCAGTAGGCGGAATGCCAGGTGTGCGGTCCCACCGGGCAACTGCCGTCGGCCAGGTAGCGGGCGGCTTGCGCCAGCACGCCGCGCAGCGCGTTGGGTTCGCGCACGAAGACGTTGGAGACGACTTCGTCGCCCCAATCCTCGGGCAGTTTCTTCCAGCCGGCGTGGGCGTTCTGCAGGAAACGCAGGTAGGCGGGCGTATGCACCGCCTCGAGCGCGGCGCTGCCGTGGTCGGCCGGCGCCTGCACATCGAAGCCCAGGTTGCGCGCCGCCTGCGCCAGCGCGTCCAGGCGCGACGGCACTTCCTGCGGCGTGCGCATCTTGCCGCGCGAGAAATAGGTCTGCGGATGATGCAGTTTCTGATCGTCGTGGAAGTACGCCTTCATGCTTGTCGAGCCTCGGGTTGCAGTTGGACATGACGCTGGCGGCAGGCGCCCAGTGACAGCACGGATACCAGCGAAAGCAGCGAAATCACCGAGAACAGCACGGCCAGCGGCCACCACTGGCCCTTGAAGTTCTCGGCCAGTACCGTGCCCAGCATCGGCGTCAGGCCGCCGAAAATGGCGCCCGACAACTGGTAGGCCATGGAAATCCCGGTGTAGCGGATCGCCGTGGGGAAGCTGTCGCTGACAAAGCCGGCGATCACCGCATAATAGGCGCCCATGAACAGTACCGCCACGCCGATGCCCAGCGTGATCGATCCGAGCGAACCCAGGTCCACCAGGTTGAACATGGCGTACGGCGTGAACACCGACACCAGCGCCATCGTCGCCAGAAAGCGCAGATTGCCGACGCGGCTGGCGATATAGGCCGCCAGCGGCGTGATGAAGAACTGCATGATCGACACCACCAGCAGGCAGTCCAGGATCACCGCGCGGTTCAGGCCGACGTACTGGGTCGTGTAGGCGATCATGAAGGTGCTGGTGAAGTAGAACCCGGCGATGCCCAGCACGTTGGCGCCCACGGCCAACGCCAGCAGGCGCGGCGCGCCGGTCAGCACCTGCGTCAGCGGCGCCCGGGCCGGCTTGGCGCGCTTGGCCTGGGCCTGCTTCTCCTCGAGAAAGTCGGGCGACTCGTTGACGCTCAGGCGGATCACGAAGCCCACCACCAGCAGCACCGCCGAGAACAGGAACGGCACGCGCCAGCCCCAGCTCAGGAAGGCGGCATCGTCCAGCCCGGTCACCAGTTTGAACATCAGCATCGACAGGATCAGGCCGGCCGGGCTGCCAAGCTGCGCGAATGAGGCGAAGAAGGTGCGCTTGTTCTTGTCGGGCGAGTGTTCGCCCGCCATCAGCACCGCGCCGCCCCATTCGCCGCCCACCGCAACGCCCTGGACGATGCGCAGCAGCACCAGCAGCACCGGCGCCCAGAAGCCGATCGAGGCATAGGTCGGCAGCAGGCCGATCAGCACCGTCACGGTGCCCATCATCAACAGCGTGATGACCAGCGATTTCTTGCGGCCGATGCGGTCGCCGATGTGGCCGAACAGGGCGCCGCCCAGCGGCCGCGCGAAAAAGCCCACGGCGAAGGTGCCGAAGGCCGCCAGCGTGCCGTAAAAGCCAGTGGCGGACGGAAAGAACAGTTTGCCGAACACCAGCGCGGCGGCGGTGGCGTAGATATAAAAGTCGTACCACTCGATCATCGTGCCGATGAATGCGGCGGTCGACGCGCGCACCGGCTGGTGGCCCGTCTTGGTATTTCCCCTCATGATTTTCTCTCTTGCAGGTTGGTTCAGATTGCTGCGCCAACCGTTATACGCGCGCCCCTGGCATAAGAAAAATTCTGAATTCTTATCCGCGAAATTCAGCGTATTTATGAGTGGAAACCCTAGTATTGAGCGACGATGCGCGCAGAACCGTCCGCGTCCGTCTCGCGCTCCGAGATTGGCGCAGCGGTTCAGCGGGATCGTGGGAGTGCCCCGTACGCCCGGTAAAGCGGGCGGCAGGCATGGACGCGCCTCAGCGCGCCGGCTGCCAGTCGCGCCGGCAATTGGCCAGCGGGCGCAGTTCGTTGGCCGCCGCCAGGCGCAAGGATGGCTTGGCCCCGGCCACGTAGACCAGATTGCGCGACCGCCACACGGCCAGCTCGGCATACGGCACCTGGGCCGACGAAGCGCTGCCGGTACCCCAGAAATCCATGCTCGGCGCATCCAGGCAGGCATCGCCCGCGGCCACGCTGGCCAGCTCGCGGCCAGTGGCCAGGTCCACCGCGCGAAACCGCACGGGCGTCGGCCGCTGGCGCAGCTCGGCGGCGATCACCACCGGCGTGCCGTTGGCGGTCTGGCCCAGGCTGGCCGGCTTGACGGTCTGCACCTCCTGGTCGCGCGGCACCAGCAGGAAGGCCACGCCGTTGTCGATATCCAGCAGGCGGCCGGGTCCCAGCCTCACGGCCTGGAATGGTTCGTGGCGGATCAGCGTGGTCTCGTACCAGCCGTTTTCGTAGCGCGTCCAGCCGGGTTCGCCGGCGTCCAGGAACACCAGGCTCCCGATGCTGTCGCCGTCGCCTTCCTTCTGCACCGGGATGTCGGTGATGCGCAGATCGCCGCCGCCGACATCCAGGTACAGCAGGTTGCCGTGGCCGGAGGTGCGGGTGACAAAGGCCAGCACCCCGTGCGGGTTGATCGGCTTGGCGGGGCCGCAGAAGTAGTCGCGCGCGCGGCGCGGGTCGCCCGCCGGCAGGAAACGCTCGCCCAGCTTGACGCCCTTGCCGCAGAGCGGCTGGCGCTGGTAGGCCAGGGTGTATTGGCTGGCGTTGCGCCGCCTGCCTTCCAGGTAGTCCTGGAAGCCGATGTCGGTTTCCTCGACCCGCAAGCCCTTGTCGTTGTAGATCGTGCGGGCCTGCGACGGGCCGGCCATGGCGGCCAGGGACAGCGACAACAGGACGGCCGCGCAGGGCGTGCGCGGGCGGATCAGGGGATGGCGCATTGTGCTTGTCATCATCGGGTTGCCGATGGGGCACCTTAGCACAATGACGCCGGCGATCCGCCGCGACGGCGTAGCGTAAAAGCGCGGCCGCGATGCGGCTTGCGGGGGTGCCCGCAAGCCGCATCGCGAGCAAAAAAGCCCTCCGGCGAGGGAGGGCGGGGCGGGCCTTACAGCGCCTGCATTTCCGTGTTGGCATTGCGGCCTGGCGCCGGCGCGCCTGGCTCCCGGGCGGCGGGCGCCACCGGCGTCACGGCCGGCGCGGCGGGCGCGGCATCCTGCACCGGCACTTCCACGTACGGCAGGTGCAGCACCTGGCTCGTCATGGCGCGGATCTGGTTGGTCAGCGCCGGACTGTCGTTGAGCTTCTGGCCGTACGACGGAATGATCTCCTTCAGGCGCGCCTTCCAGCCCGCTTCCATCTGCTGCGGGAAGGCCTTGGCCAGCAGGTTCAGCATGATGGGCGGCGAGGTCGAGGCGCCGGGCGAAGCGCCCAGCAGGGCGGCGATGGTGTTGTCCTTGTCGGTCACGACTTCGGTGCCGAACTGCAGGATCGCGCCTTTCTCCGGATCGCGCTTGATGACCTGCACGCGTTCACCGGCCGTCACCAGGCGCCAGTCTTCGGGCTTGGCCTGCGGGAAGTACTTGAGCAACTGGGCGTGGCGGTCGGCGTCGGTCAGTTGCGCCTGGTCCACCAGGTACTTGACCAGGTCCAGGTTCTCCAGCCCCACGTCCACCATGCTGGCGACGTTGTTGTGGTTGACCGACGAGAACAGGTCGAAGGCCGAGCCCTGCTTGAGGAACTTGGTCGTGGCCAGCGCGAACGGGCCGAACAGCACCACCGGCTTGCCGTCGAGCTTGCGCGCATCCAGGTGCGGCACCGACATCGGCGGCGAATCGGTATCGGCCATGCCGTAGGCCTTGACCTCGTGGCGGCCGGCGATGGCCGGCGCGTCGAAGGCCAGGAACTGGCCGCCCACCGGGAAGCCTGCGTAGTTCTTCGATTCGGGAATGCCGGACAACTGCAGCACCTTGAGCGAGGCGCCGCCCGCGCCGATGAAGACGAAGCGCGACTTCACCGTGCGCTCCTGGTTGGTCTTCAGGTCCTTGACCGTGACGTTCCAGGTCTTGTCGCCGTTCTGGCGCAACGCGGTGACCTCATGCTGCAGTTGCAGCTTGAAGTTGGGGTTGCGCTGCAGGCCCTGGGTCAACTGGTTGGTGATGACGCCGAAGTTCACGTCGGTGCCCAGCGGCATGTAGGTGGCGGCGACCTTCTGGCTGGCGTCGCGGCCTTCCATCAGCAGCGGCGCCCACTGGCGGATCCGCGCCGGGTCGGTGGAATATTCCATGCCATAGAACAGCGGGCTCTTGACCAGGGCATCGCGGCGCTTGCGCAGGTATTCGATGCGGTCATCGCCCCAGACGAAGCTCATGTGGCCGGTCGGGTTGATGAAGTCCGACGGCTGGCCGAGTCGGCCGGTCTTGACCTGGTGCGCCCAGAACTGGCGCGAGATCTCGAACTGCTCGGCGATGTTGATGGCGCGCTTGATGTCGACCGAACCGTCGGGCATCTCGGGGGTGTAGTTCAGCTCGGCGAAACCCGAGTGGCCGGTGCCCGCATTGTTCCAGCCGTTGGAGCTTTCCAGCGCCACGCCGTCGAGCCGTTCGAACAGTTCGACGCGCCAGTCCGGCTGCAATTCCTGCAGGTAGGTGGCGAGCGTCACGCTCATGATGCCGCCGCCGACGAGCACGGCGTCCAGGGGCTTGTCGTTGTCGGCTGCCGGGACCGAACGTTGATGCAGGGGCCAGTACAGGAACAGGGCGGCCGCGACCACCACCGTCACCACCAGGCTGCCCACGATTTTGAGAAACTTTCTCATGGGTATTAGACCTTACGGTTCAAAGGATTATGTTGTTGTCGTTGTAGGCACTACGGAGAAAAAGGGGCGTGGGCACCTCCGGGGCGATCAAACACGCAAACAGCGATCCACGCGTCCAAGGCGGCAAGCCGGGGCGGGGAAGGTTGCGAACAGGGTTGGGTGGGTGCCTGACGAGCCCCGGCGCCCGGCCAAGCGGCCGGGTATCCCTGGGGCGGGAGCCCGTGTCAGGTCTTGCGTGCAGGCCCAAGACTAGACGAAGCGGCTTCGTCTGGCCGCAATACCCGGGTCGCGGGCATTGGCTTTGGCGCAATACGCATTGCGCCATGATTGTAAACGCATTGGCGCCACGCGTTCGTGGCGCCGGGCCGGTGCGCCTTGGGCGGTGCGGCCCGCGGCCGTCAGCCGGCGACGGGCTGGCTGGTGAGCGGTTTGCGCGCCGTGGCCAGGCGCCACCAGGGCGATCCGGCATGCGGCGCGTTCAGGTCCAGCCGCTCGCCCATTTCCGGGGTGGTCAGCGCCACCCCATGGGCGGAGGCCAGGGTGGCGATGCGCTCGAACGGTTCCTGCCACGCGTGCATGGCCAGGTCGAAGGTGCCATTGTGGATCGGCAGCAGCCAGCGGCCGCGCAGGTCCAGGTGGGCCTGCAGCGTTTCCTCGGGCTGCATGTGCACGAAGGCCCAGCGCTTGTCGTAGGCGCCAGTCTCCATCAATGTCAGGTCGAACGGGCCGTACGCGTCGCCGATGGCCTTGAAGCCGTCGAAGTAGCCGCTGTCGCCGCTGAAGAATACCCGCATGCCGTCGTCGTCGATGACCCACGAGGCCCACAGGCTGCGGTCGCTGTCGGTCAGCCCCCGGCCCGAGAAATGCTGGGCCGGCGTGGCGGTCAGGCGCAGTCCGTCGACTTCGGTGGACTGCCACCAGTCCAGTTGCTCGACCTTGGCGGGGTCGATGCCCCAGGCGATCAACTGGTCGCCCACGCCCAGCGGCGCGATGAAGCGGCCCGTGCGCGCGGCCAGCCGGGTCACGGCGGCACGGTCGAGGTGGTCGTAGTGATTGTGGGACAGGATCACGCCGGCGATCGGCGGCAGGTCGTCCAGGTCGACGGGCGGCGCATGGAAACGCGCCGGGCCGGCCCATTGCACCGGCGAGGCGCGTTTCGAGAACACCGGGTCGGTGAGCCAGAAGCGGCCGCGCAGTTTCAGCAGCAGCGTCGAATGCCCCAACCGGAACAGGCTGCGGTCGGGCGCCGCGCCCAGGTCGGCGCGGGTCAGCGGCCGCACCGGAATCGGCTGGTCGGGCACCGTGCCGGCCGGCTTGCCGAACAGGAACGCCCAGGTGAGCTTGAGGCCCTGCCAGAATCCGAGCGACGGGCGCGGCCGGGAGTTGTGGAATCGGCCGTCACGATGATGCGTCGGGCCGGCGGGGCCGGACGGCGAGTTGGGGGAAGCGTCGGGCGTCGAGGGAGTCACGGCGGAGTCCTGGCGGGGAAGGGGGAACGGACAGGGCGTCCGTCAAAAAGTATACTGATCAGTGTAATTTCGTTTTCCTTGAAAGTACACCGCAGAGTGTAAAATTTTCGCTATCTTTTCCTTAGGACGTTCCCATGGCAGAAGCTCCACAGCGGCTTACCGACAGGAAGCGCGAGGCCATCCTCAGCGCCGCCGTGGAGGAATTCCGCACGGCGGGCTACGAGGCCACCAGCATGGACCGCATCGCCGCCGCCGCCGGCGTGTCCAAGCGCACCGTCTACAACCACTTTCCCAGCAAGGACGAGCTGTTCGGGCTGATGCTGGAACACCTGTGGAACCGCAGCGTCGCCAACGCCGGCGTGACCTATCGCGCCGACCAGCCGCTGGCTACGCAGTTGCGACACCTGCTGATGCGCAAGCTGGAATTGCTGGGCGACCCCAACTTCATCGACCTGGCGCGCGTCGCCATGGCCGAGATCATCCACACGCCGGAACGGGCCCAGGCCATCGTCTGCCGCATGGGCGCGAAGGAGGGCGGCGAAACCGCCTGGATCCGCGGCGCCATCGCCGACGGCCGCCTGGCCGACGTCGACCCGGAATTCGCCGGCCAGCAATTGCAGGGGCTGATCAAAAGCTTCGCCTTCTGGCCGCAGGTCACGCTGGGCCAGCCGCCCCTGGGCCCGGCCGAGCGCGACCGGGTGGTGGATTCGGCGGTGGCGATGTTCCTGGGGTGCTACGGGCGCGGAGAATGAAGTTGGCCGTGTCCCAATGCAACGTCCTTTGACGCCAGGCCGGCCGCGTGGGTATGGTGTTTCGCAAGTCGTGACCCTATCGACACCCCGGAGGAGCAACCCATGCAGATCTATTGGATCCAGGCGCAGGCGCCACGGCGTGTCCTGGCCCTGGTCAAGCACCTGGGTATCGAGGCCGAACTCGTCGAGATGGACCTGATGGCGGGCGCGCTGCGACGCCCCGACTACGCCGCCATCAATCCCAACATGAAGGCGCCAGCCCTGGTGGACGGCGATTACCGGCTGTGGGAATCGTCGGCGATCATGGCCTACCTGTGCGTCAAGGCCGGCTCGGACATGTGGCCGACCGATGCGCGGGAACAGATCGAGGTGCTGCGCTGGCTGTCGTGGAACGATTGCCACTGGGCACAGGCGGTGTCGCCGTACTACTTCGAGCACATCGTCAAACCCACCTTCGGCATCGGGCCGCCGGACGAGAGCCAACTGGCGGGCAAGGGCAAGGATTTCAACCGGTACGCGGCGGTGCTGGACACGCATCTGCAGCGGCGCGATCACTTCGCGTGCGGCCGGCTGACGATCGCCGACTTCCAACTCGCGTCGATGGCGGCGTACTGGCGAACATCCGCCATGCCGATGGCGCCGTTCCCGAACATCGTGCAATGGCTCGATGGCCTGGCGCGCCTGCCGGCATGGGCCGATCCCTGGCCCGATGGACGCGCCGACCCGGCCTGACCCGGTCGCCCGCGGCACGCCTTAGAGGGGTTCGTCCTGGCAAGATCCGGGCCTCTGTTATCGTTGCCGGGGCCGGATCCCCATGCCGCATCCCCAAGACCCCGCCGCCCATGCCAGGGCAGTCCGACGAGGCCTGATCGATTGAAGACCACGAACTATCTGTTTGGCATCATCGTGTCGTTCGCGCTGGCGACGCTGCTGGCCTCGCTTGGCCTGCTCGCCGTCTTCAGCGACAACCTCGGCTGGGGCATGGCGGCGCTGCTGTCGTACGGCATTCTGTACGGCGGCCCGCTGGCCATCGTATTGGCGCTGACCTGGGTCGCGTACCTGGTGCGGGATCGCGGCAAGGTGCCCGGCCGGGTCCACGCGTTGCTGTTCCTGCCCTCGCTGCTGGCGCTGCTGATCGTGCCGGTGGACGACACCGTGCGCCGGGCGGGCGCCGACCGTTTCCGCGATGCCAACCCGGCCATCACTGAAAACCACGTCAACTTCAGCGGCCGCACGCTCTGGCTGGACTATCGCGCCGCATCTTCGAACGATGGCGGCGGCTCGCCTTACATGGAACCCGCTTCGGCGCAAAACGACCGGTTCTCGCGCTTTCGCCGCTATCCCGGCGCGAACCTGGTGGCGGCTGGCACCTTTCCCTACGCCGGCGCGCACCTGAAGCCAGACATCGAGCGCTATGCGTATTCCTCGCAGGATGGCAATGCCGGCGATTCCCTGCCTCTGCGGCGCCTGCCCGCGCCCGATCTGGACAAGCTGCTGCCGGCATTCGCCTACGGCGAGGCGGCGCTGCTGATCTATCAGTACTTCCATTACGCCGACCACGTCGAGGTCGCGCCGACCATCGAGCGCTTTGCCGGCACGACCGAGGAGGCCATGACAGCCGCGCGCCCCCCGGGACTGACGATAGTCAGCCTCGACAACTACACGACGCAGGCAATCGCCCGCCTGGAAATCAATGGCCAGACGCTGGACCTGGGCGGCCAGGCAGCGCGCAGCCAGGCCGGCGAACCCTGCGACCCGGGACGGGGCGGGAGCCCGGCCATGCTGGACCTGGAACAGCCGCTGCGCGTGCGCTGGCAGACGCTGGAAGATCCCTCGCGCTGGCACGAGGCGAGGGCGGTGGTGCCCACTTTCAGCGCCGCGAGCCAGGCGGATCCGGACAAGGGGCTGCCACGGGTGCGGCTGTATTTCCTGCCGGATGGCTCGGTGGCCGCGGAGCGGTTCCGGGAATTCCGGCTGCGTGGCGGCGAGCTGGCCGTGCGCGCCACCGGCGTGCCGCCGCAAGCGCGAGCGGTCGTCGCCTGCGGCGCCGGCGCCTATGCCGGCTACAACCCGCAGACGGTGCGGCTGCTGGGAAATTGAGTCGAGAACGCTTGCATGAGCGCGATGACCGGAGCGATGACGCTTTCACAAAAACAAAGGGGATCCCTTGTTTCTGTACTACCGGATAAGTTTCATTGTGAGCCTGCTGACGCTCGCGGTTTGGACAGTCGCCGCCGCCGTCTATGAAGCGCCGCGCCATGGCGACGGCTATGGCCCCGACCCGCTCGGGGTGCTGCTTTACCTGGCGCTGTGGCCGGTCGGCCTGCTGCTGGCGCATTCCGGCTTGCTCGCCTGGGCGATCCGCGCAAGACGGCCCGCGTCGATCCTGCAAGGCCGGCAGGGGATTGCCATCCATCTCGCGCTGGCAGCGGGTTTTCTGGCATGCGCGCTGTACAAGTTCCATCCGGGCTGAGTGCCGTAGCGCGACCGGCGACCGCCAGGAGCGCCGGCTAATATACGGACTCTCGCCGCACTGGGTATCCACCCGGAAGCGTGACCAGCGTCCTTACCTGAATACGGAGCCTGACCTATCAACACGCTTTGGCAATGGGCACACAACCTGCGCAGGCTCGCCGTGCGGCGACCGGCGTGGCGGGCATGCGGCCCGGCATTGCGGCCATTCGGGCTGTCAGCCATCTTGGGATTGACGGCCGCCGGAGCCGCCGCGGCCGGTCTTCCGGACCCGCCCCGGCAGTCCCCGCCGCGCGAGGAACTGTCGGCGGAGCACCAGCGCAGGTTTGCTGAGATCGCGCGCCGCTATGTGGCCGCGCAGGACGAAGGCGAGAAAACCCAGGCCGCGCAGGCATTGGCCGAACAGCTCTGGACGGCGCCGTTTCTCTCGCAACGCCGTCAAGGCGGCGTCGGCCTGTCCGACGCGTTGATACAGGCCATGGCGCGGGACATGGCCGGCAATGTCCCGCAGCCGCGCATGAACGCGGTGGCCAGGATTCTCGCCGTGGCCGACGCGCCTGGACGCGCCGCCATGGCAGGCCCCTTGCTCGCGCATTTGCGGCAGGCGCAGGCGGAGCCGGATCGTGCTTCAACGCGGACGGCGCTATGGACCGCGACTCGAGGCGCGTCCGAGACCGTTTTTCAGGCCATCCGCGACACGCGGGATGAAAGAACGCTGGGAGATCTGGCGCAGATCGCCGCAGGCCTGCCCTTGCCGGACGACGTGCGCCTGAAACTCGATGCCGCCAGCGCGGCATCAACATCGCCCGCTGTCCGCATCCAGATCGCCCAGACGCTGGGGCCAGGGTCCACAGGCTATCGCGATATCGTGCGCGAGCTGATCTTGGCACTGGAAAGGGCTCCCTCCGATGAAGCGCGTGAACACCTCATCGTCACGCTCGGCGGCTTTCCCAAGCCCGATGACGCCATCGCACAGGCGATGATCGATGCCGTATCGCGCTCCAACACGTCCTCCAGGGTCGTGTGGCGCACGCTCGCGCAGAGCGGCCCGGCCGGGCTGCTGTATCTTGCGGGCTCGATCAAAGGGGAGGCCGACGCCACACGGCTCGTGGACAAGGCGACGATGATGGCGGCGGTGGTGGGTGAATCTTGGCCTTTGCCGGCTGAAATTGCATCGGCGGTGATCGAGGCGGCGATCGACGCGCGGCTGCGCAGTGACGATCCGATGCTGCGGTCATCCGTGCAGGCAATGCTGCTTCGGACGGGCCAGGCCGCCGTCGCGCCGCTGAGGCAGACGCTCGACCATGCCGCGCCTGGCCAGGCGAGCGATGACCTCTCGGCCGCGCTCGTCCGGCTGCAGGGACGGTGATCGCCTCAGTTCAAAATAGGGGCGCGGCGATTCCTGCCGCGGCGGTCCGAGGAGATAATCTTACTTTACATAATATACATTATGCGCATTACGACGAGACCCACAGCGGCGTGCATTCCCATCCCGTCCAACCGCCGCGCCTTTCCCGATTTCAAGCCTCGATCACCGAAAAATACGGCGCCTGCGCCAGTTCCTGCCTTGCGATACGAACCACGGCGTCCAGCCCGGCCATGTCGGCCACCCGCGGATATGCCGCGCACAATCGCAGCGGAGCGAACGGCCGCTCCTGTTCGTAGCGCACCACGGTGCCTCTGGCCAGCGCATCGGCCATCACGCTGACCGGCAGCGCACTCATGCCGACGCCGGCGGTTATCAGTCCGACGATGATGGCCACGCTTGTGCAGGTGCTGAATTCCGGCAATGGCGTGCGTTCCTGGCTGCACCAGGCGGCCACTACCTGGTGCAGCGGGGACGGCGGCGGCACCACGAATAATTTCTGCGCGGCCAGGTCCACTGCCCGCAACCGCGGGCGCGGGTCCAGCCCGATCCAGGCCACCTCGGCCCAGGCCAGCGGTTCAACCTGCAAATGATGGCTGACGCCGGCGTCGATGAGAAAGGCGATATCGAGCTGGTTGGTGTTCAGGCGCTCGCTGAGCACCAGACTGTTGGCGATGGTCAGTTCGACCTGCAGGCGCGGATAGCGCTGTTCGAGTTGCCGGACGATGGCCGGCAGGCACGCCATCGCCATGGTTTCCGACGCGCCCACCCGCAGCCGGCCCTGTAAGGGGTCGCCGGTGCGCAGGCGGGTTTCCAGTTCATCGAGCACGCCGACTGCCTGCTCGGCGTAGCGCCGCGCCAGCACCCCTTCCGCTGTCAGCACTGCTCGCCTGCCCTCGCGCTCGAACAGGCGTACGCCCAGCGCCGATTCCAGTTCGCGGATGCGCAGGGAAATGGTCGGCTGGGTCACATTCATGTGCTCGGCGGCCGCCTGGAAGGAACCCAGCCGGGCGATCGCCAGCAGGGCCTCCATCTGGGGAATGGAAAATCGTCTCATCAGGAAATTTTATACATAACCGCCAGGAACTTTAATTAGAAGAAAGTAAATCCTATTGATAGGATGCCGTGCATGACACCCCCGCTCAATCTTCCCGCTGGCGCCGCGGACTGCCACGCCCACGTCCTGCGCACCGATCTGCCTCTGGTTGCCGGCCGCCATTCGGCGCCCTTGCACAATGCCGAAGTCGATGAGTACCTGCGAGTCCTGGACGCCCACGGCATCCGCTATGGCGTCCTGACCGCGCCCAGCTTCTACGGCAGCGACAACGGCCTGTTGCTGCGGTCATTGCAGGTCGCGGGCGGCCGCCTGCGCGGCACCGCCCTCGTCGAGCCTGAGATCGGCGACGCGGAGCTGGACATGCTGTACGCCCATGGCGTGCGCGGCGTGCGCCTGAACTGGTTGCGCCGCCGGCCCCTGCCAGACAGCGGCAGCCGCGCCTACCGCGCCCTTTATCCAAGGTTGCGCGAGCGCGGCATGCACGTCGAGGTCTATGTCGAAGGCGAGCATCTGGCCGCGGTGCTCCCTCCGATCCTGGCCAGCGGCGTGCGGCTGGTCCTGGACCATTTTGGCGGCCTGACGCCGGGATTTCCGACGCTGGGCCTGTTGCGCGAAGCGCTTGCCCAAGGCCAGACCTGGATCAAGCTGTCCGCGCCCTACCGTCTGGCGGGCCAGGATGCGGCGGCGTTGAGCGCCCTGCTGCTGCGCGAAGCCGGCGCGCAGCGCCTGCTCTGGGGCACGGATTGGCCGTGGGTATCGCACGAGAGCGAGGTCGACTACGGGCGCTGCCTGGACTGGCTGGGCGATTGGCTGCCCGACCCGGGCCCGCGCGACATCATCCTGCGCGATACCCCGAAGCTGCTGTTCGATTTTGAAGGCTGATTTTTCCCATAACAATCAACGACCCGTGGCGCCGGCTTTCAGGCGGCGCCACCTCAGGAGACCGCCATGCCCCGTTTTTCCTTCACCGCCCGGGCGTTTGCCCTGGCCCTTGGCTCGCTGATCGCGGGCGGCGCCCTTGCCGCCGAGCCGATCCGCCTGATCGTTCCCACCACGGCGGGAGGCGGCACCGACGGCTTCTTCCGCATGTTGGCCAAGGACGCCGAACCGCATCTGGGCGCGCCGGTGGTGGTGGTCAACGTGGGCGGCGCCGGCGGCAGCATCGGCGTCACGCAGATGGTGCGCGCCGCGCCCGACGGCAACACGATCGCCGGGGTCTGGCTGGGGCCGGTGACGGTGGCGCCGCACACCACGCCGGTTTCCTACACGCCCAAGGACTACATTGCCGTTGCCCAGTTGACCAGCGCGCCCTACGTCATGTGCGTGCAGCACGACTTCGCCGCGGACGACGGCAAGCAACTGATGCAGTTGCTGCGCAAGGCGCCGAATCGCTATACGTTCGGCACCGATGGCGCGGGCGGCCCGGGACAGTTGGCGGCGCAACGGATCTTCAACCGCCAGGACATCCATCAACGCGACATTCCCTACAAAGGGGCTGGCGACACCCTGCTGGCGTTGCTGGGCGGGCACATCGACATGTATGTGGGATCCATTCCCCCGGTGCTGCCCTACGTGAAGAGCGGCAAGGTCAAATGCCTCCAATTGACCTCGGCCGACAAAGTGGCGGCGCTGCCGCAAGCCACCAGCCTGAACGAACTGGGCCTGGGTGAGGAACAGACGCTGCTGTGGCGCGGCATTCTGGCGCCCAGGAATACGCCGCCCGAGCGCGTGCGGGCGCTGGAGCGGGCATTCACCGCCGCGGCGCAATCCGCGGCGACGCGCAGCTTTGTCGAGGATGCGGGCGAACAGATCGCCATCGTGACGGGCGACGCCTTCCGCGCGCAGATCGAGCGGGAGTATGCCGCACTGGGCAAGGTCGCCGAAGGGCTCAAGCTGTCGTCGAAATGAGTCAAGCGCCCGTGCGCAACCACCGCCACAGCGTGGTCGGGCTGATTCCCAACTGTTCGCAGGCCTTGCGCCGGTCGCCGCCGCAGCGGGTCAGCACCTCGCGCACATGCGCCGCCTGCTGGCGCCGGCCGTGCGAGGCCAGGTCGCCCGGCTCCGAGTGGGCGGCGCCTCGCGTCAGTTCCGGCGCCACGTCGGCCAGGATGCGCCGCACTTCCGGGTCGAGCGGTGTCTCGGGCATTTCCGCCAGGAACACCGCCAGGCGTTCCAGCACGTTCTCCAGTTCGCGGATGTTGCCGGGCCAGTCGTGCGCCAGCAACGCGTCGCGCAAGGCTTCGGGCAACGGCGGCTCGCCGGCCAGGCCCAGGTTCTGCCGCACCCGCTGGTACAGGTGCTGCGCCAGCAGCCAGATGTCGTCGCGGCGCTCGCGCAGTGTCGGCATGTCGATGCGCAGGATGTTCAGGCGGAAAAAGAGATCCTGGCGGAACGCGCCGGCCGCCACCATGGCCGCCAGGTCGCGATGAGTGGCAGCCATGATGCGCACATTGACGGGCACCGGTTCGCTGCCGCCCACGGGCATCACCTGCCGCTCCTGCAGCACGCGGAGCAGGCGGATCTGCAACGCCGGCGGCATGTCGCCGATCTCGTCCAGGAACAGCGTGCCGTTGTGGGCCGCCTCGAACAGCCCGGGCTTGCCGCCGCGGCGCGCGCCGCTGAAGGCGCCGTCCTCGTAGCCGAACAGCTCGCTTTCCAGCAGGGTTTCGGGCAGCGAGGCGCAGTTGACCGCGATGAAGGGGAAATGATGGCGCGCGCTGGCCTGGTGGATGCCCTGGGCCATGACTTCCTTGCCGGTGCCGCTTTCGCCGCCGATCAGCACGGTCGAATCGACCCGGGCGTAGCGCAGGCCGAGCATGCGGGCCTTTGCCAACGGGGCGGACTGGCCGTGCAGGTCGTCCAGCGTGTAGCGCACGGTGCGCACTGGGGTGCGGGCCCGCGTGCGCAGGCTGCGGTCGGCGCGGTGGATGGCGCCGGCTTCCTGCAAGGTCAGCACCGCGCCCGACAGGCCGGCGCCGCTGGCCAGCGGAATGCGGTTCACCACCACCATCTTGCCGCCGAGCCGATGCACCGATTCGGCTTCGCGCTTGCCTGTGCGCAGCACCTCGTCCAGCGACAGCGCCGGCGATATTTCCTCCAGCCGCCGTCCGGCCAGGCCGGCGGCGGTGATGCCCAGCAGGCGTTCGACGGCGGGATTGAGCGCCTGCACGCGGCCGGCGGCGTCAACGGCGGCCACGCCCTCGTCGAGATTGGCCAGCACGGCGTTCAGGTAGTCGCGCCGGCCCGACTCGACGCGTTGCAGGCGCGTGATCTCGATGGCGTCCTCGATGCACGCGGCCACCGTGGCCAGCGAATACACCAGCACGCCGGCCAGTCCCATGCGCTCGGCGTAGTCGACGATCAGGCCCGAACCGACCAGGACCTCGATGCCTTCGTCCTTGAGCTGCTTGGCCTGCGCCAGCGCGTCGTCCTGGTCGCGGTAAGTGCGCACCAGGATGTCGACGGCGAAGGTCTGCATGAAGGTCTGCAGCTCGGGATACTGCGCGTGCTGGCCCAGCAGGGCCACGCGCGGCGAGATCCGGCGTGCGGTGGCCAGCGCGTTCATGACCTCGAAGCCGCTGATCTTGACCTGCACCACCGGCACCGTGACGTGGCGCCGCAGATAGCTGCCGTTCAGGCCGGCGGCCACCACCACGTCGACGCGGCCCTGGCGCGCGGCCTCGTTGATGACGCTGGCGGCCGCGTCGAAACCGGCCTCGATCAGCTTGAATTCGCCGCGCTGGGCATAACTGGGCAGGATCTGGGCGAAGGTGCGGGCGATGCGCGCCACGCCCACGGCCCAGATGCGCGGCAGCGCCGCCAGGTCGGATTCCACGGGCGTCGGGACAGTCAGCATGGCGGCACCGGTAACGAAACTCGAAGAGGGGATTTCATCATTGCGATGGCCGCATTTCAATTATGAAAACCCTACCCCGCTCCACCGCCTTCGGCCCCAGTGCGGATGCGATTGGCATGTATCTTGCTTGATGGAAGTCATTCCTCCCCTGCCCTTACCCACCACGGAGCTCCCCATGATGACTTCCCCCGAACCCGACCTGCCGGCCAGCGCCGGCCTGCGGCTGCGCATGGCGATGCAGGCCGAGCAGCCTCTGCAGGTGGTCGGCGCCATCAACGCCAACCACGCGCTGCTCGCGCGGCAGGCTGGCTTTCGCGCCATCTACCTGTCGGGCGGCGGCGTGGCGGCGGGTTCGCTGGGCGTGCCCGACCTGGGCATCGTCGGCCTGGAGGACGTGCTGACGGACGTGCGCCGCATCACCGAGGTCTGCCCCCTGCCCCTGGTGGTCGATGTCGACACCGGCTTTGGCGCGTCGGCCTTCAATGTGGCGCGCACCACCCGTTCGATGATCGCCGCCGGCGCCGCCGCCATGCAGATCGAGGACCAGGCCGGCGCCAAGCGTTGCGGCCATCGCCCCAACAAGGAAGTGGTGTCCCTGCCGGAGATGGTCGATCGCATCAAGGCGGCGGTCGACGCCCGTACCGATCCGCACTTCGTCATCATCGCCCGCACCGATGCGCTGGCCAGCGAAGGCCGGCAGAGCGCGTTGGAGCGGCTGTCCGCCTGCATCGAGGCCGGCGCCGACATCGCCTTTCCCGAAGCGGTCCACGACCTCGAGGGCTTCCGCGATTTCGCCCGCGCGCTGCCAGCGCCCATCCTGGCCAATATCACCGAATTCGGCCAGACGCCGCTGTTGACGGTGCAGGAACTGGCAGCCGCCCAGGTCGCCATGGTGCTCTATCCGCTGTCGGCGTTTCGCGCCATGAACCGCGCGGCCCAGCGCACCTACGAGGCGATCCGCCGCGACGGCACCCAGCGCGGCATGATCGACCAGATGCAGACGCGCATGGAACTCTATGAAAGCATCGGCTATTTCGCCTATGAAGCGCGGCTGGACGCGCTGTACGCTGGCAAGGCCGCCTGATACGCGCTGAAGACAGCCGGGCGCCGACCCGGCGACAACGGAACGGAGACAAACGCATCGTGCAGCCCCCCGAGCAAGATCCCTATCTGCAGGCCTATGACCCGGACGCGGAATATGGCCGCCATTTCAGCGTGCCGGCCTTCGCCGCCGAGCACGGCCTGCAGGCCGGCCGCCTGCCCTACGTGGCGCGCGTGCTGATCGAGAACGCGTTGCGGCATGAAAGTGCCCTCCACGGCCATCGGCCGCACGCGTTGGCCCTGTTGCAGGCCTATCATCCCGACGCGCCGGCGCCGGACGCGCCCGCCGATGTCTGGCTGCATCCGACGCGGGTGCTGGCGCAGGACGTCAGCGGCATTCCCAGCCTGATCGACCTGGCCGCCATGCGCGATGCGCTGCAGGCGCGCGGCGGCGACCCGCGCCGCATCAATCCCCTCATTCCCACCGACCTGATCGTCGATCATTCGCTGATCGCCGAGGAAGGCGGCCATGCCGGCGCGCGCCAGGCCAACGAGGCGCGCGAATACCGCCAGAACCGCGAACGCTACACCTTCCTCAAATGGGCCCAGGGCGCGTTCGACAATCTGCGCCTGGTGCCGCCCGGCAAGGGCATCCTGCACCAGATCAACATCGAGTACCTGGCCGAGGTGGCCACCATGCGGCGCACGCCGCAGGGCGCGGCGGTGACCTGTCCCGACACCCTGGTCGGCACCGACAGCCACACCACCATGGTCAATGCCCTGGGCGTGCTGGGCTGGGGCGTCGGCGGTATCGAGGCGGAGGCCGCGATGCTGGGCGACGCGCTGGTGTTGCGCGCGCCCGAGGTCATCGGCGTGCGGTTGTTCAACCAGCCGGCGCCCGGCGTCACCGCCACCGACCTGGTGCTCAACCTGACCCGTGTCCTGCGCGAGGCCAAGGTGGTGGCGCAGTTCGTCGAGTTCACCGGCGAGGCGCTGGACGGCGTGCTATCGCTGGAAGACCGCGCCACGCTGGCGAACATGGCGCCCGAGTACGGCTCGACCTGCGCCTACTTCCCGGTCGACGAGGAAACCCTGGCCTATCTGGCCCGCACCGGCCGCGACGCGGCGCACATCGAACGCGTGCGGCGCTATGCCCAGGCCGCCGGGCTCTGGCGCACGCAGGAACGTCCCGGCTACAGCCGGCTGGTCGAGGTCGATCTGTCGCAGTTCACGCGCGTGGCGGCCGGTCCCAGCCGGCCGCAGGACCGCCTGCCGCTGGAGGAAGTGCCGCTGACCTTCGCCAAGGCCACCGCCGCCCTGCCCCGCCATGAGCATGCCGACCTGCCGCAGGGCGCGGTGGTGTTGGCGGCGATCACCAGTTGCACCAACACCTCCAATCCGCGCCTGCTGGTGGCCGCCGGGCTGCTGGCGCGCAAGGCGCGGACGCTGGGGCTGCGGCCCGCGGCGTGGACCAAGACGTCGTTCACGCCCGGCTCGCGGGTGGTGACCGACTACCTGCGCGCCAGCGGACTGCAGGACGCGCTGGACGCGGTGGGTTTTCACGCCGCCGGCTATGGCTGCGCGACCTGTGCCGGGCTGTCGGGCTCGCTCGCGCCGGCGGTGGAGCAACGCATTGCGGACGGCTCGCCGCGCGTGGCGGCGGTGCTGTCGGGCAACCGCAATTTCCCCGGCCGTGTCCATCCGCTGGCGCGCGCCAATTACCTGGTGTCGCCGCCGATGGTGGTGGCCTATGCGCTGGCCGGCACGGTCATGCGCGACTTGCAACGCGAAGCGGTCGGCTGGCGCGCCGATGGCACGGCCGTGATGCTGGCGGACCTGTGGCCCAGCGACGCCGAGATCGACGCCGTGGTGGCAGGCTACTTGCGGCCGGCGATGTTCACCGAACGCTACCGCGACGTATTCGAGGGCGATCCGGCCTGGCAGGCCCTGCCCGGCGGCAGCGGCGCCTGCTATCCGTGGGACGCCGACAGCCTCTACCTGCGCCGCCCGCCCTATCTGGACGTGCCGCCGCAGACCGGCGCGGTGCGCATCGAGGGCGCGCGCGCCCTGCTCATCCTGGGCGACTCGGTCACCACCGACCATATCTCGCCCGCCAACGAGATCCCGCCCGAATCGAGCGCCGGGCGTTACCTGCTGTCGCTGGGCGTGCCGGCCGATGCGCTGCACACCTACCTGGCGCGCCGCGGCAACCACCGCGTGATGATGCGCGCCACTTTCGCGCAGCCGACGCTGGTCAACGAACTGCTGCCACAAGGCCCGGCCGGACTGACGTGCCACCAGCCCGACGGCGAGATCCAGCCGATCTACGACGTGGCCATGCGCTACCGCGACGCGGGCGTGCCGGTGGTGGTGGTCGCGGGCAAGGATTACGGCAATGGCTCGTCGCGCGACTGGGCAGCGAAAGGCACGCGGTTGCTGGGCGTGCGCGCGGTCATCGCCGAGAGCTTCGAGCGCATCCACCGCTCCAACCTGGTGAACATGGGCGTCCTGCCGCTGCAGTTGCCGTCAGGCGTCACGCGCCTGACGCTGGGCCTGGACGGCAGCGAGACGTTCGACCTCGAGATTCCGGCCGACCTGGCGCCCCAGGGCGAGGCGCGGTGCGTGATCCGCGGCGTTGGCGCGCCGCGCACGCTGGCGCTGCTCTGCCGCCTGGACAACGAACACGAAATGGATATCTGGCGCGCGGGCGGCATCCTGCCCGCCGTGCTGCGCCAGGCCCTGGAGGATTCGCAGCGCGTTTCACAACCATAAAGATGAGGCAGCGCCTCACGCCCTACCAAGGAGACAACATGAAGTTCGACCGATTCAAGCATCCCCTGTACGCCCTCGCGCTCGCGGCGGGCGTGATGACGGCGTCCGCCGCGAGCGCCGCCGCCTGGCCCGAGAAGCCGGTGCGACTTGTCGTGCCGTTTTCGGCGGGCGGCCAGCTCGACAACATGACGCGGATCTTCGCCACCGGGCTGTCCGATCATCTCAAGCAGCCCGTCATCATCGACAACCGCCCCGGGGCGGGCGGCATCATCGGCTCGGACATGGTGGCCAAGGCCCCGGCCGATGGCTACACCTTCCTGGTGGCCGGCAATGGCGCCATCACCAACAAGCTGCTGCGCAGCAAGATGCCCTATGAGGACAGCGATCTGGTGCCGGTCGGACTGCTGTTCGAATCGTCCTCGGTCATTGTCGTCAGCGCCAACAGCAAGATCCATTCGCTCAAGGACTGGCAGCAACAGGCCGCCAAGGAGAAGCGCCCCATCCTGTTCGCCACCGCCGGCACCGGCAGCACTGGCCACTTCGTCGCGGAAATGCTGGGCCAGGCGCTCAAGGTGCCGGTCACGGTCGTGCCCTACAAGAGCGGTTCCGAGAGTTCCACCGCGCTGATGGGCGGCCAGGTCGACGCGGCCTCGGAGGCGGCGGTGTCGGTGCGCAGCTATATCGCTTCGGGCCGGGTGCGCGCGCTGGCGGCCACGGCGGACCACCGCTCGCCGCTGCTGCCCGACACGCCCACCACGGCGGAACAGGGCTTCGCCCAGATCAACATCACCCACTGGGGCGGCATGTATGCGCCCAAGGGCACGCCGCAGGACGTCATCAAGGCGATGAACCAGGCCATCGCCGACGTCATGGCCACGCCCAAGGTCCGGCAGCAGTTGGCGGACGCGGGCTACGAGGCGATTCCCGGCTCGGTGGAGAAGTTCGGCAGCTTCATCGCCGCCGAGGACAAGCGGCTGGGCGGGATCGTCAAGAGCGCCAACATGAAGGCGGAATGAGCTGCGGCGAGGGATGGGCGGCGCCGCGGCCGCCCTCCAGGATCACCATGCCGGCCTCGATGCGCCGCGCCAGGCGCAGCAAACGCGCCCGGTCGCCAACGGCCCGGGCGCGTATCAATAGTCGTCGCTGGCGCCGCGACGATTGCCGCCGGTGATGTCGTCGCGGCCCAGCAGGTGCAGCGCCACCGCCTCGGCCACCTTCATGCCGTCGATGGCGGCCGACATGATGCCGCCCGCGTAGCCCGCGCCCTCGCCCGCCGGGAACAGCCCGTCGGTGTTCATGCTCTGGAAATCGTCGCGGCGCGTGATGCGCAGCGGCGACGAGGTGCGCGTCTCGACGCCGGTCAGCACCGCGTCGTGCATGGAAAAGCCCTTGATCTGGCGCTCGAACGCCGGAAGGGCTTCGCGGATGGCGGCGATGGCGTAGTCCGGCAGGCTGGACGACAGGTCGGTGAGCGTCACGCCCGGCTTGTACGACGGCGTGACGCTGCCCAGCGCGGTCGACGGCCGGCCCGCCAGGAAGTCGCCCACCAACTGCGCCGGCGCGCTGTAATCGCCGCCGCCCAGTTCGTAAGCGCGCTTTTCCCAATGGCGCTGGAAGTCGATGCCCGCCAGCGGCGAGTCCTCGATGCCGGGAAAGTCCTTGGGCTCGATGCCGACCACGATGCCGGCATTGGCGTTGCGCTCGTTGCGCGAATACTGACTCATGCCATTGGTGACCACGCCGCCGGGCTCCGACGCGGCGGCCACCACGGTGCCGCCCGGGCACATGCAGAAGCTGTAGACCGCGCGGCCGTTGCCGGCATGGTGCACCAGCTTGTAGTCGGCCGCGCCCAGCACCGGATGGCCGGCGCTGGGACCGAAGCGGGCGCGGTCGATCACCGACTGCGGATGCTCGATGCGGAACCCCAGCGAGAACGGCTTGGCTTCCATGAACACCCCGCGCTTGTGCAGCATGCGGAAGGTGTCGCGGGCGCTGTGGCCCACCGCCAGCACCACGTGGCTGGCGGCAATAAACTCCCCGCCCGCCAGACGCACGCCGCGCACCCGGCCGTCCTCGATCTCGATATCGTCCACGCGGCTCTCGAAGCGGAACTCGCCGCCCAGCGCGGCGATCTGCGCGCGCATCTGCTCGATCATCTTGACCAGGCGAAAGGTGCCGATGTGCGGCTTGCTGACATACAGGATCTCGGGCGGCGCATCGGCGGCGACGAATTCCTGCAGCACCTTGCGGCCGTAATGCTTGGGGTCCTTGACCTGGGTCGAGAGCTTGCCGTCCGAGAACGTGCCCGCCCCGCCCTCGCCGAACTGCACGTTCGACTCGGGTTGCAGGGTGTTCTTGCGCCACAGCCCCCAGGTGTCCTTGGTGCGCTCGCGCACCACCCGGCCGCGCTCCAGGATGATCGGCCGGAACCCCATCTGGGCCAGGATCAGCGCCGCGAACAGGCCGCAGGGGCCGAAGCCGATCACGACGGGGCGACGGCTCTCGGGCAGATCGGCCGGCGCGTGGCCGACGTACTGGTATTCCATGGGCGGCGTCGGCATGACGGTGCGCAACCCGGCGACGCGCTTGAGCACGGCGGCCTCGTCGGCCACCTCGACATCCACGGAATAGGTCAGCGTGATGGCGCTGCGCTTGCGCGCGTCATAGCTGCGGCGGAAGATGGTCAACGCGCGCAGGGCTTCCGGGGCGATCCCCAGGCGGCTACAGGCCGCGGCGCGCAGGGTGTTTTCGATGTCGTCCTGGGAGGTCGACAGGGGCAGGATGATTTCGGTCAGGCGCAACATGAGGCAGGGGAACCGTGTCAGGGTTCAAGGGCTCGTAAAGCGCGTATTAAAACACGCCGACGGCCCTTGACCCTTGCCTCTTCCCGGTCGCTACCAGCGATGCTGGTACGTCAGCGTCAGCACCGTGCCCGGGGCCGGCAGGCGGCTGGTATTGGTGCTGGTGCGCATCAACTGGCTATAGAGCGGGTAATAGTCGCGGTTGAACAGGTTCTCGACCCCGACGATCAGCGTGTCCTTCGGCGTGACCTGGTAGCGGCTCATCAGGTCCACCGTGAAGTAGCTGCCCACGTCGCGGCGGCCGAAACTCTCGACGCCATCCAGCCGGTAGTCCTTGGCCCCGAAGTAATTGGCCTGGATGCGGTTGCTCCAGCGCTCGTTGGGCCGGTACTGCAGGTACGCGGTGAGCTTGAGCGGCGGAATGCGGTAGCCGGTCATGTCGCGCCACTGGCCGTTGTCGGGCCGCTCGCGTCCCTTCATCCACGTGAACGTGCCGCCCGTGCCCCATTTCTCATCGTCGGTCAGGTAGTCCACCGTCGCCTCGATGCCGTGGATGCGCTCTTCGGTGCGCGTCAGGATCAGGCCGTTGTTGAAGCTCTGCACATCGCCCAGCTTGGAGGTGGTGTAGAACAGCGCCAGCGACGCGGTCGTGTTGCCCACCCCGCCGCGCCAGCCCAGCTCGTAGTTATTGGTCTTGACCGGCTGCAGGTCGGACGAGCCGATGTCGAAGCCCGGCCGCGCGTTGCGCATCTGCACGCCGATGTCCGGCAACTGGAAGCCCTGGCTGAAGTTGGCGTACAGCTCCTGGCCGCGGATCGGCGCGTAGGTCAGGCCCGCGTTGAACAGGAAGGCGTCGTAGCTGACCGAGCCGCCCCGTACCGAGGCTGGCGACGCCACCCGCGACTGCGACAGGGGCACGAAGTCGCCGAAGCGGGCGGTGGCGTACTCGTAGCGCGCCCCGCCCTGCACCGACCATTGCTCGTTGAAGCGGTGCTCCAGTTGGCCGAAGATGCCGGTGCTGCGCGAGGTCAGCTCGGGCATGTAGGTCAGGCGGCCGGTCTTGCGGAACACCCGGCCGCCGCTGGCGTCGTAGGCGGCCGCGTCGAACACGTCGATCGGCATGTCGCTGCGTTCCTGGTTGAAGTCCATGCCCCACAGCAGTTTCGACTGCTCGCCCAGCGGCGTGTCGATCGTCAGCCGGCTGCCGAACACCTTTGTGTTCTGCATGACCTGGTCGACGTTGCCGCCGCGCGTGACCACGGCGCGCGCGTCGAACGGCGTGAAGCGCGTGTAGTAGTCGCGGTAGTACATCTGCGCCGTGACCTTGCTGCCCAGCAGGTCCAGATGCTGGTATTCGAGGTTCACCAGCGTGTTGCGGATCTGGTTCTGGTCGGCCAGGTCCAGGCCGCCGAGCGGCAGCGCGCGCGCCGTGCCCGGCGGCAGGCGCCCGACCGAGGGATCGGAGGTGTAATCGGAATGCTGGTCGGCGTTGTAGTAGCTGGCCGACAGCTGCAGGCGCTGCTTGTCGTCCAGCCGCAGGCCCAGCTTGCCGCCCAGGCTGTAGATGTTGGAGTCGAACAGATCGCCCTGGCTGGGTTCGGGCGCGATGCGGCGACCGCGCGCGTCGTAGGAGGCGCCGTTGTGGCGCGCGCCCAGGTCCAGCGCGTAGTCCAGCATGCCCTGGCTGCCGGCGAAATGCTGCTGCAGTTGGCCGCCCAGCCCGTCCGAATTCAGCCGGCTCAGCGGGCTGACGGCGGTCACGGTGGTTTCGGCCACCGGTTCGCCGCCGGCGGGCCGGGTGGTGATCGAGACGATGCCGCCGGTGGCCCCGGCGCCGTAGATCGAGCTGCTGCCGCGCAGCACTTCGACGCGCTCGATGGTGGCCGGGTCGATGTTGGCCAGATTGCGCGAAGAGTCGCGGTTGGTGTTCAACGGGATGCCGTCCACCAGCACCAGCACGCCGCGTCCGCGCAGCGTCTGGCCGTAGTCGGTCATGGTGCGGCTGGAATCGGCCATGCCCGGCACGGTCTTGGCCAGCACGCTGGCCAGGCTGTCCGAGCCGGTGCGCAGTTCCTGCAAGGCGTCGCGCTCCAGCACGATGGTCTGCTGCACGGGGCTGACCAGGTTGCTGGCCGTGCGCGAGGCGCTGACCTCGATCGGCGCCATCACGGTGGCGCCGCCGCTGGCCGCCTCGGGTTCGATGATGGTGGCCGAGCCTTCCTGCCGCAGCCGCAATGGTTTGCCCTGCAGCAGCGCGGCCAGCGCCTGTTGTGGCGTCATGGACCCGGACAGTGCCGGCGCCTGCATGCCGGCCACGGTCTGGGGCGCATAGAAAATCTGCAGGCCGTGCGTTTCGGCCAGCCGCTTGAGCGCCTGGTCGAGCGATTGCGCCGGCATGTCGATGGCGACGGGCGCCGTCGCCTGCGCGTCGGCCATCCCCGGACCGAACGCCAGCACTGCCGCCATCGCGGCCATCGTCAGGCGCGCGGCCACCGGCGCGCCTTGTCCCATTTTCTTGTGAACCACAGCTTCTGCTCCTGATCCGCTATCGATGGGCCCCATGCCCCACGGAATCAAGAAGAAGACGCAATACGGCAAAAAAACCTGAATGTCTGGCCGAACTATTTTGTAACAGCGTCACCGCGCCGAAATCTCGCTGCGGCCGTCGGGCAACTGGCGCACCTGCACCGGCAGGATGTGCGGCAAAGCCGTCAGGAAGGCGTCCGTGTCGCGGGTCTGGAACACGCTGGTCACGGTGAGATGCGCCACCCCGGCTCCCAGCACGATCGGATGCTGCCGGTACCGCGATACTTCCCGCGCCGCCGTGGCGAGGTCGGTATTGCTGAAGCGGATCTGGCCGCCGCGCCAGGCCAGCGTCGCGGCCACGTCGGCGGGCTCGACCGCCCCGGCCTGCCCGGCCGCGCCGATGCGCACGCCCTGCCCGGCCGTGACCGGCACGGCCGCCGCGTCGTGCGCGCCGGCCACCTTGACCGAACCCGACTCCACCAGCACCCGCACCTGTTCCGCGTCGCGGCGCACGTCGAAGCGCGTGCCGGTCACGGTCGCGGTGCCCAGGCCGGCGTCCACCACGAACGGGCGGCCGGCGTTCTTCTCGACCGAGAACAGCGCCTCGCCCGCCACCAGCAGCACGCGCCGCTCGGCGTCGTCGAAGTGCACGCGGATATGGCTGTTGCTATTCAATTCGGCGCGGGAACCATCGGGCAGCGCCACGCTGCGCAGTTCGCCAATCTGTGTCTGGTATTCGGTCCAGCCCGCGCCGCGCGGCCACAGCGCCCAGCCGCCGACGGCGAGGATCGCGGCGCCCAGGCTCAAGGCCAGCGCGGCTCGCCGTCCGGAATGGGACGCGCGGCGCGGCGCTTCGGCCAGGGCGCGCAGGCGCTCGGGCGCGACGGCGTCCGCGGCCTGCCAGATCGATTCCAGCAGGCGGTACTCATAGGCGTGGCGCGGATCGGCGGCCAGCCAGTCGGCGCGCGCATGTTCTTGCGCGGCGTCCCACTCGCCGGAATGGGCGCGCGCGAACCAGCGCGCCGCCTCGACGCGGATGGCGTCGGCGCCGGCCTCGCCGCCGGCCTGCCCGGGCGATGCGGCGTCAGTGGGGCGCATACGCCCCCAGCCGCTCGCGCAGATGCAGCGCGGTACGGATCATGTATTTCTCGACCATGTTCTTGCTCAATCCCATGCGTTCGGCGATCTCGGCCTGCGTCAGGCCTTCCAGCCGCTGCCAGACGAACACCTGGCGGCACTTGAGCGGCAGTTCCGCCAGCGCCGCTTCCAGCGCCTGGCCCAACTGGCCGGTGCGCGCCTGGGCCATCGGGTCGCCCAAGGGGCTGGCGTGGTCGGCAATGGTATCAAGCGGCACCCATTCCTGCCCGCCGTCGCGGCGGAACTGGTCGACGGCCGCGTTGCGCGCGGCCTGGTGCAGATAGGCGCGCGGCTGCGCCACCTGCGCCGGGTCGGTTTCCAGGCACTTCACCAGCGCGTCGTGGGCCAGGTCGCGCGCGGCGTCGCGGCAGCCCAGCTTGCGGGTCCAGACCGCGAGCAGCTCTTCGTAATAGGCCAGGAAGCCGGAGGGACGGGACGGACGCGAGGACATGACGCACAATCGACAGAGGCATGCATGATAATGGTTTCCATTTTCATAAACAAACCCGGGCGTGATGGCTGCGTCCGCCGCCCTGCCCTCCTTAATGCAGGATGCGCTCCAGGAAGGCGCGCGTGCGTTCATGCCGGGGGTTGTCGAAGAAATCGCCCGGCTCGCCCATCTCGATGATGCGGCCGCCGTCCATGAACACCACCCGGTCGGCGACGTTGCGGGCAAAGCCCATCTCGTGGGTCACGCACAGCATGGTCATGCCGTCCTCGGCCAGCGAGGTCATGGTGTCCAGCACTTCCTTGACCATCTCCGGATCGAGCGCCGAGGTTGGCTCGTCGAACAGCATGATGCGCGGCTGCATGCAGAGCGAGCGGGCAATGGCCACCCGCTGCTGCTGCCCGCCCGACAACTGGCCCGGGTACTTGCCGGCCTGGTCGGGAATGCGCACCCGCTCCAGGTAGCGCATGGCCAGATCCACCGCCTGCGCGCGCGGCATGCGCCGCACCTGGGTCGGCGCCAGGATGCAGTTCTCGAGCACGGTCAGGTGCGGGAACAGGTTGAAGTGCTGGAACACCATGCCGGCGTCGGTGCGCACGCCGTCCACGGCGCGCAGGTCGTCGCTCAGCTCAACCCCGTTGACCACGATGGAGCCCTGCTGGTGGCGTTCGAGCCGGTTGATGCAGCGGATCATGGTGGATTTGCCGGAACCGGACGGCCCGCAGATCACCAGGCGCTCGCCCGCCCGGACCTGCAGGTTGATGTCCTGCAGCACATGGAAGTCGCCATACCACTTGTGCATGCCGGCGATGGCGATGGCGGGCGGCGTGGCGGCGGAAGGCGTGGTCATCGGAGTTCCCCTTTTTTATAGCGATGTTCCAGCCACATCGAATAGCGCGACAGGCCGAAGCAGATGCAGAAATAGATCGATGCAATGAAGAGATAGGTCTCGACGTAGGGCGTGGGCCAGGCCGGATCGGTCAACGCCGCGCGTCCCGAGCTGAGCAGGTCGAACAGGCCCACGATCAGCACCAGGCTGGTGTTCTTGATCATCACGATGGCGGTGTTGGTGAGCGGCGCGATCACCTTGCGCAGCGCCTGCGGCAGCACCACCAGACGCGTCATCTGCCACCATGAGAGCCCCAGCGCGCGCGAGGCCTCGGCCTGCCCGGGCGGAATGGCCTGCAGGCCGCCGCGGATCACCTCGGCCAGGTAGGCGGCCGAGAACACCGTCAGCGCGATGCCGGCGCGCAGCAGGCTGTCGATGGTCATGCCGGCCGGCAGCATGATGGGCAGCACGATCGAGGCCATGAACAGCAGGCTGACCAGCGGCAATCCCCGGATCAGCTCGATCACGCCGATGCTGATGAAGCGCGCCGTCGGCAGGCTGCCGCGGCGTCCCAGCGCCAGCAGCACGCCCAGCGGCAGGCCGGCGCCCAGCGCGCATACCGCCAGCAGCAGCGTGATCGGCAGGCCGCCCCACGACGAGGTCGGCACCCGCGCCAGGCCGAACATGCCGCCCTGCATCAGCGCCAGGCCCGCCAGCAGCCCCGCGATCCAGATGACCGCCGTGCGCGCGCGCCATTGGCGCGGGCTGAGCGAAAACACCGTCATCGCCAGGATGAACAGGCAGACCACGGTGGGCCGCCATTGCTCGCCGGGCGGATAGATGCCGAACAGGATCTGGCGCATTTTTTCGCCCAGGAAGGCCCAGCAGGCGCCGCTGGCCTGGCGGCAGACGGCGCCCGTGGCGCCGGGCCAGACGGCATCCAGCACCGCCCAGTTCAGCAGCTTGCCGGCCGCGGCCAGCACCAGCGCCAGCGTGGCCACGGTGGCGAGCGCGCTGACGGCGCTGCCGAACAGGCGGTGCCAGGCGCTGTCGCGGCGGTCCGCCGGCGGCGGCAGAACCCGCGGCAGAGAGGAAGGATGGGACAGGCTCATGCGCGTTGCGTCCTCAGGATGCGGCGGTTGTACAGATTCATGAAGAGCGACACGCTCAGGCTGATGCTCAGGTACACCGCCATCAGCACCGCCACGCCCTCGATGGCCTGGCCGGTCTGGTTGATGGTGGTGGTGATGACGAAGGACAGGTCCGGGTAGCCCACCGCCAGCGCCAGCGTGGTGTTCTTGATGATGGACAGGTACTGGCTGGTCATCGGCGGGATGATCACGCGCAGCGCCTGCGGCACCACGATCCAGCGCAGCGCGGCGCCGGGCTTCAGGCCCAGCGAATGGGCCGCTTCCCACTGGCCGGCGGGCACCGCGTCGATGCCGCCGCGGATGATCTCGCCGGAAAACGCCGCCGAGTAGATCGTCAGTCCGACCAGCAAGGCAGTGAATTCCGGCGTGAATGCGCTGCCGCCGGCAAAATTCAGGCCGCGCAGCGCCGGCACGTCGGCGTGCAGCGAGGCGCCGCCCCACTGCGCCACGGCGGCTACCAATGCCAGCGCCGCGACCAGGCCCAGGCGGCGCCACGGCATGCGCGGCGCAACCGACCGGCGCGCCAGGTGCCACGCGCCCCACAGCAGCAGCGCCGCCGCGCCCAGCGCCCACCACTGCGGCCCGGTATCGCCCTGCAACGACAGGCTCGGAAAGAACAGCCCGCGCACCGACAGGAACACGCCCGGCAGCGGCTGCAACGCCTGCCGCGCAGGCGGCAGGTTGATCGTCACCAGGCTGTACCAGAACAGCAGTTGCACCACCAGCGGCGTGTTGCGCACGGCTTCCAGGTAGACCGTGGCCACGCCCGTCACCAGCGGATGGCGGCTGCGGCGCGCCAGCGCCAGGCCGAAGCCCAGCAGCGTCGAAGCCGCGATCACCAGCGCCGAGATGTACAGCGTGTTGGCCAGCCCCACCAGGAAGGCACGGCCGTAGCTGTCGGTGGGCTGGTAGGCCAGCAGGCTTTCGGCGATGGGAAAACGGGCCGCCTCGCCGAGGTAGTCAAAACCCATGGCGATGCCGCGCTGGGTCAGGTTGGCGTGGGCGTTCCAGGCCAGCCAGCCCACGCCGCCGACGAAGGCGCCGGCGATCAGCAGTTGCGCCAGGACGGACCGGGCGCGGCCGTCGAACCAGAGTCGCTTGAACATGATGAGCCCCGCGCGCCGCTCAGTTGAAGACGTACGGGTACATCAGGCCGCCGTCGCGATACAGGCGGTTCATGCCGCGCTCGAGCTTCATCGGGCTGTTCTTGCCGACGTTGCGCTCGAAGATCTCGCCGTAGTTGCCCAATTGCTTGACGATGTTGTAGGCCCAGCGCTCATCCAGCCCCAGCGCCTTGCCGTTGCCCGGCTCCGTGCCCAGGAAGCGGGCGATGCGCGGGTCGTCGGACTTGAGCATGTCGTCGACGTTGGCCTGGGTGATGCCCATGTCCTCGGCGGCGATCGGCACCTGGATGACCCATTTGACGATGTCGAACCAGCGGTCGTCGCCATGGCGCACCGACGGCGTCAGCGCCTCGCTGTGGCCGCTGGCTGGGAAGATCACGTAGTCGTCCGGGTTTTGCGCCTGGGTCGCGCGCACCGCCGCCAGCGCCGAGGCGTCGGTGATGAGGCCGTCGCAGCGGCCCGAGAAGAACGCCTGGCGCGAGGCCGCGACGTTGTCGAACAGCACGGTCTTCAGGCCCAGCTTGAACTTGCGCGACAGGTCGGCCACCGTGACCTCGTTGGTGGAGCCGGTCTGCACGCAGATGGTGGCGCCGTTCATGTCCTTGGTCTGGGTGATGCCCAGGTCCTTGCGCACCATGAAGGCGTCGTACTCGTAGTAGTTCGGATAAGTGAAGTTGATGCCGTTGGCGTCGCGCCGGAGGGTCCACGAGGTGGTGCGCGGCAGCACGTCGATCTGGCCGGTCTGCAAGGCGGTCAGGCGTTGCTGGCCGGTCAGCGGCACGAAGCGCGTCTTGCTGGCGTCGCCCAGCACCGCGATGGCGATGGCGCGGCAGGTGTCGACGTCCAGGCCCTTCCAGTTGCCGTCCTTGTCGGGCGCCGAGAAGCCGGTGGTGCCATGGCCGGAGCCGCAGATGACGTAGCCGCGGGCGCGGATCTGGTCGACCGTGGGGCTGCTGGCCTGGGTGACGGCCGCCGCCACCGGCGAGGCGCCGGCGGCGGGCGCTTGTGTCGCGGTTTGTGTCGCGGCTTGTGCCTCGGGTTGCGCCGCGGGCTGGGCGGCGGCCAGGGCCGGCACGGCGGCCGGGACGCAGGCCGCGATGGCCAGGGCGAGACAACGGTAAGTCTGCTTGAAGCTGAACATGGCAATTCCCCTTGCTATGTGGTGAGCGCCTTGGGGCGCTTTGTGCCGGTCGGCCATGCGCGGCCGGCCGGTGTGTTGAACTGGATTCGGCGCGAGCCGGCGTGCGGGGCGGCGCCAGCGGCGAACGCTCGGCCTGCACCCTTGCCGGCCGGCGCTCAGCGTTGCGCCTGGTACGCCGCCAGCGCGCCGCGCAGGTCGTCCTTGAGCGTGTCCACGTCCTCCAGCCCGATCGACAGGCGCACGATCGGCCGGTCGGTCGCCGGGAACGCGCGGCCCGCCTGCAAGCCCGCCGGGTAATAGGCGGCCAGGCTGTGCACCCCGCCCCAACTGGCGCCGATGGCGAAATGACGCAGCGAATCGAAGAAACCGTTGAAAGCCGCCTCGGGCGCCGGCGTCAGCACCATCGAGAACAGGCAGCCGTTGGTGCGGAAGTCGCGCTTCCACAGGCCATGGCCCGGGTCCGACGGCAGCGGCGGATACAGCAGGCGCTCGACCTGCGGCTGGCTCTGCAGCCACTCGGCCACGCGCAGCGTCGCGTCGCTCTGCGCGCGCAGCCGCAGCGCCAGCGTCTCCAGGCCGCGCAGCACCAGGAAACAATCGTCCGGGCTGACCTGCTGGCCCAGGATGCTCTGGGTCTCGCGCAGGACGGCGTAGTGGTCGGCGTCGTTCATGCTGATGCTGCCCATCAGCACGTCCGAATGGCCGCCGAAGAACTTGGTGGCGGCCTCGACGCTGAAGTCGACGCCGTGCGCCAGCGGCTGGAAACCCAGCGGGCTGGCCCAGGTGTTGTCCATCATGGTCAGCACGCCATGGCGTCGGGCGGCGGCGGCGATGGCGGGCACGTCGACCATTTCCATGGTGACGGTGCCGGGCGCCTCGATGCAGATCATGCGGGTGGCCGGGCGGATCAAGGCCTCGATGCCCGCGCCGATGGACGGGTCGTACAGCTCGACGTCCACGCCCATGTGCGCCAGCCATTTCTCGCCGAAGGTCTTGAGCGCGCCGTAGCAGGCGGCCGACAGCAGCAGGTGGTCGCCGCCGCGCACGAAGCCCATCACCACCGTCATCAGCGCCGCCGCGCCCGACGGCGTGATGACGCAGTGGCGGCCGCCCTCCAGCGCGGCGATGCGGTCTTCCAGCAGGCGCGCGGTGGGCGTGCCGGTGACGCCGTAGCTGAAGCCGTCGGGCTGGCGGTGCTTGCGGTTGACGAAGGCGTCGAGCGAATCGAACACCACGGTGGAGGCCCGCTGGACGGCGGGCGAGAGACTGGCGAAATCTCTATTAGTCTGATTGATAGCTTTCATCTACTCTATTTGCTGGGCTTAGGAGTGACCGGGAACAGCGCCAGTGTCTGCCTTTCCCACCATTGCCTCAACAATCGAAAAAACTTAGTCAATAAGCGGGACTTATAGATGGACATGCGCGAGATCCAGGTCTTCCGGGCCGTGATGCAGGCCGGCACCACCAGCAAGGCTGCCACCCTGCTGGGCATTTCGCAGCCGGCGGTGAGCCAGGCCATCCGCAAGCTGGAAACCTCGTCGGAACTGCGCCTCTTCGAGCGCGTGCGCGGCCGGCTGGTGCCGACCCAGGAGGCCGGCGCGCTGATGGAGGAAGTGGACCGCTGCTTCGCCGGCTTCGAGTTGATCGAGCACCGCATCCGCAGCCTGAAATCGTTCGGCGTCGGGCGCCTGGCGGTCGGCTCGCTGCCGGCGCTGGGCACCGGTTTCATGCCGCGCGCCATTGCCGCCTTCGGCCTGCAGGACCGCCGCATCCAGATGTCGTTCCAGATCATGAGTTCGCGCGAGGTGCTGCGGCAGGTCGCGGCCGGCCAGCTCGATTTCGGCCTGATGGCCGACGAGCTGTCGGTGGCCGGCCTGGAGCACTCGGAATTCCTGCGGCTGCCGGGCGTGATCGCCATGCACAGCCGCCATCCGCTGGCGGCGCGGCCGCGCATCACGCTGCGCGACCTGACCGAGCACGCCTTCATCGCGCTCAACCCCGAGGACGCCAGCCGTCGACGGCTGGAAGCGGCGCTGCACGACCAGGGCCTGGCGCTGCGCCCGGTGCTGGAGACGCCCTACTCCAACTCCGTCTGCGAGTTCGCCCTGCACGGCGTGGGCATCGGCATGGTGCATCCGGTCATGGCGCTGGACTACCTGGCGCGCGGGCTGGCCATCAAGCCGCTGGAACTGGACATCGGCTTTGCGTGCCTGCTGGTGTTCCGGCCCGGCACACCGCTTTCGGAAAACGCGCGGGCGTTGCTGAAAGCGATGCGCATCGAGCTGGAACGGGACCTCAAGCGGATCCGGACGGCGCTCAGTACTTGAAGCTCAGGCGCGCCCAGAGGGTGCGGCCGGGTTCATTGAAGGCCGTGTTGGCGGCAAAGCCGAAGCCGGCGTCGCCCGCCAGGTTCAGGTGCTCGGCGTAGGTCTTGTTGAACAGGTTGTCCACGCCCAGCGACAGCTTGACCTGCTTGCTGACCGCGTAGCCGCCGTTCAGCGAGAACACGCCGAAGCCGGCGCTGGGGCCGAAGTCCTTGCCCACCACGTTGCCCTGGTTCAGCGCGTAGCGGCGCTGCGCCGCCACCAGCCGCCACAGCGCGCCGGCCGACCAGGTGCCGTCGTCGTAGGCGGCGCTGAGCTTGGCCTCCAATGGCGGCATCTGCGGCAAGGCGCGGCCGTCGCTGCGATTCTGGCCCCAGGCATACGCCAGCGTCGCGCCCAGCTTCCAGCGCGGCGCCGCCTGGTAGGACAGCCCCAGTTCGCCGCCGGCGATGCGGGCGTCGATGTTGGCGGCCTGCGTCGAACTGCCGTGTCCGCCATGGCCGCCATGCATGCCGCCCATGCCTCCCATCCCCCCCATGCCGCGCTTGGCGTAGTCGAACAGGATGAAGTCGTCGACATAGCCGGCGTAGCCGGACAGCCAGGCATCCAGGGTCTCGGTCTTGTACTGCGCGCCGAAATCGAGCTGCGTCGTCTTTTCGGGCTTGACGCCGCGGAACGCATTGACCGAGCCGTCGGGTCCCTTTTTCGGCGAGAACAGCTCCCAGTAGTCCGGGAAGCGTTCAGCGTGGCCCAGGCCGACGTACACCGTGGCCGGCAGGTCCGCCAGATCCCGTTCGTAGCGCAGGAAGCCGCTGGGCAGCGTCTCGTTGCGGCGTTCGCCGGCCGTCGGGTTGGGCATCGGCATCATCATCGAACCGTTGTCGCGGCGGAAGTCCTTGGCCGAGGCCCAGTCCACCCGCGCCCCGCCGATGATGCGGCTGTCCTGCGTGGCGTGCCAGGTCAGCTCGCCGAACAGGCCGGTATTGGCGAAGCTCGCGTCCTTGACCCAGTTCTGCGAGCGGTACGAGACCGTGTCCGTGCCGCTGCGAGAGCGGTGCCGGCTCTGCTGGAAATCCAGTCCGGTCACCAGGCTCAGGTCCGGCGCCAGGTTCCAGGTGCCGGCGACGCGCCCGCCCCAGGTGGCGCGATCCACGTTCGAGGCCATCGCCATCGGCATCATGCCGTGCGGGTCCGGCGTGCGCAGCGTGTAGTTGTCCATCACGTGATCGGCGTAGTTGTAGTAGAGCTGCGCCTCCAGCTTGTCCAGCACGCCGCCCAGGTTGCGCTTCTCGAAGCGCAGGCCGAAGCTTTCGCGCTTGAACTGCGAGCCGTCCATGCCGCGCCCGGCGTAGCGCGCGTTGCCATCGCCGGTGCCGGCCGTCAGCTCGTACAGCGTGTCGGCGTCGGGCGTGAAACCCAGCGCCAGGTCGGCGTTCCACTTGTCCCAGCGCGACGGCACCTTGTTGCCGTCGCCGTCCTTGTAGTCCTGGGCGTGCGAGTGGTTGGCGGTAATGCGGGTGTAGACCTTGTCGTTGCCCACGGTCAGGTCGGCGGCCTGGTCGTTGCGGCCGTTTGATCCGCCCACGAGGCTGCCGTCCAAGCGCACGCCGGGCTCGCTGAAACGCGGCGTGTCGCGGTCGAAGCGGATGGTGCCGGCCGAGGCGCCCGGCCCCCACAGCACCGTCTGCGGGCCCTTGATGACGGTCAGCTTGTCGAAGTTTTCGGGCGAGATGTACGAGCTGGGCGCGTCCATGCGCGCCGGGCAGGCGCCGGGCATCGAGGTGCCGTTGGTCAGGATGTTCAGGCGCGAGCCGAACATGCCGCGCAATACCGGGTCGCCGTTGGTGCCGCCGTTGCGGATGGCCGAAAAGCCGGGAATGGTCTTGAGATAGTCGGTGCCGTCGCTGGCCGGCAGGGGCTGGCGCGGGATCTTGGGGTCGGTCGTGAAGGTCAGCGGCGCGCTCGGGGCGACGCCGGTGATCACCACCGGATCGACGGTCGTGATGGCGTCGACGCCGGCGGCCTGCGGCCAGGCGGGAAACGACGCGGCCAGGGCGCAGGCCAGGCCGGTCGCCCGCAGGATGTCGTTGTTCTTGTGCATGAGAGTCTCTGGATCTGAACGGGCTGGACGCGCGCGGCCGCGCGGGCCGCAAGCAAGGCGCGCCAGCAACAACGGGAACGGGTGGGGTTCAGGCCAGGACGGGCGGCGCGCGCGACTGCCGCGGCAATCGCGCCTGCGCGCTGGAGAAGTGGATGTCGACGGTGGGCGCCGGCAGCGCCTGCCGCACCACGGGCAGGCGCCAGGCCAGCGGCAGCAGCCCGGACAACGCCGCGGCGCCGAGCATGGCGCAGCCGGCGAAGCAGCAATGCGGCAAGGCGCCGCTGTGTTGTTGCGCGTCCTGCGCGACGCCGCCCTCGGCGTCCAGCGTGACCACGCGCGGGCCGCTGGCCGTGCAGATGATGGTGGTGGCGCCCGCCCTGGCGCCAGGGCCGGGCAGCGCGGCGGAGGCGATCAGCGCCTGGAACACGAACAGGAACGCCGCGGCTAACGCGGTCCATCGTCTCCCGGTATTGGCGCCCGTGTGCATTCGCATCCCCTCGAAGGCGCCGATGGTAGCACGCAGGATCCGGCCAAAAAGGTGCGCGGCGCCTTGTAGGACGTTCGGAAACGCGTCAACGGCCGCGGCCGATGCGCGGGCTTGATCCGCGTCAAGCCCGCGCCCCGGATCAGGCCGCCTGGCGCAGGCGACGGCGCGACGGATCGGGGCGCGGCACGGCGGCGATCAACCTGCGCGTGTAGTCCTGCGCGGGCGCCTCGAAGATGCGGTCGCACTCGCCCTCTTCCACCAGTTCGCCCGCGGCCATGATGGCGACCCGGTCGGCGAAATGACGCACCACGCCCAGGTCGTGCGAGATGAACAGGTAGGTCAGCCCCTGCTCGGCCTGCAGGTCGGCCAGCAGGTCCAGCACCTGCGCCTTGACCGAGACGTCGAGCGCCGACACGGCCTCGTCGGCGATGATGAAGCGCGGCTCCAGCGCCAGGGCGCGGGCGATGGCGATGCGCTGGCGCTGGCCGCCCGAGAACTGGTGCGGGAAGCGCTGCGCGTGCTCGGGCCGCAGTCCCACCCGCGCCAGCAGCGCCTGCATGCGGTCGCGGCGCTCGTCGGGTGAGTACAGTTTGTGGATCACCATGCCGTCCATGATGGCGTCGCCGACCCGGCGGCGCGGATTCAGGCTGGAATAGGGATCCTGGAAAATCGTTTGCACCTGGCGCCGGAACGCCATCAGCCGACTGCCCGCCAGATGGCGCACGTCGTGGCCCGCCAGCTCGATATGGCCTGAGGTTGGACGCAACAGTCCGGCGATGCAGCGGCCCAGGGTGCTCTTGCCGGATCCCGATTCGCCTACCAGCGCCAGCGTGGTGCCCGGCGCCACCGCCAGGCTGACGCCCCTGACCGCGTGCACCAGCCGCGTCGGCTGGCCCAGCAGGCCGCGGGCGGCGACATAATCCTTGGTGACGCCTTCGGCGCGCAAAATGAATTCGCTCATGATGAGGATCCTTGTGCCTCGGCCCGCGCACGCCGCGCCAGCCGGCGGCCGCGATCGCGCGGCGCGTCGACGTCCGGCACGGCGGCCAGCAGCGCCTGGGTGTAGGGATGCGCGGGCCGGCCGAAGATCCGGCCCACGTCGCCCTCCTCCACCACTTCGCCCGCCCGCATCACCACCACGCGGTCGGCGATCTCGGCCACCACGCCCAGGTCGTGCGTGATGAACAGCACGGCGGCGCCGGTCTCGGCCTGGATTGAAAACAGCAGTTCCAGCACCTGGGCCTGCACCGTCACGTCCAGCGCGGTGGTCGGCTCGTCGGCGATGATCAGCCGTGGCGACAAGGCGCAGGCGATGGCGATCATGACCCGCTGCCGCATCCCGCCGGACAGCTCATGCGGATAGGCCTTGGCGCGCTGCGCCGGTTCGCGGATGCCGACCCGCTCCAGCAGCGCCACCGCCCGCTCCCAGGCGGCCTGGCGGCCGATGTCGCCATGGATGCGCATGACTTCGGCAATCTGGCTGCCGACGTTGCGGCCGGGGTTGAGGGCGGTCATCGGCTCCTGGAACACCATGGCGATGTCCTTGCCGCGCAGCGCGTCGCGTTCGCGTTCGGTGGCGCGCAACAGGTCGCGGCCGGCGAAACGCAGCTCGTCGGCCGCGACCCGTCCGGGCGCGTCCACCAATCCCATCAGGGAAAAGCCGGTGACCGATTTGCCCGAGCCCGATTCGCCCACCAGGCACACCACCTCGCCGCGCCGCAGGGTCAGGTCCACGCCCTTGACCGCGGCGAACGTCCCCTGCGGCGTGTCGAAATCGACGGTCAGGTTCCTGACCGACAGCAGCACATCCGTTTCGGGGCTCATCGTTGCAACTCCGGATTGAGCGCGTCCTGCAGCCAGTCGCCCAGCACGTTGACGGCCAGCACCGTGAAGAACAGCGCCAGCGCCGGCACCAGCACCGGCCATGGATTTGTGAACAGGTAATTCTTGAGCGAGCCGACCATCTGCCCCCACGACGGCACCGGCGGACGCACGCCCAGGCCGAGAAAGCTCAGGCCCGCCTCCAGCAGCATCGCGAAGGAAAAAGTGAACGAGGCCTGCACCGCGATGATGGAGCGCATGTTGGGCAGCACCTCGTGCCAGATGATCCAGCCGGTGCCCGCGCCCAGCGAACTGGCCGCCAGCACGTGCTCGCGCGCCCGGATGCCGCGCGCCACGCCCCACGCGACCCGGGCGAACTGCGGCGCGTACAGCACGCCGATGGTGGCGACCAGCGTCGGCAGGTTGCCGCCGATGAAGGCCAGCACCACCAGCGCCACGAAAATCTCCGGCAGCGACACGAACACGTCCACCACCCGGATGGCGGCAGCCTCGGCGCGCCGGCCCAGGAAGGCCACGCCCACGCCGACGGCCACGCCCAGCACGCCGGCCAGGATCACGGCGGCCGCGGCCACCGACAGCGACACGCGGGCGCCGTACACCGCGCGGGCCAGCAGGTCGCGCCCCAGCTCGTCGGTGCCCAGCCAGTGCTGCCAGGATGGCGACGACAGCAGATTGGCGGCGTCGATGCGATAGGGATCGGCCAGCCCCAGCGCCGGCCCGAAGACGGCGGCCAGCACCACCACCGTCAGGAAGCCCAGCGCCAGGTGCACCGGCACGCCGGCCTTGGAAGCTCGAAGGAATGCGATCATGCGGAGGGCCTGCGGATGCGGGGGTCGACGAAACCCTGCGCCAGGTCGATGACCAGGCTGATCAGGATGAACAAGGCGAAGATGGCCAGCAGCGAGCCCTGGATCACCGGATAGTCGCGCGAGAAGGCAGCGCTCACCAGCAGCGAACTCAGGCCCGGCCAGTCGAACAGGGCCTCGATGATGACGGTGCCTCCCAGCAGGTTGCCGGCGCGCACGCCGACGATGGCGATGACCGGCACCAGCGCGTTGGGCAGCGCGTGCCGCAGGATCGCCTTGCCGCGCGGCAGACCCTTGGCGCGGGCCAGCTTGACGTAGTCGCGGCCCATGACGTCTGACAGGCTGGCGCGGGTCATGCGCGCCACCACGCCCATGAAGTTCAGGCCGATGGTCAGCGACGGCAGAATCAGCGCCAGCAGATGCTGCGCGGGATCGTCCGAGAACGCCACGAAGCCCGACGACGGCAGCCAGCCCAGCGCCAGGCTGAACAGCAGCACCAGCAGGATGCCCAGCACGAACACCGGCGCCGAGAAGCCGGCCACCGCCACCACCGAGGCCGCGGCGCCCGCCAGCCGGCCGCGCGAGCGCGCCGCCACCACGCCCAGCGGCACTCCCAGCAGCACGGCCACCAGCAGGCCGGCGCCGATCAGTTCCAGGCTGCGCGGAATGCGCCGCGCCAGCTCGTCGGCCACCGGCTCGCCGGTGCGCAGCGACACGCCCAGGTCGCCGCGCGCCAGCGCGCCGGCCCAGTGCGTGAACTGCGTGCCTAGCGGCAGGTCCAGGCCGAGCTGGGAGCGCACCCGCGCCACGGCCACCGGATCGCTGCCGGCCTGATCGCCCAGCATGATGGCGACCGGATCGCCCGGCAGCAGGTGGATGGCGATGAAGACCACGCCCGTCGCCAGCGCCAGGGTGACGATGGCCGACGCCAGGCGTCTGAACAGGAAAGGCAGCATGCCGGCCTCAGTTGATCCACATGGTCGGCAGCGAAATGCCCGGGCTGCTTTCGCTCAGCGCGCCGCCCAACTGCGTGTAGCCGTGCACCTTGCGCAAGTAGCCCTGGGCCTGTTCGCGCCAGCTCACGAACACCCAGGGACTGGTCTCCAGGATGCGCTTTTCGGCCTGCTGGTAGATCGGCTGGCGCGCCTTCGTGTCGGTCAGCGCGCGGCCCTCGGCCAGCAGTTTTTCCAGCTCGGGGTCGCGGTAGCCGATCGGCTTTGCCCAATAGCTGGAGTCGCCGCCCAGGTAATAGGCGTAGGCATCGGGGTCGGGCAGCTTGACCGACACGCCATAGATCATCGAGTCATAGTCGCCGCGGTTCTTGCGCTCGACCAGCGTGGCCCATTCGACCGGCTCCAGCTTCAGGTTGATGCCGACATCCTTCAGGTTGGCCTGCACCACCTGCGCCATCGTGGTGTAGATGCCCAGGCCCTGGAACACCACCATCGACGCGTCCACGCCATTGGCGTAGCCAGCCTCGGCCAGCAGCGCGCGGGCCTTGGCGGTGTCGCGCTTGTAGGTGCCGTCCAGCGACTTGTCGTAGTACGGCGAATCCTCGGGCGTCGGCGCGCCGTAGATGGGCTTGCCATAGCCGAAGAAGGCGGCCTTGGACACGGCCTCGCGGTCGATGGCGTACGACACCGCGCGGCGCACGCGGGCATCATCGAACGGCTTCTTGCTGGCGTTGAACCAGACGCTCATGAAGGCGCCGCCGGCGGTGTCGATCCTGGTGCCGGCATTGCGGCGCAGGACGTCGATGTCCTTCCACGGCACGAAGTCGATCATGTCCAGCGACTGGCTGCGCAGCGCGTTGACGCGCGCGTCGTCGCTTTTGATCATGCGGAAGTCAACGCCGTCCAGGTACGGCTGCCCGGCCACAAAATAGCGCGGGTTGCGCACCAGGCTGGCGCGCACGGCGGGTTCGTAGCTCTTCAAGAGGAACGGGCCGGTGCCGTTGGCCGACAGCTTCAGGTTGGCGCCGCTCTCGACCCACTTGCGCGACACGATGGCCGCCTCGGGCAAGGCCAGCACGCTCAGCATGGTGGCGTCGGGCGACGGCTTTTCGACCTTGACGGTGGCGCGATCCACCACGGTGACGGTGGCGCCCAGCAGGTTCGAGCGCAGCGTGGCGCCGGTGCCCGGCTCCAGGATGCGGTCGAGCGAGAACTTGACGTCGTCGGCGGTCACCGGCGTGCCGTCCTGGAACGCCACGTCGGGCCGCAGGTGGAACACGATCGTGCGGGCGTCGGGCTGGTCCCAGCTTTGCGCCAGGCGCGGCACGATGGCGCCGCTCTTGTCGTAGCCCGCCAGCGGGCTGTAGAGCGCCTCGATCAGGACCTTCCAGGCGCTGCCGCCGTAGACGTGCGGATCGAGCGACACGATTTCCGACACCGTGCCATAGCGCAGCGTGCCGCCGGGCTTGGGCGTGTCGGCCGCGTGCGCGACCGCGGCGGCGGCCGCCAGCGCGCACGCGCCCGCCAGTTGCGCCATCCGGCGCCAGGTCTGCTTGAACGTCATGTTGTACCCCTTTTGCTCTGGATTATCCGCTTGCCAGGCGCGCCCTCAGGACGGCAGCGCCTCGACCAGGCGGTCAATTTCAGTGGAATCGTTGTAGTAGCTCGGCGAAATGCGCAGGTTGCCGCCGCGCACCGCCAGATCCACGCCCGCCTCGCGCAGGCGCAGCGCCAGTTCCTGCGCATCCTGGCCCGAGTGCTTGAACGACAGGTTGCCCGAGGCCTCGCCCGGCGCGCGCGAGCTGACGATCTGGTAGCCCTTGCGTTGCAGCGCGGCGCTGGCGTAATCGGTCAGCTCCAGGATATGCGATTCGATCCGGGCCGGCGTCAGCGCCAATTGGATGCGCACCGCGGCGTCCAGGCCCCAGATGCCGGTGAAGTTGGCCAGGGCCTCCTCGAAGCGCCCGGCGTTGGCCCGGTACTCCAGCAGGTAGTGCATGTGGTCCTCGGTGCTGTCGACGCTGTGATAGCCCACGCTGGGCGGATCCAGCAGGCCCAGCACGCTCTTGCGGCAATAGAAATAGCCGGTGCCGATCGGCGCCAGCATCCACTTGTGGCCGCCCACCGACAGGAAATGGACGCCCAGCCTCTCCACGTCCAGTTCGAGCGAACCGGCCCACTGGATCGCGTCCAGGTTCAGGTAGACGCCGCGCTCGTTGCACAGGTTGGCGGTGGCCTCCAGGTCCTGGCGAAAGCCGTTGGAGAACTGCACCGCGCTCAGCGACACCAGGCGGGTGCGGTCATCCATCAGCTTGCGGATGTCATCGACGAGGATGCGGCCGTTGCGGTTCTTGACCCAGCGGATGGTCACGCCGCGCGCGGCCAGCTTCATCCAGCAATAGACGTTGGACGGGTATTCGATGTCCGGCAGGATCAGGTTGTCGCCGTCGCGCCAGGGAAAGCCGTTGGCCACGTTAACCAGCCCTTCGGTGGTGTTCTTGACGTAGGCGATCTCATCGCGATGGGCGCCGATCAGGCGGCCGATGCGGGCCTTGATGGTCTCCTCGGCGTAGCGGCACCACTCGGGATAGGCGTTGCGGCCGTTGTCGCGCACGTCCTCCATGAAGCGGTTCACCGCCGCCACCACCGGCAGGCTCAGCGCTCCGATCGAGGCGTTGTTCAGGTAGGCCCGCCGCTGCTTGATCGGAAACGCGTCGCCGATATTGCTCCAGTCGAGCTGTTCGATGCCGTTGCGGTCATCGGGAAAAAGTGCCGCGGGTCCGCCCACGGAAACCGGTTTGTCGAGGATATTCACGCCGCGCCTCTTTCATTGAAGGTGGGATGATCCTAAGATTGCGTGAATTCATGCGTCAATTTCGTTTGGAGTATTGATTCATGCGCTTTTGTAATGTGTTGGCGCAGCCAAGGCGATTTTCCCTCTGGCGCGGTATCCAACTAGCGCCACCCCCCTGTCCGACCCATCGGGGTTTGTCCCTATGCGCCTGAACCGCCTGCAGGCGCTGCGCGCCGTGCTCGAGACCGGCAGCGTTACCGAGGCCGCGCATCGCATGCATCGGACCCAGCCGCAGATCAGCCGGCTGATCTCGGCGCTGGAGGAGGAAGTCGGCTTTCCGCTGTTCCTGCGCCAGGGGCGCGGCCTGATCCCGACGCAGGAATGCCTGCGCTTTTACGAAGGCACGCGCCACATCCTGGCCGGGTTCGAAGAGGTCTCGCGCATCGCCGATTCGATCCGCGACAGGCAGGACGCCTGGCTGCGCATCCTGACCCAGCCGTATTTCGCCTACAGCGTCACGCCGCGCGCCATCGCCGAGTTTGCCCGCAGTCATCCGCATACGCGGGTGTCGCTGGAGGTGCGCTCGCGGGTCGACGTCGGCCTGTGGATGTCCGGGCAGCAGTTCGACCTGGGCGTGGCGGCGCTGCCGATCGACTTCCCCGGCATCATCTCGCGCACCTTCGCCCAGGTGCGGCTGGTGATCGCCATGCCCGAGGGCCATCGGCTGGCGGCCAAGGCGGTGGTCACCGCCGACGACATCCAGGACGAGCCTTTCATCGCGCTGCGCCCGTTCACCCTGCTGCGTCAGCACATCGACGATCTGATGGCCAGGCGCCGGCTGCCGTTGCGGCTGGTGATGGAAACTTCCTCCGGCCAGTCGGCCTGCCAGTTGGCGGCGCTGGGCATCGGCATTGCGCTGGCCGATCCGATCCTGGCGGCCAATGTGCCGGGCATCGTGCTGCGCGATTTCGAGCCGCGGCTGACCATGCCCTACGGCTTCCTGTTGCCCAGCGCCTTTGCGCCGTCGGAGCAGGCGCGCGAGTTCGCCCGCATGCTGATCCGGCTGGTCAAGGAGATGGCGCCGGAACGGGTCGAACTGATCGAGCTCGATCCCGCGGAAAGCGACGCGTTGATGGCGTTCCCGTGAGACCGGCGCCGCCCGCGCCAGGCCTGGTCGATCCGCAAGACCACCACATGCCGGAAAACGCGGGTGCGGCGCGCCGGTTACAACGCCCGGCTATGAGTTAAAGGTAATTGAATATTTCCAAATATCGGCCGGCATAAGCATCATGCGGTATCGGGGCCTTTCGCCCCGGCCGCGGGTTTCCCGCGTAGCGTCTTTCATCCGGAGAAGCCCTTTGCTCAAACGACTGCTCGCCTCGGCCCTGACGCTGACGGCGCTGGCCGCCAGCGCCGCCCAAGCCCAGCAAGCGCCCCAGGCCCTGCTCAACACGTCCTATGACATCGCGCGCGAACTGTTCGCCGCCATCAATCCGAAATTCCAGGCCGACTGGAAGGCCAGGACCGGGCAGGACGTCACGATCGAACAGTCGTTCGCCGGCACCTCGCGCCAGGCGCAGTCGATCATCCAGGGCCTGAAGGCCGACGTGGTGACCTTCAACCAGGTGCCCGACGTCGACATTCTGGCGCAGAACAAGCTGCTGGCCGCCGACTGGCAGAAGAAGTTCGCCAACAACAGCTCGCCCTACTACAGCACCATCGCCTTCCTGGTGCGCAAGGGCAATCCCAAGAACATCAAGACCTGGGACGACCTGGTGCGCGACGACGTCAAGCTGGTGTTCCCGAATCCCAAGACCTCGGGCAACGCGCGCTACTCGTACCTGGGCGCCTGGCTCTACGCCAACGAGAAGTTCAAGGGCGACGACGCGCAGACCCGCACCTTCGTCGGCAAGCTGCTCAAGAACGTGGAGAGCTTTCCCACCGGCGGCCGCGGCGCGACCGTGGCGTTTGCCCAGAACAACCAGGGCGACGCGCTGCTGACCTTCGAATCCGAGGTCAACAACATCGCCAAGGGCGACGAGTTCAAGGCGCAGGGCTTCGAGGTGGTGGTGCCGCCGGTCAGCGTGCTGGCCGAGTTCCCGGTGGCGGTGGTCGACAAGGTCGCCGACGAGAAAGGCACGCGCAAGGTCGCCGAGGCCTATCTGCAATTCCAGTACTCGCCTGCCATCCAGAAGCTGCTGACCGATTTCAACTACCGGGTGCATGACCCCGAGGCGGTCAAGGCCGCGGCCAGCCGCTTTCCGTCGATCCGGCTGATCAATCCGCAGGACGTGCTGGGCTCGTGGGACCAGATCACCAAGACCCACTTCGCCGCCAACGGCGTGCTCGACCAACTGCTGGGCGCCGGCCGCTGACGCGCCGCGTCGATCCCCGCCTTCCGTCTCGTCAGCCGGCCGCCCGCGAGGGTGGCTGGCGTTTTTACGTTCAGGTCCGCATGTCCACGTTCTTCCGGCAGCATCCCGTCCTGCCCGGCTTCGGCCTCAGTTTCGGCGTCAGCAGCCTGTTCATCACGCTCGTGATCCTGTTGCCGCTGTCGGCCCTGCCGCTCTACAGCAGCCAGATGAGCTGGGGCCAGTACTGGCAGGCCGTCACCGACCCGCGCGTGCTCGCCAGCTACCGCGTCACGCTGCTGGCGGCGTTCTATTCGACCGCCGTGGTGCTGGTCATCGGCCTGTTGCTGGCCTGGATCCTGGTGCGCTACCGCTTCCCCGGGCGGGCCCTGCTGGACGCCGCCATCGACCTGCCATTCGCGCTGCCCACGGCCGTGGCCGGGCTGACCCTGTCGGTGCTGCTGGCGCCGGGCGGCTGGGTCGGCCAATGGTTCGCGCCGCTGGGCATCAAGATTTCGTATGCATTCCCGGGCCTGGTGATCGCCATGATCTTCACCAGCCTGCCGTTCGTGGTGCGCTCGGTGCAGCCGGTGCTGGCCGACATCGGGGCCGAATACGAGGAAGCCGCCCGCACGCTCGGCGCCAGCCCGGGCCAGACCGCCTGGCGCATCCTGCTGCCGGCGCTGGTGCCGGCCTTGTTCACCGGCGGCTCGCAGGCCTTCATCCGCAGCCTGGGCGAGTTCGGCGCGGTGGTCATGATCGCCGGCAACATTCCCTACAAGACCGAGGTGACGTCGTTGATGATCTTCAGCCGCCTGGCCGAATACAACTACCCCGCCGCCGCCGCCATCGCGACCGTGGTGCTGGCGGCCTCCCTGCTGCTGCTGTTCGCCCTGCAGGTGCTGCAGGGCCGCCTGCTGCCGTGGCAGCGCGTGCCGGGAATCTGAGCCATGACGCGCCCTTCCCCCTGGCCGCGCCGCCTGCTGATCGGCGCCGGCCTGCTCGCCGCCCTGCTGTTGCTGGCCTTGCCGCTGGCCCTGATCTTCGCCCGGGTGATCGCCGGCGGCTTCGACGCCCTGCTGCAGAACCTGGGCGCCAGCGACATGCGCGCCGCCATCGGCCTGACCTTGCTGGCCGCGGTGGTCAGCGTGCCCGTCAACCTGGTGTTCGGCGTGCTGCTGGCCTGGTGCGTGACACGCTACGATTTCCGCGGCCGCCGCCTGCTGGTGGCGCTGGTCGACATTCCCTACGCCACCTCGCCGGTGGTGGCGGGCCTGTGCTACCTGGTGGTGTACGGCCTGGAAGGCATCTTCGGCCGCTGGCTCAGCGGCCACGGCGTGCAACTGATGTTCGCCTGGCCCGGCATCCTGATGGTGACGGTGTTCGTGACCTCGCCGTTCGTCGCGCGCCTGCTGATTCCGCTGATGCAGGCGCAAGGCCAGGAAGAGGAACTGGCCGCGCTGACGCTGGGCGCCAGCGGCTGGCAGATCTTCCGCCGCGTGACACTGCCCAACATCAAGTGGGGCCTGCTGTACGGCGCGGTCATCACCAATGCGCGCGCGGTCGGCGAGTTCGGCGCGGTGTCGGTGGTGGCCGGCGCCATCCGGGGCAAGACGCTGACGCTGCCGCTGCTGATCGAACAGCTCAACGATGACTACAAGACCGTTGCCGCCTTCACGGCGGCGGCGCTGCTGGCCTGCATGGCGCTGCTGACACTGGTGGTCAAGACCTATATGGAGCGGCGCCGGGGCGAGGCCCGTCCCGCGCCGACGCACTGACCGCGGCGCCCGTCACGGCGTGAAATGGCGGTTGGCCGGACGCGGCAGCCCCAGGTTCTCGCGCAGGGTGCGGCCCTCGTACTCGCGCCGGAAGATGCCGCGCCGCTGCAGTTCCGGCACGACCTGGCCGACGAAAGCGTCCAGGCCGCCCGGCAGCCACGGGAACATGACGTTGAAGCCGTCGGATGCCTCGGTCTCCAGCCATTCCTGCATCTGGTCGGCGATGCGCGCGGCGGTGCCGACCATCGCCAGCCCGCCATAGCCGCCCAGGCGCTGCGCCAGTTGACGCACCGTGAGCGATTCGCGCTCGGCCAGGCGCAGCACGCGTTCCTGGCTGCTCTTGCTGGCGTTGGTCTCGGGCAACGGCGGCAGCGGCGCGTCCGGATCGAAGCGCGAGGCGTCGCACCCCAGCGCGACCGACAGCGAGGCGATCGCGCTTTCGTAGTGCACCAGGCTGTCCAGGCGCGCGCGGATGGCCCGCGCCTGGTCATCGGTCTCGCCCACCACCACCAGCACGCCGGGCAGGATCTTGAGATGGTCGCGGTCGCGCCCCAGCGCGTCCATGCGGCCCTTGACGTCGGCATAGAAGCGTTGCCCGTCCTCCAGCGTGGCAGAGGCGGCGAATACCACCTCGGCGGTCTCCGCCGCCAGTTGCCGGCCGGGCTCGGAGGCGCCCGCCTGCACGATCACCGGCCAGCCCTGCACCGGCCGCGCGATGTGCAGCGGTCCGCGCACCGACAGGTGTTCGCCGCGGTGATCCAGCGTGCGCAGGCGCGCCGGGTCGAAATAGATGCCGCTGTCGGCGTCGCGGATGAAGGCGTCGTCGGCCCAACTGTCCCACAGGCCCGTGACCACGTCGTAGAACTCGCGGGCGCGGGCATAACGCCGGGCATGGTCGGGCTGTTCGGTGCGGCCGAAATTGAGCGCGGCGTCGGGATTGGAGGTGGTCACGATGTTCCAGCCGGCGCGCCCCTGGCTCAGGTGGTCGAGCGAGGCGAAGCGCCGCGCCACGTGGAACGGTTCATCGAAGGTGGTCGACGCGGTCGCCACCAGCCCCAGCCGCTCGGTCACCTGGCTCAACGCGGACAGCAGCGTGAACGGCTCGAACGAAGTGGCGGTATGGCTGCGCTTGAGCGCCTCGATCGGCATGTTCAGCAGCGCCAGGTGATCCGCCATGAAGAACGCGTCGAAGCGCGCCCGCTCCAGCGCCTGGGCGTAGCGCTTGAGGTGCTCGAAGTTGAAATTGGCGTCGCGCTGGGCGCCGGGGTAGCGCCAGGCGCCGGTGTGGATGCTGACGGGGCGCATGAACGCGCCCAGCTTGAGTTGACGTTGCGCTGGCATGACAAGAACCCTGTTTTCGCCGAAACGAAAAAGATAGCGCGCTCCGACGGCCAGGCGAACCAACCTGGCGCTATATGGCTATAAGCCGGCGCGTCGAGCGTGCGCTGGTTATTTGGTCATGACGCACAACTAAACAACCAATCCTTCGTTGGTCGCCGCGCGGCGCTCCCGTAATGTTTGCCGGGCAAGCAGGGACCTTCCCCTGCGCCTCGCGACATGACCCACGGAGAGCGCCAGCATGAACCAGCCTTTGCACCCGAGCCACGCGTCACGATCCGCCGCCGTCAAGGCGACCCTGGATTTCCCGGTGATCGACACCGACGTGCACGTCAACGATTACGCGCCGGTCCTGGAGGACTATGTCCAGCACTACGGCGGTGGCAAGCTGGTGGATGCGCTGCGCAAGGCGCTGGGCTCGCGCTTCGCCACCAAGAGCGGTGGCAAGGACTGGTACCAGCAGACGCCGGCCGAGCGCCAGGACAACCGCACCCTGCGCTCGCCCTGGTGGGCGCGGGTCACGCGCAACACGCTGGACCTGGCCACCTACACCCTGCCCGAGCTGCTCAACGAGCGCCTGGCCGAGCAAGGCGCGGACTACTCCGTGCTATTCCCCAATGACGTCCTGGCGCCGCTGGCCGCGGGCGACGAGTTCCGCCAGCCGCTGCACCGCGCCATCAACCACTTCCATGCCGACCAGTACCGCAAGTACAGCGACCGCCTGACGCCGGTGGCCGGCATTCCGCTGAACACGCCGCAGGAAGGCATCGAGGAACTGGAGTTCGCGGTCAAGACGCTGGGCCTGAAAGTCATCAACATCGCCGGCGGCGTGAAGCGGCCGATCAAGGCGATCGCGCGCAAGTATCCCGCCGCCGACCATCCCGAGATCTCGAAACACGCCAGCTACATCGACTTCTACGGCATCGACAGCGAGTACGACTACGACCCGTTCTGGGCCAAGGTGGTCGAGCTGGGCCTGCCGGTCACCACGCACTACGGCAGCCAGGGCTGGACCGGGCGCCATTCCATCAGCAACTACATGTTCAACCACATCGGCCACTTCGCCGATGGCTCGCAGGCCTTCGCCAAGGCGCTGTTCTTCGGCGGCGTCACGCGGCGCTTTCCGAACCTGCGCGTGGCGCTGCTGGAAGGCGGCGCCGACTGGGGCTCGCACGTCTACACCCACCTGGTGGACCGCTGGGAAAAGCGCAACCGCGCGGCGGTGCAGAACTACAACCCGGCCAACGCCGACGTGGCGCTGCTGCACGAGCTGTTCCAGCGCTACGGCGCCGATTTCATCCGGGGCCGCGACATCGACCCGCAGCAGTTGCTGCGCGACAGCCTGGGCATCTCGGCCCTGCCGCACAGCCGCGACCCGCATCCGGACGAACTGGACGATTTCGCCGCCGCCGGCATCGAATCGGTCGAGGACATCCGCAAGCGCTGGGTCGACAGCTTCTACTTCGGCTCGGAATCCGACGACCGCACCGTGGCGGCGGCCTTCAACGACAAGGTCAACCCGCTCGGCGTGAAGATCAACGCCATCTGGTCCTCGGACATCGGCCACTGGGACGTGCCCGACCTCACCGCGCCGCTGGCCGAAAGCTGGGACCTGGTCGAACAGGGCGTGATCAGCGCGCAGGACTTCAAGGCGCTGGTGTTCGGCAACCCCTACCGCTTCTATACCGAGGCCAATCCGGCCTTCTTCCAGGGCACCGCCATCGAGCGCAAGCTCGCCGCCGCGCCCGCGCGCGCGGCCGCCTGATCCCGCCCGCCGCTGTTTGCCTGACCGCCGGGCGGCGTGATGCCGGCCGGTTGCCCGATCCTTTCCTGAATGAGTCTTTCCATGAAGTCATTGATGATCCTGAGTAAACGCGTTGCCGCACTGGGCCTGGTGGCCCTGGCGGCATGGGGCGGCAGCGCCCGGGCCGCCGACGTGATCCGCGTCGGCGTGGCCACGGCCGGCGGCGGCGACCCGATCACCTGGGGCGGCTCGCCCGGCGGCGTGGTGCGCGTCAACCAGTGGCTGGAACAGGCCTTCGCCGCCGACGGCGTCAAGGTCGAGTGGCTGTTCTTCAAGGGCGCCGGCCCGGCCGTCAACGAGGCGCTGTCGAACAAGCAGATCGACTTCGCCTACCAGGGCGACCTGCCGCAGGTGGTGGGCCGCGCCAACGGCCTGAAGACCAAGCTGCTGCTGGTCAGCGGCGCGCGCAACAACCTGTACCTGGTGACGCCGCCGAACTCCCCGCTCAAGTCCATCGAGGACCTGAAGGACCGCAAGGTGTCGATCTTCCGCGGCACCAACGGCCACCTGGTGGCGATCAACGTGCTGGCCGCGCATGGCCTGGCGGAGCGCGACATCAAGGGCGTCAACCTGGATGCCGGCAGCGCCCAGGCGGCGCTGGTGTCCAACGGCGTGGACGCGGCCTTCGGCGGCTACGAATGGTTCAAGGTGCGCGACCAGGGCCTGGCCAAGGTCATCTACAGCACCCAGGGCCAGGATCCCGCCTACACCCGCCAGGCCTCGCTGCTGGTGCGCGAGGACTTCGAGCGCGAGAATCCCGCCCAGGTGCAGAAGGTGGTGGACGTGTTCGTGCGCGCCGCGCAGTGGTCGTCCGACGAGAAGAACCGCGACGCCCTCTTCAAGATCTGGGAAAAGAGCGGCGTGCCCTACGCCTCGTGGCAGGCCGAGTTCGACAAGCAGGACCTGGCCTCGCGCAACTCGCCGCTGATCGACGACTTCATCATCGCCCGCTACAAGGCGGTGGTGGCCGACGCCGCCAAGCTCAAGCTGATCCGCCGCGAGGTCTCGCTGGACGGCTGGTTCGATCCGCGCTATCTGCAGAATGCGCTCAAGGCCCAGGGGCTGGAGCGCTACTGGACCGCGTTCGACGCCGCCGGCAAGCCGGTATCGGGCCCGGCGCAGGCTGCGCGCTGACGGGACCGCGCCATGGCCTCTCTTTCTCATCACGCCCTGCCGCGCCTGGCCCCGGCGCCGGCCTGGGCGCGCCAGGCGGCCTGGACCGCCGCGCCCTGGCTGCTGCCGCTGGCGCTGCTGACGCTGTGGCAGACTGGCGCCAGCCAGGGCTGGATCTCGCCCCAGGTGCTGCCGCCGCCCGCCTTCGTCTGGGACACCCTGCGCGACCTGGCGACCAGCGGCGACCTGTGGCTGAACACCCGCGCCAGCCTGCAACGGGTGCTGGTCGGCTTTGCCCTGGGCAGCCTGCTGGGGCTGCTGCTGGGCACGGCGATGGGCCTGTCTCGCCGGCTCGAGGCCTACGTGCTGCCGACCTTCAACGCGCTGGTGCAGATCCCGGTGCTGGCCTGGCTGCCGTTCGTGCTGCTGATCGTCGGCATCGGCGAACCGCTCAAGTACATCCTGATCGCCAAGGCGGCGCTGGTGCCCGTCACGCTCAATACCTTGCAGGGCTTTCGCCAGGCCAGTCCGACGCTGCGCGAAGTGGCGCGGGTCTATGGCTACAGCCGGCGCCAGGAAGTGCTGGAGGTGGTGGTGCCGCTGGCCCTGCCGACGCTCTTCACCGGCCTGCGGCTGGGCTTCACCAAGGCCTGGCTGTCGCTGGTGGTGGTCGAGCTGGTGGCCTCCAGCGAGGGCCTGGGCTACCTGATCGTCTATGGCCGCCAACTGTTCCAGCTCGACCTGGTGATGGCCGCGGTGATCGTGGTGGGCGCCATCGGTTACGCCATCGACCGGCTGCTCGACTGGACCGAGACGCGCCTGATCCACGGCCGCCGCGGCGCCGCCAACGTGCAGGTGCGGCCATGAACGCGCCCACGCCTGCCTCGCGCGACGCGGCCGAACTGGCGCTGGCGCAACCCCTGGCCGTGCGCGGTGGCGGCCGCTGGCGCGGCCTGGTGCTGCCGGTGGCCGCCATCGCGCTGTGGTGGCTGCTGGCGCGCGCCGACCTGGTGAACTCGGCCCTGCTGGTGTCGCCCGGCAAGGTGCTGGCCACCGCCGCCGACCAGATCGTCGGCGGCAAGCTGTGGCGCGCACTGGGCGCCAGCCTGGCGCGCGAGCTGACCGGATTCGCCATCGGCACGGTCTCGGGCCTGCTGCTGGGGGTGCTGCTGGGCCTGTCGCCGCTGTTCAACCGGCTGGTGGGGCCGAGCTTCAACACCTTCAAACAGATCTCGCTGTTCGCCTGGATTCCGCTGATCTCGGTGTGGTTCGGGCTGGGCGACACCGCCAAGGTGGTGTTCCTGTCGCTGGCGGCGCTGGTGCCGGTGGTGGTCAACACCTGCGATGGCGTGCGCAACGCGCCGCCCAAGTTGCTGGAGGTGGCGCGGGTCTACGGCTACAGCCGCTGGCAGACCTTCGCCCAGGTGGTGCTGCCGGCCGCCGCGCCGGCCATCTTCACCGGCGTCTACCTGGCGCTGATCTATTCCTGGCTGGCCACCATCGGCGCCGAATACCTGCTGGTGGCGGGTGTCGGCATCGGCAACCTGCTGATCGAGGGCAGCGAACATTTCCAGATGGACCTGGTGATCTTCGGCATGTTCGTGGTCGGGGTGATCGGCTGGCTCATGAATGCCCTGGCCCGCGTGGCCGAACGGCGGCTCGCGCGCCTGCGCGGGCAGGACCAATAACCGCAGGAAAACTCAGGCATGACTCAACCTACTTCGCTGGACCTGTCGCTGCAGGCGGTCGGCAAGCGTTATCCCAGCGCCCAGGCCGAGGGCGGCGTGCTGCAGGTGCTCACGGGCGTGGACCTGGACATCCCCGCAGGCCAGTTCGTTTCCATCGTAGGCGCCAGCGGCTGCGGCAAGTCCACCCTGCTGCGCCTGATCCTGGGGCTGGACGACAGCTTCGAGGGCGCCATCACGCTGGGCGGCGAGCCGGTGCGCGGCACCGGGCCGGAACGCGGCATCGTGTTCCAGGACCACCGCCTGTTCCCGTGGCTGACGGTGGCGCAGAACATCGCCGTGGGCCTGCGCAACGCGGCGATTTCCAACAACGAAAAGCGCGACCGGGTGGCCGAGCACATCGCCCTGGTGGGGCTGGAGGGCTTCGAGCAGTCGTATCCCCACCAGATCTCGGGCGGCATGGCGCAGCGCGTGGCGATCGCGCGCGGCCTGGTCAACCGGCCGCGCGTGCTGCTGCTGGACGAACCCTTCGGGGCGCTCGACGCGCTGACCCGGGCGCGGCTGCAGACCGAGTTGCAGCGCATCTGGCAGAAGGAGCGCATCACCATGCTCCTGGTGACGCACGATGTCGAGGAAGCGGTCTACCTGGGCGACCGGGTGGTGATCATGCAGCCGCGCCCGGGGCGCATCCGCCGCATCGTCGACGTGCCGCTGGCGCACGCCCGCAACCGCAGCGATCCACGCTTCATCCGCCTGCGCGACGACGTGCTGTCCGACTTCCTGGAGCCGGATGGCGCGCCCGCCGACGACAGCCCGCCGCTGGGCGCGGAGGCGGCCGGCGGCGTGCCGGCGCTGCCGTCGCTGGCCTCGCTGCGGATGGCCTGGTGATGCCTGCGACGGCCACGCCACTTGTCGCGCCCTGACCGCCTGTTTCGTCACTTGCCGACGGCCGCCGCCCGAGCGAGGCCGCCATTCCTTTTGGAGGGAAACCCATGACCCGCTCCTCGCGCCAGATCAAGCTCGGCGCCTTCCTGATGCAGACCGGCCACCACATCGCCGCCTGGCGCCATCCCGAGGCCCAGGCCGATGCGCCGGTCAATTTCCGCCACTATGTCGAACTGGCGCGGCGCGCCGAGGCCGCCAAGTTCGATGCGATCTTCCTGGCCGACTCGGTCGGCGTGCGCAACACCGACCTGCCGTCGCTGTCGCGCACCGCGCGCAGCGACCATTTCGAGCCGCTGACGCTGCTGTCGGCGCTGGCCGCCGTGACCGAGAAGATCGGCCTGATCGCCACCGTCTCCACCACCTACAACGAGCCCTACCACGTGGCGCGCAAGTTCGCCTCGCTCGACCACATCAGCGGCGGCCGTTCGGGCTGGAACCTGGTGACCTCCAGCGGCCAGGGCGAGGCGCAGAACTTCAACCTGGACGAACACGTGGAACACGCCCGCCGCTACGCCCGCGCCGCCGAATTCCACGACGTGGTGCTGGGGTTGTGGGACAGTTGGGAGGACGACGCCTTCCTGCGCGACAAGGCCAGCGGCCAGTACTTCGACCCCGCCAAGCTGCATCCGCTGCGCCATCGCGGCGAGCATTTCTCGGTGCGCGGGCCGTTGAACGTGTCGCGTTCGCCGCAGGGCCGGCCGGTGGTGGTGCAGGCCGGCGCCTCGCCCGCCGGCCGCGACCTGGCGGCGCGCACCGCCGAGGTCATCTTCGTGGCCCACCAGACCTTCGACGAAGCCCAGGCGTTCTACCGCGACATCAAGGGCCGCGCCGTGGCGTACGGCCGCGATCCCGACGATATCAAGATCATGCCCGGCATCTTTCCCGTGATCGGCCGCACCCAGGCCGAGGCCGAGGACAAGTTCGCGCCTGCAGGACCTGATCCATCCGGTGGTCGGCGTGCAGTTGCTGTCCAACATGATCGGCGGCTTCGACCTATCGGGGTATCCGGTCGACGGGCCCCTGCCCGACCTGCCCGAGACCAACGGCGGCAAGAGCCGCCAGCAGTTGCTGATCGATCTGGCGCGGCGCGACAACCTGACGATCCGCGAGCTGTACCTGCGCATCGCCGGCGCCCGCGGCCACCAGCAGGTGGTCGGCACGCCGCAGAGCGTGGCCGACCAGTTGCAGCAATGGTTCGAGGAAGATGGCGCCGATGGCTTCAACATCATGTCGCCATGGCTGCCCGGCGGGCTGGACGACTTCATCGAACTGGCGCTGCCGGAGCTGCGCCGCCGCGGCCTGTTCCGCAGTGAGTATGAGGGCGCCACGCTGCGCCAGCATCTCGGCCTGGCGCGTCCGCCGCATCGGGCCGTGGCGGCGGCGCAAGCCGCTGTCGCCGAGGCGGAAGCCGCCTCCGCCTGAGGCCGGGCGTGGCGGGACGCCAGGCGGCCCGGCGATATCATCCTGGCTCATAGCAGATAGACGGTTTTTCATATTGATGAATGACCGCGCTGGCCTCATCATGGCGCGGGGTCCGTCCGGACCCCGCGCCGATTCCGCCACCGACATGCCGCACAAACCGCTCGCCATCCTGCAAATGGGCCGTCCGCCCGAAGACCTGCGCGCCACCCACGGCGAACAGGCCGACTGGGTCGCCGCCGCCCTGGACGGCATCGACGTCCCCCTGGCGGTCCTGCATCCCGCCGCCAGCGACGCGCTGCCCGACCCCGCCTCGCTGCGCGGCGCAGTGCTGACCGGCTCCTGGTCCATGGTGACCGACCGCGAGCCGTGGAGCGAGCGCACCGCGCAATGGCTGCGCGACGCCATGGCCGCGCAGTTGCCGCTGCTAGGCATCTGCTATGGCCATCAACTGATGGCGCACGCGTTCGGCGGCGTGGTCGACTATCACCCGCGCGGCCGCGAAATCGGCCTGCATACGGTTCAGCGCCTGCCCGCCGCGGCCGCCGATCCGCTGCTGGCGAGCCTGCCCGACCGTTTCCTGGCGCACCTGACGCACGAGCAGAGCGTGCTGCGGCCGCCCGCGACCGCGACGGTGCTAGCCGGCACGGCGCACGATCCGCACCAGGTGCTGCGTTACGGCCCGCGCGCGCTGTCGGTGCAGTTCCACCCCGAATTCACCGCCGGCCTGATGGACGCCTGCCTGGCGCGGCGCCAGGGCCTGCTCGCGGCGGACGGCCATGACGTCGCCGCGCTGCGCGCCGCCCTGGCGCCCACCCCGCACGCGCAATCGATCCTGCGCGGCTTCGCGGCGGCATGCTGACCTACCTGCTGTGGTCGCTGCCGGCGCTGATCGTCATTGCCGCCATCGCCAGCGGCCGCCTGAACACCACCCTGGCCGCCGTGCTGGGCCTGCTGGCGGCCGCGCCGGTGGCCCTGTTCAGCGCGCCCGGCGTCTTCGGCGCGGGCCAACTGGGCCATGCCCTGGCGCGCGGCCTGTGGATCGGCGCCATCATCACTCCCTACATCCTGGGCGGCCTGCTGTTCTGGCAGATGGCGGCGCGCGGCGATCCCGGCCAGCGTAACGCGCGGGCGCCGGCCGACCTGCTGGCGCGGCGCCGCCTGCTGTTCTTCGCCTGTTTCCTGATCGGCCCTTTCGCGGAGTCGGCCACCGGCTTCGGCGTCGGCATGCTGGGCACGGTGCTGCTGATCCGGCCGCTCGGCTTCAAGCCGCGCGAGCTGATGGTGTTCGCGCTGTTGAGCCAGACCCTGATTCCCTGGGGCGCCATGGGCAGCGGCACGCTGCTGGCCTCGGCCTATGCGCGCGTGCCGGCATCCCATCTGGCGCTGGTCGGCATGGTGCCGGTGGCCCTGCTGATGATCGTCTGGATGACATTATTCTGGCGCACCGCGAACCGCGCCGGACTGCCGGCCGCCGCCAACGAGCGCGCCCGCGAGGCCGGCTGGATGCTGGCCTGCCTGGCGCTGCTGACGGCGGCCACGGCGCTGCTGGGGCCCGAGACCGCCTTGCTGGCGGCCTATGGCCCGCTGATCGTGCTGCGTTTCGTGCTCGACCGCCGGCCCGGCCGCGCCGAGCTGCGCGCGGCGGCGCGCGGCGCCCTGCCCTACGTCGTGCTGATCGCCTGCCTGGTGGTGACGCGCCTGACGCCGGGCCTGAACCCGGCCCTGGCCCGGCTGGCCAGGATCGCGCCCTATCCCGACCTGCCCGCCTGGGCGCCTTTCCTGCACGCCGGGAGCTGGCTGATCGGCGGCGCGCTGCTGATGGCGCTGCTGCGCCGCCAGCCCGGCCTGCTGGCCGGTAATGCGCGCCACGCCTGGAACACCGGCAAGCACGCAGTGCTGTCCGTGTTCCTGTTCGCGATGATGGCCGAGGTGCTGGCCGGCGCCGGCATTTCGCAGGCTTTCGCGGATGGGTTGTTCCGCAGCCTGCAGGACTGGACGCTGCTGCTGACGCCGCTGCTGGCCGGCGCCTTCGGCATCCTGGCCAACAGCGGTAACGCGCCCAACAGCCTGTTCATGCCATCGCAGCTATCGCTGGCGCTGCACGCCGGCCTGAGCCTGCCGGCGGCGGCCGCGCTGCTGCACGTGTCGGGCACGTCGATGGGATTCTTCTCGCCGATCCGCATGTCGATCGCCGCCGGCCTGGCCCACGGCCGCGGACAGGAGCGCGCGGTCTACGCGCAACTGCTGCCGTTCGCGGTGGGCGCCTTCGCCATCCTGCTGGGCCTGGCGCTGCTGCTGGTGCTGGCGGGCTGAACCGCACGCCGCGCCCGGCCAACGTGGCGGGCGCAGGCTAGTGCGGCGACGTCAGCCCCAGCAGGCCCGCCACCGCCAGCACCAACGCGCCCAGCGCCAGCTCCCACAGCGTGTTGCGCCGGATCGCGCGCAACGCCACCACGGGTTGTGTCCGGATGCGCGCGATCCAGCGATAGCGGTTGCACAGCGCCAGGCCCGTCATGGCCAGCGCCAGCGCCACCTTGACCATCAACGCCTGCACGTATCCGGAGGCTGGGTCGGGCAACCCGGGGCCGAGAATCAGCGCCGCATTGGCGACGCCGCTCAACAGCAGCACGGCCACGGCCACATGCCCCCAGGCCGAAAACCGCAGCAGCGCCCGCGTGGCGTCCCGCCGCCACGCCGGCCGCCGCCAAGCCGCCAGCCACAGCAGGAAGACCAGCAGCGATCCCAGCCAGAACGCCGCCGCAAGCACGTGCAGGAAGTCATTCAGCGCGTGCGCCAACCCCAACCAGCCCTCGTGCATCGCCGCATGGCCGCTCAGGGCCAGCGGCGCCAGCGCCAGCGCGGCGACCCCGGCGATCAGGCTGGGGCTGCCGGGCCGCAAGCCGAGCACCACGCCCAGCAGCGCCGCCGCGGCCAGCGCCCGCACGATCCAGACCTGCCCGTAGCGGGTCTGCAGGATGACGGTGTCGAGCATGTCTTCATCGAACATCGCGTGCCAGTCGCCGGCGATGCTGGCGGCCTGCAACGGCAACAGGGACAGCGTGGCGACGAGGCCGACGATCCCCGCCAGGCGGAAAGCGCGCCGCAGCGCGGCTTCCGTCTCCAGCCCGAGGCGGGGCGAACCGCCCAGGGCCAGCATCGCGCCAGCGCCGAACAACACCGCCACCGCGCCGGCGGCGAGGGCCCGGCACAGCGCGAACGCCAGCAACAACGGGGTCATCTCAAGGCTTGACCGTGAAGGTCCAGGCGCCGTCGGTCTTGTGGCCGTCCTTGGACAGCGCTTGCCATTTGACCGTGTAGGCGCCGACCGGCAGCGGCTGGGCCACCGGCAGCACCAGGGTCTTGTCGTCGCCGGGCGCCGGCGCCGCCTTGGCCGTGACGGCGGGCTTGCCGGCGGCATCCAGCACGGTCAGCGTGGAAAACGCGGGCTCCAGCCCTTCGGAAAAGCTGGCGCTCACCGAGGACGGCGTGGCCACTTCGGCCTTGTCGGCCGGCGTAGCGCGCTGCAGGTGGGCGTGGGCCCAGGCCCATTGCGGGGCCAGGATCAGCGTGGCGGCGATCAGAACGGGTTTGAACATGATGAATCTCCTGGAAAATGGGCGGCGCGGGGCCGCGTGGCGAATAAGAGACGCGCGGCAGGCGCGGGGGAAAGTCGCGAAAGGAATGGCGCGCGAGACGGGGCGAGGCAGGCGCCAGGGCCGGGGTCCCGTGCGTGTCAACGACGAGCCAGCCGGGCGAAACCGTGCAGGCGCGGCGCGAAAACGGCATCAGGCCGCGCGCGGCGGGGCCCGTGACTGCTGTGGCAGCCACAGCGGCTCGCCGCGGGGATGCGGCGCGACGTCGATGGCAAAAGGCAACGCCGGCAGCTCGGCCGGCAGGCGCCAGGCGATGTCGGCTGGCGCGGGCGGGCAAGCCCCGCCCAGCATGGCGCAGGTCGATGCGCAGCAGTGCGGCAACGGGCCGCCCAGGGCCCCGGCGTCATGGCCGGCCGCGGACGGGCTGGCCGGTGTATCCGCCGCCAACACCACCACGCGCGGACCGCTGGCGGTGCAGAGGATGACGCTGGCGCCATTTCCGGACACCCCCGCGGACGCCGCCGGCGCGGGCGCGCCGAACGCCGCGGAGGCCACCAGCGACTGGAAAACCAGCAACGCCGCCGCCAGCCACGCCACCGCGCGGCGGGTGGCGGCGGACGGGCTTGTAAACGTAACCGGCGTGTGCATCCCCATGGTGGCCACGAGCTTACGACGGCCGCCGGAGGGCCGCAACTTCAATCTGACCCGCTACAACTGTTATGCTCCACGCTTTCAACATTTGAAGTCGCAGCACACCATGGGTCTAGAACAGCTCGCCGCAATCCGAGAACTGCTCGTGAAGCAGGCTCCCGAAGAGGCGGCTTCCAAAAAGAAACCCGCCCGTCCGGCCGCCAACGAAGCGGGGTCGCGCAAGCCCTCCGCGCGTCCGTCCGACGATGCGGCTGCCGCCCGGAAGAAACCTGCGCGTTCGCCGGCTGGCGAACGACGCGAGGCGCCGGCGGTCGACCCGGTGCTGATCGCCATTTCGCGGTTGCAACGGCAATTCCCCAAGGCCTTCCCCAAGAAGCCGGCGCCCAAGGTGCCGCTCAAGCTGGGCGTGCTCGAGGATCTGGTGCAACACGCCAAGGCCCTGCAGCTCAGCGCCGACGAGATCAAGCAGGCCGTCAAGACCTGGTGTGACGGCCGCCGCTACTGGGACTGCATGGTCGAGGCCGCCGCGCGCGTGGACCTGAACGGCGAACCCGCCGGCGCCGTCACCGCCAACGAGGCGCAGCACGCCAAACGCATGGCCTCGCGCCGCCACGCCAAGGCGGGCGGTCGCGGCGGCAAGGGCAATGCGAACAAGGGCAAGCCGGCCGCGGAAGGCGCCCAGCAGCCGGCGCAGGTCGAGGCCGCCGCGCCCGCCGCCACGTCCGTGGACGCGACGGTCGACACGTCTGTCGATAAGTCTGTCGATACCTCGGTGGCAACGCCGGCCCAGGCGCCGTCGGATACGCAGACGGCCGACTGATCGCTGCATCCCAAAGAACGCGGACCGTGCGGCGCCAGGCGCTCCACGGTCCGCGGTGCTTTGGAGGGCCGGGCGGAGCCGCCCGCCTCAATCCAGCCGGATATCGGCGCTCTGCACCACCTTGGCCCAGCGCGCCCGCTCGCTGTTGAAGAACTGCGCCAGTTGCACCGGATCGCGCACCACGATCTCGGCGCCCTGCTCGTTCAGTTGCGATTTCACGTCGGGCTGGTTGACAATCTGGCCCATCAGCGCGGCCAGCAGGCTGGCGGTCTTGTCGGTGGTGGTGACGGGCGCCATCACGCCCTGCCAGGTGCCGGACTCGAAGCCCGCCACGCCCTGCTCCGAAATCGTCGGGATGTCGGCCACCAGTTGCATGCGTTCCTTCTTCGAGATCGCGATCGCGCGCAGCTTGCCGCCCTTGATGTGCGGCAGCGTCGCCAGCAGGCCGTTCATGATGACCTGGGTCTGGCCGCCGATGGTGTCCGTCACCGCCTGCGAACCGCCCTTGTAGGGCACGTATTCCCATTGCGCGCCGGTGGCCTGCTGCACCGCCACGGCCGCCAGGTGCGGCGCGCTGCCGATGGCGGTGACGGCGAAATTCAGGCGTTGCTTCTTCGACAGCGCCACCAGCTCCGGCACGGTCCTGGCGGGCACATCGGGATGCACCGCCAGCACGTGCGGCGAATACGCCAGCATGCCGACCGCGCGCAGATCCTTGGATGGATCGAACGACAGCTTGGTGTAGACCGACGGGCTGATCGCCAGCGCGCCGACGTCGCAGAGCAGCACCGAGTGGCCCTCCTGCGCCGACTGCACCACGATGCCGGCGCCCAGGTTGCCGTTGGCGCCCGGCTTGTTCTCGACCACCACCGTCTGCTTGAGCGCTTCGGCCAGGCGCGGCGCGATCACGCGGGCGATGATGTCCGACGAACCGCCGGGCGGGTACGGCACCACGATGCGCACCGGCCGCGTCGGCCATGCGTCTGCCTGGGCCCAGGCCGGCGTCAGCCGCGCCAGTCCCAGCGCGGCGGCGGCGGCCAGCAGGTGCCTTCTGTTTGAATCCATGTTGTCTCCGTTGTCGTTGTATTTAGCGTGTACGGGCCCGCCTGACAGGCGTCAGGTCACCGGACCCGGGTTGAACAGCGCCAGGGCGTTGTGCAGCTTGAGCGCCTCGGCACAGGTCTGGCGCCGGCCGCTGGCCACGTCCAGCATCAGACGGAACAGCTCCCAGCCCACGTCCTCGATGCTGGCCTGGCCGGTGGCGATGCGGCCGGCGTCCACATCCATCAGGTCGTGCCAGCGCCGCGCCAGGTCGCTGCGGGTGGCGACCTTGATCACAGGCACCTGCGCCAGCCCATAAGGCGTGCCGCGGCCGGTCGTGAAGATGTGCAGGTTCATGCCCGCCGCCAACTGCAGCGTGCCGCAGATGAAATCGCTGGCCGGCGTGGCCGCGAAGATCAGGCCCTTGCGCGTCAGCCGTTCGCCCGGCGACAGCACGCCATCGATATTGGACGTGCCGGACTTGATGATCGACCCCATCGCCTTCTCGACGATGTTGGACAGGCCGCCCTTCTTGTTGCCCGGGCTGGTGTTGGCGCTGCGGTCGGCGCTGCCGCGTTGCAGGTATTCGTCGTACCAGGCCATTTCGCGCACCAGCGCCTGCGCCACTTCCGGCGTGGCGGCGCGCGCGGTCAACTGGTCGATGCCGTCGCGCACCTCGGTGTTTTCCGAGAACATCACGGTGCCGCCGGCGCGCACCACCAGGTCGGCAGCGAAGCCGACCGCCGGATTGGCCGTCACGCCCGAGAACGCGTCGCTGCCGCCGCACTGCACGCCCACCACCAGCTCCGACACCGGACAGGTTTCGCGGCGGCGCTGGTCCAGGATCCGCAGATGGCGCTCGGCGGTGCGCATGATGTTGGCGATCATGGACTCGAAGCCCACGTGTTCGTCGTCCTGCAGCACGATGGTATCGACGCCGCCGTCTGCCGCCATGCCCTCGCCAGCGCGGATCGGGATGGCGCCGGGCGCCAGCAGGCGCTCGGGCTGCAGTTTCTCGCAGCCCAGGCTCACCACCATCGCGGTGCCGCCGAAGTTGGGATTGCGGGCGATGTTGTGCAGCGTGCGCACCGGAATCGCCGCGCCCGGCGCGTCGATGGCGACGCCGCAGCCATAGGTGTGCTCGATGCCCACCACCCCGTCGACGTTGGGATAGCGCGGCAACAGCTCGCGGCGGATGCGCTCGACCGCGTGTTCGACCACGCCCTGCACGCATTGCACCGTGGTGCTGATCGCCAGGATGTTGCGCGTGCCGACGGTGCCGTCGGCATTGCGGTAACCCTCGAACGTGTAGCCTTCCAGCGGCGGCAGCGGCGCGCGCTTGCGCGTGCCGACCGGCAGGTCCTGCAGCGTGCGCGCGGCGGGCATGGTGGTGACGCGTTCATTGACCCAACTGCCGCGCGGCAGGTCGCGCGCGGCGTAGCCCACGATGACGTTGTAGCGGCGCACCGGCTCGCCCTGCGCCAGGTCGCGCAGCGCCACCTTGTGGCCTTGCGGCACGGCTTCGACCAGCGTCAGGCCGTCGGCCAGCGCGGCGCCGGCCGCCAGGCCGCCGTCATTGGCGACGATGGCAACGTTGTCCTCGGGATGAATCTTGATCAGCACGGGCGCAGGGCCAGCCGCGGGCAGCATGGGGGAGTCCTCTGAGAATGGAGTGCCAGAATGGAGTGCCGCGGTAGGCGGCGCGCGATACGTTATCGTACAACTAATGCAATTATGCTTTGCCCCAAGCCTGGCTCGCATTGCGGATTTCCCGAACATTACGCCTGCAAGCGCTGGGCAATAGGTTGAACCGACCAAAATCATGTTGTACGATGACGTACCTATTCAATCGGGTCCGCGCGACAGGCTCGCCTGCCAGCGGCCACCCCGCCACTTACGGAAACCCGCCCATGACCACGCCGCAGGAGCTCAAGGCCATCGTCTCGGAAGGACTGCTCTCCTTCCCCGTGACCGATTTCGACGCGCAAGGCAACTTCAACGCCAAGACCTATGCCCAGCGCCTGGAATGGCTGGCCCCCTACGGCGCCACCGCCCTGTTCGCCGCCGGCGGCACCGGCGAGTTCTTCTCGCTGGCCCCCGACGAGTATTCGGATGTCATCCGCACCGCCGTCACCACCTGCGCCGGCAAGGTGCCGATCCTGGCCGGCGCAGGCGGCCCCACCCGCCTGGCCATCGCCTACGCCCAGGAGGCCGAGCGCCTGGGCGCCAAGGGCGTGCTGCTGCTGCCGCACTACCTGACCGAGGCCTCCCAGCAAGGCATCGCCGACCACGTCGAACAGGTCTGCAAGTCCGTCAAGATCGGCGTCATCGTCTACAACCGCGCCCAGTCGCGCCTGTCGGCCGACCACCTGGCCCGCCTGGCCGAGCGCTGCCCCAACCTGATCGGCTTCAAGGACGGCGTCGGCGACATCGAAGCCATGGTCCGCATCCGCCGCAAGCTGGGCGACCGCTTCTCCTACCTGGGCGGCCTGCCCACCGCCGAGGTCTATGCCGCCGCCTACCGCGCGCTCGGCGTGCCGGTCTACTCGTCGGCCGTCTTCAACTTCGTGCCCAAGACCGCGATGCAGTTCTACCGCGCCATCGCCGCCAATGACCACGACACCACCAACCGCCTGCTCGACGAGTTCTTCCTGCCTTACCTGGAGATCCGCAACCGCTGCGCCGGCTACGCCGTCAGCATCGTCAAGGCTGGCGCCAAGCTGGTCGGCCACGATGCCGGCCCCGTGCGCGCGCCGCTGACCGACCTGCATCCCGAGGAACTGGAGATGCTCGACGCCCTGATCCGCAAGCTCGGCCCGCAATAGGTCCGCGACGCGCCACACCTGTTCGCCCCCGTTCCGGGGGCGTTTTCATTCGGAGAGATTCATGACCTTGACCGGCAATATGTTGATCGGCGCCCAGTCCGTAAAGGGCGCCGGCGCCCCGCTGCACGCCATCGACCCGGCCCGCGGCGAACCGCTGCAACCCGGTTTCCGCGCCGGCACCGCCGAGGACGTAGCGCGCGCCGCGGAACTGGCCGCCGCCGCGTTCGACCCCTACCGCGCCGCGCCGCTCGAGACCCGCGCGCAATTCCTCGAAAGCATCGCCGAAGGCATCCTGGCACTGGGCGATGCGCTGATCGAGCGCACCCACCTGGAGACCGGCCTGCCGCTGGCCCGCCTGCAGGGCGAGCGCGGCCGTACCGTCGGCCAGTTGCGCCTGTTCGCGCGCGTGGTGCGCGACGGCTACTTCCTGGACGCCACCGTCGACCCCGCCCAACCCGACCGCCAGCCGCTGCCGCGCGCCGACCTGCGCCTGGCCAACGTGCCGCTGGGCCCGGTGGCCGTATTCGGCGCCAGCAACTTCCCGCTGGCGTTCTCGGTGGCGGGCGGCGACACCGCGTCGGCGCTGGCCGCCGGCTGCCCGGTGATCGTCAAGGCGCACAACGCCCATCCCGGCACCTCCGAAATGGTGGGCCGCGTGATCCAGCAAGCGGTGGCCAGGCACGGCCTGCCCGAAGGCGTGTTTTCGCTGCTGTTCGGCGCCGGCAACGAGATCGGCACCGCGCTGGCGACGCACCCGGCCATCACCGCGGTCGGCTTCACCGGCTCGCGCCGCGGCGGCCTGGCCCTGGTGGCGGCCGCCAACGCGCGCCCGGTGCCGATCCCGGTGTATGCCGAGATGTCCAGCATCAACCCGGTCTTCCTGCTGCCCGCCGCCCTGGAAGCGCGCGCCGAGACTATCGCCAAGGGCTTCGTCGAATCGCTGGTCATGGGCGTGGGCCAGTTCTGCACCAACCCCGGCCTGGTGATCGGCATCGAAGGCCCGGCGCTGGAGCGCTTCCGCCAGGCCGCCGGCCAGGCGGTGCAGGCCAAGGGCGCCGCCACCATGCTGACCCCCGGCATCTTCGCCGCCTACACACAGGGCGAACAGGCCCTGGCCGGCCACGCCAGCGTCGCCACGCTGGGACGCGGCGAAGCCTCGCGGCCCGCCGCCAACGCCGCCGGCCCCGCCGTCTTCGGCACCGACGCCGCCCGCTTCCTGGCCTCGCCCGAGCTGGAGGCCGAAGTCTTCGGCCCCGCCTCGCTGGTGGTGGCGTGCCGCGACGCCGCGCAGATGCGCGCGGTGGCCGAGCACCTGGAAGGCCAGTTGACCGCGACCCTGTTCGTGGACGAAGCCGACGCCGACATGGCGCGCGGCCTGCTGCCGGTGCTCGAACGCAAGGCCGGCCGGATCCTGGCCAATGGCTATCCCACCGGCGTCGAAGTCAGCCATGCGATGGTGCACGGCGGCCCGTTCCCGGCCACCTCCAATCCCGCCTCGACCTCGGTCGGCGCCACCGCCATCCGCCGTTTCCTGCGTCCGGTCTGCTACCAGGACCTGCCCGACGCGCTGCTGCCCGACGGCCTCAAGCGCGCCAATCCGCTCGGCCTGCCGCGCATGACCGACGGCGTGCTGTCGGCCTGAGCCGCTTCCGGCGAAGCCATGAACGGGCGGCCACGGGCCGCCCGTTTTCTTTTGGATCGGCGCGCAGGCATTGTCGATTCAACTTGTATGTTGTACGATGACATACATCATCAGTTACCCAATCCCCGGCCGCGGGCATGACGCTACGGCGGCCTTCACTTCGCTTCAATGGACCCAGGCATGACCACACCCCAGGAACTCAAGGCCATCGTCTCGGAAGGATTGCTCTCCTTCCCCGTGACCGATTTCGACGCGCAAGGCAACTTCAACGCCAAGACCTATGCCCAGCGCCTGGAATGGCTGGCCCCCTACGGCGCCACCGCCCTGTTCGCCGCCGGCGGCACCGGCGAGTTCTTCTCGCTGGCCCCCGACGAGTATTCGGATGTCATCCGCACCGCCGTCACCACCTGCGCCGGCAAGGTGCCGATCCTGGCCGGCGCAGGCGGCCCCACCCGCCTGGCCATCGCCTACGCCCAGGAGGCCGAGCGCCTGGGCGCCAAGGGCGTGCTGCTGCTGCCGCACTACCTGACCGAGGCCTCCCAGCAAGGCATCGCCGACCACGTCGAACAGGTCTGCAAGTCCGTCAAGATCGGCGTCATCGTCTACAACCGCGCCCAGTCGCGCCTGTCGGCCGACCACCTGGCCCGCCTGGCCGAGCGCTGCCCCAACCTGATCGGCTTCAAGGACGGCGTCGGCGACATCGAAGCCATGGTCCGCATCCGCCGCAAGCTGGGCGACCGCTTCTCCTACCTGGGCGGCCTGCCCACCGCCGAGGTCTATGCCGCCGCCTACCGCGCGCTCGGCGTGCCGGTCTACTCGTCGGCCGTCTTCAACTTCGTGCCCAAGACCGCGATGCAGTTCTACCGCGCCATCGCCGCCAATGACCACGACACCACCAACCGCCTGCTCGACGAGTTCTTCCTGCCCTACCTGGAGATCCGCAACCGCTGCGCCGGCTACGCCGTCAGCATCGTCAAGGCCGGCGCCAAGCTGGTCGGCCACGATGCCGGCCCGGTGCGCGCCCCGCTGACCGACCTGCATCCCGAGGAACTGGAGATGCTCGACGCCCTGATCCGCAAGCTCGGCCCGCAGTAAACGCCAGCCCGCAACGGGCGGCCACGCGCCGACCACTGCCTCTTGCGGTTCCGCGCAGCCAGGACGCCCTCCGCCCACCGGAGGGCGTCCTGCTTTGGGCGCCACGGCCACGGCGCCATGAGCCCGCCCCAGCCATGGCCCGATAACGCTCCTGTATGCTGTCATACGGCATCGGGCGTTTATCATAGGGGTTACGGCCCTCCCGGCGCCGCAACCCTACAAGAGAGACAATGGAAACTCCCCGGCCCCGCCCGCGCTCGCGCCTGACCGACGTCGTGATCGACGAACTGACCAAGCGGCTGGACGCCCGCCAGTACCGCCCCGGCGACAAGCTGCCGTCCGAGCATGCGCTGTGCGCCGAATTCGACGTCAGCCGCACCGTGATCCGCGAGGCCGTGGCCTCGATGCGCCTGAGCGGCCGGCTGGTCAGCAAGGCCGGCATCGGCGTGTTCGTCACCGAAGACCGCGAAAAGCCCATCGATTTCGTCGTCGCCCCGGCCGCCGATCCGCGGTGGGCGCTGCACATCATGGAACTGCGCGCCGGCCTCGAGGTCGAGGCCTGTGGCCTGGCGGCCGAGCGCCGCAGCGCCGCCGACCTGAGCGGCATCGTCGAGGCCTTCGACGCCTTCAACCGCGCCACCCGCGACATGGAAGCCGCCGTCAAAGCCGACTACGAGTTCCACCTGTCGATCGCGCGCGCGTCCAACAACCCGCACTTCCCGGCCCTGCTGCAGGCGGCGGTGCGCGACGTGATGCTGGACCTGAACATCAAGCACGGCGGCAAGACCCCCGAAGAGCTCGAGGTCTACGAGACCCGCAACGTGCAGGAGCACGAAGCCATCCTGACCGCCATCATGCGCCGCGATCCCGGCGCCGCGCGCGCCGCCATGGCCCGCCACCTGGGCGACAGCATCGCCCGCTACCGCAAGCTGCTGTCCAACCCGCCGGCCTGACCGGCCCCGGTCCCGTTCCCGGCGCGACTGGCGCCGCGGAATCCTCCGGGGCGGCCACGCGCCGCCCCGCCCAGGCCCGTCGCCTGCCGCGCGCCGCGCCCTCATGGCGCCCGGCCGCTCGCGCCATATAACCGCTGCCGACATTGCAAATTACGGGAATCCCCTGACTTGCTCACTTGTATGATGGCTGCCATCATACGTCGCATCAGTTATGCAAGATCTGCCGTCCAAGTGCCGCCGATGAGCCTGTTGCCTGTCCCCCGCCCGACCTTCCAACGCTACGCCGCCCGCCTCCACCGGTAAGGCCCGCCCGGAAGGCCATCGTCGCTGACGCCCCGCCTTTCCCCTCCCCGTCCCAAGCGCCTGTCCCATCCCGCCCGCCCGGGGGACGCGACGGTGCGCCGCCGGTCTGTTTCCTAGCCATTCCCTGCCCTTTTCCGTACCCCTGGAGAACACTCTCATGCGCAAGTTCCTGACCACCGCCGTCGCGGCGACCCTGTTGTGCGTTGCCTCCGGCGCCCAGGCCGGCGTCACCTTCGAAGCCGTCAAGAAAAAAGGCTTCCTGCAATGCGGCTTTGCCGGCATTCCCGGTTTCTCGGTGCTCGACAGCAAGGGCGAATGGACCGGCCTGGACGTGGACATGTGCCGCGCCGTGGCCGCCGCGATGTTCGGCGACGCCGCGAAGGTCAAGGGCAACGTGCTGACCGCGCAGGCCAAGTTCACGGCCCTGCAATCGGGCGAGATCGACATGCTGTCGCGCAACACCACCCAGACCCTGACGCGCGACACCACCCTGGGCCTGATCGGCGTGGGCGTGAACTTCTACGACGCCCAGGGCCTGATCGTGAAGAAGTCGATGAACGTCAAGACGGTCAAGGAACTGGACGGCGCCACGGTCTGCGTGCAGCCCGGCACCACCACCGAACTGAACCTGGCCGACTACTTCCGCGCCCGCGGCATCACCTTCAAGCCGGTGCTGGTCGAGAACTACGACGAGAACTTCCGCCTGCTGGAGTCCGGCCGCTGCGACGCCTACACCAACGACAAGTCCAACACCGCCGCCAACATGCGCACCCGCCTGGCCAAGCCGGACGACTGGGAGATCCTGCCGGAGAACCTGTCCAAGGAACCGCTCGGCCCCATGGTGCGCCAGGGCGACGAACAGTGGTTCAACGTGGTGCGCTGGTCGCTCAACGCCATGCTCGAAGCCGAGGAATACGGCATCACGTCCAAGAACGTCGACGAGATGCTCAAGAGCGCCAACCCCAACGTGCAGCGCATCCTGGGCGTGACGCCCGGCATGGGCAAGAACCTGGGCCTGGACGACAAGTGGGCCTACAACATCATCAAGCAGGTCGGCAACTACGGCGAAAGCTACGACCGCGCCATGGGCAAGGACAGCCCCCTGAAGCTGGACCGCGGCCTGAACAAGCTGTGGACCCAGGGCGGCCTGATGTACGGCTGGCCCGTGCGCTGAGCGACTCTCGCGCGGCCCGGCGATGGCGCCGGGCCGCGCCGCGTTTTCCCGATTTCCGCGGACTGGCCGCCTCGCGCCGGCCTCCGCATTCTTTGAAGCAGTCACCATGAACAGCATCGTCAACGCCCGCCTCAAGCAGATCAAACCCTCCCCCAGCATGGCCGCCAAGATCGTGGTCGACGAATTGCGCCGCGCCGGGCGCGAGATCGCCGACTTCACCCTGGGCGAGCCCGACATGGCCACGCCCGCCCACATCGCGCGCGCCGGCCAGGACGCCATCGCCGGCGGCGATATCCGCTACACCAGCCCCAACGGCACCCCGGGCCTGCGCCGCGCCATCGCCGGCAGCCTGGAGCAGACCCTGGGCGCCAAGTACGGCCTGGACCAGATCACCGTGGGCGCCGGCGCCAAGCAGATCATCGGCGCGGCCCTGACCGCCAGCCTGGAACCGGGCGACGAAGTGATCGTGTGCGCGCCGTACTGGGTGTCGTATCCCGACATGGTGCTGCTCAACGAGGGCAAGCCGGTGGTCGTGACCGGACCCGAATCGCAGGGCTTCAAGCTCGACGCCGCCAGCCTGGAGGCGGCCATCACCCCGCGCACCCGCTGGCTGATCCTGAATTCGCCCAGCAACCCCAGCGGCGCGGTCTACAGCCGCGCCGAGATGCGCGCCCTGACCGAGGTGCTGGTGCGCCACCCCCGCGTCTGGATCCTGAGCGACGAAATCTACGCGCCGTTCTGCTATGGCGCCGAAGCGCACGTCTCGCCGGTGCAGGTCGAGCCGCGCCTGGCCGAGCGCACGCTGATCGTCAACGGCATGTCCAAAGCCTACGCCATGACCGGCTGGCGCATCGGCTACGGCGCCGGCCCGGCCGACCTCATCAAGGCCATGAGCACGGTCATGTCGCAAAGCACCAGTTGCCCCAGCGCCATCTCGCAGGCCGCGGCCCAGGCCGCGCTCGAAGGCGACCAGTCCAGCGTGACCGAGATGGTCGCCATCTTCAAGGCGCGCCGCGACCTGATCGTGCGGCGCCTGAATGCGATTCCCGGCATTTCCTGCGCCACGCCCGACGGCGCCTTCTACGTCTATGCCAACGTCGCCGGCCTGATCGGCCGCAAGGGGCCGGACGGCGAACTCAAGACCGACCTGGACGTCAGCCTGTTCTTCCTGCGCCAGGCCGGCGTGGCGGTGATCGACGGCGGTTCGTACGGCCTGTCGCCGTATGTGCGGTTCTCCTTCGCCACCGCCACCGAAGTAATCGAACAGGGCATGGACCGGCTGGCCGCCGCGGTCGGCGCGCTGATGGCGGGCTGAACCGTGGGCAAGCAGAACAATGCCAACGCGCGGCGAGCGCCGCGCCGCTGGTCCTGGAACGATCCCGCCACCCGCGCCCTGGCCTACCAGGCCCTGGCGCTGGCGCTGGCGGGATCGACGATCTGGTTCCTGGTCCACAACACCCTGCAGAACCTGGCGCTGCGCAACATCGCTACCGGCTTCGGCTTCCTCGCGCGCGAAGCCGGTTTCGCCATCGGCGAATCGCCCATCGCCTACGGGCCGGCCGACACCTACGGCCGCGCCATCGTCGTGGGCATCCTGAACACGCTGCGGGTCGGCCTGCTGGCGCTGGTGGCCGCCACCGTGCTGGGCGTGCTGATCGGCGTGGGCCGGCTGTCCAGGAACTGGCTGGTGGCGCGGCTGGCCTCGATCTACGTCGAGGTCATGCGCAATGTGCCGCTGCTGCTGCAGTTGTTCTTCTGGTATGCGCTCATCACCGAGAACATGCCGGGTCCGCGCCAGGCGCACCATCCGCTGCCGGGCGTCTTCATCTCCAACCGCGGCCTCAAGGTGCCGGGGCTGGAAGGCGCCTCGCTCGACTGGGTGCTGGCCGGGCTGGGCCTGGCGGTCGTCGCCATCCTGTTCCTGGGCCACTGGGGCCGGAAACGCCAGGAAGCCACCGGCCAGGCGTTCCCGCAGGGCCGCGCGGCCATCGGCCTGTTGATCGGCCTGCCGGTGATCGGCTGGCTCGCCAGCGGCGCCTCGCTGACGCTGGACATGCCGGAACTGAAGGGCTTCAACTTCACGGGCGGCCTGACGCTGACGCCGGAGTTCGCGGCGCTGCTGCTGGGCCTGGTGATCTACACCGCGGCGTTCATCGCCGAGGTGGTGCGCTCGGGCATCCAGGCGGTCGGCAACGGCCAATGGGAAGCGGCCGGCGCCCTCGGATTGCGGCGGCCGCTGGCCCTGCGCCTGGTGGTGCTGCCGCAAGCCTTGCGGGTCATCATTCCTCCCATGACCAGCCAGTATCTCAATCTGTTGAAAAACAGCTCGCTGGCCGTGGCCATCGGCTATCCGGACATCGTGTCGGTGGTCAACACCACGCTGAACCAGACCGGGCAGGCCATCGAGGGCATTCTCATCATCATGGGCGCGTACCTCACGGTCAGCCTGTCGATCTCGATC
>NZ_CADIJW010000016.1 GCF_902859745.1 Achromobacter dolens | reverse complement strand
GAGACCGCCCGCGCCGCGATGCCGCGCCGGCGCCGCGACCGGGCCGTACGCCGCAGCGCGCCCCGCGCCTGGACGACAAGTACGTCGCCCCCGCCACGCCCGCTGGCCGCTTCTACGATCCGTTCGAAGACGACGGCCCCGCGCCCGAATTCGCGCCGGAACCCGATTACGACGACGAGGCGCCGGTCGACGCCGGCCCGGCGCACGGCGCCGACGCGCCACATCGTCGCGCCCCGACCGTCGAGGTGCGCGAACGCCGTCCGCGCGAACCGCGCCAGGCCGAACGCTTCAAGGTGTTCGCCCCCTGCCCCCAAGGCCTGGAGGAAGCACTGACGGCCGAGATGCAGGCCCTGGGTTACGAAGATGCCGAAGCCGGGCGCGCCGGCTGTTCCTTCACGGCCGATTGGGCGGGCGTGCAGCGCGCCAACCTGTATTCGCGCCTGGCGACCCGCATCCTGGTGCAGGTCGCGCACGCCGAGATCTCGCACGAAGACGACATCCTGGATCTGGCCCGCGACACGCCCTGGGAGCGCTGGTTCGGCGCCGAACAGACTCTGCGCGTGGACACCTCGGCGATCAAGAGTCCGGTGCAAAGCCTGCAGTACTGCAACCTGCGCGCCAAGGACGGCATCTGCGACCGCCTGCGCGAGCTGGAAGGCGAACGCCCCAGCATCGACACCGTCCGCCCCGACGCGCGCGTACACCTGTTCCTGACCGGCCACACCGCCACCCTGTACCTGGACACCTCGGGTGAATCGCTGTTCAAGCGCGGCTGGCGCCTGGACAAGGGCGATGCGCCGCTGCGCGAGAACCTTGCCGCCGGCATGCTGGCGCTGGCGGGCTGGGACCCGGCCGCGCCGTTGCTGGATCCTTTCTGCGGCTCGGGCACCATCCTGATCGAAGCCGCCTGGATCGCCCTGGGCGTGCCCCCCGGCATCTCGCGCCCGTTCGGCTTCGAGCGCCTGCGCGGCCACGACGCCTACCGCTGGCGCGACCTGAAGGACGACGCGCGTTCGCGCATCCTGCCGCAGTTGGACGCGCCGCTGGTGGGCTACGACCTCGATCCACAGGCGGTCGAATTCGCCCGCAACAACGCCGAGCGCGCCTGGCTCACCGCCGACACCATCCGCTTCGAGGTGGGCGACGCCCGTGAAATACAGGCGCCGGCGGATCATGGCTGGATCGTCACCAACCCGCCCTACGGCGAGCGCATGGCCACCGAACAGGATGCCGACCTGTGGCGCGACTGGGCCACGTGCCTGAAGCGCAATTTCGCCGGCTGGCAACTGCACATCATCACCAGCGACCTGACCCTGCCCAACCAGATGCGCCTCAAGCCCAGGCGCCGCGTGCCGCTGCACAACGGCGCGCTGGACTGCCGCCTGTTCGGCTTCGAACTGGTCGCGGCCGGCTACCGCGACGCCTGACGTCATCCCCGCCACCCCCGGGGCGGTTCTTCCCCGGGGCGTCATCCTTTTTCCACGGCCCGCGCGTTGTAAAAGCGCCGCAACATCGCGCCCGTATCTTTGCTTATGGTGCCCCGCAGCGCCGATTTGGGGCATCATCAGCACCAGGGTGTTGCCAATGCGCACCAGGTGCTTGCACAGTTTCAGGGTTAACCCTATAATTCGGGTTATCCCTAGTAGCTAAACAACAGTGCAAGCCCGTGGAGGCTATTGTGATCAACCCGAACAACACCATCCGCCTGACCGACGAACTCGAGCGTCAACTGATGCTCCAGGCCATTGAAGAACAGTTCCGCCCGCACCCGATGCGTGCGTTGGCCGCGGGCCTGCGTAAGCTGGCCCACGGCGTCCGTGCCCTGGCTGGCAAGACGAGCGCCAAGAACGCGCACTCCGCCGCCTGAGCAGGACCCAGGCCTTCGGGCCTGAACGATTTCCCCTTGGGGGCTGCATAGCCCCTTTTATAGACCCGCCCTTACCGGCGGGTTTTTTTTATGGCCGGCACCGGGAAATCGTCAACCCACTGGGCGGTGGCTTTGTCGGATAATACCGGCCCATGACCGACGCCTCCCTCGACCAGACCCCCAACCGGCTGCGCCGGTTCGCCTGCATGATGTACGAAGCCGTGCTGCTGTTCGGCGTGGTCTTCCTGGCGGGTTATCTGATGGACACCCTGACCCAGAGCCGCAACGCCCTGGAATTGCGGCCCGTCCGCCAGGCCTGGCTGTTCGTGGCAATCGGCGCCTACTTCGTGCTGTGCTGGCGCCGCCGCGGCCAGACGCTGCCGATGAAGACCTGGAACATCCGCCTGGTCGATCGCGACGGCAATCCGCCCTCCACTGCCCGCCTGATCCTGCGCTATGTGCTGGCCTGGCCCCTGGTGCTGGCCGGCGCCGCCGTGGTTTGGGCCGCCGCCAGCGCCACCGGCTGGCCTTCGATGGACATGTTCATCGTGGCCGCGCCGTTCACGATCTTCGTCTGGTCGTGGTTCGATCCCGACGGCCAGTTTCTGCATGACCGCCTGCTAGGCACGCGCCTGCGCAATGCGCCGCAGCGCAAGAAGACCCGGTGAGCAAGCATTGAGTCAGGTGCCTGACCACACGCTGAACATACCTGCTTACAACTGGCAAAATCATGCGGCGAATTAGGCGGAGCCTTTCAGAAAGTTGAAAGTCGCGCGCAAAGACAATGGGGCCCCTTTCATAGACGCTCCAATAACCAATCATGCGCGCATTCCTTTCCCGCCTGTCGCTGGCCGCCGCCAGCGCCCTCCTGTTCCTGCCGTTCGGCGCCTCGGCCCAGAATGCCGCCGCGCAACAGGAGATCGAAGCCGCGATGAAAGCGGCCTACGCGGCCGCCCAGGAAGGCCCGGCGGATGTGAAGCTGGGCGACCAGGCCGTGGTGCACCTGCCGGAATCCATGTTCTTCGTGCCGCGCCTCCAGGCCGACCGCCTGATGGCAGCCTACGGCAATGGCAAGGACCCCTCGCTCTTGGGCGTGGTCATGCCCAAGAGCGACGATGACGACTGGGTCATCACCATCAACTTCGACAAGGCCGGCTACATCAAGGACGATGACGCCAAGAACTGGAACGTCAACGAGCTGCTGGACAGCCTGCGCGACGGCACCGAGGAATCCAACGTCGAACGCAAGAAGCGCGGCTTTCCCGAACTGGTGATGGACGGCTGGGTCGAGGCGCCCAAGTACGACAGCAACACCCAGCGCCTGGTCTGGTCGGTCGCCGTCAAGCACAAGGGCGAGACGGCCAACGACAACCCCACCGTCAACTACAACACCTATGCGCTGGGCCGCGACGGCTACATCACGCTGGACCTGATCACGCAGAAGAACCTGGTGCCGAAGGACAAGACCGCGGTGCTGACGCTGCTGGACAACCTGAAGTACGTCGAGGGCAAGCGCTACGCCGACTTCAACTCGTCCACCGACAAGGTCGCCGAATACGGGCTGGCCGCGCTGGTCGCGGGCGTCGCCGCCAAGAAGCTGGGCCTGTTCGCCGTGATCGCGGCGTTCCTGGCCAAGTTTGCCAAGGTCGGCATCCTGGCCGCCGCGGCGCTGGGCGGCGGGCTGTGGAAGCGTTTCCGCGGCAAGAAGGCCGAACAGCAGCAACCCTGAGCAATGAAGCTGCTCCTGCTGCTGTTTTCCGGTATCAAATACCTGAAATTCGGCAAGCTGTTCGCCACCGGCGGCACCATGCTGCTGTCGGTGGCCGTCTACGCCTTCGTCTTCGGCTGGCGTTACGCGGCCGGCTTCGTGCTGTTGCTGCTGGTGCATGAACTGGGCCACTACATCGCGGCGCGCCAGCGCGGGCTGGACGTGGGTGCGCCCGTCTTCATCCCGTTCGTCGGCGCCTGGATCCAGCTCAAGGACATGCCGCACGATGCCGACACCGAGGCCTATGTGGGCCTCGGCGGGCCGCTGGCCGGCACGGTGGCGTCGCTGGCCTGCTATTTCGCGGCGCGCAGCACCGGCAGCGACCTGCTGCTGGCGCTGTCGTACGCGGGCTTTTTCATCAACCTGTTCAACCTGATCCCGCTGTCGCCTTTCGACGGCGGCCGCATCACCGCGGTGCTGTCGCCGCGCATCTGGCTGGTGGGCGTGCCGGTGCTGGTGGCCCTGTTCTTCTGGCGTCCCAGCCCGATCCTGATCCTGGTGGCGGTGCTGGCCTTTCCGAACGTGCTGCGGGCCTTCAAGTACGACCCGACGCTGCCCGAGAACCAGGCCTATTACGGCACCACGCTGGAAAGCAAGCTGACCTATACCTGCGCCTACCTGGGCCTGGTCTGCGTACTGGCCATCATGGCCCACGACGTGCACGACATGCTGGGCCATCTGCGCGGCTGATCCCGCCTGTTTGACGGCCGCCGCCGCCGAAACGGAGGCGGCCGTCACAACAGCGTCACTTTTTTTTCATGTCACGGTCATCGCGGGGTGGTTTCATTCCCAGGCATGACGACAGCCCCCATGGACAGCACCGTGAACGAAATCCGCCCCACGCACTGGCGCGCTCTCTGGATTTCCGACATTCACCTGGGCACCGCCGGGTGCAAGGCGGAATTCCTGCTGGATTTCCTCGAGCATAACGATTCCGACACCCTGTACCTGGTCGGCGACATCGTCGACGGTTGGCAACTGCGCAAGCACTGGCACTGGCCCAGGGCCCATAACGACGTGATCCAGCGCATCCTGCGCAAGGCCCGCAACGGCACCCGGGTGGTGTTCATCCCCGGCAACCATGACGAATTCGCGCGCGAATTCGCCGGCTACGCCTTTGGCGACATCGAGATCCTGGACGAAGACGTGCACGTGACGGCCAAGGGCCTGCGCCTGCTGGTGCTGCACGGCGACCAGTTCGACGGCGTGATCCAGCACAGCCGCTGGCTGGCGCACCTGGGCGACGGCCTCTACCAACTGGCGCTGTGGATCAACCATCATTTCAACCGCCTGCGCCACCGCCTGGGACTGCATTACTGGTCACTGTCGCAGTACCTCAAGCACAAGGTCAAGAACGCGGTGTCGTTCATCACCGACTTCGAGGAAGCGCTGGCAGGCGAGGCCCGCCGCCGCGGCCTGGACGGGGTGGTGTGCGGCCACATCCACAAGGCCGAGCTGCGCGACGTGGGCGGCATCCTGTACTGCAACGACGGCGACTGGGTGGAAAGCCTGTCGGCCCTGGCCGAGACCCATGACGGCCAGTTGCAGTTGCTGGACTGGGCCGCGATCCAGGCCGGGCGCCAGGCCGACCCGACGCCGCGCAAACCCCGTTCGCTGTCCCTGCCGGCGCTGCCGTCGGCGCTGCGCCGCCAGGGCAAACACCCGTGATAACCCTTATACGTCCCCGTTACGCAACGCGGATATTGCAGTTCACGGCCCTCTAGGTCATGCTTGCAGTTGGGGCAACGGGCAAAAACTGACCCGTTCACGCTGCAACATGCTCACAACATAGGGCCATGAACGACCAATATCAGGTGCTCTACCAAACATTCCGCTGGCTGGTTCCCACCCAGTTCAACATAGCGGAAGCGTGCTGCCACCGCTGGGCATCCAGTAGTCCGGATGCGCGGCGCATCGCCATCTACTACGAAGATGAAGCCGGCAACCGCGAGGTCTGGACCTATGCACGGCTGGCCGAGGCCGCCAATCAGTTGGCCAATGGCTTGGTCAAGATGGGCGTGGGCCGTGGCGACCGGGTCGGTGTGGTTTTGGGGCAACGCCCGGAGACCGTGGTGGCCCACATGGCCATCTACAGCGTGGGCGCGGTGGTGCTGCCGCTGTCGGCGCTGTTCGGCCCCGAAGCCCTGCAGAGCCGCCTGTGCGATTCGGAAACCCGCGTCGCCATCGTCGACCATGCTTCCAGCGCCAACCTGCTGGCCGTCAGCGACAATTGCCCCAACCTGCAACAGATCATCGGCATCGGTTTCGCCGACGAGCGCGTCCTGCCCTGGCGCAGCCTGCTGGCGCGCCAACCCAGTGAATTCAAGCCGGTGCCGACGCGTTCGTCGGATCCGGCCATCCTGCTCTATACCTCCGGCACCACCGGCGCCCCCAAGGGCGCCCTGCTGCCGCACAGCGCGCTGATCGGCAACCTGCCGGGTTTCGTCGCTTCCCAGGACTGGTTTCCGCGGCCCGCCGACGTATTCTGGTCGCCCGCCGACTGGGCCTGGACCGGCGGCATGATGGACGCGCTGCTGCCGACGCTGTATTTCGGTCATCCCATCGTCGGCACCCGCGGCCGTTTCTCCGTCGAGCGCGCCTTCGAGCTGCTGGAACGCTACCAGGTCACCAACACCTTCCTGTTCCCGACCGCGCTGAAGATGATGATGAAGGCGGTGCCCGAGCCTCGCAGTCAATACCAGTTGGCGCTGCGGTCCATCATGAGCGCCGGCGAAAGCGTCGGCGAGACCGTATTCGAATGGTGCCAGTCGGCGCTGGGCGTGACACCCAACGAGATGTTCGGCCAGACCGAGATGAACTACGTGGTCGGCAACAGCCAGAAGCGCTGGCCGGCCAAACCGGGCAGCATGGGCCGGCCCTACCCCGGCCATCGGGTCGCGGTGCTGGACGACGCCGGCCAGCCGGTGGCGCCTGGCGAAACCGGCGAGATCGCCGTGAATCGCTACGACATCCACGGTTTTCCCGACCCGGTCCTGTTCCTGGGCTACTGGCGCGACGAAGCCGCCACCCAGGCCAAGTTCAAGGGCGACTGGTGCCTGACGGGCGACCTGGCCCGGATCGACGCTGACGGCTATCTCTGGTACGCCGGCCGCGCCGACGACGTGTTCAAGTCGTCCGGTTACCGCATCGGCCCCGGCGAGATCGAAAGCTGCCTGGTCGGGCACCCGGCCGTGGCCAATGCCGCGGTGGTGCCCAAGCCGGACGCCGAGCGCGGCACGGTGGTCAAGGCCTATGTGGTGCTGACGCCGGAATTCGCCCAGCGCGACCGCGGCGACATCATCGAGAACCTGCAGGAACACGTGCGCGAGCGCCTGGCGCCCTACGAGTACCCGAAGGAAATCGAATTCGTCGAAGAATTGCCCATGACCACCACCGGTAAAATCCAGCGTCGCATCCTGCGCCAGCGCGAAGAAGAACGCGCGCGGGCGTCCAGGCCCCAATGACGCGGGCGGGTCCGCAGAGATCCGCCGCCGCACCCGGAGACAGGGCATGCCCATTTACCAGCTCGACGACCTCATTCCCCGCATCGATTCGGCCGCCTACGTGGCCGACAGCGCCGACATCATCGGCAACGTCACGCTGGAGGCCGGCGTCAGCATCTGGTCACACGTCTCGATCCGCGGCGACAACGACGCCATCCTGATCCGCCAGGGCACCAATATCCAGGAAGGCAGCGTGCTGCACGTGGATACCGGCTGTCCCATGAGCATCGGCCCGAACGTCACCGTGGGCCACCAGGCCATGCTGCATGGCTGCACCATCCACGAAGGCGCGCTGGTGGGCATGCAGGCCATCGTGCTGAACAATGCCGTGATCGGCCGCAACTGCCTGATCGGCGCCGGCGCCATCATCCCGGAAGACCGGGTGATTCCGGACAATTCCCTGGTCATCGGGATCGGCAAGATCGTGCGCGAACTGTCGGACGAGGAAATCGCCAACCTGCACAAGAACACCGCCCATTACGTGGCGCGCGGCCAACACTACAAGACGGCCCTGAAACGTCTGGCCTGAGCCCGCCGCCGGGGACGCCCCGGCAACCGCCGACACCCCTGCCGCCGACAGGGGGAATCGGCCGTCCGATCGGCTAACATTCTTCCATGACCGATCAGCTCAAGAAATACCTCCTCGAAGACCGTAGCGTCCGCGTCCAAGCGGTGCGCCTCACGGATACCTGGAAGGCCGTCCAGGCCAACCACGACTACCCGCCCGCCATCACCCACCTGCTGGGCGAATTGGTGGCGGCCTCCACCCTGCTGGCCGCCAACATCAAGTTCGATGGCTCGCTGGTGCTGCAGATCCAGGGCGACGGCCCGATCGCCCTGCTGGTGGTGGAATGCCGCTCCGACCTCAGCCTGCGCGCCACCGTCAAGGTGCGCGAAGGACATGACGTGCCGACCGATGGCGACATGCAAAGTCTGCTGAACCCGGGCGGCAATGGCCGCTTCATTGTGGTGCTGGACCCCCAGCACAAAGTGCCCGGCCAGCAGGCCTACCAGGGCATTGTGCCGCTGGAAGGCGAAACCGTCGCCGAAGCCCTGCAGCACTACATGAAGGCCTCCGAGCAGCTCGACACCCGTCTCTGGCTGGCCGCCGACGCCGACCATGCCGCCGGCATGCTGATCCAGCGCCTGCCCCACCACGGCGGCTCGGACACGACGACGCTCAGCGAACAGGCTGCCACCGAGACCTGGGACCGCGCCACGGCGCTGGCCACCACGCTCAAGCGCGACGAACTGCTGACCACCGAGATCGACACCCTGATCCACCGCCTGTTCTGGGAAGAAACGCTGGTGGCGTTCGATCCGCTGCCGGTGCGCTGGCACTGCCCGTGCACCCGCGAACGCGTGGCCAACATGCTGCGCTCGCTGGGCCAGGCCGAAGTCGACGACATCCTGGCCGAACGCGGCCAGGTCGACGTGGCCTGCGATTTCTGCGGCAAGCCCTACGTCTTCGACGCGGTCGATTGCGCCGCGCTGTTCACCGGCAGCCAGCCGGCCAACGGCGACGCGCCGCCCACCGTGCATTGAACCGCGCCGGGGTCCCTGCCTCGGCTTGTACGAATCGACAGGCGGTCATGCCCGCGCCACACTGGCCGGCCATGACCGCCTTTTTTGTCGCCTCGCGCTCCCGCGCCGCGCGCCCGCTGCAGCGTGGCGCCGCCGCCCTCGAGTTCACCCTGATCGCCGCCCTGATGCTGCTGCTGGCGCTGGGCACGGTCGAGGCCGTCCGCTGGCAACTGACACGCCAGATCGTCCACCTGGCGTTGTTGCAGGCGGCCCGCGCCGGCGCCACGACCCACGGCGATCCGGTCCACATCCGCGCGGCATTCCAGCAGGCCCTGCTGCCGCTGCACGCCGGCGCCGGCGGCCAAGCCGGCGCCCGCCGCCGTCAGGCCCACGCCCAGGCGCGCATCGCCGGGCAAGTAGGCGCGTCCCCATGGCGTATCGAGATCCTGCGGCCCGACGCCCAGGCCTTCCGCGATCATGCCCGGCCGGGGCTGCGCACCGATGCACCCGCCGGCCTGCAGGCCATCGACAACGCCTACCAGGCGCTGCAATACGCGCGCCGGCCCGACTTGCCGGACAGCCGCAGCATCTTCCGGGCCAATACGCTCAGGCTGCGGCTGACCTATCTGTACCGTCCCCTGCTGCCGCCATTGCGCCCACTGCTGGCGGCATTGGCCGGAGCCGACGGCAGCTACGCGGCCGCGGCGCGGGCTATCGGTCTCGCGCCGATCGGGATGGAACTCGAGGTGGAAATGCACAGCCATCCCGTGGACTGGCGCGGCGCCCAGCCGTATCCGCCCGGCATGGTGGCCGGGGCGTGCCGCGGCCTCCACTGCCCGTGAACGGACCGGGTGGGGCGGACATCAGCACTGGAGTATGACGGGACCGTTGGCGGGTCCGGGCATTGCCCGGACGCGTGGCGGATCAGCGTTGGGGAGTGGCGGTGCCGTTGGCGGGCCGGGCATTGGCCGGCCGCGTGGCGGAAGTGGCGGCCGGGGCCGGCCTGGCGGGCGTGGCCGGCGCGCTCGCACGCACCGGAGCGGCCGGGCGGGTGGCGGCCTCGGTGGCCAGCGACGCGCCGCCCGCGGGCGGCTGGGTGTTCTGCGGCAGGATGTGCACGAAGACTTCGCCGTCGCGCATCATGCCCAGTTCACCGCGGGCCCGTTCCTCGATGGCGCCCGACCCGTTTTCCAGGTCGCGGACTTCGGCCTCCAGGGCCGCGTTGCGCGCGCGCAGGCCTTCGTTGGTCTCGCGCTGCGCCGCCACCTGGCGTTGCAGGTCCCAGACCTTGAGCCAGCCGCCCTTACCCAGCCAGAGCGGGTACTGGATCAGCCCTACCAGCACGAACAGCACCAGGAACAACAGGCGCATACGCGGGAACCCTCAGCAGTCGTGGCGCTAACGAGGCCGCGGCGCGTGCCGCGGCCCGCTTACATTAACGCAAGTTGTAGAAGGCTTCCAGGCCGGGGTACGACGCGACTTCGGCCAGTTCTTCCTCGATGCGCAGCAACTGGTTGTACTTGGCCATGCGGTCCGAACGCGACAGCGAGCCGGTCTTGATCTGCATGGCGTTGGTGGCCACGGCGATGTCGGCGATGGTCGAATCCTCGGTTTCGCCCGAACGGTGCGAGACGACGGCGGTGTAGCCGGCGCGCTTGGCCATTTCGATGGCGGCGAAGGTCTCGGTCAGGGTGCCGATCTGGTTGATCTTGATGAGGATCGAGTTGGCCACGCCCTTCTGGATGCCTTCGCGCAGGATCTTGGTGTTGGTGACGAACAGGTCGTCGCCCACCAGTTGCACCTTCTTGCCGAGCTGGTCGGTCAGCAGCTTCCAGCCTTCCCAGTCGTTTTCGGCCATGCCGTCTTCGATCGAGATGATCGGGTACTTGTCGCACCAGGTCGCCAGCAGATTGGTGAATTCCTGCGAGGACAGCGAGATGCCGCCTTCGCCGGCCAGGGTGTACTTGCCGTCGCGGTAGAACTCGGAGCTGGCGCAGTCCAGGCCCAGGGCGATCTGCGTGCCCGGCTCGTAGCCGGCTTCGGTGATGGCCTTCAGGATCAACTGGATGGCGGCTTCGTGGCTGGCCACGTTGGGGGCGAAACCGCCCTCGTCGCCCACCGCGGTGGACATGCCCTGGCCGTGGATCAGCTTCTTGAGCATGTGGAAGACTTCGGCGCCCCAGCGCAGGGCTTCGCGGAAGCTGCCCGCGCCCACCGGCAGGATCATCAGTTCCTGCAGGTCGAGGGTGTTGTTGGCGTGCGCGCCGCCGTTGATGACGTTCATCATCGGCACGGGCATGCTCATGGGGCCGCTGCCGCCGAAGTAGCGGTACAGCGACAGGCCGGACTCGTCGGCGGCGGCGCGCGCCACGGCCATGGAGGCGGCCAGGATGGCGTTGGCGCCCAGGCGTTCCTTGGACTCGGTGCCGTCCAGTTCGATCAGGGTGCGATCGACGAAGGTCTGCTCCTGGGCGTCCAGGCCCATCAGCGCTTCCGAGATTTCGGTATTGAGGTTCTCGACGGCGCGCAGCACGCCCTTGCCGAGATAGCGGCCCTTGTCGCCGTCGCGCAGCTCGATGGCTTCGCGGGCGCCGGTGGACGCGCCCGACGGCACGGCCGCGCGGCCCATGGCGCCGGATTCCAGCAACACGTCACATTCGACGGTCGGGTTGCCGCGCGAATCCAGAATCTCGCGGCCGATGATATCGACGATTGCACTCATGACTTTACATTCCCTGAACGATAAACATATTCATCACGGCCGCGCCTTCACGGGCATTGCGGGCGCGTCGGTACTGCCAGGAGTCGTAGAAGGCCTGGGCCGCGGCCATGGACGGAAACTCCATGACGACGGTGCGGCCGGGCTCACGCCCCTCGAGGTGCCGGGATTCGCCGCCGCGCACCAGGATCTTGGCATCGTACGCGCGCATGGCGAGCGTGGACAGACGCTTGTAATCCTCGTACTGCGCGGGCTTGGTCACTGTGACGTCGGCGATGAGATAGGCACTCATGGGGTTCCTTCAGGACAGTTGCATTGATGGGGTCGCGGCGCCGGACAGCGAGACACGGGCAGTGTCGCGCAACACGGCGGGGCCGTGCCTGTCCGATGCTAAGTGGTTGTATCCGAAAGCAGCGCCGCGGCGCGAGGCCGCGGCGCATTGTCCGCCAGGAGCGACGGCGGGAACGGGGCCGGCGGCCCGGGCGGCGCAGATGCGCGGCTCGGTGCCGCCGACCGCCATTACGCCCCCTGGCCGCGGCGAGCCTTCTGCTCGATGGCGGCGCGGATGTAGCTGGAGAACAGCGGGTGGCCGTCACGCGGGGTGGACGTGAACTCCGGGTGGAACTGGACGCCGACGAACCAGGGGTGGTCGGGCAGTTCCATGATTTCCGGCAGGTTCTCCGTCGGGGTGCGCGCGCTGATCACCATGCCGGCCTCTTCAAGGCGCGGCACGTAGACGTTGTTGACTTCGTAGCGGTGGCGATGGCGTTCGTTGACTTCGTCGCCGTAGATCGACTGGGCGCGGGTGCCCGGCTTGATCGGCACGCGCTGCGCGCCCTTGCGCATGGTGCCGCCGAGGTCGGACGAGTTGTCGCGCTTCTCTACCTTGCCTTCGCGGTCCATCCATTCGGTGATCAGGGCCACCACGGGATGCGGCGCCGACGGATCGAACTCGGTGCTGTTGGCGCCGCCCAGGCCGGCCACGTGGCGCGCGAATTCGATCACGGCCAGTTGCATGCCCAGGCAGATGCCCAGGTACGGCACGCCGTTTTCACGGGCGTAGCGGATGGCGGCGATCTTGCCCTCGGTGCCGCGCTTGCCGAAGCCGCCCGGCACCAGGATGGCGTCCAGGTGCTTGAGCTGGTCGGTGCCGCGGGTTTCGATGTCTTCGGAATCGATGTACTCGATGTTGATCTTCGAGCGCGTGTGGATGCCGGCGTGCACCAGGGCTTCGGTCAGCGACTTGTACGATTCGGTCAGGTCGACGTACTTGCCGACCATGCCGATGGTGAGCTGGTGTTCGGGGTGTTCGAGCGCCTCGACCAGGTTGTCCCACATGGACAGGTCGGCCGGCGGCGGGGTCAGGCCCAGCGCTTCGCAGACGATGTTGTCCACGCCCTGCTTGTGCAGCATGGCCGGGATCTTGTAGATCGAGTCGGCGTCCCACACCGAGATGACGGCATCCAGGGGGACGTTGGAGAACATCGAGATCTTGGCGCGCTCGTCGTCCGGGATGGGACGGTCGGCGCGGCACAGCAGCGCGTTCGGGTAGATGCCGATTTCGCGCAGCTTCTGCACCGAGTGCTGGGTGGGCTTGGTCTTGAGTTCGCCGGCGGACGCGATGAACGGCACCAGCGTCAGGTGCACGAAGGCGGCATTGTTGCGGCCCATGCGCAGGCTCATCTGGCGCGCGGCTTCCAGGAAGGGCAGCGATTCGATGTCGCCCACGGTGCCGCCGATCTCGACGATGGCGACGTCGGTGTTGCCGTTCCAGGCTGCGTCCGCGCCACGGGCGATGAAGTCCTGGATCTCGTTGGTGATGTGCGGAATGACCTGGACGGTCTTGCCCAGGTAGTCGCCCCGGCGCTCCTTGCGCAGCACCGATTCGTAGATCTGCCCGGTGGTGAAGTTGTTCACCTTGTGCATGCGGGCGGAGACGAAACGCTCGTAGTGGCCCAGGTCCAGGTCGGTCTCGGCGCCGTCTTCCGTGACGAACACTTCACCATGCTGGAACGGGCTCATGGTGCCCGGATCGACGTTGATGTAGGGGTCGAGCTTGAGCATGGTGACCTGCAGACCACGCGACTCGAGGATGGCGGCGAGCGACGCAGCGGCGATGCCCTTGCCCAGGGAAGACACCACTCCGCCGGTGACAAATACGTATTTGGTCATCGTAATAAGCGCCCGGGACGAGCGGGCGCGTGCGGGAAATTTGGATTATAGCCGGGAGGCGGAACTTGTCTGGGTTTTCCCCTAGCAGCCAGGCGTAACATTTGGCTGCACTCGCGCGCAAGACCGAAATGCCGTGACGGTGGCCATCATGCTATGGTCGTCCCCGATTTTCTTGTCCCGAGGCCCCTGCGATGAACCTTCCGACCGCACACCCGAACGCGCTGGCCAGGCGCCTGACCACCGCCGCCGTCGGCCTGCAGTTGCTGGGCGCCATCCTGGTCCAGCTCTACCTGATAAGCGCCGGACCGCTGGCCGCGCTGACGCGCGAGGCGTTTGCCCGGCCCGACATGCTGGCGAGCACGGTCGTGAACATCGTCGCCGGCTGCATCCTGGTCGGCCTGACCACCTGGGGAGCCACGCAGCGCTGGCTGCGCCGGCACAACGCGGGCGACGTCGACCGCCCGGGCAGGATGGTGGCCGTGCTGCTGGCGGTCTCGCTGGTGCTGTTCGTGCTGATCTCGACCGGGCTGGCGTTGCTGCAGCACGGTTTCTACACGCTCATCGTGAGGCACAAGGAATGGGTGGACGAGGCCTTCGGCTATTACGGCGTCCGCCGCATGCTCCTGATGGCCCTGCCGCCCAAGCTGTGCGCCATCCTGCTCACCATCCTGGGCAGTTGGCTGGCGGTGCGCATCGCGGCCTGGAGCGTCACCCCCGTAGCAGCGCAGGCGCCGTTCCTGCAGCGGCGCCACGCCGCGTGGATCGCCGCGCTGACGCTGCTGCTGTGGCAATTGCACGTCGCGCTGGTGATCGGCCTGTACTTCATGCCCGATGCGGGATCGGCCGGCATGCTGGAATACGCGATCGGCTATTGGATACTGCCCGCTTTGCTGCTGGCGCTGGCCGCATGGGTCTGCCTGCGCAGCCTGCCGCAAGCACTGGGCGCGGCAGGCATGGGCCGCGCCATCGCCCACGGCACTTTCGCGTTCTGGCTGACCCAGGTGCTGGGAATCGGTCTGGCGCTTTTGATCATCTGGTCCATGACCTGGAGCCAGTTGATACGCACAGCCGCGTCATACACGACCTCGGTGGTGTCGGTGCTGATCTACAGCGTGCTGCTGGCGCTGAGCTGCTACCTTGGCGCCCGGTTGCTCTACCGCCGCCGCGAGACGCCGCCGGAGAGCGCGTCGGCCTGAGCGCCGCGCGAAGGCGCAACGCCGCAAGCGCAATGACAAAAGGCCCCGACGGGGCCTTTTGTCATTGCAGGACGCGACCGTCAGATCGCCGCGGTGCGGCGTTCCAGCCAGGCCAGCGCTTCGCCCTCGACCAGCGGCGACAGGCGCTCGAACACGGTCTTGTGATAGTCGTTGAGCCACGCGATTTCATCCGCGCGCAGCAGCGACGGTTCGATGCAGCGCGTGTCGATCGGGCACAGCGTCAGCGTCTCGAAACACAGGAACTCGCCCAGCTCGGACGTCAGCCAGGCGCGGTTGGCCACCAGGTTCTCGATGCGCACGCCCCAGCGGCCGGGACGATAGATGCCCGGTTCGTTGGACGTGATCATGCCCGGTTCCATGGCCGTGTGCGGACCGGGAACCGCGCGATACGAGATGACCTGCGGGCCTTCGTGCACGTTCAGGAAGTAGCCCACGCCGTGGCCGGTGCCGTGGCCGTATTCGGCGCCGCCCTCCCAGATCGGGGCGCGCGCGATGGCGTCCAGCATCGGCGACGGCGTGCCGCGCGGGAACGAGGCGCGCGACAGCGCGATCATGCCCTTGAGCACCAGCGTGAAATCGACCTTCTGGTCGGCGCTGGGCGTGCCTACCGCGACCACGCGGGTGATGTCGGTGGTGCCGCCCAGGTACTGGCCGCCGGAGTCGATCAGCAGCAGGCCGTCGCCTTCGATGGTGGCGTGCGATTCGGCCGTGGCGCGATAGTGCGGCATGGCGCCGTTGGCGTTGAAGCCGGCGATGGTGGCGAAGCTGGGGCAGACGTAGTCCGGGCGGCGGGCGCGAGCGGCGGTGATCTGTTCGTCGATGGCCAGCTCGGTGATGCGCTCGTTGCCCAGCGCGCCCTCGAACCAGGCGAAGAATTCGCACAGCGCCGCCCCGTCCTGCGCCATGGCCTGGCGCACATTGGCCAGTTCAGCGTCGGTCTTGCGCGACTTGAGCAGCGTGGACGGATTGATGGCCTCGACACGGGGCACGGCGGGGTCCATCGCGTGGAACACGCCACAGGTGACGCGCGCCGGATCGATCAGCAGCTTCTGGTCGAGTTCGAGCGAGGCCAGCGCGTCGGCGGCCTGGGCGTAATCGGCCACTTCGACGCCATCGGCGGCCAGCGTGGCGCGCAGCGCGGCGTCGATCTTGCCGTCGGCCACGAACAGCGTGGCGTGGTCCAGGCCAAGCAGCGCATGGCCGACGAACACCGGGTTGTAGTCGACATCGGCGCCGCGCAGGTTGAAGAGCCAGGCGATGTCGTCGAGCGTGCTGATGAAATGCACGTCGGCGCCATGGGCGCGCATGGCGGCGCGCACCTGGGCCAGCTTGTCGGCGCGCGTGACGCAGGCCTGCGGCGCCACGTGTTCGTAGATCGCGGCCGGCGGCAGGCCGGCCCGGTCGGTCCAGATATCGTCCAGAAGGTCGGCGCGGATCTCCAGCGTGGCGCCGGACGTGGCGGCGGCCACCGACAGCGCGCGGAACGCGGCCAGGCCCAGCACCTGCCCATCGACGCCGATGACATCGCCGGCGCGGGTGTTGGCGGCCAGCCAGTCCACATGGCCCGGCGTGGTGGCGACGGCGATCTTCATCAGTTGCACGCCGGTGCCGGCCAGTTGCGCCTCGGCCTGCACCCAGTAGCGGCTGTCGACCCACAGGCCGGCGAAATCGGCGGTCACCACCAGCGTGCCCACCGACCCCGTGAAGCCCGACAGCCAGCGCCGGCCCTGCCAGCGCGCCGGCAGGTATTCGGACAGGTGCGGATCCGAGGACGGCACGATATAGGCGGACAGGCCGCGGCGGCGCATGGCCTGCCGCAGTTGGGCGATACGGGTGTCGGTGCTGGACATGGGTTTCCTTAGCGCAACATGAAGGACATGGCGGCCAGGCTGTTCAGCGTGCGGATGGCGGCCTGCATGCTGTCCGTGGTGAACCGCAGCGTCACGCCGTCCACGCGCTCCAGCGTGGGCCACATGCAGAACAGGTCGGCCAGGGCCGACGACTGCGTCTGCAACCGGCATTCTATAGGGGCGGGGATGCGGAACGGAACCGCCTTTCCACCGCTGGGCCGCCCCGAGGTGGAAACGCCCCCCTGGGGGGCAGCAAGCCCGCCTTGCGGGCGCGGCGTGGGGGTCGTTCCCTTCAAGTTGCGCACGGCCGTCTCGGCAGCGGCGGCGATCGCGCGGCGCGAGGCCGCCGGCGACAGCGTCACGCCGCTGCCCTGGCCATGCGCCACCTTGGTCTGCACCCACTGCGCGCCGGGGAACAGGTCGGTGGTCTCGGCGATGAACACGTCGTCGCCGGTGGCCAGGATGACGGGCACGCCCATTTCGCCGGCCAGCGCGCCGTACAGGCCGGCCTCGCCCAGCTCCATGCCATTGATGAAGACGCGCGAGAAAGCGAAGCTGTTGATGGTGTGCGCGAGGATGCCGCGCCCCTGCGAGCGCGAATGGTAGCCGATCATGAAGACGGCGTCGCAGCCCTCTTCCAGGCCGCCCATCATGCCCAGGTAGCGCGGCTTGCCCAGCACCAGGCGGGCGCGTTCGTCGATGCCGTCCGGCAGCAGGTTGCGGAAGCCGCCGTGCGAATCATTGACCAGGACCTCTTCGGCGCCGCCGGCGATGGCGCCCTGCACGGCCGCGTTGGCTTCGGCGGTCATCCAGGCGCGGGCGCGCTCGTATTCGCCGTTGCCCGCGCGGACTTGTTCGGCGTGGAAGACGCCGGCGACGCCTTCGATATCGGTGGAAATCAGGATCTTCATGGAGAGTGCCTTCGTAGGATTCAGAATTCGGTGTCCGCCAGCCATTGGCGCCAGTCGGGCGCGGCGTCGCGGATGGCGGCGCGGTGATGGCCATCGCGGCCCAACACGCCGTCGGCCTGCCACAGCGCGGCGATGATGGCCTGCTCGCAGGCCTCGGCCGCCGCCTCGAACAGCGGATCGATGCGGGTCTCGTGCAGCATGGCGATGGCCGGCATCGGCCGCTCGGCCTGTTGCGGCACGGTGTAGGCGGTGGAGAACGCCAGCGCGATGTCGCCGCTGCCATGGCCGAACACCGAGCCGGTGCGGGCCAGGCCGGCGCCGGCGCGCAGCGACAGGCGGCGCAACTGGCGCGCGTCCAGCGGCGCGTCGGTCGCCACCAGCAGGATGATGGAGCCCTTTTCCGGCACGATGGCGGCGTTCTCGCCCGCCTGCGCCAGGCCTCGGTCCAACTGGTCCGCCAGCCGCCGGCCGAAGGGCCGGCCGGCCACGGTCAGGTTGGGCAGGCGGCCGAAATTGGCCAGCACCAGCGCGCCGACCGTGTAGCGCAGGCCAGGCTGGATCGCGGCCACGCGCGAGGCCGAGCCGATGCCGCCCTTGAAGGAAAAGCACGACATGCCACGGCCCGCGCCGACCGCGCCCTGTGCCATGCGCTTGTCCGCGGCGGCCAGCGCCTGGACGTAGTGCGATTCCTGCACCGCCATGGCCTGGATGTCATTCAGATAGCCGTCGTTGCACTCGAACACCAGCGGATTGACCGTCGACATGCCGCGGCCGATCTCGGGCGTGGCCGCCACCGCCGCGCGGATCTGGGCGTTGGCCACGGTGCCCACGCCGAAGGTGTTGGTGAGCGCGATCGGCGTTTCCAGCACGCCCAGTTCCTGCACCTGGACCAGGCCGGTGCTCTTGCCAAAGCCGTTCAGCACCGTGGCGGCGGCCGGCACCTTGTCCAGGAACAGGTTGCCGCCATGCGGGCGCACCACGGTCACGCCGGTCTGCAGCGCGCCGTCGTCCAGCGTGCTGTGGCCAACGGTGATGTCGCCCACGTCGCAGATCGAATCGAGCGCGCCGGCTTGCAGCTTGCCGATGCGGGGTTGGTCCAGCGCTTGTTTGTCCATGCTTGTCGCTGCGTGTCGCCACGCTCCAGAATGCAAAATGCCGCCGTCCCGCGCGGCCGTGGCGCGCGCCGCGAGGCGGGCGCCCGGACGCGGGCGGCGGCAAGGGAACCGATGACACGCGCCGAGCCCCGAGGGGCGACCGACGCGGCGGCCATCATCCGCTTGGCGGTTACTTGCGGTCGATCTTGGGATCGAGCGCGTCGCGCAGACCGTCGCCCAGCAGGTTGAACGCCAGCACGGTCAGGAAGATCGCCAGCGCCGGGAAGATCGCCACGTGCGGGGCGATCACCATGTCGGCGCGCGCCTCGTTCAGCATCGCGCCCCACTCCGGCGTGGGGGGCGAAGCGCCCATGCCCAGGAACGACAGGCTGGCCGCGGTGATGATCGAGGTGCCGATGCGCATCGTGCCGTACACCACGATCGGCGAGATCGTGCCGGGCAGGATGTGGCGCATGATGATGGTCCAGTCGGACGCGCCCACGCTCTTGACCGCCTCGACGTAGGTCATCTGCTTGATCGACAGCGTGTTGCCGCGCACCAGGCGGGCGAACGCCGGCACGCTGAACACGGCCACGGCCACGATCACGTTGACCATGCTCGAGCCCAGGATCGCGACCACGCCGATGGCCAGCAGCATGCCGGGGAACGCCAGCAGCACGTCGGAGACGCGCATCGTGATGCGTTCCCACCAACCTTCGTAGTAGCCGGCCATCAGGCCCATGAAGGTGCCGACGATGGCGCCCATGGCGACGGACAAAAAGCCCGCGGCCAGCGAGATGCGCGCGCCCATGATGATGCGGCTGAAAATGTCGCGGCCCAGCGAATCCACGCCCAGCCAGTGCGTCCAGGACGGACCGGCGTTGAGCGCGTCGTAGTCGAAGAAGTTCTCCGGGTCGAACGGCACGATCCAGGGGGCCAGGATCGCCACCACGACCAGCAGCAGGACGAAGACGCCGGCGCCCACGGCCAGCTTCTGCTTCTTGAACTTGCGCCAGAACTCGGTGGCGGGCGTGCGCACGTCGTTCTTGGGCACGGCGGCGGCAACGGTTGCGGCGGGTGTCGTATTGCTCATGGCCGCCTCACTTGTAACGGATGCTGGGATTGATGACGCCATAGAGCACGTCGACAATCAGGTTGATCAGGATGAATTCCAGCGAGAACAGCAGCACCAGGCCCTGGATCACCGGATAGTCGCGTTGGGTCACGGCGTCGACCAGCAGGCGGCCGAGGCCGGGCCAGTTGAACACCGTCTCGACCACGATCGAGCCGCCCAGGAGGAAGCCGAACTGCAGGCCCATCATGGTGACGACCGGAATCAGCGCGTTGCGCAGCGCGTGCTTGATGACCACGCGACGCTCGCTCAGGCCCTTGGCCCGGGCGGTGCGCACGAAGTCTTCCTGCACCACTTCGACGAAGGAAGCGCGGGTAAAGCGCGCCATCACCGCGGCCACCGCCGCGCCCAGCGTGATGGACGGAAGAATGTAGTGTTTCCAACTGGAGGCGCCCACGGTCGGCAGCCAGCCCAGGTTCACGGAAAAGATCTGCATCAGCATCATGCCCAGCGCGAACGCGGGGAACGAGATGCCGGACACCGCCAGCGTCATGCCGAGGCGGTCGGGCCAGCGGTTGCGCCACACGGCCGACACGATGCCGATGATCATGCCGAAGGTGACGGACCAGACCATGCTGGCGATCGTCAGCCACAGCGTGGGCATGAAGCGATCGGCGATTTCGGTCGAGACGGGACGCTTGGTGCGCAGCGAAGTGCCGAGGTCGCCTTGCAGCATGTGGCTGAAGTAGCGCACGAACTGCTGCGGCAGGGGCAGATCCAGCCCCAGTTCCTTGCGCACCAGTTCGACGGTCTGCTGGTCGGCCTCCTGGCCCGCGGCCAGTCGCGCCGGGTCGCCCGGAAGCATGTGCACAAACAGGAACACGACCACGGCCACCAGCAGCAGCGTGGGGATCATGCCCAAAAGACGTTTGACGATGTAGGTCAGCATTGAAATTCCTGCAACATCGGCGGGGACACCGCGTCCCCGCCGTATGTGGCCTTGCAAGGGGCCGAACGGCCCCGTGAGTTACCGCCGGTTTACTGCTTCAGGTCGATGTCGCCGAACCAGAACGAGGTGTCCGGTTCCACGTACACGCCCGACAGGTTCTTCGACTTGACGTACAGGTTGTTCTGGGTCACCAGGAAGGCCCACGGGGCGTCCTTCCAGATGGTTTCCTGAACGGTCTTGTAGATCTCGGTCTTCTTGGCGCGGTCGGTCGTCGCCAGGGCTTGCTGGATGCCGTCGTCAACCGACTTGTTCGAGTAGTACGACACGTTGTTGAGCACCGGCGGGAACGCGGCGGTGGTCAGCAGCGGACGCAGGCCCCAGTCGGCTTCGCCGGTCGAGGACGACCAGCCGGCGTAGTACATGCGGACCTTGGCGTCTTCAGGCTTTTGCACCTGTTGCACGCGCTGCACGCGCTGGCCCGATTCCAGCACTTCCACCGACACCTTGATGCCGACTTGCGCCAGTTGCTGCTGCAGGAACTGCACCACCTTCACCGAGGTGCCGTCGTTGTAGGCGGACCAGAGCTGGCTTTCGAAGCCATTGGGGTAGCCGGCTTCGGCCAGCAGGGCCTTGGCCTTCTTGATGTCGTACGGCCACGGGCCGGTCTTGTGGGCGAAGTCGACGCCGGTCGGCACGACGCCGTCGACGACGGTGGCGTAGCCCGAGAAAGCGACCTTGGCCAGGGCTTCCTTGTTGATGGCGTAGTTGATGGCTTCACGCACCTTGACGTTGTCGAACGGCTTTTGCTGCACGTTCATCGACAGGTAGCGGGCCATGATCGAGTTCTTGTGGTCGACCACGTCCAGCTTGTCGTTCTTGGACAGCACGGCAGCCTGCTCGAACGGCACCGGGAAGGCGAATTGCGCTTCGCCCGTCTGCACCACGGCGGCGCGGGTGTTGTTGTCGGTCACGGTGCGGAAGGTCAGGGTGTCGACCTTGGGGTAGCCCTTCTTCCAGTAGCCGTCGAACTTCTTGACCTTCAGGTATTCGGCGGGCTTCCATTCGACGAATTCGAACGGGCCGGTGCCAACCGGGTGGAAGCCGATTTCCTTGCCGTACTTGGCCAGGGCGGCCGGCGAGATCATCATGGCGGCCGGGTGGGCCAGCGCGTTGATGAAGGCCGAGAACGGCTTCTTCAGCGTGATCTTGACGGTCAGCGGGTCGATCACTTCGATCTTCTCGATGACGCTGAACTGGATGTAGCGCGACAGGCGGTTTTCCGGGTTGGCCGGACGGTCGAAGTTGATCTTGACGGCTTCGGCGTTGAACGGGGTGCCGTCATGGAACTTGACGCCATCGCGCAGCTTGAAGGTGTACACCAGGCCGTCTTCGCTGACGGTGTAGTCGGTGGCCAGGACCTTCTGGACCTTCAGGTCCTTGTCGAACTCGAACAGGCCTTCGTAGTAGGCCTTGCCGGCCGCCTGGTTCAGCGTGCTGTTGGTGTTGTACGGGTCGAGCGTTTCCAGCGCGATGGAGACGGCAAACGTCACGTCCTTGGCAGCATGCGCCAGCGGCGAGGTGAGCACGCCGAAGGCCACCGCGGCGGCGGCCATCAGCTTGGTGGGGCGCAGAACTTTCATCATTGCAACTCCTGGTTCCTGTGCGGAATTAGGGGGTTTGGTGGAAGAAAAACAAGTACGACAACTGACTCAATACGCTCCGCCGACCGCGTGGCGGGCGACAAAGTGATCGGTTCCTACCTGCACCAGCGGTTGCACCACCGGCTCGTCGCCGAGCTTGCGGATCGGGCTGGGAATTTCATCGGACAGCAAGGTGCGTTTCATGTGGCGGCGCGCCGGATCGGCGATCGGCACGGCGGCCATGAGCTTCTTGGTATAGGGGTGCTGCGGGTTCTCAAAGATGGCCCGGCGCGGACCGATCTCGACAATCTGCCCCAGGTACATGACCGCCACGCGATGGCTGACGCGCTCGACCACGGCCATGTCGTGGGAAATGAACAGGAACGAAATGCCCATGTCGCGCTGCAGGTCGATCAGCAGATTGACGATCTGCGCCTGGATCGACACATCCAGCGCCGACACCGATTCGTCCGCGATCACGACCTTGGGGTTCAGGGCCAGGGCGCGCGCGATACAGATGCGCTGGCGCTGGCCGCCGGAGAATTCATGCGGGTAGCGCTGCGCCATTTCGGGCGGCAGGCCGACGCGCTCGAGCAGTTCTGCCACGCGCTGTTCGGCCTCTTTGCCCTTGGCCACGCCGTGCACCAGCAGCGGTTCCATGATCGAGAAACCGACGGTGACGCGCGGATCAAGCGAGGCGAACGGATCCTGGAACACGAACTGGATGTCGCGGCGCAAGGCTTGCAGTTCGGAAGTCTTCAGGCGCACGATGTCGCGCCCGCCGAAGCGGATCTCGCCGCCCTGGCTGTCCACCAGGCGCAGCAGCGAGCGGCCGGTGGTGGATTTGCCGCAACCGGATTCGCCCACCAGCGACAGCGTCTCGCCGGGGTACAGGTCGAAGCTGACCTTCTCCACGGCGTGCACGCGGCGCTGCACGCGGCTCAGTATGCCGCCGCGCAGGTCGAAGCGCGTCACCAGGTCGCGCACGCTCAGGATCGGCTCGCGGCGCGCGGCCGGCACTTCCTGGGTGCTGGTGGCGCCGGGTTCGGCCACCGGCTGCGCCTTGCCGTCCACCTGCAGCAGCGGGAAACGCGCCGGCAGGTCGGTGCCCTGCATCGCGCCCAGCTTCGGCACGGCCGACAGCAGCGCCTTGGTATAGGCATGCTGGGGCGTGGCGAACACCGACGCCGACGGGCCTTCCTCGACCTTGTCGCCGCGGTACATAACCAGCACGCGGTCGGCCACTTCGGCGACCACGCCCATGTCGTGGGTGATGAACACCACGCCCATGTGCATTTCTTCCTGCAACTGGCGGATCAGTTGCAGGATCTGCGCCTGGATGGTGACGTCCAGCGCGGTGGTGGGTTCGTCGGCGATCAGCAGCGCCGGCTTGCAGGCCAGCGCCATGGCGATCATGACGCGCTGGCGCATGCCGCCCGACAACTGGTGCGGGTAGCGGTCCAGCACCGACTTGGCTTCCGGAATGCGCACCTGTTCCAGCATGCGCAGGGCTTCGGCGCGCGCGGCCGCGGCGTCCATGCCCTGGTGCTCGCGGATCGACTCGGCGATCTGGTCGCCGGCCGTGAACACCGGGTTCAGGGACGTCATCGGCTCCTGGAAGATCATGGCCATGTCGGCGCCGCGCACGTTGCGCATGGCGCGCTGATTGGCGTTGACCAGGTCGATCACGGAACCGTTGCGCCGGCGCAGGGCCATGCTGCCCTGGGCGATGCGGCCGCCGCCGTGCTCCACCAGGCGCATCAGCGCCAGCGACGTCACCGACTTGCCCGACCCCGATTCGCCCACGATGGCCAGGGTCTCGCCCCGGTCCACATGGAACGACAGGTTGCGCACGGCTTCGACCGTGCGCTCCGAACCCACGAAGCGCACCGTCAGGTCGTCGACCTGGACCACGCGGTTATCCGGCAGCGCCAGGCTGTTTGCGCGATCAACCATATCTCTAGTAATCCCTAAAACTGACAAAAACGAAGCCCGTCGCCGCTCAGCGATAGATGGCGGTGACCGGCTTCTCACCGACGCGGGCGTAACCGCGGTACATGCCTTCCGTGTTGAACGGCAAGGCCACATTGCCCTGGGCGTCAACGGCCACCAGGCCGCCCTTGCCGCCGATGGTGGGCAGTTTTTCCATCACGACGCGGTCCGCCGCCGTTTCCAGCGAGGCGCCGCAATATTCCATCTGGGCCGCCACGTCATAGGCGGCGACCATGCGGATGAACATCTCGCCCGTGCCCGTGGTGGACACGGCGCAGGTCTTGTTGCTGGCGTAGGTGCCGGCGCCGATCAGCGGCGCGTCGCCGACGCGGCCGACCTGCTTGTTGGTGATGCCGCCGGTGGAGGTGGCCGCGGCCAGGTTGCCCTGCGCGTCCACGGCCACGGCGCCCACGGTGCCGAACTTCTTGTCGGAATCGAGCGGATCGGCCGGCGCCGGCTGGCCGCGCGCGACCATGGCCTGGCCGTCGTGGTCCAGCACCGCCGCTTCCGGCGTTTCGCGCTGCACGCGCAGCAATTGCTCGCGGCGCGCCTCGGTGGAGAAATACGAGGGGTCGACGATTTCCAGGCCGGCGTCCTTGGCGAAGGCTTCGGCGCCCTCGCCCACGAACAACACGTGCTTGCTGGTTTCCATGACCTTGCGCGCGGCGAACACCGGGTTGCGCACGCAGTTGACATTGGCGATGGCGCCCGAACGCAGCGTGGCGCCGTCCATGATGGCGGCGTCCAGTTCATGGGTGCCGGCGCTGGTGAACACGGCGCCATGGCCGGCGTTGAACAGCGGGCAATCTTCCAGGAGGCGCACGGCTTCGGTGACGGCGTCCAGCGCGCTGCCGCCACGGGCCAGCACGGCCTGGCCGGCCGTCAGGATGGATTCGAGGGCGCTCAGGTATTCCTGCTCTTTCTCGGGCGACATGGCCGCGCGGGACATCGCGCCGGCGCCACCGTGAATCGCGATCACGGGTTGAATCATCGTTTACCTACTCCATGGATGAGCCACGGCATCACGGACTGGGTCACCCCAGCGGCGGCCGCGACGGAATTCTTGGCCCGATAGGCCACCGCCGCCGAAAGGGCTTCGATCAGGCCCAGCGCGGCGGTTTCGGAATTGGGAATCAGTTGGCGCGTGGACACCGCGTACAGCACCACCGACGCGGTCGGCGCCAGCGGCGAGGTGGGCTTGTCGGTCAGCACCAGCACCGGCACGCCGGCCTGCTTGGCGGCGCCCGCCAGGGTCACGGTGTCTGCCAGATAGCGCGGAAAGCCGATGGCGATGACCAGATCCTTGCTGGTCATGCGCGACATCTGACGCGCCGCGTGCGATACGCCGCCCGGGCCGGCCAGCGATTCGACCGAATGCAGGTGCATGCACAGGCCACGCTGCAGCATGCCGGCCAGGAAGCCGCTGGCGCCAAAACCGATGATGAAGACGCGGTCGGCGGCCAGGATGGCATCGACCGCCTGCTCACAGGCGGCGGCATCCAGGCTCTGCAGGTTGCGCTGGGCGTTGCGGATGTCTTCTTCGAGGGTCGCGGCAAAGATCTGCACCGCGCTGGCCGAGTGCGCGAGTTCGGTGCGCAATTTTTCGACCGGCTCCAGCGCCGCCTCGAAACCGCGTGCCAGTTCGGCGCGGAATTGCGGGTAACCGGGCAGGTCCAGGGCGCGCGCGAAACGGTTGGCGGTGGCGACCGACACGCCCGCCGCCGTCGCGAATTCGTCGATGGTCATCGTGGCGACGCGGAACTGGTGCGCCAGGACGTACTCGGCCATCTTGTGCTGCGTGCGGCTCAGCGCGGGCTGGGCCCGGGCGATCCGATCAGCGATCGTGAGTGCGGCCTTGTTCATCGAGAAAGAGGGGGGAAACGTAGCGAAGGTTTGTGTAAATCTGTTTACACGCAAATTTTAGATAAGAAAATTCATTTTCATACTAAGGGTATACCCGTGAATTTATGTAACAGTGCTTCAAAAGAAACGGGGCCGGTTTGATGTACGCTTGATCCCAGCCCTTCTTCCCCGCATTTCGGACTTTTCAAATGCCTCTCTGGACCTGCAAGCCCCACGCCGAATTGACCCTGGCCGAGCTCTACGCGATCCTGCGCCTGCGCTCGGAGGTCTTCGTGGTGGAACAGGATTGCGTCTTCCTGGACATGGACGGCAAGGACCTGCAGGGACAGACGGAACACCTGATGGCCTGGGAAAACGGCGCGCTGCTGGCCTATTGCCGCCTGCTCGAACCCGCGCTGAACGACGGCCAGGCGATCATTGGCCGCGTCATCACGGCGTCAGCGGCGCGCGGCACGGGCCTGGGCCACGAACTGATGCGCCGCGCCAAGGACGAAGTGGCGCGACTGTGGCCGGGCCAGCCGGTCTACCTGGGCGCGCAGGCCCGGTTGCGCGGCTATTACGGCGGGCACGGCTTCGTGCCGGTGACCGAGGAGTACATCGAGGATGGCATCCCGCACGTCGGCATGCTGCTGCGCGAAGCGGCCTGATCGCCACGCCCCGGGGCGCCCTGCCCGCCACGCCTGGCGGGCCTTCAATGAAAAACGCCCCTTGCGGGGCGTTATTCATGATGCCTTGGCGGCGGATTACTTGACCGCCGACACGTCCAGCTTGGCGTGCGTCTTGGACTGGATCTCCTCCACCGTCACGCCCGGCGCCGTTTCCAGCAATTTCAGGCCGTTGTCGGTGACTTCCATCACGCCCAGGTCGGTGATGATCAGGTCGACCACGCCCACGCCCGTCAGCGGCAGGTTGCATTCGGGCAGCAGCTTGATGTCCTCGGTGCCGTCCTTCTTCTTGGCCACGTGTTCCATCAGCACGACCACGCGGCCGACACCGGCCACCAGGTCCATCGCGCCGCCCATGCCCTTGACCATCTTGCCCGGGATCATCCAGTTGGCCAGGTCGCCCTTTTCGGACACCTGCATCGCGCCCAGGATGGCCAGGTTGATCTTGCCGCCGCGGATCATCGCGAACGAGTCGGCCGACGAGAAGATCGACGAGCCGGGCAGCGTCGTGACCGTCTGCTTGCCGGCGTTGATCAGGTCGGCGTCGACCTCGGCGTCGGTCGGGAACGGGCCGATGCCCAGCAGGCCGTTTTCGGATTGCAGCCAGACCTCGACGCCCTTGGGAACGTGGTTGGCCACCAGGGTCGGCAGGCCGATACCCAGGTTCACGTAAAAACCGTCTTGCAGCTCGCGCGCGGCGCGCGCCGCCATTTCATCGCGGGACCATGCCATGTCGTGTTCTCCTTAGGCCGGGCGAGTGGTGCGTTGTTCGATGCGCTTTTCCGGATTGGCGTTCAGCACGATCCGGTGCACATAGATGCCGGGCAGGTGGATCTGGTCAGGGTCCAGGCTGCCGGTGTCGACGATCTGCTCGACCTCGACCACCGTGAACTTGCCGGCCATCGCCACGTTCGGATTGAAGTTGCGCGCCGTCTTGCGGAACACCAGGTTGCCGCTGCGGTCGGCGATGTGCGCCTTGACCAGCGACACGTCCGGCACCAGCGAGCGTTCCATCACATATTGCTGGCCGTCGAATTCGCGGATTTCCTTGCCATCGGCGACGATGGTGCCCACGCCGGTGCGGGTGAAGAACGCCGGAATGCCGGCGCCGCCGGCGCGCAGCTTCTCGGCCAGCGTGCCCTGCGGCGTGAATTCGAGCTCGAGTTCGCCCGACAGGAACTGGCGTTCGAATTCCTTGTTCTCGCCCACGTACGACGCGATCATCTTGCGGACCTGGCGCGTGTTGAGCAACTGGCCCAGGCCGAAGCCGTCGACGCCCGCGTTATTGCTGATGCAAGTGAGATCCTTCACGCCCGAATCGCGCAGCGCGGCGATCAGGGCCTCGGGAATGCCGCAAAGGCCGAAACCGCCGACGGCGATCATCTGGCCGTCCTTGACGATGCCTGCCAGCGCCTCCTGGGCGCTTGCAAAAACCTTGTCCATCGCTCCAACTCCTAGTTAAGGTCGAACTGAAGAGGATCCGCCCGCCTTGCCGGACCGCTTGCCCCGAGAAGGAGGCCGGCGATCCTGGGTGGACCCTGTTTTTACTTGGGGCGCGGCTGCCGGTTTCGCGGTCCGGCGGCATCGCGGCCGGGCCCGATGCCTGCTGGCTCGCGGCGCCGAGGGTGGCGCGCCCTGTCATTCGTATTGTGGTTCTGTCCTGGATTTTAACGGCATGGCCGGCAAATGCGGGCGTCGTTTCAAACGCCGCATCGAAGTCGGACCGCCACCGCCCCCGCGCCTAGGCGGCCGGCTGGAACTGCGTGGCCATTTTCGCCAGCACTTCGGGCGGCCACGGAGCGGACGTATTGGCCACGTAATCCATCCACACCAGCACGTTACGGCCGCGGGCATAGGGACCCGCGTCATCGCCGACCTTCTCGAGCAGCAGCTCGAATTCCGCGCTGGAACGACCGATGCGCGTCACCTTGTGCGTCACCCGCACCGTCGCCGGATAGGTCAACGGGCGCAGGAAATCACAGGATGCATGCGCCAGGATGGCGCCGTCATCGGCCGGCAATTCGAAGCCCGCGTCATAGAGGATCTGCATGCGCGCCTCTTCCATGAGGCGGAAATACAGCGTGTTGTTGAGATGGTTCAAGGCGTCGGAATCGCCCCAACGCAAAGGCAAATCCACTTGGTGGGTGTCGCCCACCGCCAGAATCCGCGCAGACAGAGTGTCCGGGTTCACCAATTGCTCCTGATGTCTGATGGAAATGCGAAGACGTGCAAGGTCTCCGCCTGCAATACAATCGCCGATAATACTTCCAGCCATATATGGAATACATACGGGGAGCTTTGCAATGTCTGAACGCGAGTCGATGGAATATGACGTGGTCGTGGTTGGCGGGGGTCCCGCCGGCCTGGCCACCGCTATCCGTCTGAAGCAGCTAGCCGCTGAAAAGAATCAGGAAATCGGCGTCTGCGTCCTGGAAAAAGGCGCCGAACTGGGCGCCCACATCCTTTCCGGGGCGGTGATGGATCCGCTGGCGCTGACCGAACTGATTCCCGACTGGAAAGACAAGGGCGCCCCGCTCAATGTGCCCGTGACGCAGGACAAATTCCTGTTCCTGTCCGAGAACGGCGCGCGCGCCACCCCCAATTGGCTGCTGCCGCCCTGTTTCCACAATGAAGGCAACTACATCGTCCGCCTGGGCGACGTGGTCAAGTGGCTGGGCGAGCAGGCCGAGGCGCTGGGCGTCGAGATCTTCCCCGGCTTCGCGGCGGTCGAAGTGCTGTACGACGAGAACGGCGCGGTGCGCGGCGTGGCCACCGGCGACATGGGCGTGGCCCGCGACGGCAGCCATACCGCCCACTACCAGCCCGGCATGGAACTGCACGCGCGCTACACGGTGTTCGCCGAAGGCGCGCGCGGCCAGCTCGGCCGCCAATTGATCGAACGCTACAAGCTCGACGATGGCCGCGACCCGCAGGCCTACGGCATCGGCATCAAGGAAATGTGGGAAGTCGATCCGGCTCAGTCCAAGCCCGGCCTGGTGATCCACACCGCCGGCTGGCCGCTGGATTCCGACACCTACGGCGGCTCGTTCCTCTACCACCTGGACAACAACCTGGTGGCGGTGGGGATGATCGTCGGCCTGGACTACGCCAACCCCTGGCTGTCGCCGTTCGACGAATTCCAGCGCTACAAGACCCACCCCGCCATCCGCGGCACCTTCGAAGGCGGCAAGCGCATCGCCTATGGCGCGCGCGCCATCACGGCGGGCGGCCTGCTGTCGCTGCCCAAGCTGACCTTCCCCGGCGGCGTGCTGGTCGGCTGTGAGGCCGGCTTCCTGAACGCCTCGCGCATCAAGGGCAGCCATGCCGCCATCAAGTCCGGCAAACTGGCCGCCGAGGCCGCGTTCGACGCGTTGGTGGCCGACCGCCGCCACGACGAACTGGCCGCGTATCCCGAGGCCTTCAAGAATTCGTGGCTGCACACCGAGCTGAACAAGGCGCGCAACTTCAAGCAGTGGTTCAAGAAGGGCCGCACCGTGGCCACGCTGATGACCGGCATCGAGCAACTGGTGTTCAAGGGCAAGATGCCGTGGACCCTGCGCCACAGCAAGCCCGATCACGCCTGCCTGCAGCCGGCCTCGCAGTGCGCCCGCATCGATTACCCCAAGCCCGACGGCAAGCTGACCTTCGACAAGCTCAGCTCGGTGTTCATCTCCAACACCAACCACGACGAGAACGAGCCCGTCCACCTGACGCTGAAGGATCCCTCAGTGCCGGTGCAGGTCAACCTCGCCAAGTACGGCGGTCCGGAATCGCGCTACTGTCCTGCTGGCGTCTACGAGTTCGTCAAGGACGACCATGGCGAGGACCGCCTGCAGATCAACGCGCAGAACTGCGTGCACTGCAAGACCTGCGACATCAAGGACCCGACCCAGAACATCGTCTGGGTGGCGCCGCAGGGCGGCGAGGGCCCGGTCTACAGCGGCATGTAGCAGGCGTCGGCGGCCATGGCTGAACGCGTGCTTTTCATCGGCTGCGGCGATCTCGGCCAACGCGCCGCGCGCCGCCTGCTGGCGCGCGGCGACACGGTCTACGCATTGCGCCGCCACCCGCCGGCCGACGACGCCAGCGGCATCCGCTGGCTGGCAGGCGACATCAGCCAACCGGATAGCCTGCCGGCGCTGCCGGCAGGCATCACCCGCGTGATCCACGTCGCCACGGCTGGCGCGCGCGATCCCGCCGCCTATCGCGCCGTGTTCGTCGACGGCCTGAACCACGTGCTGGATGCGCTCGACACGCGCCAGGTCGAGCGCGTCGTGTTCGTATCGTCCAGCGCGGTGTATGGCGAACATCGCGGCGACTGGGTCGATGAAGACACGCCGCCCGCGCCGCAAGGCTTCAACGGCCGTATCCTGCTCGAGGCGGAAGCGGCGCTGGCCGCGCGCGCGATCCCGCACACCACCCTGCGCTTCGCCGGCCTCTACGGCCCCGGCCGCCTGCAACTGATCGAACGGCTGCGGACGGGCAAGGCCAGCGCGCCGCTCGAACCGCCGCACTGGGCCAACCGCATCCACATCGACGACGCCGCGGCCGCCATCGCGCACGTGGCGCTGCTGCCCGATGCGTTGCCGGTCTACATCGGCTGCGACGACACGCCCCTGCCGCTGCATGAACTCTATGCCGAGCTGGCGCGGATGATCGGCGCCCCGGCGCCTGGCGACGGCCCCGCGCCCAATGGGGTCGGCAGCAAGAAGCTCAACAACGCCCGTCTGCGGGCCAGCGGCCTGGCGCTGCAATGGCCGGACTCGCGCGCCGGCTATGCCGCGCTGCTGGCGGACACCGCGCAGGCATAGTTCGACCCGGGCCGAATCGTCGCTGGCGCGACGCGGTGATACTGGCGGTCCCCGAGCCAGCCGCGCCGCCCATGTCCACGCCCTTTCCTACCGATCCGCTGCAGGCGGTCACGCACGTCGATCCCTATCCCTATTACGCCGCGCTGGCCCGCGATCGCCCCCTCTACCGGGACACTCGGCTGGGCCTGTGGGTGGCCAGCGATCCAAGGCTGATCCGCGACATCATGCGCCACCCCGCCGCCCGTGTGCGCCCCCTCGCCGAGCCAGTGCCCAAGGGAATCGCCGCGGGTCCCGCCGGCCTGCTGTTCGGCCGCTTCCTGCGGATGAACGATGGTCCGCGGCAGCGCCGTCTCAAGAGATTGTTCAGCGGCTTCCTGGCGCGACAGGCGCCGCTGGCCCCCGCGCCCGACTGGCAACGGCTGGACCTGGACGCACGCTCGGCCAGCAGCGTCGACCGCTGCCTGCACGCCGCCCCGGTTTTTGCGCAAGCCTGTGCCATCGGCCTGCCTGGCGCCGTGGCCGCGGAATGCGCACGCGATATCGGCGCGTTCCTCGCAGCCCTGCCGCCCTCCGCCGCCGAGGACCGGACGGCGGCCGGACACGCGGCGGCCGAGCGCCTGCTGGCGCGCCTGCGCGCCCATTTGGATGATGCCGCCGCCAGCCCGGCCTTGCGCGAATTGCGCGTCCTCGGCACAGAGGCCGGCCTGGATCCGATGCTGCTGGCCGCCAACCTGGCGGGCCTGCTGTTCCAGGCCTGCGAAGCCGGCGCCGGCCTGCTGGGCAATGCGCTGCTGCGCGCCGCGCGCCTGGGATCCGGCGCGGACCTGACGCGGGCGCAGGCCTGGGAAATGGTCGATGCGACGCTGCGGCACGACCCGCCCATCCACAACACCCGCCGCTTCCTGGCCGGCCCGATTGAACTGGATGGCCAGCGCATCGAGGCCGACGAGACCGTGCTGCTGGTGCTGGCCGCGGCCGCCATGGCGCAACCCGATGCGCACTGGACTTTCGGCGCACAGAGTCATGCCTGCCCGGGCCGCGACGCGGCACGGCGCGATGCGGCCGGCGCGCTCGTTCACCTGCTGAAGGCCGGCATCGATGGCGCCGCCCTGGCGGCGCGCTTTCGCTACCGCCCCCTGCCCAACGCGCGCATTCCCCAATTTGATTTCACCGAGGAGCCCACCCCATGATCGCCGTGATATTCGAAGTCGAGCCCGCCGACGGCAATGCCGCGCCCTATCTGCACATCGCCGCGGGCCTGATCGATGAACTGAAGACCATAGACGGCTTCCTTTCGGTCGAGCGCTTCCAGAGCCTGACGACCCCAGGCAAGCTGCTGTCGCTGTCGTTCTGGCGCGACGAGGACGCGGTCAGGCGCTGGCGCTCGCTGGAATCGCATCGCCGCGCCCAGGAAGCGGGACGGGGCGGCGTGTTCGCCAACTATCGCTTGCGCGTCGCGCAGGTGCTGCGCGACTATGGCATGCGGGACCGAGACCAGGCGCCGGGCGACAGTCGCGCGCATCATGGCTGAGGCCGCGTCTGTCCGTTACCATTGCAGCACCGCCGTTCCCGCGCTCCTCCATGCCTCCTGCCGCTCCCGCCCGCCCCACTGCGCTGCAAGTCGACCTGGCGCGCCTGATCGCACAGGACATCGTGGCGCGGCGCCACGCGCCTGGCGCCCACTTGTCCGAGGAAGCGCTGGCGGCGAGCTATGAGGTATCACGTACCCCGGTGCGCGGCGCGCTGCGGCTGCTGGCTACCCAGGGGCTGATCACGCATCGTCCCAACAGCGGCTACACCGTGGCCGAAAACGCCGCCCAGGCCTCGCCCGCCATCGCCGGCGCGGGTCCGACCCAGGACGAACTCTACCGCCGCCTGATCGCCGACCGCGCCACCCGCGTGCTGCCCGACCAGTTCACCGAGCGCGAGCTGCTGCAGCGCTATCCCGCGCCGCGCAGCGTGCTGGCCAAGGCCCTGCTGCAGTTGTCGGCCGACGGCCTGCTGGAAAAGCGCAAGGGCCACGGCTGGCAATTCGCGCCCTCGCTGGAGAACCGCGAGGCGCTCGACGAAAGCTACCGCTTCCGCATGACGATCGAATGCGCCGGCCTGCTGGAGCCAACGTTCCGGCTCGACCGTAATGCCCTGGAGCGCATGCGCGCCGCGCACGAGGCGCTGATCCAGCGCGACGACGCCGGGATCTCGGCCGCTGAGTTCTTCGGCCTGAACGCCGCGTTCCACGAAATGCTCGCGCGCTGCTCCGGCAACCGCTACATCCTGCAGGCCGTACAACAGCAGAATCAATTGCGCCGCCTGGAAGAACACGCCGCGTTCCACCGCGAAGCGCGCTTCGTGGACTCCAGCAACGAACACCTGCGCATCATCGCCGCGCTGGAAGCCGGCGACCAGGAAAAGGCCTCGCAACTCATGCGCGAACACCTTTCGACCTCACTGCGGCAATCCTGAACCTGCATTCCCGAACCGCCGTTCCGTCTTTTCTGCCCTCTAAATTGTATTTTTCTTATTATTAATACAAAATGGTCGCACCTGAACTTCCTTGAAGCAGCAAGCCCATGCCCTCGCCCACGCCTCATCTGTCCTCTCCCCTCAACGCCGACGCCTATTGGATGCCCTTCACCGCCAACCGTCGCTACAAGCGCGATCCGGTGCTTTTCAGCGCGGCCGAGGGCATGCACTACATCCGGCCCGACGGCCGCCGCGTGCTGGACGGCATCGCGGGCCTGTGGTGCGTCAACGCCGGCCATCGCCGGCCCGAAATCGTCGAGGCCATCGCCCGCACCGCCTATGAGCTGGACTACGCGCCGTCGTTTCAGATGAGCCATCCGCTGGCGTTCGAATTGGCCGAAAAGCTGTGCGAAGAGGCGCCCGCCGGTTTCTCCAACGTGTTTTTTTCCAACTCCGGATCCGAGGCCGTCGATACCGCCCTCAAGATTGCGCTGGGCTACCACCGCGCGCGCGGCGAAGGCCAACGCGTGCGCCTGATCGGCCGCGAACGCTCGTATCACGGCGTGGGGTTCGGCGGCCTGTCGGTCTCGGGCATCGGCGGCCATCGCAAGCCGTTCGGCAACCTGCTGCCCTATGTGGACCATCTGCCGCATACCTACGACCGCGAGCGGATGGCCTACAGCCGCGGCCAGCCGGACTGGGGCGCGCACCTGGCCGATGCGCTCGAGCGCATCGTGGCGCTGCACGACGCCTCCACCATCGCCGCTGTCATCGTCGAACCGGTGGCCGGATCCACCGGCGTGCTGGTGCCGCCACGCGGTTACCTGCAGAAGCTGCGCGAGATCTGCGACCGGCACGGCATCCTGTTGATCTTCGACGAAGTGATCTGCGCCTTCGGCCGCGTCGACGGCGCCTTCGCCTCGGCGCATTTCGGCGTCACGCCCGACCTCATCACCAGCGCCAAGGGGCTGACCAACGGCGCCATTCCGATGGGCGCGACGCTGGTGCGCCAGCATGTCTACGACGCCTTCATGCAAGGCCCGGAGAACGCCATCGAGCTGGCCCACGGCTACACCTACTCGGGCCACCCGGTGGCCTGCGCGGCCGGGCTGGCAATGCTGGACATCTGCCGCCGCGACGGCCTGTTCCAGCGCAGCCGCGACCTATGGCGCTATTGGGAGGACGCGGCCCACGGCCTCAAGGGCCTGCCGCACGTGGTGGACATCCGCAACATCGGCCTGCTGGCCGCGATCGAACTGGCGCCGCTCGCGGGCAAGCCGGGCCAGCGCGGCTATGCCGTGCACCAGGCCTGCCTGGAACGCGGCTGCCTGATCCGCGCGGCCGGCGACACCATGCTGCTGTCGCCCCCGCTGGTCATCGAGCCCGCGCAGATCGACGAGCTGTTCTCCGTGCTGGCGCAGGTGCTGCGCGCCGGCGACTGACCCGACGTGGCGGGAGGCATGCCGGCATGGGCGGTCCCTTGCGGGCCAGCCCGCCTTACGCTATCGGTCATCGCAGATGGCGAGCGACGGCCTCGATCACCCGGCGCACGTCCGCGCTCGACACATCCAGATGCGTCACCAGGCGCGTCGGCCCGCCGTAAACCGCGCGCATCAGGATGCCATCGGCAGCCAGCGCGGCGGTCAGCGCATCGCAACGCGCCGGCTCGAATTCCGCGAACACCATGTTGGTGTCCTGGCTCAGGACCCGCACGCCGGTGATACCGCGCAGGCCGTCGGCCAGCAGGCGTGCGTTGGCGTGATCCTGCGCCAGGCGTTCGACGTTATGTTCCAGCGCGTACAGGCAGGCCGCAGCCAGCACGCCCGACTGGCGCAGGCCGCCGCCCAGCACCTTGCGCCAGCGGCGCGCGCGGGCGATCAGTTCGGCGCTGCCCACCAGCACCGAACCGACCGGCGCCCCCAGCCCCTTGGAAAAGCAGATCGACACAGAATCGAATGGCTGGCACATCTCGGCCAGCGGCTTGCCGCTGGCGACGGCGGCGTTGAACACGCGGGCCCCGTCCAGGTGTGTGGCGAGGCCATGGCCGCGGGCCCAGTCGGTCGCCGCGCGCACGTAATCCGCCGGAATCAGCTTGCCATGGAAGGTGTTCTCCAACGCCAGCAGCCGGGTGCGGGCGAAGTGCGGATCGCCTTCGGGCTTGAGCGCGGCAGCGAGCTTCTCCAGCGGCAGAGAGCCATCCTCGGCGTGCTCGATGGGCTGGGGCTGGATGCTGGCCAGCACCGCCGCGCCGCCGCCCTCGTACTTGTAGGTATGGGCCTGCTGGCCCACCAGGTACTCGTCGCCGCGTTCGCAATGGGCCATCAGGCCGGCCAGATTGCTCTGCGTGCCCGACGGAAAGAACAGGCCCGCGACCTTGCCCGCCCGCTCGGCAACTGCCTGCTGCAACTGGATGACCGTGGGGTCATCGCCCATCACATCGTCGCCCAGCGGCGCGCTGACCATGGCCTGCAACATGGCCGGAGACGGCCGGGTGACGGTATCACTGCGCAAATCGATCATGAAGCTTCCTTGAAGGAGAACGGAATCCGGTTAACGGGCCGATCAGCCCGCGCGCGCGGCAGGCGCCGCGCGACTAACGACAAAAATGCCGGCAAGGATCAGGGCCATGCCGCCCAGCTCGACCGGCGACGGACGCTCGGACAGCACCGCCCACGCCATCAGCATCGCCACCACCGGCACGCCCAGGCTGGAAAGGCCGGCAATCGAAGCCGGAACCCGCCGCACCACCTGCAGCCACAGCAGCCAGCCGGCGGCCGTGGCGATCAGGACGATATAGACCATGCCGGTCCACAGTTGCCAGCCCCACTGCGCCGGGATCTGCGGCGCCAGCCACGCCACCGGCGTCATCACCAGTCCGCCAAACAGCATCTGCCAGGCCGTGAAGGTCATCACGTCGGGCGCGTGACGCTCGAACATGCGCTTGGACAGCACCGTGCCCACGCCCCAGCACAGGCCGCTGCCCAGCCCCAGCAGCACCGGCCGCATTTCGCCCACGCCGTGCCAGGGTTCGATGAACAGCACCAGTCCGATCGCGGCCAGGCCGATGCCGACGCCGTGGCGGGCCGTCGGCCGCTCGCCCAGCAGGCCCCACGCGAACAGCACCACCCAGAACGGCATGGTATAGGCCATCAACGACACCTTGCCGACGCCGCCGGATACCAGCGCAGTCTGCACGAAGCCCTGGAAACCGGCGGTCTGGGTCAGGCCGATCAGCAAGGTCAGCTTCCACGACGGCAGGCCCAACGGCCGCCGGGTGGCGGCGGCCAGCGCGAACAGCACCAGCGCGCCGGTCACGTAGCGCAGCGCCACGAAATCGAACGGACCGATGTACGGCACGATCAGCTTCATCGCGATCCAGCTCCCCGCCCACACGAGGATGGTGCTGAACATCAGGGCCAGCCCTGCGCGATCGAAACTGCTGCGGCTCACGGCGGCGTCTCCAGTGAAAGTGGCGAAGGAAAAAACGACGATGCCCATGCCGGCAAACCGGCATGGGCATCTCGCATTATGCTCCCGTTGGGCGGGCGACCGTCCGCGCCGTCCGCATGACGGACGGCGCGCGCCGCGTCACAGCGGCTTGGACAGTTGTTCCAGGATGGCGGGGTTTTCCAGCGTGGACACGTCCTGCGTCACTTCCTCGCCCTTGGCGACCACGCGCAGCAGGCGGCGCATGATCTTGCCAGAGCGGGTCTTGGGCAGGTTGTCGCCGAAGCGGATGTCCTTGGGCTTGGCGATCGGGCCGATTTCCTTGGCCACCCAGTCGCGCAGCGTCTTGGCGATGGCCTGCGCCTCGGCGCCTTCGGGACGGGCGCTCTTGAGCACCACGAAAGCCACCACGGCTTCGCCGGTGGTGTCGTCGGGACGGCCGACCACGGCGGCCTCGGCCACCAGTTCGTGCGCGACCAGCGCGGATTCCACTTCCATCGTGCCCAGGCGGTGGCCCGACACGTTGAGCACGTCGTCGATGCGGCCCATGATCCAGAAGTAGCCGTCCGCATCGCGCTGCGCGCCGTCGCCGGCCAGGTAATAACCGCGCAGTTCCGACGGGAAGTAGCTCTTCTTGAAGCGCTCCGGGTCGCCCCAGATGTTGCGGATCATCGCCGGCCACGGACGCTTGATCACCAGGAAGCCGCCGTTGCCCTGGTCGACGTCGCCGCCGGTCTCATCGACGATGGCGGCGGCGATGCCCGGCAGCGGCAGGGTGCACGAGCCCGGCTTGGTCGGCGTGGCGCCCGGCAGCGGCGTGATCATGTGGCCGCCGGTCTCGGTCTGCCACCAGGTGTCGACGATGGGGCAGCGCTCGCGGCCGACGTTCTTGTGATACCAGATCCAGGCTTCGGGGTTGATGGGCTCGCCCACCGTGCCGATGATGCGCAGGCTGTCCAGGTCGTATTTGGACGGATGGGTCTCGGGCGCGGCCTCGGCGGCCTTGATCAGCGAGCGGATCGCGGTCGGCGCGGTGTAGAAGGTGGTGACCTTGTGGCGCGCGATCATGTCCCAGAAGCGGCCGGCGTTGGGGAACGTCGGCACGCCCTCGAACACCACCTGCGTCAGGCCCGCGGCCAGCGGGCCGTAGGTGATGTAGGTATGGCCGGTGACCCAGCCCACGTCGGCCGTGCACCAGTAGACGTCGTCCTTGCGCGCGTCGAAGGTCCACTTGACGGTCAGCAGCGCCCACAGCAGGTAGCCGGCGGACGAGTGCTGCACGCCCTTGGGCTTGCCGGTGGAACCGGAGGTGTACAGGATGAACAGCGGATGCTCGGCATTGACCGGCACCGGCTCGCAGGTGTCGGCCTGGCCGGCCTCGACGTCGTGCATCCAGAGATCGCGGCCTTCGTTCCAGGCCACCTTGCCGCCGGTGCGGCGATAGACGATGACGCGCTTGACGGCTTCGCAGCCGCCCATGGCAATGGCGTCTTCCACCGCCGGCTTGAGCGGAATGGTCTTGCCGCCGCGCACCTGCTCGTCGGCGGTGATGACCAGCGAGGCGCCGACGTCGACGATGCGCTCCTGCAGGCTCTTGGCCGAGAAGCCGCCGAACACCACCGAATGCGTCACGCCCAGGCGGGCGCAGGCCTGCATCGCCACCACGGCCTCGATCGACATGGGCATGTAGATGATGGCGCGGTCGCCCTTCTTGTAGCCCAGCTTGGCGATGCCGTTGGCGAAGCGGCACACGCGCGCCAGCAGTTCGCGGTAGGTGACCTTGACGACCTTGCCGTCATCGGACTCGAAGATGATGGCGGTCTTGTCGGCGTTGCCGTTGGTCAGGTGCACGTCCAGGCAGTTGGCCGAAACGTTCAGTTCGCCGTCGCCGAACCAGCGGTAGAACGGCGCGTTGGATTCGTCCAGCACCTCGGTGAACGGCTTGGTCCACTGCAGGTTGTCGCGGGCCTGGCCGGCCCAGAAACCGTCGAAATCCTTTTCGACCTGCGCGCACAACGCGTTGTAGGCGTCCATGCTGGGAATCGCGGCGCCCTGCGCCGCGCGCTCCGGCGGCGGGAACACCCGGGTTTCCACCAGTACGGACTCAATAGCATTCGACATGATCTTGTCTCCAATCTGTGATTCTGTTGTTGATGCCGTTTTTATCTGACTGCCCACTCGCAACCGTATCGCCGCGCTCTTACGGGCACCTTACGCAAAATACGGGCCATAAGCCCGTATCCCGCGGAAACGCGCGCCAAACATGGCGGCAACGGCATCGACAACTGACAGCGCAATACGCAACCCGCCGGACATCGCGCCGCCATCAGGCGCAGCGATGTCCGGGACTTCATAAGAATATCAGTTGCGGCGAACGCCCGCGCCGTCATGCGGCGCGGCGCGCCAGGCCGCGCGCCATGTCCACGCGCGACAGCAGGATCAGGCCGCCGACAAAGAACAGGCCGGTGACCAGGATGGCCAGACGGTGGTTGCCATGCGTGGCCCAGGTCACCAAGCCGTAGGTCAGCGGGCCGATGACCGCGGCCAGTTGCACCGCGAACGTCCACAGTGAGAAGAATTCGGCCAGGCGTCCGGCCGGCGCCAGCGCGCCGGTCATGGCGCGGCCCGCGCTCTGCGTCGTGCCCATGCACAGGCCGGCCAGCGTCGCGGCCACCCAGAACACCGGCGCCGTCGCCGCGGCGTAGGCCACCAGCACCATCAGGATCCAGCCGCACAGCGTGATCGCCAGCGCCGGCTTGTGGCCGATGCGGTCCTGCACATAGCCGAACGAGAACGCGCCGGCAGCGGCGCCGATGTTGACGGTGAACACCAACAGCATGATCTGCGGCGTGGTGAAACCCATGACCTCCGAGGCATACACCGCGGCAAGCGTGATCACCACCGAAATGCCGGCCTGATAGCAGGCGATGCACATCAGCAGGCGGCGGAACTCGGGAAAATGCTGGCCGGTTTCGCGCCAGGCGTAGGCCAGGCGCTTGAGCATCGCCAGCGCCGCTTGCGGTTCGCCGGAAGGCCGCGCGCGCTCGCGCAACAGGAAGAACGACGGCAGCGCCGCCAGCGCGAACACCGCGCAGGTCACCAGGATGACGCGCGGCACGAAGTGTTCGGCGTCGAGGCCGTCGGCCTCGGCCAGTTTCACCACCACCAGCGACAGGCCCAGGGTGAGCATGCCGCCGCAGTAGCCGAAGCTCCAGCCCCAGCCCGACACCCGGCCCAGCGCCGACGGCTTGGCCAACTCGGGCAGGAATGCCGCCACCACGGACTCGCCGACGCAGTAGCAATAGTTGGAGACGACGATGGCGGCCAGCGCCAGCCATACATCGCCCGGCCCCGCCTGGGTCAGCACCAGCGTGGCGGCCACGCAGCCGATCGTGCTGCTGTACAGCAGGCGCCGCTTGCCGGCGCGCGCGTCGGCGCGCGCGCCCAGCGTGGGCATCGTCAGCATGATGAGCAGATAGGACAGCGACAGCGCCGCGGTCCAGGCCAGCGTGGCCCACGGCGCGCGGCCGCCGACCACGCCGACGAAATAGGTGCTGAACACCGCCGTGAGGATCACGGTGGTGTAGCCGGAATTGGCGAAGTCGTACATGGCCCAGGCCCAGACTTCGCGCTTGGCCACGCCGGGGTTCAGCGGACTCCTGTCCGCCGCCCCGCCGGCGGAGACGGCGGCGCCATCGGGCGCCTGCCGCGGCGTTTCCTGGCTCACAGACCCAGCGCGGCGATGCCAGCCTGGGCGATCTGGGCGTCTTCGGTGGACTTCACGCCCGACACGCCGACCGCGCCCACCACCTGGCCGTTGGCCACGATCGGCACGCCGCCTTCCAGCATGCCTTCGATCAGCGGCGCCGACAGGAAGGAATAGCGGCCGTTGTTGATGATCTCTTCGTAGACGCGCGACTCACGGCGGCCCAGGGCCGCGGTCTTGGCCTTGGCCGGCGCAATGTGCGAGGAAATGGGCGCGGCGTCGTCCAGTCGCAGCATGCCGAGCAGGTGACCGCCGTCGTCGGATACGGCGATGGTGACGGCCCACTTGTTCTGCTGGGCGTGTGCTTCGGCCGCGGCCAGGATCTTCTTGACGTCTTCGGCGGTCAGCACGGGTTTGGTATTCATTGCAGCGACTCCTTGATCTGTTCGAGGGTGGTGGGATCTTCGATCGTGGTCAGGTCGCCGGGATCACGGCCTTCGCATACCGCGACAATGGCGCGGCGCAACACCTTGCCCGAGCGGGTCTTGGGCAACGCGCCCACGAACCGGATGCGGGCCGGTCGCGCCACCGCGCCCAGCTGATCTTCCACCAGCCGCATGATATCCGCTTCCAGTTGCTTTGCGCCCTCCGCCGTCTCCGCCGCCGCGGGATTCTTCAGCACGGCGAAGGCCATCGCCGCCTGCCCCTTGAGCGCGTCCGCCACGCCCACCACCGCGCACTCGGCGATGCCGCTATGGCTGTTGACCGACTCCTCGATCTCGCGCGTGCCCAGGCGGTGGCCGGCCACGTTGATCACGTCGTCGGTGCGTCCCAGGATGAACCAATACCCATCCGCGTCGACCAGCCCCCAATCGAAGGTCGAATACACCTGGCGCCCCGGGATCGACGTGAAATAGGTCTGGACGAAGCGCTCGTCGTCGCCCCAGATGGTCGACATGGCGCCCGGCGGCAACGGCGGCACAATGGCGACCACGCCCTTCTGGTCGGGTCCGAGGTCCTCGCCGCTGGACTCGCTGACGATGCGCGCATCAAAACCATAGACCGGGAACGATGGACTGCCGAAGCGCGTCGGCACCTTTTCCACGCCCGGCTGCGCCGACAGAATGGGCCAGCCGGACTCGGTCTGCCAATAGTTGTCGATGATGGGCTTGCCCAGGCCCTCGGAAATCCATTGCGCGGTGGGCTCATCGAGCGGCTCGCCCGCCAGGTACACCGCCCGCAGCGAGGACAGGTCATGCTTGCGCAGCAAGGCCGGGTCCTGGCGCTTGAGCACCCGCACCGCCGTCGGCGCCGAAAACAGCGTGTTGACGCCGAACTGCTCCACCAGCTTCCACAGGATGGCGCCGTCGGGGCGCACCGGTGTGCCTTCGTACAGCACGGTCGCCTGCCCGCCAATCAGCGGGCCATACACAATGTAGGAATGCCCCACCACCCAGCCGATGTCGCTGGTGCAGAAGAACGTGTCGCCGGCCTTGCCGTCGAACAGATATTCCATCGACGACGCCAGCGCCACCGCATAGCCGCCGGTGTCGCGCTGCACGCCCTTGGGCTTGCCGGTGGTGCCGGACGTGTACAGGATATAGCTCGGTTCGGACGACTCCAGCCAGGTCACCGGCACGTGGACGCCGCGCTGCGCAGCGCGCAGGGTGGCGTAGTCCAGGTCGCGGCCGGCGACCGGCTCGAACGGCGCCAGGCCACGGTCGAACACCACCACCGAGGCCGGCGGCGTCTTGCACAGCGCCAGCGCCCGGTCCAGCAGCGGCTTGTAGGGCACCACCTTGCCGCCGCGCGAGCCGCCGTCGGTGCACACCACCACCTTGGGCGCGGCATCGTCGATACGCTGTGCCAGGTTGACCGAGGCGAAACCGCCGAACACCACCGAATGCACCGCGCCGATGCGGGCGCAGGCGAGCATGGTGAAGACCGCCTCGGGCACCATCGGCATATAGAGCAATACGCGATCGCCGCGTCCCACGCCCAGGTCCTGCAGCATCGCGGCGGCCGCGTTCACTTCGTCATAGACGTCCTGGCGGGTGTAGATGCGCTCGCGCTCGACTTCGGTGGAGACCCAGATCAGGGCCGGCTTGTCGGCCTGGGTCGGCAACCAGCGGTCCACGGCGTTGTAACAGAGGTTGGTCGTCCCGCCCACGAACCACTTGGCGAAAGGCGGCCGGGAAAAATCCAGGACCGACTCGAACGGCGTATCCCAGTGCACCCGGCCGGCCTGCTCGCGCCAGAAGGCGTCGCGGTCGTGCACCGAGCGGTAATGGAAATCCCGGGTTTTTTGCATTTTTGTCTCCTGTTATTGTGCATACGCCGTATGGCTGATTGCTTTCTTTTCGAATCCTTTGGTCATTCTGGTGGGCAAACCTTGCACGAGGCTTGCCGCAGGTCAAAAAATTCTGCCACGCGTCTACGCCTCACGGGCGCCGGGCTGGTTACAGTAACGAACCAGTCTTAAAAGTTTGGTAGAATCCCCGCGAAGTTGTAGACAACATATCTGTTGGTTGGCTGCTTGATTTCAGCTATTCAGGTGTTTTTTAGCGTTTTTGACGCTTTATTGCCCGAAAATTGCGAAACAGGCGGCGACCTTCCCCAGGCGAATGCATCGACACTCCAAAAGCGCGCGACTGAATTCATCCTCTGGCCAGGCAAACCGCGGTCTGCGTTTGCTGGCGCTGGCGGCGTGCGTCGCGGGTCTGGCGGGTTGTGCAAACACCTCTCAAAAATCCACCGCCTATACGTCCGAGATCGATCCCTACGAGACGGAATGGGTCGCCACCGCCGATGATCCCATCGGCATGCTGGTGGTGCAGAAGTTCAAGCGCGAACGCCAACGCAACCACAGCGAAGTCAACAGCGACAACGCGATGGTCAGCGAAGCCCTGAACTACCTGGGCATCCGCTACCGCTTCGGCGGCAACTCCCCCGATACCGGTTTCGACTGCAGCGGCCTGGTCGCTTACACCGCCGAACGCTCGCTGGGCCTGAAGCTGCCCCGCAACGCCGCCGAAATCGCACAGCAAGGCATTTCGGTCGCCAAGAACGAGCTCAAGGCCGGCGACCTGGTCTTCTTCAACACCCTGGGTCGCCGCTACTCGCACGTCGGCATCTACCTGGGCGACGACCGCTTCGTGCACTCGCCCAGCGCTGGCGGCGTGGTGCGGGTCGAAAACATGACCATGGCCTATTGGAGCAAGCGCTACAACGGCGCCCGTCGCCTGGACAACAGCCTGGTGGCCAGCGCCCGCGCGGCCAACTGACCGCGCTTGTAGTGTGACGCGCCGGCCGCGACGCGGCTATCCTCCAAACGGCGCGATGGGCCGACGCAATCCGACACAGACAGCAAAACGCCGCCGGACTTTACAGTCTGGCGGCGTTTTGCATTCCTCTTCGCGGCTTGAGCCGCGGGCCTTTTCGGCCTCCCCAGTTTTCAGTGTTGGCGGCGGCGTGGCATGGCAGGGTCAGTGGACCGCGGCGCCCCGGCTGCACAGGCCGCATTGCTGCAAGGCCTGCTGCATGCTGCATACCGAACGGCGACAAGCCACGACACGGATGCCACCACGCTGCGCGGCATTGCGGAAGGTCTTCATGACGTTGTGGCCGAGGAAATCGGTCAGCAAGATGACCAGTTGGGTGCCCGAGGGCAATTGCAGCGTCTTCTTCTGATGCGAGGGATCACGACCACTGATGTGGTGCGTGATCGAGATGTTGTGTCCTTTGAGCAGATCCGGAATGTTGCCGAGCCTGTCGGCGCCCACTACCACTGCACTCAATCCTGCCGTCATGTTTAACCTCACTGGGTCGTTGAGACTGGATGTAATGATAATGATTCCTATTTTTTAGTCAACCCAAATGAGATCGGTTCTTATTTAATATTTTTTATGAGCTTATGAAAAGGGATAGTGAGACACCTTGTCCGCGCCCTTCCCCGCCCCCGCTTCCATGAAAAAAAAGCGGCTCCCCACCAAGGGAACCGCTTCTTCTCGTCCGACTTCCACGGCGCTCGTCATGGCCCAGCCTACTTCGGCGTTCCCTGCACGGCCTCGGTCACGACCGCGCGCGTCAGGGAAGGCGCCAGCATTTCCAGGAAGGTATAGACGTAATCGCGCAGGAACACTCCGGCCTTTACCCCGACGCGGGTGGTGTGCGTGCCGAACAGGTGGCCGACCGGCAGACCCACCAGGCTGGAATCGCGCCGCGGGTCATAGGCCACGCCGGCGATGATGCCGATGCCCAGCCCGACGTCGACGTAGGTCTTGATCACGTCGGCGTCGATGGCTTCCAGGACGATGTCCGGATGGATCCCCTGGTTGGCGAAGACCTCGTCGATCGTGCTGCGGCCAGTGAAGGCGCGGTCATAGGTCACGATGGGGTATTCCGCCAGTTGCGCCAGCGACAGGCGCTTGGCGGCGCTGGACGTCAGCTCGGCCAGCGGATGATCGGGCCGCACCAACACGGTGTGCTCCCAGGCATACACGGGCAATGTCGCCAGGCCCGGCGTCAGGGCCAGCGACTCGGTCGCCAGCGCCAGGTCGGCCTGCTCGTGCAGCACCATCTCGGCCAACTGCGCCGGGCTGCCTTCGGCCAGCGACAGGTGCACCTTGGGGAACTGCTTGCGGAACGCCGGAATCACGCGCGGCAGCAGGTAACGCGCCTGGGTGTGGGTGCAGGCGATCACCAGGCCGCCTTCGTCGCGGCGGGCGAATTCGTCGCTGACCTTCTTCAGATTGTCGACCTCGCGCATGATGCGGTCGATCACCTGCGACACGGCCAGGCCGGGCTTGGTCAGCCCCTTGATGCGCTTACCGTGGCGTTCGAAGATCTTGATCCCGAGTTCATCCTCGAACTCGATGATGGCCTTGGACACGCCCGGCTGTGAGGTATAGAGCATCCGGGCGGCTTCGGTCAGGTTGAAGTCGCGCCGGATGGTTTCGCGCACAAAACGAAATTGCTGCAGGTTCATGAATTGGCCCCTGATAGACGGGCCAATTATAAGTAATAAGGACGCCTTGTTATATGACTTATTAATATAAGCTTAGGACAAGGCGTCCCTTTTTCAGCGCATCGAGATCGTGGTGTTCACGGTCTTGGCGTGGGCCGACCAGCGCGCCGTGACGGTCTTGGTCTGGGTCCAGAACTGCACCGCCTGCTTGCCGTTGGGGCCCAGGTCGCCCAGCTTGGATCCGCGCGAACCGGTGAAGCTGAACCACGCCACCGGCACCGGGATCGGCACGTTGATGCCGACCTGGCCGACGTCGATGTTGTTCTGGAAGTAACGCGCCGCGCCGCCGTCCTGCGTGAACAGGGCAACGCCGTTGCCGTTGGGGTTGCGGTTGATGAATTCCACCGCCTCTTCCAGCGTTTCCGCGCCGACCACGCACAGCACCGGGCCGAAGATTTCCTCGGTGTAGATGGTCATGTTCTCGGTCACGCCGTCGAACACGGTCGGGCCGACGAAGTTGCCCTGCTCGAAGCCGGAGACCTTCAGGTTGCGGCCGTCCAGCAGCAGCTTGGCGCCTTCGTCCACGCCCTTCTGGATCAGGCTTTCGACGCGCTTCTTGGCGTTCGGCGAGACCAGCGGGCCCAGGTCGGCGGCGCGGTCCATGCCCGAGTTGACCTTGAGCTTCTTGGCGCGCTCGACGAAATCAGGCAGCCAGTTGCGGGCCTCGCCCACCAGCACAGCCACCGACGAGGCCATGCAGCGCTGGCCGGCGGCGCCGAACGCGGCACCCAGCAATTGGTTCAGCGCGACTTCCGGATCGGCGTCCGGCAGGATCACGCAGTGGTTCTTGGCGCCCATCATCGACTGGCAACGCTTGCCGGCCGCCGAAGCACGGTTGTAGATCTCGGTGCCGACGCGGGTCGAACCAATGAACGACACGGCCTTGATGTCGGGATGCTCGCACAGCCCGTTGGCCGTTTCCGGACCGCCATGCACCACGTTCAGCACGCCCGGCGGCAGGCCGGCTTCCAGCGCCAGTTGCGCCAGGAACAGCGACGAGCTGGGGTCCTGCTCGGACGGCTTGAGCACGAAGGTATTGCCGCAGGCCACCGCGATCGGGAACATGAAGCACGGCAGCATCACCGGGAAGTTGAATGCGGTGATGCCCGCGCACACGCCCAGCGGCTGGATCAGCGTGTAGACGTCGATGCCCGAGGCGGCGTTCTCGGCGTACTCGCCCAGTTGCAGGTTGGCGATCGAGCAGGCGTGCTCGACCACTTCGAGGCCGCGGCCGACTTCGCCCTCGGCGTCGGGCAGCGTCTTGCCATGCTCGCGGGTGATCATCTCGGCCAGCTTGGCGGTGTTGGCGCGCAGCAGCTCCTGGAACTTCAGCATGACGCGCATACGCGCGCCCTGGCCGCTGTTGCGCCAGGTCTTGAAGGCTTCCTTGGAATTGGCGATGGCCTCGTCCAGTTCCGCGCGCGTGGCGAACGGCACCTTGGCCACGACTTCCTGGGTGGCGGGGTTGATCACGTCGCGCCATTCGGTGGTCTTGGACTGCACGAGCTTGCCGCCGATCAATAGCGGAACGCGGGGGACTTCACTCATTTGATGCTCCTCACACTGCATTGTCGATGCGGATGGAATCCGCGTTCTTGGATCTCGCGCGCGCGCCGCCGGGCGAGCCCGGACGGCGCGCCACGCCTTACTTTTGCACCAGCGGGCAGGCCGAATCGGCCAGCGGCTGGAAGGCCTCGGCCGCCGGGATGGTGGCCACCAGCTTGGAATAGTCCCAGCCGCCCTTGGACTCGGACGGTTTCTTCACTTCGTACAGGTACATGTCGTGGATCACGCGGCCGTCGGGCCGGATCGAAGCGTTGCGCATGATCGGATCCTTGATCGGCAACGCGCGCATCTTGTCGGCCACCACCTTGCCGTCGGTGCTGCCCGAGGCCGCCACCGAACGCAGGTAGTGCAGCACGCTGGAATACACGCCGGCCTGCGTCATGGTCGGTTTCAGGCCGCGGAAGGCCTTCTCGAAGCGGGTCGACCACTGGCGCGTGGCGTCGTCGTAATCCCAGTAGAAGCCGTCCACGTACGACAGGCCCTGGGCGCTTTCCAGCCCCAGCGCGCGCAGGTCGGACAGGAAGATCAGCAGCGACACCAGGCGCTGGCCGCCGGCCACGATGCCAAACTCGCGCGCCTGCTTGACGGCGTTGACGGTGTCCTGGCCGCCATTGGCCAGCGCCACCACCTGCGCCTTGGAGCTTTGCGCCTGCAGCAGGTAGGAGGCGAAGTCCGGCGCGTTCAGCGGATGGCGCACGCTGCCGGCAACGGTGCCGCCCAGCGCCTTGACCGCCTTGGCCGTGTCGGCCTCGAGCGAATGGCCGAAGGCGTAGTCGACGGTGATGAAGTACCAGGACTTGCCGCCCGCCCTGACCGTGGCCTTGGCGCCGCCGGCGGATTGCGAATAGGTGTCGAACATCCAGTGGAATCCGACCGGCGAGCATTCCTTGTTGGTCAGCGCCGTGGTGGCCGGGCCGGAAAACATCACGACCTTGTTCTTTTCGCGCGCGATGCCCTGCACCGCCAGCGCCACGGCCGAATTGGTCAGATCGGCGATGGCGGTGACGCCGTCGCGGTCGAACCATTCGCGCGCCTTGGCCGCCCCCACGTCGGCCTTGTTCTGGTTGTCGGCCGACACCAGCTCGATCTTCATGCCCTTGCATTCCGCGGCCAGGCAATCGTCGATGGCCAATTGCGCCGCCGCCACCGAACCGGGCCCGCCCATGCCGGCGTAGGTGCCCGACATATCGGTCAGGATGCCGATCTTCACCGGCGGTTTATCCGCCGCGTGCGCCTGCCCCAACAGCGCTGCGCCCAGACACAAGCCTGCGGCCAGCCCGCGTGCGTGCAATTCCATGGATTTGTCTCCTGAGTTTTATGCGTTATGGCGCCGTCTTCGCGGCGTGCGGCTCCCGGAGCATTCCCCCAGGGCTGCCGACCCAGTGTAGATGTGTGAAAATCAACAAGCAACACCAGAAATGCACATTCCTTGTGCATCAATGCACAACCTTATCAGGGGCGGATAACGTGCTGGATTGGGACAGCCTGCGGTACTTCCTGGAGGTCGCGCGGACGCAGCGCGTCAGCGCCGCGGCGCGCAAGCTCGGGGTCGAGCACACCACCGTGTCACGGCGCATCCGCGCCCTGGAAGCCGAATTGGACACGCTGCTGTTCGAGAAATCGCGCAGCGCCGGCTTCGTGTTGACCGAGGACGGCCAGCGCCTGTTCGTGCACGCGGAGCAAATGGAAAGCACGGTGCACAGCGCCCGCGAGACGCTGTCGGGGATCGGCCAGGCGCTGTCCGGCCACCTGCGGATCGGCGCCACCGAGGGCTTCGGCAGCTACGTCTTGACGCCGCTGGCGGCCGATTTCCAGCGGCGTTATCCGCACATCACGCTGGACATCCTGCCGGTGCCGCGCTTCGTCAGCCTGTCCAAGCGCGAGGCCGACTTGGCCATCACCATTGAGCGCCCCCAGCGCGGCCCCTATGTATGCAGCAAGCTGTGCGACTACACGCTGCGCCTGTATGGCACGCCCGAATACCTGGCGCGCCATCCGCCGATCCGCGGCCGCGCCGACCTGGCCGGCCACAGCTTCATCGGCTATGTCGACGAACTGCTGTTCAGCGAGCGCCTGCGCTACCTGGAAGACCTGCTGCCAGCCAGCCGGGTGGTGTTGCGCAGCACCAGCGTGGTGGCGCAGTACCACGCGGCGCTGCAAGGCCAGTCGCTGGCCATCCTGCCCTGCTTCATCGCGGCGCAGGATCCGCGGCTCAAGCCGGTGCTGGAAAAGGAGGTGGAGATCACGCGCTCGTTCTGGATGTATTGCCACGAGGACCTGCGCAAGCTCAAGCGCGTCACGGTGCTGTGGGAATTCATCCGCAAGTCGGTGCTGCGCAATGCCGACCTGCTGGCCGGCAAGCGCGGGACGATGAAATACCTGCCCTGAAGGCGGCAGCGGCGGCGCGATCACGGGCCCCCGCGGTCGGCGGCCCGCCTTGCCTATCCCCCCGCCAATGGATCGGGCCGCGGGTGGGACCGCTAGCTGTTCCTGGGCGCCTTGACGCGCAACCGGCGCATCAGCAGGAACGCCGTAAACGCGGCCACCACCAGGTGGATCGCCACGGTGCCCACGCCGAAACTGAGCTTGCCGTTGGAAATCCAGGCACGCGACAGGTTGATCAAGTTCATATACAGCAGCCCCACCAGGCCGGCAATCAGCAGGTCGCCGGAGCGGCCCAGTCGCGGGTTCACGGCGCCCAGCGGGATTGCCAGCAACGCCAGGTTCAGCGCGGCCAGCGGCAGCGAGATGCGCCACATCACCTGCGACCAACTGCTGGTGGTGTTGTCGGCCATCAGTTGCGGCGTGGTGCGAGCCTTGGCCGAGCGTTCGGCGGCGGCGCGCGCGGAAGCGACGGGGTCATCGCCGCCCTTGCTTTCCAGGCGCAATCCGTATTTCTCGAAGTGCACCAGTCGGATCTCGGGCGTGCCCGGCTTCAGGTCGTAGCGATGCCCCTCGCCCAGCACCAGGAAGCGGTCGCCATTGGGCAGCGTTTCGCTGTGGGCGCTGCTGGCGGTCAGCACGCTGAGCCATTCCGGTCCGGTTTCGCGCGCGAACACATTGCCCAGTTCGTCTGTCGGCTTGGCCGGATCCTCGGCGAAGAACACACGGTTGCCGCCTGCCGATTCCGCGAACTGGCCCGCCGTGACCTTGGACAGGTCGGAGCGTTGTTCAAAGCGCTCGTGGTATTCGCCGATCTGGCGATACGCCCAGGGCGCGGCCACCAGCGTCAGGCCGGCCACCGCGATGGCCACGGGAATGGCGACGCGCAGCACCGGCTTGAGCCAGTCCGCCAGCGACAGGCCGCTGGCGAACCAGACCACCATCTCGGATTCCCGATAATTACGCGTGACGGTGGTCAGCACCGCGATGAAGACCGAGACTGCCAGGATGGTAGGCAGCGCCGTGATGGTGGACAGCGCGGCCAGCACGAGCACGACGTCCGCCCCGATGTTGCCGCCCGCCGCCTCGCCGAGCAGGCGCACCAGCAGCACGCTGAGCCATACGATGAGCAACGTGGAAAAGACAACGCCAGCGTGACTGGTGATCTCGCTGACGACAGAGCGTTTGAATAGAGACATGGGAGAATATGCGGGATAATCGACCGCATCATACAGACGCACACGGGAAACCCTCATGGAATTTAGCACACAGACCACTGCTTCCCTGCACCAGATCAAGACCGCCGCGCTGGCGGTCGGGGTCTTCGCCGACGGCGTGTTGAGCCCCGCCGCCGACCTGATCGACCGCGCCTCCAACGGCGCCGTGCGCGCCGTCGCCAAGAACGAGTTCCGCGGCCGCGCCGGCTCGACCCTGGTGCTGCGTTCCCTGCCGGGCGTGTCGGCCCAGCGCGTGGTCCTGGTCGGCCTGGGCAAGCAGGACGAATACTCGGCTCGCGCCCACGCCTCGGCCGAACAGGCCTTCGCCGCCGCCTGCGTCGCGGCCCAACTGACCGAAGGCGTGTCCACCCTGGCCGCCAACCCGATCGCCGACGTGCCCCTGGTTGCCCGCGCCCGCAGCGCCGCCATCGCCGCCGGCAGCGCCACCTATCACTACGACGCCAGCTTCGGCAAGCCCGACCGCGACGCCCGTCCCAAGCTCAAGAAGATCGTGCAGATCGTCGAGCGCGCCGACGCCGCCCAGGTCCAGAAGGGCCTGCGCGAAGGCGCCGCCATCGCCAACGGCATGGAACTGACCCGCACCCTGGGCAACCTGCCGGGCAATATCTGCACCCCCACCTACCTGGGCGACACCGCCAAGCGCCTGGCGCGCGAATTCAAGTCGCTCAAGGTCGAGGTCATGGACCGCAAGCAGGTCGAAGCGCTCGGCATGGGCTCGTTCCTGTCGGTGGCGCGCGGCTCCGAGGAAGCGCTGCGCTTCATCGTCCTGCGCCATGCCGGCAAGCCCGCCAAGAAGAGCGCCAAGGCGTCCGAAGGCCCCATCGTGCTGGTCGGCAAGGGCATCACCTTCGACGCCGGCGGCATCTCGCTCAAGCCCGCGGCCACCATGGACGAAATGAAGTACGACATGTGCGGCGCGGCCAGCGTGCTCGGTTCGTTCCGCGCACTGGCCGAACTGGAACTGCCGCTGGACGTGATCGGCCTGATCCCGGCCTGCGAAAACCTGCCCAGCGGCAAGGCGAACAAGCCGGGCGACGTGGTCACCAGCATGGCCGGCCTGACCATCGAGATCCTCAACACCGACGCCGAAGGCCGCCTGGTGCTGTGCGACGCGCTGACCTACGCCGAGCGCTTCAAGCCGTCCGCCGTCATCGACATCGCCACCCTGACCGGCGCCTGCGTCGTGGCCCTGGGCCATGTCAATACCGGCCTGTTCACCAAGGACGACGCGCTGGCCGAGGCCCTCTCGTCCGCCGGCCGCCAGGCCCTGGACACCGCCTGGCGCATGCCGATGGACGACGCCTACCAGGACCAGCTCAAGTCCAACTTCGCCGACCTGGCCAACATCGGCGGCCCCCCCGCCGGCGCCGTCACGGCCGCCTGCTTCCTGTCGCGCTTCACCAAGTCGTATCGCTGGGCGCATCTGGACATCGCCGGCACCGCCTGGAAGAGCGGCAAGGACAAGGGCGCCACCGGCCGACCCGTGCCGCTGCTGATGCAATTCCTGCTGGACCAGGCTTGAGCGGCAGCCCGCGGATCCCGGCATGACGCGCATCGATTTCGCCTTTGGCGCGCCCGACCGCCTGCGCATGGCCTGCCAGGTGGTGCGCAAGCGCTACCTGGCGGGCCAGCGGCTGGTGGTGTATTGCCGCGAGGGCTCGCGCCTGGCCCAGTTCGACCGCATGCTGTGGGCCTTCGATGACACCTCGTTCGTGCCGCACGTCCTGGCCAACGATCCGCTGGCGGCCGAGACGCCCGTCGTCCTGACCGCCGGCGATCCGCAGCAGGCGGCGCAGGCCGCCGGCGACGGCCCTTCGCCCTGGCTGCTCAATCTCGACGACGACTGCCCGCCGGGCTTCGAGACCTTCGAGCGGCTGCTCGAGATCGTCTCGGACGATCCCGACGACAAGCAGGCCGCGCGCCAGCGCTGGCGCGTCTATCAGGGCGCCGGCCACACGCCGCAAAGCCACGACCTGAGCCAACGACAGCAGGGCGCCTGACCGCCCTCCCCGCCTCCCGCGCCGCCCCCGGCGGCGCCATCTCGACCCTCGGGAGCCCCCATGCCCCACCGCCCCTCCGACCCCGGCATCCCCACCCTGACCCAGCGGGCCGAACCCACGCTGTCGCCTCCGGAAGCGCCGCTGCTGACCGACGCGCCCCAGGATGACGACGCCTTCCCATTGCTGACCGACGTTGCCCCGAATGACGACGCCTTCCCGCTGCTGACCGACGTTGCCCCGAATGACGACGCCTTTCCGCTGCTGACCGACCTCGCCCGGGATGATGATGCCTTCCCGCTGCTGACGGATGTCGCTCAGGACGGCGCCGACGCGCCGCGTCTGGCTGAAGCGGCCGATACGCCCGCCCTTCCGGCCCTCGCCGCGGCAGTCGCGCCCGACGCCCCGGCCGCCGCACCGGCAGAGGCCTCGGTGCTGGCCGCCCGCCTGCAGGCGGAAGTCGAACAGGTCATGCGCCAGGCCCTGGCCGACGCCATCGAACAGATCCAGACGCGCATGGATGAGGAACTGCCGCGTATCGTGGCGCGGGTGATGCAGGACGTCAGGCCCGGTTGAAACCGGCTTGACCATCCCCATAACAGGGTCATGCCTGCCCGCCCTGCGCGCTAATTCTTCTGAAAACTGGATTCTTCAGGGAACTGTAAGGTATCCTTGGCATCTAAGCCTTCTAGGCAAATCAATTTCTGCCGTACACAGGAGTCCTCCATGAACGAATATCGTCCGTCCCCCTTTAACCGTTCCGGCACCCTCGCCGGCGCGCCGGGCGAGGTCGTGCGCAACAAAGTCCTGCGCAACACCTATTGGCTTCTGGCGCTCTCGCTGATTCCGACCGTGCTCGGCGCGGCCGTCGGCCTGTACACCGGCATCAACCGCGTCATGGGCGCCAGCCCGGGCCTGTCCGCCATCGTGTTCCTGGTGGGCGCTTTCGGCATGATGTTCGCCATCGAGAAGAACAAGAACAACTCGCTCGGCGTGGTCCTGCTGCTCGCCTTCACGTTCTTCATGGGCGTGATGCTGTCGCGCCTGCTGGGCTTCGTGATGGGCTTCAGCAACGGCTCGCAACTGGTCATGACGGCCTTCGGCGGCACCGCGATCGTGTTCGGCACGATGGCCACGCTGGCCACCACCATCAAGCGCGACCTGTCCGGCCTGCAGAAATTCCTGTTCATCGGCGCGGTCGTGATCCTGGTGGCGGCCCTGGCCAACATCTTCCTGCAGTTGCCCGCGCTGATGCTGACCATCTCGGTGCTGGCCATCGTGATCTTCTCGGCGTTCATGCTGGTCGACCTGCAGCGCGTCGTGAACGGCGGCGAGACCAACTACGTGTCCGCCACGCTGGCCATCTACCTGGACGTCTACAACGTCTTCTCGAACCTGCTGATGCTGCTGGGCATCTTCGGCGGCAACCGCGAGTAAGCGCGCGGCTGTCACAGTCACAAGGGCCTGCATGAACCATGCAGGCCCTTTTTCATTGGAGCGAGCCATGCCTGATCGCCGTCGATTCCTGCAGGCCGCCGCCTGCGCATCGCTGCTGGCCCAGCCGTGGACGGCAAGCGCCCTGAGCCTCCAGCGGCCGATGCTGACCCGCCCGATCGGGGCCACCGGCGACATGCTGCCGGTGATCGGCCTGGGCACCGCCGACACCTTCAATGTGTCGCCCTCGGACGCGGCCGCCATGGCGCCGCTGGCGCAGGTCGTGGACGCCTTGCTGGAGGCGCGCGGCTCGCTGATCGACACCGCCCCCAGCTACGGACAGGCCGAAGCCGTCACCGGAGCGCTGCTGGCGCGCGAGCCGGACCGGCGTCCGCTGGTGTTCCTGGCCACCAAGATCAGCACCCAGGGCCACGAGGCGGCCCGGCGCCAGATCGAGAACTCGCTACGCGCGCTGCGGACGCAGAAGCTCGACCTGATCCAGGTCCACAACCTGATCGACACCCGCAACCAGTTGGCGCTGCTGCGCGAACTCAAGCAGCAGGGCGTAACGCGCTACCTCGGCATCACGCACTACACCGACGCCGCCCATGACGAACTGACCGAGCTGGTCGAAAAGGAAAAGCCCGACTTCCTGCAGATCAATCTGTCGGTGGGCGCGCGCAACGCCGAAAAGCGCCTGCTGCCGGCCTGCCAGGCCAATGGCGTCGCGGTGCTGGTCAACCGCCCGTTCCAGGACGGCGCGCTGTTCCGCCAGGTCCGGGACCGGCCGCTGCCGGCCCTGGCCGGTGAAATCGACTGCACCTCATGGGCGCAGTTGTTCCTGAAATTCATCATCGGCCATCCCGCCGTGACCGCCGTCATCCCCGCCACCTCCAAGCCGGCCAACATGGTGGACAACGCGCGGGCCGGCTTCGGTCCGCAACCGGACGCGGCGCTGCGCGAACGCATCGCCGCCCTGCTGGGCTGAAGCCATGCGCGCCGCCGGCTCCTGGCGCCAGCGGGCGGCGCAAGCGCTGGGGCTCCAACCCGGCGAGGTGGCGGCGGGCGCCTGCGGCTTCGCCTTCTTCTTTTTCCTGTTCTGCGGCTATTTCATGCTGCGGCCGATCCGCGAGACCCTGGGCATCCAGGCCGGCGTCGAACAACTGCAATGGCTGTTCAGCGCCACGTTCCTGGCCATGCTGGCGGTGGTGCCGCTGTTCGGCTGGCTGTCGGGCCGGGTGCCGCGCGCCACGCTGGTGACCTGGGCCTACGCGGTGTTCGCCGCCACCATGGCGGGCTACGCGGCGCTGTTCCACTGGCAGCCCGATGGCGTCTGGGCCGCGCGCAGCTTCTACGTGTGGTTGTCGGTCTTCAACCTGTTCGTGGTCTCGCTCGGCTGGAGCCTGATGGCCGACGTCTTCCGCATGGCGTCGGCCAAGCGCCTGTTCGCCTTCATCGCCGCCGGCGCCAGCGCCGGGGGATTGTGCGGCCCCTTGCTGGGCGGCCTGCTGGCGGGCACGCTCGGCACGGCCGGCCTGCTGCTGTTGTCGGCGCTGCTGCTGGCGGCCACCCTGCCGCTCAAGCGCTGGCTGCTGCGCTGGCGCGCCGCGACCCGCTCCGAAGCCGAGACCGCTGAACTGGCGCGCCCGATCCCGGGCGCCATGCTGGCGGGGCTGGCACGGGTATTCCAGTCGCCTTACCTGCTGGGTATCGCCGTGCTGGTGCTGCTGCTGGCCACCCTCAGCACCTTCCTGTACATGGAGCAGGCGCGGCTGGTGGCCGAGACCTTCCCGGACAGGGCGCAGCGCATCCGCGTCTTCGCCACGCTGGACTTCATCGTGCAGGCCCTGGCGCTGTTGTCGCAGCTATTCCTCACCGGCCGCGTCGCCGCCTGGCTGGGCGTGCGATTCCTGATGGCGGCGGTGCCGCTGGCCATGGCGCTGGCGTTCCTGGCGCTGGCGGCCTACCCGGTGTTCGCGGTGCTTGCCGTGGCCATGATCCTGCGGCGCGCCGGCGAATACGCGTTGGTCAAACCCGGACGCGAGATGCTTTTCACCGCGGTCTCGCCCGAGGACAAATACAAGACCAAGAACGTCATCGACACCGTGGTCTACCGCGCAGGCGACGCGGCCAGCGGCTGGGTCAAGGCAGGGGTCGATGCGCTGGGACACGGCGTGGCGCTGATCGCCCTCCTGGGCGCGCTGTGCGCGCTGGCTGCGGCGGCGCTCGGCTACGGACTGGGGCGCAAGGCCGATCGGCAGCCGCCACCCCAGCCTTAGCTTTTATCGAACAACCATCTGATAAAACCAAACGGATTCCCCGCGCGGCCGCCGCACAATAGCGCAGCCCTCAACGTCCCGGGAACCGTCATGAAACGCTCCGCCAGCCTTGCCGCCCTGTTGCTTTGCCTGACCGCGCAGCCCGCGCTGGCCGAATACCCGGAACGGCCCATCACGATGATCGTGCCGGCCGCCGCTGGCGGCAACGCCGACATCACCGCCCGCCTGGTCGGCCAGGAAATGAGCCGTGTGCTCGGCCAGCCGGTGGTGATCGAAAACCGCGTGGGCGCGGGCGGCCGCATCGGCACCCAGGCGCTGGTGCGCGCCGCGGCCGACGGCTACACCATCGGCTACGCCCACGTCGGCACGCTGGTGCTGCATCGCTATCTCTTCAAGCAGCAGCTCTATGACCTGGACCGCGACATCACGCCGATCGGCCTGGTGGCCGAAACCCCCAACGTCATCGTCGTCAACGCGGCCTCGCCCTACCGCGATCTCAAGAACTTCATCGACGCCAGCCGCGCCCAGCCCGACCGCCTGACCATGACGTCGGCCGATCCCGGCACCACCAGCGAAGTCGGCGTCAAACTTTTCATCGCCCAGACCGGCGCGGCGGTGCGGCAGATTCCCTATAAGGCCACGGCCGCGCAGTTGGCCGACCTGCTGGGCGGCCACGTCGATTCGATGATGGAGAATCTGCCGCCCCTGATCGGCAATCTGAAGGACGGCCGCCTGCGCGCGCTGGCTGTCACCACCAAGGCCCGCGCGGCATCCAATCCGGACGTGCCGACGGTGGCTGAGCAAGGCTATCCCGACTACGAGCAATCGGCTTGGAGCGCGCTGGTGGCGCCGGCCGGCACGCCGCCCGCCGTCATCGCGCGGCTGAACGCGGCGATGAACGCCGCGCTGCGCGCGGAACCCGTCGCGCGCGAACTGCGCAGCCGCTCGCAGGAGCCGCTCGGCGGCGCGCCCGCCGACGTCCAGACCCAGATCCAGAAGGAACTGCCCAAATGGGAAACCCTCATCAAGGCCGCCGGCACCACGCTGGATTGACACACCCTCGCCCGCGACCGGAGGCCACGCCATGATCCAGGTAAGCCGCGAAGACTTCACCTGCGCCGCCGCCACCAACGCGTCGGCCTACCGGCGCGTCACCATCCCGGTGCTGAAGATCGAGGCCGGCCCCGGGCCGGCCGTGGCGCTGATGGCCGGCGTGCATGGCGACGAATGGGAAGGCCAGGCGGCCATCCTGCAGCTCTGGCAACTGCTGCCGGGCGTCCTGCAGCGCGGCACGGTCTACCTGCTGCCCGCCGCCAACGCCGAGGCCTCGCTGGCCGGCACGCGCCTGTCGCCTTCCGACGGCGGCAACCTGAACCGCGCCTTTCTCGGCGCGCCGGCGCGCGGCTATACCGAGAGCGTGGCCGCCGCCCTGGAGGCGCGGCTGCTGCCGCGCATCCAGGCACTGGTGGACATCCACAGCGGAGGCGCATCGCTGCGCTACCTGCCGTCTTCGGTCATCACCCGCTATGGCGACGACGCCTATGATGAACGCCTGCCGTCCCTGGCCCGCGCCTTCGGCCTGCCGCATTGCGTGTTCTTTCGCGGCGGCGAATCCGGTTCGATGCCGGCCGCCGCCAGCCGCCTGGGCGTGCTGCGCCTGAGCGCGGAAATCGGCGGCGGCGGCGAGACCACCCGCGCGCTGGTGGAACGCTGCCGCGACGGCCTGCTCGGCTGCCTGGCCGAACTGGGCTTGCTGGCCGCCGCCACGCCGCGCCAGCCGGCGCCGTTGCTGCACGACCTGGACGCGCCGGCCGCCACCCTGCGCAGCCGCGAACCGGGCGTGTTCATTCCCGCCGTCGATCTGGGCCAGACCGTGACCGCCGGCCAGACCATCGGCCAGCTCATAGAACCCGCCCGCCCCGACCTGCCCGCGCGCGCCCTCGCCAGCCCGCAGGCCGGCACCGTCGTCTGCCTGCGCGCCATCGCCCGCAGCGACGACGGCGACTGCCTGCTGCAGGTCGCCCCCGCCCTTCCCCTGGACTCCCTTGCCTCGTTGTACTGACCCATGCTGATGAACCCCCGCTTGTCCGGCCTGCGCTGCATCCGCTGCGACAGCCAACTGCCGCCCGCCGACTACCCGGAAGGCTGCCCGCATTGCCTGGAGGCCGGCCATCCCGCGTCGCTGGAATGCCAGTACGCCGCAGGCTCCGGCGACGCAATCGACCTGCCGGTGCTGGACCCCGTCACGCTCGGCGAAGGCGCCACGCCCTGCCTGGATGCGCCCGCGCTGGCGCAGGCCGAGGGCGTGGGACGGCTCTGGCTCAAATGCGAGAGCGCCAACCCCACCGGCAGCCACAAGGACCGCATGGCCGCGCAACTGGTGTCGCGCGCCCGGCTGGCCGGCGCCACGCGTGTGGCCGCGGCTTCCAGCGGCAATGCCGGCGTCTCGCTGGCGGCCTATTGCGCCGCCGCCGGTTTGCAGGCCGACATCGCCATCACCCGCCACTGCCCGCCGCTGCAGCGCGAGGCCATGCAGCGCTTCGGCGCCCGCCTGACCGCATTCGACGACAGCCTGGGCCGCTGGCCCCATGTCGCCGACCTGTGCCGCAACCAGGGCGCTTTCGCCGGCACCAACTATCTCAACCCGCCGGTCGGCACGCATCCCTACGGCGTCGAAGGCTACAAGCCAATCGCGCAGGAATTGTTCGACCGCTGCGGCCTGCCCACCGACATCGTCGTGCCAACCGCGCGCGGCGACCTGCTGTGGGGCATTCTGATGGGCTGGCAGCAATTGCTGCGCGCCGGCCGCATCCCGCGCCTGCCGCGGCTGCATGCGGTGGAACCGTTCGCCCGCCTGTCGCGGGCGCGCGCCGCGGGCGATGCGCGCGGCCTGTGGGAAGGGGCCACCGATCAATACTCTATCGCCGGCGGTACCGTCACCCTGCAATCGCTCGAAGCGCTGGCGCGCTCGGGCGGCTCGCCGGTCGAGGTCTCCGATGCCGCCGCCGCCCAGGCGCAGCAGCGGCTGGAGCGCCTGGGCCTGGCCACGGAACTGTCATCGGCCGCCGCGCTGGCGGCGGTCACGCGGTTGCGCCGCGCCGGCCAGCTTGATGCGGAATCGTCGGTGGTGCTGATCCTGACGGCGGACGGCCGCCGCGGCTAGGCGGCGGCAACTGCTGCGCGGACCGCGAGCCCGTCAGCCGCGCTTGACACCGTAGCGTTCCACCAACGGCGCCAACGCCGCGCGCAGACAGGTCGCCCAGTACTTGCCAGCCTCCGACAGCGGCCGGCTGCCATGCAGGATCATGTGGCATTCGAAATGCACGGGCGCCGCCAGGGGCCTGTGGCACAAGCCCGCGGCTTCCAGCCCCACCGCGGTGGCGGGGTTGGCGATGCCGACGCCATGGCCGGCCAGCGCAAGCTGGCACACCGTGCTCGAGTACGGCGTCTCGATCGCGACGCGCAGGCCGAGGCCGGCCTGCAGCACCAGCGCGTCCAGCCGCTGGCGCGAGGCATCCTCGGCATTCAGGGCGATCACATCCACCTCGGCCAGTTGCGCCAGTCCGACCTGCTCCAGGCGCGCCAGCGGATGACCGTCCGGGAACACCGTCACGGCCCGCAGGCTGGCCAGGCGATGGCCGCGCAGGCCCTCCAGCTCCGACTCATCCGCCACGGCGGCCAAGTCCAGTTCGCCTGACACCACCATGTCGCGCAGTGTGTTCGAATCCCGGATCTGCAGATACAGGGGCGTGTCCGGATAACGCTCGCGAAAGCGCGCGATGGTATCGCTGACGACCGCCCCGCTGTAGGCATGGATGCAGCCGATGCGCAGACGCGGCTGGGCCGCCCCGCGGATCGCGCGGATCTTGCGGCCCAGGCTTTCCAGGCCGACGTTCAGGCGGCGGATCTCCTCGTACAGCAGCGTGGCTTCGGGCGTGCGCTGCATGCGCTGGCGCACGCGCTCGAACAGCCGCAATTCGATGCTGGCCTCGAGCGCGGCCAGCGTCGCGCTGACCGTGGCCGGCGACACATCGAGCCGCCGCGCCGCGGCGGTCACGCTTTCCGTTTCATAGACGGTGCGGAAGGTCTCGACCTGCTTGAGCGTGAAGGTCATGGCAGGCGCGCCGCGGGTTCAGATGCGCTGCAGGTCCATCAGCACCCGGCGCGTGGCCAGGGGCCGGCCCGCCAGGTTCTCGGCCAGGCGTTCGCGCAGGTCGCGGCGCAGGGCCGGCTCGATGACGGGATCGTCGAAATCGGGTTCCGCCTCATCCACGCCGTAGCCGGTCTCGCGCAGCAGCGTCCATTCGAAGCGGCGCAAGGCGCCCGCCGCGCGCGTGCCGCCCGACAACTGCTGCAGCGCCATGTCGTAGGCGTCGAACAGCAGCGGATGGGCATCCTCGCGCGGCAACAGGCGCAGCAGCAGTTCATTCATGTACCACGCCGACATCAGCGCGGTGCCGTTCAGGGCACGCACGCCCATGATCTCGGCGCGGGTCAGGGTCTTGACCTCGCCGTTGCCGGTCCACGACAGCAGCAGCGGCTGGAACGCCGACAGCACCGGACGCAGCACGGAATACGGGCGCTTGGCGCCCTTGGCGACCATGGCGACACAGCCGTGGTCGCGCGAGAAAGTCTGAACGATGAGGGACGTCTCGCGCCACGCGGTGGCGTGGAGCATGTATCCCGGGCGATCCTGGACGCGAGGCGCCCGTTTACTCATAGCCCAGGTCGCGCAGCGCACTCTCGCGGTCGGACCAGCCCTTGCGCACCTTGATGTAGATCTCCAGGTGCACCGGCTTGTCCAGCAGCTTGGCAATGTCCTGCCGCGCCTCGGAGGCGATGCGCTTCATGTGCATGCCGCCGGTGCCCAGCAGGATCGGCTTGTGGCTGTCGCGCTCCACCACGACGCAGGCGGCGATGCGCGCGCCCTTGTCGGTCTCTTCCCACTGCTCGATCACGACCGTACAGCCGTAGGGCAGTTCGTCGCCGACCAGGCGGAAGATCTTCTCGCGCACCAGTTCGGCGGCGATGAAGCGCATCGGCCGGTCGGTCAGGGTGTCTTCCTCGAACATCGGCTCGCCTTCCGGCAGGCGCGCCGCGATTTCCTGCAGCAACTGGTCGAGCTGCTGGTTCTTGGTGGCGCTGACCGGCACCACGGCGCCAAACGGATGCAACGCCATGATCTTCGAGACGAAGGCGAACAGCTCATCGCGGTTCTTGAGCGCGTCGATCTTGCTGATCACCAGGATGGTGCGCTCCGGCGCAGGCAGCAGCGGCAGCAGCTTGGCGTCGCCCTCCGACCACTTGCCGGCCTCGACCACGTGCACCACCACGTCGACGTCGGCCAGCGCCTGCGTCACCACGCGGTTCATCATGCGGTTCATGGCGCCGCCATGGCGCGTCTGGAAGCCCGGCGTATCCACGAACACGAACTGTTCGTGGTCGCGCGTCAGCACCCCGTGGATGCGGTGGCGCGTAGTCTGCGCCTTGCGCGACACGATGGATATCTTGGAACCGATCAGCGCGTTCGTCAGCGTGGACTTGCCCACGTTGGGGCGGCCGACGATGGCCACGAAACCGGTACGGAAAGGGGTATCGCTCATTTAGTCTCTTGGGACACTGCCACGGGCAGCGACAACTGCGCGGTCTTGCGCGCCTTGCCCGACTTGCGGGCGGCCTTGGACGCCGGGCTGATGGCCTGCGCGGCCTCCAGCGCCAGCTTGGCGGCCGACTGCTCGGCCGCGCGGCGGCTTGCGCCGGGCGCGTTCACCTTGATCTCGAGCGCCGGAATGGCGCACTCGACCTCGAACTGCTGGCTGTGGGCCGCGCCATGCGTGGCCACCACGGTGTACACGGGCAAGGCCAGCTTGCGGCCTTGCAGGAATTCCTGCAGCAAGGTCTTGGCGTCCTTGCCCAGGGTCTTGGGGTCGACCGAGGCCAGCACCGGCTGGTACTGACGCACGATCACGCGGCGGGCGGCGTCGAAGCCGGCGTCCAGGAACACGGCGCCAAACAGGGCTTCGACCGTGTCGGCCAGGATCGACGGCCGGCGAAAACCGCCACTCTTCAGTTCGCCTTCGCCCAGGCGCAGGTACTGGGACAGCTCCAGGCGCTGGGCGATGTCCGCCAGCGAGGCCTGCTTGACCAGGTTGGCGCGCAGGCGCGACAGATCGCCCTCGTCGATCTTCGCGTAACGCTCGAACAGCATCGCAGCGACGACGAAGTTGAGCACGGAATCCCCGAGGAACTCCAGGCGCTCGTTGTGGCGCGCCCCATGGCTGCGGTGGGTCAGCGCCTGTTCAAGCAGTGCTGGGTCACCGAAGTGGTGATCCAGCCGGTTTTCTAGCGTGGCTAGCGACATAATCAGTTGAACCGGCCAATGCGGCTGAGATCGCTGAAATTCATCCAGATGAAGAAGGCCTTCCCGACGATATTGGATTCCGGCACGAAACCCCAATATCGGCTGTCGGCGCTGTTATCCCGATTATCGCCCATGGCGAAGTATTGCCCCTCGGGTACTTTGCAGCGTACCCCATCGCGGGAATATTGGCAGTTCCCGAGGTTGGGAAATTGGTACTGCGGGCGATACTCCTGCGGCCGGCTCTCATCAAGCAGGATATTGTGGCTAACTTCGCCCAATTTCTCCTTATATTGTGCAATATAGGAGACACGATCAGGTTCGAAATAGTCACCGTCGCGCGTATGTGGCACCAATTGGCCGTTCACGTACAGTTTTTTGTCGAGGTAGGCGATTTCGTCACCGGGCAGGCCCACCACGCGCTTGATGTAATCGACGTCCGGATCCACCGGATAGCGGAACACGAACACATCGCCACGCTGCGGCTTGCCGATCTCGACGACCTTCTTGTCAATCACCGGCAGCCGCAGGCCGTAGCTGAACTTGTTCACCAGGATCAGGTCGCCCGATTGCAGCGTCGGCAGCATCGAACCCGAAGGAATGCGGAACGGCTCCACCACGAACGAACGCAGCACGAACACGAACAGGATCACGGGAAAGAAACTGACCGCGTATTCGATCCACCACGGCACGCGGCGGGCCTTGTCGCCGGCCTCGCGTCGCAAACGCTCGGCCTCTTGCGAATCGCCGATCAGCGCCGCGTCGTACTGCGCCATCGCCTCTTGCGCCCGGCGCTCGCGGCCGCGCCGCAATACGGCCAGATCGAGCGCCCAGATAATGCCGGTCAGCACCAGCAGAACAAACAGGATCAGGGCAAAGTTCCAACTCATCAGCTAACCGCCTTCTCGGGTTCTATTTGTCTTCCACTTGCAGGATGGCCAGGAAGGCCTCTTGCGGAATTTCCACCGTGCCGACCTGCTTCATGCGCTTCTTGCCGGCCTTCTGCTTTTCCAGCAGCTTCTTCTTGCGCGAGATGTCGCCGCCGTAGCACTTGGCCAGCACGTTCTTGCGCAGCGCCTTGACGTTCTCGCGAGCGATGATTTCGGCGCCGATGGCCGCCTGGATCACCACGTCGAACATCTGCCGCGGAATCAGGCCGCGCATGCGCGTCACCACGTCGCGGGCGCGATGGCGGGCGTTGCTGCGGTGGACGATCACGGCCAGCGCGTCGACGCGGTCGTTGTTGATCAGCAGGTCCACGCGCACCACGTCGGCCGAGCGGTATTCGAGGAACTCATAGTCCATCGAGGCGTAGCCGCGCGACACCGATTTGAGCTTGTCGAAGAAGTCCAGCACGATCTCGGCCAGCGGGATTTCGTACACCAGGTGCACCTGGCGGCCGTGATAGCTCATGTTGATCTGCACGCCGCGCTTGTTGTTGCACAGCGTCATCACCGGACCGACGTAGTCCTGCGGCATGAACAGCGTGACCTTCACGATCGGCTCGCGGATGTCGGCGATCTTGCCGATTTCCGGCATGCGCGACGGGCTTTCGACGGTGATCACCGAGCCATCGCGCTGCTCGACCTCGTACACCACCGACGGCGCGGTGGTGATGATGTCCATGTCGAACTCGCGCTCCAGGCGCTCCTGCACGATTTCCATGTGCAGCAGGCCGAGGAAGCCGCAGCGAAAGCCAAAGCCCAGCGCCTGCGACACTTCGGGTTCGAACATCAGCGCCGCGTCGTTCAGCTTGAGCTTCTCGAGCGAATCGCGCAGTTGGTCGTATTCGGAGCTCTCGACCGGATAGAGGCCGGCGAACACCTGCGGCTTGACTTCCTTGAAGCCGGGCAGCGGCTCGGCGGCCGGCTTGCTCGCCAGCGTGACCGTATCGCCGACCTTGGCGTCCTCGAGCTGCTTGATGCCGGCGATGATGAAGCCCACCTCGCCCGCCGACAGGTGCGGACGCTGCTGCGACTTGGGCGTGAACACGCCGGTCTGCTCGCACAGGTGGGTGGCGCCGGAAGCCATCAGCAGGATCTTGTCCTTGGGCTTGAGCATGCCGTTGACGATGCGCACCAGCATCACCACGCCAACGTAGTTGTCGAACCACGAGTCGATGATCAGCGCCTGCAGCGGCGCATCGGGATCGCCCTTGGGCTGCGGCACCCGCGCGACGATGGACTCGAGGATCTCGTCGATGCCCATGCCGGTCTTGGCGCTGGCCAGCACCGCCTGCGAAGCGTCGATGCCGATGACGTCCTCGACTTCCTGGCGCGCGCTGTCCGGATCGGCCTGCGGCAGGTCCATCTTGTTCAGCACCGGCAGCACTTCCACGCCCAGCTCGATGGCGGTGTAGCAGTTGGCCACGGTCTGCGCTTCGACGCCCTGCGAGGCATCGACCACCAGCAGCGCGCCTTCGCACGCCGACAGCGAGCGGCTGACTTCGTACGAGAAGTCGACGTGCCCCGGGGTGTCGATCAGGTTCAGGTTATAGATCTTGCCGTCCTGCGCCTTGTAGTGCAGGGCCGCCGTCTGGGCCTTGATGGTAATGCCGCGCTCACGCTCGATCTCCATGGAGTCGAGCACCTGGGCCGACATTTCGCGATCCGCCAATCCGCCGCAGCGCTGGATCAGGCGATCGGCCAGGGTCGATTTGCCGTGATCGATGTGGGCAATGATGGAGAAGTTGCGAATATGCTGCATGCTTGAATTTAAAAGGGACGGAACATTCGGCAAACTGCCGGAAGACGCCGCCACCAGGGTAGGCACGGCTGACGGGTTGGGGCCACTCGGCCGGCACGCCCGCCGCCGGGCCACGCTTGCGGCGGGCTGCGGACGGCATCTGGCGGGAGGGCCGGGCAAAAACGAGGGGGCGCCAGGCGCCCCCTCTTGCGGCAACCAGCCATTTTAGCCGGTCTTGCGCCTTATTTGCTTGCGGGCACCGCCACCCACTGGGTCTGCTCGCCGCGACGCACCAGCAGGCCGACCGCGCGGCCCTTGTCCAGCTTGCCGACCAGCTCGGCGAACTGCTTGGCGCCGGTGACGTCGGTGTCGTTCAGGGCCAACACAATGTCGCCTTCCTGCAGGCCGGCCTTGGCTGCCGCGCCTTCGGCGACCTTGACCTGCACCCCGCCCTTGATGCGCAGCTTCTTCTGAACGTCGGCGGGCACGTCGATCACGCCCAGGCCCAGCGCGTTGGTCACTTCCGGCGCGGGCGGCGCGCCCTTCTTGCCCGGGGCGGCCTTGTCGACCGGAATCTCGCCGACCTTGACCGACAGGGTCATCTTCTTGCCCTTGCGCCACACTTCCATGTCGGCGCGCGTGCCGGGTTTGGTTTCGCCAACGATACGCGGCAGATCGGACCAGCGCTTGATCGGTTCCTTGTTGAAGGTCAGGATCACGTCGCCCGGCTGCACGCCGGCCTGTTCGGCCGGGCCGTCCACTTCGACGCTGCTGACCAGCGCGCCCTCGGCCTTGGGCAGGCCGATGGCCTCGGCCACGTCCTTGCCGACTTCGCCGATCTGCACGCCGACGCGGCCGCGCGTGACCTTGCCGGTGGCACGCAGCTGGTCCACCACCCGCATCGCTTCATCGATCGGGATGGCCAGCGAAATGCCCATGAAACCGCCGCTACGCGAGATGATCTGGGAATTGATGCCCACGACCTCGCCCGCCAGGTTGATCAGCGGGCCGCCCGAGTTGCCCGGGTTGACCGCCACGTCCGTCTGGATGAACGGCAGGTATTCGCCGGTATCGCGGCCGATCGCGCTGACGATGCCCGAAGTCACGGTGGAATCCAGGCCGAACGGCGAGCCGATCGCCAGCACCCACTGGCCCTTCTTCAGTTTCTTGGGATCGCCGATCACCAGCGGCGTCATGTCCTTGGCCTCGATCTTGATCAGCGCCACGTCGGTGCGCTCGTCGGTGCCGATGACCTTGGCCTTGAATTCGCGGCCGTCGGTCAGGGTGACGTAGATGTCGGTTGCATCGCTGACCACGTGATTGTTGGTCATGATGTAGCCGTCTTCGGAGATGAAGAAGCCCGAGCCCACGCCGCGCGGCACGGTGCGCTCCTCAGGCTGCTGCGGCTGCGGACGCTGGCGCGGATTGGGCGACTGCTGGCCCGGCGGCTGGAAATCCGGGCCGAAGAACCAGCGGAACAGCTCCGCCGGATCGTTGCCGCCAGGGCCGACGCCACGGATCGGCACGGTGGCGGTGGTGCGGATGTTGACGACCGCCGGGTCGGCTTTTTCAATGATGCCGGTGAAGTCAGGCAACGCCACCGTCGGGGTGGGCGTTTCGGCCGCAGCGGTCTGCGCCTGCGAGGCGGGCGCGAAGGCGGCCGACATCAGGAGCCCCGCCGTCGCGGCCGCCAGGAAGCGGCGCAGGCCGGGGTTCGACACCATCATTGCTTTCATAGATTGCTCCGAAATCACTTCTTGCCGCAGAGGCCGCCCATTACTTGGAGCCGGCCGCCGGAGCGTTCGCCACGGGTACGTATTCTGTCGCTTGCGCCAATTGTTCCAGCGTCGCCACGGGCACTTCGCCCACGGCCGTCAGCCAATAATCGGCGATGCGCGTGCCATAGACGGTAATCGATCCACGCTGCGCCGCGCCAGGGGGCGGATGATGGCCGCGCTGGCTGTCGTAGGGTTCGATGAACACCGAGATGGCCGCCAGGCCATCGGACAGCACCATCTGATTGACCGTCGCGCCGCGCCCCATCGAGCGCGCCACCTGCATGACGACTGTGAACCCCTTGGGCGCCGGAATGCGCCATCCCAGGGCGCCCAGGTCGACCGTCTTCATGGAGGGCTCGAGCACCTTCCAGTCGCGCGTGTTCCATCGCGACGACAGCGATTTGGGATCGACCTCGGCGCCCAGGCGCAGCGAAGTGAACGACACCTGCTCGACCACGCCGCGGGCGGCGTTGAGGGTCTGGGCCTTCAACAGCAGATTGGTCTCGACGTCGGCACAGAGGCGATAGCCATAGCGCAACTTGTCCAGCGGCTCGATAGTGATCAGGCGGCATTCGCGCCCGGCAACGCGATGCAGCGCCGATTCGGTGCGGATCTTGTAGTGGTCGGTCAGGTTGGCCGGATCGCCCAGCAACAGGCCGGGAAAGCGATCGCCGCGGCGACGCTCGATCAAAACCGTCTTGCGCTCGGGGATCAGGCACTGCACATCTTCGTTGTGCCGCAAGTATTCGCGCGGCTGCCCGTCCAGGATCTCGAGACGCTCGCGCTCGCCGGTGCCGTCCAGGACGTGCACCAGGCGCGAGGACTGGATCATCTCGCCCTGCTGATACATGAACACGCCGGCGTAGTCCTGCTTGCGCGCGGCCTGCTGGATGCGGGAGAGCAACTGGACCACGTCATCGCCCTGCGGGGCGGGCGCGGTGTCGGCGGCGCGCGCGGGGTCATGCGCGGCCAGGAATGCGGTCAGGAGCGTAGCGGCGAACCAGCCGGCGCGGTGAGCCTGCCACGAGGCAGCCCGTCCCAGCGCCGGCCAACGGGTCGGAAGCACCAGGGCCATCAGCGCCCCGCCCCGACGTCGAACGACACCTGACGCACCGCGCTGGGGCCGGCCATCTGGCGATGGGCCTCCAGGTAGTCGCTCAGGCCCGACGTATCGGCGCTGCCGCTGACGCTGGCGTCGGCCAGCACGCGCGTCTCGGTGCCGGAGGAACCGCCCGCCAGGTAGGGCTGGGCGACCCAGGCCACCGTGGCAACCGCGGCCGCCACCGCCAGGCCCGACAGCCCCATGCGCAGCGGCGAGCGGCGCCGAGGCGCCGCCACGATCGGCAGTTCGGCATCCAGCGCCCGCGACAGGCGGGCGTGGAAGTTCGCGCTGGGCGTCAGCGCCAGGTCGCTGTTGCGCAGGGCATCACCGATCAGATGATAGGTATCCCAGGTCTGTCGCCCTTCGCGGGTCAACAGGCCGGGGAGAATATCGTCGGTTTCTTCACCGTCCATCCAGGCGGAAACGGATTCCTCCCAGGCGGCATCCGAAGAAACGACGGACTTGGCTGCTGTAGTCTGCATGACTGCCACTCCTTACCAGCGACGCTCGACATCGGTGCCAAGCAAGGGACGCAACTTGGTCGCAATGGCTTCCCGCGCACGGAAAATGCGGGAGCGCACCGTACCAATGGGGCAGTCCATGCTCTGGGCGATGTCTTCGTAACTCATACCTTCGATTTCACGCAGGACGATTGCGGTGCGCAATTCCTCGGGCAACTCCTCGATAGCCGCGTTCACCGTCTCGGCGATCTCGCGGCTGGCAACCATCGACTCCGGCGTGCTTATATCGGTTAGGTTGTCGGTTTCGTTAAAAGTTTCACCGTCTTCCGTTTCTATCGCATTGGGCGCGCTCGGCCGCCTGCCCTGGGAGGCGAGCCAATTTCGGGCCGTATTGATGGCGATACGATACAACCAGGTGTAGAACGCGCTCTCGCCCCGGAATTGGGGCAAGGCCCGGTAGGCCTTGATGAACGCTTCCTGGGCCACATCCTCGATCTCGGCGGGGTCGCGGATCATGCGGGCCAGCAGACGGAGAATCTTGCGCTGGTACTTGAGCACCAGCAGGTCGAAGGCCTTCTTGTCGCCCCGCTGGACGCGCGCGACAAGCTCGGCGTCGACTTCGCGCTCGCTCATGTAGCCTCCCGCAGGCGGACCGTCCGGGACGTCTGCCGCGCCGCGCCGGCCAGCAGGCACAGCCGCCGCCAGTCGTCGGGTCGCAACGTCGGTTGCCAGACGGTGAAAGTTACATTTTGGTCGTTAAAGGCCATACTCCCGGGGGGCAAAGGCTGCAGGGTGAGCGAAAGCCAAGCAGGTCCGCGGCGCTGTTGTACCAGCACCGCATCCCGCCAGCCGCCCGGCAGGCGCACCTGCCAGCGGCCGCCACCGGCCGCGGTACGCAGGGCCGATACCGGGGACAGGCTCCGACGGCTCGAGTGTAACAGCCCTGCCGCCAGCGCCAATGACATCAACACGGCGGCGGCCGTCCAGGCGTTGCCGTGCCACGAGGCGGCGGCGACGAGACTGGCAACCGCGGCCACCAGCCCCAGACCCGGCAGCGCCAAGACGCCGCGTGGCCGCAGGACGGGCACGCGATAAGTCCAGCGCCCCTGGCCCGGGCCTTCCAAATCAGACCCGGCGAACGGCCATCGAGCCGTTGGTGCCGCCGAAGCCGAACGAGTTGGACAGGCCGACGTCGATCTTCATCTGCCGCGCCTCGTTGGCGCAGTAGTCCAGGTCGCATTCGGGATCCTGGTTGAAGATGTTGATGGTCGGGGGCGAGACCTGGTTGTAGACCGCCAGGGTCGTAAACACCGCCTCGATGCCGCCGGCCGCGCCCAGCAGGTGGCCGGTCATGGACTTGGTCGAGTTCACCACCAGCTTCTTGGCGTGGTCGCCGAACGCCAGCTTCAACGCGTCGCTCTCGTTCTTGTCGCCCAGGGGCGTCGAGGTGCCGTGCGCGTTGACGTACTGGACGTCTTCCAGGTTCAGGCCGCCGTTGCGCAGCGCGTTGAGAATGCCGCGGCGCGGGCCGTCCTTGTCGGGAGCCGTGATGTGATGCGCGTCCGAGCTCATGCCGTAGCCGGCGAACTCGCCATAGATGCGCGCGCCGCGCTTCTTGGCGTGTTCGTATTCTTCCAGCACCAGCACGCCAGCGCCCTCGCCCAGCACGAAGCCGTCGCGGTCGCGATCCCAGGGACGCGAAGCCGTCTGAGGATCATCGTTGCGGGTCGACAGCGCGCGCATCGCGGCAAAGCCGCCAATGCCCAGCGGCGACACGGTCGACTCGGCGCCGCCGGCCAGCATGACGTCGGCATCGCCGTACTCGATCAGGCGGGCCGCGTCGCCGATGCTGTGCAGGCCCGTGGTGCAGGCGGACACGACGGCGTAGCTGGGGCCCTTCATGCCGAAGGCGATGGACAGATGGCTGGAGATCAGGTTGATCAGCGAACCCGGCACGAAGAACGGCGAGATCCGGCGCGGACCCTTGGCCATGTATTCGACCTGGGTTTCCTCGATGCGCGGCAGACCGCCGATACCCGAGCCGACGATCACGCCGATGCGTTCGGCGTTGGCTTCGGTGACTTCCAGGCCGCTGTCGCGCCAGGCCTGCATCCCGGCGGCCACGCCGTAATGGATGAAGGTATCCATCTGACGGGCTTCTTTGCTCGAGATATAGGTGCTGACGTCGAAGTCCTTGACTTCGCCGGCAATGTGCGTGGTGATGGCCGAGGGATCGAAACGGGTGATGCGGCTGATGCCAGAACGTCCGTTGACGATATTGTCCCAAGCGGTGGTCAGGTCGTTGCCAACAGGCGAAACGATACCAAGGCCAGTGATGACGACACGTCGCTTCACGGATGACTCCTCAAACAGACAAAAGAAAGGCGGTTTTCGGGATGCACTGCGCGTGCGGCACACGCAATAGCGGGTCGGGCGTCAATGCCCTTCCCGCGCGTGGACCACACGGCAAATTCCTGAAACCGCCCCGGTTCCCGGCCGGCCCCGGACGTGGGGCAACCGGAAGGATATAGGCTGAGCTTACTGCTTACCGTTCGAATTGATGTAATCAATCGCTTGTTGCACGGTCGTGATCTTTTCGGCCTCTTCGTCGGGGATCTCGGTCTCGAATTCGTCTTCGAGCGCCATGACCAGTTCGACCATGTCGAGCGAATCGGCACCGAGGTCGTCAAGGAAGGAGGATTCGTTCTTGATCTCGGCTTCGTTCACGCCAAGTTGTTCAGCGACGATCTTCTTGACGCGCTGTTCGATGCTTTCCATGCAGATCTCCAAATGGGAAAAATCCCGCGAATTATAGCCAAGCGCAGAGTACTGCAAACGCCAGGCCGTGACAAAAATAACACCGCGCACGTTGATCTGTCGCCCGCCGGGCGCAGGAAAACCGGTGTGCGGCGTTTCCGGATGAACCGCGCGTTGCCGTACCGGTTCCCCGGCACTGACGCGGCGGCCTGGGCCGCCCGCGCGTTTCGTGACTTATTGCATGTACATCCCGCCGTTGACGTGCAGGGTGGTGCCGGTAATGTAACCCGCCTGCGGCCCGGACAAAAAGGCCACCGCATGGGCGATATCCGTCGGCGACCCCAGTCGGCCCAGCGGAATCTGCTGCAGGAGCGCCGCGGTCTGGCTCTCGCCCAGGGCGCGCGTCATGTCGGTGTCGATGAAACCCGGGGCCACGCAATTGACGGTGATGTTGCGGCTGCCCAGCTCGCGCGCCAGCGCGCGCGACATGCCGGCGACGCCGGCCTTGGCGGCAGCGTAGTTGGCCTGGCCGGCATTGCCGCTCGAGCCCACCACGGAGGTGACATTGATAATGCGTCCCCAACGGGCCTTCATCATATTGCGCAGCACAGCGCGCGACAGGCGAAAGACCGACGCCAGGTTGGTGTCGATGACCGCGGACCAATCGTCGTCTTTCATGCGCATTGCCAGCGTATCGCGGGTGATGCCGGCATTATTGACGAGGATGTGCGGACCGCCGCCTTCCTTGCCAAGCGCGTCGATGAGCGCGTCGCAGGCTTCGGCGTTGGTCACGTCCAGCACCACGCCACGGCCGCCGAACGGCGCCAGCGCCTCGGTGATGGCGGCAGCGCCGGATTCGGAAGTGGCAGTGCCGACGACCACGGCGCCACGGGCGGCCAGCTCCTGGGCGATGGCGCGGCCGATGCCGCGCGTCGCGCCGGTGACCAGGGCGATCTTGCCCTGCAGTTCGATCGAAGTGTTTTCCATGGTCTTAATTTCCGTTGACCGCGGCCAGCGCGGCCTCAAGCGAGGCCGGATCCGTGATGGCCAGGCCGGTGAGCTCGGGGTCGATGCGTTTGGTCAGGCCGGCCAGCACCTTGCCGGGACCGCACTCGATGACGTGGGTCACGCCCTGCGCCTTCATGGCGCGCAGTGTTTCCACCCAACGCACAGGATACCATGCCTGGCGCACCAGCGCATCCCGGATTGCCCCGGGTTCCGTCGGCGAGGCGACATCGACGTTGTTGATGACCGGGATCTGCGGCGCCGCCACGTTGACCGCAGCCAGCGCGTCCGCCAGCACATCGGCGGCAGGTTTGAGCAGGCTGGAATGGAACGGCGCGGACACCGGCAGCAGCAGCGCGCGCTTGGCGCCCGCGGCCTTGGCCTGCTCGCAGGCGCGCTCGACCGCGCCCTTGTGGCCGGCGATCACGACCTGCGCCGGCGCGTTGAAGTTGACGGCCTCGACCACCTCGCCCTGGGCCGCCGCGGCGCAAGCGGCGCGCACGGCATCATCGTCCAGGCCGAGAATGGCAGCCATGGCGCCGGTGCCGACGGGCACCGCGGCCTGCATGGCGTCGGCGCGCACGCGCACCAGGCGCACGGCATCTTCCAGGGCCAGCGAGCCCGCGGCGGTCAGCGCGGCGTATTCACCCAGGCTATGGCCGGCGACGACGTCGGGATTGCGGCCACCCGCCGCGCGCCAGGCCGCGAAGAACGCGACACCGGCCGTCAGCATGGCGGGTTGGGTATTGGTGGTCAGGTTGAGCTGCTCGATGGGACCCTGCGCGATCAGTGCGCCCAGGTCCTGGCCCAGCGCCTGCGAGGCGCGCGCCACGGTATCGGTCACGGCAGCGACATCGGCCCAGGCATCCAGCATGCCGACTGCCTGCGAACCCTGGCCAGGAAAGACAAAAGCGATTTTCATGTTCGACCGTGTGGAGTGATTCAGAGTCTGTGGAATGTCGGGCGCGACATCCGGGCGGGCGCGGCAGTCCGCGTCCCGGCCGGACACGCCCTTACATGCGGGCCAGTACCGAACCCCAGGTGAATCCGCCGCCCACGCCCTGCATCAGCACGAGCTGGCCCGGCTTGACGCGGCCATCGCGGCGCGCGGCGTCAAGCGCCAACGGCACGCTGGCAGCGGAAGTATTGGCATGGCTGTCGACGGTGATGACAACCTTCTCGACCGGCACGGCAAGCTTGCGCGCCAGGAAATTGAGGATGCGGACGTTGGCCTGGTGCGGCACCAGCCAATCGACTTCGCTGATGTCGACGCCGGCTTCGGCGCAGGTGTCGCGGGCGGAGCGGTCCAGCACCGTGACGGCCTGCTTGAACACGGCCTGGCCGTCCATGCGCAGGAACGGATCGCCGGTGACGTCGCCATAAGCCACGTTGCCCGCGGCGCTGAGGATCTTCATCTGGCTGCCATCGGCATGCAACTGGGCGGCCAGGATGCCAGGCTTGTCGGAAGCCTTGAGCACCACGGCGCCCGCGCCGTCGCCGAACAGCACGCAAGTGCTGCGATCGTTCCAGTCGAGAATGCGCGAGAACACTTCGGCGCCGATCACCAGGGCGCAACGCGCGCGGCCGGCACGGATGAAGCTGTCGGCGGTGGTCAGGGCATAGACGAAGCCGCTGCACACGGCCTGCACGTCGAAGGCCGCCGAGCCCTTGGCGCCCAAGTTGGCCTGCACCAGGCAGGCGGTGCTGGGAAACACGAAATCGGGCGTGGAGGTGGCCAGCACGACCAGATCGACCTCGGAGGCGTCCACACCCGCGTCGGCCAGCGCGCGGCGCGAGGCCTCGGTCGCCAACTGGCTGGTGGTGACGCCACGCTCGGCCAGGTGGCGCTGGCGGATGCCCGTGCGCTCGACGATCCACTCGTCGGAGGTGGCGATATCGCGCGTCGCCAGTTCCGCAGCCAGGGCGTCATTCGAAACCACGCGTTCCGGCAGGAAGCTGCCGGTGCCCGCGATCACGGAATATTTCATTGCGGTATCCATCAAGCGGTGTCTCCAGCCGCGCCCGGCTCGAGCGCCGGAGCACTCGAGGCAGACTGGACGCGCTGGTTGAGCTGCGCGACCGTCTGCGCGGTGCGCTCCAGCAGTTTACTCACGACGGCTTCGCGCGCCCGTTGCAGCGCGAAACCGAAGGCGTAGACATCAGCCGAGCCGTGGCTCTTGATGACCACGCCACGCAGCCCCAGCAACGCCGCGCCGTTGTAACGGCGATTGTCGACGCGGTTGCGCAAGCGGTTCAGCACCGGCTTGGCCACGGCGCCGGCCAGCAGCGTGATCAGGTTGCGTTTGAACTCTTCGCGAATGACGCTGGACAGCATTTTGGCCAGGCCTTCCACGGACTTGAGCACGACATTGCCGACGAAGCCATCGCAGACGACGACGTCGACCGTGCCCTTGAAAATGTCATTGCCTTCCACGTTGCCGTAGAAGTTCAGGGGACTGGCGCGCAGCAGCTCGGCGGCTTCCTTGACGACCTCGTTGCCCTTGATGACCTCTTCGCCGATGTTGAGCAAACCCACGGTGGGGTTGTCGCGATGGTCCACCGCCTGCGATAGCGCGGCGCCCATGATGGCGAATTGCAGCAGGTGTTCGGCCGTGCAGTCCACATTCGCGCCAAGGTCCAGCACCGTGGTGGCGCGGCCCGTCTGGTTCGGAATGGACGTGGCGATCGCGGGCCGGTCGATGCCGTCCAGCGTCTTGAGCACATAGCGTGAAATGGCCATCCACGCGCCGGTGTTGCCCGCGGAAATGCAGGCGTCGGCGTTCCCGTCCTTGACGGACTGGGCGGCCAGGCGCATGGAGGAATCTTTTTTGCGGCGCAGGGCGACCTCGACCGGGTCGTCCATGGTGACGACTTCGGAAGCCGCCACGATCTCGAAACGATCACGCTCGACGCCGCGGTGCTCGGAGAGCGCCGCTTCGATGGCGTCGGGAAGCCCGACCAGCAATAGCCGGGTATCCGGGAATTGCCGGGCGAACTCGATCGCAGCCGGAATCGTGACGGGCAGACCGAAGTCTCCGCCCATACAGTCTATGGCGATGCGTATCACGGGTGCCAGGTATCAGCGCTCAGCCGAATTGGTCCGAGTACGAGTTCGGCCCGGGGGCCTTATTCGTCGGCCTTGGTCTTCAGGACCTTGCGGCCACGGTAGAAGCCGTTGGGGCTGATGTGGTGACGCAGGTGCGTTTCGCCCGTGGTCGGTTCGATAGCCGTCGACGGATTCACCAGAAAATCGTGCGAGCGGTGCATACCGCGCTTGGACGGGGACTTCTTGTTTTGTTGAACAGCCATGATGACTCCTAGAAACGGGGCGCATTGTACGCGATGCGGCCCGATGTTGATCTCAATCTTTGTGCTTCAGTTGTTCCAGCACCGCAAACGGCGACGGACGCTTGACAACGGGCTCTTGGGGAGCTTCGCTGTCCTTGGCCTGCGCGCCCGGGCATACATCATGCTTGGGCACATACGGAACGCTCAGAATGAGCTCATCTTCGATCTGGGCCAACAGATCGAAATGATGCGAACCCACCACCTTTTCAGGCTGGTTGGACACAAAACCTTTTCCTGCGTTTCCTGCTTCCTCGCCGTCCTCATCCTCGTCGTCGAAACCCGCGGCGTGATCGCCGGAGGTAAAGCCGTCGTCGAGGTCGGCTTCGGACTTGACCAGTTGCAGCAGGACCTCGCTGTCCACCGGATAGGCGAACGGCTCATTGCACCGCTGACACACCACGACCGGATTCGCCTGCACATGAATGTGCAGGAGCGGCTGACCTTGCAGCAGTCCGGTCTTGCCCATCTCGCCACGCACGGACCACGTCACGAGGCCGGCCTCACCCGCCGGTTGCTCGGGAAGCCCGTCAACCGCGCGCGTCAACCGCACAAGAGGTATGGTGCCTTGCGCTTCCTTGCCCGAATGGGCGAATGCGAATGCGTCGATGGGCTTGATGTTCTGTCCTTTCGCACGAGGCCGCCGGAAATGCGCATTCGCGCACAACCCGCACATCCCGTGCATTCGCGACCATCCCAGGGCGCAAAACCGATGACTGACGCGGGATTGCGCCCCGCCCATGAGTGGGGGTTGCGCCCCGCCCAAAAGTCATGCTGCCCTGCAAAAATGCCGCAAAACGTTAGATAATACTGTGACTTACGTCCCAGCGTCAAATATCGAATGCCCTCACAACCCAGCCTGATCCTCGCCTCCAGCTCGCGCTACCGCAAAGAACTGCTCACCCGCCTGCGCCTGCCCTTCACCGCCATTTCGCCCGATGTGGACGAAACGCCACAGCCAGGCGAATCACCCGAAGCGCTGGCGCTGCGCCTGTCCGTGGCCAAGGCCATGGCGGTGGCCGGCGGGCATCCCGGCAGCGTCGTCATCGGATCGGATCAGGTGGCCACGGTAGACGGCCAACCCATTGGCAAGCCGGGCGATTTTACGCGCGCCCAGGCGCAATTGCGCGCACTTTCCGGGCAGATCGTGGAATTTCACAGCGCGTTGGCGGTGACTGACGGTCATCGCGTGGAAAAAGCCGATATCGTGACGCGGTGCAAATTCCGGCGCCTGAGCGACCAGGCCATCGACGCCTACCTACGCGCCGAGGAACCCTACGATACCGCAGGCAGCGCCAAGGCGGAAAGCCTGGGCATCGCCCTGATGGAAAGCATCCAGAGCGACGATCCGACCGCCATCATCGGCCTGCCGCTGATCACCTTGACCACCATGCTGGCCGAGTTCGGGCTCGACGCGCTGGCGGCGCCGGGAGCGCCCGCATGAGCGGCTCGCTGCACCTGATCCCGGTGGGACTGGGCGAGGCCGCCCCGGAAAGCTGGCTGCCCGCCGATGCGCGCGCCCGGGCCGGCAGCCTGGACACCTACATCGCCGAGAACGCCAAGACGGCGCGCGCCTTCCTCAAGCTGGTGGGCACCACCCGGCCGCTGCAGGAAATCACCATCCACACGCTCAGCGACAGGACGGACGCGGCCGAGATCGGCGCCTGGCTCGAGCCGGTGCGCCGCGGCGCCGACATCGGCCTGGTGTCCGAAGCCGGCTGCCCCGCGGTTGCCGACCCTGGCGCCAAGGTGGTGGACGCCGCCCATCGGCTGGGCATCGTCGTCAAGCCCTGGGTCGGCCCCTCCTCCATCCTGCTGGGCCTGATGGCCAGCGGCCTGGATGGCCAGCGCTTCGCCTTCCACGGCTACGCGCCCGTGGACGCCGGCGAACGCGCCAGGCAGCTCAAGGCCTGGGAACAGCACTCGGCCCGACACAACCAGACGCAATTGCTGATCGAGACCCCCTACCGCAACGCCGCCATGTTCGCAACGCTGCTGGCCAGCCTGAAGGGCGACACCAAGCTGTGCGTGGCCCGCGCGCTGACCACCGCGGACGAATGGATCGCCACGCGCACCATCGCCGACTGGAAAAAACAGCCCACCCCATCGCTGGACAAAATGCCCACCCTGTTCCTGTACCTGGCCCGCTGACGATGATCCGATTTGCCGCAGTATGCCTGGCCCTCGCGGCCCTGGCCGGTTGCGCCCAGCGCGGCCCCGCCGGCCTGAACCTGGACACCTCCGTTACCGCGGTCAGCCAGAGCAGCCGGGTGCGTTTCGTCGTGGTGCACTACACCTCCACCGACGACGCCGTATCGATGAAGCTGCTGTCGCAGGGCAAGGTCAGCGCCCACTACCTGATCGAAACCTCCGGCCGCGCCCACAGGCTGGTCGACGAGACCCGCGCCGCCTGGCACGCCGGCGAAAGCGCCTGGTATGGCCTGAATGCCATGAACAGCACGTCGATCGGCATCGAAATTGTCAACCCGGGCTGGACCGACGGCACCGACGGCAAGCCGCAGTGGCATGCCTACGGCGACCGGCAGATCCGCGCCCTGACCCTCTTGCTGCGCGACATCATCCAGCGCCACGGCATCGCGCCCGAGAACCTGGTGGGCCACAGCGACATCGCGCCCCAGCGCAAGGTCGACCCCGGCCCGCTGTTCCCCTGGAAGCAACTGGCCGCAGCCGGCATCGGCCGCTGGTATGACGAAGCCGGCGCCGCCGCACACCTGGCGCGCCTGCAGGCCCAGGGCACACCCGACGTCGCCTGGTTTCAGCAGCAACTGCAGCGGCTGGGCTACACCACGCCACAGAGCGGCACATTGGACCGCGCCACCATCAACGTGCTGGCAGCGTTCCAGATGCACTACCGCCCTGCCCGCCACGACGGCCAGCCCGACGCCGAGACCGCGGCGATCATGCTGGCCATACTGTAACCGGATGGCGCATGCCGCTCAGGCCCCGCGACGGCGCCACCAGGCGGCCAGCCGCCAGCCCAGCAGCAGCGCCAGCACCGAGGCATACAGGATCGGCTCTGACAGGTCGTTCTTGCCGGCCTTGTGCCACCAGTAATGCAGCACCGCCAGCAGGCCGATCAGGTAGATGGCGCGGTGCAGTTGCTGCCAGCGCCTGCCCATCTTGCGCATGGCCCACTGGGTGGAGGTGGCCGCCAACGCCGTCATCAGCACGAACGCGGCGAATCCCACGGTAATGAAGGGCCGCTCGCCGATGTCCTGCAACATGGCGGCCGGATCGAAGCCGCGGTCCCACCAGACCCAGGCCATGAAATGCATGGCGCCATAGAAGAACGCGAACAGGCCACACATGCGGCGCAGGCGCACCAGCGCCGGCTGCCCGGTCAGGCGCCGTAGCGGCGTGATCGCCAGCGTCACGAGCAGGCACACCAGCGTCCAGGTGCCCGACGAGCGCGTCAGGAATTCCACGGGATTGGCGGTCAGCCCATTGGTGAAGCCCAACCAGAGCCAGCGCGCGAACGGCGCCAGGCCCAACAGGAACAGCCAGGGCTTGACGCGCCCGACAGCCCGCGCCGACCACTGGGGCTTGCGCGCCGGGGCCGCGCCAGCACTCTCGGCCACGGGCGGTTTCAATAGTTGGCCTTCAAATCCATGCCCTGGTAGAGCGACGCAACCTGCTCGGCATAGCCGTTGAACATCAAGGTCTTGCGCTTGGGCGAGAACAGGCCGTCCTCGCCAATGCGGCGCTCGGTGGCCTGGCTCCAGCGCGGATGCGGCACGGTGGGATTGACGTTGGCGTAGAAGCCGTATTCCTGCGGCGCGGCCTTGATCCATGAGGAGACGGGCTGCTTTTCCACCAGACGGATCTTGACCAGCGACTTGCCCGACTTGAAGCCGTACTTCCAGGGCACGGCCAGCCGCAGGGGCGCACCATTCTGGTTGGGCAGCACCTTGCCGTAAACGCCAAACACCAGCATGGCCAGCGGGTGCATGGCCTCGTCGATGCGCAGGCCCTCGATGTAGGGCCAGTCGAGGATGGCGGCGCGCACGCCCGGCATGTTCTCGCGCTGCACGGCGGTCACGAATTCCACGTACTTGGCATTGCCGGTGGGCTCGACCTGTTTGAGCAGCGCCGACAGCGAATAGCCGATCCAGGGAATCACCATGGACCACCCCTCGACGCAGCGCAGCCGATAAACGCGCTCTTCCATCGGCGCGAGCTTGAGTAGTTCGTCGATATCGAAGGTGCGCGGCTTGCCGACCTCGCCCTCGACGCTGACCGTCCAGGGCCGGGTCTGCAGCTTGCCGGCGTTGGACGCGGGCTCGCCCTTGTCGACCCCGAATTCATAGTAGTTGTTGTACGACGTGATATCAGCGAAAGACGTCTGCTTGTCCATGACGCTGAACGCCGCATTGGGCTGGCCCGCCAGGGCGCCGGCACCGGGGCCCTGGGCGAAGGCGCTGCGCGTCGCCCACGGCAACCCCAACCCCGCCGCCGCCACGCCGGCGCGCAGGATCAGGTCGCGACGCGACCGCCAGACCGCTTCGGTCGTGATGTCGGAAGGAACGATGTCATGGGGCTTGCGTATCAGCATGGGAATCTCCTAGGGGGCCGGCGCGGCGAGTCGCGTCGCTGCCGCCCCGCTCAAACCGTGGACGTTTCGCGACCCCATGATATTCCGCCGGCGTGGCCGGCGGCGATCCGCAATAGACCGCCTCGCTCTCGCGGCGTTCCCCGGCGCGCCTGCGATCGTCAGGCCGCCGCCGCCAGGGTCCGGCTGAGCAGCCAGTCGCGCACCAGCGGCACGCTATCCAGCACCGCCTGCGGACCACAACCCTCAAGTTCCTTCAGGGTATGCGCACCGTAGGTCACGCCCAGGCCATGCACGCCGGCATTGGTCGCCATCTGCATGTCGTGAGAAGTGTCGCCCACCATCACCACGCGGGCCGGATCGACGTCCAGCTCGCTCATCAACTCGTGCAGCATGGCCGGATGCGGCTTGCTGAAGGTCTCGTCGGCGGTGCGGGTGGCGTCAAACATGGGGCCCAGGCCGGTCGCGGCCAGGGCGCGGGTCAGGCCCACCCGGCTCTTGCCGGTGGCCACGGCCAGGCGCACGTCGCGCTCGGCCAGCGCCGTCAACAACTCGGGAATGCCATCGAAAAGGCGCAATTCTGGATCGCGCAGCAGGTAATGGGTGCGGTAGCGCTCCAGGAAGCGCGGCAGCATCGCCTGGGTCAATTGGGGCACGGCGCGGCGCAGCGCGCTTTCCAGCGACAGGCCGATGACCCAGCTGGCGTCGGAGGCCGATGGCACCGGCAGCTCCAGGTCGCGACAGGCCCCCTGGATGGCGGCCACGATGCTGTGCGTGGAATCCATGAGGGTTCCATCCCAGTCAAAAACGACCAGCGAATACGACATATCAGACCGACTCCAGTTGTTTCAGTATTTTCCGACAGGCGGGCGGCAGTTCGGCCGTCAGCGTCATCGGCTCCCCCGTCAACGGGTGATTCAGCGTCAATTGATGGGCATGCAGGAACATGCGACCAAAACCCATGCGCGAGAACTCGGCGCGGACCTCGTCATGGCCATACTTGTCGTCGCCCACGATGGGAAAGCCGCTGGCCGCCAGGTGCACGCGGATCTGGTGGGTACGCCCGGTGCGCAGCTCGGCGTCCACCAGGCTGTAGCGGCCGAAGCGCTGCTTGAGCGTGATGATGGTGTGGGCGGTCTGGCCGTCGGGATCGACCTTGACGCGGCGCTCGCCCGACTGGGTGGTCCATTTGGACAGCGACAGCTTGATGTGCTGGCGGTCGTTGACCCAGTCGCCCTCGACCAGCGCGTAATAGTGCTTGTCGCTGCGCCCCTCGCGCAGCATGGCGTGCAGGGCCAGCAGCGCGCTGCGCTTCTTGGCGACCATCAGCAGGCCAGAGGTTTCGCGGTCGAGCCGGTGCACCAGTTCCAGGAACTTGGCCTCGGGGCGGGCGGCGCGCAGTTGCTCGATCACGCCGAAGGAAACGCCGCTGCCGCCGTGGACCGCCACACCGGCGGGCTTGTCCACCACCAGCATCGCGTCATCCTCGAACACCACCGGGAATTCGGCGGCCGGCACCGGTTTGGGCTTGCCAGGGTCGGGCAGGCGCAGCGGCGGAATGCGGACCATATCGCCTTCCGCGACCCGATAGTCCACCGAGATGCGTCCCTTGTTTACCCGGACCTCGCCGCCGCGGATGGCCTTATAGATATGGGTTTTGGGGACGCCCTTGCACAGGCGCATCAGGTAGTTATCCAGGCGCTGGCCGGCATGCTCGGCGCCCACTTCCACCATGCGGACGGAGGGGGTGGCCATAGGGGAGGAAGTTTCTTTGCGCATTGCGGAAAGCGACATATAATCGGGACAGCCTTAAGGGGCTGAATCAGCCGCTGGCGTAGAGATGCAACTCAAGTACGCAACTCCGTCGAGCGCGTGGGCCGCCATTGTACTGCCTGCTCATTCAACCCCTGGGTCATTTGGTCGCCGGCGCAACCGCGCCCTGCCGGATAGTGGTGTGGCATTCATTTTGCCCGCTGTCCCAGCAGGTCCGTTGCCTGCCGCAAGCGGCTTGAAGCACTGCAAGAATCGTCGCATATTTAAAGCACCAGCTGCGCGTCGGCAACCAATCCGGCCGCAACTGCCGTTCACAGCACATTTCCGTCAAACCACATTCAGTGAAGCTGACCCTCCTGCTGAAAGAACCCCGTGCCCCACGGCACGACGTGCCCGCCTGACCCGCGGCGGATACGCCTGGGCGCCGCCCAGGTACGGTCCGCATCTTCTTGCCCGCTTCAGCCGCAGCCCGAGTGGCCCGAGGTCACGCGCCGATATCGGCGCGTCATGACAACGGAGAAACCCTCTCATGAAGCGCATGCTGTTCAATGCGACGCACCAGGAAGAATTACGCGTCGCTATCGTCGATGGGCAAAAACTCATCGACCTCGACATCGAGACTGCCGGCCGCGAACAACGCAAAGGCAACATCTACAAAGGTGTCATCACCCGGATCGAACCCGGCCTCGAAGCCTGCTTCGTCAACTACGGCGAAGACCGCCACGGCTTTCTTCCCTTCAAGGAAGTGGCCCGCAGCTTCTTCAAGGAAGGCGTCGACGTCCGCACCGCCCGCATCCAGGACGCCCTGCGCGAAGGCCAGGAACTGATCGTCCAGGTTGAAAAGGAAGAGCGCGGCAACAAGGGCGCCGCCCTGACCACGTTCATCTCGCTGGCCGGCCGCTACCTGGTCCTGATGCCCAACAACCCCCGTGGCGGTGGCGTTTCGCGCCGCGTCGAGGGCGAGGACCGCCAGGAACTGCGCGACACGATGGAGCAGCTCGAACTGCCCCAGGGCATGAGCATCATCGCCCGCACCGCCGGCATCGGCCGCAACGTCGAAGAACTGCAATGGGACTTGTCGTACCTGTTGCAGCTCTGGACCGCCATCGACGGCGCCGCGCGCGACAACTCCGCGCCCATCCTGATCTACCTGGAATCGAGCCTGGTCATCCGCGCCATCCGCGATTACTTCTCGCCCGAGATCGGCGAGATCCTGATCGACACGGACGAGATCGCCGACCAGGCCACCGCGTTCATGAGCGTGGTGATGCCGGACAACGTCCAGCGCGTGAAGCGCTACCGCGACGACATCCCGCTGTTCTCGCGCTTCCAGATCGAACACCAGATCGAAACGGCCTACTCGCGCACGGTCACGCTGCCCTCGGGCGGCGCCATCGTCATCGACCACACCGAAGCGCTGGTGTCCGTGGACGTCAACTCGGCCCGCTCGACCCGTGGCGCCGACATCGAGGAAACCGCCCTGCGGACCAACTCGGAAGCCGCCGACGAAGTGGCCCGCCAACTGCGCTTGCGCGACCTGGGCGGCCTGATCGTCATCGACTTCATCGACATGGAAGACAGCAAGAACCAGCGCGCCGTCGAACAGCGCCTGCGTGATGCCCTCCATTTCGACCGCGCCCGCGTCCAGATGGGCAAGATCTCGCGCTTCGGCCTGATGGAACTGTCGCGCCAGCGCCTGCGTCCGGCCCTGAACGAAGGCTCGCACATCACCTGCCCGCGCTGCAACGGCACCGGCGTGATCCGCGACGCCGAATCGAGCGCCCTGCACGTCCTGCGCCTGCTGCAGGAAGAAGCCATGAAGGAAAACACCGCGGCGGTCCACGCCCAGGTGCCGGTCGACGTGGCGACCTACCTGCTGAACGAAAAGCGCGCCGACATCACCAAGATGGAAGCCCGCCTGAAGGTCAACCTGGTGCTGATCCCCAACAAGCACCTGGAAACCCCGCATCACCACATCGAGCGCCTGCGCCACGACGATCCGCGCCTGGAAGAAGTGAAGACCAGCTTCGAGCTGGTCGAGGCTCCCGCCACCGACGCCCCCTGGCAGCCGCGCGAAAGCGAGATCAAGGCCCGTCCGGAGGCGCTGGTCAAGGGCATCACGCCTTCGCAGCCGGCCCCCATGTCGACCCCTGCCCCGGCGCCCGCCCCCGCGGCCGCGCCGGCGCAATCGGGCGGCCCCAGCCTGCTCAAGCGCCTGTTCGGCTGGCTGACCGGCAACAGCGAGCCCGCCAAGGCCGCGCCCGCCGCCCAGGAAGAGACCAGCGCCAAGCGCGCCGCGTCGCCGGCCCGCGGCAAGGGCCGCAGCGGCCACGATGGCCAGGAACGCCGCGGCGAACGCCACGGCTCCGACCGCAACCGCAACCGTCGCGGTGAGTCCCGCGCCGAAGGCGCCGAGGGCAGCGAAGGCGGCCGTCCGCACATTCGCGGCAACCGCCGCCCCGAAGGCGAACGTGGTGAACGCCAGGAACGCGGCGAGCGTCACAACCGCAACGAGCGTGGCGAACGCGATCAGGCCATGCAAGCCGCGCAAGCCTCGAACCGCCCCGACATCGCGCCGGAAGCCGCTGGCGATGATGCCGGCGCCGGTCGCAACCGCCGTCGCGGCCGTGGCCGCAACCGCCGCGAGGAAGGCCAGGCCGACGCGCCGATGAGCGAGCAGGAAAGCATGGTCGCCGCGCTGGCCCAGTCGGTCGCCACCGCGCTGCCTGAAGCCAAGCAGCCCGCCGACGCCCAGGCCGAAGCGGCCGAAGCCGTCGAGCAGACCGCCGATGGCGTGCCCGCCGTCGAAGGCGCCGAAGCCGGCGCCGACCCGGAACGCAAGCGCCGCCGCCGCCGTAGTCGTCGTGGCCGCCGCAGCCCGGACGAGGCAGGCGTGGCAGGCAGCGACGAGCAACTGGAAGACGGCGCCGAGGAAGACGCCAGCGAGCCCGCCGAGAACGTGACCGCCGCCCCCGCGCCAGTCGCCGCCCCGGTGGCCGCCGCGCCGGCCGAAGCCCCCGCCCCGCAAGCCGAGGCGCCGGCACAGCAAGCCGAAGCCGTCCAGGCTGAGATCACGCCGGCACCGGCCCAGGTCGAACAGGCATCCGCCGCCGCGCACGAACCGCAGGCCCAGCAGCCTGTACAGGCCGCGGCCCCCGAGCCGATCGCCCCGGTGGCTGTCGAGCCCGACAGCGAGGTTTCCGAGCCGGCCGCGCCTGTCGCAACCCCGGTGGAAGCCGCCGCGGTCGAACCCGTGGTGGAACCTGCCGTCACGGCCGCGCCGGTCGAACCGGAAGCCACGCCGGTACCGGTAGCCGCCGCGCCTGTGGCGGCGGCGCCGGCCAGCGCCCAGCCCATCGTGGTGCCGGCGACGGCCCCCTCGGCCAAGGCGCAGGCCCTGCACGAAGTGGTCAACGCCGCCGGCCTGCAGTGGGTGGAAACCGACCCCGAGCGCCACGCGCAGACGCAACTGCGCATCGCCGCGGCGCACACGCCGGTCCGCCTGGGCCGCGAGCGCAAGCCGGTGGCCCCGGTTTCGAACGAACCCCTGGTTCAGGTCGAAACTCGCCACTAAAGGCAAGCCGCGCAAGCAAAAGCCCCCATCGAATGATGGGGGCTTTTTTATTTGCCAGCCGACCACGCCGCCCGGGTATGGCGCCGGAACACACCGGCGGAACATGGCGCCGGGATATGGCGCGAACATGGCCCAAAAAAAAACCCTCGTCACCGAGGGTTTTTTCGTCAGGCCGGATCGCGCCGCGATCAGAACTGGTACGTATAGGTCAGCTGCACCGTGTCCAGGCCGGGATTCGGGCGCTTGATGCTGGCGTTGGAGAAGTGCGAATAGCGCACGCCGATGCGGTTGTTCGGCGTCAACAGGAAACCCAGGCCGACGTGGTCGCCGAACTGGAAGGCGGTGCTGATGTTCTCGTTGGCGAAGCGGGTGCGCGAGAACACGGTGGCGCCGATACCGGCTTCGAGGTAGAAGCGCTCACCCGCCCACCAGCGGAACATCGGGATGGCGTTCAATTGCCACACATTGCTCGGCGAGCGGTCGCCGTCAGCCCACCAGTAAGACACGCCGAGTTCGGGCGTCAGATCCAGGCGGCCCCAGTTGCCGCCGAACTGATAGGTCCACACCGACGGCGTTTCGTAGTTCAGGGTGAAGCGTTGATAGTGGTCGCCCACGCCATAGTGCAGGCTCACGCCGCCCTGCGTACCCTCGGAAGACTGGGCGCTGGCGATGGTCGCGGCGCCGGCGAGGGCCAAACCGACAAGGCGGACAAGCATTTTCTTCTTCGTCGACTGCATTGGGAGCAACTCCGTATTTTGTTGGGATGACATCTCGGCGCAATTCACGAGTGTTATCCAGTACTACAGAACATAGCAAAAACCGGGCCAGAAGGCTCGCAATATGTCGCAATAAGGCAACAGAAATCATGGAAAACATTGTTCCGCCCGGCGCACAAAAAATGACGCTGTCAGAGGGCTGAACAAACGGCCATGAAAAAGCCGCCGGCACAAGTGCGCGGCGGCTTTTTCATCTGCCCCCCCAAGCCCGAAAGCCCGGGGAAACGGGATCAGGCGGCGGTGACGACGTCGGCCGGCTGGTTGGTCAACAGCGCCAGCAGGCGGGCGATTTCCTCTCGCAACTGGCGGCGGTCCACGACCATGTCGATGGCGCCCTTCTGCAGCAGGAACTCGGCGCGCTGGAAGCCTTCGGGCAGCTTCTCGCGCACGGTCTGTTCGATCACGCGCGGACCGGCGAAGCCGATCAGAGCCTTCGGCTCGGCGATGACCACGTCGCCCATGAAGGCGAAGCTGGCGGACACGCCCCCCATGGTGGGATCGGTCAGCACGCTGATGAACGGCAGGCCGGCGGCAGACAGGCGCGTCAGCATGGCGTTGGTCTTGGCCATCTGCATCAGCGACAACAGGCTTTCCTGCATGCGCGCGCCGCCCGAGGCGGCCACGCAGATGAAGGGCGTCTTGTTGTCGAGCGCGGCCTGGGCGCCGCGCGCGAAGCGCTCGCCGACGACCGAGCCCATGGAGCCGCCCATGAACTCGAATTCAAAGCACGCCAGCGTCGCCGGCACGCCGCGAATCGAGCCGCTGACCACCACCAGCGCGTCGGTTTCGCCGGTCTGCTTGACGGCTTCGGCCAGGCGCTCGGGGTACTTGCGGGTGTCCTTGAATTTCAGCGAATCGACCGAGCGCGTGCTCTGGCCGATTTCGACGCGGCCTTCCATGTCGAGCAGCGAGTCGATGCGGGCGCGGGCGCCGATGCGCATGTGGTGATCGCACTTGGGGCAGACGTGCAGGTTGGCCGCCAGGTCTTCGCTGTACAGCACCGTTTCGCACGACGGGCATTTCACCCACAGGCCTTCGGGCACGCGGCGGGCGCCGCTGTCGCTGGTTTTGTTGATGCGAGGCGGCAGGAGTTTTTCGATCCAGCTCATTGTTTGTTCATCCCGTAAGGAAGTCGCGCCAGGCCGCTCAGGCCGACGCGCTCGGTCGTTTTACTTGATCCAGCGCCTGCCGGATGGTGCGCAGCCAGCCGCTGGCGGCGGCGACTGCGGCGTCGGTTTGCTGGGCAGCGGGGGCGTTGGCCACCGCCTGCTCCATGGTTTCAATCAGTTTGCTGCCGATGACGACCGCGTCGGCCACGCGCGCCACGCGCTGCGCGCTATCGGCGTCGCGGATGCCGAAGCCCACGCCTACCGGGATCTCGCGCACATGGCGGCGGATCACCGCCACGCGCTCGGCCACGTCGTCGGTGTTGAGCGAACCGGCTCCCGTCACGCCCTTGAGCGACACATAGTAGACGTAACCGCGCGCCACGGCGGCCACGGCCTGGATACGCGCGTCGGTCGAGGTGGGGGCCAGGAGAAAGATCGGAGCGATGCCATGGCGGCCGAGCGTTCCGGCGAATTCGACCACTTCCTCGGGCGGATAGTCGACCACCAGGACGCCATCCACGCCCGCGGCCTCGGCGCGGCGGGCGAATTCGGCCTGGCCCATGCGTTCGATGGGGTTGGCATAGCCCATCAGCACCACGGGGGTGGCGGTATCGCGCTGGCGGAACTCGGCCACAAGGTCGAGCACGCGGCCCAGGCCCACGCCCTGCGCGATGGCGCGCTCGGCGGCGCGCTGGATCACCGGGCCGTCGGCCATGGGATCGGAGAACGGCACGCCCAGTTCGATGACGTCGGCGCCGGCCTCGACCAGCGCGTGCATCAGGGGAACGGTGGCGGCGGGCGACGGATCGCCGGCCGCGATGTAGGGAATGAGCGCCGCGGCGCGGCCGGATTCGGCGGTGCGCGCAAAGGCGGCGGCAATGCGATCGGAGCGGGTTGTCGTCATATCAGAGTTCGATACCGGCGCGTTCGGCGACGGTATGCATGTCCTTGTCGCCACGGCCCGACAGATTGACCAGGATGACCGCGTCGCGCGGCAGCGTGGCGGCCATCTTAACGGCCTGGGCGATGGCGTGCGAGGACTCCAGCGCCGGCATGATGCCTTCGATGCGGCAGCAATCGTGGAAGGCCTTCAGCGCTTCGTCGTCGGTGATGCCGACGTATTCGGCGCGGCCGGAGTCCTTGAGCCAGGCATGCTCGGGACCGACGCCGGGGTAGTCCAGCCCGGCCGAGACCGAATGCGTTTCCTGGACCTGGCCGTCGGCGTCCTGCATGACGTAGGTGCGGTTGCCGTGCAGCACGCCGACCTGGCCGGCGGCCAGCGACGCGGCATGCTTGCCGCTGTCCATGCCTTCGCCGGCGGCTTCGACGCCGATCAGGCGCACGTTCTCGTAGGGAATGTAGGGATGGAAGATGCCCATGGCGTTGGAGCCGCCGCCGACCGCGGCCACGACGTAGTCGGGCTGGCGGCCGATGGCCTCGGGCATCTGCGTCAGGCATTCATTGCCGATGACGGTCTGGAAATCGCGCACCATGCGGGGGTAGGGGTCGGGGCCCGCCACCGTGCCGATGATGTAGAAGGTGTTCTCGATGTTGGTGACCCAGTCGCGCATGGCTTCGTTGAGCGCGTCCTTCAGGGTGCGCGAGCCGGACGTGACCGGCACCACCGTGGCGCCCAGCAGCTTCATGCGGTAGACGTTGGAGGCCTGGCGACGGACGTCTTCGCTGCCCATGTAGACCACGCATTCCATGCCGTAGCGGGCCGCCACCGTGGCCGTGGCCACGCCATGCTGGCCGGCGCCGGTTTCGGCGATGACACGCGGCTTGCCCATGCGCTTGGCCAGGAGCGCCTGGCCGATGCAGTTGTTGACCTTGTGCGCGCCGGTGTGGTTCAGGTCTTCGCGCTTGAACCAGATCTGGGCGCCGCCCACCAGGTCGGACCAGCGACGGGCGTGGTAGACGGGGCTGGGACGGCCGACGAAATGCTTGAGTTCGTAGTTGAACTCTTCCAGGAAGGCGGGATCGACACGGTAGCGGTCATAGGCGGCACGCAGCTCGTCGAGCGCGTGCATCAGCGTTTCTGCCACGAAAACACCGCCATAAGGGCCGAAATGGCCCTGGGCATCCGGAAAATCGTAAGGTTTCACCAAGCATCTCCCCCGGTATCACGGCCAGCGTTTGCCGCCCGCAAATCCGGTTTGCAACCCGTCATTTTACCTGACGCCGGCCACAGCGGGGGTTGCACCCGAGCCCGCCGGGTACCCCCGGGGGCTCCGGGGAGAATGGCCCGGCCGGTCGCCGCGGTCCGTCGCCTCAGAGCGACTGACCCATGCGGCGCAGGAAGGTCTCGCAGGCGGCCAACTGGTCAAGCGCGACGAACTCGTTGGGCTTGTGCGCCTGCTCGATGTGGCCGGGGCCGCAGACCACCGTGGGAATGCCGATGCCCTGGAACAGGCCGGCTTCGGTGCCATAGGCCACCTTGCGGGTGGCGCGGTCCTCGGTCAGGGCGCGCACCAGTTGGGTGATGGCGGCTTCCTCGGAAGCTTCCAGGGCCGGCGCCGCGGCGCCGGTCTCGATCTCGATGCTGGCGCCGTCGAATTCGGCCTTCATGCGCGGCAAGAGCTCATCGCGCACGTATTTCTCGACTTCCGCCTGGATCTGGTCGGGTTGCATGCCCGGCAGGTTGCGGAATTCATAGGTGAATTCGCACAGTTCGGGAATGGTGTTGACCGCGATGCCGCCGCGGATCTGGTTGGTGGTCATGGTGGAGAACGGCACGTCGTAGAACTGGTCGTACGGGCCGTTGGCCTTGAAGCTGTCGGCCAGGTCGCGGATGCGGCAGATCAGGCGGGCGGCGTATTCGATGGCGTTGCAACCGCGCGGGGTCAGCGACGAGTGCGCCGCCTTGCCGTGCACTTTGCAGCGGAAAAGGTTGATGCCCTTGTGCGCCACCACCACCTGCATGCCGGTGGGTTCGCCCACCACGCAGCCTTCGGGGCGGATGCCGCGCTCGTGCAGGTCGGCCAGCATGTACGGCGCGCCGGCGCAGCCGACTTCCTCGTCGTAGGAGAACGCCAGGTGGATCGGCTTCTTGCGCGGCATGGCCAGGAATTCCGGCACCAGCGCCAGCGAACCGGCAATGAAGCCCTTCATATCGCAACTGCCGCGGCCGTAAAGCAGGCCGTCTTTCTCGACCAGTTTGAACGGATCGGTGCTCCAGTCCTGGCCATCGACCGGCACCACGTCGGTGTGGCCCGACAGGACGATGCCGCCCTGCTGGTTGCCGTCCTGCGCCGGCAGAGTGGCGAACAGGTTGGCCTTGGTGCGCTCGGGATTGTGCGCCAGCCATGCATCGACACCCTGGCCCTTGAGCCAATCACGGACGGTCTCGATGAGGGCAAGATTGGAATTGCGGCTGGTGGTGTCGAAACCGACCAGCGTCTCCAGCCAGGTGCGCGCGTTCATGTAGCAACTCTCTCGGGTAAAAGCAGCAGTGTAAAGCCAGGACGCGTCCGCGTCCCGCCCCCGCGGCCGGCGGGGCGCGTCGCCTGGGCCTAGAATGACGGCCTCACCACAGCAAGCCCCCCAAGGAGAATCCGTGCAGCACAAAGCAGTTCCCACGCGCAACATCGTGGCGGCAGTCATCGGCAATGCCCTCGAATGGTACGACTTCCTGGTGTTCGCGTTCATGACGCCGATCATCTCGAAATTGTTCTTCCCCACCGACCCCAGCGTTCCCGGCAGCGAACTGAACGCGATCCTGATGACCACGGCGATCTTCGGCGTCGGATTCTTCATGCGTCCCGTGGGCGGCATCATCCTCGGCCTGTATGGCGACAAGAAGGGCCGCAAGGCGGCCATGGTGCTGGTGACCTCGCTGATGGCGGTGTCCATCGCCCTGATCACCGTGGCCCCCACCTATCACGCGGCCGGCATCCTGGCCCCCATCTTCATCCTGATCGCGCGACTGCTGCAGGGCTTCTCGGCCGGCGGCGAGTTCGGCACCTCGACCGCCCTGCTGATCGAGATGGCGCCCAACGGCAGGCGCGGCTTCTACGGCTCGTGGCAGATGGCCGGGCAGATGCTGGCGCTGCTGCTCGGCGCGGCCTGCGGCACGCTGATCACCGAGTTCTTCACGCAGGAGCAGATCGCGGCCTGGGCCTGGCGCCTGCCGTTCGCGTTCGGCCTGGTGATCGTGCCGATCGCCATCTATATCCGCCGCAACATCGACGAAACCGACGCCTTCAAGCAGATGAAGGAAGACGAGCGCCAGGCCGCCGCCCGCGGCGAGGTGCAGCGCCTGAGCCTGGGCGAGATGGTGCGCGCCCACACGCGCGAAACCTTGATCGGCGTGGGGCTGGTGGTGACGGCGACGGTGTCGATCTACATCACTTTCACCTACCTGGTGACCTACTCGACGCAGATCCTGAAGCTGCCGCTGAACCAGACCTTCCTGGTGCAGATGGCGGGCGCGGCGCTGATGGTGCTGCTGACGCCGTTCATGGGCGCCTGGTCCGACCGCATCGGCCGCCGCCCGCTGGTGATCGGTTCGCTGATCGGCTATCTGCTGGTGCTGTACCCGCTGTATCACTGGCTGTCGGACGCGCCGTCGATCGGCCGCCTGCTGACCGTGCAGATCGTGGTCTGCGTGTTCGTGTCGGCCTTCTTCGGCGTGTTCAGCACCGTCATGGCGGAGCTGTTCCCGGCGCGGGTGCGCTCGGTGGGTCTGTCGCTGGCCTATAACGTGGCGGTGATGATCTTTGGCGGTTTTGCCCAGTTCATCGTGACCTGGCTGATCAAGACCACCGGTTCGCCGATGGCGCCGGCCTACTACGTGATGTTCGGCGTGGCGCTGGGGCTGGTGGCGTCGTTCTTCATGCGCGAACGCGCCCACGAGAACCTGGATCGCTGATATTCCCGGGCCGCGATGGGCCCGGGTGGTCCATTGCGGGGCGCCCCGGGCAACGGCCATGCATGGGCGCCCTCTTCCGAGCCGCCCGTCCCCGGGGCGGCCCATCTTGCGCGTCGCAGGCTAGCGGCGCACCGCCGACGATACGCCCGGCACTTCGGCCAGCGCATCCAGCGCGCGCGCCAGCGATTCGCCGCCGCGCACTTCGACCGTGAACACCATATGGGCCAGCGACTGCCGGCTCTGGGTGTTCACGCCCACCACATTCAAGCGCAGGCGCGCGAACACTTCGGACAGGTCGCGCAGCAGGCCGGAGCGGTCGTGCGCGCGCACGCTGATGTCGACCGGATAGAACGTGTCCGCGGGGGTCTCGCCCCAGGCCACCTCGATCACCCGCTCGGGCTCGCGCGCGGCCAGCGCCAGGTAGCTGTGGCAGTCGCTGCGGTGGATCGACACCCCGCGCCCGCGCGTCACGAAGCCGGCGATGGCATCGGGCGGCGCGGGCCGGCAGCAGCGCGCCAACTGCGTCAGCAGCGAGCCCACGCCCACCACCAGCACCCCGCTCTTGCCGCTTTTCTCGGCGCTGCCGGCGCTGGCGTGGCGCAGCGCGGCCGGTTGCGGCTCGGCGGCGGGCGCCGGCTGCTGGAACACGGCGTCGATCTGGCGCAGGCTGAATTCTTCCTTGGCCGCCGCCACATACAGGTCGTCCGCGCGAGCGAAACCGAGGTTCTGCGCCAGTTGTTTCAGGTTGACGGCGGTCTTGCCGAGCCGCTGCAGTTCCTTTTCGACCAGCGCCTGGCCTTGCGTGATGCGCTGCTGCAGTTCGATGGCGTTGAACCACATGCGCACCTTGGCGCGCGGGCGCGCGGACTGGCGAGGAAACCGAGTTGCGGGTTGAGCCAGTCGCGCGACGGGCCGCCCGACTTGGCCGAGATGATCTCGACCGTCTGGCCGGTCGCCAGGCGCGTCTGCAGGGGCACCATCTGGCCATCGACCCGCGCCCCGCGGCAGCGGTGGCCCAGGTCGGTGTGCAGGTGATAGGCGAAGTCGACCGGCGTGGCGCCGGCCGGCAACTCGATCACGCGCGCCTGCGGGGTCAGCACGTAGATGCGTTCGTCCGTCGGCGTGGGCGCGGCGGCATGGCGGCTCTTGCCCGGGCCCGACTTGGCGGCGGACTTGGCCGCGTCGGGCTTGTCGGCGACGGGCGCCTCGCCCGCCTCGACATCGCTGTTCCAGGCCAGCAACTGGCGCATCCAGGCCAGTTGCCGGTCGTATTCGCTGGACGCCGCCACCTGCCCGCCCTTGGCGCCCGCTTCCTTGTAGCGCCAGTGCGCGGCCATGCCGTACTCGGCGAACTGGTGCATTTCGCGGGTGCGGATCTGCACCTCGAACGGCCGGCCGTCATCGTCCGCCACCACCGTGTGCAGCGAACGGTAGCCGTTGGGCTTGGGCCGCGAAATGTAGTCGTCGAACTCGTCGGACAGCGGCGTCCACATCTCGTGCACCATGCCCAGCGCCATGTAACAGGCGCGCACGTCGTCGACGATGATGCGCAGCGCGCGCAGATCGTACATCTGCGAGAAATCCAGGCGCTTGACCCGCATCTTGTTCCAGATGCTGTAGATGTGCTTGGGCCGGCCGCTGACCTCGGCTTCGATGCCATGTTTGGCCAGCGCCGTCTGCAGGCGCTCGATGGCGCCGGCGATGAAGGCTTCGCGCTCGACCCGCTTTTCCTCGAGCAGGCGGGCGATCTGCTTGTAGCGGTCGGGTTCCAGGAAGCGGAACGCCAGGTCTTCCATTTCCCACTTGATCTGCCAGATGCCCAGGCGGTTGGCCAGCGGCGCGTACAGGTCGAGGGTCTCGCGGGCGAAGTCGGTCGAACAGGGGGTCTTGCTTTCGGCGTGCCAGCGCAGGGTCCGCAGGCGCGAGGCCAGGCGCATCAGCACGATGCGCAGGTCGGCCGCCATGGCCAGCAGCATCTTGCGCTGCATTTCCTTCTGCGAGCCGGTCTCCGCTGCCGCGTCGCTGGCCTGGCGCGCCACCACGCCCAACCGCAGCAGGGCCCGGGTGCCCTGCACCAGGCGGGCGACCTCGGCGCCGAAGGCGGTGGCGACCGGGTCGTTGCGCAGCGCGGGAGCCGGCGCGGTCAGGTCGGTCGGCAGGGCCGCCAGCAGGGCCGCCGCGCGCGTGGCCGCATCGGTATGCAGGCCCGCCAGGATCCGCGCCACGCCGGCGCCGTGCGAGGCCAGCGGTTCGCCCGTCAGGGCCTGCTGGCCCTCGAAACGGGGAACCGACCAGGCCACCGCCTGGTCGATAAGCGCAAGGCCATCGGCGTCGAGGCCCGCCCCCGCCTCCTGTCGCCAGGAAGCGTCGAAAGGCGAAGGCGCATCAGGAACGGGCGGGGCGGACATCGCGGGCGTATTGCGGTTACGGTAATCGAGGATTCCGACACTCTACACTAGGAATCAATGCTGAAAACCCCGGCCAACGCCGGGCACATATTCAAGGAACCCAAGCTTATGTTGCGCTGGCTCAAGGGCCGGGGCGCGCGCGCCGCCGAGGTGGCGCAGATGCGGGCCCGGATCGCACCCGACCTCTGGCGGCAGGTGCTGGACGCCCACCCCTTCCTGGCGGCGCTGGACGCCGACGAATCCGCGCAGTTGCTGGCGCGCTCGGCCTGGCTGCTGGCCAGCAAGACGATCAATGGCGCGCAGGGGCTGGAAGTGACCGACTTCATGCGGCTGTCGATCGCGGCCCAGGCCAGCCTGCCGATCCTGAGCCTGACGCCCGCGCTGTACGAGGGCTGGGAGGAGATCATCGTGTACCCCGCGGGCTTTCGCATCCCGCGCAAGCAGATGGACGAGGACGGCGTGATGCACGAATACCTGGAAGACGCCGCCGGCGAGGCCTGGGACGGCGGCCCGCTGGTGCTGTCCTGGGAGGACACGCAGTTGTCCGAAGGCGGCTTCAACGTGGTGATCCATGAGTTCGCGCACAAACTCGACCTGCAATCGGGCTTTGCCGACGGCATGCCGTCGCTGGCGGCGCACGGCGATATCAAGCCGCGCGAATGGCGCCGCATCCTGGACGACAGCCTGGATCGCTTCATCGCCGCGGTCGACGCGGTGGAGGCCGCCATTCCGCATGACGTCGATCCGGAAAGCGCCGAGGCCGACGCCTGGTACGGGCGCTTGCCACTCGACCCTTACGCCGCCACCGACGAAGCCGAGTTCTTCGCCGTCAGCTCCGAGCACTTCTTCGTCGATCCCCACCCGATGGCCGAGGCGCTGCCGGAATGGTTCGGCCTGCTGCGGGCCTATTACCGCCAGGATCCCCTGGCGCGCTACGCATGAAACGGCTGCTGATCGTGTGGCATTCCCGCACCGGCGCGGCCCGCCAGATGGCCGAGGCCGCCGCCCGGGGCGCGGCCGCGGCGGCGGCGCTGCTGGAACAGCCGGACGATCTGGCGGTGACCCTGCGCCGCGCCGCGGACGCCGGGGTGGACGAGGTGCTGGCCAGCGATGGCCTGCTGTTCTGCGCGCCGGAGAACCTGGCCAGCCTGAGCGGTGAAATGAAGGAATTCTTCGACCGCTGTTATTACGGCGTGCTGGACCGCATCGCCGGCCGTCCCTACGCCTGCCTGGTCAGCGCCGGCAGCGACGGCGCCGGCGCGGCGCGCCAGGTGGAGCGCATCTGCACCGGCTGGCGCCTGCGGCCCGTGGCGCCGGCCCTGATCGTCAACCTGGGCGCGCAGACGCCGCAACAGATCGCCGCCCCCAAGACCGTGGCCCCGGCTGAGCTGGCGCGCTGTGAGGAGGTCGGTGGCCTGCTCGCCGGCCTGCTGCTGACAGCGGCTTGAGGCAGCCCTGCCGCCGACAGCGGGCCGGCCCAGGTCAGCCGCTGCGCGCTCCATAGCGCCCTCCCTCCCTGGCGGTCGGCGCGCCGTGACGCCACGCGGCGCGTCCAGGAATGAAAAAGCCCCCCGGCCTGCCGGAGGGCTTTTTCATCGCGCGGCCGCGCCAATCAGGCGACGGCGGCGGTGACGACGATCTCGACCTTGAAGTCGGGGTTGGCCAGGCGGGCCTCGACGGTGGCGCGCGGGGGCGAGTTGCCGTCGGCGACCCAGGCGTCCCAGGCCTTGTTCATGCCGTCGAATTCCTTCATGTTGGCCACGTAGATCTGGGCCATCAGGATCTTGGTCTTGTCGGTGCCGGCTTCGGCCAGCAGGCGGTCGATGGTGGCGAGCACTTGCTCGGTCTGGCCGGTGATGTCCAGCGTGGAATCGTCCGGCACCTGGCCCGCCAGGTACGCGACGCCGTTGTAGACGGCCATGTCCGACAGGCGCTTGGCGACGTGGAAGCGCTTGATGCTGCTCATGAATATTCCCCTAATGACGAGTTGCGGGTTGAACAATGCGAAGAATGGCGAACTTTACCCTGCCCGGGCCGAGGCCCGCTAGGCGGGCGGCAGTTGGAACACCTGGCGCAGATAGGCCAGGTAGGCGGGATCGTCGCACATGGTCTTCTCAGGCGCGTCGGACACCTTGGCCACCGGCTGGCCGTTGCAGCGGACCATTTTCATGACGATCTGCAGCGGTTCGTGGCCCAGGTCGTTGGTCAGGTTGGTGCCGATGCCGAACGACACCTTGCAACGCCCGGCGAACTGGCGCGCCAGTTCGATGGCGCGCGGGAAGGTCAGCGAATCCGAGAACACCAGCGTCTTGGCGCGCGGGTCGACGCGGTTCTTGCGATAGTGCTCGAGCAAGCGTTCGCCCCAGACGAAGGGATCGCCCGAATCGTGCCGCGCGCCGTCGAACAGCTTGCAGAAATACATGTCGAAGTCGCGCAGGAAGGCGTCCATGCCATAGACGTCCGACAGCGCGATGCCGAGGTCGCCGCGGTATTCCTTGGCCCACACTTCCAGCGCGAACACCTGCGAATCGCGCAGCCGCGGACCGAGCGCCTGGCAGGCCTGCAGGTATTCGTGGCCCATGGTGCCCAGTGGCAGCACCTCGTGCTGCTTGGCCAGCAGCACGTTGCTGGTGCCCGCGAAATGCGGACCCATCTGGGCCTTCATGGTCGAGACGATCTCTTCGTGCCAGACCTTGGAGAAGCGGCGCCGGGTGCCGTATTCGGCCACGCGGAAATCGGCCAGCGCCGGGTCGTCCAGCACCAGATGCATCTTGGATTGCAGGCGCTTGCGGCCCTCGGCCCAATCCGGGTTCTTGCGCGTGTTGCGGAAGTAGACCTCGTTGACGATGGCCAGCACCGGGATCTCGAAGAGAATGGTGTGCAGCCACGGGCCCTTGACCTCGATGCTGATCTCGCCCGGCCCCTCGCCCTCCTGGATGCTGATGCAGCGCTCGGGCAGGTGGAACAGTTCGAGGAAATCGACGAAGTCGCTTTTGATGAAACGCAAGCCGCCCAGATATTTAAGTTCGTCCTCGGTGAAGCGCAACTGGCACAGTTGGTGCACTTCTTCGCGGATTTCATCCAGGTAGGGGCGCAAGTTGACCCCCGGAGTCCGGCATTTGTAACGGTACTCGACCTGGGCAGCGGGAAACTGATGCAGCACCACCTGCATCATGCTGAATTTGTACAGGTCGGTGTCGAGCAGCGAGGTGATTATCATGATTACGCGTATCGTTTCGCGACACCATAGCACAGCGGGGCCCCGCGATACCCCAATGCGCCACGATGTCAACACGGGTATTGGCGGCGGTTTGGCGCCGCATTGGGTAAAATCCGCCCAACAAGACACACATGCCGCCTGCCCGGAGTTCCTGAGAATGACCCACGTAGTCACCGAAAACTGTATCAAGTGCAAGTACACCGATTGCGTCGACGTATGCCCGGTGGACTGTTTTCGTGAGGGTCCGAACTTCCTGGTGATCGACCCCGACGAGTGCATCGACTGTGCCGTGTGCATCCCCGAATGCCCGGCCAACGCCATCTACGCCGAGGAAGACGTGCCGCAGGACCAGCTCAACTTCATCGCCCTGAACGCAGAACTCTCGCCCGAGTTCGCCAGCATCAGCCGCGCCAAGAAGCCGCTGCCCGACGCCGACGAATGGAACGGCAAGCAGGACAAGCTGCAATACCTGGAAAAATAATCCGCGAGCGCGGGGCCGCCAAGGCCTCGCGACGCGCGATGCCCCGATGACCGACGATTCCAAATACACGCGCCAGACCGTTACCCACGTTCATACCTGGGTGCCCGACAAGCTGTTCTCGGTGCGCGTCACGCGCGACGACGCGTATGCCTTCCAGCCGGGCCAGTTCGCCCGGGTCGGTCTGCCTGGCGCCGAGGATCCCGCCGGCCCGCCCACCCTGTGGCGCGCCTACTCGATGGTGTCGGCCCCGCATCAGCCCTGGCTGGAGTTCTATTCCATCGTGGTGCCCGAGGGCCTGTTCAGCCCGCGCATGGCGCGGCTGCAGCCGGGCGATGCGCTCTATGTCGAAAAAGCGCCCTACGGTTTCCTGACGCTGGAGCGCTTCGCGCCCGGCGGCGACCTCTGGCTGCTGGCCTCCGGCACCGGCCTGTCGGCCTACCTGTCGATCCTGCGCGACCCGGCCGTCTGGCGCGCCTATCGCCGCATCGTCCTGGTGCACGGCGTGCGCACCGCGGCGGAGCTGGCCTACCGCGAGGAAATCGAAGGCTGGCGCAATGATCCGTCCCTGAGCGACCTGTTCGAGGCCGAACCGGACAAGCTGATCTATTTGCCCATCGCCACTCGCGAGGCCCTGCCCGGCATGCCGCAGGCGCGCCTGACCACCCTGATCGCCGATGGCGGACTGGAACGCCTGGCCGGCCTGCCGCTGGCCCCGGAGCAAGCCAAGATCATGCTTTGCGGCAACCCGGAGATGCTGGCCGACGCCCGCAAGTTGCTGGGCGAACGCGGTTTCAAGCCGGGCCGCCGCGGCGTTCCCGGCAACCTCGCGGTGGAAAACTACTGGTGATTCCCCGCCCCTGTCGGATCGGCCCCTGGCCCGTCCGGCCTAGGGCGAAAATCCCCCTTTTTATCCCGCCGGCGCCCCTTGATTTCGCCCTAAACTGGTGCGCAAGGGATGACGGGTCGCATTTTCGCAACACAAAATCCGGTTTTCAGGCGCTTTCGTCAGACAAATTGGAAATACCGTTACTCCCCGGCGCAATAATCGGGGCACACGCACGACCCAGAAGGACTTCCCCAAATGCTGTACCAATTGCACGAAATGCAGCGCGCCTTCCTGACTCCGTTCGCTGCATTCACGGATGCCGGTTCCCAGCTGTTCTCCAGCCCTTACAGCCCCCTCGCCTACACCCCGATCTCGCGCCAGATGGCCGCGGGATACGAGCTGATGACGCGCATCGGCAAGGAATACCAGAAGCCCGCCTGGAACCTGCCCGCCACGGAAATCAACGGCAAGTCGGTCCGGGTCACTGAATCGGTCGTGCTGGACAAGCCCTTCTGCCGCCTGGTGCACTTCCACCGCGACGTGCGGCAGGCGCCGCAGGGCGATCCCAAGGTGCTGCTGGTCGCGCCGCTGTCCGGCCACCACGCCACGCTGCTGCGCGACACCGTGCGCGCCCTGCTGCCTGGCCACGATGTCTACGTCACCGACTGGATCGACGCCCGCATGGTGCCGCTGTCGGCCGGCCCGTTCCACCTGAACGACTACGTGCGCTACGTGCAGGACTTCATCCGCCACCTGGGACCGGACGTGCACGTCATTTCGGTATGCCAGCCCACCGTGCCGGTGCTGGCCGCCGTGTCGCTGATGGCCTCGGCCAACGATCCCTGCCAGCCGCGCAGCATGGTCATGATGGGCGGCCCGATCGATCCGCGCCAGTCGCCCACGCAAGTGAACCGCCTGGCCACCACCAAGCCCTACTCGTGGTTCGAGAACCAGGTCATCCACCCCGTGCCGCCGCGCTATCCGGGTTCGGGCCGCAAGGTCTACCCCGGCTTCCTGCAGCATGCCGGCTTCATGGCGATGAATCCCGACCGCCACATGAAGTCGCACTACGACTTCTACCTGGACCTGCTGCGCGGCGACGACAGCGACGCCGAGGCGCATCGCCGCTTCTACGACGAGTACAACGCCGTGCTCGACATGCCGGCCGAGTTCTACCTGGACACCATCCGCATGGTGTTCCAGGAATTCGCGCTGCCGAACGGCACCTGGGAAGTCGACGGCCAATTGGTGCGCCCGGCCGACATCAAGAAAGTGGCGCTGTTCACCATCGAGGGCGAGCTGGACGACATCTCCGGCCAGGGGCAGACGCGCGCGGCCATCAAGCTGTGCAAGAACATTCCGGCCGACCGCAAGATGCACTACACCGCGCCCAACTGCGGCCACTACGGGATTTTCTCGGGCCGCCGCTGGCGCGAAATGATCTGTCCTAAAATCGCGGAATTCATCCGGCAATCGGCCTGAGGCCTTTCACCGTCCGTCCACGGGGGCCCTCGCGGGCCCCTTTGCTTTTTCCGTTGCCCGCCATGTCCTGTCGTTCACTCGCCGATCGCATCGACGCCCTGCTGCCTCAGACGCAATGCACCAAGTGCGGCTATGACGGCTGTCAGCCGTATGCCGAGGCCATCGCCGCGGGCGCCGCCCCGATCAACCGCTGCCCGCCGGGCGGCGACGAAGGCATCGCCGCGCTGGCGGCGCTGCTCGAAACCCCCGCCCTGCCGCTGGACCTGAGCCGCGGCGAACCCGGTCCGCTGCTGGTGGCGCGCATCGACGAGGCGCATTGCATCGGCTGTACGCTGTGCATCCAGGCCTGTCCGGTCGATGCCATCGTCGGCGCCAACAAGCACATGCATACCGTGCTGCCCGACTGGTGCACGGGTTGCGACCTGTGCGTGGCGCCGTGTCCGGTGGATTGCATCGAGATGGTGCCGGCCGGCCGCGCCTGGAGCGCCGCTGACGCGGCCGCCGGTCGCCAGCGCCACCGCCACCATCAGGCGCGCATGGCACGACTGGCCGCCGACAACGCCCGCCTGATGGCGCCCGAACCCACGGCGGCCGCCGCGCCCGCAGCCCCCGCCCCTGCCGCCGACGCGCAAACCGAAGACCGCAAGCGCGCCGCCATCGAATCCGCGCTGGCCCGTGCCCGTGCCCGCCGCAACGCCCCGCGCCCATGAACGCCGCCAAACGCCGAGAAATCTTTGCCCGCCTGCAAGCGGCCAACCCGAAGCCCACCACCGAACTCGAGTACGACACCCCCTTCCAACTGTTGATCGCGGTGCTGCTGTCGGCGCAGGCCACCGACAAGTCGGTGAACATCGCCACCCGCAAGTTCTTTCCGCAATACGGCACCCCCCAGGCCCTGGTGGCGCTGGGCGAGGAAGGCCTGTCCGATTACATCAAGACCATCGGCCTGTACCGCACCAAGGCCAAGAACGCCATCGCCACCTGCCGCATCCTGATCGAACAGCACGGCGGCGAAGTGCCGCAGACGCGCGAGGCGCTGGAGGCGCTGCCCGGCGTCGGCCGCAAGACCGCCAACGTGGTGCTGAACACGGCCTTCGGCCAGCCGACCATGGCGGTCGATACGCACATCTTCCGGGTTTCGAACCGCACCGGCCTGGCGCCGGGCAAGAATGTGCTGGAAGTCGAACTGAAGCTGGAGAAATTCGTGCCGCGCGAGTATCTGCAGGACGCGCATCACTGGCTGATCCTGCACGGCCGCTATGTATGCGTGGCACGCAAACCGAAATGCCCGCAATGCGGCATTTCCGATCTCTGCGAATACAAAGATAAAACCCCCGCTTGAGAGGCTCGCCGCCCCTTTCGCGAACCCGCCGGATATTCGTTCGCGCAGTTGCAAAACCGGGTTTTCCCCGAGGCGGCGTTCAATGACGGATTGATGACAATCAATACGGTTTTGCTGCAACGCATCGGGTCCCGGCATAGGGTTTCGCCCAGTGGCCATGCGAATTGTCCGCCATTTGACAATTCACCTTTCCGCACCGCAAAACCTATGACAAACCCTCATGGAATTTTGATTCGGAGGTGCGCATACTCGCCGGCAACTCTTATAGAAAACCGTGGTGTTTCCATGATTTTCAATACCCCGCGGGGGCTCAGCGCATGACGCCGGGCAGGGTCCATATAAATACAACGCCGGTGCAGCGGACATGGACGACACGATCCTGGAGACAAAAGGCCTCACCAAGGAATTCCGCGGTTTCGTCGCGGTCAATGGGGTCGATTTGCGTATCAAGCGAGGCGAGATTCATGCCTTGATCGGGCCGAACGGCGCGGGCAAGACGACATGCTTCAACCTGCTGACCAAGTTTCTCTCTCCCACTTCGGGAACCATCAAGTTCAACGGCATCGACATCACTGGTGAGCGTCCGGCGCAGATCGCGCGGCGCGGCGTGATCCGCTCGTTCCAGATTTCGGCGGTGTTTCCGCACCTGACCGTGCTGGAGAACGTGCGCATCGGCCTGCAGCGCAAGACCGGGCTGTCGTTCCACTTCTGGCAGAGCACCAAACGCCTGGCCGCCCTGGACGAACCGGCGCGCGCCCTGCTCGAACAGGTCGACCTGGGCGCCTTCGCCAACGAGACCACCGTGAACCTGCCATATGGCCGCAAGCGCGCGCTGGAGATCGCCACCACGCTGGCGATGGAACCCGAGCTGATGCTGCTGGACGAGCCCACGCAAGGCATGGGCCACGAGGACGTGGACCGCGTCACGCAACTGATCAAGCGCGTCAGCGCCGGCCGCACCATCCTGATGGTGGAGCACAACATGAACGTCGTGTCCTCGATTGCCAACACCATCACCGTGCTCGCGCGCGGCGCCGTGCTGGCCGAGGGCACCTACGCCGAAGTGTCCCGCCATCCCGCCGTGATGCAGGCCTACATGGGCACCACCGACGGCGAACTCCAAGGAGCGCACGCATGAGCACCCCGGCACTGGAAATCTCGGGCCTGCAGGCCTGGTACGGGGAATCGCATATCCTGCATGGCGTGGATATGCGCGTTGGGCAAGGCGAGGTCGTCACGCTGCTGGGCCGCAACGGCGCCGGCCGCACCACCACGCTGCGCGCCATCCTCGGCCTGACCGGCTCGCGCAAGGGCTCGGTGCGCATCCATGGCACCGAAGCCATCGACCTGCCGACCTACAAGATCGCCCACCTGGGCGTGGGCTACTGCCCCGAGGAACGCGGCATCTTCGCCAGCCTGTCGTGCGAAGAGAACCTGCTGCTGCCCCCCGTGGTGGGCTCGCTCGGCGGCGGCATGTCGCTGGCCGAGATCTACGACATGTTCCCCAACCTGCAGGAACGCCGGCATTCGCCCGGCACGCGACTGTCGGGCGGTGAACAACAGATGCTGGCGGTGGCGCGCATCCTGCGCACCGGCGCCAACCTGCTGCTGCTGGACGAGATCTCCGAAGGCCTGGCGCCCGTCATCGTGCAGGCGCTGGCCCGCATGATCACCGCCCTCAAGCAGCGCGGTTACACCATCGTCATGGTGGAACAGAATTTCCGCTTCGCCGCGCCGCTGGCCGATCGCTTCTACGTCATGGAGCATGGCCAGATCGTCGAGCATTTCGAAGCGTCCGAACTTTCAGAAAAACAGGACACGCTCAACGAATTGTTGGGCGTCTGAATAACCTGTCATCCGCCGGGTTCCCGGCATCCCATATACCAAAGGGAAGAGGAGTCATCCCATGAAGCTGCACACCATCACTGCTGCACTGGCCATGGCGGGCCTGGGATTCGCCGGGGCGACCGCCCAGGCACAAGGCATCTCCGACGATGTCATCCGCATCGGCTTCATCACCGACATGTCCGGCGTGTATTCCGACATCGACGGCAAGGCGGGCCTGGAAGCGGTCCGCATGGCGATCGAGGACTTCGGCGGCAACGTCAACGGCAAGAAGATCGAAGTGCTGTCGGCCGATCACCAGAACAAGGCCGACGTGGCGTCGGCCCGCGCGCGCGAATGGTTCGACCAGCAGAAGGTCGACGTCATCATCGCCGGCACCAACTCGGCCACCAGCCTGGCCATGGCGGCCGTGGCGGCTGAAAAGAAGAAGCCCTTCATCGCCATTGGCGCGGGCGCTTCCGACCTGACCAACGCCCAGTGCTCGCCGTACACCGTGCACTACGCCTACGACACCGTGGCGCTGGCGCGCGGCACCGGTTCGGCGGTGGTGAAGGATGGCGGCAAGAGCTGGTTCTTCCTGACCGCCGACTACGCCTTCGGCCACGCCCTCGAACGCGACACCATGGCCGTGGTCAAGGCCGCCGGCGGCGAGATCAAGGGCCAGGTGCGCGCTCCGCTGGGCGCCTCCGACTTCTCGTCGTTCCTGCTGCAGGCGCAGTCTTCCAAGGCGCAGATCCTGGGCATGGCCAACGCCGGTGGCGACACCATCAACACCATCAAGGCCGCCAATGAATTCGGCGTCACCAAGACCATGAAAATGGCCGGCCTGCTGGTGTTCATCAACGACGTCCACTCGCTCGGCCTGGAAGCCACCAAGGGCATGTACCTGACCGACGGCTGGTACTGGGATCAATCCGACGCCTCGCGCGCCTGGTCCAAGAAATTCGAAGCCAAGGTGGGCCGCAAGCCGTCGATGCTGCAGGCTGGCGACTATTCGTCGGTCACGTTCTACCTGAACGGCGTGAAGGCCACCGGCACCGACGATGCCGACACGCTCATGAAGTGGATGAAGTCGAACAAGATCAATGACTTCTTCACCCAGGGCGGCTACGTGCGCGAAGACGGCCGCATGATCCACGACATGTACCTGATGCAGGTGAAGACGCCGGCCGAATCCAAGGGCCCGTGGGACTACTACAAGGTCGTGGCCACGCTGCCCGGCGACGAGGTCTACACCAAGCTGTCCGAGTCGACCTGCAAGCTGGTCAAGAAGTAATTCCCGTCGATGCGATCCCTTGATGCGACCCGGCCCGCGCGGCCGGGTCGCATCCTGAATTTGCCCGCTTCCCTTCGTACGCGCAGGATTTTCACAAGATGACTGATATTTTCGGCATCCCCATACAGGCCTTGTTCGGCCAGTTGCTGCTGGGACTGGTCAACGGTTCGTTCTACGCCATGCTGTCGCTCGGCCTGGCGGTTATCTTCGGACTGCTGAACGTCATCAACTTCGCGCACGGCGCGCTTTACATGCTGGGCGCCTTCCTGGCCTGGATGGGGCTGTCGTACCTGGGGTTGAATTACTGGGTCATGCTGATCCTGGCGCCGCTGGTGGTCGGGTTGTTCGGCATCATCATCGAAAAGCTGTTGCTCAGGCACCTCTACAAGCTTGACCACCTGTACGGCCTGCTGCTGACCTTCGGCTTGACGCTGCTCATCGAGGGCCTGTTCCGCAGCTTCTACGGGGTGTCGGGCCAGCCCTATCCGACGCCCGACGCCCTGCGCGGCGCCACCAACCTGGGCTTCATGGTGCTGCCGAACTACCGCGGCTGGGTGGTGGCGGCATCGGTGGTGGTGTGCCTGGCGACCTGGTTCGTGATCGAGCGCACCCGCCTCGGCGCCCTGCTGCGCGCCGGCACCGAGAACCCGCGACTGGTGGAAGCCTTCGGCGTCAACGTGCCGCGCATGATCACGCTGACCTACGGCTTCGGCGTGGCGCTGGCGGGCTTTGCCGGCGTGCTGGCGGCGCCGGTGCTGCAGATCTCGCCGCTGATGGGGTCCAACCTCATCATCGTGGTGTTCGCGGTGGTCGTGATCGGCGGCATGGGGTCCATCATGGGCGCCATCGTCACCGGCCTGGGCCTGGGCGTGATCGAGGGCCTGACCAAGGTGTTCTGGCCCGAAGCGTCCAGCACGGTCGTCTTCATCATCATGGCCATTGTCCTGTTGCTCCGCCCGGCCGGGCTGTTCGGAAAAGAGAAATGAATCGTCAATTCCTGGGCTATGCGGTCCTGGCCGTCGTGGTGGCCATTCTTCCCTTCGTCGGGGTGTATCCGATCTTCGCCATGAAGATCATGTGCTACGCCCTGTTCGCCTGCGCCTTCAACCTGCTGCTGGGCTTCACCGGCCTGCTGTCGTTCGGCCACGCCGCCTTCCTGGGCAGCGCCGCCTACGCCACCGGCCACGCGCTCAAGGTGTGGGGCGTGCCGACCGAGATCGGGCTGCTGTTCGGCGTCGCGGTGGCCGCGCTGCTGGGCCTGGCGATGGGCGCGCTGGCGATCCGCCGCAGCGGCATCTACTTCGCCATGATCACGCTGGCGCTGGCGCAGATGGTGTTCTTCTTCTTCCTGCAGGCCAAGTTCACCGGCGGCGAAGACGGCCTGCAGAGCGTGCCGCGCGGCACGCTGCTGGGCATCATCGACCTGTCGAAAGACCTGAACCTGTACTACCTGGTGATGGGCGTGTTCATCATCGGCTACTTCATCATCTGGCGCACGGTGCATTCGCCGTTCGGCCAGGTGCTGCAGGCGCTGCGCGAGAACGAGCCGCGCGCGGTCTCGCTGGGCTACGACGTCGATCGCTTCAAGCTGCTGGCCTTCGTGCTGTCGGCCGCCATCGCCGGCCTGGCCGGCGCCACCAAGACGCTGGTGTTCGTGTCGGCCACGCTGTCCGACGCGACCTGGCAGATGTCGGGCCTGGTGATCCTGATGACGCTGATCGGCGGGCTCGGCACGCTGACCGGACCGATTCTCGGCGCCTTCATCGTGGTGCTGCTGGAGAACAAGGTGGGCGACTTCGGCCAGATGATGGCCAGCCTGACCGGCGTCGACTGGTTCCTGCGCCTGGGCGAGTCGGTCACCATCGTGATCGGCCTGATCTTCGTGATCTGCGTGCTGGCCTTCCGTCGCGGCATCGTCGGCGAGATCGGCGCGCTGATCGAGAAGCGGCGCGCCGCGCGCGCCTGATCCGCGCGGCCGCCGGCCGCATCGCCTGCCTGACCCTCGGGGCCGCTGAACGCGGCCCCGATTGCATGGGACCTTTACAATGACCGGCACGCAATCAGAAAGGTGCTCCATCATGCGCATGAAGCCTTTGCTCGCCGGCGCCCTGGCGCTGTCCGCCGCCCTGCAGGCGCCCGCCGCGGTCCACGCCGCCAAGCCGGTCTGCGAGGTCGACCGCCCGGTCCGTTTCAGCGGCCTGAACTGGGAATCCAACCTGGTGCTGGCCGGCATCGAGCGCTACGTGATGGAACACGGCTACGGCTGCAAGACCAGCGTCGAGATCGGCGAGACGCTGCCCATGCTGGCCGCCCTGCAGCGCGGCGACGTCGACGTCACGCCGGAGGTGTGGCCGGGGCAGATCGAGGTGGCCTGGAAGAAGGCGCTGGCCGGCGGCCGCGTGCAGGGCCTGGGGCATGTCTACGACGCCGGCGAAGGCTGGTACGTGCCCCGCTACACCGTGCAGCGCCATCCCGACTTGAAATCGGCGGCGGACCTGGCGCGCTTCAAGCAGGTCTTCGCCGACCCGGAAGACCCGGGCCGCGGCCGCATCTACGGCTGCCCCGCCGGCTGGGCCTGTGGCACGCTGAACGACAACCTGTTGCGCGCGCTCGGCCTGGACCGCGACTACAGCCTGTTCGCGCCCGGTTCCGGCGCGGCGCAGAAGGCCGCCATCCTGTCGGCCTACAAGCGCAAGCGCGACATCGTCTTCTACTACTGGACGCCCACCGCGCTGGTCGGCGCGCTAGACCTGGTCAAGCTGGAACTGCCGGCCTTCGACCAGACCGCGTATACCTGCCTGACCGATCCCAAATGCGCCAAGCCGGTGGCCACCGAGTTCAAGCCCAACCCCGTGGTGACGGGCGTGAACAGCGCATTTGCCAAGGAGGCGCCGCAGCTTGCCGCGTTCCTGGCCAAGCTCACCATTCCCAGCGACGCCATCGACGCCACGCTCGGTTGGCTCGAGAACGAAGGCAAGGAACCCGAGGAGGCCGCGCGCTACTTCCTCAAGCAGTACGGACCGGTCTGGCGGCAATGGATGCCGGCCGATGCGGCCGAACGGGTGCAGGCGGCGCTGGACAAGGAGTAAGCGGTCCGCGCCTCATGTATCCTGACGTTTCGGCGCCATTGTCGCGCCACCCGATACCCGCGAAGGAAACCACCATGGATGCCCTGTTCTGGCACAACGGTCACTGGACCCCTGAAAACCCCAAACTGCTCGGCCCCGCCGACCACGCCTTCTGGATGGCCAGCATGGTCTTCGATGGCGCGCGCGCGTTCCGCGGCCTGACGCCCGACCTGGACCTGCATTGCCAGCGCGTGGTGCGCTCGGCCGAAAAGATGCTGATGAAGCCGCAGATCACCTGGCAGGAAATCCAGGCGCTGTGCCTGCAGGCGGTGGCCAAGTTCCCCGAGGGCAGCGAGCTCTACATCAAGCCGATGTTCTTCTGCGCCGACGGCTTCCTGCTGCCCGACGCCGACAAGACCCAGTTCGTGCTGCACGTGTTCAAGGTGCCGATGCCGGGCGACCAGGGCTTTGCCGCCTGCTTCTCCAGCTTCGCGCGTTCCTGGCCCAACATGGCGCCGACCGACGCCAAGGCCTCGTGCCTGTACCCCAACGGCCAGCGCGCCATCCGCGAGGCGATGGACAAGGGCTTCGACAACGCCATCATGCTGGACGGCGCCGGCAATGTCGCCGAGTTCGCCTCCAGCAACCTGTGGATCGCCAAGGACGGCGTGGTCTCGACCCCGGTGGACAACGGCACCTTCCTGAACGGCATCACGCGCCGCCGCGTGCTGGCGTTGCTCAAGGCCGACGGCGTGGAAGTCCAGGAACGCAGCCTGACGCGCGCCGACATCGAAGCCGCCGACGAAGTGTTCTCGTCCGGCAACTACGGCAAGGTGGTGCACGTTAACCGCGTCGAAGACCGCAAGCTGGAATACGGCCCGCTGGCGCGCCGCGCCCACAAGCTGTACATGGACTACGCCGAAAGCACCCGCAAGCAGTAAGCGCCCCGCGGCGCCATGGAATGCGCCGTCCCGACCGGGGCGGCGCCGCGTGACAAGGATACCCTGCAAGGACACCCAGCATGCAATCCCGACGCGAGTTCCTGCGCGGCGGCGCCGCGATCGCCGGCGCCGGCAGCGCCCTGGCGCTGCTGCCCGCCTCCATCCGCCGCGCATTGGCGATTCCCGCCAACCGCCGCAAGGGCACGATTGAAGACGTCGAACACATCGTCATCTTCATGCAGGAGAACCGGTCGTTCGACCACTACTTCGGCGGCCTCGCCGGGGTGCGCGGCTTCGGCGACCGCTTTCCGATCCCGGTGCCCGCCAGCCCCGACTTCGAACGCCGCACGGTCTGGGCGCAGTACAACGGCCGCCCCGACGAGGGCGCGCCGCGCAGCGTACTGCCATTCCGGCTCGACACCGGCGCGGACTACGAGGCCATGCGCGTGGCCAGCACCCCGCACACCTGGTCCAACGCCCAGGACGCCTGGGACGCCGGCCGCATGGGCCAGTGGCCGGCCGCCAAAAAGAACCATTCGATGGCGTACTACACCGAGGCGGACATGCCGTTCCAGTACGCCATGGCGCGCGCCTTCACCGTGTGCGACGCCTATCACTGTTCGTTCACCGGCGGCACCAACACCAACCGCCTGTTCGTCTGGACCGGCACCAACGACGGCCTGGGCCGCGGCCACGGCCCGGCGCTGGGCAACACCTACAACAAGCTGGGCGGCGGCGACCCCGCCGGCGCCTACACCTGGACCACCTATCCCGAGCGGCTGGAACGCGCCGGCATCCGCTGGCGCATCTACCAGGACATGGCGGACAACTACTCGCTCAATCCGACCGCGGGCTTCAAGGCCTACCGCGACGCCTACCACGGCGTGCCGGGCTCGCTGGCCGCGCTCAAGGACAAGGCGTTGACCACGCGCAGCCTGGACCAACTGCGCCAGGACGTGCGGGATGGCACGCTGCCGCAGGTGTCGTGGATCTGCGCCACCAAAGCCGGCTCCGAGCATCCCAGCCCTTCCAGCCCTGCGCAGGGCGCGGACTACACGGCAAGGGTGCTGGACGCGCTGACCGCCAATCCCGAGGTCTGGAGCAAGACCGTCCTGTTGCTGATGTTCGACGAGAACGACGGCTTTTTCGACCACATGCCGCCGCCGGCGCCTCCCTCGCGCGGCCCTGACGGCCGGCTGGCGGGCGCGTCCACCGTGGACACCGCCGGCGAATACCACGAGATCGTCACCGGCGCCGAAAAGGACGATACGGCCGCCCACCTGCACGGCGTCTACGGCCTGGGGCCGCGCGTGCCGATGTACGTGCTGTCGCCCTGGACCAAGGGCGGCTGGGTCAACTCGGAAGTGTTCGACCACACCTCGGTGCTGCGCTTCGTCGAGCGCCGCTTCGGGGTCGCCGAACCCAACATCTCGCCGTGGCGCCGCGCCGTCTGCGGCGACCTGACGTCGATCTTCGATTTCGCCACGCCCGACGAGGCCGACCTGACCCGTGGCCTGCCGGCCACCGCCACGCGCGCGGCCCAGGCCGCCGCGCTGCCGGGCACCGTCACCCCGCCCG
>NZ_CADIJW010000015.1 GCF_902859745.1 Achromobacter dolens | reverse complement strand
GAAAGCGCCGCGCCGGCCGCCAGCGCACCGGCGGCGCCCGCCGCTGCCCCCGCGCCCGCCGCGGGGCCGTCCACCGCCTCCTGAGTAACCGCGCGATGCGTATGCGCGTCATCAAAAAGTACTTCATCACCGGCCTGCTGATCTGGGTTCCCCTGGTCATCACGGTGTGGGTGCTGGGTCTGCTGGTCGCCACCCTCGAAGGGTTCGTGCCTGGCTTTCTGTCGTCCGAATCGCTGTTCGGCGTCGACATTCCCGGCTTCCGCTTCGTCCTGGTCATCGTGGTGGTGCTGCTGACGGGCATTTTCGCGGCCAACCTGATCGGCCGCACCATGGTGGACCAGTGGGAAAGCCTGCTGGGCCGCATCCCCCTGGTGCGCTCGATCTACAACTCGGTCAAGCAGGTCAGCGACACCGTGCTCGCCCCGAACGGCCAGGCGTTTCGCCGTGCGGTGCTGGTGCAGTATCCGCGCGCCGGTAGCTGGACCATCGCATTCGTCACCGGCACGCCCAGCGGCGAAGTGGCCGAGCGCCTGCCCGGCGACCACATCAGCGTGTACGTGCCGACCACGCCGAATCCCACGTCCGGCTTCTTCCTGATGGTGCCCCGTGCCGACACGGTGGACCTGCAGATGAGCGTGGACGCGGCCTTGAAGTACATCGTTTCCATGGGCGTCGTCGCCCCGGGTCCGGCCGTGCCGGGCGCCCGGCCGGCGCCGCTCTCTCCGACGCCGGACGCGCAGCGCGCGCCGGGCGTCGACCTGTAACCCTTTACGCTACTACCAAGCACACAACGGAGTTATCCCGATGCGTACCTGCTACACCGGCCAGGTTTGCCGCGACCATCTCGGCCAGACCGTCACCCTGTATGGCTGGGTGAACCGCCGCCGCGACCACGGCGGGGTCATCTTCATCGACTTGCGCGACCGCGCGGGCCTGGCGCAGATCGTGTTCGATCCGGATAACGCCGCCTTCGCCACCGCCGAGCGCCTGCGCAACGAGTTCTGCATCCGCGTCACCGGCCTGGTGCGCGAGCGTCCGGCGGGCACCGCCAACGCCGAGCTGGCCTCAGGCGAAATCGAAGTGCTGTGCAAGGAAGTCGAGATCCTGAACGCGTCGGTCACGCCGCCGTTCCAGTTGGACGATGACAACCTGTCGGAAACCACCCGACTGACGCACCGCGTGCTGGACCTGCGCCGCCCGCAGATGCAGCGCAACCTGATGCTGCGCTATCGCGTCTCGATCGAAACCCGCAAGTTCCTGGACCAGTTGGGCTTCATCGACATCGAAACCCCGATGCTGGCCAAGAGCACGCCCGAAGGCGCGCGCGACTACCTGGTGCCCTCGCGCGTCAACGCCGGCCACTTCTTCGCGTTGCCGCAGTCGCCGCAGTTGTTCAAGCAGATGCTGATGGTGTCGGGCTTTGACCGCTACTACCAGATCACCAAGTGCTTCCGCGACGAAGACCTGCGCGCCGACCGCCAGCCTGAATTCACCCAGATCGACTGCGAAACCTCGTTCCTGAACGAGCTCGAGATCCGCGAGATCTTCGAGAACATGATCCGCCACGTGTTCAAGGTGGTGCAGGGCGTCGACCTGGCCAACCCGTTCCCCATCATGACCTGGACCGAAGCGATGCGTCGCTACGGTTCGGACAAGCCCGACCTGCGCGTGCAGCTCGAATTCACCGACATGACCGACGTCATGCGCGACGTGGACTTCAAGGTGTTCGCCGCCGCCGCCACGGCGCCCGGCAGCCGTGTGGTCGCCTTGCGCGTGCCCGGCGGCGCCGAGATGTCGCGCAGCGAGATCGACGCCTACACCCAGTTCGTCGGCATCTACGGCGCCAAGGGCCTGGCCTACATCAAGGTCAACGAAGTGGCCAAGGGCCGCGACGGCCTGCAATCGCCCATCGTCAAGAACCTGCATGACGCCGCCCTGGCCGAACTGGTCAAGCGCACCGGCGCGCAGGACGGCGACATCATTTTCTTCGGCGCCGACCGCGAGAAGGTCGTCAACGACGCCATCGGCGCGCTGCGCGTGAAGATCGGCCACAGCGAATTCGGCAAGAAGACCGGCCTGTTCACCGCGGGCTGGATGCCGCTGTGGGTGGTCGACTTCCCGATGTTCGAATACGACGAGGAAGACGGCCGCTACACCGCCGCGCATCACCCCTTCACCAGCCCCAAGGACGGCCACGAGGACTTCCTCGAGACCGATCCCAGCAAGGCGTTCGCCAAGGCCTACGACATGGTCCTGAACGGCTGGGAAATCGGCGGCGGCTCGGTCCGTATCCACCGCGAGGAAGTGCAGAGCAAGGTGTTCCGCGCGCTCAAGATCGGCGCCGAGGAAGCCCGCGAGAAGTTCGGCTACCTGCTGGACGCGCTGCAGTACGGCGCGCCTCCGCACGGCGGCATCGCCTTCGGCCTGGACCGCATCGTCACGATGATGACCGGCGCCGAATCGATCCGCGACGTGATCGCTTTCCCGAAGACCCAGCGCGCCCAGGATCTGCTGACCCAGGCGCCGTCGGAAGTCGACGAGAAGCAACTGCGCGAGCTGCACATCCGCCTGCGCAACGCAGAGCCGAAGTAGGCCCACCCCCGAGCGCCTGCGGCGCTCCCCCTCAAGGGGGCGCCGCGCGGGACCGGCGGAGCCGGATCCCGGCGGCCTGGCTAGGGATGGTGTCTCGGGTTTGTGGCGTTTTTCTGCTTGCCTTGTGTGTGCTCGGCTTGGGGGCGTCCCGGGTGCGGGGCTTTGCCTGAGCGGATGCGCCTCTGAGCCGCGCCGGGCCCGTTCGCTGCGTTTCAGGGTGTCTCCGAGGTGGGAAGGGTTCATGGAATTGGAGTAATCTGGCAAACGCCGCCTGGGTTGGCGGGTGCTTGCCGGGACTCTTTTTTGTGGGCCTCGGTTGGCGGTTTCACTGTCTTGAGAAGGCGCCATCTCCTCCATGTCGCTCATTCGTGTCGTCAGCTACAACATCCATAAAGGTCGCTCGGCGCTGGGTCGTCGCGACTCGTTGAACGAACTGCGCCTGGGCCTTTACGGCCTGCGCCCCGACCTGGTCTTCCTGCAGGAAGTGCAGGGCCGCAACGAGCAGAAATCGCTGCTCGACGCCCAGCACGAGTCGCTGGCCGCCGCGCTCAAGCTGGACGTGGCCTACGGCCGCAACGCGATCCGCAGCGCCACCGACCACGGCAATGCCCTGTTGTCGCGCTTTCCCATCCTCGACCACGAAAACCAGGACATCTCGGATCATCGCCTGGAACAACGCGGACTACTGCACGCGACCATCGAACTCGACGGCCGTGCGGTGCATTGCTTCGTGGTGCACCTGGGCCTGTTCGCCGGCAGCCGCAGCCGCCAGATCCTGGCGCTGACCGAGCGCATCCGACGAATGGTGCCCGATGGCGAGCCGATCCTGATCGCGGGCGATTTCAACGACTGGGGCGACCGGCTGGCGCCGCTGTTCGTGCAGCAGTTGGGCCTGTACGAGGTGTTTTCGCACGCCCCGCGCAGCCATGGCGGCGAATTGCCGCGCCTGCGCGATTCGGTCAGGCGCCTGGGCAATGCCCTGCGCGGCCTGCCCAACAGCGGCGTGTCCGTGCTGGAACGCACCAACCAACTGGGCATGGACGGCAGTTCCCCCCTGTTGCTGCCGCCGCCGCGCACCTTTCCCGCCGTGTTTCCCTGGTTCCGCCTGGACCGCATCTACCAGCGCGGCTTCGCCGTGCGCAGCGCGCGCGTGCTGCGCGGCCGCGAATGGGCGCGGCTGTCCGATCATTCCCCCTTGCTGGCCGAGCTGGAACTCCCGTGAAGGCCCAGGGGGTCAGGCTGGAGTGGACCGACGGCAACGACATCCGGCTGCTGCAGAACGGCGCCGACTTTTTCCCGGCGCTGTGCCAGGCTATCGACGCGGCGCAATCCAGCGTGCATCTGGAAACCTACATCTTCATGCTGGATCGCACCGGCCTGAAGGTGCTGGACTGTCTGATGGCGGCGGCCGCGCGCGGCGTCAAGGTGCGCGTGGTGCTCGACGGCTTCGGCGCGGCCGAGACCGCGGATACCCTGCGTGAGCGCTTGACCGGCGCGGGGGCGCAATGCCGCATCTTCCGTCCCGAGCCGCGCTGGTTCGCGAAGTTCATTCCCTCGCGCAGTCGCCTGCGGCGCCTGCACCGCAAGGTCACCATCGTCGATGGCAGCATTGCCTTCATCGGCGGCATCAACATCATCGACGACTACGACGATCTCGATCCCACCGATGGCATCTCGGCGCCGCGCTTCGATTTCGCGGTCCAGGTGCGCGGCCCGCTGGTAACCGAGGCGGCCTACGCGCAGGACCTGCTATGGGTGCGCCTGAACTGGGCCCGCTTGCGGCGCCATCCGCGCGACTGGAGCCGCATGCGGCTGACCAAGCCCAGCCACGCGCCGGTGGCGCCCTGTGGCACCCTGCGCGCCGCGCTGGTGCTGCGGGACAACCTGCGCTTTCGCCAGACCTTCGAACGCGCCTATCTCTACGGCATTACCCAGGCGCGGCGCGACATCCTCATCGCCAACGCCTATTTCTTTCCCGGCCGCCAGTTCCGCCGCGCCCTGGCCAAGGCCGCCGCGCGCGGCGTGCGCGTGCGGCTGCTGCTGCAGGGCAAGGTTGAATACCGCATGCAGTACCACGCCACGCGCTCGCTGTATGACCAGTTGCTGCGCGATGGCATCGAGATCTATGAGTACATGCCGAGCTATCTGCATGCCAAGGTGGCGGTGATCGACAACGTCGCCACGGTCGGCTCGTCCAACCTGGATCCGTTCAGCCTGCTACTGGCGCGCGAGGCGAATGTGGTGGTCGATGACCAGCCGTTTGCCTGGGACCTGCAGGAGCGGCTGGAAGCGGCGATCCAGGAAGGCGGGCGCTTCATCCGTCCGCTGGAGTATCAACGGCGGGGATGGGTGCGGCGGTGGGTGGATGCGGCGTCTTATACGTTGCTGCGGATCGGGGTGGCGTTGACGGGGACGTCGGATAAGTATTGAGCTGGCGGCCGCGGCGGTAAACTGCCGGATCGGAAGGCGTCGCCTTCATTCGAACACTATGCAATGAGCATTCTCGTCACCGGCGGCGCCGGATTCATCGGTTCCAACTTTGTGCTGGATTGGCTGGCGCAGGGGGGCGAGCCCGTGGTCAATCTGGACAAGCTGACCTATGCCGGCAACCTGCACAACCTGGAGGGGTTGAAGGACGACACGCGCCATGAGTTCGTGGTGGGCGATGTCGGCGACATCGCGTTGGTGACCCGTCTGCTGCAAACGCACCAGCCGCGCGCGATCCTGCATTTCGCGGCGGAGTCGCACGTGGACCGCTCCATTGCCGGGGCGGGGGATTTCATCCAGAGCAATATCTGCGGCACGCATGGCCTGCTGGAGGCGGCGCGCGCGTATTGGGCGGGCCTGGCCGGCCCGGCCCGCGACGGCTTCCGCTTTCTGCATGTTTCGACCGACGAGGTCTACGGCTCGCTGTCGCCGGATGCCTCCGCCTTCACCGAATCCAGCCCGTTTCAGCCCAATAATCCCTATTCCGCCAGCAAGGCGGCCAGCGATCACCTGGTGCGCGCCTGTGGCAAGACGCACGGCCTGCCGGTGCTGACCACGCATTGTTCCAACAATTTCGGGCCGCGCCAGTTTCCGGAAAAGTTGATTCCCCTGGTGCTGCACAACGCGCTGGCCGGCAAACCGCTGCCGGTCTATGGCGATGGCCTGCATGTGCGCGACTGGCTTTACGTGACGGATCATTGCCGTGGACTGTGCAAGGTGCTGACGCACGGGCGTCCGGGCGAGACCTATAACCTGGGGGGCGACAACGAGCGCACCAATCTCGAGGTTGTGCTGGCGGTCTGCGCGTTGCTGGATCAGGCGCGCCCGCGTGTCGATGGCGCATCGTACAAGACGCAGATCAAGATGGTGGCGGACCGGGCAGGCCATGACCGCCGCTACGCCATTGATAGCTCGCGGGCCCAGCGGGAACTGGGTTGGCGCCCCGTCGAGACCTTTCAATCGGGGCTCGAGAAAACCCTGCATTGGTATCTGGACAATCCGCAATGGGTCGCCGAGATCGTGGCGCGCGCCCATCGGCGCGGAGATGCGCTGCCATGAGCGCGTCCGCGCCGCGCAAAGGCATCATCCTCGCCGGCGGCTCCGGAACGCGGCTGCATCCGGCGACGCTGGCCATCAGCAAGCAACTGATGCCCGTGTACGACAAGCCGATGATCTATTATCCGCTCAGCACTTTGATGCTGGCTGGCATACGCGACATCCTGGTGATCGCCACGCCGGACGACGCGCCGCGCTTTGCCCATCTGCTGGGAGACGGCAGCCGATGGGGCCTGAACCTGCGCTACGCAGTGCAGCCCTCGCCCGACGGGTTGGCGCAGGCCTTCCTGATCGGCGCAGATTTCATCGGCGACGCACCCTGCGCCCTGGTGTTGGGCGACAACCTCTTCTATGGCCATGACCTGCCGCAACTGCTGGGGCTGGCCGATGCGCGCCGGCAAGGCGCCACCGTGTTCGCCTATCACGTACAGGACCCTCAGCGTTATGGCGTGGTGCAGTTCGATGCCCGCGGCCAGGCACTGCGCATTGAAGAGAAGCCGGCGGTGCCGCAGTCCAGCTATGCCGTGACTGGCCTGTATTTCTACGACAACCAGGTTGTCGCACTGGCGCGCGACATCCGGCCATCGGCCCGCAATGAACTGGAGATCACCGACCTGAACCAGGCGTATCTCGACCAGGGGCGGTTGCACGTCGAGATCATGGGCCGGGGCCATGCCTGGCTGGATACCGGCACCCATGACAGCCTGCTCGAGGCCAGCCAGTTCATCGCCACGCTGGAGCGCCGCCAGGGTCTGAAAGTGGCGTGTCCCGAGGAGATCGCCTTTCGCAAGCAATGGATCGATGGCGCGCAACTGGAAGCGTTGGCCCGTCCGCTACAGAAAAGCGGCTACGGCGATTATTTGATGAGCCTGCTCAAGCGGCTTCCATTCTGATGCTCATTACTTCCCTGACCCTGCCCGACGTGCTGCTGATACAACCCGCCGTGCACCGCGATGCGCGCGGCTGTTTCTTCGAGACCTATCGTCAAGCGGAGCTGGATGCCGCGGTGGGGCGGCCATTGCGCTTCGTCCAGGACAACCAGTCGGAGTCGCGCCGCCATGTGCTGCGCGGCTTGCACTATCAGACGGTGGATCCCCAGGGCAAGTTGCTGCGTGTGACCGAAGGAGAGATCTACGACGTCGCGGTGGACGTGCGCCAGGGATCGCCGACGTTCGGGCAATGGGTAGCCCAGCGCTTGTCCAGCGACAACCGGCTGCAGCTCTGGATTCCGGAAGGCTTCGCGCATGGCTTCCTGGCGCTGTCCGAGCGCGCCGTCGTGTCATACAAGGCGACGGCGTACTACCAGCCGGCGCATCAGCAGTGCCTGCTGTGGAATGATCCTGACCTCGGGGTAGCCTGGCCGTTGGCGGCGGTCGCGCCGCTGCTGTCGGTCAACGACCAGCGAGGCCTGCCCCTGGCGCGCACGCCCGGCATCCGCATTGGCTAGGCCCTACCGCGGTCCGGCGCGGTGGGGTCACCGACCCTGTCCGGCTGTGGCGGGGGCCTTGCCGCCAACCAGGCCCAGCGCCAGCGCCGTCCCCACCACGATGATGCCGGCGCCAATCAGGATGGACGCGGTGATCGCCTCGTCCAGAAACCAGGCGCCCCAGACCACGCCGAAGACCGGCACCAGGAAGGTGACGCTGACCGCGCCGGTCGGCCCCACATTGGCGATCAGCCGGAAGAAGATGATGTATGCCGCGCCGGTGCAGACAACGGCCAGCAGGATGGTGGCGCCCCACGCCCCGGCTGAAACCGGCGCCTGCGGCCAGGTGGCCAGCGCCAGCGGCAGCAGCACCAGGCTGGCGGCGAGCATGCTGCCGGTGGCGTTGGACAGCGCGTCCACCCCGGTCAGGAAACGCTTGGTCCAGTTGGCCGCGATGCCGTAGAAGATCGGCGCCGATACCGCCGCCACCACGGCGGGGCCGGTGCCGCCGGCTTGGAAGTCGAGCTTGTCCCACACCAGCACCACGATGCCAAGCAGACCGATCGCCAGGCCCAGCGAGCGCGACCATGGCAGTCGATCCTTCAGCCACAGCCAGCCGACCACCGCGCCCCATACCGGGGTGACCGCATTGGCCACGGACAGGAACCCCGCGCCGAGCGATTGGGCGGCATAGGCGTAGAGCAGGAACGGCAGCGCGGCATTGAAGATGCCCACCACCAGAATGGCTTTCCAGTGCCTGGCGATGATCGGCAGCTTGCCGCGCCACAGCGCGGCCGGCAGCAGGAACAGGGCCGCCAGGCCGACGCGCAATTCGATCAGCGCGACCGGTCCGAATTCGCCCACGGCCAGGCGCATGAACAGAAAGGAGCCGCCCCAGACGGCAGCGAGGAGCAAAAGGTCCAGCAGGTCGCGACGACGCATGATCGGCAGTGAATCAGGATTGAGCCCGGGTGGTGACCAGGTTTTTCATCTTGACCCGATGCGCGAGCACCGCACAGATCAGGCACAGGACGATACACAGCGCCAGCCCCGTGCGCACTCCGTTTAGTATCGTGCCGTGCGAAATCAGGATGCCCACCACCGCGGTGCCCAGCGCGCTGCCGATGGCGCGGGTGGTCTGCACCAGGGCGGAGGCCACGCCCACGTCGCGGCGTTCGCTCAGCATCTGCATGAACAGCGTGAGGTTGGGCAGCAGGAAGCCCAGCGCGCAGCCGTTGACGAAGAACGCGGCCAGGATCCACCAGGCCGACGTCCCCGGCGAAATCAGCAGCACCATCAGCGTCCCCACCGCCAGCAGGCCGGCGCCGAACACCATCAGGCGCTGCGGTTCCGTCTGCCGGGGAAACAGGCGGCCATTGATGATGCTGCCCACCGAGATCGCGGCCACCAGCGGGGTCAGCAGCAGGCCAGCCTCGCTCGGGGTATAGCCCAGCACCTGCTGCAACAGCAGGGGGCTGTAGAAGATCAGCACGAACATCACGGCGCCGACGGTCATGGCGGCCAGGTTCAGCAGCTGCGGTTCGCGACCGGCCAGCACGCGCAGGGGAAAAATCGGCGAGGCGACGCGTCGCTCGATCGGGATCAGCAGGGCGATGGCGCCGACGCCGATTACGGCCAGCGCCAAGCCCATGATCGGATGCGCATGCTCGCCCCGGGCGAAGCCCAGCTCCAGCGCCGCGAGCGGCGCGCCCACAGCCAGCACCAACAGGATGGCACCAATCCAGTCGATGCGCCGTTCCCCCGTGTGCACCGGCTTAATGCGCGGGAAATACTTGGCCAGCAGGAACAGGGCGACCGCGGCCGCGATGGGCGAAATGAAAAATGCGGCGCGCCAGCCCAGCGCCTGGGTAGCGGCGCCGCCGAGCACCGGGCCGATGCCGCTCGCCATGGCAAAAGCGGCCGAGACCAGCGCCATCCACTTCACCCGTTGTTTGGCATCCGGGAACAGGTCGGCCGGGGCCGCGAAGGCAGTGGCGATCATCATGCCGCCGCCGATGCCTTGTAATGTACGAAAGAGGATCAGTTGCCCCATGGTCTGGGACAAGCCGCAGGCGATCGAACCCAGCGCGATGATCAGCACGGAAACCAGCATCAGCGGCTTGCGGCCGAACATGTCGCCCAGGCGGCCGAAGATCATGATGGATGCGGCGGTGGCAAGCAGGTAGCCCGTGCCGACCCAGGCATACAGGGCCATGCCGTTCAGGGCCTCGGCCACGCGTGGCAGGGTGGTGCTGATGATGGTTGAGTCGAAGGCCGCCAGCACGACGGTGGCGGCCACCCCGGCCATGCCCATCAGCAGGTCGCGGCGGGAGTGGGCGGGCTCCGAAGCGGGCGTTGGGGGGAGCGGGGCGGTCATGCCGCCTAGGATATCACCGGCGCCCCGGGGTCTTTACTTATAAAACGCGTGGTAGCTCCAGAACACGGCGATCACCAGCACGACCAGCGCCCAGGACCAGCGTGAGTTGGACAGGCCGCGCGGTTCGGGCTCGGGCGGCGGCGGGGGCGGCGCCAGCCGCGGCTGGGCTGCCATGTGATCGATGAAGGCGGTAAAGAACTTCTCGATGATTTTTTCGCCAGCCTTCAGCACCAGCCCTTCGCCGCATTCGGCGAGCTTGCCGCCAGTCATCCCGGCCACCGTGTACGCGATCCGAGTGCCCTGGTCCTTGGTCGACAGATTGACCTGGGCGGTGCCGATAGCGAGGCAGGCGGCGCGGCCCTTGCCTTCGAACACCAGGGTGCAACTGTTGGGGGGATCGACGTCCGAAAGCAGGATCTCGCCCTCGTAGTCAGTGTCCAGCCCGGCGATCTTGGCTCGCAGCGTGACGGCGTACTCGGTGGGGCTACGCTGCGTGACGTTGACGCAACCGGGGATGCAACGTTGCAGCACCGCGGGATCGGTCAACGCATCCCAGGTCTGGTGCTGGGTTGAAGGAATCCACTGGGCATCGGCTATGCGCATGGTTGTCTCCTTGTCAGGCGTCGTTATGGATTCATTGTGGACTCAAATCAAGTAAACGCCAAGGTGTCAACGCAGGTAGCGCTGCCTCCATCGTAAGGTTGGTGATTTTTCCCTGGATTTCTTCCGTTCGTGAAAAACAGCTTAATCTAATAATCCCCGCGACCTTTTCAAGAAAAAAGCGTCAAAAATGGCAATGCCGGCGAAGGGGAAATATTTGGAGATAATGGAAATGATTATTTTCGTGCCCCCGATTTTTGTAGTCCACATTTTCTCACGCCTAAGTACCGTGCATGAGAAAGCGTCGCATTTGCGTGGTTGTGCTGTGTTCGCGTCTGTCTGCCGGGAAAGGGGCAACGCGGCGGATGGCGGGCTGGACTTGGACGCCGTAGGGGGGCAATCACAGCCGGATATCACCGCAATTCCTTGATGTTGCCTGTAGATGTTGATGTGCTAGCGGGGTACACTATGCCCCGCTCGCCGACCGCCGCATTTCCATTCGCAGGCAAGGCCATTAGCAGGTAAGGGCAAGTGGCGTTAATTATAGGCGCTGCTTGCTCCAATCCGAAGAACGCCGAATGGAAGCACACGTGGGGCTCTCTATCGGGTCGTCACGCCTCTTTATTAGTAATCAGGGCACAGATTAATGAATGGTTTGTATAATGATATAGCGAGTAGTTTATCGAGAACCGAGGTGTGGATACGCCTTGGATTTTCGGATACTGCCTCCAAGTACCGCCGAAGTATCCTTGGTCCGCTTTGGATAACGCTCGGAATGGCTATAACCATTACCGGCCTCGGTGTGTTTTGGTCGTTGATTTGGAAAGTAGATCTTTCGGTATTCTTTCCTTATCTGACTGCCGGTATCTTGATATGGAACTTCCTCGTTTCGACTATGGTCGAGGGGGCGGTCTGTTTTGTGCAACAGGCGCCGGTTATCCGCGCAGCTCCGTTGCCTATGTTTATTCACCCATTGCGCTTGGCGGTGAAGCTGGTTATTACGCTAGCTCATAATAGTTTGGTGTATGTCGGTGTTGCGCTTATATTCAAGACGCCGGTGGATCTTGCTACGTTTCTAGTGTTGCCCGGGCTCGCGCTGCTGTTTCTGTTTGCAGTTGCTACTGCTCTACTCCTGGGGATTATCGGGGCACGCTTCCGGGATTTCACCCCGATTGTTGAGGCAGTCATGCCTTTGATCTTTTTCCTGACGCCGGTGCTATGGTTCCAATCGACCCTCGGGCCTCGTGCGTTCATTGCCGAGCTAAACCCGTTTACACACTTTATCGCCGTGGTGCGCGAGCCTTTGCTTGGGCACATGCCGACCGTCGTGAATTATTCGGTCGTTATCGGGTTGACCTCGCTTGTATGGGTGGTGGCATTGGTTATCTTTTCCCGCTGCCGTAAGAAAATATCTCTGTGGATATGAAATGGCGTCTATTTCTCTTCAGAACGTATCGTTGGAGTTTCCTATATTCTCAGCCCGAGCCACGTCACTGAGGCATCAAATTTTGCGGCTGGGAACCGGCGGTTTGATTGGTGCGAATACCAGTGGTCATCGAGTTGTTTCTGCGCTGACGGATATTAGCCTTTCGATTACCGATGGGGCAAGAATAGGCCTTATTGGGCACAATGGGTCAGGTAAAAGCACTCTTATGCGCCTTATTTCGGGGATTTATCATCCGACGCGAGGAACATCGAGTATCGAGGGCCGAGTGTCCACCATCTTTGAGCTTGGCGTGGGTGCTGACCCCGATCTGTCCGGAATGGAAAATATCTACCGGATCGGCGCGATGATGGGAATGTCGCAGGAACATATTCGCGACTTGGTGCCTCAGGTAACCGAATTTACGGAATTGGGCGATTTTATCGATTTGCCGGTAAGAACTTATTCTGCTGGTATGTCCATGCGCTTGTACTTCGCAATGGCTTTGTTTTCTGATCCTGAAGTTCTACTGATCGATGAGGTATTTGGCGCGGGGGATGCTGCTTTTCAATCTCGGGCAGAAGCGAGGCTAGAAAAGCAGATATTCGATTCGCATATTTTCATGTTTGCATCCCATTCCCCGGATTTGGTTAAGCGGTTTTGTGATAAGTGTATTCTGATGTCACACGGGAAAATGGTTTTCTTTGGCGATACGGCAGATGCTTTGATTGAATATCAACGTCTTCAGGTGGCGTAAGAATTATGAAAATACTTAGAGTCGTTGGTGCCCGGCCTCAGTTCATGCAGGTTCCCGTTTTGAGGCAGGCGTTGCTTACCCGTGGCCATCAGCATGTACTCTTACATACCGGCCAACATTACGATGAAGGTATGAGTACGGTATTTTTCCGTGAATTAGGTATTCCCGAGCCCGACATAAATCTGGCAGTAGCTGGTCTATCGCATGCAGCGATGACTGGCCGCATGATGGAAGGCATCGAGCGTGCGATATTGACGGAACGACCAGACGTTGTGCTAGTGGATGGCGATACCAACTCCACGATGGCTGCCGCTTTAGCCGCGTCGAAGGTACACGTGCCCGTAGTACACGTTGAGGCAGGCTTGCGGGATTTTGATCGTCGACGCCCGGAAGAGATCAATCGCATAGTGACCGACCATATTGCGGCACTGAATTGCGCCCCTATTCCCCGAGCTCTGGAGAATCTGGAGCGCGAGGGTCTGGGGGGGCGGTCGCGGTTGGTAGGCGATGTCCTGCTTGATTGTTACGTCCGCAATTGGCCTCAGCGTAGCAAGCGGATCCGGGATAAGCTGGGTCTGCGACCTGGGCAGTACCATGTGTCGACTCTTCATCGTCCAGAGAACACCGATCCGGAGAACGCCGACCGTTTTGCCGACATCATCTCTTGCATGGCCGCGCTGGACAAACCCGTGGTTCTCCCTGTCCATCCGCGTACGCGAGCCGTTTTGCGCGCCTATCAGGACGGCGGCGGCACGCTGGGTAACATACAGTGCATCGACCCGATCACTTATTTCGAGATGCTGGGATTGCTCGAGCAGGCGGATATGGTTATTACCGACTCGGGTGGTTTGCCACGTGAAGCTGTATGGAGCGGATGTCGCTGCGTGATGCTCTTCCGGCAAGATACTTGGCATGATTTGCTGGAACGCGAATGGGCCACCATCGGTAAAACCGATAAAGCTTCGATAGAAGCGGCTTTTCACAACGCGACGCGACCGCCGGTCGACGCTGTAAGAGAGTTCTTTGGAGGTGGTATGGCGGCAGTGCGAATCGTAGAGGCCATTGATAAACTTTAAGATAAAGGACCGCTATTGTGATGATTTCCGAGAAGGCGAAAATTGGCAAAAATGTCGCGTTTGGCGCAAATGTCCGTGTTTACGATAATGTTGTGATCGGTGATAACGCGGTAATTGGTGATTTTTGCATTTTGGGGCACCCGGCCGGAGGAGATTACAAAGGTAAAGCACTGACCCTCGGCGAAGGGGCGATTATTCGTTCCCATTCGATTCTGTACGAAGGTAGTGAGTTCGGACCCGATTTACGGGTGGGGCACTCCACCTTGATCCGCGAAGGCCTAGTGGCTGGTTGCAATCTGCAGGTCGGCAGCTTTAATGACTTAGAGGGTGAAGCAAAAATCGGTGATTGGGTTCGATTCCACAGTAACGTACATATTGGTCGCGGCGCGGACATCGGCGATTTGGTCTGGATTTTTCCATATGTCGTGTTGACAAACGATCCGATCCCTCCCTCGGGCCTCAAGGAAGGCGTCACGCTTGGTGCTGGGTCGGTGGTATGTACCAGCGCAGTGGTCTTGCCAGGGGCGAACGTGGGGGCAGGCGCGTTTGTCGCCGCAATGGCAAGAGCTCGTGGCGCCATACCGGCAGGAGCGCTCGTCGTTGGTGGAGAAGGGAAGGTAATCGGCAGCATTAAGAAGCTAAAACACCGTCCCTCCGGCAAACAGCATCCTTGGATGAATCACTTCGCTGCGGCTTATCCGGAAGAGGCGCAGGCGCGCATCAAAGCGCTGCATCAGGAGGTAGAGGCAGCAATTTTGGTGCTGGAAGATAGCTTGGCCCAAGCCGAGTCGACTAAACTTCGGCCCGCATGAGTATGTGAGATGAATTCCAAAGAAAAGAAAATCATGATGATCGACCGAAATTTTATGGTCGATCGACGTATTGTGCTCGAAGCCAAGCTTTTGCGTAAGACGGGACAGAAAGTTGCTTTATTGGCGACATATAATACGCACGGCTCCAACGAACGAAATATTGATGGCTTGCCCATACTGCGGTTTCCCGAACTAGACGTAGATCTGACCGCGGGGATCCCCGATGTCCGTGTCTTCGACGATATTGAGACATGGAAGCCACCGTTGCCTCAAGGGGTGACGGAAACAGAAGCTACGACTCGTGATCGCCTTGCCCGCGAAAAAGCTGCATCCAGCGAGGCGAGATTCAGAAGGGTATTTCCCGTTCTACGCCGATATTTTGGTCGAGCTGTCGGTGGGGGGTTGGCAGCGCTATCGGCACCGAATTTCTCCATGGGCGTTGTAGCGCGCTCCAAGTTGCCAGCGCTGGTCAGACGCCCCGCAGTTGCCCTGCTCGCATTATTAGCGGGGAAACTCTCGACTGCCTCACAGGTAGTGGCTCCTGTCCGAGAACTTCCTGATCAGACAGCTCTCATTACCCCACTGAATTCGACATTGAAGGAGTACTTTTCCGCTGAGCCATTGGATATGTGGGAGCACTTCGTCATTCAATTTGCGTTAGCGATTGATGTTATCGACGTGGTTCATGTGCATGATCTGCCAGCACTCAGAGTGGGAGTGGTTGTGGCGCAGACCAGGAAGATACCTCTTATATATGATGCTCACGAGCTCTACAGTTATCAACCTGGGGTTGAAGGCGAAAGAAAAGACCGACTGTTTAATACAGAGCACCGCCTGATAGGGTATTGCGATGAGGTGGTGGTCATCAATTCGGACCAGGCAGCAGTCATGGCGAAGGATCATGACTACCACCGTTTCACTCCGCTAACCAATGCGACCGAACAGCCGGAAGGATTTGATATCACTCGGCGGTATTCTAAGGTACGAGATAAAATAGCATTGCCGGATGATGCCAAGGTCATGCTGTTTATGGGCGGTATAAACCGAGGGCGAAAAATTCACTTTTTGCTCGAGGGCATTGCCAAAGCAAAGAACCCGGTGCATATCGTTTTTCTCACGTGGGGTATGGAAATTCCCGAGTTTGAGGAAATGGCAAAAGAACTGGGGATAGGCGATCGAGTCCATTTTCTCCCTCCGATTCCTTGGAATGAAATCGTCTATTGGGCAGCATCGGTCGATATCGGTGTGATGCCCTACCAAGCGGAAGATCTCAATACGACAATTTCGTCGCCCAATAAAATGTACGAATTCATTGCCGCCGGTACTGCAATGATTGGTTCGAGCGAATTGACAAACGTGGAGCGAGTGGTGGGCAAAGAGGGGTTCGGGGTGTTAGTGCCGTTCCATGTTGCAGAGGATTATGCGCGTGCGATCGATATTGCACTTGACCCCCAGCTTGGGGGAGTAGAACGATTCCGCCCCGCATTGATAAAAAACGCCCACAAATACCTGTGGGATGCAGAGGCTCAGGCTTTCTCGGCCATGTATAACCGTGTGCTCAATGAGCGACGGGATATTGCCACGGTGAAATAATGGAAAATTTGAACGAATATTTTAAAAATGATCCCTTTTCGCCGTACTACAATCTGAATGGACTGGAGACGGTAATTCTAACCACGGACATTGATTGGGCTCCAGATTATGCAACTGCGGCGGTGCTTGAGTTGGTCGCAGAGGCGGGCTTCAACATCACGGCGTTTGCCACGCACGACAGTCCGCTTCTTAAGGCATCGAGCGAGTTTGTCGAAATCGGTCTGCATCCGGATAATACCCGTCCTCATCCAGAATTCCGTTTCTCTCGAAAAATACTTGAGCTGAAAGAAATTTTTCCTGATTCGGTCGGTTTGCGCTGCCACCGGAATTTTTTTGGGCAGAATATAAGTGACCTTGCGAAAACGGCCGGTCTTTCTTACGATATCAGTACATTTCTTTGGGGGCAGCCATTTGCGCAATGCTATTACGACTACAATGGCCTGGTTCGTATGGCATACGTCTGGGAGGATGGTATCCACGTTGACCTAAACAAACCGCTGGAGCTCGAGCATGTCAAGTTGGATCAGCCAGGTTTAAAAATCCTGAACGTCCATCCCATGCTCATATATTTGAATGCGCCCAATGATAAATTGCGTCGCGATTTGACTCGCGGGGTCACGGACCTCACTTCTGTGCCTGCAAGTCACTTCTCCCAGGCAATTTACAGCGGTTACGGCCTCAAGAGCTTTTATCGGGATCTTCTGGTCGAGTTGAAACGTCGAGGCGTGCGAACCTTAATGGCGAAGGATGTCGCGGCCTTGAAGAAAACGGGGGCATGATATGTGCGGAGTATTCGGATTCATTTCGCACGCGCCGGTAGGCGATGCCGAGAGCATACTGAATCGTGGAATCGCGATGCAGCGGCATCGTGGCCCTGACGGTGAGGGCGCCTGGATCTCTCAGGATCGGCGAGTTGGGCTGGCGCATGTCCGGTTGTCCATTATCGATCTGTCTACTGAGGCGGCGCAGCCGATGACAGACCCCGATTCCGGTATGGTAATCACCTACAACGGTGAAATATATAACTACATCGAACTCAGGAAAGAGTTGGGCGGAGACTTCCGCACGACTTCGGATACTGAAGTGGTGTTGCGTGCCTATTTGCGCTGGGGGGCGGACTGCGTTAAGAAATTGCGTGGCATGTTTGCTTTCGTGATATGGGATCCGAAATGCAACGCGGCTTTTTTTGCGCGAGATCGTTTCGGTATAAAGCCGCTGTATTGGACGAAGCAAGGTGAGCGAGTGTATTTTGCTTCGGAAATGAAAGCCCTCGCACCGTTTATGGCTACTCGAACAGTATGTGCGTCGGCGCTGTCAGAATATTTCTCATTTCAATTTACCCTAAGTGGCGCGACGCTGCTTGAAGGCGTGCATGAGGTCCCTGCTGCTCATTGTGGTTGGATGCCGCAAGACGGTAGCCTGCGGATTGAACGCTATTGGGAGGTGCATTACGAGCTTGATGCCTATCATACTGAAGCATATTTTGTTGAGCGGCTGAGAGAATTGATGGCAGAATCTATCGATTTACATATGCGCGCCGACGTGGAAGTCGGGGCTTATGTGAGCGGTGGAATTGATTCTAGCCTGTTAGCGATCCTCGGACGCGAGGCGCGCCCTACAGGGCCATTCAAAATATTCAACGGACGCTTCTCTGAAAATCAGGCCTTTGACGAGTCTAGGTATGCACAGATTGTGGCTGATGAAAATAGCATGAACTGCTATTTTCAAGATATGACGCAAGATGATTTTGTGGATAATATCCAGGATGTTATTTATCACCTGGATGGACCTGTCGCCGGACCAGGGTCTTTTCCACAATACATGGTATCGCGTTTGGCTGCATCTAAGGTAAAGGTGGTTTTGGGGGGACAGGGTGGGGATGAGATTTTTGGGGGCTATGCACGCTACCTGGTAGCGTACTTTGAACAGTGTATCAAAGGGGCGATTGACGGGACACTTAATAACGGAAAGTATGTGGTTACTTATGAGTCTATCATTCCTAATTTGGTTACACTTAAAGAGTACAAGCCAATGCTTCAGGAATTTTGGTCCGGCGGTCTATTCAGCCCTCGTGATGAGCGCTATTTCAGATTAATCAATCGCGCGAACACATTGAATGGAGTGGTGGCCCCTGAAGCAATTGCAGCGGAACCCGTAATGCGCGCCTTCAAAGAAATTTTTTGGGGCGACAATGTCGGTGCGGAAGCTTATTTCGACCGTATGACTCACTTCGATTTCAAAACGCTATTGCCGGCCCTGCTCAGAGTCGAAGATCGAATGAGTATGGCGCATGGAGTGGAGTCACGGGTTCCTTTCCTGGATCATCCGCTAGTGGAATTCGCTGCAACGATCCCGGCAAATATCAAGTTTGCAAGTGGCGAGCTTAAGCGCTTATTGCGCGTGGCCTTTTCACAGCGCCTTCCCAGTGCCGTGAGGGAACGTAAGGATAAGATGGGCTTTCCAGTGCCGTTGAATCACTGGATGAAGGCGGGTGGACGCACTACTGAATTCGTGTGCGATATGCTCGGATCTGCCAAAGCGCGTAGCCGAGACTACCTTGCTCCGGGAGCGAACCTGATAGATCAAACTTCCAAGCAAGGCGCCTATAACCGAAATATGTGGGCGTTCCTATCTTTAGAGTTGTGGCACCAGCAATTTATTGACGCGTCCCCAACTGATAGATTGGCCGCTTAATAAGCGCCGCTCGCATATTCGCGGAGATGCGGGCGGTGTTGGAAAATTTTCGTACAGTTATTGCAACGCGTGGTAGGAGCTCAACGGACTAGAGAGTTCAGAATAATTTGGCATTTAATTTTTTATATACTTGCAATAGTTTTTTTTCTTGCTCGCCCCAGTGATATAGTTCGCGGCAACGGCGCATTGCTTGTTCGCAGGACGCTAGAGCCTGCCGATCAATATGCTGGATCGCATTGGTGATGGCGGTTTCTTGGCCGTCGGGGACTATCCAGCCTATGGCATGATCGGTGACCATTCGTCGCAGTTCAGGTAGATCGGAAACTACTACAGGCAGACTGGCCATTATGTATTCGAACAGCTTATTGGGCAGGCAATAAAAGTACGACAGGCACAGATTTTCGATCAGGCACAGTCCGACATCTGCCGAGGCGGTATAGGAGGGCAGGTCATCCGGCGATACCGCAGGGTGATAATAAATGTTTGCGGACGCCGCCGCAGCCTGGGCGATAGAGCCCGCCAGGGGGCCGTAACCCATGAATACCACGACTCGCTTGTCGTCAGGCATCCTCTTGAATGCGTCGATGATAGGTTCGATACCGCGTCCGGGAGCCAGTCCCCCCTGATAGAGGAAAATAATGGCATCCTTGGCAATGCCTAGGGTCGAACGGAAAATATCTGCTTTGGGCGGGGGCGCGAGGGGCGGACAGTTCAGTACCAGCGCGGGTTTTGCAATCCCGTACATGCGAACGTATTCTTCGGCAATGGATTCGCTGACCGTCATGGTGGCGTCCGCATGCCGGATCCAGAAGCGCTCCATCATGCTCTTGACGCGTATCTTCCAGCGCGGTTCATTGGCGACGTCATTGATCTCGAATTCGTGCGCATCGTAAACGACACGTGTGCGCTTGCGGCCGAGCATGCGAGCGACGGCGCCGGCTGGCAACGTGGGCAGGTCATTGCAGTGGACGATGGCCGCCTTGCGGGCCAGCAGAAAGGCCCGCCACAGCCATTCGACATACTTGAAGAGCTGCACCGGCAGCACTTTAGGCCAGCCGCGGCTCAACAGGCGCACGCGTCGGACGTCGATGCCATGCACGGTTTCACGCTCCGGCAGACCGGATTCATGCAGGGCAACCACAAATGGCTCGTAGCCGGCACGCTTGAGCGATTGTGCTTCCTTGAGCACGCGGCTATCGTTGGTGAAGGGGTTTAGCACCAACAGGGCGACGGTCTTGTTCATCAAATACGGCGCTCACGCCCGAACATTCATGACGTGCATCCAGCGCTGGAAGTTGATCCAGCGCCACGTCTGCCAGCCGAAGGGTTTGCGGCCGGCAATGACCGCATCGAATTCAGCGACCAACTGTGTCCTGTCCAGAAAGGTCGCGCCTGTATTCTCGGAGAGCCAGCCGCGGATCTGAGGAGCGAGCGCCCGCAGCCATTCGAGCTCGGGGGTCTCGAAGCCGATCTTGTCCTTGCGATCCAGAATGGCGTCCGGGACAATACCCCGCATGGCCGCGCGGAAAATGTGCTTGGTCTCTCCACCGGAGGAAATAAGATGATTTTCTGGCAGTCCCAGCAGAAAATCCGCCATGTCGGTGGTCAGGAAAGGCACTCGGCTTTCGATCGAAAACCGCATCGAGTTCCGATCGCCGTGGCGTAGCAGCCAGCCTAGTCCGCGCCGCGTCAGGGACTGTGCCAGTTCACCCATGAGGCGGCGTCCGCGCGCTGGTGACGGCCAACCGTCACGGGGAAACTGGGTGACGACACCGGCTTCGATGCACTGATCGACGTCCAGCCAGGCAGGGGCCGATTTGCGGCCGCTGGCATTGCGCGCGCGATGATAGAGCGCATCGGGCAGCATGAGCGCGACGGTTTCCTGCAGGATGGCCCGGCTGGACGGCCGGCCGGGCCATTGCCGCTGACGGCCAAGGAATGCCCAGGCTTCGGTCAGCCGGCCCTCCTGCAACAGGCTCACGATACGGTGTGCGGGATAACCGTGGTAGCCTGCCAGCAGTTCATCCGCACCCTGGCCCTCCAGCGCCACGGTGATGCCGTTTTCCTTGGCGAGTTTGAAGACGCGGTATTGTGCGTAGATGCTGGTGCTGCCGAAGGGCTCGCCCTGGGCGCGGATCATATCGTCCAGATCCGCCGCCAGTTCGTTCGGTTCGACCACGACCTTGTGGCCGTGGGCGCCCACCTGGGCGTTGACCAGATCTACCCATTTCTCTTCAGATTTCTGCGATCCCCTGGCAATGAAACTGAAGGTGTGGATGGGCAGGTCCGGCTCGATGTGCCGCATGGCGCAGACGATGGCGGAGGAATCCACACCGCCCGACAGCGCCGCTCCCAATGGAACATCGCTGCGCAGGTGCAGCCGTACGTTCTGCAGGAAGCGTTCGCGTAGATGGACGGCGGCGTCGGCTACGCTGATCTTCTCGCGGGTGTGGATGGACGGGATCCACCAGACGGCGGGTGCCGACAGCGCCCCAGTCTGGGGAGACAAGGTCAGGATGCTGCCGGCCGGAACATGCCTGATGCCGTCGACGAAGGTGCGCGCGCCATGGTCGTAGCGGCCGTGCACGAGATAGTCATAGGCGGACTGCCAATCAAGCCGCGGTTCCTCGGGCGTCAACGCCAGAATGGCGGGAAGCTCCGATCCGAAGACCAGTTGGCCATCCGTATAGCGATAGAAAAGCGGCTTGATGCCAAATGCATCACGGACGAGGCTGAGCGACCCATCCTTCGTGTCCACGATCGCGAATGCGAACATGCCTTTGAAGCGGGTCAGGCAGGACGGGCCCCAGTGTATCCAGGAGGTCAGCAGGACTTCGGTATCGCTGTCCGATTGGAAGTGATGGCCCGCCTGGCGCAACTCCTGGCGCAGTTCCGTGTAGTTGTAGATCTCGCCGTTGTAGACCAATATATAGCGGCCATCGGACGAGCGCATGGGCTGATGTCCGCCCGCGCTGAGGTCGATGATGGAAAGCCGCGTCTGGCCCAATGCGGTTTCCCCCCAAGGCGCATGCGCGGATTCCACGCCATGGTCATTCGGCCCACGGTGCTTGAGAGCAAGGATGCCCCGCTCGATCCGCGAAGGCAGATCGGGCAATGGCGTTCGCCACCAGCCGCCGAGAATGCCGCACATGGTGCCTAGCCCGCGAGATGGGTGGCAATAATGCTGGCGGCGTCACCGGCGCCGTAGGGTTGAATCTCGGCGGGCCGAATGGTCAGCGCGTGCTGGCAGGCCGCAGCGATGGCGTCGGCGGATTGAGGCGGCGTCAGCAGATTCCAGCCGGCGTCCACGAGCTCGACCCATTCGGTCTCGTCGCGCAGAGTGACGCAAGGTACGCGGTGGAAGAAGGCTTCTTTTTGTACACCGCCGGAATCCGTGGCGATCAGCGCAGCGTATTTCTCCAGTTGCACCATGTCCAGGTAGCCCACGGGATCCGTGATGACGAAACGGTTGCGCAGGTTTTCCAGTAAGCCCAGGCGAGCCAACGTGGCGCGTGTGCGGGGATGGATTGGCCAGACGACGGTTTTCGTCGCCGCGACTTGTTCCAGGCCCTGCATGATGGCGCGAAGGCGTTGGGGGTCGTCCGTATTTTCGGCACGATGCACAGTGATTAGGACATATTCGTGCGGCGTCAGGCCGAGGCGTTCGAGGGCGCCGCCTTGCTCGGTGACGCGGGCGCCATGCCGTAGGGCCACGTCGAACATCACGTCGCCAACCTGCGTGATCGCCCCCTCGGCTACGCCTTCTTTGATGAGGTTGTCGCTTGCGCTGCGCGTGGGCGTGAACAACCAGCGGGATACGCGATCGGTCAGGACGCGGTTGATTTCCTCGGGCATGCGCATGTTGAACGAGCGCAAGCCCGCTTCGATGTGTGCGACCGGAATATGCAGCTTGGCCGCCGCCAGGGCGCCCGCCAGCGTGGAATTGGTGTCGCCATAGACCATGACGATGTCGGGACGCTCGGCCAGTAGTACCTGTTCGACCGCTCCGAGCATACGCCCTGTCATCTCACCGTGGCCGCCACCGTGGATGTCCAACTGATGCTTCGGTTTGTCCATGCCAAGCTCGTCGAAGAATACATCCGACATATTGCTGTCGAAATGTTGGCCCGTATGAACCACGATTTCCTGCAGACGCGCATCCGCGGCGATTGCGGCGGATACGACGCTGGCCTTGATGAACTGCGGTCGAGCGCCGAGGACGGTGAGAATTTTGGTGGTCATATTGGACAATCAGTCTGGCTGGCGCCGTACGCGGTGCGGCGGTGATTTGTCTGATGGATCGCGGGGCGCATTTGCCGCGCGCGCCTAGCATGTCGCAACCCCGATTTAGGCAGAGCGTAATGATACTTGAATCCCCTGCGGGCGCTCTTGGGATTCGGGTTGCGGAAGAGCTACTGTTGGGCGATTGCCGCGTACGCGGCGACTAATTTGGCCTCTTCGTTTTTCCAGTTGTAAGTGTCCCGAATGGCGGCGCGGCTTGCGCGACGCATCAGCCGCTTTTGGTCGTCCGGCAGATTCAGCATCATCTCGATGGCCTGCGCGACACTGTCCGTGTCGAGGGGATCGACACAGATGCCCGCTCCGGAGGAATCGAGTATGCCTCGCCATAGCGGGAAGTCCGAGGCCAATACGGGCAAGCCCGCAGCCATATATTCGAACATCTTGACCGGTAAGGCGTCGAGATAATTGGGGATGGGATGCAGCAGGACAAGGCCCAACTGCGATTCGTGGAGCACGTCGCGGACGGCGCTCCGGTCCAGGACCCCGCGATAGTCCACGTTTTTCCACGCCGGCATGGTAGCCAGTTCGGCATGCAGCGCCTCGCTTTCCATTGGCCCGGCCAGAATCATCCGCGCATCGGTTTTTTCTAGCGCTTTAAGCATCTCAACTGCGCCGCGCATACGCGTGATACCACCTATGTAGCAAACGTTGCGAGTAGCGTCAGGAGAAGATACGGCGAGATCGGATTTTTCCGACGTTTCGCCAAGTTCTCCCGGAATAGGATAATTGTTAACGGCGATACTATGTATGCCTTGGGATGTGTAGCGTTTGGCAATATACGGCGTGGCGCCAACCACGACCGCACAGCGCCGGGCAATGAAATTCTCCAGGCGCTCGAATGGCCACGCGATGGCGTACCGAACCAACGGATTGATCCAAGGTTTGCTCAGGAGTTGGCGAGGTACATCTTCATGGGCGTCGTAAATGACCTTGCGGCCCATGTAACGGAACGCGAGCGCAATGGGGAGCAGTTCGGGGTCATGGATGTGGATGATGCTCGCATCCGTCTTGCGCACAGCGTTCCAGACGATCCAGGTTTTGCCCAGCATGCGATGGATGCGTCCGTTCGGACGGCCAACATCAATGATGGATACGCCTTTGCACTGCGCATTGCCCTGTCCGTCGGCGACATATAAATCAACTTGGTAGCCCGCGTCTACGAGGCTGCAGCATTCCTTGTGGAAAATTCTGACGTCGAAGCGCGGATGCGCCGTGGTGAGATGCGCTACCCGAACCATTATTGCGAGGCGTTTGCAATACAGCGGGACGCCACGTCTTCCGCTTGTGGGCTGAATTCGGCGACCAATGTCTTCAGGGTTGCCACGATTTCGTCACGATTCCAGGAGGCCAGCGATTGCTCCATGTGATCCAGTCCGGCTTTCAATTGTTCATAGGGCAGATCGTTCTCTCGCGCCTGCATGATGCGAGGATGCAGAGTGGGTTTGACGTCGCCGCCGATAAGGAGTTCTTCATAGAGTTTTTCACCCGGACGCAGGCCCACCACACGCAGTTCAATATCGCCGTCCGGGTCCGACGCGTCACGTACGGTTAAGCCGCAAAGTCTTACCATGCGTTCCGCCAGATCGCGGATGCGGACCGGTTCGCCCATGTCCAGCACAAAGACCGACCCCGATTCTCCCATGGCTCCGGCCTGGAGCACGAGCTGTGCGGCTTCAGGAATAGTCATGAAATACCGGGTAATGTCAGCGTGTGTCAGTGTGACCGGCCCACCAGCCAGGATCTGCCGATGGAATAGCGGCACGACGCTACCGGAACTGCCGAGAACATTACCGAATCGCACCATGGAAAACCGGGTTACGTTCTGGCGTTGGGACAGCGACTGCAGGATCAGCTCGGCCAACCGTTTGGATGCGCCCATGACATTGGTGGGCCGGACGGCCTTGTCCGTCGAAATTAGCACGAAATCGCTGACATTCGCGGTGATTGCCGCCTTGGCCAGCGATAGCGTTCCCAGCGCATTGGTGGCGACGCCCTCCGAGACATTTTGCTCGACCATCGGCACGTGCTTGTATGCGGCGGCATGGTAGATCGTCTGGATTTGATATTGTCTAATGCGATGCAGGCTGTGATCGTAATCGCGAACCGAACCGAGCACGGCCACCAGTTCGATAGGGCGGTGTCCTATCAGTTGCACCAGTTCCTGCTCGATCGCATAAAGTGCGGGTTCCGACATTTCGTACAGGACGAGCCGTGTCGGATTCAGTGCGACGATCTGGCGGCAAAGTTCCGATCCGATGGAACCTCCCGCGCCGGTCACCATGACACTGCGACCAGTGACGCAGCGACCTAGCAGATCCGGTATGGGAGCCACGGGATCGCGGCCAAGCAGGTCTTCGACCTGAACATCACGCAAACGCAAGCCGTTGGAATCCACAAGCTCGCGCAGGCTGGGAACCAGCCGGATGCGCAAACGGTACTGCTCAGCGGAATCAACGATTTCGCGCAGGCGAGCGCGGCCAGCGGTCGGCATCGCGATCAGGAGTTGCCGCACCCCATGCCGCTCCACCAGGGAGGGCAGATGCTCGGGGGGGTGTATCCGAAGTCCCGCGACCATCAGACCGTGCTTGCGACGGTCATCATCCAGCATGGCGACAGGGTGATAGTGAGGGCCGGCTCGCAGGGCCGTGGCGAGTTGGGAGCCGGCACCGCCTGCGCCGTAAATGACGACGGGAATGCGAAGATCGCCGACATCCTTGGTATCTGTGAACAGCGCGCGGCGGGCGACCCAGCGCGTGGCGACCAGGCCCGCGATGGCGAGTGAGCCATAGATAACAAGAACGGCCCGCGACAAACCCACCAGATGCAGAAAGGTATTGGCGGCTGTGACGACCATGACCGAGACGGCGATTCCCCCGGTAATGCCCAGGATCACCCGCTCATTCATGTAGCGCAGGATGTAGTTGTAGACCCCGAATCCAGCCATTGCGAGCACGCCGCCGGCACAGGCAAGCAAGGAAAGGGCGAAATAAGAATTGTTCAGGAAAAATAACTCGAAACGCAGCCACAGCGCCAGATAGAACGAAATCAGCAGGATGATCGCGTCGAGCAGAACCGCAAGGGCCTGCTTGGCTGGCCGGGGTAAATCCACAAAAAGACGCCGGATGGCTAGAGGAAGAATCATGGGGGCGTCAATACCGTATGTGCCTTGTTATCTGTGCGCGAAATTTTACAGTTGTTCGCGCTGACCGCAGATCATTCTGCTAAATCTCACAGTCAGGACTGAAGTTGGGGCGATCGATTACGCGCAGAGTCTCCGCGCGGAATGGTTCCAGCCAGTACACCGAGGAATATCCAGAAGGGCTGGAAATAGACCATGGAACTGGGGGCGAGACCGGCAATGCCGGCGACCAGCAGGCTGATCCGGCCTCGCCAGTCCAGCCGCCACATCAGCCAGCCCAGCAGCAGGAACCAGCCCAGCCCGACATGAAAGAACATTTCGAGCCAGAAGAAATGGGGCGACGCCCATGGAGCCTTGTTGCCAGGCCAGGTCAGGTTCAATTGTCCCGCGCCCAGCCCTGTGAACCATTGCCACCACGGCATTGCCCGCCATTCCGCCAGCATATCCATGGTGAGCCTGGCGCGGAAGGCGGAAGATTCATCTCCATCCTGTGCTTTGATGCGTACGTTTGCGGTCGGCGCCGGCGGCGGCTCATGGTGGGTCTCGGCCAGTGGCACCGGTGCGACATGAATGCCGGTGCTCGGCGGGGGCCCCATCGCCGGGGCCGGGGACTGGGCTTGCCCGATGCCGGAGGCAGGCGCCGGTGGCGTCTCCGTCATGGCGGGCTGCTCCGCCACGACCGGGGGGGCAACATGGGTTGGCGGGATTCCGCCGGGGGGCGGGACGTCAGGTGGGGCCGTCGCCTGGATGGTTGGCAGGGAAACCAGATGCAGGGGTTCGCTCTGCAGCGGAAGTGCGGCCAGCGTCGCCAGCGTACAGGTGGCCAGGAATTTCAGGCGTTCCCGCAGCCGGTCGCCGTCCACGAGCCACACCAGGTACATGATGCCCAGCACCAGGGCGGCGGCCATGTCCGCCCGTCGATTGAGCAACAGTGCGTAGAACCAGCACGCGCCGAACAACGGTAGCGAAAGGCGCCGGCGACAAAGCAACCAGATGAGGTTGGCTAACACCAGCGTAGTGGCCATGTCGTTGATGTTGTTCCACACCCCGCCGGTCAGCAGATAGCGGGGCCGGAACCGCTGTGCTTCGGTCCAGGCGTCGAATGCAGGAAAGTAGGCGGTGATGAACCAGTAAGCCAACAACCCGGGGAACAGGAACAGGAACGGTTTGGGTCGGCGTGCGATCGTTTCGCCCAGTATGGCGGAAGCCGCGCCAATCAGGAGGTAGATGGTGTATCGGGTGTAGCGGTCGTCCGCCATGACCCAAAGCGATTGAAGTGCCAGGAGAAGCACGAGGATGAGCACCGGCAGCTTCAGGCGGGTATTCCACGCCGCAATGCGCCAGGATGGAGCGATGGCCAGGGCCACGACGAAAAACGCCAACCCCCAATGGAATGGGCGCAGGGGATAGGGCACATAGATCGACGAGCCGGCCAGGCACAACGCGAAGGCGGCCAGCATGAGCCGGTCGGCCAGACGAGTTGTCCTGGTGTCAGCCCAGCGCATTGCCCAGGCTCCAGAACAGCGTTGGCGCCAAGATGCCGACTGCCAGCAGGCGGCCCGTCAGCATGGCCTGCACCGCATGGTAGACGTCGTGGGTGGGATGGTCGTCCACGATCGTGGCGATGCGCGGCTCGAGCACGAACGTGAGCAGCACGGTGGCGAATCCGTTCACGATGCCGGAGAGTTGCGAAATGGTGCTGCGGTAGTCGTGGAACACCAGCGCAAAGTAATACGACACGAGCACGCCAACCGCATAACAGAGGAATACTGCCGCCGCCAGTACGATGATGCGCTTGCGAGGGAACCTGGAGGGTGTTTCCAGTTGCTTGCGTACGTCTATGCTGCGCAGCTTAGGTTTTCGGCTGCGCCGCTGGATGAAGTTCGCCAGCAAGGTGATCCAGTGGAAACGGATGAAGAATGCGAGCAGCGAGAGTGCCGTGGCGCCGGCCAGCGCGCCCAGTCCCATCATCTGGTAGGTGACAACCGGGATCTGCTTGTCTATCAGGAATCCCAGCAGGGGCATCAGCGCCAGATAGAAGAATCGCGTGATCGTGGTTGTGGCGTTCTGAACGGCGTACCCCGTGACCGGCTTGCCCGCAAGCCGGCCGGCGATGCGGGCGTAATAGCTGAGGTACTCGAGCAGGTGGATGGTCGAGAAGCTCAGGATGACGAGGACGATGAGCAGCGTCATGACGCGCCGTGCGCCGTGGAGCCGTGATGGATGCGCAAGGTTTCCCGGTAGGCCTGCTGCATCAGGTCGAGGCTATGATCCCAACTGTAGCGGCCGCGCACGCGCTCGCGGCCGGCCGCCCCCATCCGTGCCCGCAATGGCGCATCCAGTACGAGGGTTTCGAGTTTGTAGGCGGCGGCATCGGCATCTTCGATCGGCACGACGAAACCCGTCACGCCATCGAGCACGACCTCGGCGGGGCCATCCGCGTCGGACACGACGACAGGCAGTCCGCTCGAGCAGGCTTCCAGAATTGCTACCCCGAAACTATCGCGGCGGCTCAACGCGACATAAATGTCCAGTTGGTCCAGCGCGGACGGTACGTCGGCATGCGGAATCTGCCCCTTGAGTTCGACGCAGTCCGTGAGCCCGAGGCTTTCAGCCATCTTTGCAAGCATGTGGAACTGGCTCCCACCGCCATAGATCCTCAGCATCAGCCGATCAGCCAGATCGGGGTGCGCCATGGCAAGCCTGCCCTTGAGCTTTGCGAACGCCTGGATCAAGGTGTCGATCCCATAAATCGCCTCCAGTGTCTTCACCGTGCCGATGACAATATGGTCTGACGGATTTCTTACAAGCTTGGGTGTGAATTGGTGCTCGTCGATGCCGAAGGGCGTGACAAAAATGGGGGTGCTGGACAGCTCACGCATTTTAATCGCCATGGCGTGGCTGGTCGCACCGAGCGCCGTTGCGCGGTCCAGGGTCTTGCCCAGTACGGCATGGTGCCAGCGGCTCTTGTTCGGGAAGTCGTAGATATCGCTGCCCCAGGCCGACAGCAGGTTAGGCAGGAAGCCCGACAGTCGAGCCAGCAGGCCGTAGCCGGTCGCATAGTGGGTGTTGAGCAGGTCGGGCTTGATCCGGCAGAGCAGTTGTCGCAGCTTGAAAACAGCCAGGAAGTATCCCCAGGGGGCACCGCAGGGTAATTTGTGCTGATGGACTGCCGGCGCGATGTCCGAGGAAGGGGCGTCAAGCGACAGCAGGTGCACCTCGTGGCCGCGTGCGCTCAGGCCATTGGCCCATCGTACGGTATGTATGCTTCGCGTCGCACCCAAAAGCGCGACTCTCATAGGTGAAGCGATGCCGGTCTGGACTGCAGTAGTTACCGCGGACGGGGGTTCGGAATGGATAGTCAATCTGATGCCGGTTTTTATATATATTGAGTCAGACGGCAGTCTAGCAACAGCCTAACACAGCCATTATTTCGACCGCGTTTCTCGGACTGAATCAATGTGTATCAATGCGTCCGATTTCGTGATGGGCACACGTGTTCGGACACATATTCACCGCCTGAGAATGGCGGCGAAAGTCGCGACCAGGATTTTCATGTCGCCGATGAAGGAGCGCGTGCGCACATATTCGCTCTGGAGCCGCAGCTTTTCGGGCAGGATCTGTTCGCGGTAAGCCTGTTCCGGATCGCTGGCTTGCGCCAGCAGCTCGTTCTCATGCCGGAACTGGATGGATGCCAAGTCGGTAATGCCTGGTTTCACTGACAGCACGATGCGCCGTTGCTCCTCGGGATAGAGCTCGACATACCGGGGCACTTCAGGACGTGGGCCCACCACGCTCATGCTGCCGGCCAGTACGTCGATGAGCTGGGGCAGTTCATCCAGCTTCCAGTGGCGGATCCAGGCTCCCGTGCGCGTGATGCGCGCGTCACCCCCAACGGTGATCTCTTTCGAATTGCCGGCGGTGTTGACCGCCATGCTGCGAAACTTGTGTATCCGGAAGGTCCGGCCGTCCTTGCCCACACGCACCTGGCGGAAAAACACCGGACCGGGCGAGTCGCGCTTGATGGCCGCCGCGATGATCAGGAACAGGGGCGACAGGACGATCAGGCCCAGCAGTGAAACGACGAAGTCGAACAACCGTTTCATCGGCGGCGAAGCAGCGTCTCGACGGCACTGACGACACGCTCGACTTCATCATCGGTCATGCGTGAATAGATCGGCAGGCTCACCATGCATTCGTAGGCCTGCTGCGAATGCGGAAACATGCCGGGCTGAAGGCCGTAGCGGTCACGCCAATAGGGCTGCAGATGCAACGGTACGTAGTGCACGCTGCAACCGACGCCGGCTTCCGTCATGTTCAGGATGAAATCGTCCCGGCCGATCGGCGCATCCGCAGACAGGCGCAATACATACAGATGCCAAGCGTGTGTGTCGTTGACGTCGTAGCCGCGGGCGGCCAGCCGTTCGGGACTTGGCGGCAAGGTAAGCGGCAGATCGGCGAATGCGTTGTCGTATCGTGCAGCGATGTCGGCGCGGCGGTCGCGCATTTCTCGCACCCGCGCCAGCTGCACGCGGCCCATCGCGGCGGCGGTGTCCGGCAGGTTGTACTTGAACCCAGGAGCCACGATCTCGTAGTACCACGCCGGCTTCTTCGAAGTGAAGCGGTCGAAGGCATCGCGATCGATGCCATGCAGCCGCATGACACGGCAGCGCTTGGCCAGCGCGGGATCGCGCGTGACCACCATGCCGCCCTCGCCGGTGGCAAGGGTCTTGGTGGCGTAGAAACTGTAGACAGTGATGTCGCTGGCCAGGCTACCGATCAGTTCGCCTTTCCACGTGCAGGGCAGGGCGTGTGCCGCGTCTTCGATGACGCGCAGTCCGTGCCGGCGGGCGATGTCGAGGATGGCGGTCATGTCACAGGACAGGCCGCCGTAGTGCACCGGGATGATCGCCTTGGTGCGCGGCGTGATGGCGCGTTCCACGGCCTCAGGGCTGACACAAAAGGTATCAGGATCGATATCCACCAGTATGGGTTCAGCCCCCAGGTACCGGGCAACTTCGGCGCTGGCGGTAAAGGTGTGGGTGGTGGTGATGACTTCGTCGCCCTCGCCCACGCCGATGGCTTCCAGGGCCAGGTGCAGGCCGGCGGTTGCCGAGTTCACCGCCACGGCTTCCACGCCACTGCCGATGAAGGCCGCGAATTCCTGCTCGAACGCTCGGGCGTTGGGCCCCGTAGTGAGCCACCCCGACTTCATGGCTTCAGTGACGGCCGTGATTTCGGCGTCGCCAATGTCAGGTAGTGCGAAGGGAATGAAAGACATGTTCGTGGCCTGGCGGCTAAGGACGTTGCGAAGCCGGGATTGTAGTGGAGCCATGCACGGCATCGCCAAGCGACTCGAGGAATTGGCGGGCCAGGAAGGGGTAGCTGTGGCGTTGCTGCACAAAGGCCTTTCCACGTGCCCCCAATGCTTGACGTTCAGTTTTTGGTAAGTTGGCCAGGTCGCTGATTGCGCCGGCGATGGCCGGCACGTCATCCGCGGGGACGCTGATACCGCAATCCGCGTCGCTCACCAGGTCGTAAGGGGAACTCGTGGCGTGAACGACGGGCAGTCCCGCCAGCATGTAGTCGAACAATTTGTTGGGGCTGGTCCCGAACTGGTAGAGCGGGCTGTCGTGCCAACCGATGTAGGCAATGTCAGCGAGGGACAGCAGGGTCGGGATCGTGGGTTTTTCCACCGGATCCAGGAACAGGATGTTCTTCAGGCCCAATGATTGAGCCCGCTGCATCAAGCGTGCCTTCTCTACGCCTTTGCCGACCAGCAGGTATCCCACGTCCGCGGATTCCGGTCTTGCCGCGGCCTCGATCATCGGACCCAGCGCATTCGATACCGCGTGGCCCCCGGCATAGACGCAGGTGGCCTTGAACTGGCGCGTGAATTCGGTGATGCGCGCTTCGACGGGGGGAGGCAGCGCACGAGCAGTTTCGGCGGGATCGAATCCGTTGGGGATGTAGCCGAACTTGTCCGGGGCCATGCCGCGGCCTTGCAGATGCGGCGCGGTGCCAGGCAACAGGGAGATGACCTTGTCGGCATGCCGGCAGGCGTAGTCCTCCGCCAACTGCATGGAGAAGATCATGGGATGCCGTTCGGAAAAGCCGCCCAGCAGCCGCGGCGTCAATGGCCAGAGGTCATGGACTTCGTAGACGAGTTTGGCCCCGGCGATGCGGGCGATTTTCGCGGCGGGCCAGATGTCATAGGGATAGGTCGACGAGGCGATGACGACATCGGGAAGGTCCGCGGCCAGTTCGCGAGCCATGCCGCGGACCTTTGCCGTGAACTGCAGCATATTGAGCAGGCGCTTGGCGCCATTGCCGGCGTAGGGGCGGGTGCGCAACCAGAGATAATCGACGCCGTCGATCTGTTCACGTGTGACGGGGGATGAAACGGCGGGATTCTGCTGGCGCAGGTGCGAGACGCTGCTGGCGACGATGGTGACGCGATGGCCTTGTCGCACCCATTCGCGGGCCAGATAATACGGCCGGAATTCCATTCCGTGCCGGGGCGAACCGGCGTAATGGTTGATAAGCAGGATATTCATGCCGACATCGTAGCGTGTCGCCGCCAGGGATGTGGCGGTGTGTCTGGCACGGCGCCGCGGTGGGCACCGTGCCAGCAGGACATCAGCCCAGTGCTGCGCGCAGCGCGGCGACGATCTGATCCTGGGTCGCTTCATCCAGGTCCGGGTGCATCGGCAGGCTCATGACGGTGGCGGCGAGGGTGTCGGACACCGGCGTGGCGCCTTCGGCCGCGGCGAATGCGGCATAGGCCGGTTGAGCGTGGATGGGCCGCGGGTAGTGGATTGCAGTCGGGATGCCGGCTTCCTTCAGGTGCGCGATCACGGCTTCGCGATTGGGCACCATGACCGTGAACTGGGCCCAGACACTGTCGCGATCCGGACGCACCGTGACCGTGCGGGCACCGCCCGGCAGGTCGGCCAGCAACTGCTGGTAGCGCGCGCCGATCTTGATGCGCTGTTCCACTTCCCATTCGAAGCGTTCCAGCTTGCCCAGCACCACGGCGCATTGCAGCGTGTCCATGCGGCCACCCACCCCGATGCGGGTGTGGTAATAGCGGGCCGACTGGCCATGCACGCGGATTTCGCGCATGGCCTGGGCCAGCGCGTCGTCGTTGGTGAACAGCGCACCCCCGTCGCCGTAGCAGCCCAGGGGCTTGCTCGGGAAGAAACTGGTGCAGCCGATCTTGGACAAATTACAGCTTTTCTTGCCTTTGTAGGTGGCGCCGAAGCTTTGCGCGGCGTCTTCGATGACGGTGATGCCGTGCTTGTCGGCGATGGCATTGACCTCGTCCATGTCGCCGCACTGGCCGTACAGCGATACCGGGATGATGGCCTTGGTGCGGGGTGTGATCTTGGCCTCGATTTCCGAAACCTTGATGTTGCACGTGTCGGGTTCGACGTCCACGAACACCGGCACGGCGCCCAGCAGCACAATGACTTCCGCCGTCGCCACGAACGTGAACGAGGTGGTGATGACTTCGTCGCCGGCCTTCACGCCCAGGGCCATCAGCGCGATCAGCAGCGCTTCGGTGCCGGAGGCGACCGTGATGCAATGCTTGGCGCCCGTATAGCCGCACAGCGCGGTTTCCAGCTCCTTGACCTCGGGACCCATGATGTACTGGCCATGATCCAGCACGGCCTGGATACGTGCATTGATCGGGTCGCGCAGGACTTGGTATTGCTTCTTCAGGTCAATGAATTGCATGTTGTCTCACACCAGTTGGCAGACGCCGTCTTTGAGTACGTATTGGTCGCCGGTCGCCGGGCAGGTGGTCTGCCCGTCGCCAGTCAGCGGCAAGTCCAGTTGTTCGCCGTGGCGGCTCATCCAGCCGATCTGGCGGGCGGGCACGCCCACGACCAGGGCAAAGTCGGGTACGTCGCGGTTGACCACGGCGCCGGCGCCGACGAAGGCGTAGCGACCGACTGTCGAGCCGCACACGATGGTGCAGTTTGCGCCCAGCGTGGCGCCTTGGCGCACGACCGTATCGCGGTATTCGTTCTTGCGTTCGATGGCTGCGCGCGGGTTGTACACGTTCGTGAACACCATGCTGGGGCCGCAGAACACGTCATCTTCGAGCGTCACGTTGTCGTAGACCGAGACGTTGTTCTGGATCTTGACGCGGTTGCCGATCTTGACGCGGTTGCCGACGTAGACGTTCTGGCCCAGCGAACAGGCGTCGCCGATGACGGCGCCGCCCGATACGTGGACCCAGTGCCAGACGCGGGTGCCGGCGCCGATCTGTGCGCCGTCGTCAACGATGGCGGTGGAATGGATGCTCATGATGCTCAATCCAGCGGTAGCGGCACGCGCAGGCCATCGCGCGCGGAACGGTAGATGGCGGTCAGCAGCGCGAGCGATTGCAGGCCTTCGCGTCCGTCGGTTTCGGGTTCGCATTCACCGCGCAGCACGCGGATGACGTTATCGTAGTACAGCGGGTGACCAAAACCGTAGACCGAGGTGGTCTCGTAATTGGCTTCGCGGATCTTGGCGTCGTCGGGATGCTCGTCGGCGAACTTCCACTCGTCGATGCGGTTGACGGCCACGCCGCCGACCCGCACGGTGCCCTTCTCGCCCAGGATCGTGATAGAGCCTTCCAGGTTCTGCGGGTAGGTCAGCATGGTGACGTTGATCGAGCCCATGGCGCCATGGCGCCAGCGGATCGCGGCCACGCCGGTGTCTTCGGCTTCGATGCGGCGAGCCAGCGTGGCGGTGTAGGCGTACACGCTTTCAACGGGACCCACCAGCCAATCGAGCAGGTCGACGTAATGGCTTGCCTGGTTCATGAAGGCGCCGCCATCCCACTCCCACTTGCCGCGCCAGCGGGCGGCATCGTAATAGTCTTGGGGGCGGGTCCAGAAAACGTTGACCGTCACCATATAGATACGGCCGAAGCGGCCATTCTCGATGGCCTTCTTGAGCAGTTGCAGCGTGGCATTGCGGCGGTTCTGCTTGACGACAAAGAGGCGCACGCCAGCTTCATCGCATGCCTTGACCATGCGCTTGCCATCTTCCCAGCGGGTTGCCATGGGTTTTTCACTGACGACGTGACGGCCGGACTGCGCCACTTCGATCGCCTGCCACGGGTGCAGGCCTGACGGGGTGGCCAGGATGACCGCATCGGCGGTGGTATGCGCCAGCATTTCTGTCAGGGACGAAAATGGACGGGCGCCGGTAGCTTCCGCGGCGGCTTTGAGGGCCGCGGGATTGGTGTCACAGACATCCACGAGCTCGGCGCGGTCGCTGTGCTGCGCAATCGCACCGATATGGTTCTTGGAAATGCGCCCACACCCTACCAGGGCGAAACGGACCTTGCGGTCGGTAACTGGATTAGCGGTCATCGGGAGAAGAGGTTGTTTTGTTGTAAATTGCCGGGATAATTCGACAGCCCCTCCCGGAATAGAGCGTAATAATACTTGAAGACCGGACGGGGGCACGAGCGCATAATCCGCCATTTCCAATCGATGCCAACTCGCATTCTCATTGTCCGTACGTCCTCATTAGGCGATCTGGTGCACATGCTGCCCGCCATTTCCGACATCGCCCGCCACGTGCCGGACGCCGAGATCGACTGGATCGCCGAAGAAGCTTTCGCCGAAATCCCCGCCTGGCATCCCGCGGTCAAGGAGGTCATCAAGGTGGCCCACCGGCGCTGGCGCAAGGCCTGGTGGTCGGGCCAGGTACGCGCCGAGCGCAAGGCGCTGCGGGAGCGGTTGCGGTCCAAGCAATACGACATCGTGCTGGACATGCAGGCGCTGCTGAAGTCCGCGTGGCTGGTGCGCCAGGCGCGGGGGGTGCGGCATGGGCTGGATTGGCGATCGGCCCGCGAGCCCCTGGCATCGCTGTTCTATAACGTGCGCCACCGCGTCGAATTCTGGCAGCCGGCGGTGATTCGCCAGCGCAAACTGGCGTCATTGACATTTGGTTACCAGTACGGCGGCCAGCCGGATTTCGGCCTGCAGGCGTTTTCGCGGCAGGCGGCCCAGGGCCGCGACGGCGCCGCCGATTCAGTGCACGAGGTGTCCGCCGGCGGGTTGGATGCCACCGAATTGCCTCGCCTGCATCACCTGGACAACGACCGCGGCTACGCCGTGATCATGCCGTCGGCCAGCCGTGACGACAAGCTCTGGCCCGAGGACGATTGGCGCGCCGTGTTCCGGCGCCTGCGTGACGCCGGCTGTGCGCTCAAGCTGCTGGCGGGCAACGACCAGGAAGCCGAGCGTGCCCGGCTACTGGTCGCGGGCATGGAAGACGTCGAAGTCATGCCGCGCATGGACCTGACGTCGGTGGCGCGGCTGCTGGCAGGCGCGCGCCTGATGGTCGGGCTGGACAGCGGCCTGACCCATCTGTCGGCGGCGCTCGGCCGTCCCACCATCGGCATCTATCGCGCGTCCACCCCCGTGCGCACGCCCCTGGTCGGCTCGAATTACACGGCCAGTCTCGGCGATCGCGGCGCCTCGCCCTCGCGCGAGGCGGTCATGGCGTCGGTGGAGCAGGCGCTGGCCGCGCGCTGATGAACCGCACCGTCTACACGCTGGGGCTGCGGGCGCTGGCCCCCCTGGTCTGGCTATGGATGGCCCGCCGCGCCAAGCGCGCCGGCGGTGAATGGCAGATCTTCTCGCCGGAGCGGTTTGGTCGGGCCGCGTCGGGCCGGGCCGAGGCTGGTGGCGCGACCGCGGCCGCCGGAACGACGCAAGCGCCGGTCTGGGTCCACGCCGTCAGCCTGGGAGAGACGCGCGCCGCGCAGCCGCTGTTGCAAGCCCTGCTGGATCGCGGCCTGCCTGTGCTGCTGACCCATATCACCGCCACGGGTCGGGCCGAGGGCGCGCGCCTGTTCGCGGACGCCATCGCCCGCGGGCAATTGCGCCAGGCCTGGCTGCCCTACGATTTTCCGGGCGCCACGCGGCGGTTCCTGGCCGCCGCCGCGCCCCGCTGCGGCATTTTGATCGAGCGCGAGATCTGGCCCAACCTGCTGGCCGCGGCGCGGCGCGCGGAGCTGCCGATGGCGCTGGTGAGCGCGCGGTTTTCGGAATCGTCGCTGCGACAGGCAGGTCGCCTGGGCAGGGTCATGCGCGAGGCGCTGGCGGGGCTGGATCGGGTGCTGGCGCAGACGGCGCCGGATGCCCGGCGGCTGGCCGAGGCCGGCGCGCCGCACCCTACCGTGACCGGCAATCTGAAGTTCGATCTGTCCTTGCCTGCGGCGCAGGTCGAGGCGGGACAGGCCTGGCGCGCCCGTTTGGGCCGGCCGGTGATCGCCCTGGCGAGCACACGCGAAGGTGAGGATGCGCCGTTCATCGAGGCGGTCAAGCGCCATGCCGCCATGCCCGGCGGGCCGCTGTTCCTGTTGATTCCGCGCCATCCGCAGCGTTTCGACGAGGCCGCCGCGCTGCTGGCGCAGGCCGGCCTAGCCCACGTGCGGCGGTCGTCGGGGCAGGCGCCCGGTCCGGAGACGGCGGTGCTGTTGGGCGACACGCTGGGGGAAATGGCTTTCTACTACGCCGCCGCGGACGTGGCGGTGGTGGCGGGCAGCTTTGCCCCGCTGGGCGGCCAGAACCTGATCGAGGCCTGCGCCGCGGGCGTGCCGGTGATCGTCGGGCCGCACACATTCAATTTCCAGCAGGCGGCCAGCGATGCCATCGAGGCCGGCGCCGCGCAGCGCCAGCCGGACCCGGAGCAGGCCGTGCGGGCCGCGCTGGCGCTGGTGGCCGACCCTGCGGCCAGGCGGGCGGCCGGGGACGCGGCGCGCGCCTGGTTCGCCAGCCACGCCGGCGCCACGGCGCGGACGATGGACGCGCTGGCGCCCTGGTTGCGCTGAGCGGGACGGTCTTTCAGGCCGTCAGGCGGGCTTGCGCGGCTCCAGCGTGACCGCGCCCGGATTCAGTTCCTGGCTGAAGCGGCGCGGATCGCGCCCCTCGTCTTCCGGGCGTACGCCCAGCCAGCCCTGGCCGAGCGCGTAGACGCCCAGGTTGGCCAACAGGATCAGGATGAAGAGCACTCGCATGCCGCGGCCTCGTCAGGCGTTCGCTGCCGGATTGGCGCGCGCGATGGCGGCCAGTCCGTCCAGAACGGGGTGGTTCAGGTAGATCGGCACCGGCGCGGCGCCGAACGCGCCGCCGGCATCGGCCAGCAGGCGTTCGATTTCCGAGTGCACCTCGGGCCAGCCGCCGCCGGCGGCGAAGATCTGCGGTGTCTGCCCGTAGCGCTGGCGGCCGGCGAGCCACTGGCGCACCACCGCGCCGGCCTGCGCCGCGGCGATGCCGGAGGCGATGGCTTCATGCGTGTCGGTGGGGTAGGGCACTACCTGGCCTTCCGCGATCGGCAGGTTGGCGGTGCCGTGCGCCAGCGCGTTGCGCATCATGGCCGGGCCGGGCAGGATCAGGCCGCCAGCGAAGACGTTGTCCGGCCCCACGGTATCGATGGTGGTGGCGGTGCCGAAGCTGGCCAGCAGGAAGGGCGGATGGGCGCCGGGCAGGCGCGACAGCACGCCCAGCAGCGAGGCCCAGCGGTCCGCGCCCAGTTGCGAGGGCGTCTTGTAGCGGTTGACCAGCCCCAGGGTGGTGGCCTGCGAGGAGGCCCAGGTCACCGCGCAGCCATGGCGCTGCAGGATGGCCGCGATGGCGGCGCCGCGCTCGGCGCCGGCCACGTTCACGCCCAGCGCACGCGACGGCCGTTGCGGCAGGGCGGCGAGCCAGCGGTCCAGGGCGTCCAGGTCCAGGCCATCGAAGGCGACGGCGGCCGGCTCGCGCGGCATGTCCGGGCTGCTGGGGTCCAGCCAGCCGACTTTGAGACGGCTGTTGCCGGAGTCGATGAGGATGATCATGCTTGGCGTCGAATCGAGATTTCACCGACCGAGATCGGCATGGCGCCCTGGGGCGTTTGCACCAGCAGGCGGCCCTGGCCGTCGACGCCGCAAGCGGTGCCGCTGAGGACCACCTCGCCCTTGTCCAGCACGTTGACCGGACGGCCGCCCAGCGCGTCGACCTGGTCGAAGCGCTGGGAAAAGGCGGCGAAACCTTCGCGTTCCAGCGTCCGCACGGCCTCGTGCCAGGCGGCCGCCGCCGCACAGACCAGGTCCGCGGCGGTGGCGGCATGGCCTGGCGTGTGCTCGGTGACACAGGTCCAGTCGGCGACCTGCCGGCCCAGCGCCTGCGACAGCGCGCCGGCGTCGACCAGGTTGACACCCATGCCGATGACGACGGTGTAGCCGGTCTCGCGTCCGCCCGGATTGCGGGTGGTCTCGACCAGCACCCCGGCCAGTTTGGCGTCGTGCCATTGCACGTCGTTGGGCCATTTCATGCAGAGGCCCTCGGCGGCAGGGCCTGCCACGGCGCGCAGCGCCTCGCACGCGGCCAGGCCGGCCAGTGGCGATAGCGCCGGCAATTGCGCGGCCGGCAGGTGCACGTCGAAGGCGCACGAGAACATCAGCGCTGCGCCCACGCGGTTCTGCCAGGGGCGGCCGGCGCGGCCGCGGCCTGTTTCCTGCAGATGGGTGCCCAGCAGCCAGGGCTTGCCAGCGCCACTGCCGGTGCGGGCGCGCGCCAGCAGGTCGGCGTTGGTGGAGCCGGTGCTGGCGGTCCAGGCGACATCTTGGAAAGCGGGCAGGCGTGAACCCAGCAGCCGGGCCAGATCGTCGGGCGCGGGCAGGTCGGTGGGGCGGACTTGAGCGGACATGGCGCCGATTGTAGGGCACGCGCGGGCCCGGTTCGCGCCCTGCCGTCCGCAGCGTATATGATGAGCGATACATTTTGCATTGCGATCCAGCGTTCATGCCGCATTCCGCCCCGTCCGCGTCCGCCGCCGCCGCGCCCTTCCGCCAGGAAGCGGGTGTGTGCCACGTCGGCGGCGACTGGAGCGTGCTGGCGCTGGCCGAGCCTGGCGAGGTTGAACGCCGCCGCGCCGCCATGGCCAATGCAGCCGACGCGGGTGCGCGCTGGGACCTGCATGGCATCAGCCGGCTCGACACCATTGGCGCGCTGCTGATCTGGCAGGCCTGGGGCGAAAAGCTGCCCGAGCGGGTGCGCTGGTCGGCTGGCCAGCAGGATGTGTTCACCGCCCTGGCGACGAACAAGGGCGGCAAGCAGGCGCCGCCGCGTCCGGAGCCCTCGTGGGGCTGGCTGCGCGCCGTGGGCGATGCCGTGCTGCAGGCGGCCGAGAACGGCCGCGCGCTGCTGATCATGCTGGGGCAGCTCATCCTGGACCTGTTCGGCATGCTGCGGCGCCCGTCGCGCGGCCCATGGCGCGAGATCTCGGCCCAGGTCTACCGCACGGGGGCGCAGGCGCTGGGGATCACCGCGCTGGTGGGCTTTCTGATCGGCGTGGTGCTGTCATACCTGTCGGCCCAGCAATTGCAGATGATCGGCGCCGACCGCTTCATCGTGCGGCTGCTGGGCGTGTCGATCGTGCGCGAGCTGGGGCCGGTGCTGGCGGCCATCCTGGTGGCGGGCCGTTCCGGTTCGGCCATCACCGCGCAGATCGGGGTCATGCGGGTCACGCAGGAGCTGGACGCGATGCTGGTGATGGGCATTTCGCACGGCCAGCGGCTGATCCTGCCGCGGGTGGTGGCGCTGGCCATCACCATGCCGCTGCTGGTGCTGTGGACCGACGCCATGGCGATCCTGGGCGGGATGCTGGCGGCGCAGGTGCAGTTGGGGGTCTCGGCGCAATGGTTCCTGCAGTCGCTGCCCGATGCCATTTCCCTGACCAATTACTGGATCGGCATCCTGAAGGGCGTGACCTTCGGCATCCTGATCGCGCTGATCGCCTGCCATTTCGGCCTGCGCATTCAGCCCAATACGGAAAGCCTGGGGCGCGGCACCACCACCTCGGTGGTCACCTCGATCACCGGGGTGATCCTGCTGGATGCGCTGTACGCGGTCATTTTCAGTTCGGTGGGCATCTGATGGCCGGCGCCGAGCAACAACGCCTGTTCACCGAAGAGCACGTCACGGTCGCCCCGGTCATTACCGTGCGCGGGTTGCGCACCGCTTTCGGCGACCATGTGGTGCACGACAATCTGGACCTCACCGTCTTCCCCGGCGAGATCCTGGTGCTGGTGGGCGGGTCGGGAACGGGAAAGACCGTGCTGCTGCGGCAGATCATCGGGCTTGACCGGCCGGCGGCCGGCACCATCCAGGTGCTGGGCAATACCCTGTCGGAGCTGACGCCGAGCGAGCGCCGGCGCCTGTCGTACCGGTGGGGCATGCTGTTCCAGGCAGGCGCGCTGTTCTCGGCGCTGTCGGTGTTCGACAATGTCGCGCTGCCGCTGCGCGAGCTGCGCACGGTGCCGGAGGACCTGGTGCACGATGTGGTGATGTGCCGCCTGGCGATGGTCGGCCTGTCGGCGCAGGATGCCGGCAAGCGGCCGTCCGACCTGTCCGGCGGCATGGTCAAGCGCGTGGCCCTGGCGCGCGCGCTGTCGCTGGACCCGGAACTGGTGTTCCTGGACGAACCCACGGCGGGCCTGGATCCGCTGCGTTCGGACGAATTCGTGGACCTGGTGCGCAGCCTGCACCGGCAGTTGGGCTTTACCGTCGTCATGGTGACGCACGACCTGGACACGCTGCTCGCGCTGGCCACCCGTGTCGCCGTGCTGGCGGACAAGCGGGTGATCGTATGCGACACGGTGCCGGAAGTGCTGAAGGTCGACCACCCGTTCATACACACATTCTTCCTGGGCGAGCGTGGCTTGCGCGCGCTCGGGGACATGGCGCCGAAGGGAACGCATCATGGAAAACCGTAGTCACGCGCTCATGGCCGGCATCTTCACGCTGGTCCTGCTGGCCGCCGCTGCGCTGGTGGCCGTCTGGATCGGCCGCGACCGGACCAAACTGCAAACCTATGAAATCATCTCTGCCACGGCCGTCAGCGGGCTCAATCCGCAGTCGACCGTGCGCTATCAAGGGGTGCCGGTGGGCAAGGTGCAGTCGCTCGCGCTCAACCCCGACAAGCCCGGCCAGGTGCGCATCCGCATCGGCGTGGCGCCGAACACGCCGATCACCGAATCGACCTGGGCCGAACTGGGCGTGCAGGGCGTGACCGGCATGGCCAACGTCGAGCTGCGCGACGACGGCAGCTCGTTCAAGCGCCTGGCGTCGACCGAAGCCAACCCGGCGGCGATTCCACTGCGCCCGGGCTTCCTGGATCGCATCGAGCAGCGCGGCGGACGGCTCATTTCCAATGTCGAAGACGCCACCGAACAACTGCGCCGCCTGTTGAGCGAACAGAATGTGCAGGCGCTGACGGCCAGTCTGCAGAACGCCACCGACATCACCCAGTCGCTGAAAGAGGCCAGCCGCGACCTCGCGCCGGCCCTGGCCAAGCTGGGCCCGCTGGTCGATTCGCTGGGCAGCACCTCGCGCCAGGCCGACCGCGCCGCGCGCGAAGTGGCGGACCTGGCGCAACAGGCGCGGCAGTCGCTGGCGCGCCTGAACGCGCCCGACGGCGCGCTGGCCATGGCGACGCGCAGTCTCAGCGACATCGCTTATGCCGCCTCGCGCCTGGACAACGAGACGCTGCCGGCCATCACCGGCATGGCGGCCAGTGTCACCGAGGCCGCGCGCGGCGCCACCTTCACCTTGCGCCGCGTGGACAACACGCCGCAATCGTTATTGTTCGGACCGGCGCCGGCGGCGCCCGGGCCGGGCGAGGCCGGCTTCGCCGGTTTTGGGAGACAGCCGAAATGAAGATGCGTAGCGCGATTCTGATCCTGACCCTGGCGCTGGCCGGTTGCGGCGTGGGCCGCGTCGGCGCGCCGCCAGCCCTATTCGATCTGGGCCTGGACGCCCGCCCGGCGCCCCAACTGCCGGCGCGCGATCCCATCGCGTTGGTGTTCTCGGCCGTGCCGGCGCTGTCCAGCACCGGCGTGATCTGGCGAGTCGGCGACAGCGCCGCGCCGCAGGCCTACGCCACCTATCGCTGGGCGTCGTCGCCGTCGGACCTGGTGCGCCAGCGCCTGATCGAGCGCCTGTCGCGCCAGGGACCGGTGCTGGCCGAGCGCGCCAACGGCCAGACGCCGCAGGTACAGGTCTATCTGTCGCAGTTCGAACAGGTCTTCACGCCCGATGGATCGGCCAGCGAGGGCCGTCTGCTGCTGCAGGCGGTGCTGTTGAACGGCCGCGCCGTGGTCGGCCAGTTGCGTATCACGACGCAGGCGCCCGCGCCCACGCAGGATGCCGCGGGCGGCGTGGCCGCCTTGCGCCAGGCCACCGACGACGCCGCCGATCAACTGGCGCAATGGCTGGCCGCGCAACCGAAGGCCGCAGCCCGACCCGCCGGTTAACATCCTTCTTTTCCACGCAGCACGAGTTTCTCCTATGCCCGCAAGCACTCAAACCCACGCCTTCGCCGGCGCCGCCGGCCGCATCGACTGCGCGGTGGACTGGCCCGACGGCCCGCCGCGGGGCTGGGCCCTGGTGCTGCATCCGCATCCGCTGCAGGGCGGGGCGCGCGAGAACAAGGTGGTGACCACGCTGTCGCGCGCCTGCGTCCAGCACGGCCTGGTGGCGGTGCGGCCCAATTTCCGCGGCGTCGGCCTGTCGGAAGGCGCGTTCGACAAGTCCGTTGGCGAAACGCAGGACATGCTGGCCGTCGTGGCGCAGATGCGCGAGCTGCACCCGGAGCTGGCGCAGGCGCCCTGGGTGCTGGCCGGCTTTTCGTTCGGCACGGCCGTGGCCGCGCAGACCTACGCCGCGCTGGTCGAGCAGGGCGATGCCGTGCTGCCGAGCGCGCTGATGCTGATGGGCCCCGCCGTCAACCGCTTCCAGTCGCACGAGGTCCAGGTGCCTGGCGACACGCTGATGGTGCATGGCGAAGAGGACGAGGTCGTGCCCCTGTCGGAAGCCATGGACTGGGCCCGCCCGCGTTCGATCCCCGTGGTGGTGATTCCTGGCGCCTCGCACTTTTTCCACGGCAAGCTGCTCGTGTTGCGCCAACTCGTGCAGGCCCACTTGAAGGTCAAACTCGATTGAACGGCGCGCCGCGCAAGGCGGCGCGTTGCATCAAGTTGCATGTTTTAAATGGCCAAGGAACCCATCCCGGGCCGGACGGGTCTCATCGACTGCCTATAATTGTCAGCCACTTGCCCCGCGCCGGCGGGCGTCTTTCCTGGACCCACGTTGCCGATGAAGAATTTGTCTCACTCCACCCCTTCCCCCGTTGTCTTTGCGCGTCGTGCCCTGGCCGGCGCGGTGTTGTCGGCGATGCTCGCGACGTCGCTGCCGGCGTGGGCCCAGCAGGCGCCCGCCGCGACGCCGGCGGCCGCGGGCGCCACGGCCCCCGCGCCGACGGCGACGGGCGTGGTGCCGGTGGGCGACGTGTCGGCGGTGCCCGCGCCCACCATCGCGGCCAAGGCCTGGATCGTGATCGACGTGAACAGCGGCCAGACCCTGGCGGCGTCGAACCCCGACATGAAGGTCGAGCCGGCCTCGCTCACCAAGATCATGACGGCCTACGTCGTGTTCAATGCGCTCGAGGAAAAGCGCCTGACGCTGGAGCAGACCGTGCCCGTGTCCGAGCACGCCTGGCGCACCGGCGGTTCGCGCATGTTCATCGAGCCGCGCAAGCCGGTCACTGTCGATGAGCTGAACCAGGGCATGATCGTGCAGTCCGGCAACGACGCCTCGGTGGCGCTGGCCGAAGCGGTCGGCGGCAGCGAAGCCGCGTTCGCCACGCTCATGAACCAGGAGGCCGAGCGCCTGGGCATGCGCAACACCCACTTCATGAACGCCACCGGGCTGCCCGATCCGCAGCACATGACGTCCACGCGCGACCTGGCCACGTTGTCGGCGCACCTGATCACCGATCATCCGCAGTTCTTCCACTACTACAAGCAAAAGAGCTTCACCTACAACAAGATCACCCAGCCCAACCGCAACCGCCTGCTGTGGGCCGACCCGTCGGTCGACGGCATGAAGACCGGCCACACCGATTCGGCCGGCTACTGCCTGGTGTCGACCGCGGTGCGCGGCGACCGCCGCATCCTGGTGGTGGTGGTGGGCACCGACAGCGAAGCCACGCGCGCCGAGGAAAGCCTGAAGCTGCTGAACTGGAGCTTCCAGAACTTCGACACGGTCAAGCTGTTCGACAAGAGCCAGCCCGGCATTGACGCCCGCGTCTGGGAAGGCACGGCCGAGAACGTCAAGCTCGGCCCGCCCAACCCGGTCTCGATCGCGGTCCCGCGCGGCAAGGCCGGCGACCTCAAGCCCGTGGCGCAGCGCACCGATCCCCTGATCGCGCCGCTGACCAAGGGCCAGCAGGTCGGCACGCTGCAGTTCACGCTGGACGGCAAGGTGCTGCGCACCGAGCCGCTGGTGGTGCAGGACGCCGTCGAACGCGCAGGCTTCTTCGGTCGCATGGTCGACACCGTCAAGCGCTGGTTCCAGTAAGCGGACGCGCCGCGGGCGCGGTCGCGGGTGTAAGCTTTACCTAGAAGGGGCGGGCCGGGTGGCCCGTCCCTATCCATTTGATTCTCAGGAGCGGCTCATGATTCCGGGCGTGCCGGGCGAAAGCCAGGTGTTTCTCAATGGCGAGTTTGTGCGTATCGACGAGGCCAAGGTCTCCGTGCTCGATCGCGGCTTCATTTTCGGCGACGGCATCTACGAAGTGGTGCCCGTCTACCGCGGCAATGCGTTCCGCATGGCCGAGCACCTGGACCGCCTGGACCGCAGCCTGGCGGCCCTGCGCATCGCCCAGCCGTTCGACCGCGCGGGCTGGATCGACCTGATCGAGCAGTTGCTGGCGCGCTCGAACCTGGAGACCTGCATCGTCTACCTGCAGGTCACGCGCGGCGTGGCCAAGCGCGACCACCAGTTCCCGGCCGAGCCGGTCAAGCCGACGGTGTTCGGCATGGTCTCGGCCTGGGCGCCGCCGTCGGCCGCGGCCCGCGCGCAGGGGCTGTCCGCCATCACCATCCCCGACGAGCGCTGGCTGCACTGCGAGATCAAGTCGGTGTCGCTGCTGGGCAACGTGCTGGCCAAGCAGCAGGCGGTCGATGCCCACGTCGACGAGGTGCTGCAGTTCCGCGACGGTTTCCTCACGGAGGGATCGTCCACCAACATCTGGGTGGTCTCCGGCGGCAAGCTGTTGGCCCCGCCCAAGAACAACCTGATCCTGGAAGGCATCCGCTACGGCCTGATGGGCGAGCTGGCCGCCGAAGCCGGTATCCCGTTCGAGGCGCGCCGCATCACCCAGGACGAGGTCGCCCAGGCCGATGAACTGATGCTGTCTTCGGCCACCAAGGAAGTGCTGGCTATCGTGTCGCTGGACGGCCGGCCGGTGGGTTCGGGCAAGCCTGGCCCCGTTTTTGCGCAATTGCGCGCGGGTTATGATGCCCGCATCGCCGCGCTCTAGAACGGCCACGCGGGGCGGCCCCGGCGGCCCCCCGCGCCGGCGGCGGGCCTTGCCTGCACGATGCCTGCCCCCATATAGACAGATTGACGCCCCAGGCCATCCATCATGCATATTCCGCCCGAAGAATCCCTCATCGAGTACCCCAGTGACTTTCCCATCAAGGTCATGGGCAAGCACCATCCCGACTTCGCGCAGACGCTGACCGAGGTCGTGCTGCGCTTCGACCCGGGCTTCGATGCCGCCACGGTCGAGATGCGGCCCAGCAAGGGCGGCAACTACATGGGCCTGACCTTCACGGTGCGCGCCACCTCGCGCGAGCAGCTCGACAGCCTGTACCAGGCCTTGCACGGCCACCCGATGGTGTCGATCGTCCTGTAAGGCCGGCGGTTGTGATCAAGTGGCTCGCGCGGCCCGCGGACTATCTGTCCGTGTGGCGGGACATGCAGGCGTACACCGACCAGCGGTCGGCCGAAACGCCCGATGAGATCTGGCTGTGCGAGCACGCCCCGGTCTACACGCTGGGCCAGGCGGGCCTGCCCGAGCACGTGCTCAACCCCGGCGCCATCCCCATCGTCCATTGCGACCGCGGCGGCCAGGTCACGTACCATGGCCCCGGCCAGGTGATGGCCTACGCCTTGTTCGACCTGCGCCGCGTCGACATGTACGTGAAGGAGTACGTGGCGCTGCTGGAATCGGCGGTGATCGACACCCTCGATGAAATGGGCCTGCCCGGCGCGTGCCGCAAGCCCGGCGCGCCGGGCGTGTACGTGGCGCATCCCCAGGGCGGCGACCTGGCCAAGATCGCCGCGCTGGGCATCAAGATTCGCAACGGCCGCGCCTATCACGGCGTGTCGCTGAACGTGGCGATGGACCTGGCGCCGTTCCTGGGCATCAACCCTTGCGGTTACGCCGGCCTGCGCACGGTCGACATGGCCTCCTGTAGCGTGCGGCGCGAGCCCACGGAAGTGGGCGACGCGCTGGCGCGCAATCTGGCCCGCTTGTGGCGCCAGGCAAGGACGCCCGCATGAAGACTAGCTTTACCCCTGCCGAGGTGGCCGCGACCACCCCTGAAGCGCTTGCCGGCCTGCGCGCCGGGCCGGCGCCGCAGTACGCCGCCTGGATCCGCGCGGCGGCCGAAATGGGCCTGGTCGAGGCCCAGACCATTTTCGGCCAGATGCTGCTCGATGGCGTGGGGGTGCCCCAGGACCAGGCCGAAGGATTGGCCTGGTTCAAGCGCGCCGCCAACGCCGATCACGTGATGGCCATCAACATGATCGGCCGCTGCTACGAAAACGGCTGGGGCATCGCGCCGGACGATACCGTGGCGGCGTACTGGTTCCGGCTGGCCGCCGATCGCGGACTGGACTGGGGCATGTACAACTACGCCCACATGCTCAAGAGCGGCCGCGGCGGCGTGGCGCAAAACCGCGCCGCGGCGCTGGCGCTGTACCAGCAGGCCGCGCAGGCCGGACACGTCAAATCCATCGGCGTGGTGGGCCGCTTCTACGAAGCGGGCGACGTGGTCGAGCAGGACCTGGAGCGCGCGTTCGACTGCTACCAGCGCTGCGCCGAGGGCGGCGACTTCCGCGGCATGTTCCACCTGGGCCGCATGCTGCTGTTGCGCGGCCGCAAGGAAGAGGCGGTGCAGTGGCTGGCGCGCGTGCCCGAGACCTCCACGCCGGCCTTCCTGCGTGAAGCCGACGCGATGTTGCGCGACTGCGGCTTTCCCGCACTGTACGAAACCGGCGCCTGAAAGGCGGGCGATGCCCCGCCCTCGGCGCCAGGGCCCGCGCGAGGCGCTCCCGCTGGCGTCAGCGCGTCTTCGCCCGTCACCCGGTCTGCTCGCGCTATGTGCTCAGGCGCGCATCGAACACGATGTCCAGCGTCAGGCGCGTGCCGGCCGGCTGTTCGCCATCGAGCCGGTCCAGCAGCAACTGGCCCGCGCGGCGGCCCAGCTCGGCCGCGTCCAGTCCCAGCGTCGTCAGGCCCTGTACCCATTGCGGTGCGCTGCCGTCCTCGGTGAATCCCAGCACCGCCAGGTCCTGTGGCACCTGCAAGTCGCGGTTGTGGGCCTCCGACACCGTGGCGGCGGCCAGCACGTCCGACGTGCAGAACACCGCATCGAAGATCGTATTGGTGGCCAGCAGGCGCAGAAACGCCATGCGGCCATCGTTCAGTTGCTGCGCCTCGGGTTGCACGATGTCGGCGACCAGATCCAGCCCGAGCGCGGCCGCGCTGCCGATGAAGCCCTCGCGGCGGGCGCGCTCCCACGGGGTGTCGGCGCTGACGCAGGCGATGCGCGCGTGGCCCTTTTCGGCGAAATGGCGGGCCGCCTGCCGGCCGGCTTCGGCATTGTCGACCGTGATCAGGCTGTCCAGCGGGGCGGCCGGCGGACTCCAGGTTTCCACCACCGGGATTTCCAGCGCCGCCACGGCGGCGCGTAGCTGCGGATCGTCCAGCGGGCCGATCACCAGCGCGGCGGCCGGCGCCAACGGGGTCAGCAGCGGTAGCAGGGCCGCGTCACGCCACGGAGCGGCGGCCAGGTAGTAGCCGGCAGGCGCCAGCCGTTCGGCGCAGGCTTGCACGGCGCGGGCGGCCGGCCCGGCGTCCAGCCGGGGGGCGATCAGGGCGATGGGGCGGGGGAGCGGCTGGGTCGACATGGGGGGCAGGCGGCACGGATTCATCAGGCGTGACGATAACCCGGCGCGGCCCGGCGCCGGGCCATTCGGGGCGGATTTGGGCGCAGGGGGTAAAATGTCCTCTTTTGTCTCAGACCGCAACGCCGCGCGCGCCGGTCGTGAAGGTGTTCCATGTCCACGCTTGCCGAGTCGTCTGTGCCCTCGAACGAAGCCGCCGCCGCGCCCGCGGAAACGGCGTACGATCCGACGCAGAAACAGAAATCCCAGGCCAAGACGGCGCGCATCCCGATCAAGATCATCCCGGCCGAACGCCTGAAGAAGCCGGAATGGATCCGCGTCAAGGCGGCCCAGCCGGGTTCGCGCTTCTACGACATCAAGCGCATCCTGCGCGAGCACAACCTGCACACGGTGTGCGAGGAAGCGTCCTGCCCGAACATCGGCGAATGCTTCGGCAAGGGCACGGCCACATTCATGATCATGGGCGACAAGTGCACCCGCCGCTGCCCGTTCTGTGATGTGGGCCATGGCCGCCCCGACCCGCTCGACACCAAGGAACCGGAAAACCTCGCGCGCACCATCGCCGCGATGAAGCTGTCGTATGTGGTGATCACTTCGGTCGACCGCGACGACCTGCGCGACGGCGGCGCCGGCCACTTCGTCGACTGCATCACCCACATCCGCGAACTGTCGCCCACCACCCGCATCGAGGTGCTGGTGCCGGACTTCCGCGGCCGCCTGGACCGCGCCCTGACCATCCTGAACGCCGGTCCCCCCGACGTGATGAACCACAACCTGGAAACCGTGCCGCGCCTGTACAAGCAGGCCCGCCCGGGTTCGGACTACATGCACTCGCTCAAGCTGCTGGCCGAGTTCAAGAAGCTGCATCCGAACGTGCCGACCAAGTCGGGCCTGATGCTCGGCCTGGGCGAGACCGACGAGGAAATCCTGCAGGTGATGCGCGACATGCGCGAACACAACGTCGACATGCTCACCATCGGCCAGTACCTGCAGCCGTCGGAACACCACCTGCCGGTGCTGCGCTACGTGCATCCCGACACCTTCGCGATGTTCGAGCGCGAAGCCTATGCGATGGGCTTCTCGCATGCCGCGGTCGGCGCGATGGTGCGTTCGTCGTACCACGCCGATGAGCAGGCGCATGCGGCTGGCGTGCCCAACTAAGGCTCCTGCCGTCTCAACGCCAACAAGGAAAATGCCCCGCGAAGGGGCATTTTTCTTTTCAGCGCCGAGGCATCCTCAAGATGAAAGCGTCCCCTTGGAGGCAGCAAGCCGCAGGCGCGGCTGGGGAGCATCTCTCATTCCGTGGCCTGCCGCGACACGCGGCTGGTCCAGAACACGTCGGGCCGGCCCGCTTCGCGGTTCAGGTAGCGCGCCAGCACGAACATCAGGTCCGACAGCCGGTTCAGGTATTGCCGCACCGGCGCATTCACCGCCTCCTCGCGCGCCAGCGCCACCACCGCGCGTTCGGCGCGGCGACACGCGGTGCGCGCCAGATGGGCCTGCGCGGCCGCGCGCGAGCCGCCCGGGAGGATGAACTCGCGCAAGGGCGGCAGGGTCGCGTTGTAATGCGCCAGCCGCGCGTCCAGGTGCGCCACCTGGGCATCTTCCAACGCGACATGGCCGGGAATGCACAATTCGGCGCCCATATCGAACAAATCGTGTTGGATCGTCAGCAGATCGGCGGCCACGTCGGCCGGCAGGGGCTCGGTCAGCAGCAGGCCGATGACGCTGTTCAATTCGTCCACATCGCCCAGCGCGGCGATGCGGGCCGCGTCCTTGGGCACGCGCGACCCGTCCCCCAGTCCGGTGCTGCCGTCGTCGCCGGTGCGGGTAGCGATGACTGAAAGGCGGTTGGCCATGAGATGTCCTTTGCAAACAACCGTCAGGATTGTTGCGTTATTACGGGGAAACTATTGCACAAGGGCGGTATCCTAGCATTGTGGAAAGCGGGCGCGCGCGGCAAGACCGGCGCGGCGCTTTCATGGCAATCGGAGGATAGAGCATGGCTTTCAACCGCAAATACACCACGCCCCTGGCCGTCGCCACCGCGATGGCCGTCGTGTCGCTGGCCACGCCGCTGGCGTTCGCGCAGCAGGCCGACGCCAGCGGCGAGGTGCGGCGGGTGGACCCGGGCGCGGGCAAGGTCACCATCAAGCACGACGCCATCAAGGCGCTTGACCTGCCGGCCATGACGCTGGTGTACGACGCCGATCCGGCGCTGCTGGCCAAGATCAAGGCCGGCGACAAGGTGCGTTTCACCGCCGAGCGCAAGGATGGCAAGTATGTGGTGACCGCGATCACCAACTGAACGCGCGCCGCGGGCGTCGATACGACGCCCGCATGGCCACCGGCACCGCCGCGGCAGGTCCGGCGCGGACGCCGCCGTCCCGGAAAAAGGCCCGCCGCGATCGCTCGCGGCGGGCCTTCGTGTTCATGCCGCCGGCAGGAGCCGGGGCACGGGCCTCACAGCACGTAGCGGGCCAGGTCCTGGCTGCTGGCGGCTTCGGCCAACTGCGCGTTGACGTAGGCGGCGTCGATCTTCACTGTCTTGTTGCTGGAGGCGGTGGCGTCGAACGACAGTTCGTCCAGCAGCTTTTCCATCACGGTATAGAGGCGGCGGGCGCCGATGTTCTCGGTGGTCTCGTTGACCTCGTAGGCCAGCTCGGCCAGGCGGCGCACGCCTTCGTCGGTGAATTCCAGTTGCACGTCCTCGGTGGCCAGCAGCGCCGTGTATTGCTTGGTCAGCGAGGCGTCGGTGTCACCCAGGATGCGCACGAAGTCCTCGGCCGTCAGCGATTCCAGTTCGACGCGGATCGGGAAGCGGCCCTGCAGCTCGGGGATCAGGTCGGACGGGCGCGCCAGGTGGAAGGCGCCCGAGGCGATGAACAGGATATGGTCGGTGCGGACCATGCCGTAGCGCGTGTTGACGGTGGTGCCCTCGACCAGCGGTAGCAGGTCGCGCTGCACGCCCTGGCGCGAGACGTCGGCGCCGCCGCTTTCCTGGCGCGCCGCGATCTTGTCGATCTCGTCCAGGAACACGATGCCGTTCTGCTCGACGTTGTTGATGGCGACGGTGCGCAGGTCTTCCTCGTTGATGCGCTTGGCGGCTTCCTCGTCGACGATCAGCTTGAAGGCTTCGCGCACCTTCATCTTCTTGGACTTCTTCTTGTCGCGCGCCAGGCCGGCGAACATGCCGCGCAGTTGCTCGGCCATTTCCTCCATGCCGGGAGGCGTCATGACGTCCATCTGCGGCGCGGCCTGGGCCACTTCGATTTCGATCTCCAGATCGTCGATCTTGCCTTCGCGCAGGCGCTTGCGGAAGGTCTGGCGGGCGCTGTTGTCTTCACCGCGCTCGGGCTCGCCCGTTGCGCCGCGGGGCGGCGGCACCAGGGCGTCGAGGATGCGGTCCTCGGCGGCGTCCTCGGCCTGGGTGCGCACGCGGCGCATCTCCAGCTCGCGGGTCTGCTTGATGGAGTATTCGGTCAGGTCGCGGATGATGGTGTCGACGTCGCGGCCGACGTAGCCCACCTCCGTGAACTTGGTGGCTTCGATCTTGATGAACGGCGCGTTGGCCAGCTTGGCCAGGCGGCGCGCGATCTCGGTCTTGCCCACGCCGGTGGGGCCGATCATCAGGATGTTCTTGGGGTGGATCTCGTGGCGCAGCGGCTCGGCCACCTGCTGGCGGCGCCAGCGGTTGCGCAGGGCCACCGCCACCGCGCGCTTGGCGCGGTTCTGGCCGACGATGTACTTGTCGAGTTCGGAGACGATCTCTCCGGGCGTCATGTTGGAGGCGGACATGAGGGCGGATCCTTGAAGCGGGGCGATGCTGGGGGACGGGCCGCGGCGCCGGACTGGCGCCGCGAGGGCGCGTCAGTCGCCCAGCGTCTCGATGACGTGGTTCTGGTTGGTGTAGATGCAGAGGTCGCCGGCGATCTCGAGCGATTGCTTTACGATGGTCTCGGGCGCCAGGTCGGTGTTGCGCAGCAGCGCCAGGGCGGCGGACTGGGCATAGGCCCCGCCCGAGCCGATGGCGGCCAGGCCGTGCTCGGGCTCGAGCACGTCGCCGTTGCCGGTCAGCACCAGCGTGTGCTCGGCGTCAGCCACGATCAGCATGGCCTCGAGCCGGCGCAGGACGCGGTCGGTGCGCCAGTCGCGGGTCAGTTCGACCGCCGCGCGCATCAGGTTGCCCTGGTGCTTTTCGAGCTTGGCTTCGAAACGCTCCTGCAGCGTGAACGCGTCGGCGGTGGCGCCGGCGAAGCCGGCCAGGATCTTGTCGTGGTACAGGCGGCGGATCTTGCGCGCCGTGCCCTTGATGACGATGTTGCCCAGGGTGACCTGGCCATCGCCGCCCAGTGCGACGCGGTTGCCGCGACGCACGCACACGATGGTGGTGGCGTGAAATTGTTCCATGCGTTCCTTCCTTTGAAAGGACTAGCTGGGGGCGATGCGGACGAAATCAAGGCTTGCCGGCCAACGAAGAAACCACGGCCTCCCCCCGGCATCTTCGGCCATCAGCCTCCTCGGAGGCGTCGTCAGGTTGGGACGGCCCGGCAATGAAAAAAGGCCATGCCGGAAACCAGCATAGCCTTTCGATGTGGCGTTTGAATAACGGGACGGATCAGTCGCCGTACAGCTTCTGCCGCATTTCGCGCCGTTCCTGCGCTTCCAGCGACAGGGTGGCGGTGGGGCGGGCCAGCAGGCGCGGGATGCCGATGGGTTCGCCGGTTTCCTCGCACCAGCCGTACTCGCCGCTGTCGATGCGGGCGATGGACTGTTGCACCTTCTTGAGCAGCTTGCGTTCGCGATCGCGGGTGCGCAGCTCGAGAGCGTGTTCTTCCTCGATGGTGGCGCGGTCGGCGGGGTCGGGCACGAACTGCGTTTCACGCAGGTGCTCGGTGGTCTCGCCGGCGTTGGCCAGGATGTCCTGTTCGAGTTGTTTGAGCCGTTCCTTGAAGAACGCCAGTTGGCGTTCGTTCATGTAGTCGGACTCGGGCATGGCCAGCAATTCCTTCTCGCTGGGCAGATCAATCGCCGTATCGCTCGTCGACTTGCTTGATTTTTTGGTTGCTGCCTTGGTAGCCATGAAAACACTCCACTATGAATCGATCCTGGCGCGGGCTTGTCTTCCCGGTCCGTGTGCTTGCTGCCTACGCTATTCGTACCTCACAGTACTGCCTTCGTCGCACCGCGTCACGTATCCAAAAAGGGGATCACCCCGCCAGGCACTGCTCCAAGCCCCGGGTGAAAATCTCCTGGGGCAGCTTGCGGCCGATGAAGACCATCTTGGTGGACGGCTTTTCGGCCGCGGTCCACGGTTTGCCGGGTTCGGCGCCCATCATCATGTGCACACCCTGGAACAACATGCGGCGATTGATGCCCTTCATGTACAGGATGCCCTTGTAGCGCAGCAGATCGGGACCATAGACCTGCACCACGCCGCCCAGGAATTCCTCCAGCCGGGCGGGATCGAACGGCTTGTTCGAACGGAACACGAAGGCGCCGATCTCGTCGTCGTGCTTGGGGTGGTGATGATGCGCGTGATTGCAGTGCGCCCCGCATTCGCCCTCGTGGTCATGGTCGTGGTCGTGACCGTGATGGTCATGGCCGTGGTCATGATCGTGGCCGTGCCCGTGGGCATGGCTGTGGGCGGCGTCGGGATGCTCATCGGCCAGGAAGTCCGGGTCGATGTCCAGGATGGAATTCAGGTTGAAGCCGCTGATGTCGATGATCGACTTCAGGTCGGCGTCGCCGAAGTTGACCGGCGTGATGGGCGCGCGCGGATTCATCCGCAGCAGGCGGTTGCGCAGCGCTTCGTAGTCGACGTCGTTGACCAGGTCCTTCTTGGAGATCAGGATGCGGTCCGCGAAGCCGACCTGCTTCTGGGCTTCGGGTTGTTCGTCCAGCGTCGCCATGCCGTGCTTGGCGTCGACCACCGTGACCACCGCGTCCAGGCGGTAGTACTCGGCGATGTCGTCGTCCATGAAGAACGTCTGGCACACCGGGCCGGGGTTGGCCATGCCGGTGGTTTCCAGGATGACGCGTTCGAAATTCAAGGTGCCGGCCTCGCGCTTGGCGCGCAGGTCGGACAGCGTGCGCATCAGGTCGCCACGCACCGTGCAGCAGACGCAACCGTTGGACAGCTCGATGATTTCCTCGTCGCTGTCCTGCACCAGCAGGTCGTTGTCGATGCTTTCGGGTCCGAATTCGTTTTCGATCACGGCGACGCGGCGGCCGTGGAATTCGGTCAGGATGCGTTTGAGCAGGGTGGTCTTGCCCGCACCGAGAAAGCCGGTGAGGATGGTGACGGGAACCATTTTGTCCAAACTGCGCGGGGTGTTCATGGCGAAGCTGCTTGCGTGAAGTAAAGGCGGTTAGACACGGCGGTCAAGCGCGGGATGCTGGCGGACGGCAGCGGGTGCCGATTGCCTGCCTGACATCGCTCGACCGATGTTACTGCCACAGGCTGCGAGGGCCGCCGATTGCGGCCGGACGCAGGATTACAGCACAGTCGGGGGCAGGGGGCAAACCCCGGGCCAACCCGGGGGCCGTAGCCGCCCAGATCGCGGCTGTACGCCGTCAAGTATCGGGCGATATCGCTATTTTGGGGCGATTTTCCGGATTTCAAGGGTCCGGATGAGGGCGGGTGGAGGGCGGCCGGGCAGGGCCCGATCCGACGGGCCGAGCCGCGCGTCTCAATGATGATGGTGGTGATGCCCGGCGTCGGCCGGTTGCTGCTTCTGGCACTGCGGGCAGAGGGCCCGGATCTCGGTCTCGTGGGTGGCCAGCACGTAGCCCGTCTGGGCGACGCGCTCGGCCAGTTGGCGGCTCATGGCGGGGTCGGACACTTCGGCCACCGCGCCGCAGCCAGTACAGACCACCAGCAGGTCATGGGGCGCGCCGCCGACGTCGTGGCAGGCGCTCCAGGCGTTGACCGCGTCCAGGCGGTGGATCAGGCCTTCGTCCATCAGGAAGTCCAGCGCACGGTACACCGTGGGAGGCGCGGCGCCCGGATGCACTTCGCGCATCGCCTCGAGCAGCTCGTAGGCCTTGAGGCTGCGGCCATGGCGCAGCAGCAGTTCCAGCACCTTGCGGCGGATGGGGGTCAGGCGGCTGCCGCGTTGTTCGCACAGCGCCTCGGCGACGCTGAGTTGGGCGCCTACGGTGTCACTGCGGGGGGAACGGGGCGGAGCGGGCATGGCGGGCTTCATCTGAATAGGGAACGCGCGCGACGCGCGCGAGATGCCTGGAAGGTAGCAGAAAACATCCAGGTGCGGGCAAAAGCCGTCGATTCAAGCCGATTTAGATATGATATAACATAATGCTGTTTTACCGTTTGCCGCCGTCATGTCCCATTTTTCGCTCCTGCCTCCGCGGCCCGGCGCCGCGCCGCGGCTCCGCGCGTCGTTCCGTTCCGCCTTCCTCGTATCCGCCTGGCGCCGGATGGCCTTCGCCCTGGTGGCGGTCGCCGCGCTGTGGGCGCTGACCGGCTGGGCGCTGGACTGGTGGCCGCGGTGAGCGCCGCCCCGGTCGCCATCGAGCTGCACAACGCCTCCTTCGGGTGGCACGGGCACGCGGCGCTGCGCGGCGTCTCGGGCCGCTTCGAGCCGGGCGCCATGACCGCCGTGATCGGGCCCAATGGCGCGGGCAAATCGACCCTGGTCAAGGGCATCATGGGCGTACTGCGGCCGATGTCGGGCCGCGTCAGCATCGGCGGCGCCGGCCGCGCCGAGCTGGCCTGGCTGCCGCAGGCCGCCGAACTGGACCGCGCCTTTCCCGTGACGGTGCTCGACCTGGTGGCCCTGGGCGCCTGGCGCCGGGTTGGCGGGTGGCGGCGCTACGGTGGTGACGAACTCGACCGTTGCATGCAGGCGCTGGAAACCGTGGGCCTGGCGGACATGGCCGGCCGCGGCGTGGATACGCTGTCGGGCGGCCAGATGCAGCGTACCCTGTTCGCCCGCATGCTGGTGCAGGACGCGCCGGTGCTGCTGCTGGACGAACCGTTCACCGCCGTCGACAGCCATACCGCGGACGACCTGATGGCGTTGCTGTGCGGCCTGCACGGCCAGGGCCGCTCGGTGATCGCGGTGCTGCACGACATGGACATGGTGCGCGAGCACTTCCCGCAGTGCCTGCTGCTGTCGGGATCCGTGGTGGCCTGGGGCGACACGCAGTCGGTCCTGACCGACGCCCACCTGAAGACGGCGCGTCAATGGCACGCGAGGGCCTACGCATGAGCGCGTTGCAGTGGGTCGTGTCGCCCTTCATCGATTACGGCTTCATGCGGCGCGCGCTGGCCGGCGCGTGCTCGCTGTCGCTCGGCGCGGCGCCGCTGGGCGTGTTCCTGGTGCTGCGGCGTATGAGCCTGATGGGCGATGCCATGTCGCACGCCATCCTGCCGGGCGTGGCGGCCGGCTTTCTGCTGTCGGGCCTGTCGCTGTGGGCCATGATGCTGGGCGGCATCGCCACCGGCCTGGTGGTGGCCCTGCTGGCCGGACTGGTGGCGCGCCTGACGCCGCTGCGCGAGGACGCCAGCTTCGCCGCCTTCTACCTGATCTCGCTGGGGCTGGGGGTGTTGCTGGTATCGCTGCGCGGCTCGAACATGGACCTGCTGCACGTGCTGTTCGGCACGGTGCTCGGGCTGGACGACGCGTCGTTGCTGCTGGTCTCCATCACGGCCAGCGTTTCGCTGCTGGCGCTGGCCGCGCTCTACCGCCTGCTGGTGGCGGAGTGCCTGGATCCGGCTTTCCTGCGCGCCAGCGGCGGCCGCGGCGGCTGGGTCCACATGATCTTCCTGGTGCTGGTGGTGGTGAACCTGGTGGCCGGCTTCCAGGTGCTGGGCACCTTGATGGTGGTCGGCATCATGATGCTGCCGGCCGCCGCGGCCCGCTTCTGGTTGCGGTCCGCCGCCGGCCAATTGCCGCTGGCCGCCGGCATCGGCGTGGCCGCCTCGGTCGCCGGCCTGCTGGTGTCCTACCACTTCAATGTGCCGGCCTCGCCCGCCATCATCCTGGCCGCCGGCGTCTGTTACCTGTTTTCCATCGTCTGCGGTCCGCATGGCGGGCTGCTGCGGGCGCCGCGCGTTTCGCGCCGGGCCTGAACCCTCAAGGAGATTCACCATGCCTTCCCTCTTCCCGGCGCTGGCGCGCCGCCGTGTCATGCTGGCCGCGGCCGGCCTGTGGCTGTCCGCCGCTTTCGGCTCGGCGCAGGCGGCCGAGCCGTTGCCGGTCGTGGCCAGCTTTTCGATCCTGGGCGACATCGTGCAGGAAGTCGGCGGCGCCGACGTTCAGGTGAGCACGCTGGTGGGCCCGGACGGCGATGCCCACGAATACGAACCCACGCCCGCCGACGCCAAGAAGCTGGCGGCCGCCAAGGTGCTGTTCGTCAACGGCCTGGACTTCGAGGCCTGGCTGCCGCGCCTGGTCAAGGCCTCCGGCTTCGCCGGGCCGACCGTGGTCGCGTCAAAGGGCGTGACGCCGCGCAAGTTCGCCGGCCATGGCGACGGGCACGGTGACCAGCATGGCGACAAGGACCACGATCATGGCCATGCCCACGACGGGGGCGGCCATCACCACCACGACGCCGATCCGCATGCCTGGCAGAACCTGGCCAACGGCGTCATCTACGCGCGCAACGTGGCCGACGGCCTGGCGGCCGCCGACCCGGCCCGTGCCGACGCCTATCGCAAGCGCGCCGACGCCTATATCGCCCGCGTGCAGGCGGCGGACGCGGCCGTGCGCAAGACCTTCGCGGCGATTCCGCAGGAGCGCCGCAAGGTGGTCACTTCGCATGACGCCTTCGGTTATTTCGGCGATGCCTATGGCGTGAGCTTCATCGCGGCGATGGGCGTCTCGACCGAGGCCGAGCCCTCCGCGGGCGACGTGGCCCGCATCATCGAGCAGGTCAAGCGCGAGAAGGTCCCGGCGGTGTTCATCGAGAACATTACCAGCCCGCGGCTGGTGCAGCAGATCGCGCGCGAAACGGGCGCGAAGGTGGGTGGTACGCTGTATTCCGACGCCCTGTCCAAGCCCGGGCAGCCTGGCGCCACCTACCTGGAAATGTTTGAATGGAACGTTCGTCAACTCGCCGCGGCCTTGCAGCCCTGATCGCAGTGGCGGGAGCGCTGGCGGCCAACGCCGCCGCCGCGCACCCGCATATGTGGATCGACGCCCGCGCCGTCATCGACCTGGACGAGCAGCATCGCGTGACGGCGGTGCGGCAGGTCTGGCTGTTCGACGAGATGTTTGGCGCCTATGCCACGCAAGGTCTCAAGAAGGGCAAGGGCGGGGCCTTGCCCGAGGACACCCTGAAAGGCATGGCGCAGGATTGGATGAAGGCGCTGGGCGAACCGGTGTCGCATTACTTCACGCGGGTCACCGTGGCGGGCAAGAGCGCGGTGTTCGCCGCGCCGCGCGACGCGCGCGTGACCTGGAACGCCAAGACCGGCCGGCTGTCACTGGCGTTTACGCTGCCGCTGGCCGAGCCCGCCGCGCTGGACGCCGCGGGCGCGCAGGTGGACATCTACGACCCGACCTACTTCGTGGCCTACGCCTTCGACGACAAGGGGGCGGTCGCACTGGACGGACCCGGCGCGGCGGCGTGCAAGCAGGCTTACCGCAAGCCCAAGGAACTGGATTGGAACACCATGCAGCAACTGGCCGCGATCCCGGCCGATCCGGACGCGCTGCCGGAAGAGCTTTTCGCCATCACCAAGGGCCTGACGCATCGCATCGAGGTGCAATGCTCGTAGGGCGGCGTCCCGCGGCCGCGCTGGCGTGGCTGGTGGCGCTGGCCGCGATGGCATGGGCCGGCCTGGCCGACGCGCAGGGCGCGCATCCTTTCGGCGTGCCGGAGAGCGGCGCCGGCCTTGCCGGTCCGGGCTGGCTGGCGGGTTTCTTCGGCCAGGTCTCGGTGTGGCAGACCCATTTCTACCGGCAGTTGACGGCGGCCGTGCGCGCCTGGCAGGCCGATGGCGGCGCCTGGCTGCTGATCGGGCTGTCGTTCGCCTACGGCGTGTTCCATGCGCTCGGCCCGGGCCATGGCAAGGCGGTGATTTCCTCCTATGTGCTGGCCAACCGCCAGACCGCGCGCAACGGCGCGCTGCTGGCGTTGGTGTCGTCGCTGGTGCAGGCGCTGGTGGCGATCGCCATGGTGGCGGTGCTGGCGTTGGCGTTCAACGCCACGGCCGCGGCGATGAACCAGGCCACGCGCTGGCTGGAGCTGGCCTCGTATGGCCTGGTGACCCTGCTGGGCGCGTGGCTGGTCTGGGTCAAGGCGATCCGGCCGTTGTTGCGGCGGCGTCCGGCCCGCGTGGCCGCGGTGGCCGCGTCGCCCGCCGCGGCGGCGCCGGCCCTGAAGGGGGCCGCGGCCTTGCGCGCCATTGCGATCCAGGCGCCGGCGCCGATTTCTCGGGGCGGGGTCCGTGGCCACGCGCACGTTCATCCGCATGACCATCACGACGATTGCGGCTGCGGCCATGCCCATGTGCCGCCGCCTGAGCAGGTGACGGGACCGTTGAACTGGCGCCGCGCCTGGTCGGCGATCTTCGCGGTGGGCCTGCGGCCCTGCAGCGGCGCGCTGATCGTGCTGGTGTTCGCGCTGTCTCAGGGATTCTTTCTCGCCGGGGTGGCCTCGGCCCTGGCGATGGGCCTGGGCACGGGCCTGACGGTGGCGGCGCTGGCCTGCCTGGCGGTCGCGGCCGGCGGCGCGGCCAATGCGCTGGGCGCGCGCCTGTCGGGCGTCGCGGCGGCGCGCTTGCGTTACGGGGTGGAAGCCTTGGCGGCGCTGGCGGTGCTGGCGCTGGGCGTGCTGCTGTTGGGCGGCATGCTGGCCGGCGGCGGCTGAAGCGCCGCCGCGTTCAGGATTTGCGGCCCGCGCGCGGATGGGCCTGGTCGTAGGCTCGCGCCAGGTGTTGGAAGTCCAGCCGGGTATAGATCTGGGTGGTCGAGATGTTGGCGTGGCCCAGCATTTCCTGCACGGCGCGCAGGTCCTGCGCCGATTGCAGCACGTGGCTGGCGAAGCTGTGGCGCAGCACGTGCGGGTGCACGTGGGTCGGCAGGCCGGCGGCCTGCGCGATCCGGGCAAGTTGCAGTTGCACCACGCGCGGCGAAATACGCCGGCCACGGGCGCCAAGGAACAGCGCGGCGGCATCGTCGGCGGATGCGGCCGGCGGCGCCAACTGCCCGCGTACGTCGATCCAGCGCCGCAGCGCCGCCAGGGCGGCCTGGCCCACCGGCACCGAGCGGCGCTTGCCGCCCTTGCCCAGCACGATCACCTCGGCCTCTTCCAGGCTGAGCCAGCCGCGCGATTCATGGTCGGCCGAGCGCGTGTAGCGCAGGTCCAGTCCGACCAGCTCCGACAGGCGCAGGCCGCTGGAATACAGCAGCTCGAACATGGCCTGGTCGCGCAGGTCGGCCGGCTCGGTGGCCACCTTGGCCGGAGCGCGGTCGAGCAAGGCCTGGGTCTGGTCCACCGACAGGGCCTTGGGCAGGCCGCGCGGCGCCTTGGGCGCGCGCACGCCAGCCACCGGGTTGCCGGCCAGGCCGATCGCTGGGGCCCACCATTGATAGAAGCCGCGCCAGGCCGCCAGCGTGCGCGCCAGGCTGCGCGGGCCGCGGCCCTGCGCATGCAGCCGGGCAACGAACTGGCGGATATGGCCATTGCCGAGCTTGTCGAGCGGCAGCTTGGCGCGTTCGGCCAGTTCGATCAGGAAACGCAGCTCGCGCCGGTAGCCGTCCAGCGTGTGGGGCGAATAGCGGCGATTGCTTTCCAGATGGCGCAGCCAGGCGGCCATCGGATCGGGCAGGGGGGCGTCCGGCGCTTGCGTTGGCATGGCGAGTTCCGGGGCCCCTGCCGTCATGGTCGGCTCAGGCCTTGGGCGCGGCCGGGTTCAACCGGTGCAGCGCGGCCGAGGCCAACTGGCCGATGGATTCGAGGAACGCGGTGCCCATCTCGGGAGTGAAGCGTTCGGGGTCGTCGGAACCCAGCACCAGCAGGCCGACGCTGGCGCCGTCGGCTTCCAGGCGTAGCGGCACCAGCGCCAGCGACTTGGGCTTGGCGTCCAGCCAGGCGACCGCCTCGAAGGCCGTGTCGGTGCCGCAATAAGGCGTCTTCAGACTGTCGGTGAAGGTGCGCACGTCCTGGCTGACGGGTTCGCCGTAGCCGGTGTCGGGCAGTTCCGGCAGGTTCCACAGGCGCAACGCCACGTGGTTCAGGTCGAATTGTTCGGCCAGGCCGAGGGCGATCTCGCCAGGCACCAATTGCGGATCCGGTTCGGACAGCAGGCGGCAGCACCACTTGGAGATGTGGCCGCCGATGGTTTCGTTGGCGGTGGCGTTGCGCACCAGCTCGTTCAGGCGCCATTCGAGTTCGCGATTGCGTTCGCGCAGCGTGAGGATCTGGCGCTCGCCCAGCGAGATGGCGCGCGAGCCGTGCGGATGCGGCACCTGCAGCGTGGCGAAGACGTCGGCGTGCTGGTCGAAGAAGCCGGGGTGTTCCTGCAGGAAGGCAGCGATGTCCTGGGCGGTGAAAGCGGTATCGGTCATGGGGTTATCGGTTCAGCGCCATGGAGAAGACGAGCTTGTCGATATCGACCTGGCCCGTGAAGACGGATTCGGCCGGGCCGGTCATGCGCAACTGATCGCCATTCCAGGCGATGGTCAGCACGCCGCCGCGCGTCTGCACGCGCACCGGGGAATCGAGCAGGCCGCGGCGGATGCCGGCCGCCACGGCGGCGCAGGCGCCGGTGCCGCAGGCCAGCGTCTCGCCGGCGCCGCGTTCGTGCACGCGCAGGCGAATGTTGTGGCGATCGACGATCTGCATGAAGCCGGCGTTGACGCGGCGGGCGAAGCGCGGGTGGTTTTCGATCAGCGGACCGACGAGGGCGACGGGCGCGGTGTCGACGTCGTCCACCACCTGCACGGCGTGCGGGTTGGAGATGGCCACGGCCGACAGGGCCACGCTGCGCGGCAGGCCGGCGGGCACGTCGAGTTCCAGCTCCCACAGGGTATCCTGGCCTTCGGTGCGGGAGGCGAGCCCGGAGGTGTCGAACGGCAAGGCGGCCGGGTCGAAGCGGGTGCTGCCCATGTCGACCGTGACCTGCTCGTCGTCACCCTCGTCCAGCACCAGGATGCCGGTGGCGATCTCTGCGCGCAGCGGGTTGCGGTCGGACAGGCCCTGTTCGTGCACGAAGCGCACGAAGCAGCGGGCGCCGTTGCCGCAGTGTTCGACTTCGCTGCCGTCGGAGTTGAAGATGCGGTAGCGGAAGTCGGCGTCGGGCCGGGTGGCGCGTTCGACCAGCAGGATCTGGTCGGCGCCGATGCCGAAGTGGCGATCGCCCAGCGCGCGGGCGCGCTCGGGCGTCATCTCGATGGCCTGGCGGACCCCGTCCAGGACGACGAAATCGTTGCCCGCGCCATGCATTTTGGTGAAGTTCCAGTTCATGGGGGGATTATCGCCCATTCTGGCCGGGGAAACCGCCTTGGCGCGGCCCCGGGGGGAGATCCTGGATGCGCGTCAGTAGATCTTGGGTTCGCCCGGCGGCCGGGTCTTGAAGCGGCGGTGCACCCAGTAGTATTGGCTGGGGCAGCGGCGCACCCAGGCTTCCAGTTCGCGGTTCAGGCGCGCGGTGGCCTCTTCCAGCGAGTCGTCGCCGGGGAAATTCTCCAGCGGCGGCAGGACTTCCGCGTGATAGCGCCCGGTTTCCGGGTTCCAGAAGTCCAGGATCGGCAATACCGCCGCGTCCCATTTCTTGGCCAGTTGCGCGGTGGCCAGCAGCGTCGCCGCCTGCACGCCGAAAAACGGCGCGAACACTGCGCCCTGGCGGCCGAAGTCCATGTCGGGCAGGTAGTACACCGGCCGCGGCGCGCGCAGGTGGCGGATCAGTTCACGCACGCCATCCTTGCGGCTGACCAGGAACACCTCGTTGAAGCGGGCGCGGCCGGCGGCCACCACCGCGTCGATGTGCGGGTCGCTCTGCGGCGTGTACATGGTGGCCGCGCTCGGCACTTCCATGGTGAGGCGGGTGGCGGCCGCGTCCAGGCCGATGAAGTGCGGCGCCAGCAGGATCACCGCTCGGCCCTGCGCGGTCAGTTCATTGATGCGCTCGGCGCCGCTCTGCGTGACCATGTCCTTGATGGCTTCGGGCGTGCCGTACCACAGCACGCCCCGGTCGACGATGGATTGCGCCAGCGCCCGGAAATGTTCGCGCACCCAGCGCTCGCGCACTTGCTCGGGTTGCTCGGGAAAGCACAGTTCGAGATTGCGGCGCACGATGCGGGTGCGCGATTTGGCCAGGCGCATGGCCAGCCAGCCGAGCGCGGCGCCGATGCGTAGCCGCGTGGATGGCCGCATGCGGCCGAACCATTTCAGCAGATTGACCAGCGTGCGCGTTTTGGATTCTTTCATGGACAGGTGGGAGCTTTGGACCAGGGCGGCGCGGGGGCGGGCGTCGGCTTCATTGGGGCGCGGGGGCCGCGTCGTCAACGGGGGCGGGCGGGGCGCCGCGCGGGGTCTTGTAGCGGTTGTAGCTCCAGAGATACTGCTGCGGGCAGCGGCGGATCAGGGTTTCCATGGCGGCGTTGAGCAGCGCGGCCTGGGCCTGGGGGTCGGTCGGCAGCGGCTCGGGCACCCGCACATAATGGATGCGCCAGCCGCGGCCGCCCGGCAGTCGTTCGCCGGCGGTGAGGATGATGGGGACGCCGGTCTGGGTGGCCAGCTTGCCGGGCAGGGTCATGGTGTAGGCCATGCGTCCGAAAAATGGCGCCCACACGCCATCGCCGACGCCCGGGGCCTGGTCGGGGAGCATGCCGACCGACTCGCCGCGCCGCAGGGCCCGCACGAATTCCCGTACGCCCTGCATGGTGGCCGGCACGGCGTTGACCGCGGACCCGTTGCGCGCGGTTTCCAGCAGCGGCGCCAGGATGTCCTTGCGCGGCGGACGGAACATCACCGTCATTGGCATCAGGCGCGCCAGGTAGCGGGCGGTGATCTCGAAACAGCCCAGGTGGGGGGTCAGGAACAGGATGCCGCGGTTTTCGGCGCGGGCCGCGTCCACCACGGCGTTGTCGTCGGACACGACCTTGGCCAGGCTTTGTTCATTGCGGAACCAGACCCGCGGCATTTCCAGGATCATGGCGCCGGCCTCGCCGGCCGCGCGCCGGGCGAAGGCCGCGTCGGGGTAGCCGGCCTGCGTCGCGTTGGCCCGCAGGCGGCGCCGGTACTTGCCGGGAAACGCATACGCGATGCGCCCGAGCAGGCGCCCCAGCGCGTGCGCGGCGGGCAAGGGCAGGGAAGCGAACAGGCGAAACAGGACGAGCAGCATGCGGCAAATGAGTGATTACGGGCATGGTGGTGCCGGTACTCGGGTGAAAGACCCCACCCGCGGCACAAGCATAAGAACCGCATTTTCGCTTAAAATCGGTCAGTCGCCGAGTTAACCGACAACTTGCGGGGCGACGGCAGGATCCCGGCGCGTCATGCGTCGCTTGCCAAATCCGCTAAAGCGTCGCGCCCAGATCAGCGTATTCCATGCAGTCCGGGGTGCAACGCGCCTCGTGAACCTATGCTCCGGCTGTACCGGACATCAAAGGACGCATCTGTGGCCAACAACGACTTTCTCTTCACCTCCGAATCCGTTTCCGAAGGCCATCCCGACAAGGTAGCCGACCAGGTTTCCGACGCGATTCTGGACGCCATCTTCACCCAGGACCCCAACGCCCGCGTGGCGGCGGAAACCCTGTGCAACACCGGCCTGGTCGTGCTGGCAGGTGAAATCACCACCACCGCCAACGTCGATTACATCCAGGTCGCGCGCGACACGATCCGCCGCATCGGCTACGACAACACCGAGTACGGCATCGACTACAAGGGTTGCGCGGTGCTGGTCGCCTACGACAAGCAGTCGCCCGACATCGCCCAGGGCGTGGACCGCAGCTCGGAAGACTATCTGAACCAGGGCGCGGGCGACCAGGGCCTGATGTTCGGCTATGCCTGCGACGAAACGCCCGATCTGATGCCGGCCCCGATCTGGTACGCGCACCGCCTGGTGCAGCGCCAGAGCGAACTGCGCAAGGACGGCCGCCTGCCGTGGCTGCGTCCCGACGCCAAGTCGCAAGTCACCTTCCGCTATATCGACGGCCGCCCGGCGGAAGTCGACACGGTGGTGCTGTCGACCCAGCACGCGCCGGACGTCACGCAAGAGACGATCCGCGAAGCGGTCATCGAAGACATCATCAAGCCCAGCTTCCCCGAAGGCCTGATCACGCCCAAGACCAAGTTCCTGGTCAACCCGACCGGCCGCTTCGTCATCGGCGGTCCGCAAGGTGACTGCGGCCTGACCGGCCGCAAGATCATCGTCGACACCTACGGCGGCGCTTGCCCGCACGGTGGCGGCGCGTTCTCGGGCAAGGATCCGTCCAAGGTCGACCGTTCGGCCGCCTACGCTGCCCGCTACGTGGCCAAGAACATCGTGGCCGCCGGCCTGGCGCGCCAGTGCCAGGTGCAGGTCAGCTACGCCATCGGTGTGGCCGAGCCCATCAACATCACCGTCTACACCGAAGGCACCGGCGTCATTCCCGACGACCAGATCGCCAAGCTGGTGCGCGAGCACTTCGACCTGCGTCCGAAGGGCATCGTCAACATGCTGGACCTGCTGCGCCCGATCTACACCAAGACCGCCGCGTATGGCCACTTCGGCCGTTCCGAGCCGGAGTTCTCGTGGGAGGCCACGGACAAGGTCCAGGCCCTGAAGAAGTCGGCCTGATCCTCCCCGCCTGGCAAGACGCCCCTGCATGCAGGGGCGTTTTCTTTTGGACGGCGCTGGCCGGGTCAGAGGTCCCAGGCCGAGAGGTCGGGGGTGCGCATGACTGGCGCCAGGATGCGTTCCAGCGCCGCGGCGCAGTCCAATAGCGCGGCATCGGCGCCGGCGGGCGCCAGCAATTGCACCGCCATCGGCATGCCGTCGGCGTCGAACCCGGCCGGCAGCGCGATGGCCGCCGCGCCCAGGAAGTTGGCGGGACGCAACAGTCTGCCCAGGCCTGCGTGGCGCACGTCGGCAGCGTCCAAGGCCTGTGCGGCCTGGTCGCAGGCCGGCATCAGCAAGGCGTCGATCCCCTGCATGGCGGCGGCGAACGTGGCCATGTCGGCCTGCCGCCGTTGCAGCGCGGCAGCGTAGTCGGCCGGCGCGATGCGGCCGCCGGCGGCGATGCGCGCGCGCACGACTTCCCAGAGCGGCTGCGCCGGGTCCTCGGCCAGGTGGCCGAAATGGCGGTAGGCCTCGTAGGCCAGCACCAGCGAGTTGTCGTCCGCCATGCGCGCGAACGACAGCGACGCCGGCGGATGCCAGGTCGAGGGCGTGACGCCGGCCTGGTCCAGCCGTTCCTGCGCCTCGTGCCAGATCCGCAGGCCCTCGTCGGCCAATGCCGCGGGCCAGGCCTGAGGCGCCAGCACCGCGATGGCGCCGCCGCGGCGCGGAGCCGGGCGTCGCAGCGCGGCGATGCTGGCGGCGGAGACGTCCAGCGTGGCGACATCGTCGATATCCGGACCGGCCAGCACCTGCGTCAACAGGCGTGCATCGGCCACGCTGCGGGCGATGGGGCCCAGCACATCCAGAGTCTCGGACAGCGGCAGGCAGCCGGCGCGGCTGATGAGGCCCGAGGACGGCTTGTAGCCAACCACCCCGTTGAGCGCCGCGGGGGCGCGCACCGAGCCGCCCGTGTCGCCGCCCAGCGCCAGCGGGGCCAGGCCGGCCGCCACCGCGACGCCGGCGCCGCTGGACGAGCCGCCCGGCGCGCGCGGAGTGGCCGCGTCCCAGGGATTGCGGGCGGTGCCCTGGGTCGGGTTCTGGCCCGACAGGCCGAACGCGAATTCAGTCATGCGGGTCTTGCCCAGGACCACCATGCCGTGCGCCGCCAGGCCGCGCACGGCGGTGGCGGTTTCATCGCTGACCACGCCGCGGCGGGTCTGCGAGCCGCCGCTGGCGGTGGTGCCGGCCCATTGCACGCTGTCCTTCACCGCCACCGGCACGCCGTGCAGCGGGCCCATCGAAATGCCGGCCGCCAGCAGGCGATCGGCGGCGTCGGCCTGGGCCAATGCGCGTTCCGCCGTCACCTCGCTGTATGCGGCCAGGTCGGCCGCGCGGGCAATGCGATCCAGGAAATGGGTGGTGACCTGGCGCGAACTCAGTTCTCCCGCGCGGATGGCGCGGGCGAGTTCGCGGGCTTCTCGGAAATGCAGGGCGGTGTCTTGGGTTGGCATGGCTCTCACGAAAAAGGAAAAGCTCTCCGGTCCTGGCGGAGCCGGAAAGCGTTGAGATCGGGCGTCAGCGCCTGGGACGGTCTTGTTTCAGCCGGTCTTACTTGAGCGATTGGCCCCGGGTCTCGGGCATGCGGATGAACGTGATCAGCGTGATGACGGCGCCGGCCAGCACGTAATAGAAGAACCAGCGCTCCATGCCCTTGCTTTGCAGCCAGGTCAGCAGGTAGGGCGTGGTGCCGCCCAGCAGCGCCACGACCAGGTTGTAGGGCGTGCCGATACCGACGGCGCGCACGCTGGTGGGAAACTGCTCGGACATGATGGCCGGCGCGATCGACGTGTACATGGCATACAGCACCAGGCCGAACAGCTCCACGGCAAGAATCGAGCCGAATGACGGACCCAGCGTGGTCATGAGCGGGTAGAAGAACACCAGGTAGCCGGCGGCGAAGAAGATCAGCTGCGGCTTGCGGCCGATGCGGTCCGAGAGCATGCCGAACACGGGCTGCACCAGCATGAAGACGATCAGCGCGACGGTGTTGGCGGCGAACGCCACCTGCGGATCGGCCTTGACCTGGCGGATGGCGTAGGTCGGCACATACGCCACGAAGATATAGAAGGCAAACGTCGTCAGGATCGAGAAGCCGACGATGCGCAGCACCTCACGCGGGTGCTCGCGCAGCAGGGTGCGCAGCGGCTGTTTTTCGACGCCGGCTTTCTTGGCGTGCGAGAACGCCTCGGTTTCGGGGACCGCGCGGCGGATCCACATGCCGGCCAGGCCGCCCAGCGCGCCCAGGAAGAACGGAATGCGCCAGCCCCAGTCGGCCATCTCGGCCTTGGTCAGGGTCGAAGTCAGCAGCCAGCCCACCGCCGACGCGGCCAGGATGCCCACGGCGGCGCTGAAGAAGACGAAGCTGGAGTAAAAACCGCGCTTGTTGGGCGGCGCCATTTCCGCCAGGAAGGTCGTGGCCGAGGCATACTCTCCGCCCAGCGACAGGCCTTGCAGCAGGCGCGCGGCGGTCAGCAGCAGCGGGGCGGCCAGGCCGATGGTGGCATAGGTCGGGGTGATGGCGATGATCAGCGAACCGCCGGCCATCATCAGGATGGTCAGGCCCAGGGCGGCCTTGCGGCCGTAGCGGTCGGAGAAGATGCCAAGCACCCAGCCGCCGACCGGGCGCATGAAGAAGCCGACGGCGAAAATGCCGAAGGTCGCCAGCAGCGCGGCGGTCTCGTTGCCCTCGGGGAAGAACTGCTTGGAGAAGAAGATGGCGAATGACGCATAGATGGTCCAGTCGAACCATTCCACCGCATTGCCTACACTACCGGCCAGAATCGTGCGGGCGCGCGACACGGGCGCGGCGTTTGCCCCCTGCGAGGCGCGCAGGGTGGCGGAAGGGGTGCTCATAACGTCCTCGATTTTATTTTTGGTCAAATAGACCATTTAATTTTGTGTTTTTATCAATGCGCGAACGTTAGATTAATGAATATAGTCACGTCAAGTAAGGGTAAGCCCCTAATGCCGGCGCTCGATGACACCGATTTGGCCTGCCTGATCGCCCTGCAGGCCGAGCCGCGCGCCTCCTGGCGCGAGCTGGGCGCGGCCACCGGCATCGCCGAGCGCACGGTGGCGCGCCGGATCAAGCGGCTGATGGATGCCGACGCCCTGCGCGTCATTGCGGAGGCCGACCCGCTGGCCACGGGCCGCGGCGTGGTGTTGCACGCCTGGGTGCGCTGCCGTTCTGGGCGCGTGGCCGAAGCGGCCGAGGCCCTGGCGAGTCTCGGCATTACCCAGTTGGTCGTGACGCTGGCCGGCACGGCCGACCTGATGGCGGAACTGACGCTGCCGGACGCGGCCGACATGCCCGACGTGGTGACGCGCGTGCTGCCGTCCATCGACGGGGTCGAGCACGTGGAGGCACGGTTGGTGCTGCGGCCATTTCGCCGCGCCGGCCAGTGGCGCATCCGGGCTGGCGATGCCGCCGCCGAGGGGCCGGAGTCCGCGATGGCGCAGCCGCCGGCGGCGTTGACCGAATCTGAACAGCGCATCGTCGCCCACCTGATGCGCGACGGCCGCGCCAGCCTGGCTGAGTTGTCGGCCCATGCCGACGTCAGCGAGCCCACCGCCCAGCGCCTGTTGCAGCACTTGGTCGAGCGGCGCGCGCTGAGCTTCCGCGTGGAGGTCGAACCGGCCCTGGTGGGCTTTCCGGTGGAGGCGGTGATCTCCGTGCAGGTGCGGCCGCAGGCGGTCGATGCCCTGGCCGCGCACCTGGCGTTGGACCCGAACACGCGCTGCCTGTTCGGCACCAGCGGCGCTTCGCAACTGTTCTGGCATGTGCTGTGCCGCGACAGCCTGAACTTGTGGGACGTGGTCACGCGCAGGCTTGGCGAACTCGATGGCGTGCTGGCCAGCGAAGTGGGCGTGGTGATGCGCGCCTACAAGCGCTGCGGCATCGTGCGCGAGGGCGCGCGGCTGGGCGGCGAGTCCGCCTGAGCGTTCTGGCGCGGAGCCTGGCGCGCCCGCGCCGCGCCAGGCTCCGGTCGATTCTCACGCGCCGAGGTAGGCGCGCGCCAGCGCTCCATCGGCGGCGATTTCCCGCGCCGTGCCGTGCGCCGCCACGCGGCCGGACTCCAGCACGTAGGCGCGGTCGGCCAGCGACAGCGCCAGCGCGGCCATCTGGTCCACCAGCAGGATCGTCATCGATTCCGCCCGCAGCCTGTCCAGCGCCTCGAACAATTCGTCGATGATCTTCGGCGCCAGGCCCAGGGACGGCTCGTCCAGCAACAGGATCACCGGCTTGGACATCAACCCTCGGGCGATCGCCAGCATCTGCTGTTCGCCGCCGGATAGCAGGCCGGCCCGCTGGTGCAGCCGCTCGCGCAGGCGTGGAAAGCGCGTCAGCATCTCCTCTACGCGGGCTTCCCGATCGGCCGGATGCAGGAAGGCGCCCAGCCGGATGTTGTCGAGCACGCTCAGGTCCGGGAACACCTGCCGCCCCTCGGGCACCAGGACCAGACCTCGCGCCACGATGCGGTCCGCGCTCAGCCCCTGCAATTCCTGCCCTTGCAGGTGCATGCCGCCCTGGACGGGCCGGTGCAGCCCGGCCAGCGTGCGCATCAGCGTCGACTTGCCGGCGCCGTTGGCGCCCAGCAGCGCGACCATTTCGCCCTCGCGCACCTGCAGGTCGATGCCATGCAGCACCGGGTTGGCGCCGTAGCCGGTGGTCAGGTTGCCCACGCCCAGCACTTCCGGCGCGACGCCGCCGGTAACCGGACGCGCACGCGCCGTGGGCGCCTGGCGCGCCGCATCGTCGCCCAGGTAGGCTTGCCGCACGGCTTCGGACTGCTGGATCTCGCCCGTGGATCCCTGCGCCAACTCGCGCCCCGCGTCGATGGCGACAACGTGATCCGAGACGCCCATCACCAATGCCATGTCGTGCTCGACCAGCAGTACGCCGGCGCCGGCCTCGGCAATGCGCCGCAGCAGGGCGGCCAGGCGTGTCTTGTCCTCGCGGGACAGGCCCGCCGCGGGCTCGTCCATCAACAGGACGTCGGGGTCGGTGGCCAGCGCGCGGGCAATCTCCACCAGCCTGCGATCCACGTGCGCAAGATCGGCGGCCGGCGTGTCCAGGTCGCCTTCGTATCCGCAAAAGGCCAGCAGGGCGCGGGCCCGCTCGCGCGCATCGGACGACAGATAACGGCGCGCGGCCAGCAGGCCGCCCAGCCGGCCGCGCAACAGGCCCAGTGCGACGTTGTCCTCGACACTCAAAGTGTCGAACAACTGCGAGGTCTGATAGGTGCGAGCGATGCCCTCGCGCGCCACGCGGTGGGCCGGCAGGCCGGCCAGCGGCGCGGCGCCCAGCGCGACGCTGCCGCTGGTGGGCTGGTAATAGCCGCTGAGCATGTTGATGACGGTGGACTTGCCCGCGCCGTTGGGGCCGATCAACGCAGTGATGGCGGCGGGCGCGACGTGAAACGATACGCCCTGTACCGCGCGCACCCCGCCGAACGTCATGGTCAGCGTGTCGGCGCGCAGGGCGCGGCGGGCCCGGCCATTGGCGGCCAGGCCGCCCTGGCGTTGGGCCAGACGCGGTGTCAGGCCGCGTCGCCGCCGGCGGGCCAGCAGTCCCGCCGCGCCTTCGGGCGCCGCCCACAGCACCACGAGCAGGAAGGCGCCGAAGAACAACAGGCGATATTCCTCCAGGCTCGACAGCAGTTCGGGCAGCAGTCCGACTACCACCGCGCCCAGCAGGGGCCCCGCCAGCGAACCGGCGCCGCCGATGGTGACGGCCAGCACGAACAGGATCGACTGCATGAAGTTGAAGTTGTGCGGCGTGATCATGCCGGCCTGCGGCGCATACAGGCCTCCCGCCAGGCCGACCACGGCCGCCGACACCATGAAGGCCACGGCCTTCACCACCAGCGGGTTGATGCCGATGGATTCACTGGCCGTTTCACTGTCCTTGACCGCGCGCATGGCCGCGCCCCAACTGCCGCGCGCCAGCAGCGCATAACCGGCCAGCGCGGCGAACACCGTCACGATCGCGAGCATTGCCACCCCGCGGTCTCCGCCCAGCGCGCCGAGCGCGGGCTGGGCAATGCCCATCAACCCGTTCTGGCCGCCGGTGAGATCGCCGCCCTCGACCAGGGTGTGTTCCACGATGAAGCCGAAGGCGATCGTGATCATCGCCAGGTAGGGCCCTTGGACTCGCAGCGCCGGGAGCGCCAGCAGCAGCCCGAACACCCCCGCCACCGCCGCGGCAACGGGCCATGCCAGCCAGAAATTCCAGCCCGCCTGGCCGGTGAGGATTGCCACCGTGTACGCCCCGATGGCGTAGAACGCGGCATGGCCGAACGACATCTGGCCAGTCAGGCCCAGCAGCACGTTCAGGCCGATGCCGGCGAGCGCCAGCAAGGCCACGTTGCCGATCACGAAAACGTAATAGCCGTTGACGCTGGCCGCCAGGGCCAGGCTGACGACCGCCAGCAGGGCGTATGCGGCCAGCGCCGGCCAAGAGAATGCAGATTGCCGGGCCATCAGACTTTCCTCACGGCCGCGCGGCCGAACAATCCGTTGGGCCGCATGGCCAGAATGGCGATGACCAGCGCAAAGCTGATGATCTGGGTATAGCCGGAACCCAGGGCGACGGTGATCAACCCTTCGGCCACGCCGAACAGCAGGCCGGCGAGCATGACGCCCCAGGCGCTGGTGATGCCGCCCAGGATGGCGACCACGAAGGCCTTCAGTCCGAACAGGGTGCCCATGTCGGCCTGCACGTTGAACAGCGGCGCGACCAGCGCGCCGGCCACGCCCGCGAACAGCGTCGAGACGGCAAAGGCGGCCATGATGGCGCGCCGCACCGGGATGCCCATCAGCCGCGCGGCGTTGGGATTCTGTACCACGGCCAACAGTGCCACGCCCCAGCGCGTGCGTCGCGACAAGGCGTGCAGGGCGGCGGCCAATGCCAGTCCGACCAGCGGGATCAGCAGTTGCAGCGGATACACGCCCAACCCCAGGCCGCCGATTTCCAGCGGCGCTTGCGCCAGCGGAGACGGCAGGCTGCGCGGCTCCTTGCCGAAGGTGAACATCACCAGGTTGTCCAGCACGATGCCCAAGGCCACCGTCGACATGAGCCAGGCGTTCGAGCCGCGGCTGGCGAACGGTCGGACCGCCAGCCGCTCGACCACCAGGCCATACAACGCACACAAGGCCAGCGCCAGCGGCAAGGCGGCAAGCAGCGGCCAGCCCAGCGTCTGCGCAAAGGTAAAGGTCAGCACCGCGCCCAGCATCATGGAGCTGCCCTGGGCGAAGTTGACCGTGCCGGATACGGCGTAGGTCAGGTAGAAGCCCAGGGCCATCAGCCCATACATGCTACCCAGGCCCAGGCCGCTGACGATGGCGGACATCCACAGCATGCGTCTCTCCCCTCGCGCTTACTGCGCGCCCTTGACGGGCAGGATGCGGTTGTCGACGAAGTGCGTCCACACGTAGTCGTCTTCGCGCAGGGCGTCGTGCGAGGCCGGCGTGAAGGGCTGCTCGTAGGTCTTGATCAGGCCTTCGTATTTGCCGATCTTGTAGAAGCCCTGGCGCACCGCATCGCCGTCGGTGGAACCGGCCTGCGCGATCGCCAGCGCCGCCAGTTGCATGCCGTCGTAGGCATTGGCCACGCCCACGGCCGGGGTGATGTCCTGCGGGCCCTTGATGTCGGAATACTTGGCCTTGAGCGCCTGCATCACTTTCTCGCCCACCGGGCCCTGTTTGCCGAAGAAGCTGTAGGTCTGCACGAAGTGCACGTTCTTGGCGTTGGGGCCGGCCAATTCGGTGAAGCGGCCGCCGGCCGGGCCCCAGTGCGATACCACTGGCACTTTCCAGCCCATGCGGTCCAGCGACTTCACCACCTGCGCCGAGGGCCCGACATTGCCCACCAGGAACAGCGTGTCGGCGCCGGCCGCCTTCAGGCGGCTCAGTTGCGGCGTGACGTCGAGGTCGGCGGGCTGGAATTTCTCGACGCCGGCCGGCGTGATCTTGGCGGCGGCGAGCGCGGCGTCCAGCCCCTTTTCATTCGATTCGCCCCAGGGGTTGTTCACCAGGATCATGCCCGGCTTGGCGCTCTGGAACGTCTTGCGGGCGTACTGCACCATGGCGCTGTCGACGATCTCGTCCATCGCCGAGACGCGGAACACGAAGTTGGGGTTGCCCTTGTTGTGCGTGATAGCGGTGCCGGCGGCCCAAGGGCCCATGAATGGCACCTTCTCCTGGTTGACGATGGGTACGATCGCCATCGACACCGGGGTATCCAGGCCGCCGAACAGCACGGCAACCTTTTCCTTGTAGATCAGCTCGCGCGCGGCGGCCATGCCCTTGGCGGGGTTGCCTTCGTCGTCGCGCCGCACCAGCACCACCTGGCGCCCGCCCAGCAGGCCGCCCTTGGCGTTGATCTCGTCGATGGCGATGGTCATGCCGCGCGTCAAGGCTTCGCCGGCACGCGCCGATTCACCCGACAGGGCGGTGATCAGGCCGATCTTGATGGGATCGGCGGCCAGCGCGGGTTGCGCGGCCAGGCCGGCCGCGAACAGGGCGGCGGCAGTGGCGCGGAGCATGAAGGAACGGCGGGTCGGGCGCATCGGGGCACTCCTGGAAAAGTGGAATGGATCTTGCATGGGAGAGGTGCTGCTGCCGTTCCCGATGCAAGATCCATGCCACCCGCGCTTCGGTGGCGTGCCCCAGGGGGAAAACGGTGGTTTGTCGACGTTGGATCCTGTTTTTGTTTTCAAAAGAACAGGGTTTTTGTTCACAATCATGCATCAGGATTTGCACCAAAATGAATCCATCCCTGCTTCAAGGCACTAATACGGGGCCTGCCGCGCCCTGGTCCCCCGCGCCGCTGGCCGGCCACGACCGTTTCGCCTACCAGCCCATCACCGGCCGCGCGGACTACGCCTGGCCCAACGGCGCGCGGCTGGCCGTTTACCTGGGGTTCAACATCGAGCATTTCGCCTTCGGCGAGGGGCTGGGCGCCGAGCTGGGGCCGGCCTCGCCGCATCCGGATGTGCTCAATTACGCCTGGCGCGAGTACGGCAACCGGGTGGGCGCCTGGCGCTGCCTGGAACTGTTCGACGCGTTGGGACTGCCAGCAGGGGCGCTGATCAACACCGCGCTGTATGACCATTGTCCTGAGCTGGTGGATGCCTGCCTGGCGCGCGGCGACGAGCTGATCGGCCACGGCTACAGCAACGCGCATCGCCAGGGGGGGCTGGGCGAAACCGAGGAACGGGCGTTGCTGGAACACTGCCGCGATCGCATCGGCCGCCACGCCGGCAGCGCCCCGGCCGGCTGGCTGTCGCCGTGGATTTCGGAAAGCCGCGCCACCCCGGACCTGCTGGCCGAGACCGGCTACCGCTACACCTTGAACTGGTGCCACGACGACCAGCCCACGCGCATGCGCACGCGCGCCGGCGATCTGTGGGCGATTCCTTACCCGCAGGAGCTGAACGACATCCCCATGATCATGGGCCGCAAGATGGACGCGCGCGATTTTGCCGATATGATTCTCGACCAGTTCGAGGAAATGCGGCTCCAGGCGCAGCGCCAGCCCCTGGTGATGGGCATCGCGCTGCATCCGTATATCGTGGGGCAGCCCTACCGCCTGCGGCACCTGCGCCGGGCGCTGGCCCCGCTGGCGGCCGCGCGCGACCGGGGCGAGATCTGGTTCGCCACGCCGGGCCAGATCTGCGCGCACGTCGATGGGCTGCCACCGGCGCCCGGACTATCTTCCCGTTGATCGACCCTTTGCCTTCGTTGCCACCGAGTCCGCCATGCCTACCCGCGATCCCGCCAAATCCCGTCCCAGGGCGACGCCTTCTCGCCGGGCCGCCGCCGCCGTGTCCGAACACCTGGAGGACACGGCCCCCGATGCCGACATGGAGCGCCGCATCTGCGAGGCGGTCTATGAAAGTGTCATGAGCCAGCGGCTGACGCCCGGCACCAAGCTGCCCGAGGCGGCGCTGTGCGACATCTTCGGCGTTTCGCGCTCGGTCGCGCGCAAGGCGCTGCAACGCCTGGCCCACGAGCATGTGGTCGACCTGCACCACAATCGCGGCGCGGTGGTGGCCGAGCCCACCCCCGAGGACACGCGCCAGATCTTCGAGGCGCGGCGCGCGCTGGAAGCGGCCCTGTTGCCGCTGGCGGCCGCGCGCGCGACCAAGGCCGATTACGCCTCGCTGCGCAAGCAGTTGCGCGACGAGCATGCCTTGCTGCACCGCGCCGGCCAGCCAGCCTGGGCGCGCCAGGCCAGCGCCTTCCATGTGCGCCTGGGCGAGCTGTCGGGCAACGCCATCCTGCACGGCTACCTGGCCGAACTGGTGTCGCGCTGCTCGCTGATCGTGGCGCTGTATGAACCGCCCGGCAACGCCGCCTGCGAGCATGGCGAACACGTGCAGATCGTCGACCTGATGGAGCAGGGGCAGGTGGCCGAGGCGGTCAAGATCAACGACAACCATCTCGCGGACCTGGAGCGGCGCATCAGCCTGGAGCGCCCGCAGCCCGCACAAACCCTGGCCCAGATGCTGGGAATGGCCTGACATGGACATCGACTTCGATTCAATCACCGAATACCAGCGTTACAAGCTGATGGCCAGCCTGATCGTGCCAAGGCCGATCGCGCTGATCACCACCCTGTCCGAAACCGGCGTGGTCAATGCCGCGCCCTTCAGCATGTTCAACATGCTGGGCGAGGATCCGCCCATCGTCATGGTCAGCATCAACCGGCTCGAGGACGGCAACCTGAAGGACACCGCGCGCAACATCGCGCGCGATCGCGAATTCGTGGTGCACCTGACCGACGAGGCCATGGCCGAGAAAATGCACCGCTGCGGCGACCGCCTGCCGGCCGACGTCAGCGAGCTGGCGCACGCCGGCCTGGACGCCGCGCCGAGCCAGCGGGTGGCGCCGCCGCGCATCGTGCAGGCGCCGGTGGCGTTCGAATGCACCCTGTTCGAGACCCTGGAAACCGCCAGCCGCCAGATCTTCATCGGCCAGGTGCGCTGGCTGCATGCGCGCGATGGGCTGATCGACACGGACACCTGGCGCGTGCGGCTGCAGGATTATTTTCCGGTGGGCCGCTTTGGCGCCAGCTTCTACGTCACCACGCGCGACCGCTATGCCATCGGCGACATGCCGGCCAGCACCGCCATCGACGAGATCTGACAGCGCGCGGGACGTTCGTCACCAAACGGCGGCCTGCGAACCCGGCGCGCGCAGATGGCGGGCGAAGCGCTGCGCCAGGAAATCGACGAACGCCAGGGTCTTGGCGGGCAGGTTCAGGCGCTCTGGATACAGCACGTGGATGTCGGCCGGCGGCGTCGACCATTCCGGCAGGATCTGCCGCAAGCGGCCGGCCCGCAGGTGCTCGGCGGTCTCCCATTCCGATCTCATCACGATGCCGTGGCCGTCCAGGGCCCATTCCAGCGCGCTCTGGCCGTCGTTGGAGCTGACCGGGCCGCGCACCTTCACGGTCTCGGCGCGCTGGCCGGATTCGAGCCGCCAGGTGCCGTAGGCCACGTCATTCTCGCGCACCACGATGCAGCGGTGGCGCTGCAGCTCGCCCGGCGCGCGCGGCTCGCCGAAGGTCTCCAGGTAGCGCGGCGAGGCGCACAGCAGGCGCCGGTTGGAGGCGATCTTGCGGGCCGTCAGGCGCGCGTCGGGCAGGTCGCCGAAACGCACCGCCACGTCGAAGCCTTCCTCGATCAGGTTCAAGGGCCGGTCGGTCAGGCGCAACTGCACCTCCACTTCCGGATACTGACGGGCGAAATCCGACACGGCCGGCGCCACGTAGGCGCGGCCGAAGCCGAAGGTGGCGTTCAGGCGCAGCAGCCCCTGGGGCTGCGCCCGGCTGCTGGAGACCGAGCGCTCCAGCGCCTGCAGGTCGGCCAGGATGCGGCTGCCTTCCGCCAGATACAGCTCGCCCTCTTGCGTGACGCTGACGCGGCGGGTGCTGCGATTGAGCAGGCGCACGCCCAGGCGCTGTTCCAGCTTGGCCAGCCGCGTGCTGACCGCTGGCGGCGTCAGCCCCAGCTCGCGCGCGGCCGCGGACAGGTTGCCGTGCTTGACCAGCAGCGAGAAGAAGGCCAGGTCGGAGAGCGCATCCATGGGCAGATTTATAAATTGGATTTAATAAAGATTTAGGTATTTAACTAATTATAAGAATGGAGTGGGCTTATACACTGGGTTGACCGATACAGAGCCGCCTCAGGCGGCCGACCAAGAGGAGACCCGACCCATGAAGACCCTTCATCATCTATTGCGCAGCCTGCTCGCGCTTGCCGCCGCCGCTTCCTGTTGGATGGCGCCGGCCCTCGCGGCCGACGCCTTTCCCCAGCGGCCCGTCACCCTGATGGTGCCGTTCGCGCCCGGCGGCAGCGTGGACATCGCCGCCCGCCTGATCTCCGAGGCCTGGGGCAAGACCCTGGGCCAGAGCGTGATCGTCGAGAACCGCGCCGGCGCATCCGGCAATATCGGCATGGCCGCGGTGGCCCGCGCCGAGCCGAACGGCTACACGCTGGCCATCAACACCATGTCGCTGGCGATCAACCCGGCGTTGTTCCGTTCCATGCCGTTCGACACCGCGCGCGACCTGCGCTCGGTCGGCACGGTGGGCACCTCGCAGCACGTGCTGACGGTATCGCCGTCGCTGCCGGTGAACAATGTCAAGGAACTGCTCGACTACATCCGCGCGCGTCCCGCCAATGAGCTGAGCTTCGGCTCGGCCGGCACCGGCAGCACCTTCCACATGGCTGCCGAGCTGTTCAAGTCGGTGTCGGGCACGCAGATGCTGCACGTGCCCTATAAGGGCGGCGGTCCGGCCATGGTGGACACCATCAGCGGCCAGGTGCAGATGAGCTTCCCCGTGCTGTCCGCGGCCAAGCCGCAGGTCGACGGCAAGAAGCTCAAGGCGCTGGGCGTCACCGGCACCACGCGTTCGCCGCTGCTGCCGGACGTGCCCACCATCGCCGAGTCCGGCCTGCCCGGCTACGCCTTCACCACCTGGTTCGTGATCAGCGCGCCCGCCGGCACGCCGCAGGCGGTGGTGGACACACTCAACGCCAGGCTGGCGCAGGCGCTGCAATCGCCCGAGCTGTCCGAACGCATGCGCCGCGAGGGCTTCGATCCGCTGGTCTCCACGCCCGCCGAGACCGATGCCATGGTCAAGGGCGAGATCACGCGCTGGGCCGGCATCGTCAAGGACGCCGGCATCGAGGCCAACTGAGCGGCTGCACCGGTTTCATCGCGCCCCGCGCGGGCGCGTCTCTTTTTGCAAGGAAGCACCGACATGCCCGGCATGACGCTATACGACAAACTGGTGGCCGGCCATGAGGTGGCCCGCATCGACGACGAGCACATCCTGCTGTACGTCGATCTGCACATCATGAACGAGTACACCAGTCCGCAGGCCTTCAGCGGCCTGGCCGCTCGTGGCCGCCGCGTCCTGCGGCCCGCGCAGCAGATGGCGGTGGTGGACCACATCATTCCCACCCATCCGGTGCCGGCCGCGCTGCGCGTGATTGCGGACGACGCTTCATCGCGCCAGGCCCGCAATCTCAAGCGCAATTGCGACGAGCAGGACATCGCGCTGTTCGACACCACCGATCCGCTGCAGGGCATCGAACACGTGATCGCGCCCGAGCACGGCATGATCCTGCCGGGCATGGTGGTGCTGTGCGGCGACAGCCACACTACCACCTACGGCGCGCTGGGAGCGTTGGGTTTCGGCATCGGCACCTCGGAAGTCGAGCACATCCTGGCGACGCAGACGCTGGTCTACCGGGTCGCGCGCAACATGCGCATCCGCGTCGACGGCCGCCTGCCCGCGGGCGTGTCGGCCAAGGACCTGGTGATCTACGTGGTCCACCGCATCGGCGCGCAGGGCGCGCGCGGCCATGCCGTGGAATTCTGCGGCAGCGCCATCGAAGGCCTGTCGGCCGAAGCCCGCATGACCCTGTGCAACATGACCGTCGAGGCCGGCGCGCGTGCCGCGCTGATCGCGCCGGACGCCACCACCGACGCCTATGTCGCTGCCCGCGCGCGACACCTGGACGCCAGCGAACTGGCGCAGGCGCGCGCCTATTGGGCCACCCTGCGCACGGATGCTGACGCGGCGTTCGACGCCGAGCATGTCTTCGACGCGGCGCGGATCGCGCCGTTCGTGACCTGGGGCACCAGTCCCGACCAGGCCATGCCGATCACCGGCACGGTCCCCGATCCCCAGGCCGAGCCGGATGCACTGGCGCGCCTGGCGCTGGAAAAGGCCGTGGAATACATCGGCCTGCAACCCGGTGCGCCGATCGCCGGGGTGCCGATCGAGCGGGTCTTCATCGGTTCGTGCACCAATGGGCGCATCGAGGACCTGCGCGTGGTCGCCGACGTCGTGCGCGGCCGCAGGGTGGCCGATGGGGTCCGCGCCATGGTGGTGCCGGGCTCGGGCGCGGTGCGCGCCCAGGCCGAGGCCGAAGGCATCGCGGCCACGCTGGTCGATGCCGGCTTCGAATGGCGCCAGCCGGGCTGTTCCATGTGCCTGGCCATGAACGACGACGTGCTGCGGCCGGGCGAGCGCTGCGCATCCACCACCAACCGCAACTTCGAAGGCCGCCAGGGGCGAGCCGGCCGTACCCACTTGATGAGTCCCGCCATGGCCGCCGCGGCGGCGCTGGCCGGCCGCATCGTCGACGTGCGCGACCTGGAGAACCTGTCATGAACCAGATCATCAGCGGCGTCGCCGCGCCCCTGCCGTACTCCAATCTGGACACCGACCAGATCATGCCCAAGCAGTTTCTGCGCATCATCGACAAGGCCGGGCTGGACCGCGGCCTGCTCTATGACCTGCGCTTTGACGCCGACGGCGCGCCGCGTCCGGACTGCGTGCTGAACCAGCCCGCCTACGCCGGCGCCTCGGTGCTGGTGGCCGGGCCCAATTTCGGCTGTGGCTCCAGCCGCGAACATGCCGTCTGGGGACTGATGCAGTACGGTATCCGCGCGGTCGTGGCCGCCAGCTTCGGCGAGATCTTCTACTTCAACGCGCTCAATAATGGCCTGCTGCTGGTGAGCCTGCCGCCGGCCAATGTCGACGCGCTCTTGGCGCGGGTGTCCGACCCCGGCGCCAACCGCGTCGAGATCGACGCGCTGGCGGGCACGGTGCGGGCCGCCGACGGCTGGACCGGGCATTTCGACTTGCCGGCGCGGCACCGCCGCATGTTCTCGCAGGGACAGGACATGGTGGGCGTCTCGTTACAGCAGTTGGCGGATGTGGAACACTTCGAGGCCGGCCACTGGGCGCGGCATCCCTGGATGAAAGACGTGGCGCGCCGCGTGCGCGACCGGCTCGGCCAATGAACGCCACAGACTGAGAGGCACCGACCGCAATGACCGCTTTCTTCGATCTTCCCGTGCGCCGCCACGAGGTCAACGGTATTCACATCGCCGCCCGCATCGACGGCCAGGGGCCGCCACTGCTGTTGCTGCACGGCCATCCGCAGACCCACGCCATCTGGCACCGGGTGTGGCCCGAGCTGACGCGCCGCCACACGTGCGTGGCGGCCGACCTGCGCGGCTACGGCGACAGCGACAAGCCGGCCGCCACGCCGGACCATGCCGCGCATTCCAAGCGCACCATGGCCGCCGACATGGTGGCGCTGATGCGCGCCCTGGGGCACGAGCGCTTCGACATCCTGGCCCACGACCGCGGCGCCCGCGTAGCGCACCGACTGGGCCTGGACCACGCGGAGGCGGTCGGACGCATGATGCTGCTGGACATCGCGCCAACGCTGGACATGTACGAGAACACCACCCGCGCTTTCGCCCAGGCCTACTACCACTGGTTCTGGCTGATCCAGCCTGCGCCCATGCCCGAGACCATGATCGAACGCGATCCGGTGTTCTACCTGCGTTCGGTGATGGGCGGCCGCCCCGGCGGGCTGGCGCATTTTTCCGACGAGGCGATGGCCGAGTACGAGCGCACGGCGCGCCTGCCGGGCTGGGCCACCGGCATCTGCGAGGACTACCGCGCCTCGGCCACGCTCGACCTGGAGCACGACCGTCAGGGGCGCGCGGCGGGCGAGCGCCTGCGCCTGCCGCTGCGCGTGCTGTGGGGCGAGCGCGGCGCGGTCGGGCGCAATTTCGACGTACTGGGACTGTGGCGCGCGGTGGCGGACGACGTCTCCGGCGGATCGCTGCCCGGCGCCCACTACCTGGCCGAGGAGACGCCAGACGCGTTGTTGCGCGAGGTGTCCGATTTTTTTGGCTGGGACGCGCGCTAGCCAGGCTGTCAATCAAGCCACGGCGGGGGGTGGGGAAATCCAAAAGGGGACGCAACCCTGGTGGTACTCTTCGGCCATGAATGCTTCCTTTGCCGATCTGACCGAATTGCCTGAACCGGAGGACGCCCAGCGCGCCTTCCGGGCCTCGGATTCCCCCTGCGTTGCCGTTTGTTCCACGCTGTTCGACGATATCTGCCGGGGCTGCGGCCGCACGGCCATGGAAGTGGCCAACTGGGTCTTCATGACGGAAGAGGAAAAGCGCGAAGTCTGGATCCGCATCAAGGCGCAGGGGTATCCCCGCCGCAACAACTAGGCCGGCCGCGCCGGGCGCGGTCTTGAGGGTGTCACATGGCGCGGGCTAAATCGCGCTGTCGCCCACTTCCGGCCCCATCATGCGCATCGTCCTGGTTACGGATGCCTGGCATCCGCAAGTCAATGGCGTCGTCCGCACCTGGACGACCATGCAGCAGATCCTCACCGAATGGGGCCACGAACTGATCGTGGTGAATCCCCAGGGCAGCCGCACCGTGCCGGCCCCCTCCGAGCCTGATTTGCGGCTCTGCCTGCAGCCCGGGCGGCAACTGCGCCGCATCCTGGGCGATACCGTGCCCGACGCGCTCCATATCGCCACCGAAGGCCCGCTGGGCCTGGCGGCGCGGCGCATGGCGCTGTCGCGTGGCTGGCGCTTCACCACCTCGTTTCACACCATGTTCCCCGACTACCTGCAGGCGCGCATGGGTATTCCGGCCGCGTTGCCGTGGCGCTTCCTGCGCTGGTTCCACCGGCCGTCGCAATGCGTGCTGGTGCCCACGCCGACGGTGCGCGACATCCTGGCGCGGCGCGAATTCGCCAACCTGCGCGTGTGGTCGCGCGGCGTCGATCCGCGCAAGTTCCAGCCTGTCCGCGAGAGGGCGTTCCAGGACCTGCCACGGCCCGTCTTCCTGTCGGTTGGCCGCGTGGCGCGCGAGAAGAACCTGGACGCCTTCCTGTCGCTGGACCTGCCCGGCACCAAGGTGGTGGTCGGCGCAGGCCCCGACGAGGCGCGGCTGAAAAAGCGCTTTCCCGAAGCCCTGTTCCTCGGCATGCAGAGCGATGGCGCGCTACCGGCCATTTATAGCGGGGCCGACGTGTTCGTCTTTCCCAGCCGGACGGATACCTTTGGTCTGGTAATGCTGGAGGCCATGGCCTGCGGCACGCCGGTGGCCGCGTTCCGCAGCGAGGCGCCGCTCGCGGTGGTGGCGCAGGGTGTCACCGGCATCCTCGACGAGGACCTGGCGCACGCCTGCCGCAGCGCGGCGACGCTGGACCGGCACGCGTTGCGCGAGCACGCCCTGACGCGCAGTTGGGACGCGGTGGCCTCGGACCTGCTGGCCTCGCTGGTGCCGCTGACGCCCGGCGCGGAACTGGCCAAAGCGCTGATCCAGACTGGCTGAGGCGTGTCCAGGGACGGCGCGGCCCGCCGCCGCTCCCGCCCGCCGGGCATTTCCCCTGGCAGGCCAAACCGGTACAATGCTGGGCAATCCTGAGGAGCGTTGCGACGACCCTGCTGTTCCCGTCACGGACCATGCCCTGGCCCATGACCCGCGGAACCCGGTTCGCCAGGCTCAGGAATCCTTGTTCAAACGTCGCGTCATGCGTGGCGTTACAGCAACGGCGCTCACCTTTGTCGCGTATGGCGGAAAAGGCGAGCACTCGATTGTCGTGGTGGTTTCGCGTTGTCCGGCCGTATCGTGCGCCGTTCGTTTTTCACGTGGAGCCTACAACACCATGAACGCTGTAACCGATAAATCCTTCTCCGACTACATCGTCGCCGACCTGTCGCTGGCAGGCTGGGGCCGCCGCGAGCTGGCCATCGCCGAAACCGAAATGCCCGGCCTGATGGCCATCCGCGAAGAGTTCGCCGCCAAGCAGCCGCTCAAGGGCGCCCGCATCGCCGGCAGCCTGCACATGACCATCCAGACCGGCGTGCTGATCGAGACGCTGGTGGCCCTGGGCGCCGAAGTGCGCTGGGCCTCGTGCAACATCTTCTCCACGCAGGACCACGCCGCCGCCGCCATCGCCGCGTCGGGCACGCCGGTCTTCGCCGTCAAGGGCGAAACGCTGGAAGAATACTGGCAGTACACCCACAAGATCTTCGAATGGCCCAATGGCCAGAACGCCAACATGATCCTCGACGATGGCGGCGACGCCACGCTGATGCTGCACCTGGGCACCAAGGCCGAGAAGGACATCTCGGTGCTGGCCAACCCCGGCAGCGAGGAAGAGCGCGTGCTGTACGCCGCCATCAAGAAAACGCTCGAGCGTGATCCGAAGTGGTACTCGACGCGCCTTGCCCTGATCAAGGGCGTGACCGAGGAAACCACCACCGGCGTGCACCGCCTGTACCAGATGTCGCAGAAGGGCGAGCTGGCCTTCGCCGCCATCAACGTCAACGACTCGGTCACCAAGTCCAAGTTCGACAACCTGTACGGCTGCCGCGAATCGCTCGTCGACGGCATCAAGCGCGCCACCGACGTGATGGTCGCCGGCAAGATCGCCGTTGTCGCTGGCTATGGCGACGTGGGCAAGGGCTGCGCCCAGGCGCTGGTCGCCCTGCGCGCCCAGGTGTGGGTCACCGAAATCGACCCGATCTGCGCCCTGCAGGCCGCCATGGAAGGCTTCAAGGTCGTGACCATGGAAGAAGCCGCCGCCCACGGCGACATCTTCGTCACCGCCACCGGCAACTTCCACGTCATCACGCGTGAGCACATGAACGCCATGAAGGACCAGGCGATCGTCTGCAACATCGGCCACTTCGACAACGAAATCGACGTCGCCAGCCTGGCCGACTGCAAGTGGGAAGAGATCAAGCCGCAAGTCGACCACGTCATCTTCCCGGACGGCAAGCGCATCATCCTGCTGGCCCAGGGCCGCCTGGTGAACCTGGGTTGCGCCACCGGCCACCCCTCGTTCGTGATGTCGTCGTCGTTCGCCAACCAGACCATCGCCCAGATCGAACTGTTCACGCGCAACGAAGCCTACAAGTCGGGCGAAGTCTACGTGCTGCCCAAGCACCTGGACGAGAAGGTCGCGCGCCTGCACCTGAAGAAGCTGGGCGTGAACCTGACCACGCTGCGCAAGGACCAGGCCGACTACATCAGCGTTCCGGTCGAAGGTCCTTACAAGCCGAATCACTACCGCTACTGATGCTTGTAGCAAAATAGGAAAGTGCCGCGCCATGTCGGCGCGGGCTTTCCGGTCCGCGGGGCTTGCCCGTCTCGCCTGGCGATGGCGGGACCGCGGAGCGTCAATACAGGAGGTCGAACAATGGCATTGATACTCGTCTGGATCCTGAACGCGGTGGCCCTGTTGGCCGTTGCCTACTTGCTGCCCGGCATCACCGTGGCCAGCTTCGGTTCGGCGCTCATCGCCGCGCTGGTGCTGGGCCTGGTCAACATGCTGGTCAAGCCGGTGCTGGTGCTGCTGACACTGCCCATCACGATCGTCACGCTCGGTCTCTTCCTCATCGTCATCAACGCCTTGTTGTTCTGGTTCGTCGGCTCCGTGCTGAAGGGCTTCCAGGTCAACGGGTTCTGGTGGGCCGTGGGCGGTGCGATCCTGTACAGCATCATCTCGGGCCTGCTTACCAAACTGATCCCCTGAATTCCCACCCCCGAGCGCTACGCGCTCCCCCTCAAGGGGGCGTGCCAGCGGACCGGCCAAGCCGGCTCCGCGGCACCCCGAGGGGGGCGGCACCTGTTTCATGCAATGCGCATGGCGCTATGGATAACTGATCCGATATGTCCGACTCGACTTCTCCGGCGTTCAGCCTGGAATTCTTTCCGCCTCGCGACCTGGCTGGCCAGGAGCGGCTGGTCCGCGCGGCCAAGCAGATGCTGGCGATCCAGCCCAAGTACGTCAGCGTGACGTTCGGCGCCGGCGGCTCCACCCGCGCCGGCACCGCCGACGCGGTGCGCACGCTGCGTAACCTGGGCTGCGACGCGGCGCCGCACCTGTCGTGCGTCGGCGCCTCGCGCCAGGACCTGCGGGACATCCTGCAGGCCTACAAGAACGAAGGCGTGCGGCGCGTGGTGGCCTTGCGCGGCGACCTGCCCTCGGGCATGGGCGGCGACGCCGGCGAACTGCGCTATGCCAACGAGCTGGTGTCGTTCATCCGCGAGGAAACGGGCGACTGGTTCCACATCGAAGTGGCGGCCTATCCCGAAATGCACCCGCAGGCCGCCAATCCGTCGGCGGACCTGGATCACTTCGTGGCCAAGGTCAAGGCGGGCGCCAATGCCGCCATCACCCAGTACTTCTTCAACGCCGACGCCTACTTCGACTTTGTCGACCGCGCCCAGGCCAAGGGTGTGCGGGTGCCGATCGTGCCGGGCATCATGCCCATCACCAACCACACCCAACTGCTGCGCTTTTCGGAAATGTGCGGCGCCGAAGTGCCGCGCTGGATCCGCCTGCGCCTGGCCGAACTCGGCGACGACAAGGCCTCGATCCGCGCCTTTGGCGTGGATGTGGTCACAGAGCTGTGCCAGAACCTGCTGGACAATGGCGCGCCGGGCCTGCACTTCTACACCCTCAACCACGCCGAAGCGCCGTTGGCGGTGTGGAAGGAATTGAGCGTGTGATCCCCGCGGCGCGCAGCGCGCAGTAACGCAAAGGCCGGCAGCTATTGCCGGCCTTTTTCTCGGGCGCGTCAGGGTCTCATCGCGCCTGACCGGCACGCGCGCCTCGTTGCAGCGACGGGCCGGCTTGGGGGCGACGGCAAGCACGCCTCAACGGCCCGCATGACGCTTCAGTCCGCGTACACACCCGCCTTGCGGATGATCGGCCCCCACTTGTCCACTTCCGACTGCAGCCAGCTTTGCAGGCCGGCCGGCGTCTGCTTGGCCTCGGGCACGATTTCCGCGCCCAGCTCGGCCATCTTCTGCGTGAAGGCGGGGTCCTTGAGCGCCGCGCGCAGGGATGCATTGAACTTCGCCACCACTTCCGGCGGGGTGCCCTTGGGCGCGTACACGCCGTGCCAGACCTTGACCTCGAAGCCCTTCAGCCCGCTTTCCTGCAGCGTCGAAGCATCGGGCAGCGTCTTGATGCGATCCAGCGTGGTCACGCCGTATAGCTTGACCCGCTGCGCCTTGATGTGCGGAATGGTCTGCGTGGTCTGGTCGCACAGCACATCCACCTGGCCGCCCAGCAGCGCCGTCAGCGCGGGGGCGGTGCCGGCATACGGGATGGTGGTGAACTGCGTGCCCAGCGCTTCCTGCAACAGCATGCCGCATAGCTGCGACACCGCGCCCAGGCCGGCGTTGGCCAGGTTGATCTTGTTGCCGTTGGCGCGCGCGTACTTGATGAATTCCACCATGTCGGCGGGCGGCAGATCCTTGCGGCCCAGCAGCGTCATGGGCACGTCGGCCACCTGGCCGACATAGGCGAAGTCGGTCAGCGGATTGAATGGCAGCTTGCGGTACAGTGCCGGGGCAGTCGCCATGCCGTTGTGGTGGATCAGGAAGGTGTAGCCGTCGGGCGCGGCGCGCGCCACATGCGTGGCCGCCAGCGTGCCGCCCGCCCCGGGCCGGTTCTCGACGATGATGCTCTGGCCGAGGGTCTTGGACATGGCGGCCCCCAGGCTGCGGGCCACGACATCGGTGGGGCCGCCCGCCGCGAACGGCACGACCAGCGATATGGCGTGGTTGGGATAGTTGTCCTGGGCCGTGGCCGGGCCGCCTGCCAGGCAGCCCAGCGCCAGCAGTGGCGCGGCCAGGCGCCGCAGGGCGCGCGGGAAATTCGGGGTCATGTCTCGTCCTTATGGTGTTATGGCAACCCGCAAGACGAAGCATGGCGGGCTGGCGCCAGTGTGGCGCGCCAGCCGCGAGATGAGAATTTGTGGTTTTACAAGCCGGGTTTAGGGAAGCGGAAAGCCGGGTTTGTACGGTAAGCCGGTGTCAGTCGCGCCCTGTCGCAGCGCCAGGGTAGCTGAGGCCGCAGGCGGGAAACGTGGAATTGCGTATCCGGCCGTCAAAATATCGGTGAAAAATCGCCCAGTCTTCGTATTGATCCGGGGTGGTCTGGTAGGCGCACAATCGGCCGATCAAGCCGCAGATCCAGTCCGCGCATTGCAGAGTCTGGAACAAATAGCTCTCACCTTGAATGGGGGGCTCGATCAACGCTCTGCATTTCTCGTACGGGTCCTCGAACATTGCCTGGGTGCACGCTTCCATGTTGCGCTCACGCCAGTCATTGCCGGCTTGTTGTTCGTCTAGCATCACCAGGAAGGTGGCGTTTCGAGCACTGCAGAATTGGTCTGCGATTCGGATCAAGCGCAGCAGTTGGCGCTTGAAAAGATCCGCGGCCCGATCCGCGTGCGCATCGGCCGATTTACATTCCCCTGCATAAATGACGTAGCCTCCCACCTTGCGAATCTGGTTCAGTAATCGCCCCGTCGATACCCGCAGCGCCTTGTATGTGAGCACGTTCTTGACGGTGTAGAGCTGTGCGCCCTTTTTTTCCCAGCGATGGGCGGGTTGATCCTGCCGATCCAGTTCAAATCTCAGCAGATGGCATTTGAGTCTGTAGAAGTAGATGGCGAATTCGCGCACGGCATCGACCGGTAACAGAAAGCCGCCGAACCCGAAAACCGGGCTTGTCTTGTAGTGCGCGTGGTCGCGGGCAAGGAAAGGGCCAACATGGCCGAATTCATCGAGATAGACAACGTAATGCACGTTCCGAGCCCTCGGGGGATGGTGTCCAAGACCCTCGTCCGCAGAAACACGAAAGCCCGCAGCAATGGTTTGCGTGCGGGCCTCGGAAGGTGGGCATATGAGAATTCACATGCGTTGGAATCAGTGTAAGTCGGCTCGAGAGCGCCCGCAAGCATCATGGCGGAAAACTGCGATTGCAGGCGTGGCTCCTCGAAAAAGCAGGACTCATCCTCCAGGGTCTGATAAAGCGTTGTCAGGCGCCTAGTTCGGTTGGTCCTTCCCCGGATCCTCCGCCAGCACCTGCGGCGCCGGATAGGCCGGCGGTGTCACGTCCACCGGTTCGGCACGCAACGGCTGGTGCTCCCGGCTGGCGGGCACCAGCGAGCCCGGGTCTTCCGGACGGGTCCAGAGCGGATCCGGGATTTCGGCGAACACCTGGCGCAAGCGTTCGCCCCAGGTGCCGCGGATCATGCGGAAATATTCGTTGTGCTCGTCGATGCTGGCGAAGTGCGTGACGCGCAGCGCGTCGGCGTCATAGACCAGCAGGTCCAGCGGCAGGCCGACCGAGATGTTCGAGCGCAGCGTCGAATCCATGGAGATCAGCGCGCACTTGGCGGCTTCGTCCAGCGAGGTATCAGGGCGCAGCACGCGGTCCAGGATGGGCTTGCCGTACTTGGCTTCACCGATCTGGAAGTACGGGCATTCGGAGCCGGCCTCGATGAAGTTGCCAGCCGAATACACCTGGAACAGCCGGCAGCGCTCGGCGCCGATCTGGCCGCCGAAGATGAGGCTGACATTGAAGTCCACGCCCTGTTCATGCAGGGCCGCCGCTTCACGGTGGTAGACCGCGCGCACCGCCGCGCCGACGCGGCGGGTGGCCTCGAACATGTCGGGCGCGTTCCAGACGGTTTCGCCGCCCTCGTCCTGCTGGCGCGCCAGCGCGTTCAGCACGGCCTGGCTGACGGCCAGATTGCCCGAGGTCATCAGCACCATCATGCGCTCGCCGGGACGTTCGAAGACGGTCATCTTGCGGAAGACGCTGATCTGGTCGACCCCGGCATTGGTGCGGGAGTCGGACAGGAAAACCAGGCCGGCGTCGAGGCGGGCGGCTACGCAGTAGGTCATGATCGAAAAAAGGAAAAAACCACACCGCATTGTATTGCGGCGTGGCCGGGCGGGGCTATTGCTGCAATGCCGTCTGCACCTGCACCGAGACCTCCATGGATTCCTCGCCGCCGCCGGTGCGCACGCCGCGCACGGGCGAGGCGGAATCATAATCGCGCCCCACCGCCAGGCGGCAGTGGCAATCGGACGCGAATTGGCGGTTGGTGACGTCCACGCTGGTCCAGCCGGTGCCCGCCAGCCAGACATCGGCCCAGGCGTGGCTGGCCGCGTGTTCGTTGGTGGTGTACAGATAGCCGCTGACGTAGCGGGCCGGCACGCCCAGGCCGCGCACGCAGGCCAGGAACAGGTGGGCATGGTCCTGGCAGACGCCATGGCCCAGCGCCAGCACCTGGCCGGCGGCGGTGGTGACGTCGGTGGTGCCGGGCTCGTAGGCGACCCGGTCGTGGATCGCGGTGGCCAGTGTCAGCACGTCGGCGGGCGTGTTCAGGCCGTCAGGCAGCACGGCGTGGGCGAAGGCGAGGATGGTGTCGTCAGCCTGCGTCAGCGGCGTCTGCACGCAATAGGCGTGCACCGGCAGGCGGCTGTCCTCACCGCCCAGCGCGCCTTGCGCCAACGGGTCGACCAGCACCTGCCCGACCACGCGCAGTTCGATTTCCGTGTGCGGCCGGTTCAGCGTCAGCGTGTGGGTGATGTTGCCGTAGGCGTCCACCTGCTGTTCGAGCGCGCCGGGCGCCTCGATGTGCCAGCGCAGCACGCGCTGGTGTTCGTCGTCGCGCGGCGTCAGCCGCAGCGTCTGGATGCTGTAGGTGACGGGCGCGGTATAGCGGTAGTGCGTGACGTGCGTGATGATCTGTTTCATGCCTGTCTCCTTGTCATGCCGACAACGGCACCAGGAAGTCCTGGCTGATCCGGTTGCCCAGGTCGTTGATGCGGTCCAGGAAGTGCTCCAGGTACTGGTGCAGGCCGCTGCGCAGGATGTCCTCGACGCGGCCGAATTGCAGTTCGGCGCACAGCATGCCGGCGCGTCGCTGGGTTTCGGTCGAGCGCTGGTTGGACACACGGGCCAGATCCTCGGATACCGCCCGCATGGCCGCCAGCAGCGAGCGCGGCATGTCGGGATGCAGGATCAGCAGCTCGGCCACGCGGTCCGGCGTGATGACGTCGCGGTACACCTTGCGATAGATCTCCAGCCCGGACACCGAGCTGAGCAGCGCAGACCAGCGGTAGAACTCGCTTTGCAGCGCGCCCGAAGGGCCGCCTTCGCCGCGGCCTTCCTGTTGCTGTTGCTGCGCGCCGTCGCCGTCGCGCTCGTGGAACTTCACATCCAGCATCCGCGCGGTGTTGTCCGCCCGCTCCAGGTGCATGCCGATGCGCAGGAAGTACAGCGCCTCGTCCTCCAGCATGGTGCCGATGGTGACGCCGCGCGCCAGGTGCGAGCGGAACTTGACCCACTCGAAGAACTCGCCCGGGTTGCGTTCCAGCAGGCCGGTGTGCAGGTGCTTGAGCAGTTCCAGCCAGGTGGTGTTGTAGGTCTCCCAGACTTCGGTGGTGAGGCTGCCGCGCACCGCGCGGGCGTTCTCGCGCGCGGCGCGCATGCAACTGTAGATGGACGAGGGGTTCTCTGCATCGCGCACCATGTACTGCAGTACGTCCTGCGGTGATATCGCGGCGTGCTTGGCGTGATAGAGGCGGTGCAATTCGGAGATGCGCAGCACGGCATTCCACGAGCCCTCGCGGGTCTGCGCGTCCTGCGGCAGCAGCGACATCTGCAGGTTCACGTCCAGCATGCGGGCGGTGTTCTCGGCGCGCTCGGTGTAGCGGCACATCCAGAACAGGTTGTCGGCGGTTCGGCTCAGCATCGTTATTCCTCCAGAACCCAGGTGTCCTTGGTGCCGCCGCCCTGGCTGCTGTTGACCACCAGCGAGCCTTCGGTCAGCGCCACGCGGCACAGCCCGCCGGGCACGGTACGGATGTCCTTGCCGCACAGCACGTAGGGGCGCAGGTCGACGTGGCGCGGCGCGACGCCGGATTCAACGTAGGTCGGCACCGTGGACAGGGCCAGCGTGGGCTGCGCGATGTAGTTGGCGGGATTGGCGCGCACGCGATCCTTGAACGACTCGACCTCGGCGTGGGTCGCGGATGGTCCCACCAGCATGCCGTAGCCGCCGGCGCCATGCACCTCCTTGACCACCAGCTCGTGCATGTTGGCCAGCACGTGCGACAGCTCGTCGGGACGGCCGCAGCGCCAGGTCGGCACGTTCGACAGGATCGGCTCCTCGCTCAGATAAAAGCGGATCATGTCGGGCACGTAGAGGTAGGTGGACTTGTCGTCGGCGATGCCGGTGCCGATGGCATTGGCCAGCGTCACGCGGCCGGCGCGATACACCGACAACAGGCCGGGCACGCCGAGCGCCGAGTCTGCGCGGAACGACAGCGGGTCGAGGAAGTCGTCGTCCAGCCGGCGGTAGATCACGTCCACCTTGCGCGGCCCCTGCGTGGTGCGCATGTAGACCGTGTTCTGTTCGACAAAAAGATCCTGGCCCTCCACCAGCTCCACGCCCATCTGCTGCGCCAGGAAGGCATGCTCGAAGTAGGCCGAGTTGTACATGCCGGGCGTCAGCACCACCACCGTGGGATCATCGCCGCCGTGCGGCGCCACTTCGCGCAGGTTGTCCAGCAGCAGGTCGGGGTAGTGCGCCACCGGTTCGACCTTGATGCGGCTGAACGCGTCGGGCATCAGCCGCATCGACATCTTGCGGTTCTCCAGCATGTAGGACACGCCGGACGGCACCCGCAGGTTGTCCTCCAGCACGTAGAACTCGCCGGCGCCGGCGCGCACGATGTCGACCCCGGCGATGTGGCAGTAGATGTCCTCGGCCACGTCCACGTCCTGCATCTCGGGGCGGTACTGGGCGTTCAGGAACACCTGCTCGGCCGGCACCACGCCGGCGCGCACGATGTCATGGCCATGGTAGATGTCGTGGATGAACATGTTCAGCGCCCGCACGCGCTGCTTCAGGCCGGCCTCCAGGCGGCGCCATTCGTCGGCGGGGATGACGCGCGGAATCATGTCGAACGGGATCAGGCGTTCGGTGCCGGCCGCGTCGCCGGCCACTGAAAAAGTGATGCCGACCCGCCGGAAACTCAGGTCGGCCTCCAGGCGGCGCGCCGCCATGGCTTCCGCCGATTGCTCCTGGTGCCAGCGCTCGAAGGCCTGGTAGTGGGAGCGTATGCCGCCGGCGCTGTCGCGCATTTCGTCGTAGGCGGCGGGACGGGATGATCTGTCCTTCATGGCTCCTCCGTTGCAGATGCTGACGGCCCCCTAGCGCGCGGCCGTTGGCCGGCCCTTGCGCGGCCGGTCTGAATGAATAAGCAACCCGTGTGCCAGCTTGCGCTGGCGCTGTCGGGATACCGCCTGGAGGTAAATATCCTCTCGTCGGCGGCGGATGGCTACCCTCCGAATGAGCGGCGGGCTCGAGGGCGCAAGCGGGACGGCAAGCCCCGCTTGGACGGGAATGGCGGTAACGCGGGGTGAAACGGGTCGGAATGCAGGCGTTGCGGGCCGACGATGACAAGGTGGACGGGCCGCGTCGGGGGGGGCAGGCGATGAAGGGGGGGGCGCCTGCCGGGGGCGCCGCGCACGGCGGCAATCGACAATATCAGGGGCAGATCATAGGGCTTGCACTATTTTGGTGCAAGCCCTTGGGCGAGACTGGTGCGTCAGCGCAGGGTGTAGTGGTGCAGCGTGGTGCCGCCCGGGCCCGGTTGCTCATTGGGCACATGTGGCACCCAGCCATCCGGCGTAATGACGGCGTCCAGGCGGAAGTCATGCGCGGCCGGCGCGTAGTCGGCGTCCAGCTCGCCACAGCTCCAGGCGACGCCGATGGCCGTGAAGGCATGGCCGCGGTCGCGCAGCGCCGCCAGGGTGCGGTCGTAGTAGCCGCCACCGTACCCCAGGCGGTCGGCGGATTCGGTGTAACCCAGGGTGGGCACCAGCAGCACGTCGGGCAGCACCTCGGCGCCGTGCACCGGTTCCTGGATGCCGTAGGGGCCGGCGCGCAGTTCCGCGTCCGGCGTCCAGGGCAGGAAGGCCAGGGGCGCGTTGCGTTCACGCACCACCGGCAGCGCCACCGTGACGCCGTTTTCGGTCCATTGCTCCAGCAGCGGACGCAGATCGGGCTCGTCTTCCATGGGCCAGAAGGCGGCCACGGTGCGCGGCGCGGCGCGGCCGGCGCGGACGGCTTCGTCGCGGGCCACGTTGAGCCAGGTGAACAGGCGCGCGCGCATCAGCAGGCCGCCGCGGCTGCGCTGATCTTCGGGCAGTTCGGCACGCAGTTTCCGCAATCGCGTGCGTAGCTGGCTTGCGGTATCCTCTGGAGTATTTTGCGTAGTCATGCGGTAGCTGTAACAGGGGTGAAAAAATGAAGGCGACAATGCGGGTCAGCGATAACACGTATAACGGCGCGAACCTGCGCGCGGGCAACCGCGTCGGCGGCCTCGCCGACAACCGCGCGTATTGCCACGCCTGTCGCTGCGCCTATCACTGCGCCGATCCGCAAGCCGTCGCCAAGGTCCGCGCATGAAGGCCGCGCGCAATCCCATGACGGCGGTCCGGGCCCCGCAATCTGGACGGTATCAGAAAACCGGTGGGAAATCCCTGCGCGCGGTCGACACCCGTGCAGGCTTGCGCCGCTGGCTGCCGTTGCTGGCGCTGTTCACGGCCGCCTGCGCGCCTGTCGACGCCCAGCAACGCACCGCGTCCGTCAGTCCCCAGCCGCAACCCGCCGCGCAGGCGCCGCAGCCGGCCATCGCCGTGCCGCCGGCCGTGCTGGCCGGCCTGCCGCCCACCGCCGATACGCCGGCGCTCGCCGCCGTGGTGGCCGCGCGCGAAGCCATGAACCGCAAGCAGTGGTCGGTGCTGGGAGCCCTGGTGCCCCAGGCCAAGTCCGATCCGCTCGGCATGTACCCGGAATACTGGCTGTTGCGCTACCAATTGTGGAGCCCGCCCGCGGGCGGGCGTCCCAACACCGATCTGCAGAAATTCATCAACGGCAACGGCGACGCCTACCTGGCCGACCGCTTGCGTGCTGACTGGCTGCTGGCTGCCGCGCGCAGCGGCGATTTCGACCTGGTGCGCAAGCTCGCGCCGGTCAAGAACAGCAACGCCCAGATCGAGTGCGCCATTCTCAACGCCAAGCACATGACCGGCCAGCGCGCCACGGCCGCGCAGGCCGTGGCGGTGTTCGCGCCAGGCGGCGCCTGCTGGTCGCTGTACGACCAGTTGGTCGCGGACAACGTCCTGGGCTGGGATCAACTCGAACCGCAGTTGCGCGACGCCATCGAGGCCAACAAGACCGCCGACGCGCGCAAGTTCGTGCAGTACATGTTCGAGCCGCGCGACCAGAAGACCTACGACGTCCTCATCAAGGACCCGATGCGCTGGCTGACGCGGCAGGACCGCCTGCCGGTGGGCCGCAACGAAAAAGAACTGGTCACCATCGCGCTGGCGCGGCTGGCCCGTTCCGATATCAACGTGGCCGATTCCTACCTGCGGCGCGAGTGGGCCAAGTCCATGGCCAAGTCGAACCTGGCCTGGATCCGCGGCCAGTACGCGCTGGTGGCCGCGCTCAACCTGGACAGCCGCGCCGACGACTGGTACCACGAGGCCGGCCATATCCGCATGACGGAATACAACGCCGGCTGGAAGGTGCGGGCGGCGCTGCGTCAACCCAAGATCGACTGGAAGTGGGTCATCGAGTCCATCGACCAGATGCCTGCCGCGCAACAGCAGGATCCATCCTGGATCTACTGGAAGGCGCGCGGCATGGCCGCCACCGGACGCCGCGACCAGGCCAATGCGGCCTACGCCTCCATCGCCGATCGCTTCGACTTCTACGGCCAGTTGGCCGCCGAGGAACTGGGCCGCCGCATCACCGTGCCGCCGCGTCCGGCCCCCATCACGGACAGCGAGATCGCCGAGGCCCGTGCCAACCCGGGCCTGCGCCGCGCGGTACAGTTGTTCCGCCTGGGCTGGCGCCAGGAGGCCGTGCCCGAATGGAACTTCGCGCTGCGCGGCATGACCGACCGCCAACTGCTCGCCGCCGCCGAACTGGCGCGCGCCGAGAACATCTACGATCGCGTGGTCAACACATCCGACCGCACCGAGAAGGAATTCGACTTCAGCCAGCGCTTCATCGCGCCGTTCGAAGGCCGCGTCACGGCCAAGGCCAACGCCATCGCGCTCGACCCCGCCTGGGTCTACGGCCTGATCCGCCAGGAATCGCGCTTCATCATGGACGCGCGCTCGCACGTCGGCGCCTCCGGCCTGATGCAGCTGATGCCGGCCACCGCCAAGTGGGTCGCGGGCAAGATCGGCATGAGCAACTTCACGCCCGACAGCGTCAACGACTTCGACACCAACACCGAGCTGGGCACCAACTACCTGAACATGGTGCTGCGCGACCTGAACGGCTCGCAGATGCTGGCCAGCGCCGGCTACAACGCCGGACCGCGCCGTCCGCACAACTGGCGTTCCACCTTCAACCATCCCGTCGAAGGCGCGATCTTCGCCGAGACCATTCCGTTCAACGAGACGCGCACCTACGTCAAGAACGTGATGTCCAACTCGGTCTACTACGCCGCTATGTTCAGCGGCCAGCCGCAGTCGCTGAAAGAGCGGCTGGGCAACGTCGTGCCGCTGGGCGCGGAAAGCACCACCCTGCCATGACGGGGGATGTGGCGACGCAGGGCTTGCAGGCCTACATCGTGGGCGGCGCGGTGCGCGACGCGCTACTCGGCCTGACGCCCGGCGATCACGACTGGGTGGTGGTCGGCGCCACGCCCGAAGACATGGCGCGGCGCGGCTTCATTCCGGTGGGTGGCGATTTCCCGGTGTTCCTGCACCCGGTCACCAAAGAGGAATACGCGCTGGCGCGCACCGAGCGCAAGTCGGGCCGCGGCTACAAGGGCTTCACCTTCTACACCGGCGCCGACGTCACGCTCGAAGAGGACCTGCGCCGCCGCGATCTGACCGTCAACGCCATCGCGCAGAAGCAGGACGGCGAGCTGGTCGACCCGCTCGGCGGCGCGGCAGACGTGTGCGCGCGCGTGTTCCGCCACGTGGGCGAGGCCTTCGAGGAAGATCCGGTGCGCATCCTGCGCCTGGCGCGCTTCGCCGCGCGCTTTGCCGACTTCAGCGTCGCGCCCGAAACCCTGGCGCTGTGCCGCCGCATGGTCGAGGCCGGCGAAGCCGACGCCCTGGTGGCCGAGCGCGTCTGGAAAGAGGTGTCGCGTGGCCTGATGGCCGCCGCGCCGTCGCGCATGTTCGACGTGCTGCGGCAGTCCGGCGCGCTGGAACGCGTCATGCCCGAGTTGCAGGGCTCCGAGGAGACCGGCGATGACGTCGATCGCGCGGCCGCGCGCAACCTGTCGCTGCCGGGCCGCTATGCCTTGCTGTGCCGCCTGTCGCCCGAGCGGGAAGCGCTGGGCCGGCGGCTGCGCGTGCCCACCGAATGCAACGACTACGCGCGTCTCCTGCCCGAGATGTTGACGGGGTTGGACGCTACGCAGGCGCCCGGCGCCGACGAAGCCGACGCGCAGCTCGCGCTGATGGAGCGCGTCGACGCGCTGCGTAAACCCGAGCGCTTTTTCGATCTGTTGGAAACAGTGGCGGTGCTGCGCCCGGTGGCTATCGACGCCTGGCGCGAACGCGCCGAAGCGGTGCGGGGCGTGGATGCCGGCGCCATCGCCCGCGCCTGCGCCGGCGATCCGGCGCGCATCAAGCAGAGCGTGCGCGAGGCGCGCCTGCAGCGGCTGCGCGCCGCCTGACGCCGAGACCTACAGTTTGCCGAGCCGGTCGCCGCGCGCAAAGCCGATCAGCGGCTGCGTGATGCCGCGGCCCACCGCCAGCACCTTGAAGAGTTCGCCCATCTCGGCTTCCGACAGCAGCTTCTGCACCGGCGCCACCGCCTGCGCGTAAGCGCGCGCATCGCTCGGGTCCAGTTGCGCCAGCAGTTCCATCAAGCCAGCGTTCATCAGGAAGCGCGCCTGCGACGTATAGCCCAGCACCTGCAGGCCGGCCGCCTGCGCCGCATCCGCCATGGCGGTGAAGTCGACGTGCGCCGTGATGTCCTGCAGCCCCGGCGCGGTAAACGGGTCGCCATGCGCGTGGTGGCGCAGATGGCACATCAGCGTGCCGCCGGCGCGCTGCGGGTGGTAGTACTCGCCCTGCGGAAAGCCGTAGTCGATCAGCAGCGCCGCGCCCTGTTCCAGCCAGCGGCCCATGGCGTCGATCCACGCTTCGGCCTGCGGGTTGATCTCGGACACATAGCCGGCCAGCGCCGGCATGCGCGCCGCGACCGCCTCGGCCAGGCGCGGCGGGGCTGGCCTGTCTTCCCAGACGAAACCCTGCGTGGCGTCCCACGCCACGCCGCGTTCCAGCACCGTGTCGTCGTCGCTCCAGCGGAACAGCGACACCGGCATGGCGTCCAGCACCTCGTTGGCCAGCACGCAGCCGCGGAAACGGTCGGGCAGGGCATCCAGCCAGCGCACCCGCTCGCCGAATGGCGCCAGCCGCTCGGCCTGGCGCGCGCGCAGGTCGGCCGATACTTCGAGGATCAGGTACTGCGTGTCCTGCAGTCCCAGCGCGTCCAATTCGCGCAGCACGCCTTCGGCCAGCGCGCCGGTGCCGGCGCCGAACTCCAGCACCGCCTGGGTATCGGTCTGCCGCAGCACCTGGGCTGCCTGGCGTGCCAGGGTGCGGGCGAACAGCGGAGTCAGTTGCGGCGCGGTGACGAAGTCGCCGGCAGGCGCCTGGGCATCGGGATCGGCCAGCTTGACGTTGCCCGCTGCGTAATAACCCAGCCCCGGCGCATACAGCGCCTCGGCCATCCAGTGATCGAACGGCAGCCAGCCCGAAGCGGCGGCGATGGCGGCGCGCAGGTGCGCGGCGGCGGCTTCGCTATGGGCCTGGGCGGCGGGAGACAGCGGGGGCAGGTTGGCGGGAGCGGGGCGTTGCATGGCGGAAGGAAAGGCGTCTTGAATAGGGCATTTTCCCAAAAAACAAACCCCGCGACAGGCGCGGGGTTTGTTGGGTGCCGATCAGGGCTTAGCCGCGGCGGGCGCCGGCCGGCTTGTTGAAGCGCTTGGCGGGGCCGCCGGGGCGCTTGTCGAAGCTGGGACGGTCACGGAAACCGCCTTCCGAGCGGTCGCCGCCGCGGAAGCCGCCTTCGCGCTGCGGACGGTCGCCGAAGCTGGGGCGATCGCTGAAGCTCGGGCGCGAGTCGCGGTCGCCGCCACGGAAGCCGCCTTCACGCGGGCCGCGCTCGTTGAACGGACGCGGATCGCGCTGCGGGCGATCGCCGAAGCTGGGGCGGTCGCTGAAGCTCGGGCGCGAATCACGGTCGCCGCCACGGAAACCGCCTTCACGCGGGGGGCGGTCGCCGAAGGGACGATTGCCCTGGTAGCCGCCTTCGCGCTGGGGACGATCACCGAAGCTGGGACGATCACCGAACGAACGGGCCGGGCGGTCGCCGAACGGGCGGTTGCCTTGGTAACCACCGGCGCCGCCTTCACGGGCGCCCTGGTAACCGCCTTCGCGCGGCTTGAATTCACCACGCGGGCCGCCGAACGAACGGCCTTCACGCGAACCGCCGTCACGATGACCCTGGTAGCCGCCGCCGAAGCCGCCCGGACGCTTGCCGAAAGGCTTGCCGCCGCGCGGCGCGCCGCCGGTCGAGGGACGCGGGGTGCGCTTGGGTTCCAGGCCGGCGATCACTTCGGGCGTGATGGACTGGCCGATGTAGTGCTCGATGCGGCGCACCTTGTGGCGCTCGGAATGCGTGGCCAGCGTGAACGCCAGGCCGTTGCGGCCGGCGCGGCCGGTGCGGCCGATACGGTGCACGTAGTCCTCGGCCTGCATCGGCAGGTCGAAGTTGACGGCGTGGCTGATGCCTTGCACGTCGATGCCGCGGGCGGCCACGTCGGTGGCGACCAGGATGCGCAGTTGGCCGCGTTGCAGTTGCGACAGCGTGCGGGTGCGTTGGCGCTGGTTCATGTCGCCGTGCAGGGCGGCGGCGGCAAAGCCCTGGTCGGCCAGGTGGTCGGCCAGATCGTCGGCGCCGCGCTTGGTCGACGTGAAGACGATGGCCTGGTCCAGCGAAGCGTCGCGCAGGACGTGGTCCAGCAACTGCATCTTGTGGCTGGCGTCGTCCGCGTACAGCAGGCTCTGCGTGATGTTGGTGTGCTTTTCCTTGGCGCCGGCGACTTCGATACGCTGCGGGTCGCGCATCATGCGCGCGGCCAGCTTGGCAACGGTGCCGTCCAGCGTGGCCGAGAACAGCAGCGTCTGGCGGTCGGCGGGCAGGCGGCCAACGATGGTTTCGATGTCCTCGATGAAGCCCATGTCCAGCATGCGATCGGCTTCGTCCAGCACCAGGGTGTGCACGGTGTTCAGTTTGACGCGACCCGAATTCAGGTGGTCGATCAGGCGGCCGGGGGTGGCCACCAGCACATCGACGCGGCGCGACAGCGCCTTCAGTTGGGCGCCATAGGGCATGCCGCCGACGACGGTGGCAGTGCGCAGATCGGCCAGCTTGCGGCCATAGGTGGCGGTGGCCTCGGTGACCTGCAGGGCCAGTTCGCGCGTCGGGGCCAGCACCAGCACCTGCACGCCGACGCCCTTGTTGGCGGGCGTCTGGGCGATGCGGTGCAGCGCCGGCAGCATGAACGCGGCGGTCTTGCCGCTACCGGTCTGCGACGAGACCATCAGGTCGTGGCCGGCCAGCGCCTGCGGAATGGCCGAGGCTTGGACGGTGGTGGGGGTGGTGAAGCCAGCGTCTTGCAGGGCCGACAACAGGGCGGGCGCCAGGCCCAGGGTTTCGAAAGACATTACTTTCCCTTGCCGCGATCAAATGCGGCGCAGTGCTTGGTCGGGCCAGGGGATTAGGCGGCCGGATCCAGGCGACGGTTGATGGAGCATCGTGCCGACCGAATCAACCGTGCGCGTGGCGCGTTCCCGTAATGCTGCTTGGAACGCAGGGCGAAAGGAAAGGAGGTCAGGAATCGATGATGTTCGGCATGGGGCTGGGCTTGGTTGCCCGGCAGACTGCTGAAATTTCCGCTAAATCAAGGCGGTAAATGCCGAACTCGTTTGGTGCAGTGCGGTGATCATAACCCGAATTCGCCTTGTGCGGGAATTATTTTTTTGTCCAGTCTCCAATCAATAGGGTTTTTCCCTTGGTCGGCCAGCCAGCGGTTGGTCGCCAGGAAGTGGCCACAGCCCAGGAATGGCACGGGCGGACGCCGGGCCGACAGCGGAGAGGGGTGATTGGACATCAGGACCAGATGACCGCTGTTGTCCGGGAGCAACGCCTGCTTGGCCTGGGCATGCGCGCCCCACAGCATGAAAACCTTGGGCGAGGGGTCCTGCGCGACCCGCGCGATCAGGGCGTCCGTCACCGTTTCCCAGCCCCGTTTGGCATGCGACGCCGGTTGGCCGTCTTCCACCGTCAGCGCGGTGTTCAGCAGCAGTACGCCCTGGTCGGCCCACGGACTGAGATCGTTGCCCGCCGGCAGCGGCGTGCCTGGATATTCCTGGGCGATCTCATTGAAGATGTTGCGCAGGCTGGGTGGACGCTTGCAGTCGTCCGGCACGGAAAACGCCAGGCCCTGCGCCTGGCCGGGGCCGTGATAGGGATCCTGTCCCAGGATCACCACCCGCACATCCGACGGCGCCAGCCCGTGCAGCGCACGAAACGGCTCGGCCGGATACACCACCGCGCCTTCGGCCAGGCGCTTTTCCACATGGTCGGTCACGGCCTGCAGTGCGGCGGCGACGCGCGGGGCCTGCAAGGCGGCCTGCCAGGCGGCGGGCAATTGCGCCGTCTGGGTGGCGAGGGCGGAGGGAATCAGGCGGTTATCGATCGGCATGGGCGCGATTTTGGCACAGCGGGGGCAGCATCAGCCCGGCCGGCAAGGCATGGCTTCCGTGCGATTTCAGACCGTTCCCATCGCCAGTGGCGGCAGGACCCGCTAAGTTGTGAGCGTAATGGCATGTAACCGTCTGGCCGCCATTTCCGCCGCTGCATATTTTCGATTGTCGCCAGAAAATCCGTGAAAAAGCTGGCATAAATTGAAATGTGCGCTTAATTAATTCGATTTCCCTCCGTTATGGAAGGAAACCGGCAATTTCAATAAGAAACAAGTGCATACCATCGTATCGCGAAGCCGCCTCCGGCAGAGGCTGCTTCCCTGCCTGGCGCTGTGCGTTTCATCCATCGCCTCCCTGACCTTCCTGCCTCGCCTGGCGGCCCAGTCCTTGCCCGCGGAGGCGGCCTCTCGCGCCAACGACATCCAACGCCGCCAGGAGCAGGAGCTGGATGCCCAGCGGGCCCGCGCCGCCGAACGGCCGGACGTGCTGTCGGCGCCGCCCGCCGTTCCCGGCGAGGGGCCGCTCGTCTTCCCCGAGGAATCACCCTGCTTCACGATCGCCCAGGTGGTCTGGGATGGCGCCGGTCCGCCGACCGCTTTGCGCCGCGCCGCCGACACCACGCTTGGGCAATGCATCGGCGGGCAGGGCCTGCGCGTCCTCCAGGAACACCTGATGGCGCGCCTGATCGACCGCGGCCTGATCACCGCCCGCGTGCTGGTGCCGGAGCAATCGCTGGCCAGCGGCACCCTGACCCTGCGCTACGTGCCCGGCCGCATCTCCGGGGTCAAGAGCGAGGGCGCGCCCGGCTGGTGGCGCACCGCGCTGCCCACCTGGCCGGGCGGCGAGGTCAACCAGCGCGACCTCGACCAGGCGCTGGAAAACATCCGCCGGCTGGCCGGCCAGGCCGACGCTTCCATCGACGTCGCGCCCGGCCCTGAACTGGGCGACTCCGACATCATCATCAAGCCCGGCACGGGCAAGCGCTGGCACGCCTATGTGGGCGGGGACAACGCCGGCATGGAGTCCACCGGCAAGAACCAGGTCAACGCCGGTCTCACGCTGGATTCGCCGCTGTTCCTGTATGACCAGTTGTCGGTCTCCTGGAACAGCAACGCCGACCTGCGCAACAGCGACGCCGGCTCGCGCGCCGCTTCCATCAACTACAGCATCCCGTTCGGCTACTGGACCCTGTTCGCTGGCGCCAGCAAGTCGCGCTACCGCCAGACCGTGGCCGGCTTCGATGAGCCCATCGTCTACGGCGGCACCAGCAAGCAGGTGGAAGCGGGCGTGTCGGTGGTGCCCTACCGCGGCGCCAGCTACAAGGGCACCGCCATGCTGAAGTTCCTGCGCAAGCGTGCCAACAGCACCCTCAACGACATCGACATCGAGGTGCAGCGGCGCGACGTGGTCGGCTACGAGTTCAGCTACGGCCACCGCCAATACATCGACCAGATGGTGCTGGACCTCGGCGGCGGCGTGCGCGGCACGCTGCCGCAGTTCTCCGACCAGCCCGGCTACGTCTACGGCGATCCCGACTGGAACGGCCGCAGCACCATCCTGACGGCCAACGCCGGCCTCTACCTGCCCTTCAAGGTGGCCGGCCAGCAACTGGCCTACCAGGCCAATTGGCAGATCCAGCACGCCAAGACGCCCATCGTGCCCGCGGATTACTTCACCATCGGCAACCGCTATGCGGTGCGCGGCTTCGATGGCCAGATGACGCTCGCCGCGGAAGACGGCTGGACGCTGCGCAATGACCTGTCGCTGAACCTGGGCAACCTGGGGCAGCAACTTTACACGGGCCTGGATGCCGGCCGCGTTGGCGGCCCGGCGGCGCAGTACCTGACCAGCCGCACCCTCGTCGGCGCGGTCGCGGGCCTGCGCGGCCGCATCGCCGTGCCCGGGGTCGCCAATGCGGTCAACGCCAGCTACGACCTGTCGGCCGGCTGGCCGCTGAAAAAGCCCGACAACCTGAAGACCCAAAGCACGGTCTTCGCCGCCACGCTGATGTTCGAGTTCTAGACCGGGCGGGGCCCGTGCGCCCCGGCCGCCGTCCGACAAGTTGCTTCACGCTTACCGAGAGTTGCCTCGCCATGTCCAAGCTTCGCTCCGCAGTTGTCTGGTTGGTCCTGTACACGCAGATCTGGACGCCCGTCCTGGCGCAGACCCTGCCCATCTCCGTCGACAAGAGCGTGACGGGCCAGAAGCCCGTCGTGGGCGTGGCCAACGGCGTACCGGTGGTCAATATCGCGCCGCCGTCGGCCGGCGGCGTCTCGAACAACCGCTTCACCCAGTTCAACGTCGGCCCCTCGGGGGTGGTGCTGAACAACAGCGGCGCGGCCAGCCAGACGCAACTGGCCGGGCAGGTCGCGGGCAACCCGATGCTGGGCAACCAGCGCGCCGCCACCATCCTGAACCAGGTGACGGCGCCCAATCCGTCGCAACTGATGGGCATGCTGGAAGTCGCGGGCAACCGCGCCAACGTGATCGTCGCCAACCCCGCCGGCATCACCTGCAACGGCTGCGGCTTCCTGAACGCCAACCGCGCCACGCTGACCACCGGCAAGCCGGTCATCGGTCCGGATGGCGCACTGGGCTTCGACATCACGGGCGGCCGCCTGGGCATCGAAGGCGCGGGCCTGTACGGCGCCAACCTCAGCCAGCTAGACCTGATGGCGCGCACGCTGGAACTGAATGCCCAAGTCTGGGCCAACAATCTGAACGTGGTCGCGGGAGCGGCGCGCGTCGGCTATGACGGCATCGACGTGTCGGCCCTCACCGGCGCCGGCGCGGGCACCGGCGTGGCGCTGGACGTCGCGGCGCTGGGCGGCATGTATGCCAACAGCATTCGCCTGATCGGCACGGAAGCCGGGGTCGGCGTGAACATCGGCGGCAACCTGGCGGCGCTGACGGGCACACTGACGGTCAGCGCCAACGGCGACGTCCGGATCCAGCCCTCGGGCCGACTGCAGGCCGCCACGAACCTCGCGGTGCAAAGCGCCGGCGACATCGTCAACGACGGCACGGTCGCCGCGGGCGGCGCGCTGGGCTTGAACGCCGCCAAGGTCATCAACAACCAGGCAATGTCCTCGGCTGGCAACGCCAGCATCGTGGCGCGCCGGCTGGAGAACCGCGGCGCGCTCACGGCGGGCTTGCAGGCGGACGGCTCCATCAGTCCGCTCGGCGCCTTGAGCGCGCAGGTGGACCAACTGCTCAACCCCGGCACCCTGGTGGCCGGTGGGGACGCCACCATCACCGCGAACGCGCTGGGGCTGTCGGGCGGCAAGTTCGTCGCCGGGGGCGCATTGCGCGTGGACGCCACGGGCGCGGTCACCAATCGCGGCGGCTCGGTCTATGGCGGCTCCGTGGCCTTGCGCGCGGCCGGCCTGGACAATACGGGCGGCAAACTCACCAGCGGCGCCGCGCTCGACGGCCAGGTGACGGGCGCCATCGACAACACCGGCGGCACGCTGGCCGGCGCCGGCGCGGTGGACCTGCGCGGCAAGTCCGTGGTCAACGCGGCCGGTGGCGTGATCTCGGGCCAGAGCGTGGCGCTGCGCGGCGCCGACGGCATCGACAACCAGGGGGGATCGGTGCAGGCCAACGACGCTTTGCGCGTCGAGACGGCCGGCGCGCTCGACAACCGTGGCGGCAAACTGCTCGGCGGCGCCACCGACATCCAGGCGGCCAGCCTCGACAATCGCAATGGCATCGCCCAGGCCGACGCCAAGCTCGCGGTCAGCAGCGGCGGCGCGATTCAGAACCAGTCAGGCGGCCTGTATGGCGGCACGGTCGGCATCGACGCGGCAAGTCTCGCCAACAGCGGCGGCAAGGTCGCCAGCGGTGGCGAATTGGACCTGAAGACCGTCGGCGCGATCGACAATGCCGGCGGCACCATCGCCGCGCAAGGGCAGGCCGCGCTGAGCGCACAAAGCCTGTCCAACACTCGCGGCATCGTCGCGGCCAGCGGCCTCACGCTCAAGACGCAAGGCACGCTGGACAACAGCGCCGGCCTGATCCAGGCCGACAACGCGCTGGCGCTGACCGCCGGCAGCTTGAAGAACCGCGACACCCTCGCCAACGGCATCGCCGGCGCCGGCAGCACGGCCGCGGGCGCCCTGGGCGTGATGGGCAAGCAGGTCATGCTGGACACCGGATCCATCGACAACCAGTCCGGCCGCATCGGCGCTGGCCAGGACCTGGCCCTGTCCACCGGCGCGCTCGACAATGCGCGCGGCAACGTCTCGTCCGACGCCAATGCGAAGCTCGCCTTCAGCAGCATCACCAACACCGGCGGCGCCCTGACCGCCGGCACCTCGCTGGAGCTGGTCACCGGCAACCTCGACAACGACGGCAAGATCCACTCTGGCCAGGACCTGAAGATCACCGCCAATACGCTGACCAACCGCGCCGGCGGCGAATTGATCGCGGTGCGCAACAACGAACTGATCATCGGCGGCCTGCTGAGCAACGCCGGCCTGATCGACGGCGGCTACACACTCATCAACGCCGGCAATCTTCTCAACACCGGCCGCATCTACGGCGATCGCATCGGCATCAAGACGCCGTTGCTGCAGAACGAACCCAATGCCGTCATCGCCTCGCGCGGCGACATGGACCTGGGCGTGGGCACGCTGACCAATCGCGAGCACGCGTTGATCTACGCCGCGGGCGACCTGCGGCTGGGCGGCACGCTGGACGCCACCGGCAAGGCCGCCGGCCAGGCTGCGCTGTTGTCCAACGAGTCCGCCACCATCGAAGTCGAGCGCAACGCCGACATCGCCGCGGCCAGCATCCAGAACCGTAACCTGCACTTCGCCAGCGAAACCGTCGAGGTCAGCCGCGAAGCCAAGTGGTTCTATCGCCTGGACGGCACCACCGACATCGTCGACGGCGAAGGCATGTGGTTCTGCAACACCGTCAAGTCCATCTGCGGCCGCGACCCGAGCTGGATGGGACAGTATGACGAACGGCGCCTGCTGATGCCGTCGGCACGCTATCCCGAGAGCCAGTATGGGCCGCCGTTCGACTACAGCAACATCCAGGAGGACCAGCAGGGACGAGCGGGTGTCAGCGCGCCGATCGGCCCGGCATACTTTCCCGAGAGCTATGACTGCGGCGGCGGTGACGCTGGCAATTGCTATACCACCCCCGCTCAGTTCCTCTACAAGCCGGACGCCAAGATCTGGTCCGTATTCGAAGTGGAACGCCCCAGCGGCATCCGACGGCCGCCGTCGCCCGACAGTTGCGGCTGGCGCTGCCCCGACGACCTGGCCCAGCAACAGGCCCAGTACGATCACGACCTGGAGCTGTACGAAACGCTGAACGACAAGATCAAGGCCTTCAACGCCGACTTCCGCAACAGCCGCATGATCAAGGACTTCACCTTCTATCAGGTGACCGAGATCACGCGCGAGACCCGCATCACGCAGAGCGATCCGGGCAAGATCATCGTCGGCGGCAATGCCCGCCTGTCGGGCAACATCGTCAACGACAAGAGCCGCATCCTCGCCGGCGGTACCTTGAAGACCGAGGGCGGCACGCTGAGCAACGTCGGCGCCGAGGGACTGCGCACGGTCGATCGTGTCGGCACCATGGCCTACACCTACGAGAAGAACGACTCCCGCAAGTACAACCGCTCCGACTACAACGCCACCGTCCTGGCCGAACGCATCGAGACCGGCCTGGGCGACGCGAAGGGCGGCGCCGCGGTCGCGCCGTCCGGCCAGACGCCCGGCGCCAGCACCGTCGTCCAGGCGCTGCCGCCGGCGACCCTGACGCGCATCACGCTGCCGGGCAACCAGACCATCGCCGTCGTGGTGCTGCCGCCGACCATTCCGACCAGCAAGCTGTACCAGGTCATCACGGCGCCCAACGCGCCCTACCTGATCGCCACCGACAGCCAGTTCATCGGCTCGCGCAGCGTGGTGTCCAGCGACTTCCTGCTGGAGAAACTGAACCAGGACCCCGGCCATATCCTCAAGCGCCTGGGCGACGGCTTTTATGAACAGAAGCAGGTCGCCGAGCAGGTCATGCTGGCCAGCGGCCAGCGCTTCGTCGGCGACTACACCGACAACGAAACCCAGTACAAGGCGCTGCTGTCTGCCGGCGCCGACTTCGCCAACAAGTTCGGCCTGGCGGTGGGCACCGCGCTGACCGAAGAGCAGATGCGTCACCTGACCAGCGACATCGTCTGGATGGTGGAGCAGACCGTGACGCTGCCCGACGGCACGCAGCAGAAGGTGCTGGCCCCGCAGGTCTACCTGGCCGTCAAACCGGGCGACCTGCGCGGCGACGGCACGCTGATCGCCGGCCGTGACACGCAGATCAGCGCGACGGGCGATGTGGACAACAGCGGCACGATCGGCGCGCGCAACGCGTTGGTGGTCGATGCGCAGAACGTGCGCAACACCGTGGGCACGATCCAGGGCAAGACCGTCAACCTGAATGCGCGTAACGACATCGACAACCTGGCGGGGCTGCTCAAGGGCGATGCGGTCGCGCTGACGGCGGGCCGCGACGTCAACCTGACTTCCAGCACGCAATCGAATGTTCGCGGCGGCATCAGCAACACCATCATTGACGGGGTGGCGCGAGTCGATGCCGGCACGTTGAACGTGCAGGCGGGCCGCGACGTCAACGCGCAGGCCGCGGCCATCGCCGCCACCGGCGACGCCAGCATCCGCGCCGGCAACGACATCAACCTGACTGCCGCCGGCACGAGTTACGGGGAGTCGTTCAACTTCGGCAAGAAGAACCGGTCGGAGATGCGTACGACGGAAGATATCGGTACGCAGATTGCCGCTGGTGGCAACCTCACGCTGATGGCTGTGCAGGATATCAACGCCATCGCCGCGCAGGTCTCGTCGGAAAAGCAATTGGCCGTTGGCGCGGGGCGCGACATCAATGTGCTGGCGGGGGATGCCAGCGGATACACGTACAACGAGATCTACTACAAGACCAAAGGCTTCCTTTCCAGCAAGACGACGCATCGCATCCGCGAAACGGAGTGGACCAAAGGCGTAAGTTCGACTTTTGGCGGCGACACGGTCGCGATGCTGGCAGGGCGCGACATGACTGTCGTCGGTTCGAACATCGTCGGTGACCGCGATGTCGAGATCGCGGTTGGCAGAGATCTGCAGGTTCTGGCGAAGGACGAAACCTACAAGGACTACCAGTACGAGAAGATCAAGAAGTCGGGTTTTGGTGGGGGCGGTGGATTCAGCATCGGCTACAACAAGCAGGAACGCACCGACTGGATGAAAGGAGCCAGCGGTGGCTATTCGGCGAGCACGATCGGCAGTGCCGGCGGCAACCTCACCATCGACGCAGGACGCGATGTCGGCATCATGGCGAGCAACCTGCTTGCCCAGGACGGCAATATCTCCATTGTCGGCAGCAACGTCGCCATCATTGCCGGCGTGGGTGAAGCGCGCCAGCATGAGTATCACGAGTTCAAGCAGTCCGGCCTGACCATTGGCGTGGCAGGCGGCATGTTGGGCGCGGCCCAGCAGATTCAGGGCACCCTGCAGCAAGCGGGCGACGCCAAGAGCGGCAGGCTGGCCGCGGTCAAGGTAGGGCAGGCGGCCTATCAGGCAGTGCAGGCCAATCGGATGATGGATGCGGCAAAGGCGGACAAGGCGTCGGTAGCGCAGAAGGAAGCCGCCAGCGCCCAGATCCAGATCAGCCTTGGTTCCAGCAAGTCTGTCAGCGAAACGAAGCGTACTCAGGAAACCGCCTTCGGCTCTTCCGTCATGGCGGGCGGGAATATCTCCATCATCGCTTTGGGCGAAAAGGGCGTTGCCGGCTCGGGCAATCTCTCCATCATCGGCAGCGACTTGGCCGGCAAGAATGTACTGCTGGCGGCCACCAATGACCTGATGCTGCAAAGTCAGGCTCAGACATCCACGGAAGTCTCCACCAACAAGAACAGCGGCTGGAAGGTGGGTGTCGGCATCGGTGTCTCTGATAGTGGTAGCGGTGGCGGCATCAATATCTTTGCCAGCGGCTATGTCGGAAGCGGCAACGCCAAAGGTAATGGCACGACGTATCGCGAGACCCAGGTCAGCGCGCGCGACAACCTGACGCTGATTTCTGGCCGGGACACCGTGCTGGAGGGTGCCCAGGCGCGCGCGGACAGCATCCGCGCCGATATCGGTCGCAACCTGATTTTGGCGAGCCAGCAGGATTCGGACCGTTATGACGCCAAGCAGAAGCAGGCCAATGCGGGGGCAAGTTTCAGTTTTGGGTCGATGACGGGCAATGCGTATCTTGGTGCGAGTATTGGCAAGACCAAGTCCAACTATGACAGCGTGGTCGAGCAGACAGGCCTATTTGCGGGCTCCGGAGGTTACGACATCTACGTTGGAAAGCACACGCAGTTGAACGGTGCCGTCATCGCTAGCGACGCGGATGCCACGAAAAACTGGCTGTCCACCGAGACCTTGGGGTTCAGCAACCTGCATAACAAGGCGGACTACAAGTCGACCACGGTCGGTATCAACCTGGGCATGTCTGGCGCGTTCGACAAACCGAACAAGGGCGATGCCTTGGGTGGCGGTCCGTCGGGTTTGAGCTTCGGAAGCACAAGCGGTAGTGAATCAGGTACGACACGCGCGGCTGTGTCGGCGGGTACGATCGAGGTGCGCTTGGATAAGGACACAGGTAGGGATAGCACGGCCGGGCTGAGCCGTGACACCGAGGGGGCGAACGGCAGTATTGGGAAGATCTTCGATAAGGACAAGGTTCGCGAGCAACTGGAGTTCCAGCAGGCGTTTGGGCAGCTGGGGATGCAGATTGCGGGCGACGTAACCAAAAAACTCGCGAAGGACAATCCCGAAATCTGGGGCGAAGGAAAAGTTGGAAAAATCGCCGTTCACTCCATTGTCGCGGCGGCGGGAGCTGCACTGGGCGGGGGAAATGTTGCAGGCGCGATTAGCGGGACAATTGCAGGTGATTTAGCCTCGGCTGCGTTCAAGGATGCAATAGATGAAGCGATGAGTGGTTTGCCCCCTGCCATTCAGAGGGAGGTGGCTAATATCGCCCTGAATGCCCTGGCGGGTGCGGCCGGTGGTTTGGCGGGTGGCGTCAGCGGTGCCGGTGCGGCCCTGTCTGCGGATATGTTCAATCGTCAGCTTCATCCCGACGAAAAAGAACTTGCTAAGAAATTGGCGCTAGAGGCAAAGAATGTAGGATATGACGTGACTGTCGAGCAGATTGAAACGCAGTTGCGCAGGATGGATGTGACGTTACTGGATGGGGAGACTCATGCAGGAACTGCAGCTGTTGTGATAGGCGACGATGGGATATTCGACAAGGCCACCAATTTTGTTCTGGTCGGTCGTGCTGAGGACGGCAGGAACATCTGGATGGAAGTCCCGTCGCCAGCTGACAGGCAGCTACAGGAATTCATCGTGGCCAATGCTAACGGGCGGGACATCCCTACGGGGCTGAACTACAGGCTCGAACCGGATCGCACGAACCACTGGGATAACTTTGCATCGCCTGGATCCACGGTGAAGTCCTCATCTGGCGTCTCGCGATACTGCGTAACCGCTGAATGCGCTGCGGGCTTGGCAAGGGTAATGAGCGCCGCTGACTATGAAGATCGTCGCAACCAGAATGCGGATGTAATTGCATACTTGGCCAAAGCAAATGGCCGGTTTGGCGCTATGGCGGGTACGCTCGGGAATGTGCCAAGCCCATACGCTGCGATATTTCAAGGGGCAGCGAAGGGATCCGATATCAGCGGATTGCTATTGGGCGGATTGGAGCAGATGATTAGGCCGAATCTCAAAGCTTCGGCAGTTGGGGGGGGCGTCGATCTGGCCGTGAGAGGAGCTGGTGCAATTGCGCCAAATGGAGCTATTCTGTTTAATGAAATTGGTGAATACCTGAAAACGAGATATGCGAATTAATTCCAATTCGATTGTTGATGCACTTTATAGAAGTTTTATTAAAGAGGGAAATATTGCTCCCGTTTATCGATATTCATTATTAGCGATTGGAGTGGCGATTATTTTTCTTGATTTTGAGGTGTGGAATACAGGTTGGTTTTTTTTATTTGGTCTTATTTTTGCTTCGATTGGAGGGTATTCCGCACGTGCGGCTCAGTTGAATATTCGTCCCTTTGATCGAGCGCCTTATCCGTCGGGATGGCTTAAATCCAGAAAAAAAGAGCGGATGGATGACGAGGGGGATAATTAGAAGTATGTGGCGATAATCCTTTATGGCATTGTTGTTAAGCAAGAGAGCGGTTGGTAGTGCTTAAATCGACTGAAGTAACGATCGATCGATAAAGGCTGATACGTCTGCCCCTCTTGTGCTTGAAGAAAGTCGAGTTTTTTGGGGGGCATCTGTCGAAACTGGAGCGATTGCTCTTGGGTGTTGCGCAGGTGTTGGATATGGGAATGACACAGGCGTTGGGTTACCTTCGTTTAGATGGAGATTCCGTGAAAATAAAAATATCGCGCAGCGTGATGTTCCTTTGGATTATCTTTTGGTCGATGTTGATGGTTTATTTGATCTGTAGGGCTCCTAGAGATGTAGCGCCATCTCGAAAAAAATGAGTGATCTAGCTAATTTAGTGAAATTAAAGAACGGGATAGTTTTGTCAGAAGATAAATTTGTTAAGCCGGGGGGGCGGTGGTGCAAATGGTTTTGAAGTTCTCGGCAGCCGACTGGTCTACTGATGTCAAAGCTAGAAATGAGAGAATTTTCGAAAGCACTGGCGCGGTCGATATGTCCATACCGGGTAAAAATATCTTCTGTCGCGGGCGCGAGCAGTACGAAATCAAGTCGCCCAAAAATAATGGGTTTGCGACGTATTCCATATTCATGAAGTACCCGGGGTCTGTATATGCAGATTAAGCTATGAATAAATTTACGGAAATGATGCGTCGAATTTTTATGCGTGATGACAATATTAAGCCCTTATACATATATTTATTTTCAATATGTGGTGCCGCTCTTTTTTTTGCAGATATAAAAATTTGGAATACAGGCTGGGTTTGGTGCATCGGCTTTGTTGTGGCCTTGGTGGGTGGATATTCCGCTCGGGCGGCGCAATTGAAGATTCGCCCTTTCTCCCCTGCACCCTATCCGCGAGGATGGCTAAAGTCGAGGAGGAAGAAGCGACCGGCGGATGAGGAGTGATATGCCTATCGCCTTTGCGTCTGGAGGAATCTACCGTTGCGATAGCCGAAGCTGTCGGCTGAAAGTGCGGTAATAGTCAGTGAAAGTGCATGCCTAAAAAAACGAGAGTAGTGTTATTAGGTTTCCTTAAATTACTCTCGGTGTGGTTTCAAAAATTTACGCCTCGGTTGGAAAAATAGGATCTGGATTGAGTGGATGATCTGGATGTTAATTGTGCAAGCTCTAGATTTTTCGCTACGAATAATTTTCTCCATCTTGTTTTGGATTAAAAGTTTCCATGATGTCCTATTTAAAAAAGATTGTTGCTTTCGCTACACTGTCGTTGACGTCAGGCTGCTCCTTCATCATGGGTTCGCCTCCGAAGGCTCTCGCCTCCAACCCTGAGCCTGGCGAAGTCATCACTCCCGTGCTGATCTACACCTCCGATTGCAATTATCAGAAGGAAATCGACGACACGGGTTGGATTGGTGCCGGCACAGCATTGCCAGCGTCATACGCGGCCGAGGCCGTCTGCAATGCGCTGAATGCCGAGCTACCTGGCGCCATGGACGCCGCGGGTATCAAAGCGACGTTCAGGCTGCGCAAGGTTGATCCGAAGTCCGCTCGTCCATCGACCTTGAAAGAAGAGGCTGCGACGATCGGTGCAAAGTACGTGATTGCATTGGGCGAACCCAATGGTTTCGGCGGCTATCAACAGTACGGCCCTTCCGTCGGCATCAAGGTGCGGTTGTATGACGCCGTTTCAGGCGAGTACCGGGGCTGGGCGGATGATACCTATCCGATTTCCTTACGTGACTATTCCAACCGTGGGCCGGCCAAGGATGGGCTGCGTATCGCGGCGGACTTTGCCAATCGATTGGCCCGCACGATGCGCCAGCGGTGCGTGGAGGCCTACCCCTACCAGTGCACTCAGTCCGGCTTGCTGCGACTGGCAGAGCCTCACGATGCCTACGGAAGATGAATTTCTTCTATCCTGAACTTGAAGGTACTACGAGGGCCGCCGTGCCGCCCGTTGGGATATGCAAATTAATTCCATTTAGAAAGGTCTCGAGATGAGCCTTTATGACGCAGTCATCGCTGACGGGAATTTCAGACGTTGGTTTCGAGCGTTATTGATATGGGTGGGAGTTGTCTTGATCGTGCTCGGGCTGAGATTTGATATCTATCTTCTCGCTCTGATTGGAGTAATTATTGGATCTGTAGGCATGTACGCGGCGAAGGCAGCTATGGTAAATGTCAGGCCATTCAAAGAAGAATATAAAAATAATAAAAGATAAATCTAAGGTAAAAATTTTTAGCTTGGAGATTTATTTTTAGGGCAAGGACGCCTTGTCTGCCGCCAGGTCCACCGATGCGATCACTTCGTTACCCAACCAATCTGAATTATTTCAATGCTCAATGAACCGACTAATTTTTGCCGTGTTTGTGGTTTGGAGCAGCCCTATCCTCAATATGGGGAGGATGGGCATGTGCCAACGTTTGAAATATGCTCCTGCTGTGGGGTGGAATTTGGCTATGAAGACATCGCCATTGCAGGGATCGTAGGGTTTAGAAGCGCTTGGATAGCAAGAGGGAAGGAATGGTTTCGTACAGACAAGAAGCCAAAAGGTTGGTCTTGGGAAAGACAGAAAGAACGGATACCTGATGTTTTCAAGTAATTAATATGTGCAAAAGGATCGGCGGCCACTCTTTAGAGTTTCGGCGGGTGCGCTGCTAATGACCTTGTCGCCGCATAAAACCATTGCGCGCCCTTGAAATTAAGGCGCTGGTGACCAAAAAAACCTAGCGCTATGTTCCGCTATTCTTATTAGTAATGTCTCAGGTTTTCTAAGACGCTTCCTATATCGATTGATTCCTAATACCCGGTAAGTTATTGGCGTTGTGGCGCCGGGTAGGTGAGGGTGTGGCCGGGTTGGGAATCAGAGATGAAGAAGTCAGTTCTTATTGCAGTACTAGTTCTTAGCGGATGCGCGGTTCAACAGCCCACGCCGAAGTATGAACTCGATAAACAGGCCAATCGGGCGGCAATCCAGTCGGGTAAGAAGGTGGAGATCTTCTATCACCCGGACGAATTCGCCGTGGTAGATCTTGGTGGCTCCAAGTCGGTCGGTCTGCTTGGAATTCTGGGGCCAGTAGGCTTGTTGGTGGGTATGGCCGCCGATGCGGCGCACAAACTGGATGCCGGTTCGCGCACCGAGCGACGTTCCGAAGAGTTCTCCAAATTGATTGCCGATAATCTGCCCAACGAAAGCATCAACCGGGCCTTTGCCATGCTTCTTGGTGAACAGCTCGAGAAGGATGGCCGACAGGTGAGGATCACCCGTGTGGCGCGACCCCACGGTAGCGATGACCTGGCATTGAGCACGTCGGATGACTTGGTTCCCACGCCCGGTTACATGCAACTGCTATTGCGCTTGAGCGTGGGGTACGGTGCGACTTCCGCGACGGCCTCCTACATGCCGATGACCATCATCGAATATGCGTTGAAGGACGCGGAAGGAAAAGCTGTAATGACCCAGTGAAAACCTGCTCACGTCATAATCGAGGGAATTGACGATGAGCATGAAGATGGAAGACGACATCAAACGCTGGACGGCCAAGCGCAAGAGCGCGCTA
>NZ_CADIJW010000014.1 GCF_902859745.1 Achromobacter dolens | reverse complement strand
CGCTGGCGGGCAGCCCCAGCCGCAAGCGCGCGCCGGCCCATTCCAGGTCGGCCGACAGCGTGGCCGACTGGCGCAGGGCCTCGGCCACGCCGGGCGTGAAGCCCAGGCGCCATTGCGCGGGCTCGGCGTCGGCGCCGGCCAACGGCGCGAGCGTGACCTGCAGGTCCGCGCCATGGCGCGCGATCAGCGTGCGGGCCCGGGCTTCATTGGCGGACAGGCGCGGCAGCGACGGCGGGGACGGGGAAAAAGGCGTACTGGCGGTCATGGGTTCCAGGGATCAACGGACCGGCGCATCGGCGTCGGCTTCCAGCAGGCAGGGGTCTTCCGGGTCATCGGTGCCGACACGCACGCGCGTCGGCCGCGCCAGGCTGTCGGCCAACTGCTCGGCCATTGGCCGCGCCATGGCGGCCAGGCGTTCACGCGAGGCTTCGTTGGCGCAGACGAATTCGGCGATGACGCGCCCGCCGTCTTCATAGACCGACACGCTGACGCCGGGCAGCACGTCGTCCTTCAATTCCACTCGCACCTGGCGCCGGCCCTGGCTGCCATCGGCCACCAGCAGTTGTTCGGCGCTGCCTTGCAGCGCCTGCGCCAGGGCCTGCGATGTCGCGTTGGCGGGCGCGGGCGCATCGGCCCGGGCCGCGCCGAACAGCGAGAACGGCGAGGGCGCGGAAGGCGGCGCGGCGGACGGCTCGTCCTTGCCGCGCGCCATGGCCTGCTCGAAGGCGCGCCTGTCGGCGTCGCTGGCCTGGCGGCCGGAGCTCTGCGCATCCGGTTGCGCCAGGCCCGAGCCCTGGGCGATCGCGGTATCCAGGCCGATGCGGCGGTCGATGCTCATGCCGGCTCGAACTCCTCGTGCTGTTCCCAGTCCTCGCGGTCGCGCGACAGCGAGGCGGCTTCTTCCATTTCCATGTCTTCCTTGTGCTCCAGCGCCTTCAGGTGCTCGGCCAGGTGGATGCTGGCCAGTTCCACGAACTTGCCTGTCAGGCGCACGGCCTGCTGGTGCTGGTCGCGGCGCTCGGCCAGCGCCTGGGCCTCGTCGCGCAGGCGTTGCGCGGCCTGGTCCAGCGCCTGCTCGCGCTGGCGCTCGCCTTCGCGCAGGCCGGCCACGCCCTGCAGCACGCTCTCGATCTCGCGCACCCGCACCACCCGGCTGCACAGGTCGCGGTACATGGCGCGCTCACGCCGCTCCGACTCCTCGCGGAAATCCACCAGCGCTTGCTCGGACGCCTGGCGCGCGGCCTCGGCCTCGGCGTGCCGCAGGCGCTGGCGCGACACCGCGATCTCGGCCTGGCCTTCGCGAAAGCGCTTGATGGCGAGCAATTCGTCGAACACGCTCATGCCGTCCCCACGATGCCGGTCATCTGCGCCAACGCCTCGGGCAGCGTGGCCCGCTCATCGGTGCGCTGCCGCAGGAACTGGTTGATCGCGCCGATCTTGTCGATGGCCTCGTCCGTCACGGCGTCGCCGCCGCGCTTGTATTCCCCGATCTTCACCAGCAGCTCGACTTCCTGGTACTTGGCCATCAATTCGCGCAGTCGGCCGGCGGCGCGCTTGTGCTCGGGCGTGATGACCGCGTTCATGACGCGGCTGGCCGAGGCCAGCACGTCGATCGCCGGATAGTGGTTGGCCGCGCCCAGCTTGCGCGACAGCACGATGTGGCCGTCGAGAATGGAGCGGGTCTCGTCGGCGATCGGCTCGGTCATGTCGTCGCCCTCCACCAGCACGGTGTACAGCGCGGTGATCGAGCCATGCTCGTTCATGCCGGCGCGCTCCATCAGCTTGGGCAACGTGGCGAATACCGATGGCGGATAACCGCGGCGGGTCGGCGGCTCGCCTGCGGCCAGGCCGATCTCGCGCTGGGCTCGGGCAAAGCGCGTCACCGAGTCCATCAGGAACAGCACGCGCTTGCCCTGGTCGCGGAAATACTCGGCGATGGCGGTAGCCACATAGGCGGCCTTGGCGCGCTCCATCGACGACTTGTCGCTGGTGGCGCAGACGATCACGCTCTTGCGCCGGCCCTCGCGGCCCAGTTCGTGTTCCAGGAATTCGCGCACCTCGCGGCCGCGCTCGCCGATCAGCGCCACCACCGTCACGTCCACCGCCGCGCCCTTGACCAGCATGCCCATCAGCGTCGATTTGCCGCCGCCGGCGGCGGCAAAGATGCCCATGCGCTGGCCTTCACCGCAGGTCAGCACGCTGTCCAGCGCGCGCACGCCCAGCTCCAGCGGCTGCGAGATGATGCGGCGCTTGAGCGGATCCGGCGCCTCGGCGAACACCGGATAGAACTTGCTGGCCTCCAGCGGGCCCAGCTCGGCCTCGTCCAGCGGCCGGCCCAGGCCGTCCAACACCCGCCCCAGCAGCCCCGGGCCCACGGGCACCATGTGGGCCCGGCCGGTGGGGATGACCTCGGTGGCGGTGGAAATGCCGTACATGTCGCCGATCGGCGTGAGCAGCGCGGCGTCGCGCGCGAAGCCCACCACTTCGCCCTTCATCTCGAAGTTCTCGCCCGGATTGCGCAGGATGCAGACCTCGCCCACCTTCACCGACGGCACCACCGCCTTGATGATGGTGCCGATAACCTGGGTCACGCGGCCCTTGATGCGCAGCGTCGGCGTGTCCTGCAGCGCCAGCTCCATCATTTCGGAGATGTAGTCGAACTGGCGCATCGCTATACCCGGCTTCCCAAGGTGCGCTGGAAGGCCTGGCGCAGCGCCTGGAGTTGTCCTTCCAGGCTGGCCTCGACCATGCCGATCTCGCTTTCGAGGATGCAGGCGCCGCGCGCCAGCCGGCCGTCGGCCAGGATGTCGAGATAGCCCACGCCAGGATAGGCGGCCAGCAGGTCGTTGATCTGTTCGCGCACCGTGTCGACCTCGGCCGGGTTCAGCCGCAGGGTCATCTGCTTCTGGTTGCGCACCACCGCCAGGGCGTTGCGCACCACCACCATGACCTTCTCGCGGTCGTCGAAGCCATCCACCACCTTGCGCACGGCCGACATCACCAGTTCCACCATCTCGTTCTCGACGCCGGCGAAATACTCGACCGTGCGACCGACGGTTTCGATCATCTTTTCGGCCTGGTCCAGCAGCGCCGCCTCGCGACCCTCTTCGTAACCGCGCTGACGCTCGGCCTCGAATGCCGCCTGGGCGCCGCCGACGATCTCGTCGGCCCGCGCCCGCGCCTGCGCGAGCAACTGTTCGGCATCGGCCCATGCCGCCAGCTCGGCGCCGCGCAACACGCGCGCGGCGGGGTCGACACGGCCGGCCGCGGCGCGCGGCGTCAGCGGATCGCGGGGAATGAGGAAAGCCATGCGGGCTCCGTTTTCTTCAGTAGCGACAGGCCCAGCGCCAGCGCCTGCGGCGCGGGCAGGGGCGCGGGCGGCGCGGGCAGGTCGGGCAGTTTCAGTTCGGCGCGTCGCGCCAGTTCGGGACCGGCGCCGCTCAGGGCCGCGCGCAGCGCGCCCTGGCCCAGCGCGTCCAACGCCGCGGTGGTCTCGGCCAGCGTCCAGGCGGTGCTGTCGGCCAGGCCGTCATGCAGGCTCGCGGCGGTGCGGCGGGTGAATTCCAGCAGGTCCGCGCCCAGATGCGCGATCAGCGCCCTCACCTCGTCGCCGGCGATGGCGCGGCGCAACCGCGGGCCGCACAGCACCGCGCCCAGCCGGCGCGCGCACTGCGCCAGCGCGTCCGGCGCCAGCAGCGCCAGCGCCAGTTCGGGACGGTCGGGATCGGTCACCGGGCGTTGCCAGAGGCCCAGCGCGTCCAGGATCTCGCGCGACCAATGCCGATGCCATGCCGGCGCCAACGCGGGCGCGGCGGCAATCGCCGCCAGCGCGGCCGGCGGCGCGTAGACCGCGTGGCGGCTCGGGTGCAGCGTGCGGCTGGGCAACTGGTTGAATTCAACCAGCCTGCGGTCCAGCGCCGCCGATGCGGGCGCCATCCTCAGCGGGCCTCGGACACGGGTTCGCGGCGCTCGGGCCGGGCTCGGCCCGGCACGCCGTAGCGCCACAGCACGTAGGCCAGCGCGCCGGCCAGGGCCAGCACCAGCAGGATCAGCAGCGCCAGCCATGCCAGCAGCGTGACCGACGAGCCCTCGCCCACTTCGATGCCCAGCACCTGCCGCGTGGCGTGTCCGCCGCCCGAGGCCGCGGCGGGCTGCGCCGACACCAGCGCGATCGACACGCGGTCCTCGGTCAGCCCGGGAATCGCGTGCGTGACCAGCTTGCGGATCTGCGGCTGCAGCGCGTCCAGGTTGTAGCCCGCCTGGTGCTTGATGAACACCGCCGCGGTCGACGGCGTGGTGTTCTCGCCGACGCCGCCGCGTTCGGGCAGCACCACGTGCACCCGCGCGGCCAGCACCCCGTCCATCTGCGACAGGGTGTTGGTCAGTTCCTGCGAGAGCGCGTAGATATAGCGCGCGCGTTCTTCCAGCGGCGACGACACCAGGCCCTCCTTGCGGAAGATCTGCCCCATGCCGTCGAAGCGTTCACGCGGCAGGCCGCGGGCGCGCAGGATGTCCAGCGCGCGCGCCACCTGCTGGCCATCCACCGACACCGCCACGCCGGTCTTGGTGGTGGCCTTTTGCGCGGCGATGCCGGCATCCAGCAGCACCGACAGGACTTCGTTGGCCTCGCTCTCGTTGGCGGCCGAGAACAATTCCACGCGCGAGCCGCAGGCGGCCAGCAGCAAGGCCAGGCCCAGCACCAGCCAGCGCAGCCGCAACAGCGCCGAGGCCGCGCCGCGATCGGACGCGACGGGAAGAGACAGGGTTGAAACGGCGTGCATTAGGACATCCTGACGAGCGAATCGATGTTCTGCGTGGTGCGCGAGACGGCCTTGCCAACCAGTTCGTACTGCACCGACACCTGCACCAGGTCGGCCTGCAGCCGCAGCATGTCGGCGATCGCCGGCGCCGACGACATGGCGTCCAGGCGGCCTGAGATGTTCTGCCACTTTTCCGAATACTCGGTGGTGGTGTTGCGCAGGCTGGCCAGGATCTGGTTGCCGAGCGTGGCCGGGGCAGCGTCGACCGCGGGCGTGAAGGCAGTCTGCAGCGCGGCCTGCAGGCCGGTGAGCGCGGGCGCCTGCGGTTCGGGCGCGTTCATGATCGCGGCGAACCGCTGGGCGGCAAGCTCTGACGGCTGTACGCCTGGCGTGTTCGCCAACGGCGGCAAAGTGGCGGCGAGCGCTGTGATTTCCATGGTCCCTAGTTCCAGAATATCGATCGAAAAATCACCGGTTCCCGCCTCAGCCGTCGGCCGGGGCAAGCCCCAACAGGGCGCGCGCCAGGCGCGCGCCCTCGGTCCCGCCCTCGGCCAACGTTTCCAGCAGACGCGTGCTTTCCGCGCGGCGGCCGGCCAGTTGCAGTGCGAACCCGCGCCACGCGTCCAGCAGGATCCGCTCGGCGGGATCGGCCATCACCACGCTTTCCAGCAGACGCACCGCATCCGGCGCGCGACTGGCATTCATCCATGCCACCGCCAGCCCCACCACCGGATAGGCGCGGTCGGGCCGCAGGCGGCGCAAGGCGTTGAATATGGTCTCCGCGCGGGCACTGTCGCCCGCGCCCGCGGCCAGGAAGCCGACCTCGGCCAGCAGACGGGCGTCATCCGCAGAAAGCACAACAGCCGTCTCCTGGGAGACGGCTTGATCCGCTGAGGTCGACACGGAATGAGCGGCGCTATCGTTCATCTTTCATGACGCGGCCTCGCGCGAAGAGAGTTGCAACAATGCCTCGGCTCGCGCTCGCACCTGCGGCGGCGCGTCTGCCGCGCTCAGCAGTTGCAGGGTGCGTCGAGCCTGATCGAACTGGCGCGATGCCAATTGGCACTCTGCGATCCGCAACGCCGTGGGCAACGAATCGGGATAGAGCGTCAGCACCAGCGAATAGATGGTGACGGCCTCTTCCGCGCGCCCCAGCATCTGCAGGCACAGCCCCAACCCAACCAGGTAGTGCTTGCGCGTCGGGCCGTACTGCGCCAGGAACGCGAAGACCGGGAGTGCCTGCGCGTAGTGTTCCTGCGCCACGTGGGCATAGGCCAGCGCATACACCACCTCGAGCTGCTCCGGCGTCAGGCGGGCGTTGGACGGCAGTGCCTCCATTCCGCGGTACAGCGCCTCGCCAAACTCGTCACGTTCCATTGCGCTATCGGCCATTTCCATTCCTCGATGCGGGTTCGGTTGCGGGTGCGGCATCAGACCACCATCCGCTTGCCGATGTTGGCGGTGATCTGGGACATGCTGTCGGCGGCGCCGTTGATCATCTGAGACACCAGGCGCAGGCCGTCTTCCATCTGCTTGATCACCTTGGTTATCTCCTCCTGGGCCTCTTCCATCCTGGCCTGGAGCTTGCGGGCATAGGCGTCCATTTCCTTCTTGTCCGCCTGGATGTTGTCGGCTTCGTTCTTGGTCTTGGCCACGGAAATATTGATCGAGCCTTGCGCCACCTGTGTCGCGCCCTGGGTGATCTGGCCGGCGGCGCTTACCACCCGCGCCATCGTGCTGACGGCGGACGCCCCGCCGGATGCCGCGATAGTTACGGCGCCGACGGCGATGGTAGCCGCCAGGGAAAAGGCCATCGTCAAAGCCATGGTGGTGGTCTTGTCGGCGCCCGCGAGTTCGGCGACGCCGCCCGCCAGGTTGCCGAGCAGGCCGGGTTCGATCATCAGCAGCGCGGGCGAGGCCAGGCCCATGACGCCGGCCACCACCTTGCCGATGCGCTGCGCGGTTTCCTCGTCGACGCCGCAGGCCTGCAGGAACTTGCTGGCGATGGTCGTCATCAGATTGCTCAGGCTGATTTCCGGCCCGCCGCATTCCTTGGAAATCTGGTCCGCCAATGAAATCGTCGAACTGATCAGCGCCATCACGGCCAGGGCCAGCAAGGGCGTGGCGGCGCCACCCGAGGCCACCGCGCCGGCAGCCAGCACGGCCACGGCGATGGCCGAGAAGATCAGCGCGGCGATCTTGCCGATCCAGCCGAAGATCTTGCCCAGGATGCCCTTGCTCGCGGCCTCCTCGCACTTCTTGACGTAGTCCTGGATCTTCTGCAGTTGCGCCTCATTGTTCTTTTCCATCTTGGTGCGCGCTGTCGCCAGGTTCTCCTTGGCGCTCGAGATCTGTGCCTCGTCCGACTTGGAACGAATGCTGCGCAGCAGGTCAATCATGTCGTTGGCGGAGAACGACTGCGCCGGCGGCTCCAGCGTCGGCGCGCCGTTGCCATTGAACAGGCCATCGCTGCCGGCTGGCTGGCCCGCCGCCTTGCCGGTCGGCAGCGAACCAGCCATGCCGACGAAGGCGTCCAGCAGCTCGCGCACCCGGGCCGTGGCCTGGGCCGCCTGCGCGCCGGCGTCCGGCGGCATTCCTTCGTTGCCCGGCAACGCCCCGGCGCCGATGCCGGCGGGATTGGAAGAGATCGAAGTCATGTCGGCTTCCCCGTGGTTAGCGGACTCAGATATTGCGGGCGATGCCGCGGTTCGTTTCCATGCGGGACTGCTCGATCGACGCCAGCTTGTCACGCACGTCGCGGATCACGTCCATCATCTGCTGCGCCATCTCGCCAGCCTGCTGCATGCCCGACTCGTGCACCTTGGACTGGGCCTCCAGTTCGGAACGGCGCGCATCGTGTTCGGCCGCCTTCTGCTCCTGGGCGGCATTGATCATGGTGCCGATGCCACCAGCCACGCCAGACAGGCCGCCACCAGTGTCCGAGTAACTGCGGGCGCGCGACTCGGCGCCATCGCCGCCCTTGTTCAACACGCGCAACTGCATCGCCCCCGAGCCGATCTGCGACAATCCGCCCGCGATCTGGAACGCGCCCTGCGTCATCGCGCCGATCATGCGTTCCTTGGCGGCATCGCGCATTTCCTGCGCGGCCCCTTTGAGGGTGTCGACCTGAGCCTGCAGTTCGTTGGCGCGCATTTCGCGGGCCGAACTGCGCATGGTCTGCGCCAGTTGCTGGAACAACGCCATGAAGGCATAGATATCCGTCTGCACGTCCTGTTCGCTCAACCGCGACAGGGCGTTGAACGCGTCGCCGGCGTCGGCGCCCCGCGGCACCTCCGGCGCCTGCAGGCCGCGCAGGCCGCCAAGCGTGTCCTGCAGCTTCTGGCCGATCTCGGCGCTGATCAGCGCCAGATCCTTGGGATCGACCGGGCCGGCCGCCCCCATGGCGCCCAGCAGCTTCTGCTTGATCGCCTCGTTTTCCGAAGCGATCTTCTGCGCGTTCTCCAGAACGCTCTTGATAACGTCGGGCGACGAGGCCAAGTCGTCGAGATTCTGCGGCAGATTGGCGCCGGCGCCGCCCGCGGAATTGATGTTCATGGAGTGACTCCCTCAACTGGTTATCCAGCGCCACCGGCGCGGGACATGCTTCAGGCCCGCGGCCCCGTCAACGCCCCGCGCAACATCCTGGCCCTGGCGGCCACGGCCGCGTGCCGCTCCTGCCCTTCGCACAGGGCATCGACGGTATCCAACGCCTCGATGGCCTCGTCGGTGCGACCCATCTCCACCAGCGACTCGGCGCTGTAGTAAAGCGGCGCGGGGTCCAGCGGATCCGCCATGATGGCCGGCAGGTACTGGCGCAGCGCATCCTCGTGGCGTCCCAGCATACGGTTGGCGGCAGCCAGTGCCAGGCCGTAGCGCGGTTCGGTATGGTCATACGTGACAAGCGCGGAGAACACCTTGAAGGCCTCGCTGTAGCGCTGCTGCTCGTACAGGGCGTGCCCCAGCGAGTACATCGCTTGCAGTTCGGCGCCCGTCAGCCCCAGTACATCGCCGAGCTTGCCGCCCGCACGCAGGTAGCTGGCCAGGCCGCCGGTGGCCTCTTCCATGGCCGCGGTCAGGTTCTGCGTCAGCGCAGCGTTCTCTTCCGGAGTCAGACTCATCGGGATCTCCTTGGGGGGACGGCCTTGGGACTTACACCATCGGGCGGATTTTCTTCACGCCGCCCGAGGCCGGCGCGCTGGCGAAGCGCTGGCGCGCCATTTCCTGTGCCACTTCGGCCTCGATGGCCTCCAGATCCTGCCGCACCAGGGTCTCGGCTTGCTCCCGTTCCTTGGGCCCCAGGCGGGCGGCCGTCACCGCACGCACTTTCTCCGGATCCAGTCCCTGGTCACGGTAGAAATCATCGGCCCGCTCCAGGGTTCGGCGGGCGTCATCCAGCACGCGCTCGGCTTCGGCGTGGATCTGTTCAGCGGTTTTCTTGAGACTCATGGCGCGGTTCCGGGATGGAGAAAAATGAGTGGGGCTGGTCAACGCATGTTGCCGATGATGGACGAACGGCTGTCCTGCATCTTCTTGAGGAAGTTCGTCATCACATCGAACGCCTCATTGCGCTTGTTGGTCATGCCTTGCAGGCGCGTCATGTCCATCTGCTGCGTGTTCGACAACGCATCCACCTTGTTCTTGATGGCCTGGATGGCGGTATCGAGGCTGCCCTTGGTGACCTTGCTGATGCCACCGTCCACCTGCAACTGGTACTTGTCGGTATTCAGGTCCATGCCGGCATCGCCCATCGCCTTCCACATGGCGTCGCGCATCTGGTTGTAGCGGTTGTCATTGGCGGTGCCCGCCTTGTTCCAGTCCGGAATGTCGCCATCCTGCATCTTGGTCGCGCCGTCCTTGCCGGATTTGAACAACCCCGCGAGCGCGTTCAGGCTGTTCATAGCCTCGTTCAGCTTGGCGATCTGCTCGTTGCGGCCCTGCACTTCCTTGATCTGGTTCTGCAACTGGGCATCCAGCAACTTGACGCGCTCGTTCTGGACCGCCATCAGGGCGGTCTCCAGGTCCATGCCCGAAATGTCGATGCCGCCGATGCTGCCGGCGCCGTTCGCGCCGCCCACGGGTGAATTCATGCCTATCTCCAATTGGTAAGGGGTTCCGGCGGCAGTGGCCTCGGGTTTTCCCCTGGCGCCGGCAGTTACCGGCCCCGCATGCAGCTTGAGTAACCGGGCCGTCACGCGAGTTCCACATCCATGCCGCCTTTTTGCCCTCAACGCATGTTGCCGATGATGGACGAGCGGCTGTCCTGCATCTTCTTGACGAAGTTCGTCATCACGTCGAATGCTTCATTGCGCTTGTTGGTCAATCCCTGCAGCCGCAGCATTTCCATCTGCTGGGTATTACCCAGGGCGTCCACCTGGTTCTTGGCGGTGGCGATTTCGTTCTTGTTGGTCTCGATGCTGGCGGTGTTTTCCTTGATGCTGGCCTCCAGGCCTGCCACCTTGGCCGAGATCTGGTCGACCCAGTCCTGCACCACGCGGCCCTTGGCATCCATCGTGCCGTTGCGATCCACGTCGCGCGGCGCATCGGCGCCTGCCGGCACGGTCAGCCCGGCCTGCTTGATCTGGTCCAGGGTGGCGTGGGACAGCGCCTTGTCATCGCCCTGCCCCCAGGACAGGCCGTACCAGCCTTCGGGATTGGGACATTTGCTGGCCGCCAGCCGCCCCTGCAGATCCTTGAGCTCGGCGATCTGCTGTTGCATCGACACATTGGACGCCTCCAGCTTGTTGTTCTCGGCGCCCTTGGCGGTGATCGACTCGTTCAAGCCCGCCATCTGCGCGTTGCGGGCGTTGACCGAATCCAGTTGCTGCCGCAGCGAATTCTCCAGCAATTGCGCCCGTTGGTTCTGCACCGCCAGCAGGGCGGTTTCCAGATCCATGCCCTGAAAATCCATACCCGCAATACCGCTGGCACCCGCACCGCTTACCGTGGACATATTCGCTCTCCTTGCGCCGACGGGCCTGCCGCCTTGGGCGCGAAACCCGGGTTAACCCTGAAAGACCTTCGCATTCCGCTGCCGATCGCCCCGGAATGCCCGCATGCCGTGTTGGTAACCAAACCCCTGCCTCGGTTCCATCAGCCGATGATGGAACTTTCCCCGCCCATCCGTTACTACCCCTGACTGTGCGCGGCCTTCGTCCGCCGTTCCTCGCGCCTTCATGAACCGTATCGACGCCGGCCTGCCCCCTTCCGCTTTCTCGTCCACGACCTCGCAAGCCGCCCCCCAGAACGGCCAGCAGCAGGTCGGCACGATGCTGGGCCAGGCCGCCACGGCCGTCGACGGCGAGGTCTCGCTGGCCGATTCCGCCGAGGAACTCAGCCTGCACATGGCCGAGAAGACCGAGGACAAGCACCACGCCGAACGCAAGATCGGCCGCGACGCCCCGCTGCAGATGCTCAGCGCCGAGGCCATCGTGGCCTACCTGGCCGAGTCGCACGACGCCGACGCGCAGGAAAAGCTGATCGAGCTGGCGCGTCATCTGCTGGCCGGCCAGGCCGACCCGCGCCAGGCCGCCGCCCGGGCCTTCGGCGATGCCGCCGGCCAGTACCTTGGGCTGCAATACGCGCTGCGCCAGGGCGAACGCGACGGCGCGCCCGAGGACGTACTGGACGGCCTGCGCGAGGCGCTGGCCGACCTGGAACTGGAAAGCGGCCCGCAGATCCGCGCCAGCCTGAACACCATCGGCGCGGCCGCCGGCTATGCCGACGACGCCCGCGGCGTGGCCGACTTCCAGCGCACCTACCAGGACGTAGTGCTCGGCGAAGCGTCGCTGGCCAAGACCCTGACGCTGGCGCTGGAGCGCTTCGGCGGCAAGGACGTGGGCCGCGGCCTGCAGCAACTGATCCAGGCCCTCGGCCAGGACCTGGCCGCGGCGCGGCCGTCCACCAGCCCGGACCGGCTGCAGGCGCTGATGCAGGATCTGTATCAGTTGGGCGTGGCGGTCACCGTGCTGGACGGCTGCGGCGAACTGGGTGAAAAGATGGCGCGGGAGCACGGCAAGCCGTTGGCGGCCGATCAATTGATGCGCGATCTGGTCAACGTCAGCAACGAGAAGTGGATCTCCGAATCGCGCTTCACGGCCCTGGCCGCCAGCCACGGCGCCGACAGCGTCGCCGCGCGCATCACCTTCCTGGGCGGCGTGCGCGCGGTGCTCAAGGACCTGCCGCTGCCGATGTACCCCGACCCGGATGCCCGCCAGTCCGTCCTGGGCGCGGCGCAACTGGCCCTGGACGCGGCCATCGACGAGGAATACGAATGAACAGCCTGGATCGCGCCCTGGGCGCCTTCGGCGAGACCATCGGCCTGGGGCGGCTCGCCCTGGGGCCGCACGGCAACCTGGCGCTGCAACTGGATTCGGGCCGTCGGGTCGTCATCGAGGCGGCCGACGGCGAAGTGTTGGTCTACGTCTCGGATCCGGTGCCCTATGACGCCCCGACGCGCCTGCTGCAGGCCTGGCGGCGGGCGCACCATTCGCGCCTGGCTGGCTACCCGGTGCAGGCCGCCCTGCGCGAGCAGGACGGCATTCCCCGTTTGCTGGCGCTGACCCGATTGCCCGCCGACCAGGCCGACGCCACCGAGCTGCGACGCGCGGCGGACACGCTGGCGCGCTGGCTCGACGACGCGCGCGCCAACTGACCCTGAAACGGAGACCCTCGCACCATGTCCGATATGCGCATCAGCGGCTTCGCCTTCGACCGGGGACTGGACGGCATCACCTACGCCGGCCGCGAGGCCGCCGGCCAGCACCTGCCCGAACGCCAGGAACTGGCCCCGCCGGCGGAGGGCGTCAAGGCGCAACTGGCCCAACTGCTCGACACGCCGAACATCGACCGCTACCTCGACAGCCAGTTGCGCCCCACGGTCGCCAACCGCGACCTGCTGCTGCCCGGCAAGTTCGCGCAGGCCCTGCAGGCGACGCTGGAAGGCCTGTCCGCCGCGGCCGAACAAAGCCAGGACCACAATCCCGAGGATGCCCGGGCGCTGAATCGCGCCGTGCGGCTGCTCAAGGACGAGGCCGGCCTGCGCGACCTGGTCGCCATGTACCGCAGCGCGCTGTACCAGGGATGAACGCCGCCATGCCCCTGCCCCCCGACGCCCGTGAGCTGCTCAGCCTGCTGGCCTATGTCTACCTGGAAAACAACCGGCCCGAAAAGACCGCGGTGGTGCTGAACGCGCTACGCACCCTGGGACAGGCCGACGCCCGCCAGCTCGCCACCCTGGCGCTGGCACAATTGCGCGCCGGCAAGCCGGAAGCGGCCCTGTCGACGCTGGACCAGTTGGCCATGCAGGGCGGCGTCGACGCGCCGTTCCACCTGATCCGCTCGCAGGCCCTGCTGGCCCTGGAACGGCGCGACGAGGCCGCCGCGGCCATGCGCGCTTACGTTGCCCTGCGTCCCGCCCCGGCGGCCGCGCCCACCGAAGCGGAAACGACGTGAGCCGACCCATGCAAGCCCTGAACCGCGTCGTCGCCGCCGCCACCAGCCGCAACGATATCGTCCTGGCGGTCCTGATCGTCTCGATCATCTTCATGATGATCCTGCCGCTGCCGACGACGCTGGTCGACGTGCTGATCGGCGCCAACATGACGCTGTCGGCGATCCTGCTGATGGTGGCCATGTACCTGCCGTCGCCGCTGGCGTTCTCGTCATTCCCGTCGGTGCTGCTGGTCACCACGCTGTTCCGCCTGGGCATCTCGATCGCCACCACCCGCCTGATCCTGCTGCAGGGCGACGCCGGCCACATCATCGAGACCTTCGGCAACTTCGTGGTCGGCGGCAACCTGATCGTCGGCCTGGTGGTGTTCCTGATCCTCACCATCGTGCAGTTCGTGGTCATCACCAAGGGCGCCGAGCGCGTGGCCGAGGTGGCGGCGCGCTTCTCGCTGGACGCCATGCCCGGCAAGCAGATGTCGATCGACGCCGACCTGCGCGCCGGCACCATCGACATGGACGAGGCGCGCAAGCGCCGCTCGGTGGTGGAAAAGGAAAGCCAGTTGTACGGCGCCATGGACGGCGCCATGAAGTTCGTCAAGGGCGACGCCATCGCCGGCCTCATCATCGTCGCGGTCAACCTGCTTGGCGGCATTCTCATCGGCACCATGCAGCGCGGCCTGTCCGCCGGCGAAGCGGTGCAGGTGTATTCCATCCTGACCATCGGCGACGGCCTGATCGCGCAGATCCCCGCGCTCTTCATTGCCATCTGCGCCGGCATCATCGTGACCCGGGTGCAGACCGGCGACGGCCCCTCCAACGTCGGCAAGGACATCGGCGCCCAGGTGCTGGCGCAGCCGCGCGCGCTCTTGATCGCCGCCGCCATCGCCGTCGGCATGGGCCTGATCCCCGGCATGCCCACCCTGACCTTCCTGGCGCTGGCGGCAGTGGTGGGCACCATCGGCTTCGTGCTGCTGCGCGGCACGCGCAAGGTGGTGGACGAGAAGACCGGCGAGATCACCGAGATCCCGGCGCTGGCGGCCGACGGCCAGAAGCCGCAGGCCAGGCCGCGCGCCGACGGCAGCGCAGAATTCGCGCCCACGCTGCCGCTGATGATCGACGTGGCCGCCGCGCTGCAGCGCAGCTTCGACGCCGATGAACTGAACGAGGAACTGCTGAAGATCCGCCGCGCGCTCTACTTCGACCTGGGCGTGCCGTTCCCCGGCATCCAACTGCGCTTCAACGACGCGCTGCCCGCAGACACCTACAACATCCTGCTGTCCGAAGTGCCGGTATCGCAAGGCAAGCTGCGGCCGGGCGCGGTGCTGGTGCGCGACACGGAACAGAACCTGCAGGCGCTGCAGGTGCCCTACGAAACCGACAAGCGCTTCCTGCCCAACATCCCCACGCTGTGGGTCGACGCCGGCCTGGCGCCGACGCTGTCGGCCGCCGGCATTCCGTTCCTGGACCCGCACCAGGTGTTGACCTGGCATCTGGCCTTCGTGCTGAAGAAATACTCGTCGGACTTCATCGGCATCCAGGAGACGCGCTTCCTGCTGACGGCGATGGAAGACCGCTTCCCCGATCTGGTCAAGGAAGCGCTGCGCGTGATGCCGGTGCAGAAGATCGCCGAGATCCTGCAGCGGCTGGTGTCCGAGGATATCTCGGTGCGCAACCTGCGCGCGGTGCTGGAAGCGCTGATCGAATGGGGCCAGAAAGAGAAGGACTCGGTGCTGCTGACCGAATACGTGCGCGTCTCGCTCAAGCGCCATATCAGCTACAAATATTCGAGCGGCCAGAACATCCTGCCCGCCTACCTGCTGGCGCCCAACGTCGAAGAGACCGTGCGCGGCGCCATCCGCCAGACCTCGGCCGGCAGCTACCTGGCGCTCGATCCCAATGCCTCGCGCAAGCTGGTGGACAACATCAAGCGCGCCACCGGCGACCTGGCCGCCGCCGCGCAAAAGCCCGTGCTGCTGACCTCGATGGACATCCGCCGCTACCTGCGCAAGATGATCGAACAGGACCTGTACGAATTGCCGGTGCTGTCCTACCAGGAGCTGACGCAGGAGATCAACGTACAGCCGCTGGCCAGGGTGGACCTGTGAACGCCCCCGCAACCGGAGCCCCCTCATGAGCGAAGCGCTGGAATTGCGCGTGCTGTCCGGGCTGCATCGCGATGCCCGCTGCCAGGTCGCGGACGGCGCGGTGCTGGGCGCCGACCCGGCCTGCGACATCGTGCTGGCCGACGACGGCATGGGTCCGCGCGCCGCGCGCGTGCGCATCGGCGAAGGCGGCTGGGACCTATCGCTGGACGACGGCGCGCCCAACGGGATGCCCGGCACGCCGTTCAACCGGCCGGTGCCGCTGGGTCCGGTCTGGATCACGGTGGCCCGGCGCGGCGACCCCTGGGCCAACGCCCCCGATGCCGCCAACGATGCGCTGGCGCGCGGCGCGGCCGAGCCGGATGCTCCCGCCACGGCGACATCGCCTCCCCCGCCTGCGGGCGCGGCGCCGACCAGCGAAGAAGAGCGTCAACTGGAGCGGCGCCTGCCGCTGCCGCCTGCGCAGGGTCGGCGTCGCAAGCGCGACTCCTGGCCCATGGTGCTGGGCCTGGCCGCGGTCGTGCTGACCATCTTCGTGGCCATCGCCCTGACCCTGATGCCGCAATCCAGCGCCACCCGCGCGCCGCAGGTGGATCCGCGCCTGGCGGCCGCGGAGAAATCCGTGGGGCAGATCTCGGCGGTGTTCGAGCGCATGGGCCTGGCCTCGCGCCTGCACGTCTCGATGGCGCGCGACGGCGTGGTGACGGTGTCGGGATGGGTGCGCAACGCCGCCGAACAGGACGCCGTGGCCTCGGCGCTGTCGCAGATCTGGCCCATGCCCGCCCTGCGCATCAGCAACGAGGACGAGGTGGTGCGCACCGCCCGCGCGGCCCTGCGCGCGTTCAATGTGCGCTATGACCCGCGGTATGAAGGCGACGGCCGCCTGAATGTCGTCGGCATCGCCAGCAGCGCGCGCGAACGCGCGTCTGCGCTGGATGCCCTGCGGGCGCAGTTGCCCGGCATGACGGTGCTGGGCAACGGCATCGCGTTGACGCAGCAACTCAGCGACGCCCTCTCCAGCCAGTTGGTGGACGCCGGCCTGTCCGGCGTCACCCTCGCGTGGAAGCCCGACCACCTGGAAATCGCCGCGGGCGCGCTCGACGACGATCAGCAGGTCCGACTGCAGGACGTGCTGAACGAATTCAACCAGACCCATCTCGGCGTGGCCCGCTTGGCCGCGGCCAGCGCCTCGCCGGCGGCCGACAGCGTGCCGTTCGTGATCCGCAGCGTGGTCGGCGGGCCTCAGCCCTTCATCGTGCTGGAAGACGGCAGCAAGCTGCTGGTGGGCGGCGTCTACCGCAAGTACCGCCTGGTCGCCGTGGAGAACACCCGAATCATTTTCGAAGGCCCGCGCAGCGCCATCGTGACGCGCTGACATCCCAACCGACTCTGCCGCCATGACCGATACGACCGCCCTGACCGAACTGGAACAACGCCTGGCCGCCCCTGGCGGCGCCGCGTTGCGCGCCGCGCTGGCGCAGCGCCTCGCCGAACTGGAGCAAAGCGCCAACCAGCGCCTGGCTTCTGGCCTGGTGCCGGTCGCGTTCCAGCAATACCAGGCGGTGGCACAGGCCGCCGCCGCCGCGCGCGAGGTGCTGGCCGCGCTGCAGCTTGACCCCCGGGATGCCGGCGCCGCGCCGTCCGCCCCTTTCTCCCCCCTTAATCGCTAGGAGACGCATCATGGCATTGAACGGATTGACCGGCTCGTCCGGCCTGAATTTCAACAGCGTGAACAGCACGATCTATGACAGCATCCGGTCGCAGGAAAGCAACCTGCAGACGACGCTGTCCAACCTGCGCACCAACGCCGACGGCAGCGTGTCGCAAGCAGATATGCTGAAGATGCAGCAACAGGTGCAGCAATGGACCATGCTGATCGAGATCCAGAGCACGATCACCAAGCAGATCGCGGACTCGCTCAAGGGCGTGATCCAGAAAGCCAGTTAAGCCGGCCCCGGCGCCCGCCACGCGGGTTCAGACCGATTGCATCATGAAGGCGGGATTGCGCCACGGCGCGTCAGCGCCCGGCTCGGCGCGCGCGGCGCGCTTCTCCCAGGCCTCGACCTGGTTGAGCAGCGCATCGATCGCGGCCAGCAGCGCATCCGCGCCGCATTGCTCGCGCGGCAGGCCCAACTGCAGGTGCATGCGGCCGTCAGGGGCCGCGCACGCCACCACGCCGCCGCCTGCCTGCAGGAAGTTGCCCTGTGCGGCAAGCAGCGCCAGCGCGCCGTCCATCCTGCCCCCGCCGACCGCGCACGACAACAGGATCTGGCCGCGCGCGCCATGCGCCATCAATTGCACCAGATGGCGACCATCGAATGCCAACTGACACAGGCCACCCTCCGCGGGCGCCAGCGCGGGAATGCCCAGCGCCTGGCCGAGTTCGGAAAGCACTTGGGCGAATTGAGGGTCTGACACGGTAACAGGGGGCCACGCGGGCGCGGCCGCTCGAAGCGCAAGATGGATGAGCCGACATTATGGCACCCGCGCCGCGCGAATCCCAGGCCCCGGCACGGAACCGGAAGGCATGGAGCTGTTACTCAGGGGGTGATTCCCACTTCGCGAGCTTCCCATGGCGCACAACTCCCTCTCCGACTTCGCGCGGGCCGCGGCCCAATACGCGCAGGCGCATGTCGATTCCAGCGACACCGAACAGCCCGCGCAATGGGCCGTCCCGCTGGACGACCATCATCAACTCGGCATGACGCGCAACGCGCAAGACGGCAGCGTGGTGCTCACCGCCTGGCGCCACGCCTTCAACGACGCGCCCGGCTTCGATGACCCGCAGGGCGAAGCGCTGCTGCGCCGCAGCTTCGATACGCGCCTGGGCGCCGGCCTGATCGGCGGCATCTCGCCGGAGTTGGGTCCGAGCCTGAGCCTGCCACTATATGCGGCCTGCGACGCCCAGGCGTTGCACGACATCGCCGACGCGCTGCTGCGCGAACTCGACCGCCTGGCCCGTCCCGATCCCGACGCCACCCCGCCCGCGACGCTTCCGCGCGGCCCGCAAGGCGACGCGCGCCAGGCCGAGCGCGACCTGGCGCGGCTGGCGCAGGCCTGCGGACTGGACACGCTGCCCAGCGGCGCGCGCCAGTTCGATCTGCTGTTCGACGACCTGCCCGGCCGCGTCACGCTGCATCCCGACAACCAGCGGCTGCTCACCGACTTCTTCGTGCACGACGCCGCCACGCTGCAGGGCAGCCTGCGCCGCGCCGTCATCAAGGGCGCGCTGCTCATCAACCAGAACGCGTTGCGCGGCCACGCCTACGTGATGGGCCTGGACAGCCGCCAGTTCGTGACCGGCACCGGCCGGATCGCGCTGCACCGGCTCGATGACGACACCTGGCCGCGCTGGCTGCAATACCAGGTGGCGCAAGCGCAGGACACGCGCGCCCTGGTGCGCGACCTGGCGCTGGAAGGCGCGCAGATCTCCTTTGGCATATCGGCCGACGCCATGGGCGCCGCCGCACCGGGAGCACTCGCATGAACGGTATCTCCAGCGCCATCCAGAACAGCGCCGCGGCCTCCGTATGGCAACCGCCGGCACAGGCGCCGACCTCGCTGCTGGGCCAGCTCAAGGGCCTGTTCGTCACGCCCGACACCGACGCCGCCCACGTCGACGCGGCCAAGCGCTCGTTCGAACAGTACTTCATGCAGGAGACTAGCGCGCTCGCCAACATGATGGGCCCCAAGGGCATCGAGAGCTTCGCCGGCGACGTGCAGACGCGCTTCGAGTCCATCGTCCAGCGCTCCTTCGACGCGCTGCCGCGCAGGCAGGACGGCTCGGTCGATGGCAAGGATTTCGCCAGCGCCATGAAATCCGCCGGCAAGTCCGCCGCCATGGCGCTGGACCGGCTCAAGGTGGATGCGGCCCGCTCGGAACTCATGTCCAACCTGCCGCAGGCCGACACCCGCCCGCAGATCATCCCGCGCGGCGACAAGTACGTCGTCATCCGCCCCGCGCCGCAGCTCGAGAACATGGCGCTGCGCGGCGGCGGCGCCAAGGGCATCGGCTACAGCGCCGGCCTGGACCAGATGGAAAAGACCGGCATGCTGGCCGGTCTCAAGCACCTGTCGGGCTCGTCCGCCGGCGCCCTCACCGCCACCTGCCTGGCGGCGGGCCTGAGCGCCGCGCAGTTCGAGCAGGGGCCGGCCGACGCCTTGTTCCGCCCGGGCATGCTCGATGCGCTCAAAGGCGGCGGCGACCTGGCGCGCATCTATCCCGACCTGAAGATGGAAGGCGGCCTCGCGCCCGCCGTCGCTTCCTTGAAGGTGGTCGACCAGACCACCGCGCGCAGCGTGCACGACTACCTGACGACGCACTGGAACACCCATGCGTTCCAGGACAAGCTGGTCGCGCTCGCCGGCCAGGGCCAGCTGAGCGACCGCCAGCTCGAACGCCTCAGCCGCCTGCAGCAGCTCCCGGACTTCGAGCAGGAACACAAGGACAGCATGATCACGTTCGGCGACCTGAAGCTGCTGAACACGCTGGCGCCCGACAAGTTCAAGCAGCTGACGCTCACCGGTTGGAACAAGACCGACCAGGTCGAGGAATACTTCGACGCCGACAGCGCGCCGGACATGCCGATCGCCTATGCCGCGCGCATGTCGATGTCGTTCCCGATCGCGTTCAAGGCGGTGTCGGTGGAGACGGCCGACGGCGGCAAGAAGGTCTACGCCGATGGCGGCATCGGCAGCAACATGCCGTCCGAGGTCTTCACCCATCCGAAGGACGCGCAGGGCGTGCCCACCGCCCTGACCGGCGACGCGCTCGGCCAGACGCAGGCCCGCACCCTGCTGCTGACCTTCGACGAAAACGGCAAGGCCTACCAGATCATGCACGGCGGCCCGCCGCAGGCGCCGACGCCCGGCGTGCTGGGCAAGATCAAATCGTTCTTCGTCAACCTGATCACCAGCCACCCCGACCAGGCCGGCGCCGATTTCGCCGACAAGCAGAAGATCTGGACGGCCGGCCCGAACGCGCTGCCGGTGTTCCACGGCGGCATCAGCACGCTGACCTCGAACATCAGCGACGAGGTCCAGCACCAGGCCCACATGCTGTCGGCCTGGAAGTCGCTGGAGCAGATCGCGGTGCGCACGCATCAGGCCTACTCGATGGAATGCGACAGCCTGGCGGACCTGGCGGGCCTGTTGACCGACGGCGAAAAGCAGGCGCTGCGCACCGGCGCCGCGCCCGATGGCCTGCAACGCCAACTGCTGGCGCTGGTCGACAACGTTCCGCCGCCCGGCCTGGGGCCGATACCGCAACTGGCCTGAACGATGCCGGCCCCGCACGGGGCCAGCCGGGCGATTCAGAGCGGCACCACCGCCCTGGCCTCGCAGACCTTGGCCAGGCGGCGCGGATCGCCATCGAGCTCGCGCCACAGGCGCAGCAGGCGGTCCGCGCCGCTGCTGCGCGCATCCACCGCGTAATGCGCATAATCGAGCCAATGGCGCTCGTGCGGCGCCAGCCCGCCCGCGGCCACCGCCAGCACCTCGCCGGCCAGCGCATGCACCGCGGGATCGTGCAGCGCGTCGCGCATGGCGTCGGCGCGCATGGCCCGCAGCCGCAGCCAGCCCCAAGACCGCAGCAGATCCTCGGCTTGTGGCAGGTTGCGCATCAACCCCAATTGCAACGCGGACGGCGCCATCACCAGCGTCGCCGCGACCTCGCGCCCCGCCTCGCGCAGCAATTGCGCGTCGGCGAAGCCAGCGCCCGGCGCGCGGCCTTCGATGTAGCCGCTGGCACCCAGGCGCGCGTACAGCTCCTCGATGCCGCCCGGCCGCCGCCAGGCTTCACGTAGCGCCTCCAGCGATGGCGGCGTCGCCAGCCGGTAGCGCCAGCGCGCATCGAGGAAATGCGCGAACTGCGAATACTCGAAATGCGCGCCCTGCGGCGCGAGGGTGACTTCCTCGCCGGTGTCCGTGCGCAGGCCCGGCCAGCCCTCCGACGCCAGGAACGCCGACAGGCAGGGCGAACCACGCAGGTACACGCCGGTGGCCGACTTGTAGCCTTCCTCCGTCGCCAGCGGCAGGCAGCGGCTGGCGGTGCCGGGCGCGAACATCCAGCGGAAATAATCGCCCAGGTCGACGAACGGCCGTTCGGGCAGGCGCTGCAGGTGGTGGTCGCCGGCGTAGCGCGAATGGCGGAACATGCGATCCCACACCGTCAGCCGGTTCTCCTTCAGGCCGGTCGCGCGGCCGTTCTCCAGCGGACTATTGGCGAAGATCGCGATGCTGGCCGGCGCCAGCGCCAGCACCACATTGAGCGCGCGCGCCGCCTGGGTCACGTCCACCGACGTGCAGGGGCTGTTCTGGGCTTTCGCATCGATCCCCACGCGATGCAGCCATTCACGATGGCCCACCAGCTCGCGGTAGATCGGCCGAGGCACGTGCACCGTCGCGTACCACGACGGGTCCAGCGTGCAGTCCGGATGTTCCGACGCATTCAGCAGCACCGCGCCTTCCGCTTCCAGCGCGCGGCAGGCGTCCTGCAGCTCCCGCGTGGCGCGCCGCGCCAGCTCGGCCAGCCCGCCGTCGTCCTCGGACACCGGCGCGAACGCGGTCTCGAGCAGATTGAAGCCGTTGTCCAGGCCGCTCTCGCCGGCCGCCACCGACACGCCCACGACGCGCTCGCCGATGCGCGACAGATCCGGCGCCTCGCCGCGCGCCGCCTTGATCGCGGCCAACGTCTCGAAGTAGCCGCCCACCGCATGGCTGGCGCCGGTATCGCGCCGCGCCACCGCCATTTCCATCTCCAGCCCCAGCGTGCGTCCCGCGCGCGGCGTCATCGCGCCCCTCCGGCGGCGCGCGGGCGGGGCCGGATACCCGGAACCCAAGGAATGGCGGCGAGCTTCAAGACTGTCTCCTTGTTCTTCTGGCGCAGGGCGCGCCGCATGCTGAGTAACACCGATGGCGCCGCCGTTCCCCGGCGGCCGCCGAGCTGGCCTCAGGCGGGCTCGGCCATATCGTGGAAGCGCCGCGTCAGGATGTCGACGAAGGCCTCGGTCACCACCGAAGGCGCCGTCTGCGCCGGATAGGCCATGCAGACGCGCACCGGCAGCTTCGGCGTGAACGGCCGTATCGCCAACTGCTGCGCGAAGACATCGGCGATATACGGATTGACGATTCCCAGGCCGGTGCCGGCCGCGGCCAGCGCGCAGATCGTCGATGAATAGGTGGTCTCGATTTCCGACACCGGCTGCACCTGATGCGCCAGCATCGCGCCGCGCAATTGCAGGTAGACGTCGTCGTCGGCGTTCAGCACCAGCAGCCGGCGCTCGTTCAGGTCGGCGATGCCGATGGCCCGCAGCGCCGCCAGCGGATGGTCCGGCCGCATCACGCAGACCGCCGCGCTTTCGTGCAGGCTTTGCAGCGCCAGATGCGCGCCGTCCAGCGGCACGGTCGTCACCACCACATCGTAGGTGCCGTGCAGCAGCCCCTCGCGCAGATACTGGCTGCCCACGGTCTGCATGTTGATGTGCACGTCGGGATAGCGCTGCGCGAATTCCTCGACCGCGCCGGGCAGCATGCCCAGGCCCAGCGCCGGCGTGCAGGCCAGCCGCAACACCCCGCTGCCGCTGCGGCGCATGGCGGCCACGCGGTCCTCGATGCGTTCCAGGCCGACGAAGTGCCGCTTGACCGTATCGAACAGGTCCTTGGCCTCGCGCGTCGGCCGCAGGCGGCCGCGCTCCATGTCGAACAGTTTCAGGCCGCTGGCCTGCTGCGCCTGCGCCAGCAGGCGGCTCACCGACGGTTGCGTGGTGCGCAGCATCTGCGCCGCGCCGGTGGTGGTGCCGGCCAGCATTACCGCGTGGAAGGCTTCGATCTGACGGAAATTCAGCGGTCGGCTCATGGGGTCACAGGGTATAGCAAACTTGCATAGACTATGCCGAAAAAAGAATTTTTTCAAATACTTAGCGACTCCTACACTCGTGGCTCCTCGGGTGCTCCTGCTCCCGCACCCCACCGAAAAACCAACCGCTGTAGGGGAAATACCATGCATTCATGCCGTCTCTGGCGCCGCCGCGTCCTGCAAGCCCTTGGCCTGACCCTGGCGAGCGCGGCCCTGCCGTTGACCGCCCTGGCCCAGGCCAATTATCCGGACCGCCCGTTACGGATCATCGTGCCGTTCACCGCCGGCGGCAGCTCCGACATCCAGGGGCGGCTGCTGGCCAAGTACCTGGGCCAGCTCTACAACCAGCCGGTCGTGGTCGAGAACCGGCCCGGCGCCGGCGGCCACATCGGCGGCAAATTCGTCGCCGAATCCGACCCCGACGGCTACACCCTGCTGCTCGGCTCCATCGGCCTGCACGCCACCTATGGCGTCTACAAGCATCTGAACTACCGCCCGGCCGAGGCCCTCAAGATCATCACCATCGTCGCCGAGATGCCGCACGTGGTCGTCGCCAGCCCGACGCTCCAGGCCAACACCCTGGCCGAACTGACCGCCCAGGCCAAGGCCAGCCCCGACAGCCTGCATTTCGGCTCGGCCGGCGTCGGCTCCTCGGTGCATATGGTAGGCGAACTCTACAAAATGGCCGCGCAGGCCCCGATCGCGCACATTCCCTATCGCGGCAGCTCCGCCGCCATCAACGACCTGATCGGCGGCCAGATCCAGCTACTGTTCGAAAACGTGCCCACCACCATCGGCTACATCCAGACCGGCAAGCTCAAGGCCCTGGCCATCACCGGCGCCAGGCGATCTCCCGCGCTGCCCGACGTGCCCACCGCCGCCGAGGCCGGCCTGCCCGGCCTGACCGTGACCTCCTGGACCACCCTGGCCGCCGGCAGGGACGTGCCGGACGCGCTGATCGACAAGCTCAGCGCCGACCTGCGCCGCGTTTACGCCGACCCCGAGTTCCGCGCCGGCCTCGAGCACCTGGGCATGACGCCGGTGGGCAACAGTCCCGCCGAGGCGCGCGCCTTCGTCGAACGCGAACGCGCCCGCTGGAACAAGGTCATCGAGGCCGAGCACATCAGCGCTGGTTGAACCCATTTTTCATAGACAGACGAACCGCATGACCACTCCCGCCATCGCCTGCCGCCGCCTGGGCGGCCCGCCAGGCCATCACTTCTTCGGCTACTACAACAAGACCGTCTGGGATCGCGGCGGCCGCTATCTGCTGGCCAACCGCGCGCCGGTCAAGGACGCCGTGCTCACGCCCGAGCTGCGCGCCGAGGTCGGCTACTTCGACCTGCACGACGGCGAGCGCTACCACGCCGTCGGCGCCACCACCGCCTGGAACTGGCAGATGGGCTGCCAGCTGCAGTGGCTGGATGGCCAGGCCGAGCCGCAGCTGATCTATAACTGCCGGCGCGACGACGATGGCGGCTTCTATCCCGGATTCCGCTCGGCGGTCCACAACCTCGTCACCGGCCAGACGCGCTACCTGCCGCTGCCGATCTACGTCGCCGCCCCCGACAGCCGCTACGCGCTGTGCGTGGACTACCGCCGGCTCTACATCACGCACCAGACCATCGGCTACAGCGAACACGGGCCCGCGCCGGTGGCCAACGCGCCGGCCGACGACGGCATCCACACGCTCGATCTGGACAGCGGCGCCCACCGCCTGCTGGTCAGCTACGCCGACCTGCGCAACTTCCATCCGCGCGCCTCGATGGAACGCGCCATCCACTGGGTCAGCCACATCGAGGTCAACCCGTCGTCGACGCGCATCCTGTTCCTGCATCGCTGGACCGAGCGCGTCGAGGACGAGACTTGCTTCCTGCACCGCCTCATCACCATGAACCCGGACGGCAGCGACATGCGCCTGCTGGAGTGTTCCGATCATCCGCTGCCGCAGCTGGCCGACGACTTCGACCCGGCCGCCGTCGGCACCTTCGACTACGAGAAATCGGAATACCAGATCTCGCATCCGCTCTGGCGCGACGACCGCTCGATCATCGTCTGGGGACCGCATGCCGGCCGCATCCACTACCACCTGTACGAAGATGCCGACGGCGGCCAGGTGCAAGTGGTGGGCGACGGCGTCCTCACCGAGAACGGCCACATGACGTTTTCACCGGTGGACAGCCGCTGGCTGCTGAGCGACACCTATCCCGATCCGCTCACCCACGAGCGCATCCTGTTCCTCTACGACATGCGCACCGGGCAGCGCCACGACCTCGGCAGCTTCTACGCCGATCCTTCGCTGTCCAAGGAAAACCGCTGTGACCTGCACCCGCGCTGGAGCCGTGACGGCACGCAGGTGTGCGTGGATTCAGTGCACGAAGGCGAACGCCAGATGTACGTGCTGGACGTCGCGCCGATCGTGAAAGCCTGAGCCGGCCGCCGCATGGAAAAGCCCGGGACGGCCGTCGCGCGGCAATGACGCGGCGGTCTCCCGGTCATGCAGACCGCGTCGTGCCGCCCATCGCTCACCCCTCGCGTGCCACCTGGCGCAGCGCCTGCTCGAACACGTCGGCCGGCTGGCCGCCGGACACCAGGTACTTGCCGTTCAGGATCACCGACGGCACCGAAGTGATGCCGCGGTCGCGCCATTCGGCCTCTTCCTTGCGCACCTCTTCGCTGTAGCGGCCCGAGGCCAGCACCGCGCGCGCCTGGGCCGCGTCCAGCCCGGCGTCCGCCGCCGCCTGCACCAGCACCTCGACGTCGCTGGTGTCCTGGTTGTCGTAGTGATAGGTCTCCAGCAGGCGTTTCTTCAGCGCCGTCTGGCTGCCCTGGCCCTCCAGGCCGGCCCAGTGCAGCAGGCGATGGGCATCGAAGGTATTGAACGAACGATTGTCGTCGCCCATGCGCATGCGCATCCCGACCGCCGCGGCGCGCTCGCTGATCACCTTGCGATTGGCCTGCACCTGCTCGCGGCTGTAGCCATACTTGGCCATCAGGCGCTCGATGGTGTTCTGCCCGCCCTTGGGCATGTCGGGATTCAGCTCGAACGGCCGGAAATGCAGCTCGACCTCGGCCTCGTCCTGTACGCGCCCGATGGCGGCCAGCAGGCCGCCCAGGCCCACCGCGCACCAGGGACAAGCTACGTCGGACACGAAATCGATGGTGATCTTGGACATGACTCTCTCCGGGAACAGGCCTCAAGCGTAGACCAACCCGGGGCGCCGCGACCAAGAAACCCTGGGCACGCCAGGGCCGCGCGCCTCAGGCCCCGGCGTCGCACCGCAATTGCCGAATGCCGCGCCCGAGCTTTCTGCGCAACAGAGTGCGCAGAGTCGAAGTATCGGCGTAACCGACCTGCGCCGCCACGGTATCCAGGTCGCAACCATTGGCCACCAGTTGCCGCGCACGCTGTACCCGCAGGTCCTGCACGAACGCCAGGGGCGACTTGCCCAGGACCCTTTCCGTGCGTCGTTGCAGCGTCCTTGGATGCACGCGCAGCGCCTCGGCCGCCTCCTGCAACGCAAACCCCTTGGACAGATTCTCGCGCGCCCAGCGTTCGAAACGCGCCACCAGCGGGTCGGCGTGGGCCAGAAAGTCGGGGATGATGTATCGGGCCTGTGATGAACGGTTGTCGATCAACAGGAATCGCGCCACCCTCTCCGCCAACTGCGGGCTGGCCTGACGCATCAGCCACAGCGCCAGGTCCAGGTGCCCCATGGCCGCGCCCGCGGTCACCACGCCGTCGCCGGCAACAATCATGCGCGTGTCATCGAGGCTGACCGCCGGATAGCGTTCACGGAACAGCGGTGCCAGCGACCACGTCGTGGTGGCCTCGCGCCCGTCCAGCACGCCGCTCTCGGCCACCACGAAGGTTCCTATGCACGCCGCGGCCACCCCGATTCCCTGCCCATGCCAGGCGCGCAACTGCGCCTTGGCGCGCACCACGTCGGGCCGGACCAGTGCGTCCAGCAGCCTGGGCGGCGTCTTGGCATTCAAGGCCGGCACCACCACCCAATCCGGCCGCGCCACTTCGCCGGCCGGTCGCACCGCCATGGAAAGGCCCAGCGCGGTGCGGATACGCCGGCCCACGCCTGCCACCGTCACATCGAACGGCGCGGGCGCGTCCGACTGCATCGACGCCAGTTCGTTGGCGGTGTCGAAAACGTCCAGCAGCGCCGTCAGGCCGGTATCGAAAGCGCCATCCAAGGCGAACAGACAGATACGCATGTCGTAAATAGCCCGAATATTGTCATTTACGACTATAGATCCCGACCCTTTCCGCTGTCTAGAATTCCCGCTGAATCAACGGCTTCGGCCTGGTTTCCCAGCCGGGCCACGCTTATCCCGGCGCCTCAGCAAGCGAGACCCTCACCATGGAACATCCCGATCCCACTCAGCTCGACAATCCGGCCTGGTTCGCGTTGGCCGGCCGCCAGGCGCACCTGCGCCAGGGCGATGGCTTGGCCGCGCGCTACTTGCCCGACGTCGCCCCGTTTGCCGCCGTGCGCAACACCACGCGCGAGGCCTTCGATGCCCTGCGGCGGCTCGTCGCGCCGGACACCCCCGCGTTGCTGCAAACCCTGTACGTACCGCCCCCGCTCGACAGCCTGCGTTCGGAACCGCTGTTCTCTTTCTTCCAGATGGTCGACCATGGCCAGACTCCGATCGCGGCGGACGAGCCGGACTTCCTGACGCTGGGCGCCAGCGACGCCGCCGACATGATGGCGTTGGCGGCCGCCACGCGGCCGGGCCCGTTCGGGCCACGCACCATCGAAACAGGTCAATACCTCGGTGTACGGCGCCACGGCCGGCTGGTCGCCATGGCCGGCGAACGCATGCGGCTGGACGGCTTCGCGGAGATCAGCGCCGTGTGCGTCGATGCAAGCTGCCGCGGCCAGGGCCTCGCCGGCCGCCTGATGAACCGGTTGCGGCGCGACATCCGCCGGCGTGGCGAAACGCCGTTCCTGCACGTACGCGACAACAACGCGGCGGCCCTCGCGCTCTACCAGCGCCTCGGCTTTCGCACCCGGCAGACGTTCCAGCTTCACCGCATCACGACTCCCGACGCGCACGAATCCGCCAGTCTGTGAGGAGGCCCGTGGCGTCAGGCAAAGGCGCCGGCCCGACGCCACCGACGGGCCGGCCTGCGCGCTATCGCGCCGTGTCCCCGTCGAACAGGATGCGCTCGATCGCCCGCACCCGGTCGCGGCGGCGCCTGACCGCGCGCACCGGCCTGCCGAACGCGCGCTTGCGCTGCCGCGTTTCCCGGCTGGCCTGCAAATGCTCGATGAACACCTCGTCGCACGGCCCGTTGTCGGTCTTGTCGAAGATCCAGCAATAGGCGACGGGCAGCCGCGCCTGCCGGTAGCGCGGCGCGGCGGACGCGGCATCGCTGGCAAGCAGGCGCTCCAGCACCAACTGGTCCCACTCGTCGGGATTCTCCGCGCAGGCCTGGGCCCAGGCCTGCAACAGCTCGGCGGCGGCCGGCGTATGGTTGAGGAACAACGTGCCGCTCAGCAAGTGCCCGTCGGGCTCGTGGTACGCAGCGATATCGCAATCCAACGCAGCCAGCGCCGGCCACGGATCGCGATGAAACACCGCATCCACGTCGACGTACAACAGCGGCCCGGTGTGCTTCTTGCGCATGGCGACCAGCACCGATGGCTTCATGGATGCGTTGCGCACCCAGGAACCCGTGGATGCGATCGGCTCGGCGTCAACGGCCAGTCCCAGCCTCTGCGCCGAGCGCAGCATGCGGTTCTTTTCCGTCTCGTAAATGCTGTCGCGGGTGAAAAACGCCACCACCATGCCCGTGGCCGTGCCTCGCTGCCGGCCAGGCCCGACCTTGTCGGGTCCCGGAAAGTCCAGAACCATCCGCGCCTGCTCGATGGACCAGCCGAACCACTTGCGTCGAAACCAATCGAACATGATGCGCCACGCTTTTCAAGATCAAGTGAAGCGGGCGTACCGGCAACGTCATGTCGACAGCGCGGCGGCAGGCTCGCACAGCGCTTTTCCCGCCCTAGCGCGACGCACGATGGTGCGGGGCGCGACCCAGGCGCGGGATCGAAGCGCAGGCGGAGTTTATGAATGGACGCGATACGCGTCGACGCTATTGCAATCAGTCGAAATCCAAATCGCCGCGCTGAAACATTCTTCGCGCGGCTTCCCTCTGAAACGCCTTTCCAGGCCCAACAGAACTTTCAGCCGGCTTTCTGGAATACCGCTCGCGCCGCGGGTGGCGGGACGCACGCGAGCGCGACCCGTTCAAGCGCAACATGCTGGCGGTGGCCTGCCTGGCCGGCGACCTATTCTGTTGTCGGCCGGGTCAGGCGTACTGCGCGAGGCCGCCTCCCAGCGACCAGTTTTCCTTCAGGACCTCGACGAGATTCACGAACACATCCTCGGGGCGCAGGCCGGGATTCTCGCCAAGCAATTGCGCAATCCGCCGGAACAGCGCCTTCTTCTGTTCCAACGTGCGCGTATTGTTCGCGGTGATCTGGATGAACACGAGATCGTCGCTGCGAGCGATATCCAGATAGGTCGCGCCGTAGCGGAAGTTGGCGGCCTCATGCTCGGTCATGACCATGAACTGGTCATCTTCGGGCACGTTGAACGTTTCGCGCAGCGCGCGGTAAACGCCGTCGAAGATGGCCTGACGGTAAGCCTCCGTCTTTCCGGAGCGCAACGAGATTTGAGCGAACGGCATGGGAAGTTCCTCCTTTGTAGTCCCGTCGCCTATTATCTATTCTGATAACTTATCCATTCTTATTTCAACGATAAAGCTTTGAAATGACAAAGCGTGCCCTTGACCTGGAAGCCGTCAGAGCCTTCATCCGCATCGCGGAGCTGGGCAGCTTCACCCGCGCCGCCGAAGCGTCACGAACCACGCAGGCCGCGGTCAGCCTGAAGCTGAAACGGCTGGAAGAAAGGCTGGGCTTCAAGCTTGTCGAACGAACGCCGCGCTACGTGGAGCTTTCGGCCCAGGGCGCGACCTTTCTTGAACATGCGCGCAAGCTGATCGAGGCCCATGACCGGGCGGTCGCGGTCGTCGGCGGAACGCGGCAGCGCCTTGCCATCGGCATCAGCGACCACGTCGCGGGTCCGGAACTGCCCGCGCTGATCGCGCGCATGAATGCCCAGGATCCTCACCTGCTGATCGAAATCCGGATCGGATCGTCGGCGGAACTGCTTCAACGTTTCGACCGCCGCGAACTCGATACAGTGATCGTGCGCTTCCAGGCGGGGCGCGGCGACGGGGAAATCCTGGCCGAAGAAAAATTCGGCTGGTTCGCGATGCCCGGCTGGCAGCATCGCGCGGGCGAGCCGCTGCCGCTGGCGACGATGGCGGAACCCTGCGGCGTGCGCGCCCTGGCCGGACAACTGCTCGATGAGGCCGGCGTCCCCTGGACCGAGGTGTTCGTGGGTGGCGGCGTGATGGCGGTCGCCGCCGCCGTCATGGCCGGGCTGGGGGTCGCCGCGCTTGCCCCGCGCATGGTGCCGTTCGGCGCGGTGGATGTCGGCCCCAGGCTGGGGCTGCCAGACCTGCCGCGGCTGCCCATCCTTCTGCATACCCGGGTCCGGGACAGCCGCGCGCGGGATGCGCTGGCCGCGCTCTCGGCGGCCTTTCGCGGCGTGGTGCGAAGCTAGGATCTGCAAGCGATGCCACGGCCCCCAGCACGCCCGAGAGAAGTGAATGCCGCTGCCGGCGACCCTCCGGACAACAAAAAACCCGCAGAACCAATGTTCATGCGGGTTTTCGGGGCAAAGCGCTGACGGGCTGCCTCGGGGCGACTCTTGCGAAATTCTTGGCGGACAGAGGGGGATTCGAACCCCCGATACGCTTTTGACGTATACACGCTTTCCAGGCGTGCGCCTTCAACCACTCGGCCACCTGTCCTGATCCGGTACGCATTGCTGAAAATGCGAATCCGCGATTCTAGCAGATCGGCAAGAAAGCTGCAGCGGCGCAGCGGCCCCAGAAAAAGGGGACGCGATTGCGTCCCCTTTTTGCCACGGGCGCCCGTGCGCACCCGGTGGCGACTGTCCCGGACGCAGTTGTCCGGGGCAGCCCATGGCCGCTCAAACGTTGGGCGGATCCTGCTCGCGGTATGAACTGACGGTGCCGTCGGGTTCGGTCTCCTCCAGCCGCACCCGGAAGCCCCACAGCCGCGCCAGGTGCTTCATCACCTGCTCCGCGTCCTCGGCCGCCAGCGGCCGGCCGCGGCTCTTCAGGTGCCGCAGCACCAGCGAACGGTCGGTGTCGCGGTTGAAGCGGACTACCTGGATGTCCGGCACCAGATTGTCGCGGTTGTGCTGCGCGGCCAGCAGGCGGCGGATGTCGCGGTAACCCTCGTCGTCGTGGATCGCGGCGACCTCCAGCTTGGGATTGGCCTGGTGGTCCGAGATCGCGAAGAAGCGGAACTCGCGGATCAGGCGCGGCGACAGGTACTGCGAGATGAAGGACTCGTCCTTGAAGTTGCGCATGGCGAAGTCCAGCGTCTTCAGCCAATCGCCTCCCGCGATGTCCGGGAACCAGCGGCGATCCTCGTCGGTGGGCTTTTCGCAGATGCGGCGGATATCCGACATCATCGCGAAGCCCAGCGCGTAAGGGTTGATGCCGCCGTAGCCGCGTTCGTCGAAGCCGCGCTGGCTGACCACGTTGGTGTGGCTCTGCAGGAACTCCATCATGAAGCCGTCGTTGACCAGTCCCTTCTCGTGCAGCCGGTTCAGGATGGTGTAGTGCCAGAACGTGGCCCAGCCTTCGTTCATCACCTTGGTCTGGGTCTGCGGATAGAAGTACTGCGCCACCTTGCGCACAATGCGCACCAGTTCCTTCTGCCACGGCGCCAGCTTGGGCGAATACTTCTCGATGAAGTACAGCAGGTTCTCTTCCGGCTCGGGCGGGAACACCGACGCGGCGACCCGCTCGTCCTTGTCGGCCTCCAGCCGCGGCAGCGTGCGCCACAGGTCGTTGTATTGCAGCCGCGCGTGCTCCTGGCGCTCGGCCTGGCGCGCGGCCTCTTCCTTGTACGAGATCGGCGTCGGCCGCTTGTAGCGGTCCACGCCATGGTGCGACAGCGCGTGGCAGGAATCCAGCAGCGCCTCCACCGCGTCGATGCCGTAGCGGTCCTCGCAGTCCATCACGTACTTGCGGGCGAACACCAGGTAGTCCAGCACGCCGTCGGCGTCGGTCCACTGGCGGAACAGGTAATTGCCCTTGAAGAACGAGTTATGGCCGTAGCAGGCGTGCGCGATCACCAGCGCCTGCATCGTCATGGAGTTCTCTTCCATGAGATACGCGATGCAGGGGTTGGAGTTGATCACGATCTCATAGGCCAGGCCCTGCATGCCGCGCCGGTAGTACTGCTCGTTGCGGATGAACTCCTTGCCGTACGACCAGTGCGGATAGCCGATGGGCAGGCCCGCCGACGCGTACGCGTCCAGCATCTGCTCCGAGGTGATGACCTCGATCTGGTTCGGATAGGTGTCCAGCCCGTACTCGCGCGCGACCTGCGAGATCGCGTCGTCATAGGACTGGATCAGTTCGAACGTCCATTCGGAACCTTGCGACAACGGCCGGGGGCTGTCGGCCGATTCCGGCTCCACCAGTGCGCCCAGGATGGCATTCATGCGGTTTCCTTCTTGAACAGGTCATGGAACACGGGATAGATTTCCCCGCGATCGCAAATCCGCCGCATCACGAAATGCGGCGCCAGCTTCTGTTCATATTCCGCCCACAGGCTGCTCTTGCGCGCCTCCTGCGAGTCGGGAACCTCGATATAGGCAAAGTAGCGCGTGGCCGGCAGCAGGTGCTCGGCCAAAAAGCGCGCGCTCTTGCCCGCGTCGGCGCCGAACGAGTCGCCGTCGCTGGCCTGTGCCGCATACACGTTCCAGGCCGAGGGCGGATAGCGCTTCTCGACGATCTCGCGCATCAGCTCCAGCGCCGACAGCACGATGGTGCCGCCGCTCTTGGGATCGTAGAAGAAGGTCTGCTCGTCCACTTCCTCGGCATTGTCGGTATGGCGGATGAAGACCAGGTCGACATGCTCATACTTGCGCGACAGGAACAGGTACAGCAGCGTGAAGAAGCGCTTGGCCAGGTCCTTCTTGCCCTCGTCCATCGAGCCGGACACATCCATCAGGCAGAACATGACCGCGCGCGCCATCGGGATCGCGACCGACACGCGGTTGCGGTAGCGCAGGTCCAGGTCGTCCAGGAACGGCACGCGCGCCAGGCGCTCGCGGCAGTCCTCGACGTCCTGCTCCAGGGCCTTGATCTGGTCGGCGGGCGCGCCCGCCGCCTTGGCCTTGGCCAGGCGTTCTTCCGCGTCTTCCAGGTCGGCGCGCGCCTTCACGCTCAGCGCCACCCGCCGCGCCAGCGACGACTTCAGCGTGCGGCTGATGCTGAGCATGCTGGGCGAGCCGGTGGTGGTATAGCCGGCGCGTTGCCATTTCTTCTGGCTGACCTCGCCCAATTGGGTGCGCGCCAGGTGAGGCAGTTCCAGGTCTTCGAAGAACAGGTTGAGGAATTCGGCCCGCGACAGGCTGAAGGTGAACTGATCGACCGCCTCGCCCTCGCCGGGCTCGGACCCGCCTTGGCCTTCTCCTCCCTGAGGCCGGTCGAACGTGTCGCCCTTGGCGAACTCGCGATTGCCCGGATGCACCATTTCCCGGTCGCCGCCCGCGCCGTGCCGGAAGGTCGGCTCGGAAATATCGCGGGCGGGCAGGTTGATCTCGCCGCCCTGATCCATGTCCTGGATCGAGCGGTCGCGGATCATCCCGTGGACCGCCTTGCGGATCTGGTCCTTGTAACGCCGCAGAAAGCGCTCCCGGTTAACGGCGCTCTTGTTGCGCCCGTTAAGACGGCGATCGATCAGTGAATTCATGATTCACCTCGCTCAGGAAGACTTCCTCACACGGAGATACCACTCGCACAGCAGCCTGACCTGCTTTTCCGTGTAGCCCTTCTCCACCATCCGATCCACGAAGCTCTGGTGCTTGGACTTGTCCTCGGCCGACGCCTTGGCGTTGAACGAGATCACCGGCAGCAGGTCTTCCGTGTTCGAGAACATCTTCTTCTCGATCACTTCGCGCAGCTTTTCATAGCTGGTCCAGGTCGGGTTGCGGCCGTTGTTGTTGGCGCGCGCCCGCAGCACGAAGTTCACGATCTCGTTGCGGAAGTCCTTCGGATTGGCGATGCCGGCCGGCTTCTCGATCTTCTCCAGTTCGTCGTTCAGGGCGCTGCGGTCGAAGCTCTCGCCGGTTTCCGGGTCGCGGAATTCCTCGTCCTGGATCCAGCAGTCGGCGAACGTGACGTAGCGGTCGAAGATGTTCTGGCCATACTCCGAGTACGACTCGAGGTACGCCGTCTGGATCTCCTTGCCGATGAACTCGGCATAGCGCGGCGCCAGGAAGCCCTTGATGAACTCCAGGTAGCGCCGGCGGATTTCCTCCGGATAGTCTTCGCGCCCGATGCGCTGCTCCAGCACGTACATCAGGTGCACCGGATTGGCCGCCACCTCGGTCTGGTCGTAGTTGAAGACGCTGGACAGGATCTTGTACGCGAAGCGCGTCGAGACCCCGTTCATGCCCTCGTCGGTGCCGGCGTAGTCCTTGTACTCCTGCAACGCCTTGGCCTTCGGATCGACGTCCTTCAGGCTTTCGCCGTCATAGACGCGCAGCTTCGAGTAGATGCTGGAATTCTCCGGCTCCTTCAGCCGGGTCAGCACCGAGAACTGCGCCATCATGTCCAGCGTCCCCGGCGCGCACGGCGCCGTCGACAGCGAGCTGTGATGCAGCAGCTTCTCGTAGATGCGGACTTCTTCCGACACCTGCAGGCAGTAAGGCACCTTGACGATATAGATACGGTCGAGGAAAGCCTCGTTGTGCTTGTTGTTGCGGAAGGTCTGCCATTCCGACTCGTTCGAGTGCGCCAGGATGCAACCGTTGAACGGGATCGCCGAGAAACCCTCGGTGCCCTTGAAGTTGCCTTCCTGGGTCGCCGTCAAGAGCGGATGCAGCATCTTGATCGGCGCCTTGAACATTTCCACGAACTCGAGCAGCCCCTGGTTGGCCAGGCACAGGCCGCCGGAATAGCTGTAGGCGTCCGGGTCATCCTGCGAATGGCGATCGAGCTTGCGGATGTCGACCTTGCCGACCAGCGACGAGATGTCCTGGTTGTTCTCGTCGCCCGGTTCGGTCTTGGCGATCGCCACCTGGCGCAGCACCGACGGGTTCAGGCGCACCACGCGGAACTGCGAGATGTCGCCGTCGAACTCCTTCAGGCGCTTGACCGCCCACGGCGACATGATGCCCGTGAGGTAGCGGCGCGGAATGCCGTATTCCTTTTCGAGCGTGTCGCCGAAGCGTTCCGGATGGAACAGGCCCAGCGGCGACTCGTTCACCGGCGAGCCCTTGAGCGCGTAGATGGGGAAGCGCTCCATCAGCACCTTGAGGCGCTCGGCGATGGACGACTTGCCGCCGCCGACGGGCCCCAGCAGATAGAGGATTTGCTTGCGCTCTTCCAGTCCCTGCGCGGCGTGCTTGAAGAACGCCACGATCTGCCCGATGACGTCCTCCATGCCGTAGAACTCCTGGAACGCTGGATAGCGCCGGATGGTCCGGTTGGAAAACAAACGGGAAAGACGTGGGTCGTTGCGCGTATCCACGATTTCAGGTTCGCCAATCGCGGCCAGCATGCGCTCGGCCGGGCTGGCGTATGCCATCGGGTCGCGTCGGGCGAGATCCAGATACTCCTCGAGAGAGAGTTCTGATTCCTGTTCTCTTGCATACTGCGACTTGAAGCCTTCGACGATGTTTTGCACGGAAACCTCCTACAACACGCGAAAAAGCCATGACGTCCCTACGTGTCCCCATTGTGTGCCTCAGTGCTTCGGCGTGACTAGTCAATCTCGCTATTAGCAATTTCGGCACGGTCGTATGTTGCTTTCGCCACACATCGACCATGAGCACGATCGGGCCCCTTCCGTTTAGGCTGCACCCTTGAGACACAAGTTCCGTCAGGGATTGCAACCAACGTGAATAAGTTCACTCGTTCGCCTTCAGCATATCGCTGTAGAACGGGCGCATGACGCAGCCACGTACGAAATGGTCAGCAATGATTTGAAGGGATGAGATATCCCGGTGGATTCTTATGATCCGGCACACAAGGCCGGTGCGTCCGCTATGCGATGGCAGCGAACGGTCTGAACGGCGCAAGGCGACTGCGTTCAGCGACGTATCGGTCCGGTTTGTGAAAAGCGCCGGTACGCGACACTGGAATCCGTGGTGACGAGGGCGCGTGGCGGGTTATGGAGCAAGCCATGCGCGCGTAGCGCCAAGTCATGACCTAGCTTAAGCCGAATTGACGGTTTTGTGGCAATTCATTTGTGCTCACGCGGTAAAAAAAAGCTGTGGGATGCTTCGAGACAGACACGCAAGAATCGCTCCCAAACTTGCTGCCATCCCGCCACGAACCGCGCGGGCAAACGCTATGCGGCCGATGGTCCGCGGCTATCACGCGGTGGGTTGGCAGCCAGGCATCGAGAGTGCTAATACCCCTAGCGGCGTCAAGGATAGAATCACGCATCCGCGAAACCGCGCACGACACTGCCTTAAAGCGCTTTCTATCCCATCATGCCGCCCCGCCCGCGCCCCCTCATGCAAGGGCTCCGCATCGTCCGCGCGCCGATGCGCTGGCGGCGTCTGGCGGCTGTGTGCGGCGTGCTATTGCTGGCCGCGTGTGAACGCGCCGTCCCACCCCTGCCCAACGACGCCTATGTCTGGCAACGGCAATGGACGCCGGCGCTGGTCAGCGCGCTGGCCGAGGGCGCGGATGCCGTGCGGTCATGGCGAGTGCTGGCGGCCGAACTGCGCGCCGACGGCGCCTGGTTCGACGCGGCGCCCGATCTGGCCGCGCTGGCCGCGTCACAACGACCCGTGGTGCTGGTGTTGCGGCTGGATGGCCGCGTCAACGACTTGCCCGCCGCCGACATCGCCGATCGCGCCGCCGCCGCGCTGGCGGCATGGGGCCGGGCCGGCGTCACGCTGGCTGGCCTGGAAATCGATTACGACTGCGCCACGTCGAAGCTGCCGGACTATGCCGCCTTGATGGCGAAGCTCAAGACCCGCCTCGGCGCCAGCCTGCCGTTATCGATCACCGCCCTGCCGACCTGGCTTGACAGTCCCGCGCTGCCCGCATTGCTGGCGGTGCCGGACGAAACCGTGCTGCAGGTCCACGCCGTGCAGAACCCAACGCAAGGCCTGTTCGACGCCAGGCGAGCCCGCGCCTGGCTCGATGCCTACGCCCGCCATGCCGACAAACCCTGGCGCGTGGCGCTGCCTTCCTATGGCAGCCGCGTCGCCTGGGACGAACGTGGCAGGATCGCCACGGTCGAAAGCGAACGCCCGGCGTTGATGCCGGGCGGCCGTTCGGCCGAACTGCTGGTCACGCCCGACGCGATGGCGGCCTTCGTCGCGACGCTCGACCGCGATCGCCCGGCGGGACTGAGCGGCATCGTCTGGTTCCGCCTGCCGACCCAGGCCGACACGCGAGCCTGGAGCCTGCCGACCTGGCGCGCCGTGCTGGCGCGCCAGCCGCTGACGCCGCAGCTCGAAGTGACCGCCGCCGCGCCCGGCGCCGGCGGCGCGCGCGACGTGCGCCTGGCCAACCGCGGCAACGCCGACACCGCGCTCCCGTTTACCGTGCGGCTCGACGCCACTTGCAACGCCGCCGACGGCATCAACGGCTACACCCTTGAATACGACCGCGAGGGCAGCTATCTTCGCCGCGCGCAGGACGGACTGCTGCGCGCCGGCGCCGAACGCGCCATTGGATGGATCCGCTGTGACTCCGCAACCCCGAGCTTCCATGTACAACCGTAAATCGCTTGCCGCCGCGCTGCTGCTGGCCTGCGCCGCCGGCGCCGGCATCGTCATCGCCTGCGGCCCGGACTTCCCGCCACAATTGCTGGACGACCGCGCCGGCACGCTGCAGGGCACGCCCGCCAACTCGTTCGCGTACGAGGCGGCGCGGCTGCTGCCGGCCACGGACACACTGCGGGCCAACGAATCACCCTTGCTGCCCGACGGCAGCTACCGCTCCAACGCCATTCCTGAAGCGTTCGACACGGCGTTGACGCCAGCGCAACGGGAACAGGCGCGGGCGATGCGCGCCCGTCCCGACGGCGACCAGGCCTATGCCGCCGGCGCAGGCCTGCCGGAAGCCGCGCGGCTCTACGCCGCCGCCGCGGTGGACTACCGCAGCGCCGCCCAGGCGCCGGACGAACCGCGCCTGGAACGCGCGCGCCAGCGCCTGCTGGCCATCCTGGCGCTGCCAGCGGAGCAGGCCGCGACCCGCAGCGTCTGGGCGGCCTATCTGCTGGCCGAAATCGGGGACATCGGAACCACGCCGGAGACGGATCACCCGGCGCAAGCCTATGCCCGGGTGCGCGAACTGGCGCGGCAAGGCGCGCCCGACCCCCTGGGCCTGGCCGTCGCCAGCTACGGCCAGGAAGCGCGCCTGTCATTGTCCGGCAGCCTCGGCCAATGCGCCTACGAAGACCTGTTCAACGCCTCGCCCTGCATGGATGCGATCGCGCCGCGCGACTTGCAGCAGGCCGTGCGCCTGTATGCCGCCCAGGCCGCGCGCGGTTCAGTCAGCGGCCGCGAATCGTTGCGCCTGATGGCCGACTGGGCGCTGGCCGCGCCGACGCGCGCCATCCGCCTGATCGAGGACCCGGTCGGCCAGCGCCTGCTGGTGGCGTACGGTCTGGCCCGACTGGGCGACATCGTCGACGGCAAACCCGACAGCGCGCGCGACCCCTTCGCCAACTTCGAGGCGACCGGCCGCCTGAGCCTGGCCGACGCCGCCGACGGCACGCCCAACGTCACGCCCAACCCCGCGCTGCAATCGCTGGTGGCCGCGCTGCAGACACAGGACCCGCGACGGATCGACAACGCCGACCGGGTCGCGGCGCTGGCCTACCGCGTCGGCCGCTACGACCTGGCGCAAGCCCTGGCCTCCCGGCTCGACACGGCGCTGGCCTGGTGGGTGCGCGCCAAGCTGGCGATCCGGCGCGGCGACAACGAACTGGCCGCCCAGGCCTACGCCCGCGCGGTCGACGCATTTCCGCGCGGCGACGGCAGCGTCGAGGCGGAGGCCGGCGCCCTGCTCAAAGGCGAACAGGGCGTGCTGTCGCTGTCGCGCGGCCAATACGTCGAAGCCCTGGACCAGTTGTACCGGGCCGCGGTGGCAGGCGATGGCGCCCCGCCGCCGGAAGAGGGCTGGCCGCTCTCGCCCTATTGGAACGACGCGGCCTACGTGGCCGAACGCGTGCTGACGACCGATGAGCTCAAGGCCTATGTCGACCGGCTGCCGCCGCCCCCGCCCGCGCCATCGCGGCCGCCGGGCTTCAGCCGCTACACGACCGACCAGTTCTACGAATGGAGCCGGCTGAACCAGCCGCCCGTGCACGACCGCCTGCGCCAGTTGCTGGCACGGCGGCTGGTGCGCGAAAACCGGGTGGCCGAGGCCCTGCCCTACTTCCCCGCGGACTCCGATCCCCGCTTCGCCACGCTCGACTATGCCGATGGCAACTGGACGATCCGGGAATCCGATGTCCGCCAGCGCGCCGCGCAATACGGCGAAGCGCTGCGGGCCGCGGGCAACGCCTGGGGCCGCACCTCCCGCGCCGAGGCCTGGTACACCGCCGCCACCCTGGCGCGCCGCGACGGCATGCGCATCATGGGCTACGAACAGGGCCCCGACTACGCCGTCTATGCAGGCAACTATTCCGCCGGCGCCGGCCGCGACGCCACCCCCTGGTGGCGCGAGCCCCGCGCCGATACCGATGTGCCGATGGAAACGCCGCGGCAGCGTGCCGAGGCGGATCTGCCGGGCCCCTACGTGACGCAGGAGGAACGCGCACGCTACGCGGCCAGCGAGGCGCGGCCCAACGTGCGCTATCACTACCGCCAGATCGCCGCCGACTACGCGATGAAGGCCGCCGACGAACTGCCCACGCGCTCGCAGGCCTTCGCGGCCACGCTTTGCCGAGGCGCCCGCTACGTGATCGATGACACGCCGGAGCGTGCCACCGCCATCTACCTGCGCTATGTGGACCAGGGCGCCCAGGTGCCCTTCAGCGACACCTTCGGCCGCGAATGCCCCGAACCGGACTTCCACTCGGCCTCGCGCTTTCACTACATCCAGGCCTGGAAGGCCTGGGAACGTGTCCGCAAGCAGCATCCGGGCCTCCTGATCGCGGGCGGCCTGCTGGCGCTGGCGGCGCTCGGCGCCGGGCTGTGGGCCTGGCGCAATGGCACCCCGACGGGCGGCGACAGGCGGCGCCAGAACGGCCTTTGAATATCGACGCGCCCCAGGGCTACCCGGCGGCGGGCAGTTCGACCCTTCGCAGCAGACCGCGCCAATGCTCGGGTACCCGCGCCCGCACACGCAGATCGGCCGCCACCCGCTCCGCCTCGATGAATTCGTAGCGCGGGGCGGCGTCCAACCTTTCCAGCATGGGCAGCTTGACCACGCCGGCGGCGTCGCCCAGCAGCATCGGCGCCATATAGATAAGCAGCTCATCGACGCAGCCGGCCGCGACCAGCGCGCCGCTCAGGCCGGCGCCGGCTTCGACGTGGACTTCGTTGAACTGCTGCGCGGCCAGCCAGCGCATCATCGCCGGCAGGTCGACCCGGTCGGGCGTCTCGTCGGGCAGCGCCACCACCCGCACGTTGCGGGCCTCCAGCCGCGCCTGCTTGGCGGCGTCGGCGCGGGCCGTGAACACGATGACCTCGCCGCCGTCGAACAGCCGCGCGTCCTCGGGAATCTCGAAACGGCCGTCGACCACCGCCCGGCGCGGCTGGCGCGGCGTCTGGACGCTGCGCACGGTCAGTTGCGGATCATCCTTGAGCACGGTGCCGATGCCGGTCAGCACCACGCAACTACGGGCGCGCCAGTGATGGCCGTCGGCGCGCGCCTCGGGCCCGGTGATCCATTGCGACAGGCCGTTGTGCAACGCGCTGCGGCCGTCCAGCGACGTCGCCATCTTGAGCCAGGTCCAGGGCAACCCGCGGCTCATGCGCGAGATGAAACCGGCATTCAGGGCCAGCGCCTCTTCGCGGCAAATGCCGGTGGTGACGGCGATGCCGGCCTCGCGCAGCCGCGCCAGCCCCTTGCCGTTGACCAGCGGATTGGGATCGCCGATCGCCACCACCACGCGCGCCGGCGCAGCCGCCAGCAGCGCGTCGACGCACGGCGGCGTGCGGCCGAAATGGCTGCACGGCTCCAGCGTGACATAGACGGTGGCCCCCGCCACCGATTCGCCGCGCGCCTGGGCATCGCGCAGGGCGCAGACTTCCGCGTGCGGGCCGCCGGGCGGCTGGGTCGCGCCTTCGCCCAGCACCCGGCCGTCACGCACGATGACGCAGCCCACCCGAGGGTTGGGCGCGGTCGAGTACATGACGGTCTGCGCCAGGGCCAGGGCGCGCCGCATCCAGGACAGGTCGTCGGATTCGCTGGGGTTCTTCATCATGCAGCGATTGTATGTCCGCGGCGGATCGCCGGCACGCCACGCCCGCCGTCCTGGGCCGGCGCGCTATGATGATTCAAGCGACCCGAAAGCCATGTCCGTTTTGGGCCGATGCTGGTCTCGGGACGGCCTCGCCCGGGAGCCGGGGCAGGACCACAATACGCCACGTACCTCCCGAAATCCCACGGCACGGAGCCCGCCGCCATGAAACAAGCATTGATCGTCATCGACGTCCAGGATTCCTTCCGCCAGCGTCCGTTTTGGGACGAATCGGAATACCCGGCATTCGTCTCGCAACTGCAGGGCCTGATCGATGCCGCCCGCGCCCGCGACATCCCGGTGCTGCAGGTGTTCCATATCAGCGCCGCCAACGACCCGGCCAACCCGTTCTCGCTGGCTTCCGGCCACGTCAAGACGCTCAAGGAACTGCGCATCGCCCCCGACGCCGTGTTCCACAAGACCGTGCATTCCTCGCTCTACGCCAAGGACGCCGACGGCGCCACGCTGCGGGACTGGCTGCGCAAGCACGCCATCCAAGGCGTCATCGTCAGCGGCATCCGCACCGAACAGTGCTGCGAGACCACCACGCGCCACGCCAGCGATGACGGCTTCAAGGTGGTGTTCCCGACCGACGCCACGCTGACCTTCGCGATGCAGAGTCCGTCGGGCAAGCACTACACGCCGGCCGAGATCCGCGACGCCACCGAACTGGTGCTGCACGGCCGCTTCGCCCGCATCGCCCGCGCCGCCGACGTCTTCGCCGACGCGCAATAGGACGGCATGGCCATGATTCCCGTGCACTTCGTCCTGCCCCGGGGAATCGTGCTGCTCGACGTGGCCGGGCCGGCCGAGGCGTTCCGGGTCGCCAACAAGCTGTGCCCGGACGCCTTCGCCCAGCATTTCTGCGGCCCGTCCACCGAAGTCGAAAGCGGCATTCCCGGCCTGCACCTGGCCCGGATCCAGCCGCTGCCCGAGAAACTGCCGCCCGAGGCGCTGGTGATCGTGTCCGGCGTGGTCGGCAAGCACATCCGCCTGGATGAGCCCGAGGCCCGTCTGATCATCGACTGGCTGGCGCAGCGCCATCCGGCCGACGGCTTCACGCTGATGACGGTCTGCGCCGGCGCCCTGTTCGCCGCGGCGGCCGGCCTGACGCGTCAACGCGAATGCACTACCCACCATAGCTGCCTGGCGCAACTGGCCGACCTGGATCCCAGCGCCCGGGTGCACGACAACCGCATCTTCGTGGAGGACGGCAACCTGGTCAGCAGCGCCGGCATCACCGCCGGCATCGACCTGGCGCTGCACATGGTGTCGCGCCATTGCGGCCCGCGCGTGGCCAGCGAAGTGGCGCGCGACATGGTGGTGTACCAGCGCCGCGCCGGCACCGACTCGGCGCTGTCGCCCTGGCTTGAACACCGCAACCACATGCATCCGGGCGTGCACCGCGTGCAGGACGCGGTGGTGCGCAACCCGGCGGCGCCGTGGTCGGCGCAGTCGCTGGCCGAACAGGCCCACACCAGCCCGCGCCACCTGACGCGGCTGTTCCGCGAGCACGCAGGCTGCACGCCCATGGACTACCTGTATCAGATACGCGTGGCGCTGGCGCGCGACATGCTGCGCGAAACGCGCTTGAATCTGGAGCTGGTGGCGGAGAAATCGGGCTTCGGCTCGGCCCAGCACCTGCGCCGCGTGTGGCGCCGGTTCCAGCCGCAGACGCCCAGCATGGCGCGGACGGTGGCGCCATAGCGCGCGCCGGGCGGCAGGGCGCCGGTAGCGCCACGGCGGCCGCCTACGGGTCTGGCCGCCTACGGGTCAGGCCGCGTCGGGGTCGGCTGCGTCAGGTCGGCTGCGTCAGGTCGGCTGCGTCAGGCCGGGCCGCGTCAGGCCGGGCCGCGACAAGCCGGGCTGCGACAGGCCGACCCGCGCGACGGCGTCATTCCTTGCGCAGCTTGCCGGGCAGCACCGGCCCCTGCATCTCGCGGATCGCCTCGACGAACTCGCCGATGTCCTCGAAGCTCTTGTAGACCGAGGCGAAGCGCACGTAGGCTACCTTGTCGAGCTTGCGCAGTTCGTTCATGACCAGCTCGCCGATGTGCCCGGAGGCCACTTCGCGCAGGCCGCTGGCCAGCAGTTGTTCCTCGATGCGGGCCACTGCCGCGTCCACGTCCTCGGTGCTGACCGGGCGCTTGCGCAGCGCCAGGCTAAGGCTGGCGCGCAGCTTGGCGGGATCGTAGTCGCTGCGGCTGCCATTGCGCTTGACCACGGAAGGCAGCGCCAGCTCCACCCGCTCATAAGTGGTGAAGCGCTTGTCACAGGACTGGCAACGGCGCCGGCGGCGGATCGCGTCGCCCTCTTCCGAGACACGGCTGTCGACGACCTGCGTTTCGGAGTTGCCGCAAAATGGACACCGCATGTGTGATCCCTGAAAACACGGAAAGCAATAATTCGCCGATATTGTAACGATGCGACAGTCTGTCCGCGTCGACTATGACAAATTCGTCCCTATTATTTTTGCCACGATGACCGCCGGCGCGCAAGCGCCATTGGCCTGAAAACAAAAGGACGGCCCCTCGCGGAGCCGTCCTTGTCAGCCACGGGCGGAAAAGATCCGCCGTCGCATTACTTCTTGCCGTACACCGGCAGGCGCGAGGTCAGTTCGTTGACCTTGGCGCGCACGGCGGCGATGTTGGCCTCGTCGCGCGGGTTGTCCAGCACGTCGGCGATCAGGTTGGCGGTCAGCTCGGCCTCGGCTTCGGTGAAGCCGCGGGTCGTCATGGCCGGGGTGCCCAGGCGGATGCCGCTGGTCACGAAGGGCTTTTCCGGATCATTCGGGATGGCATTCTTGTTGACCGTGATGTGGGCCTGGCCCAGCACCGCTTCGGCTTCCTTGCCCGTGATGCCCTTGGAGCGCAGGTCCACCAGCATGACGTGGCTTTCGGTGCGGCCCGAAACGATGCGCAGGCCGCGCTTGACCAGCGTGTCGGCCAGCACCTTGGCGTTCTTGACCACTTGCTGCGCGTAGGTCTTGAATTCGGGTTCCAGCGCTTCCTTGAAGGCCACGGCCTTGCCGGCGATGACGTGCATCAGCGGACCGCCCTGGATGCCGGGGAAGATGGCCGAATTGACGGCCTTTTCGAACTCGGCCTTCATCATGATGACGCCGCCGCGCGGGCCGCGCAGCGACTTGTGCGTGGTCGAGGTGACGAAGTCGGCGTGCGGCACCGGGTTGGGGTAGGCGCCACCGGCCACCAGGCCGGCGTAGTGGGCGATGTCGACCATGAACAGCGCGCCGTTGTCGTGGGCGATGCGGGCCATGCGCTCGAAGTCGATGTGCAGGGCGTAGGCCGAGGCGCCGGCGACGATCAGCTTGGGCTTGTGTTCCTTGGCCAGCTGCTCGACCTGGGCGTAGTTCAGGACCTCGTTTTCATCCAGGCCGTACGAGATGAAGTTGTACAGCTTGCCCGAGGCGTTGACCGAGGCGCCGTGCGTCAGGTGGCCGCCTTCGGCCAGGCTCATGCCCAGCACCGTGTCGCCCGGCTTCAGGACGGCCATATACACGCCCTGGTTGGCCTGCGAACCCGAGTTGGGCTGCACGTTGGCGGCTTCGGCGCCGAAGATCTGCTTCAGGCGGTCGATGGCCAGTTGCTCGACCACGTCGACGTATTCGCAACCGCCGTAGTAGCGCTTGCCCGGGTAGCCTTCGGCGTACTTGTTCGTGAGCTGCGTGCCCTGGGCTTCCATGACGGCCGGGCTGGCGTAGTTCTCCGAAGCGATCAGCTCGATGTGCTGTTCCTGGCGAACGTCTTCCTTCTGGATGGCGGCCCAGACATCCGGGTCAGCCTTGGAGAGGGTGAGGTTGCGGTCAAACATGACGGGGGGTTCCTGAGGCGGTAAGAGAGGAGGAAACTGCGCCCGGGTGGGTAAACCCGGATAATGACGGATAGTTTACCGCGTCGCGCCGCTTCCCCTGTCGCCAAAATGCCCCGAATGGCGGCAAAATTCCCGCCAAGGGCGCGAAATTTCCGGCATTCCTCCTCGGCTGGAAAACGCACTCAACCCGACTTGAGAAACTTTCATGCAAACCCAGACTTTGGTCGCGTACACCCTGGTCGCCGCCGTCAGCGTCGTCACCCCCGGCCCCGCCAGCATCCTGGCCATGCGCAATGGCGCCGCCGGCGGCCTGCGCGCGGTGCTGCCCTCGTCGCTGGGCAATGTCACCGGCCTGTTCCTGCTCTCCGCCGCCGCCATGCTGGGCCTGGGCGTGGTGCTGCAATCGTCCGCCCTGCTGTTCGCCGCGCTCAAGATCGCCGGCGCCGCCTACCTGATCTACCTGGGCCTGCGCCATCTGCTGGGCCGCAGCAGCGTGGCCGCGCCGCCGCCCGACAGCGCCGGCCGCCCGCCGCGCGGCGCGCTGGCGCTGTACCTCGAAGCGACTTTCGTCGCCGGCCTGAATCCCAAGCCCATCCTGTTCTTCACGGCGCTGTTCCCGCAGTTCCTGAACGCGGCCGAACCGCTGCTGCCGCAGTTCTTCATCCTGACCGGCATCTTCATGGGCCTGTCGCTGCCCTCGCTGCTGGCCTACGGCCTGCTGGCGCGCCGCGCCCGCCGCCTGTTCCAGCAGCCGCGCGCGGTGCGCTGGATCAACCGAGCCGTGGGTTCGGTGTTCGTCGCCTTCGGCGTGGCATTGTTGCGCCTGAAACGCGCCGGAGTCTGAGGGCGCGGCGCATCCGACGGACATCTCGGAAATAAAAAAGGGCCGCATTGATGCGGCCCTTTTTGCTGATCGCGGCAATCAGGACGCCGAGGTCGCCCCGATCTGCTTGGGCGCCAGCTTCGGGTTGAGCGTATAGGTGCCCGTCAGTGACGCCTGCGCCAGCACGTGCTTCTGGATGGCGCGCAGCGCGTCCTCGCCGGTGAACGCACCCTGCAGGTTCAGCGTGTGGACGTCCAGCGCGTACAGCGTGAACACGTAACGGTGCACCAGCGCGTCGTTCCAGGGCGGGCACGGGCCGTCATAGCCGAAATAGTCGCCGCTCATGTCGTGGTCGTTGGCGAACCAGGACGAGTAAGAGTTGATGCCCTGGCGGGCATCCAGCGGCGCCAGCGGGCCGCCCTTGCCGCGCGGCGTGATGCCGCTGGAAAAGGCGCCTTCGTCGATTTCGCGCATGTCGGCCGCCAGGTCGACCAGCACCCAGTGGAAGAAATCCACGCGCGGCAGGTCGGCGGGGACTTCGCGTCCCTCCTGGTTGACGTCGTCGGGCTTGGAGGGAACGTCCGGATCGTGGCAGATCAAGGCGAACGACTGCGTACCCGCCGGGACGTCGTCCCAGGAAAACTGCGGGTTGTAGTTGTCAGCCAGCGCGACGTGCGATTGCGCATCGATCTTGCCGAAGGCGTAGCGCTCCGGAATCGACTCGTGATCGGAAAAAGACAAACTCGAAAGTTTCATGTCGTGCTCCTTGAAGTGCTGCGAAGGCATCCCAGCCTTGAACGTCCCTCCAGCGTATCAAAATCTTCGCGATTATGGGTTCAACTTAACACGCGCGAACTTGCGCTTGCCCACCTGGACGACGTAAGTCCCCGCAGGCAGTTGCAACGATTTGTCTTCGACCCGGTCGCCATTGACGCGCACCCCGCCCTGCTCGACGTTACGCTGGGCTTCGGAACCCGATGCCACCAGCCCCGCCTCGCGCAGCAGCTTGAGGATGCCGACCGGCGCGCCGCCGATGCTGACTTCGGGCATGTCTTCCGGAATCGCGCCGTCGCGGAAACGCGCCTCGAACGCGGCCAGCGCGTCGTCGGCCGCCTTGGCCGAGTGGAAACGGGCGATGATTTCCTGGGCCAGCATGACTTTGGCGTCGCGCGGATTGCGGCCGCCGTCGATCTCCTGGCGCAGCGCGGCGATGTCTTCCAGCGAGCGGAACGACAGCAACTCGAAGTAACGCCACATCAGCGTGTCGGAAATCGACATCAGCTTGCCGAACATCGAATCGGGCGACTCCGAAATGCCGATGTAGTTGCCCTTGGACTTGGACATCTTCTCGACGCCGTCGGTGCCGACCAGCAGCGGCATCGTCAGGATGCACTGCGGCTCCTGTCCATACTCCTTCTGCAGTTCGCGGCCGACCAGCAGGTTGAACTTCTGATCGGTGCCCCCCAGCTCCAGATCGGACTTCAGCGCCACCGAGTCGTACCCCTGCATCAGCGGGTACAGGAATTCATGCACCGAGATCGGGATGCCGCCCTTGAAGCGCTTGGTGAAATCCTCGCGTTCCATCATGCGCGCCACGGTATAGCGCGACGCCAACTGGATCATGCCGCGCGCGCCCAGCGGGTCGCACCACTCGGAGTTGTAACGGATCTCGGTGCGGGCCGGATCCAGCACCAGGCTGGCCTGCGCATAGTAGGTCTTGGCGTTGGCCTCGATCTGCTCGCGCGTCAGCGGCGGGCGGGTGCTGTTGCGGCCGCTGGGGTCGCCGATGGTCGAAGTGAAGTCGCCGATCAGGAAGATGACCTCGTGGCCCAGGTCCTGCAACTGGCGCATCTTGTTGAGCACTACGGTGTGCCCCAGATGGATGTCCGGCGCGGTCGGGTCCAGCCCCAGCTTGATCCGCAGCGGCACGCCGGTGGCGCGGCTGCGGGCCAGCTTGCGGGCGAATTCGGACTCGACCAGCAGCTCATCGCATCCACGCTTGGCAATACGCAGATCGGCTTCGACTTCGGGGGTGATGGGGGCTTCTGAAGGTGACATTTTTAGGGGGGCCGCGACGGCTTCAGCCGATAAAAAGGTGTAAAAAGTGACGAAAACTATCGAAAATTCTAGCCGAATCAGCTAGGATACCGCCCTAATCATACGCAACTGTCATATATACGCAGTTGCGCGTCCGGTTACCACCCGTTGTTCACAAGATGCGCCCCGCGCCAGCCCTTGCCCCGGAAAACGTGGCGCGCGGGGGCCGTTCGTGTCACGCACCCTGCGAGCTCATGCCACCTGAGAGGGTATCTTCACGATGAATCGTGGCCTCCACGACCTGGCGAGTAGCATCAAGCGCAAAGTTGCTGCCGTGTTTGCGCCCGTCGAACCCAAGCCCCATCGCTCGGGCCTTTTCCGCCGCACTCTCCTCGTCACCGCCATGGGTCTGTTTGCCGGCGCCGCCGCCTTGGGCATGGTGCAGCAACCCGACCGCAGCGAAATCCCCCCCACCCGCGTCATCCAGAGCATCCTGCCGCTGACCACCGACCAGGTCGAAGTCAGCACGCCCAGCGCCGCGCCCTACATCAGCGAAACCCGCATCCGCGCGGGCGACACGCTGGCCGCCGTGCTGCAGCGCCTGGAACTGGATTCCCCGGACCTGCAGACCTTCCTCACCCACGACGCCAGCGCGCGCAGCATCTACAAGCTGTACCCGGGCCGTTCGGTGCAGGCCGCGACCGACGCGGAAGGCAACCTGATCTGGCTGCGCTACATCCACACCCCCGGCAACGAAGCGGACGGCCAGGTCGTCACCCGCATGCTGCACGTGGCGCGCACCGACAACGGCTACAAGGCCGAGGAAATCACCGAGAGCACCGATCGCCAGACCCGCGTCGCCGTGGGCACGATCCGCTCCTCGCTGTTCGGCGCCACCGATGCCGCCGGCATCCCCGATTCGGTCACCATGCAGATGGCCGACATCCTCAGCGCCAAGATCGACTTCCTGCGCGACCTGCGCCAGGGCGACCAGTTCCGCGTGGTCTACGAAGTGCGCTCGCACGACGGCCGCTACGCCGGCGCCGGCCGCGTGCTGGCCCTGGAGTTCATCAACGGCGGCAAGACCTACTCCGCCGTCTGGTTCAGCGCCGACAACAACAAGACCGGCTCGTACTACGACTTCGACGGCACCAGCCTGCGCGGCGCCTTCCTGCGCACCGCCCTGAAGTTCAGCCGCATCAGCTCGACGTTCGGCATGCGCATGCATCCGATCCACAAGACCTGGACCGGCCACAAGGGCGTGGACTACGCCGCGCCCTCGGGCACGCCGATCCACTCCACGGCCGACGGCACGGTGGAGTTCTCGGGCTGGCAGAACGGCTACGGCAACGTGGTCATCATCAAGCACCATGGCAAGTACTCGACGCTGTACGCGCACCAGAGCCGCATCGCCGAAGGCATCACCAAGGGCACCAAGATCTCGCAGGGCCAACTGATCGGCTACGTCGGCGCCACCGGCTGGGCCACCGGTCCGCACCTGCACTACGAGTTCCGCGTCGACAACCAGCCGATCGACCCGTTGTCGGTCGACCTGCCCGTCGCCCGCGCCCTGGAGCCCGCCGAGATCCGCGCCTTCAACCAGGCCGTGGCGCCTTACAAGCAGCAGATCCAACTGCTCACCGAATTCCAGCAGACCCTGCCCGACGCGCTGACCAACGTCGCCAGCCGCTGAGGCGGACCTGCATGACGCACCCGCAAGGCGGCCCGCGCATCTCGATGCCGGGCCGCTTTTTTTTTCCAGGCAGCCCCAACATGACCGTACCCCCGCACTTCATCGGCCTGATGTCCGGCACCAGCGTGGACGGCGTCGACGGCGTCCTGGCGCGCCTGCGCGACGGCCAGCCACCGCAGGTGCTGGCCAGCGCGAGCCTGCCGATGCCGGCGGCGCTGCGCACCGAATTCCTGGCGTTGAACCAGGCCGGCGACGACGAGCTGGCCCGCGCCGCGCTCGCCGCCAACGAACTGGCGCGCCTGTATGCGCAGGTAAGCGTGAACCTGCTGGCCACCGCCGGCCTGCGGGCCCAGGACATCGCCGCCATCGGCGCCCATGGCCAGACGGTGCGTCACCGCCCCGACAGCGGCTATACCGTGCAGTTGAACGCGCCCGCCCTGCTGGCGGAGCTGACCGGCATCGACGTGGTGGCCGACTTCCGCAGCCGCGACGTGGCCGCTGGCGGCCAGGGCGCGCCGCTGGTGCCGCCCTTTCACGCGGCCGTGTTCGGCGCGCCGCAAGGCCGCGCGGTGCTCAACCTGGGCGGCATCGCCAACGTCACGCTGCTGGCGCCCGGCCAGGCGCCGCGCGGCTTCGACACCGGCCCGGCCAACGTGTTCCTGGACGGCTGGTGCCAGCGGCACCTGGGCCGGCCCTACGATGCCGACGGCCGCTGGGCCGCCAGCGGGCAGGTGCTGGCGCCGCTGCTGGAACAACTGATCGCGAGCGAACCCTGGTTCGCGCTGCCACCGCCCAAATCGACCGGCCGCGACCTCTTCAACATGCGCTGGCTGGACGATCGGCTGGCGGCCTATGACGGTCCCAAGCCGGCGCCGCAGGATGTGCAGGCGACATTGCAGCGTCTCACGGCGCGCACCGTCGCCAACGCCATCGACGCCGCCGGCGCGGACGTGCGCGAACTCTATGTATGCGGCGGCGGCGCCTGCAACCCGGGGCTGATGCGCGAATTGGCGTACTGCCTGCAGCGCCCGGTGCATGCCACCGACGCGCTGGGTGTCCCGGCGCAGCAGGTCGAGGCGCTGGCCTTCGCCTGGCTGGCGCAGGCCTTCCTGGCGCGCCAGCCGGCCGGTCTGCCCAGTGTCACCGGCGCCCGCGGCCCGCGTATCCTGGGCGCGCTATATCCCGCCTGACACGCGGCCCGCGCCCAGCAAAAAGCCCTTCGGAAAACCGAAGGGCTTTTTTTGTCGGCCGGACGCCCGGTTCGCGCCGTCATCCCGGCGCGAAGACGCGAGGCTTACACCGAGAACGACGAACCGCAGCCGCAGGTCGTGCTGGCGTTGGGATTGCGGATGACGAACTGGGCGCCTTCCAGGTCTTCCTTGTAGTCGATCTCGGCGCCGACCAGGTACTGGAAGCTCATGGGGTCGACCAACAGTTGCACGCCGGCCTTGTCGAGCACGGTGTCGTCTTCGTTGACGACTTCATCGAAGGTGAAACCGTACTGGAAACCCGAACAGCCGCCGCCCTGCACGAACACGCGCAGCTTCAGTTCGGGGTTGCCTTCCTCGGCCAGCAGGTCCTTGACCTTGGCGGCCGCCGAGTCGGTGAACACCAGGGGAGCAGGCGGGGCGGCCTGCAGGTCGACGGTTTCGGTCACTGCATTCATGATTCACTCCTGGCCGCTGGGGCCGTATTCCGATGAGCGGCTGCGCCGCTCGCATGTAGTCACTATAGCGCAGGCGCCGCCGGACTCAAAGTTCGAGCTTGACGCTGCGGGAGGCACGGACCACATCGCCCTCCAGGATGCTGATGGTGACGCTTTCGGGGACAAATCCCTCGGGCACGGCAAGGACGCCCTGGCTGCGCTGGTACTGGTCGAACTGCAACGCCAGCGACGCCGCCGTGGTGGTTTCGCCGCTGACCGGCACCGGGCCGCTCTCGGCCTTGACCTGCATCGGCGCCAGATCGACGGTGACGATTTCGCCCTTGAGCGTGCCGGTGGCCTGGAACCGCAGCGTACCGGTGAACTGGGCGCCGCCGTTGCGGCCGCTGCGCATCAGCAGCACCTTGTAGCGCAGGCCGCCGCCTTCGCGGTCGATCTGGGCGCCACGGATATCCACGGTGCCCTCCGGACCCGGCGGCAGCAGTTGCTCATAGAACGCCAGTTGGTCGCGCACCCGGCCGACCTCGGCCTGGGCCGCGTGCAACTGCGTCTCCAGCTCCTGGCGCGCCGAGCGCTCGATCACCAGTTCGCCATCCGCGGTATCGAGCTGGCCGCGGAGGTAGCGCAACTGCACCGACTGCTGGCGCATGGCTTCGTCGCGCGTCTCGACCTGGGCGGCGCTGAGCACCACAGCATCCACCGGCTGATAGACGCCGCGCGCGTAGTAATAGCCCGCCGCCCCGCCCGCCACGACACCGGCCAGCACGCCGGCAGCCAGCCGTAGGCCGAGGCGGGGGATTCGAGGCGTGTCGCGGGAGTCGTTGGACATGGAAAGCGGGCCGGCGGACTTGCCGCCGGCCCGGCGGCGCATCAGGGCAGGATCGCGACCTGGTCCAGACCGACGGTCTCGGGCAAGCCGAACATCAGGTTCATGTTCTGCACGGCCTGGCCGGCCGCGCCCTTCACCAGGTTGTCCTGCACCACCATGATGATGAGCAGGTCGCCGCCACCCGGACGCGACAGCGCGATGCGCAGGTTGTTGGAAGCGCGCACCGAGCGCGTCTCGGGCAGGCTGCCGGCCGGCATGACGTCGACGAACGGCTCGTCGGCGTAGCGCTGCTCGAACAGGGCCTGGAAGTCCGTGTCGCGCGCCTCGGGCTTGATGCGGGCGTAGATGGTCGAGTACATGCCACGGATCATCGGCACCAGGTGCGGCACGAAGGTCAGGCCGACCTTGCCGCCGGCGATCTTCTCGAGCTGGGCGACGATTTCGGGATGGTGGCGGTGGCCGGCCACGCCGTAGGCCTTGAAGTTGTCGGATGCCTCGGAGAACAGCGAGCCGACTTCGGCCTTGCGGCCGGCGCCGGACACACCCGACTTGCAGTCGGCGATCAGGGTCTGCGCATCGACCAGTTGCTTGCCGCCTTCGAGCAGCGGCGCCAGGCCCAGCAGCACGGTGGTCGGGTAGCAACCCGGGTTGCCGATGACGCGCGCCTTGGAGATGGCTTCGCGGTTGAGCTCGACCAGACCGTACTGGGATTCAGCCAGGATGTCCGGGCAGGTATGGGGAATCTTGTACCAGCGTTCGAAGGTGGGCACGTCCTGCAGGCGGAAGTCGGCGGCCAGGTCGATGACCTTGGTGCCGGCGGCGATCAGTTCCTGGGCCTGGGCCATGGCCACGCCGTGGGGCGTGGCGAAGAACACCACGTCGCAGTCGGTCAGCGTGGCCTTTTCCGGCGCGGAGAAGGCGATCTGCACGCGGCCGCGCAGGTTCGGGTACATGTCGGCCACCGGCAGCCCGTCTTCCTTGCGGGACGTGATGGCGGTCAATTCCACATGGGGATGCTGCGACAGCAAGCGCAGCAGTTCGACGCCGGTGTAACCGGTGCCGCCGACGATACCAACCTTGATACGGGAGTTCGATGCTTGGGCCATGATGTGTGCTCTTCGTAGAACGAGGCTCGATTGTATCGCTCGGACAACCGGCCTTGCCGCCACGCCGGAAACCGCGCGGCGACCGATGTCCGACCGGACGAAGCCCGCGGAGTTCCGCGGGCCTGGGCGGGGCCTGGGCCCCGGGATGTAAAAAAAAGCCCGCACGAGGCGGGCTTTCTTCGCAGCGATTAACGCTTGCTGAACTGCTTGCGACGGCGCGCCTTGCGGAAGCCGACCTTCTTGCGTTCGACTTCGCGGGCATCGCGGGTCACGAAACCAGCTTGCGACAGCGCGGGCTTCAGGGTCGCGTCGTAGTCGATCAGGGCACGCGTGATGCCGTGACGGACTGCGCCGGCCTGGCCGGTTTCACCGCCGCCGTGCACGTTGACCTTGATGTCGAACGATTCCAGGTGGCCGGTCAGTTCCAGCGGCTGGCGCACGACCATGCGGCCGGTTTCACGGGCGAAGAACTCGTCGACGGGCTTGCCGTTGACGACGATCTTGCCGGTGCCCTTCTTGATGAAAACGCGAGCCACCGAAGTTTTGCGACGGCCGGTTCCGTAGTTCCAGTTACCGATCATGGCGTTTCCTTAGATATCCAGCGTCTTGGGCTGCTGGGCGGTGTGCGGGTGCTCGGCACCGGCATAGACCTTCAGCTTCTTGATCATGGCGTAGCCCAGAGGACCCTTGGGCAGCATGCCCTTGACGGCCTTCTGAATGGCGCGACCGGGAAAACGCTCTTGCATCTTCTCGAAGTTCGTTTCGCGGATACCGCCCGGGTACGTGGTGTGGCGGAAGTACTTCTTGTCCTTCGCCTTGGTACCGGTAACGACGATATCGGAAGCGTTGATGATGACGATGTAATCGCCGGTATCAACGTGCGGCGTGAATTCAGGTTTGTGCTTGCCACGCAGACGACGTGCGACTTCGCTGGCCACACGACCGAGGACTTTGCCCTTGGCGTCGATCACAAACCAGTCACGTTGGACTTCATGCGGCTTGGCCACAAAGGTCTTCATGATGGTTCCTAGATATGAAAAATGGTCTCTGACTGGACGATCCAGCCAGGCTTTTTCCCTCAACTAGACAATGGAGCCGGCATCTTTCCAGCGACTGGGTTTCAGTGCCAGATTTCAGCCGATCGGGTTTTAGCCCATCGGGTTTTAGCCCATCCGTGTCCCTATCGACGTCCCGCCTAAGCGTTATTACCCGCCCGTGCAATGGTCAAAATGAGGGAAAGCCTGAAATTCTACCACGGATGCTCAAAAAATGGGCAGCCATGGCCGGATCCAGGCGAATGAACAACCGTTCCCGGGGGAACGACTGTCGCATTTTTAAAAGGGACGCAATTGCGCGCTGCCAGTGACCCTGCCCGCGCGCTCCTGCTCCCGTCCGCGCCGCGCGGATCAGGCGCCCAGGTAGGCTTCCAGCACCCGCGGATGGCCGAGCAGGCCGCGGCCGGTGCCCGACAGCGCCATGGCGCCGTTCTCCAGCACATAGCCGTGCTGGGCGATCTTGAGCGCCTGGCGCACGTTCTGCTCGACCAGGAACAGGGTCAGGCCGTCGGCGTTGATGGCCCGCAGCGAGCGGAAGATTTCCTGCACCACGATCGGCGCCAGGCCCATCGACGGCTCGTCCAGCAGCAGCAAGCGCGGCTTGGCCATCAGGGCGCGGCCGATCGCCAGCATCTGCTGTTCGCCGCCGGAGAGGTTGCCGGCGATGCCGGTGATTCGCTCTTTCAGGCGCGGGAACAGGTTGAAGACGTATTCCAGGTCCGAGTCGATGTTCTTCAGGCCGCGGCGGTAGGCGCCCAGCTCGAGGTTCTCCAGCACGGTCATGGTGGTGAGGATGGCCCGGCCTTCCGGCACCTGGACGATGCCGCGCGCCACCAGTTGGTGCGGCGCCAGGTTGGTGACGTCCTCGCCTTCGAACAGGATCTTGCCGCGCGCCTTGGGCAGCAGGCCCGACAGCGCCAGCAGCGTGGTCGACTTGCCGGCGCCGTTGGCGCCGACCAGGGCGGTGATTTCCTTGGCTTCCAGGTCCAGGTCGATGCCGCGGACGGCTTCGATGTGGCCGTAGTTGACCTCGAGTCCGCGGACTTCCAGCATTGCGCTGCTCATTGTGCGGCCTCCGCGTTGTCGGTATCGTCGTCGTCCTCGCGGCCCAGGTAGGCCTCGATGACCTGCTCGTTGTTGCGGATCTCTTCAGGCCCGCCGCAAGCGATGATCTTGCCGAAGTTCAGCACCGCGATGCGTTCGCACAGCCCCATCACGAAGCGCATGTCGTGCTCGATCATGAGGATGGTGTAGCCGCGGTCGCGGATCGCCAGGATCTCGCGCATCAGCTCGGCGCGCTCGCCGGTGTTCATGCCAGCGACCGGCTCGTCCAGCAGCAGCAGCTTGGGCTCAGTGGCCAGCGCGCGCGCCAGCTCCAGGCGGCGCTGCTCGCCGTACGACAGGTTGTCGGCCAGGTCGTTGGCCTTGTGATCCAGGCGCATCCACGTCAGCAGCTCGTGGGCGCGCTCGCGGGCGCGCTTTTCATGCTCGCGGTAGCCCGGCAGGCCCAGCAAGAGACTGGGAAAGCCGTAGTTCATGTGGCGGTAGGCGCCCACCACCACGTTTTCCAGCAGCGTCATCTCCTTGAAGAGACGGATGTTCTGGAAGGTGCGGGCGATGCCCATGCGGGTGATGGCATGCGGCTTGCGACGCAGCAGGCTCTCGCCATTGAAGGCGATGCCGCCGCCGCTGGGCGGCAGCAGCCCGGTGATCAGGTTGAACACCGTGGTCTTGCCGGCGCCGTTGGGTCCGATCAGGCCGAAGATCGCGCCTTCGGGCACCGACAGGCTGACGTCATGCAGCACGTGCAGGCCGCCGAAGCTCTTGGAAACGGAGGTCAGCTCAAGCATGGCGCTTGCCTCCTTGACGCATCCAGCGCTTGAAGCGCGCCGGATCCCAGATGCCTTGCGGCAGGAACAGCACAATCACCACCAGGATCACTCCGTTGATGACCAGGCGGAAATCCGCGAAGCCGCGCAGCAACTCCGGCAGCACGGTGATGATGAAGCTGCCCAGCACGGGGCCGGCCAGGCCGCCGATACCGCCCAGGATGGCCATCGTCAGGATTTCCACGCCACGGTCGAAGCCGTATTCGTTGGGGCCGATGAAGAAGGTCAGGTGCGCATTGAGCGCGCCGGCCAGGCCGGCGATCATGGCGCCCGCCACGAAGGCCAGCATCTTGTTGGCGCGCACGTCGATGCCCATCAGGCCGGCCGCGGTCTCGTCGCCGCGGATGGCCTCGAAGGCGCGTCCGATCTTGGAGGCGCGCACTCGCCACAGCACGAACAGCACGATGACGACCGCCAGGATGACGTGCCACCACTGCGTCAGTTGCGGAATGCCGTTCAGGCCCAGCGCGCCGCCGGTGATCGACTCGGTGTTCAGCACCGTCACCCGCACCACTTCGCCAAAGCCCAGCGTGGCCATGGCGAGGTAGACCCCTGACAGCCGCAAGGTCGGCAAGCCGATCAACGCCGCCACCAGGGCCGGCGCCGCCATGCCGCCGGCCAGCGCGACCGGGAACGAGACGTCGTAGTTCATGGTGAGCAACGCCGCCGCGTAGGCGCCGATGCCCATGAAGGCCGCATTGGCCATGGCCAGCATGCCGCAGGCAAGCGTCAGCCAGATGGAGAGGGCCAGCAGGGCGTTGGTGCCGAGCGTCAGCACCAGGTTGCCATAGATGGCCCAGAAGTTTTCGAATCCGCTCATACTCAAGCCTTGCGTTGAACCACTTTGCCGAACAGACCTTGCGGGCGCACCAGCAGGATCAGGAACAGCAGGCCGAATGCCACCGCGTCGCGCATGGTGGAGCCGATGTAGGCCACCGACAGCACTTCCGCGAAGCCCAGGAACAGCCCGCCCAGCATGGCGCCACGAATGTCGCCCATGCCGCCCAGGATGATGACCGCGATGCCCTTGTGCAGCATCGGCTGGCCCATCAGCGGGAACAGCGCGTTCGAGTACAGGCCGATCAGCACGCCCGCGACACCGCCCAAAGCGGCGGCGGCGAACGAGGTGGTGATGAAGAGCTTTTCGACGTTGATGCCCAGCAGCCAGGCGGCCTTGGGCGATTCGGCAATGGCGCGCAGGGCGCGGCCGAACTGCGTGCGACGCATCACGAACATCAGCAGGGCCATCAGCGCGAACGACAGGAAGATGATGCCAAGTTCGATCACGGTCAGGTGCAGGCCGGCGATCTCGATGACTTCCTCGGGCACGGTGCCGTGCGGGAAGCGCAGGTTGCTGGCGCCGAAGATGCCTTGCGCGCCATTGTTCAGGATGATGCCCACGCCGATCGTGGCGATCATGGGGATCAGGTGGGGAGCATTACGCTTGCGCAGCGGCTTGAGCACCAGGTAGTCGATGATGACCCCGGTGAAGCCGGCGACGAAAAATGCCACCATCAGCGCCGCCCACAGGGGCAGGCCGAAATGCTGCACCACGGAGAGCGCCGCGTAGGCCCCCACCATGAAGACGGCGCCATGCGCGAGGTTGATCACCCCGAGCACGCCGAATACCAGCGTGAAGCCCAGCGCGAACAGTGCGTACACACAGCCCAGCGACAAGGCGTTAACGAATTGTTGTTCCAACATGATGGGACATATTCCAAATCAAAAAAGAGCCCCCACGCCGCGCCCCCCGCGTGGACTTGCCGCTCGCCAGGCTCGGCTTCGGGACCCGGGGCAGGCCTGTGTAAGGCCTTCCACGCCGCGCATTGCGTGGACCTGCCGCCCTGAGAGAGCCGTTCTATTCCTGGGGAGTCCTACGATAAAAAGCGCCTTGCGGACCGCGGCCAGCCGCGGTCCGCAAGGCGCATCCCCCCGCGCGGGGATGCGGATTGCTTACTTCTCGATGACGTACTTGCCGTCCTTGGTCACGCTGACGATCGGCGCCTGGTCGGCGTCGTAGCCGGCGGGCTTGCCGGCGCGGTCGGTGGCCTGGCGGAACTTGAAGGCGCCGGTGGCGCCGGTCCATTGCACCGAGGGCAGCGCGTCACGCAGGGCGGCGCGGTCCTTGGCCAGTTCGCCGGTGATCTTGGTGTTCTTCAGGGCCTGGGCGACGATGTACATGGCGTCGTACGACTGCGCGGCGAACTGGTCGGGCGCGCCGTTGAACTTGGCCTTGTAGGCGTCGATGAACTTGACGTTCTCGGGGGCCTTGTTCTCGATCGACCACGGGCTGCCGATCCACAGGTTGTTCGACGCGCCGCCGGGGGCCAGGTCGAAGATCTTGACCGAGTTCATGCCGTTGCCGCCGATGACGGGCACGTTGATGCCCAGTTGGCGGGCCTGCACCATGATCGGGGCGCCTTCGGCCAGCAGCGCCGACAGCACGATGGCGTCGGGGTTGGTGCCCTTGATCTTGGTCAGTTGGGCCTTGAAGTCGACGTCGCCCTTGGCGAACGTTTCGGTCGTGGTGACCGGGATCTTCTGGTCTTCCAGGGCCTTCTTGAAGTTGTCGTAGCCGCTCTTGGTGAAGACGTCGTCGTTGCCGTACAGCACGGCCACGTTCTTCAGGCCGGTCTTGGCCTTGACGGTGGAGATGGTGGCGGGCAGCACGTCGGCTTCGGTGACCGAGTTGCGGAACACGTAGTTGCCGATGGAAGTGATGCCGTCGGCGGTGTTGGAGGTGCCGAAGGCGACCGTCTTGGCGGCCTGGGCGATCGGGTCGGCGGCCTGGGCCGAGTTCGACAGCGTCGGGCCGAACACCATCAGGACGTTGTCCTTGAAGATCAGCTTCTTGAAGACGTTGATGGCTTCTTCTTTCTTGCCCTGCTCGTCCTCGACCACCAGCACGATCTTGTTGCCATTGATCCCGCCCGCGGCGTTGATCTCGTCGGCCGCGAGCTGGAAGCCGTTGCGGATCGACGCGCCGTACTGGGCGGCGCCGCCGGACAGGGCTTCAGCCACGCCCAGCTTGAGGTCGGCCGCATGGGCAGCCGGGACGATGCCGGCGGCGATCAGCGCGGCCAGCAGCTTCTTGGTCTTGGATTGCATGGTTGATACCACCTTAAAGTCTGTCTCGGAATGTTGGTTATCCAGGCCAGGATGTTCCCGCCGGATTGACGTCCAATGGCGCCTGAAGGCGTCACGTTTGCGCGTCAAGACCCGGGATATTACTCCTTTGTATCAGGCCGAAACTCGAATGCCGTTCAACAAAAGGCGTAAAACCGCCCATTTTTTTGTAAAAAACACGGGGTTATCAGCGAAAACCCCACCTCCTACCGAATGCCATTCGGCACACGGACCTGCCATCAACTGCGGGCCGACAGCGCCACGCCCAGGTATTGGTCGTAGGCGCCGCGGGTCAGACGGAACCAGGGCATCGCGCTATCGCGAAAACCCATGTAGTTGTCATGGATCGCCTTGAACTTCGGGTCTTTTTCGCTCAAGTCCTTGTAGACCTGCAGGGACGCCTCGAACGCGGCGTCCATGACCGAGCGCGGCAAGGCGCGCACCTGCGCGCCGGCCGCGACCAGTTGGGCCAGCGCGGCGGGATTGCGGGCGGCATAGGCCGCCGTGGTGCGCGCATGCGCGGCCAAGGCGGCGGCTTCGACCACCGCCTGGTAGTGCTTGGGCAGCTTGGCCCAGGCCTCTTCATTGATATAGAGAGACAACTGCTCGCTGGCGGCCCACCAACTGGGGCCGTAGTAGAACCTGGCAGCCTTGTTCAGGCCCAGCTTGCCATCGTCGTAGGCGCCGGCCCCGGCCACGGCGTCCGGTCCCGTCTTGGCGGCGGCCTCGGCTGGCTTGGCGCCATCGGCAGGCTTCGTCCCTTCGGCAGGCTTGGCACCTTCGGTGGGCTTGGCCCCTTCGGCGGGCTTGGCCTCCTCCGCAGGTTTGGCCCCCTCCGCGGGTTTGGCGGCTTCGGCGCCCTTCCCGTCGCCGGCCTGCGCGGCCGCTCCGGCCTGCTGCGGCACCACGCCCAGATGCGCCAGCACCTGCGCCGCCAGGCCATCGACGCGCATGGTCAGGTCTTTGAGGTCGGTGGCGCGCTTGATCTCGCGGTTGGACCACAGGCCCATCTGCGAACCGGTGTTGCCGAGGGGGAAGTTGAGGATCTTCTGCGGCTTGAACAGTTCGCGCGTCAGGCGCAAGCCGTCGCCTTCGAGCATCCAGGCATTCATCTGGCCCGCGTCGAGCCCGAATGGCACCGCCGAATCGAAGCAGAAGGCGGGGTTTTTGGCGAAATAGATGCCCGAAGAGACGTGAGCGCACTCGACCTTGGCGGCGCCGACCGCGTCCATCAGCTCCACTGCGGGCGCGATCTCGCCATCGGCCAGTTGCTTGATGCTGAACTTGCCGCCGGTGGCCTCGGAGACGAACTTGCGGAAAATCTCGCCGGCGCCGAAGCGCAGGTCCAGCGCGGCCGGGAAGCCCGACGCCAGGCGCCAACTGATCGAGGGGGAATCCTGCGCCAGGGCGGGAGCGCTGACCGCCGCCCCCGCCGCCACGGCGCCCAGGCCGGCCTGCTTCAAGAATGAACGTCGTTGCATCTCTTTGCTCCTCTACAGCGATACCAGTTTGAGCAATACCCGCCGGATATTACACGGTGCCATCGCCGCTGACGGCTAGAGGAATTCCCGAGCGGTCAAGGATTGCAAAGAGTGGCCCGGCCAGGCCCCGCACAGGCGGGCGCTGGCCGCGCTCGCACCCGGGATCAGGTGCCCGCGATCGCCATCTGCTCGATCAGGATCGAGCCGGTGGTCTTGGTGCCGCGCGAGATGGTGTCCGCGCCCACCGCGACGATCTGGCGGAACATGTCCGACAGGTTGCCGGCGATGGTGACTTCCTGCACCGCGTGCTGGATCTGGCCGTTCTCGACCCAATAGCCGAATGCGCCGCGCGAGTAGTCGCCGGTCACGTAGTTCACGCCCTGGCCGATCAGCTCGGTGACCAGGAAGCCCGTGCCCATCTTCTTGAGCATGGCTTCGAAGTCGTCGCCCCGGCGCGTCAGCGTGGAACTGAATACCAGGTTGTGCGAACCGCCCGCGTTGCCGGTGGTCTGCATGCCGAGCTTGCGCGCGGTGTAGGAGGACAGGAAGTAGCCTTCCAGCACGCCGGCCGACACCACGTTGCGCTTGCGGGTGCGCACGCCTTCGTCGTCAAACGGCGAGCTGCCCATGGCGCCGCGGATGTGCGGGTCTTCGGTCAGGTTGATGTGTTCCGGGAAGATCGGCTTGCCCAGGGCGTCGAGCAGGAAGCTGGCCTTGCGGTACAGCGCGCCGCCATTGGCGGCCTGTGTCAGGGCGCCGACCAGGCCGAGCGCCAGCGGCGCCTCGAACAGGACCGGGAACTTGCCGGTGCGGATGCGGCGCGCCGACAGGCGCGACAGCGTGCGCTCGGCGGCATAGCGGCCGACGGCCTCGGGCGTGGCCAGCTTGGCGGGGTCGCGCTCGGAGGTGTACCAGTAGTCGCGCTGCATGCCGTTGCCGCGCCCGGCGATGGGCGCCACCGACAGGCTGTGGCGCGAATACGGATAGCCGCCCAGGAAGCCACGGGTGTTGCCCATGACGAACTGGCCTTCGTAAGTGCCGACCGTGGCGCCGTCGGTATTGGTGATGCGGGCATCGACCTCGCGCGCGGCGCGCTCGGCGCGCAGGGCCAGTTCGGCGGCTTCCTCGGTGGAGACCGTCCAGGCGCGATGCAGGTCGAGGTCGGGGAATTCGGTGGCCAACTGGTCGGCGTCGGGCAGGCCGGCGGCCGGATCGGCGGCGGTGTGGCGGGCGATGTGCCAGGCGGCTTCGACCGTCTGGCGCAGCGCGGCTTCGGAAAAGTCGGAGGTCGAGGCGGAGCCGCGGCTCTGGCCGGCGTAGACCGTCAGGTCGAGCGAGCGGTCACGGGTCTGTTCGACGGTCTCGATGTCGTTCTTGCGCACCGACACCGACAGGCCCAGGCTTTCGGAGACTTCGGCCGCGGCATCCGAGGCGCCGATCTGTCGCGCGTAGGCCAGGGTTTGCTCGACGAGTTCGGAAAAACGCGCGTGATTGGCCGCCAGCGGCAAGGAGGAGGAGGAGGATTTGACCATTGCTGTCCAATTTGCAGAGACGGTTATCATAGCCAAGTCTGTCATTGCGCAGTTTTCCATGAATTCCCACATCGAAGAAGAATCCTCCGACGGCTACGACGAGAACGGCTACGATCGTCCCAGCAAGTCCCAGGTCAAGCGTGAAATGCACGCGCTGCTGGACCTGGGCAAGCAACTGATCGAACTGTCCCCCGAACGCCTCAAGCAGTTGCCCCTGGCCGAACGCCTCTACGAAGCGATCCGCGAGGCGCAGCGCACCACCAGCCGCGAAGGCCGGCGCCGCCAGACCCACTTCGTGGGCAAGCTGATGCGCGACGCCCCCGCCGACGAGATCCGCGCCCAGCTCGATGTCTGGGAAAACGGCTCGCGCGAGGAAACCGCGGCCATGCACCGCCTGGAAACCCTGCGCGACCGGCTGCTCGACGACGACGACGCCCTGACCAAGCTGCTGAACGACAATCCGCAGGCGGATGTGCAGCAGCTACGCGCGGTGATCCGCGCCGCCCGCAAGGAGAAGGCAGCCAACGCCGTGCTGCTGCAAGGCCAGGAGCCGCAGAAGAAGCACTATCGCGCCCTGTTCCAGGCCCTCAAGACCCTCACCCACTGATTGCGCCCGCCGTCCATGAACGCCCCCACCGACCTGCTCGATTGCATCGAGATCGAAACCGCCTCCAATCCCACGCACGCCGTGATCTGGCTGCACGGCCTGGGCGCCGACGGCAACGACTTCGCGCCCATCGTGCCGGAGCTGGACCTGCCGGTCGGCCTGGGCGTGCGCTTCGTCTTCCCCAATGCGCCGGTGCAGCGCGTCACCATCAACAACGGCATGGCGATGCGCTCCTGGTACGACATCCTGGTGATGGACCTGGTGCGGGTGGAAGACGCCAAGGGCATCCGCGCCTCGGAAGCCGCGATCCACAAGCTGATCGCGCGCGAGAACGCCCGCGGCATCCCGACCTCGAACATCGTGCTGGCGGGCTTCTCGCAGGGCTGCGCCATGACGCTGCACACGGGCCTGCGGCTGCAGGACAAGCTGGCCGGCATGATGGGCCTGTCGGGCTACCTGCCGCTGCTGGACAGCGCCGAGGCCGAGCGCGCCCCGGCCAACCAGCGCACCCCGATCTTCCTGGCCCACGGCTTGTATGACCCGGTGGTATCGCTGCCGCGCGCGGAGGCCTCGCGGGCCGAGCTGGAGCGCCTGGGCTACGACGTGCGCTGGCACACCTACCCCATGCCGCACTCGGTCTGCGCCGAGGAAGTGGCGGACATCTCGCGCTTTCTGAACCAGGTGCTGGTGTAACGCGGGCGGCGCGCGCCGCGCCGCCGCCTTCCCCCGGGGCCCGGATTCGCCGGGCCGTTCGCACGGGGATTCCCTGCTTTGTATACCAAGTGGTATTCCAGCCCTGAATTTTCCGGGGTGCGACTTCGCTCGTCCATAGAGAAAAACGCCAATACCAAAACCCTTGTCGCTCGCGATTGTTGAATATAGTATTCAATCCAAGCCGTATTGGCCCGATCGCAATCGCCTCGGGCTTCCCTGTTGTTGCAGTCGATCCATCCCATTGGCCGTGCCGCGCCGGGTTTCGGTGAGGCATATAGACGCAGGAGAAAGTCCCGTGAAGCCCTTGCCATTGCCTCGCCTGGCGGCGGCGGCGCTGCTTGCCGCCGTCCTCGCCCCTTTCGCCAGCCACGGCGAAGCCCTCAATCCCCCGGTAAAGGTACGCTACGAAGAGGTGGTCCGCTCCATCCTCTACGTGCCCAAGTACGTCGCCCTGTCGCAGGGCTATTTCAAGGACGCCGGGCTGGACGTGTCCATGAAGACCTCGCAGGGCACCGACAAGGGCATGACCGCCCTGCTCTCGGGCAGCGCCGACATCGTGCTGATCGGCCCCGAAGCCTCGATCTACGTGCAGAACAGCGAATCGCCGGTCAAGCCGAAGATCTTCGCCGGCCTGACCGCCACCGACGGCTTCTTCCTGCTGGCGCGCAAGCCGGTCGATAAATTCGACTGGAGCATGCTAAAGGGCAAGGAGGTGATCGGCTTCCGGCCCGGGTCGAACCCCATCGTGTTCCTGGAGACCGCGCTGCGCAAGCACGGCCTCGACCCGCAGAAAGACGTCAAGCTGCTCAACAACATCGGCATCCCGGCGCGCGCCGGCGCCTGGATGGCGGGCCAGGGCGAATACGGCATCTTCCTGGAGCCCGAGGCCGGCGAACTGGTGCGCAACGGCAAGGGCTACATCGTGGCCTCGGTCGGCCATGAGGTCGGCCAGGTGGACTACACGGTCTTCACCGCCACCGACAAGTACATCCGCGACAACCCCAAGGTGATACAGGCCTGGACCAACGTGGTGGCGCGCGCCGAGAAATACGTCAAGGACACGCCGGCGGCCACGCTGGCGCCGCAGATCATGACCTACTTCCCCGGCATGGACGCGGCCGCGGTGACCGACGCGATCGAGCGCTACAAGCAGTACCAGATCTGGAAGACCACGCCGCTGGTGACGGCCGAGGCCATGAGCCGGTTGCAGGACATGCTGATCGCCAGCGCGGTGATGAAGGAAGGCGCCCGCGTCAAATATGAAGACGTGGTGGTGGCGGACTTCGCCAGGAAGGTGCCGTGATGAGCGCCGTCGTCCACAACCTCAAGCCGGACCCGGCCACCGCCAAGATCGAACTGCGCGATGTCTGCCTGAGCTATTTCACGCCGGAGGGCGAGACCGAAGCGCTGTCGCAGGTGTCGTTCGCGCTGGCGCCGGGCGAATTCGTCAGCCTGATCGGCCAGAGCGGCTGTGGCAAGAGCACGCTGCTGTCGCTGATCGCCGGCCTGCACGCGCCGACCTCGGGCACCGTGATGATCGACGGCCAGGCGGTCACCGAACCCAATCCGCGCATCGGCTACATGCTGCAGCAGGACTACCTTTTCGAGTGGCGCACCATTCTCGACAACGTCATGCTGGGCGCCGAGATCCAGGGCCGGCGCGATGCGCGCAGCGAAGCCCGGGCCGTGCACCTGCTGGAAAAGTGCGGGCTGGGCGCGTTCCTGTCGCATACGCCGCGCCAGTTGTCGGGCGGCATGCGCCAGCGCGCGGCGCTGGCGCGCACGCTGGTGACCGAGCCCGACGTGATCCTGCTGGACGAACCGTTCTCGGCGCTCGATTCGCAGACCCGGCTGGCGATCTCCGACGAGGTCGTCGACATCCTGCGGCGCGAAGGCAAGACGGTGGTGCTGGTGACCCACGACATCGGCGAGGCCATCGCCATGACCGACCGCGTCATCGTGCTGTCGCGCCGGCCCGGACGGCTCAAGAGCCAGTACCGCATCCATTATGGCGACGGCGCGCGGCCGACGCCGTTCCAGGCCCGTTCCCGGCCGGAATTCAATGCCTACTTCAAGCAGCTCTGGGACGAGCTGGACGTCCATGTGGAGGGTTGAGCCGTGAACGCCCCGATCGCCAACACCGTGCCGCTGCGCGCCGTGCCCGCGCCCAGCCAGAAGTACCTGGACTACCTGCGGCGCGACCGCGCCCGCCGCCGCAACATCCGCATCGCCCAGGCGCTGCTGCTGGTGGTGTTCCTGTGCGCCTGGGAGATCCTGCCGCGCATGCACATCCTGAACCCGCTCCTGACCAGCTATCCGAGCGCGCTGTGGCCGACCTTCCTGGAGCTGTGGCGCCAGGGCAACCTGGCGCACCACATCGCCACCACGCTGTCGGCCACGCTGGTGGGCTTCACGCTCAGCATGGTGATCGGCATCATCGTGGCCGCCGCGCTGTGGTGGTCGGACTTCCTGTACAAGGTGCTCGATCCGTTCCTGGTGGTGGCCAACGCCATGCCCAAGATCGCCTTCGTGCCGATCTTCTACCTGTGGCTGGGGTCGGACTACGCGGTCTACGGCATGGCCGTGGCGATCGCGGTGTTCGTGACCATCATGGTGGTGTATGCGGGCTTTCGCGCCATCGACCTGAACAAGGTCAAGCTGGCCCGCACCTTCGGCGCCAGCCGCTGGCAGGTGCTGACCAAGGTGGTGCTGCCCGGCAGCGTGCCGACCCTGATCGCCGCGGTGAAGATGAACATCGGCCTGGCGCTGGTGGGCGTCATCGTGGGCGAATTCCAGTCGGCCGACTCGGGCCTGGGCTTTCTCATCATGAACGGCAGCCAGGTCTTCAAGCTGAACATCGTCATGACCGCCATCGCCATGCTGGCGCTGATCTCCAGCGTCATGTACCTGGTTGTGTACCGCATCGAAGCCGCCGTGGCGCGGCGCTACGGATAAGGAACCGCCATGCAGATTCCGCAATGGGTGCAGGACCGCGTCATCGCCCGCCAGGGCTGCCTGCATCCCTACGACAGCCTGCCCGGCGCCCGCACCGCGGTGGTGGTGATCGACATGCAGCAGTACTTCACGCTGCCCGGCTACCAGGGCGAATGCGCCGCGGCGCGCGACATCATCGCGCCGGTCAACCGCCTGTGCGACGCGGTGCGCGCGGCCGGCGGCACGGTGGTCTGGGTGCAGACCGCGTCCGACAACGCCGACGCCTTCTGGTCGCACCACCATGGCGTGATGCTGACGCCCGAGCGCAGCGCGCGGCGCCTGGAAACCCTGCGCCGCGATGCGCCGGGTTTCGCGCTGCATCCGGACCTGCGGCCGGCCGACAGCGACCTGCGCGTGACCAAGCGCTTCTACAGCGCCATGGCCACGGGCTCGTCGGAACTGGAGCCGCTGCTGCGCGGACGCGGCGTGGACACGCTGCTGATCGCCGGCACGGTCACCAACGTCTGTTGCGAATCGACGGCGCGCGACGCGATGATGCGCGACTTCCGCACCATCATGGTGGACGACGCGCTGGCCGCGGTGACGCCGGCCGAACACGAAAACGCCCTGCATGGCTGGCTGCTGTTCTTCGGCGACGTGCTGTCGGTGGATGAAGTGGCGACGAGGCTGCGGCCGGCGCAGGCCGCGCGCAAGACGGCCTGAAGCCGGCATGGCTGCGGCCGGGCGCGGGCACGCGCCGGCCGCGGCGCTCAGCGCAGGTTGAGCCAGACCCGCCGCATGGTCGGGTCTTCCGGATCCGGATCGTTGGTGAAGCCCAGGCTGGTCATCAGCGCCAGCATCGGCCGGTTGGTCGACAGCACCAGGCCGTCGATGTATTCCAGCCCCTGCTCGCGCGCCGCGTCGATCAGCGCGGTCATCAACTGGCGGCCCAGGCCGCGCCGCTGCCAGTCGTCGCCGATCACCAGCGCGTATTCCGCGCCGCGCCCGTCGGGGTTGCGCAGGTAGTGCGCAAACCCCACCAGCACTTCGTGCGGATGGCCGCGGTTGGCCGGGTTGGGCACCTGGGTGGCGGCCACCAGCGCCAGCTCGCGGTGGTAGTCCACCTGGGTGTAGCGCGACACCATGCGCGGCGTCAGCTCGCGCATCATCGACACGAAGCGCATGTAGCGCGAGCGTTCCGACAGGCCACGGATGAAATCCTGCAGCGGCTGGCCGTCCTCGGGGCGGATGGGCCGCAGCACCCACGGGATGCCATCGGCGAAACGGCGCACCTGCACCAGGCGCGCCGGGTACGGGTGAATCGCCATGTGCGGATAGCCGGCGGTCTGCGGCGTCTCGCAACCCGGCTTCTCGGCCAGCGTCATGCGCAGGCCTCCCGCGCGCAGATGGGTCTCGCCGGCATACAGCGGATCGATGTCGAGCGTTTCGATGTCCGGCAGCTCCGACACCATCTCCGAGACCAGCACCAGCGCCTGCTGCAAGGCCTCGGCGGCCAGGTGGCCGACGCGCGGCGCCAGCACCCGGCGCCACAGCCGGCTGCGCTCGATCATCTGGCGCGCCAGGAAGCCGTTGAGCGGCGGCAGGTCGATGCCGCGATCCGATTGCGACAGCACCGCGTCCGGGCCGCCGGCGCCGAAGCGGATGACCGGCCCGAACTGCGGATCGCGCCGCACCCGGATGGCCATGGGGCGGGATTCGGGCTCGGCCGCCGCCACGTCCAGCGGCATGTCGCGCAGCGGCACGTAGAACAGGGACAGCAGCGCGCGGACCTCGGACGTATTCAACTCGCGCCGGCAATCGGCCCGCACCCGCGCCAGGATTTCGCGCGCAGCGGCCAGGTCGGGCACGTGGGTGGCCGGCTCGGGCGGCTGGGTCTGCAGCAGCAACTGCTGGTTGTAATGATGCGTGGCCAGCACGCCGAAGGCGTCGGCGGCGGACTCGGGCGTACGGAACGCCGAGGTGCCGGCGTCGTCCAGCATGCGCCGCAACGGCCGCATGCCGGCGTCGCCCATGAAGCAGGTGACCACCGGTTTCTTGGCCTTGGGCGCGATCTGCGCCAGCTCGCGCGCCACCGCCGGCATGTCGGCCAGCGCGTCGGGCGCCAACAGCACCAGCACGCCGTCCACGCCCGCGTCATCCAGCACCACGTCGAGGATGGCGCGGATGCGTTCCGGCGTCAGCGGCACGTAGGTGATGATGGGATTGGCGCTGGCCGCGTCCGGCTCCAGCATCGCCGCCAGCGCGCGCTGCGTGGCCGGCGCCAGGTCGGCCCGCAGCACCGCGGCGTCGGGGCCGATCAGGTCCATGGCCAGTTGGGGCGGTCCGCTGCCGTTGGAGATCAGCGCCACGCGCCGGCCCTTGGGACGGCGCGTGTAGCCCAGCACCTTGACCGCCGAGAACAGTTGCACGAAGTAGCGCACCCGCACCGCGCCGGCGCGCCGCAGCGCGGCGTCGAAGATGGCGTCGGGGCTGTCGGTGTCGGCGCGGCCGGCCTTGAGCACGATGACCGGCTTGACGCTGGCCGCGGCCCGCAGCGTGCTCATGAATTCGCGCGCCGGGCCCACGTCTTCCAGGTACAGCACGATGCTGTCGGTGCGAGGATCGCTGGCCAGGTAGTCCAGCACCTTGGACAGGCCCACCACCGCCTCGTCGCCCAGCGACACGGCGGTGGAAAAACCGATATGCACGTCCTCGGCCCAGTCCATGACGGCGGCCATGATGGAGCGCGACTGCGCCAGCAGCGCCACGCGGCCGGCGCGCGCCAGCACCGGATGCTGGCTCAGGTTCAGGCCGGCATGCGGGCGCTGCGCGCCGAACGAGCGCGGCCCCAGCAATTCGCAGCGGTTTTCCTCGGCCCAGGCGCGGCACAACGCCAGCGTGCCGCGCGGGTACGGGTCGGGCAGCTCGTGCGGCAACAGGATGACCGAGCGCGGGGCCAGCGGGGACAGCCGGCGCAGGGTCTCGGGCAGCACGGCGGGCGAAACGCAAACCAGGGCCAGATCGGGCCGCTCGCCAGCGGCCAGCCCCTGAAGCGTCTCCGGCAGGTCGGGCGCGGCGCCGGGGTCGCAGGCCACCACCGTGGTTTTCGCCTTGAGCGCGGGTGGCAGCGACGTCGCCGCCGGCAGCGGCCGATCGGCGACGATCACCAGCGAACCGGGTTCGAACATCGGGGCAAGAGCGTGTCGCAGCATGGCGGGAACAGGCACTAATCTAAAATAGCGTTCATCGTAACAAGACAACCCCCACGTCCGCTTGATCCAGGCCCGGTCCGCCGCCGCTTCGTGGCGCCGCAGCCGCTATCATTGCCACCTATGACCTCCAACGCCTCCTCCCCCATCCGCACCCGCTTCGCGCCTTCGCCCACCGGCTTCCTGCACCTGGGCGGCGCCCGCACCGCGCTGTTCTCCTGGGCCTTCGCGCGCCACCACAAGGGCACCTTCGTGCTGCGCATCGAAGACACGGACGTCGAACGCTCCACGCCGGAAGCGGTGCAGGCCATCCTGGACAGCATGGACTGGCTCGGCATGCAGCCGGACGAAGGCCCGTTCTACCAGATGCAGCGCATGGACCGCTACCGTGAAGTGGTCGCGCAGATGCTGGCCGCCGGCACCGCCTACCACTGCTACAGCTCGCCCGAGGAAGTCGAGGCCATGCGCGAGGCCGCCCGCGCCCGCGGCGACAAGCCGCGCTACGACGGCACCTGGCGCCCCGAGCCCGGCAAGACCCTGCCGCCGGTGCCCGCAGGCCGCAAGCCGGTGGTGCGCTTCAAGAACCCCCAGGACGGCGCCACCGCCTGGAACGACATGGTCAAGGGCCCCATCAGCTTCGACAACACCGAGCTGGACGACCTGATCATCGCGCGCCCGGACGGCACCCCCACCTACAACTTCTGCGTGGTGGTGGACGACTGGGACATGGGCATCACCCACGTGCTGCGCGGCGATGACCACGTCAACAACACTCCGCGCCAGATCAACATCCTGCGCGCGCTGGGCGCCACCCTGCCCGAATACGGCCACGTGCCCATGATCCTCGGCCCGGACGGCGAAAAGCTGTCCAAGCGCCACGGCGCGGTCAACGTCATGGAGTACGACAACGAGGGCTACCTGCCCGAGGCCATGATCAACTACCTGGCGCGCCTGGGCTGGAGCCACGGCGACGACGAACTCTTCAGCCGCGACCAACTGGTGGAATGGTTCGACACCCGCCACCTGTCCAAGTCGGCCTCGCAGTGGGACCCGAAGAAGCTGAACTGGGTCAACGCCCACTACATCAAGCAGATGGACAACGCCGAACTGGCCGAACGCGTGGCGCCGCGCGTCGCCCATCGCGGCGGCTATCCGGAAAAGATCGACCTGCCGGGCGTGATGGGCCTGCTCAAGGACCGCGCCGAGACCCTGGAACAACTGGCCGACGGCGCCATGCTGTTCTGCGGCGAGTTCAAGCCGGCCGCGCCGGAACTGGTCGAGCAGCACCTGACCGCCGCCGCGCGCGAGGCGCTGGCCGATTTCGCCCAGCGCGCCCAGGGCGCCGACTGGACCCGCGAGGCCATCTCGGCGCTGATCAAGGCCGTGCTGGCCGAGCGCGGCCTGAAGATGCCGCAACTGGCGATCCCGCTGCGCGTGGCCGTCACCGGCCAGACCCAGACGCCCGCGGTGGACGCGGTGCTGGCCCTGCTGGGCAAGGACACCGTGCTCAAGCGCCTGGCCGCCATCTGATCGGACTTCCCTCCGCGAAAAAGCCCCGCCGGCCTGGCCGTTCGGGGCTTTTTTTCGCCTCATGGGCCGGTTGCCGTCCCGGCGCCGCACGGCGGCGGGCATCCTAGACGGCCTGGGGTCGCGCCTTCAAGGCCCAAGAGAAGAATGCGCCCAGCAGCGGCAGCAGCACGGCCGAACCGCCGAACAGCACCGCCGCGCCGGCCTCGTCCACCACCGAGCCGGCCAGCGCCACGCCCGCCGCCTGGCCCATGAACAGGCAGGAGGCGAACCAGGCCACCGCCGTGCCGCGCGCCGACGGCACCATCTGGGTGGCGTTGGTCTGCAAGGTCGCGTGCAGCAGGTAATAGCCGAAGCCCGCCAGCACGCTGGCCAGCAGACTCCACAACCACACCGGCCCCAGCAGGTACGACAGGAAGGCCGCGCCCAGCACCAGCCCGCCCGCCACCGCCAGGCCGCGTTCGCCCAGGCGCTTGAGGATGCGGCCCGCCACCACCGTATAGAGCAGCCCGCCCACCGCGTACACCGCCACCAGCGCGCCGGCCGCCGTCAGCGAGATGTCGAAGCGCTCATGCAGGTAGGACGGCGCGAACGCCAGGGCGCCGAACACCAGCAGGCCCTCGATGAACACCGTGGCCAGCACCACGCGCGCCCATGGCGTGCCCAGCACCAGCCGCGCCTGTGCCACGAAGCCCTGGCGCGGCGCGTTCGGATCGACCACGCCCAGTCCCAGCGCGCGCTGGCGCCGCACTTCCCGATACAGCAGCGTGCCCACCACCAGGTAGCCGCCCACCAGCGCCGCGAAGGCCCAGCGCCAACCGAGGGTATCGGCGAACAGGCCGCCGGCCAACTGCCCGGCCGCCATGCCCAGGATGGTGCCGGTCAGAAAGCGCGCCAGCGTCGCCTGGCGACGCTCATAGGGAACGGTGTCGCCGATCCAGGCCATCGACAGCGGCACGATGCCGGCGCCCGCCGCCCCCGACAGGGCGCGGCAGAACACCAGCACGTCCAGCGTCTCGGCCAGGAAAGCGCCGGCGCTGCCCAGTGCGCAGGCGAACGTCGCCACGCTGACGACGCGGTATTTGCCGTAGCGGTCGCCGACCGGTCCGAAGAACATCTGCAGCACGCCGTAGGCCACCGCGAAGGCGGTGACGGCGCGCGCGGCCTGGCCGGTGCTGGCGCCGAATTCGGCCGCCAGTTGGGGCAGCATGGGATCACAGATACGGAAGGCGCTGGCGCTGACGAAGGCGGCCAGGGCAAGCAGCGCGATGGCGCGCGCTTCGGATGACAGGGCGGGCATGGAGGGCCGGCGGCGCAATGGAGGACGAAGTCCGCACCTTACCGCAGCCGCGCCCGCTTGGCGACGCCGGCGCCCGGATTCCGTCCGCGCAACGGAACGCGGAATCGCCGGCCACCCCAGGGATCAATACGGCAGGCGATAGCCCTGCGGCATGCGGCGCGCGGTCACGATCTGGCCGCCGCTCTTGAGCTCGCGCAGCGTCAGCTTGGCCTGCTCGACCTTCTCGACACGGTAGCGGTTGATGTAAATCGGATCGGCGGCGTCGACGATCTCGCCGTTCGATTGCGTGGTCTGCATCGTGTAGACGCCGTCCACCACGCTCCAGCAACCGGTCTCGCGCAGCGCCGGACGCGTCTTGCGGCCGATCTTCAACTGGGTTTCATAGGCCATGCGGCCATCGGCATACAGCACCGTCAGGGCCTGGAAATCGCCGCTGACGCCTTTCGGCTTGGAATTCGAATACCACGTGCCGACCATGGGATCGCCGCTCTTGGCGGGCACGCATGCCACCGGCTTGGGCGCCGCTTCCGGCTGGGCCTCGGTAATGGAGGCGGGTTTCCTGGCGGCGCAGCCGGCCAGGATCAGGAGGGCGCAGGCCACGCCCGCCGAACGCAAATACACACTGCTCATGAATTCCTCAACACGTCTGTCGACGCGCCGCGCCGCTCAAACCGGCACGCCCCTCGCGCAGCAAACATCACGCACTCTAAAGATGCGCAGGTGAAGAATCAACGACGATCGGCGGCGTGTGCAATTGCGCAACAGTCCTTGCCGGAAACCCCGTGTTTTAAGGGCTCAACGCGCAAAAATGCGTTGGTTTCAAGCGACACTGCGGGCGCCGCGCGCGGCCTTGGCGCGCAGCATTTCCTCCATGCGCGCCGCGGCCGGCGACAGGCTGCGGCCGGCCAACCGCGTGATGCCCAGTTCGCGCTCGATGCGCGGCCGCGCCAGCGGCACGAAAACCAGACCGGGAGAATCCGGCGGCACCCCCAGCCGCGCCAGCACCGTCACGCCCACGCCGCGCTCCAGCATCGCCAGCAGCGACATCATGTTGGACACGAACACCTGACGCTCCATCATGAAGGCGGCCTGCGGATAGTCCGCCAATTGCCGGTGCGCCACCGTGCCCACCAGCGGCAGCCCCGCGATCTCGCGCCAGGTCACGGACTTGCGCCCCGCCAGGGGATGGCCGCGATGGCAGACCAGTCCGAAGGCATCGCGCAGCAGCGGCTCGAACGCCAGCCGCCGGTCGCGCAGCACCGGGCTGCACACCCCCAGCTCGACCCCGCCCGCCAGCACCATGCGCTCAACGCCTTCGGAGTTGTCGTCGAACAGGCGCAGCGCCACCGCCGGGTAGCGCTCGCGGTAGGTCGCCACCAGTTCGGGCAGCCAATGGGTCGCAACCGTCGCCACCGAGGCCATGGTCAGGGTGCCTGCCTCGTTGCTGGCCAGCCCCGCCAGCGTCCCGGCCACGCGGTCGTGGTGCTCGACCAGTTCGCGCGCCAGCGGCAGGCAGTCCTGGCCGAACCGAGTCAGCGCGTTGCCATTGCCGCGCTCGAACAGCGGCTGGCCCAGGCGCTGCTCCATTTCGCGGATCGACAGCGACAGCGCCGGCTGCGAGCGGAACGCGCGCGCGGCGGCGGCGCGGAAGCTGCGCAATTCGGCCACCAGCAGGAAGTGGCGGTAGTGCGCAATGGAAAGTTCGGGCAAGGCGGGCATCGGGACACCTGATTTGATGAACTTATCAAATCATAGGAAAAATAAAGTTTTCTCATCATAGGGCGGCACTTAACATGGCCGCAATGACTACCGCGACTCTCTCCCCCGCCCGCGCCCAGGCCGTCGATCCGCTCGACTTCAGCCTCGCCGACCGGCTGCCCGCCCGCGCTGCCGGCCAGGGCCGGCTGCTGACCGCCGCCGCGCCCAACGGCAGGCCCGGCCTGCTGCTCGTGCCCGGCGCCTATCACGGCGCCTGGTGCTACGCGCACTACCTGGACTATTTCGCCCGAGCCGGCCTGGCCTGCGCAGCCATCGACCTGCGCGGCCACGGCCCCTTGCCGCAGCCGCCCGGCTTCGTCGACACGGGCATCGCCGACCTGGCCGCCGACGTCGTCAGCGCGCTCGACCTGCTGGACGCGCCCATCGTCGTGGTGGGCCACAGCATGGGCGCCCTGCCCGCGCTGCTGGCCGCCAGCCAGCGCGCCGTCGCCGGCGTGGTGCTGATGGCGCCCTCGCCGCCCGCCAACCTGCCCGGCGCGCTGGGCCTGCCGCCGGTGCCCGCCGACGCCGTGCGCGCCGCGCCCGCCGCCAGCGAGATCCGCGCCCGCTTCCTGGCCACCTCGCCGACGCGCGACGTCAGCGCCGTCACCCAACGCCTGAATCCCGAAAGCCCGCGCGTGCTCAACGACCGCTACCTGCTGCGCGTGCCCGTCGATCCCGCCGCCATAACCGCCCCCGGCCTGTGCCTGGAGGCCGGCCTGGATACCCACGACCGCCATCCGCCCGGCCAGGACCGCGCCATCGCGCGACTGTTCGGCTTTTCCCATGCCGTCCTCGCCGGACAGCCCCATTGCATGATGTACGGCGACGCATGGCAGGCCAGCGCGGACGCGATCCTCGGCTGGTATCGCCAACAGTTCGGCTGACCCGCGACGCCCCTGACGCCCGATACATCCTCAACCATCGACATCCGCCTACGACCGCCAGACAGATCCACCCGGCCCGCGTCCAGCGAGCCATGAAGCACACCGCAAGCCATAGAACATGACGGCGCCAGCGCCGCCCCAGGAGACAAGCATGACCCTCACCGCCTTCGCGCCCCGCGCCTTCCTGCGCCCTGCGCTCGCCGCCGCCAGCCTGCTGCTGGCCGCCACCACGCACGCCGCCGGCTGGCCCGAGAAACCCATCACGCTGATCGTGCCATCCGCCGCCGGCGGCGCCGCCGACCTCACCGCCCGCACCTTCGCCCAGTTCCTGGGCAAGCAGACCGGCCAGACCGTCATCGTCGAGGACCGCCCCGGCGCCGGCGGCATCGTCGGCACCAATGCCGCCAAGAACGCCGCCGGCGACGGCTACACCTTCCTCTTGTCCACCAACTCCACCCACGCCGCCAACCAGTTCCTCTACAAGCGCCTGCCCTACGACGCGCAAAAGGACTTCGTGCAGATCGGCATGCTCGGCACCTTCGGCACCGTCGGCATCGTCGCCCCCGACAGCCCCTATCGCACCGTGCCCGAGCTGGTCGACTACGCCAAGAAGCATCCCGGCGAAGTCTTCTTCGGCTACTACAGCTCGTCCTCGCAAGTGCCGTCCGAACTGTTCAAGCAACGCGCCGGCATCAACATCGGCGCCGCCGGCTACAAGAACATCACCCAGATCATCACCGACCTGCGCGGCAAGCAGATCGGCTTCGCCTTCGTCGACTACCTGACCGCCATGGGCCAGATCGACGGCAAGGGCCTCACCCCCCTGGCCGTCACCGCCGCCCAGCGCCACCCCGCCTGGCCCGACGTCCCCACCATGTCGACCTACTACCCCGACTTCGTCGTCGCCGGCTGGCTCGGCATCTCCGCCCCCGCCGGCACCCCGCCCGACATCGTCGCCAGGATGAACGCCGCCACCCAGGCCGCCGTCAACGATCCCGCCACCGCCGACAAACTCCGCGCCCTCGGCCTGACCCCCGAAGCCATGGACACCGCCCGCTTCGACACCTTCGTCAAGGAAGACACCGCCCGCTGGAAGGAATGGATCAAGATCTCCGGCATCCAGCCGCAGTAACCGCCCACAGCAAATAAAGAAACGCCCTCTATATATAGAGGGCGTCGCAATATAGAGACCATCAAAAGATTGCACCCATCGAATCAAGCGCGATGACGCAGGATTCACCAGCCCCTCCCATCACGATCGCGCCGCGCCATTGCCCCCCCGAGCAACGCCTCTCTCCAGCAGCGCGCAGCGTCCGCCGCCTCGACACAAGACACCCAAATGCCAAAAAGCGGCCGCCCGCGCGGCCGCTTTTTGGCGACCCCGCAAGACCCTCCCTCCCCCCAGATTGACGGCAAAAACGCCAAGCACACAACCCGCCCCAAAGCCCGGCCGTTAAGTCTCATCAAAAGCGGGAGCCGGGGCAGGCGGGGGATGGCGGGGCGTGTAGATGCGCCCGACGGAATCTGAAGGAACAGCCGAAGGCTGTGACGAAGATGAGGAAGGGGGGGGCCGCCGAGGCAAGTCCGGAGCGAAGGCTCCGGACCGCAATCGTAGCCCCGCCATCCCCCGCCTGCCCCGGCTCCCGCGACTAAAGAACCCAACCCGCCACAAGAGCCCACATAGAAGCCCCCCCTACAAAGGCAACTTCAACTCATGCTTGATCTCCCGCAACGCCACAATCGTCCGCGTCTGCCGAATCCCAGGCATATTGAACAAGAACCGATGCAAGAACCGGTCATAAGCCTCCGGACTCTCCACAAGAATCTTGAGCAGAAAATCCGAATCCCCCGTCACCGCATAGCATTCGAGAATCTCCGGCGCATCCCGCACCGACCGCTCGAAGTTCTCCACCGTATTCGCCGAATGCCGCTCCAGGCTGATCTGCGCAAACATGCAACCCAGCCCCACCTTGCTGCGATCCACCTGCGCGCTGTAACCCTGGATCACGCCGCTGGCCTCCAGCGCCTTCACCCGCCGCCACACCGGCGCCGCCGATAGCCCCACCTTGTCCGACAGCTGCTGTGCCGAGGCCCGGCCATCCTCCTGCAGGGCCTTGAGGATGCCGATATCGGTCTTGTCCATCGTTTTGTCTCCTGTTTGGGTCGAAATTCCGCAAATACGAAATATTCATTGCGAATTATAGGGATAGCACGATCCGAAAACGCAATAAACCCGATGCCTCGCGAACCTATCATGGTGCCGACTACAGGAGCATTCATGATGGACGGCACCCCCGCCCCCGAGCCCACGCTGGACCTCGACTACCAGCTCGCCGACAACCTCACCCGCGAGACCGGCCGCATCTTCCTGACCGGCACCCAGGCCCTGGTGCGCATCATGCTGACCCAGCGCCGCATCGACCGCGAGCGCGGCCTGAACACCGCCGGCTTCGTCTCCGGCTATCGCGGCTCGCCCCTGGGCGGCGTCGACATGGCGATGTGGAAGGCGCAGAAGGCGCTGGACGCCAACCAGATCTCGTTCCTGCCCGGCATCAACGAAGACATGGCCGCCACCGCCGTCATGGGCACCCAGCAGGCCGGCATGCGCGCCGACCGCAACGTCGATGGCGTCTTCGCCATGTGGTACGGCAAGGGCCCCGGCGTGGACCGCGCCGGCGACGCCCTGCACCACGGCAATGCCGCCGGCGCCTCGCGCCATGGCGGCGTGCTGGTGGTGGTGGGCGACGACCACACCGCCGTCTCCTCCTCGATCCCGCACGCCAGCGAAGCCTCGCTGATCGGCTGGCAGATGCCCATCGTGCACCCGGCCTCGATCGACGAATACGAGACCTTCGCGCTGTGGGGCTGGGCCCTGTCGCGCCACTCCGGCGCCTGGGTCGCCTTCAAGGCCGTGTCCGAGACCATCGAAAGCGGTCACTCGTTCACCCCCGCGCCGGTGCGCCACTACGACATGCCGGCCGATCCCGACCTGCCGCCGGAAGCGCTGGAATACTCCGCCCGCGACTTCCTGTCGCTGGCGGTCGAAACCCGCATGAACCTGCGCATGAAGGCGGTCGCCGCCTTCGCCCGCCGCCACAGCATCGACCGCCTCACCTGTCCGGCGCCCAAGGCCACCGTCGGCATCGTCACCGTCGGCAAGGCCCACCTGGACGCCATGGAAGCGCTGACGCGCCTGGGCGTGGACACCGTCACCGCCAACGCGCCGGTGCGCATCTACAAGCCGGGCCTGACCTGGCCGCTGGACGCCGAACGCATGCTCGAGTTCGCGCGCGGCCTCTCGCACATCCTCGTGATCGAGGAAAAAGGCGCCGTGGTCGAGACCCAGCTCAAGGACCTGCTGTTCAACCTGCCCGAGCGCGCCACCGTGGTCGGCAAGAAGGGTTTCGACGGCGAGACGCTGGTGCCGTCCGCCGGCCAGTTGCGCCCGTCGCTGCTGGCGCGGCCGCTGGCCCAATGGCTGTCGCGCAGCGCCGGCCTGCAGCCCGGCGTCGACCTGGCCACCTTCGACTGCCAGGACATGCTGTCCAACGACGCCGACGGCATGCGCCGCCGCCCCTATTTCTGTTCCGGCTGTCCGCACAGCACCTCGACCAAGGTGCCGGAAGGCAGCCAGGCGCTGTCGGGCGTGGGCTGCCACTACATGGCCGCCTGGATGGACCGCGACACCGGCGGCCTGACCCAGATGGGCGGCGAAGGGGTCGACTGGATCGGCCTGTCGCGCTACACCAGGATGCCGCATATCTTCCAGAACATGGGGGAAGGCACCTACTACCACTCCGGCTACCTGGCGATCCGCCAGGCCGTGGCCGCCAAGGCCAACATCACCTACAAGATCCTGTTCAACGACGCCGTCGCCATGACCGGCGGCCAGCCGGTGGATGGCCCGATCTCGGTGCCGCAGATCTGCCAGCAACTGCGCGGCGAGAACGTCGCCCGCATCGTCGTCACCAGCGATGAGCCCGAGAAATACCGGGGCGTGGACCTGGGCGCCGGCATCAAGGTGCATCACCGCCGCGAGCTCGACGCCCTGCAGCGCGAGCTGCGCGAGATTCCCGGCGTCACCGTGCTGATCCACGACCAGACCTGTGCCGCCGAAAAGCGCCGCCGCAGGAAGAAGAACCAGTTCCCCGATCCGGCCCGCCGCATGCTGATCAACAGCGCCGTGTGCGAAGGCTGCGGCGACTGCGGCGTGAAATCGAACTGCCTGTCGGTGGTGCCGCTGGAAACGCCCTACGGCCGCAAGCGCGCCATCGACCAGTCAAGCTGCAACAAGGACTACTCCTGCGCCGAAGGCTTCTGCCCCAGCTTCGTCTCGGTCATGGGCGGCAAGCCCAGAAAGAGCGCCGCGCCCAAGGCCGACCAGGAGCGCCTGCAACGCCTGATCCAGCAACTGCCGCTGCCGCAACCGCCGGCGCTGGAGCGTCCCTACCGCCTGCTGGTGGCGGGCATGGGCGGCACCGGCGTCATCACCATCGGCGCCATCGTCTCGATGGCCGCGCACCTGGAAGGCCTGTCGGCCGCGGTGCTGGACCTGACCGGCCTGGCGCAGAAGGGCGGCACGGTCGTCAGCCACATCCGCCTGGCGCCCGCGGGCGCGGCCGCCGGCCCGGTGCGCCTGGACTGGCAGCAGGCCGACGCCGCCATCCTGTGCGATCCGGTCGCCGCCGTGGCGCCCGACTCGCTCGGCGCGCTGCGCCGCGGCCACACCCAGGTCACCGTCAACACCTATGTCGCGCCGGTGTCCGATTTCACCCGCAACCCGGACGCCGCCATGCGGCCGGAAGCGCTGCTGGCCAAGATCCGCCACGCGGCGGGCGAGGACCACACCGCCGCCATCGACGCGCACGAGGCCGCGCTGGCCCTGTTCGGCGACAGCATCCTGTCGAACATGTTCATGCTGGGCTACGCCTGGCAGCGCGGCGGCGTGCCGCTGTCGCAGGCCGCCATCAATCGCGCCATCGAACTGAACGGCGTCGCCGTGGCCGCCAACCGCGCGGCGTTCGACAGCGGCCGCCTGGCCGCGCACCAGCCCGACGCGCTGGACGGCGCGCTGCGCCCGCGCGCCCAGGTGGTGCAACTGCATGTGCCGGAAACGTTCGAGCGCGCCGTGGCGCGCCGCGTCGAGGACCTGACCGCTTACCAGGACGCCGCCTACGCGCAGGCCTATCGCGACGTGGTCGAACGCGTCGCCGCGCGCGAACGCGAGCTGGCGCCCGACGCCAGGACACCGCGCCTGGCCATGGCGGTGGCGCGCGGCCTGTTCAAGCTGATGGCCTACAAGGACGAATACGAAGTCGCCCGCCTCTATACCGGCGAAGCCTTCCAGGCCCAGCTCAAGGGCCAGTTCGAAGGCGACTACAGCCTGCGCTTCCACATGGCGCCGCCGATCTTCGCGCGCAAGGACCCGCGCACCGGCGTGCCGCGCAAGCTGACGCTCGGCCCGCGCACCATGACCGCGCTCAAGCTGCTGACCCGCTTCAAGCGCCTGCGCGGCACCTGGTTCGATCCGTTCGGCCACACGGCCGAGCGCAAGATGGAGCGGGCCCTGGTGGTCGAATACCGCCAGACCATAGACCAGTTGCTCGCAGGGTTGAATCGCGACAACCTGGCGCAAGCGGCTACAATCGCCGCCCTTGCAGAAACCATCCGCGGCTTCGGCCACGTGAAGGCTGCGAACGTCGAGAAGTACAGGACGGAGCTGGCCCGCTTGATGCAAAGCTATACGGCGCCTGCCCCGCGCGATGTACCCCTGCGGAAAACCGCATAAACACTCGCGCTGAGCGGCATTCTCCTGGGCGCGCCTTGCTAGGCGCGCCCAGTGCATTTAGTAACAATGTTTTGGGAACCTGATCCTATCTTCTTCTTGTAGCTGTCGTACTCGATCACTAGAATTAGTGTCCAACGAGGGGTGCTACACTATATGTTGTGGTCGCCTAACCGCTGATACTCGTCGGCCACGCCATGCGGATTCGTCCGTCCAAGCGTTGCGACCCCCTCAATAAGATCCAAATTTCGTACCTGACATGACGTCGTCATGTCGCTATCTACGCGCTTTTCGCACAGGAGCTTCCATGCAGACTACGATCGCCTCTGTGACCCGGCCTTCGGCCGTGCCGCCCTCTCAAACCGATTCCCCGGCCGACGCCAACGGCGGGCAATGGGCCAGCTACAACATCATCCGCCGCAATGGCTCGGTGGTCGGGTTCGAACCCGGCAAGATCGCCATCGCCATGACCAAGGCCTTCCTGGCCGTCAACGGTGGCCAGGGCGCAGCCTCGGCCCGCGTGCGCGAGCTGGTTGAACAACTGACGACCCAGGCCGTCAACGCGCTGGTGCGCAACCGCCCGGGCGGCGGCACCTTCCACATCGAAGACATCCAGGACCAGGTCGAACTGGCGCTGATGCGTTCGGGCCAGCATGACGTCGCCCGCGCCTATGTGCTCTATCGCGAAAAGCGCACCCAGGAACGCGCCGCCGCCGCGGCCGCCGAAGGCCAGCAGAAAGCCGACGCCGTGCCCCAGGAAAACGTGCTGCATGTCACGGACGCGGGTGTCCGCCGTCCGCTGGACATCGCCGAACTGCGCGCCACCATCGTCGCCGCCGGTGAAGGCCTGGCCGAATTCATCGACTCCGAAGCCATCCTGAAGGAAACGGTCAAGAACCTGTACGACGGCATCCCCGTCGACGAAGTGTTCAAGTCCGCCATCCTGTCGGCGCGCGCGCTGGTCGAGAAGGACCCGGCCTACAGCCAGGTCACCGCCCGCCTGCTGCTGCACACGATCCGCAAGGAAGTGCTGGGCGAGGAAGTCTCGCAGGACGGCATGGCCGCCCGCTACGCCGAATACTTCCCCACCTTCATCGCCCGCGGCATCGAAGGCGGCCTGCTGTCGCCCGACCTGGCCAGCTATGACCTGACCAAGCTGGGCAAGGCCCTGAACGCCAAGCGCGACCTGCAGTTCGGCTACCTCGGCCTGCAGACCCTGTACGACCGCTACTTCCTGCACATCCGCGGCACCCGCATCGAACTGCCGCAGGTGTTCTTCATGCGCGTGGCCATGGGCCTGGCGCTGCGCGAGACCGATCGCGAAGCCCGCGCCATCGAGTTCTACGAGATCCTGTCGTCATTCGACTTCATGAGCTCGACCCCGACGCTGTTCAACTCGGGCACTCTGCACTCGCAACTGTCGTCGTGCTACCTGACCACCGTCTCCGACGACCTGGAAGGCATCTACGACGCCATCAAGGAAAACGCCCTGCTGGCCAAGTACGCCGGCGGCCTGGGCAACGACTGGACCCCGGTGCGCGCGCTGCGCAGCCACATCAAGGGCACCAACGGCGAAAGCCAGGGCGTGGTCCCGTTCCTGAAGGTCGTCAACGACACCGCCGTGGCGGTGAACCAGGGCGGCAAGCGCAAGGGCGCGGTCTGCACCTACCTGGAATCGTGGCACCTGGACATCGAGGAATTCCTCGAACTGCGCAAGAACACCGGCGACGAGCGCCGTCGCACCCACGACATGAACACGGCGAACTGGATTCCCGACCTGTTCATGAAGCGCGTCATGGAAGGCGGCGAATGGACCCTGTTCTCGCCGTCCGACTGCCCCGACCTGCACGACAAGTACGGCAAGGCCTTCGAAGAAGCCTACGTCGGCTATGAAGCGCGCGTTGCCAGCGGCGACCTGAAGCTGTTCAAGAAGATGCCGGCGCTGACCCTGTGGCGCAAGATGCTGTCGATGCTGTTCGAAACCGGCCACCCGTGGATCACGTTCAAGGATCCGTGCAACATCCGTTCGCCGCAGCAGCACGTCGGTGTGGTCCACAGCTCGAACCTGTGCACCGAGATCACGCTGAACACCAACGAATCCGAAATCGCGGTTTGCAACCTGGGTTCGGTGAACCTGGTCGCGCACATGAAGCCGGCCGCTGGCGGCGGTTTCGAACTCGACCACGAGAAGATCAAGCGCACCGTCAGCATCGCCATGCGCATGCTCGACAACGTCATCGACATCAACTATTACGCCGTCGACAAGGCCCGCAACTCCAACGCGCGCCATCGTCCGGTGGGCATGGGCATCATGGGTTTCCAGGACTGCCTGCAGATGATGCGCGTGCCGTACGCATCGCAAGCCGCCGTCGAATTCGCCGATCGTTCGATGGAAGCGGTGTGCTATCACGCCTACTGGGCCTCGAGCCTGCTGGCCGAAGAACGTGGCCGCTATCAATCGTACGAAGGCTCGCTGTGGTCGCGTGGCATCCTGCCGCAAGACACGTTGAAGATGCTGCGTGACGAACGCGGCGGTCATGTCGAGGTCGATGAATCGAGCACGCTCGATTGGGATGCGTTGCGCGCGCGCATCAAACAACATGGCATGCGCAACTCCAATTGCATCGCAATCGCCCCAACCGCGACTATTTCCAATATCATTGGTGTATCTGCGTGCATCGAACCCACTTTCCAGAACTTGTACGTCAAATCGAATCTCTCCGGCGAGTTCACGGTCGTTAACGATTACCTCGTGCGTGACCTGAAGAAACTCGGTCTCTGGGACGAAGTCATGGTCGCCGACCTCAAGTACTTCGACGGCAGCCTGTCCCGCATCGATCGCGTACCTTCCGAACTCCGCGAACTCTACGCCACCGCGTTCGAAGTCGAACCGAGCTGGCTGGTGGAATGCGCCTCGCGTCGCCAGAAGTGGATCGACCAAGCCCAGTCGCTGAACATCTACATGGCCGGCGCTTCCGGCAAGAAGCTGGACGACACCTACAAGCTGGCCTGGAAGCGTGGCCTGAAGACGACCTATTACCTGCGTACCCTTGGCGCCACCAGCGCCGAGAAGTCGACGGGACGCGGCGGCGAACTGAACGCCGTCAGCGCCGGTGGCCAGTCCACCGCGGCTCCCGTGTCCGCTGCACCTGTTTTGCCGGAACCCGAAGTTCTCGGGGCGGTTTGCACCATGCGGCCGGGCGACCCCGGCTTCGAAGAGTGCGAAGCCTGCCAATAACCGCCTCCGGAGAATGAATCATGATTAATTGGGAAGACGACACCCTCGCCACGCAACCTGCACAAGCCCCCGCGCCCGCGGCGGGCGGGCAGGCTGCGCCCGAAGTCCGGGCGGCGACCGGCGTGTTCGGCGACACCGCCATGCCGACCCCGGCCGCGCCGCAGCATGCGGCCGGCCTGGCGGCCAGCGGCAGCGCCACCTCGCAACGCGTGAAGGTCGCCGACAAGCGCATCATCAACGGCCAGACCGACGTCAACCAGTTGGTGCCGTTCAAGTACAAGTGGGCATGGGAGAAATACCTGGCCACGTGCGCGAACCACTGGATGCCGCAAGAAATCAACATGTCGCGCGACATCGCCCTCTGGAAGAACCCGAACGGGCTCACCGAGGACGAACGCCGCATCGTCAAGCGCAACCTGGGTTTCTTCGTCACGGCCGACTCGCTGGCCGCGAACAACATCGTGCTGGGCACCTACCGCCACATCACGGCGCCCGAATGCCGCCAGTTCCTGCTGCGCCAGGCATTCGAGGAAGCCATCCACACGCACGCCTATCAATACATCGTCGAAAGCCTGGACCTGGACGAAGCGGAGATCTTCAACGCTTACAACGAAGTGCCGTCCATCCGCGCCAAGGACGAGTTCCTGATTCCGTTCATCGACGCGATCGCGGACCCCAACTTCAAGACGGGCACGCCCGAAGCCGACCAGACGCTGCTGAAGTCGCTGATCGTCTTCGCTTGCCTGATGGAAGGCCTGTTCTTCTACGTTGGCTTCACGCAGATCCTGGCGCTGGGTCGCCAGAACAAGATGACCGGCGCGGCCGAGCAGTACATGTACATCCTGCGCGATGAATCCATGCACTGCAATTTCGGCATCGACCTGATCAACACCGTCAAACTGGAAAATCCGCATCTGTGGACGCCGGAATTCCGCGAAGAAATTCGAGAACTCTTCCGCAAAGCGGTCGAACTCGAATACGCTTACGCCGAAGACACGATGCCGCGTGGCGTGTTGGGCTTGAACGCTCCCATGTTCAAATCCTACCTGCGCTTCATCGCCAACCGTCGTTGCCAGCAAATCGGTATCGAACCGCTGTACCCGCAGGAAGAAAATCCCTTCCCGTGGATGGCGGAAATGATCGATCTTAAGAAGGAACGCAACTTTTTTGAAACTCGCGTGATCGAATACCAAACCGGTGGCACGCTGAGCTGGGAGTAACGCAGTTCGCCTTCGGGCCCGGCGCGGGCACGCTCTTGCAAGAGCGTTGCGTTCGCGCCAGGCCTTGAGGGCGATCTCCCAGGTCAGGGTGTTTTCGAACACGTAGAACAAGCGGTAGGCGGTCTGTGATCAGACTGCCCACCGGCGCCATTTGAAATGGCTCGCGCCAAAGGAGCGGGGGCCATATCAAATGGCTGTGCCGAATTCATTAGCGCAAACCGTAGTAGCTGTTGCTCGCACAGAACAGCGGCATGCGCCGATGAATAGCCCGGGCACGGTTCGCCTTGTTGGCGGATCGGGGCACGGGTTTAAGTTCTGGGACCCCTGAACCTAAGGAGCATGACCATGGCAACAGCCAAGAAAGCCGTAAAGAAAGCGGTGAAGAAGCCCGCCGCCAAGAAGGCAGTAGCGAAGAAGGCCGCCCCGGCCAAGAAAGCTGCCGTCAAGAAGGTAGCCGTCAAGAAGGTCGCCGCCAAGAAGCCGGCGGTGAAGAAGGTTGCCGCCAAGAAGCCGGCCGCCAAGAAGGTCGCGAAGAAAGCGGTAGCCAAGAAGGCCGTCGCCAAGAAAGTCGCGGCCAAGAAGCCGGTAGCCAAGAAGGCAGCGGCCAAGAAGGTCGTCGCCAAGAAGGCGGTTGCCAAGAAGGCCGTCGCCAAGAAAGCGGTTGCCAAGAAGGCCCCCGCCAAGAAAGCGGTAGCCAAGAAGGCCGTCGCCAAGAAGGCGGTTGCCAAGAAGGCGGTTGCCAAGAAGGCCCCCGCCAAGAAGGCGGTTGCCAAGAAAGTCGTAGCCAAGAAGGCTCCGGCTGCCAAGAAGCCTGCTGCCAAGCCTGCCGCGAAGCCCGCCGCTGCCAAGAAGCCCGCTGCGAAGAAAGCCGCTCCGAAGAAGCCCGCCACGCCGCCGTCCACGGCCGCTGCCCCGGGCGCGAAGACCGCGCTGAACCCCGCCGCGTCGTGGCCGTTCCCGACGGGTGGCCGTCCGTAATCGGACCGGTCACAACGGTAGCAGTACCTCAAACCGCCTGGCTTCGGCCAGGCGGTTTTTATTCGCCCCCACCCCAAGAAAGAAAACGTATTCGCACGGCTCGGGCGCCACCGTTGCCGCATTGCCGTGAGACAATAAAAGCCGTCATCATTAGGTAGATCGCGCCCATGCTCGGTGAAATTCTTCGCTTCCTGCTCGAAATCGCGTTCACGCTGTTCGGCGCCGCGCTCATCGCCCGCGCCTGGATGCATGCGATTCGGCTGCATCCCTTCAATCCGCTGGCGCGCGTCATCTACCAGGCCACCAACTGGCTGGTGCTGCCGCTGCGCAAGATCATTCCGGCGGGCAACAAGATCGACTGGACCAGCCTGGTGGCCACCTGGCTGGCCGCGCTGGTGTACCTGGTGCTGATCTGGCTGGTCGCCATCGGCGCCCTGATTCCCGCGGTGCTGCTGCCCTCGGCCATGCTGTCGGCGCTGCTGATGGCGCTCAAGTGGGCGCTGAACCTGGTGGTGTGGCTGACCCTGATCCAGGCGGTGCTGTCGTGGGTCAACCCGATGGCGCCCATGATGCCGATGCTGCAGGCGCTGACCGCTCCGATGCTGGATCCCATCCGGCGGCTGCTGCCGCGCACCTCGATCGACTTCTCGCCGCTGGTGCTGCTGATCGTGGCGCAGGTCCTGCTGATGGTGCTGGCGCGGCTGAGCTACAGCATGATGGGCGTGTGAAACGACAACGGCCCGGCGAACTGACCGGGCCGTCCCTGGCGCACGCCGCGCGGCGGCGCCTTACGCCGGAATCGCGGCGTAGATATCGATCAGCTTTTTGCGATCGATCTTGTGATTGTTCGACATCGGCAGCGCCGCGCACGCCACCAGCTCGGACGGCACCATATAGGGCGGCAGGCGCTGCCCCAGCTTGTCCTTCCACCCTGTCAATGCGTCCTGCGCCAGCAGGCTGGCTTCGGCCTGCTCGGCGGCCACGCCGGCAACGAAGCCGATCAGGCGCACCGCGGTGCCGTCCGGCCGCCGCAGCACCGCGCAAGCGCCGCCTTCCACGCCCGGCAGGCCATGCAGGGCCTCGTCGATCTCGGCCAGTTCGATGCGATAGCCGTTCAGCTTGATCTGGTCGTCCATGCGGCCGCGGCAGAACAGCAGGCCGTCCGCGTCCAGTTGCCCCAGGTCGCCCGTGCGGAAACCACGGCGACCGCCCTCGGCCACGAACAGCTTGACCTCGTTCAGGTCCTGGCGGTTCAGGTAACCGCGCATGACGTGGTCGCCGATGATGCAGATCTCGCCATCCTCGATGCGCAGTTCGCAATCGGGCTTGGCATGGCCGACGGGCAGCGGATCATGCGCCGCCAGCACCGCGTCGGTGATGGCGATCCAGGTGGTGGCCACGGTGGCCTCGGTCGGCCCGTAGGTGTTCAGGATCACGGCGTCCGGAAAACGCTGGCGCAGCTTCTTCGCGAGCGCCGCCGGCAACGGTTCGCCGCAGAACAGGAAGGTACCCAGCGTCGGCAGCGTGACCGGCGAGAAATCGCGGTTGGCCAGTTGCTGGTGGGCGAAGGACGGGGTCGAGACCCAGGTTGTCACGCCTTGCTGCGCCAGCCGGCTCATCCAGGTCGCGGCCGCGCCAATCTGCTCGCGCGAATTCAGCACGCAGGTGCCGCCGGCGGCCAACGTGGCGAACACCTCGTACATCGACAGGTCGAAGCTGAACGGCGCCTGGTTCATGAACACCGGCGCATCGCCCAGGCCGAAGCTGCCCAGCATCCAGTCGCCCAGCAGGCCCACGCTCTCGCGGCCGATCTGCACGCCCTTAGGGTCGCCGGTGCTGCCGGACGTGAACATGACGTAGGCCAGGCCGCGCTCGGCCAGCTCGGCGCCCTCTCCCGGCTCGAAGCCGCGCGCGGCCGCATCGTACACGGCCGCGGCGCGCACGATCTCGACAATGCGGCGCAGGCGCTCCGGCGGATAGATGGTGTCGACGGGCACAAACGGCGCGCCGATCAGCAGCGCGCCCACCATGGCAACGAAGAACGAGGCTTCCTTGTGGCCGTAGATGGCCACCGGCACATCCGGCGCCGCGCCATGCGCGCGCGCCTCGTCGGCCCAGGCCGTAGCTTCGTCGCGCAATTGCGCCCAGGTCAGGCTGCGGTCGGCGCCGACCACCGCGAGCGCGTCGGGCGCGCGCGCGGAGTCAACGAACTGGAAGGTCTTCAGGTCGAAACGCATGCCGAAACTCCGGGCATCAGATGGGGCTGCGACCGCTGAACACGTAGAGCGCCAGGGCAGCCAGGATCAGGGTGAGCACGCGTCCGAGGAAACGCATGACGGGCCGCGCCAGCGCGGCCTGCAGGGCCGGACGGGTACGCGCCGCGTTGATCAGCAGGTTGTGGCCCACCGAGTACGCGCCGAACATCAGGCCGCTGACGATGTAGTGCAGCGACAGGCCGTTCCATACGCCCATCGCCAGCAGCGTGGCAAAGATACCGATGTTCTGCGCCGCCATCCGGTGGCGCGAAAAGAACGAGGTCTTGCTCAGCGCCTTGTAGATCGGCATGAACACCACGTCGCGCAGCCACTCGGACAGGCTGATGTGCCAACGGCGCCAGAAGTCCTGCGGGTTGAGCGTCGCCAGCGGGTTGCGGAAGTTGATCGGCAGGGTGAAGCCGAACAGCATGCCGATACCGATGGCCATGGTGGAATAGCCGGCAAAATCGAAGAACAGGTAGGCGCTGTAGAGCGAGGCGTTCAGCGCCACGCCGGTGAACGAGTAGTCGTGCGCGTCCAGGGTCGACAGGCCGTAGCGCCAGATCAGTTCGGCCAGGCCGAACTTCTGGATCACGCCCAGCATGATCAATTCCAGGCCCGCCAGCCAGGTGTTCAGGTTCACGCCTTCGTAGCCGCGCTTGAGGTCGGCCTGGAAGGAGCGCCAGCGGTACATCGGACCGGCCAGCAGCGTCAGCGGGAAGAACAGGTAGATGAAGTAGTCCAGCGGCGACACGCGCTCGTTGCGCGGCGCGAACAGCAGCACGTCGATGGCGCGGAAGGTGGCGAACGACAGGCCCAGCATCGCGCCCAGGTGCGAGACGCCGGTCTTGACCAGCAGCAGCGGCGTCATGGTGATGATGACAGCCAGCCAGGTCGGGATGTAGTTGCGCCGCATGGCCCACAGCGCGCTGCCCGAAATGGCCAGCAGCGCGATCGGCTGGTAGGGACGCGCCCAGAACACCGCCATCCATACGCCCAGGCAGATCACGCCGATGACGTGCCGATAGCCGATGCGCAGCGGCATGCCGAACGAACGATACGCCAACAGACCCAGCCCGCCGAACAGGGCGCCGCCGAAGAAGCTCAAGCTTGCGAACAATTCCATGCTGCGGTCAGAACTGTTGATATTGGAATTCGACCTTGATAGGTCCACCGCTACCCGTGGTGGGCTGCGCCTGCAGCACGAACACCAGGATCACCCCGACATACAGGCAGAGATGCCAGAAGAAGCGGCGCCCCCAGGCCTTGGCCGCCTTGCGGGCGTCCGGCCCCTGGGCGGCGCCGTCCGGCGTCGCATCGGTTTTCTGTTGGGGGGTCATCGGGAAAAGTACTCCGCTATGCCTTGGTCCGCCATCGCCCAACCGAGCTCGGCCAGATGCATGTCATCACGCACCATGCCCGGTTCGAAGGGAATGCTGTACATATCGAGGCAACCCATCTGGTAGCGTTGGCACATGCCGGTGATGGCGGCCACCACCGGGTCGAAACGCTCGACGTCCAGGATGAGTTTGGGATTGAACGGCTGGATCACGAAGTACGCCTTGACCTTGCGCCGTTGCAGCAAGGCCATGACACGCGACAGGTCGCCCAGCTCGGTGCGGGTGAGCGGATCGACGTTGGCGAACTCGTTGCGCGCCGGCGAATACAGCGGCGCCAGGTACTGCTTGTAGTAATCGTCGCGCACGTCGTAGGGATTGTTGCCGCCCAGTTGGTGCTCGACTTCGCGCGCCTCGTGCGTCAGGCGCGACCATTGGCCGGCATTGAGCCTGGCCGACGAGGGCCACGATACGAAACGATGCGCGGGCACCGACAGCTTGCTGCGCGGACGGTCGGGCGCCGGCTCCTTGCGCGCGTTCCACCACAGCGACAGCTTGTCCTTGAGCTCGGCGACCTGGCCATTGGCGATCAACCACAAGAGCCCCCAATTGGCGTTGTCGCTGATCCAGGTCTGCATTTGTTCGCGCGTGCTGGGCTTGTCCCAGAGGCGATCCCAGACCGGTCCGGTGACGTGTTCGGCGAACGCGCTGCGCGGCAACTGGCCGCCCGAGGCGAACCAGGCCGGCGACACCATGATCACGAGCCGCGTGTTCGGCGTCAGCGAATCGGCCACCGACTCCAGCACGCTGACGATGCCATACGACTGGAACATGGCGTGGCCGTAGGCCAGCGTCGGCACCTTCAGTTCTTCGGGGAAGAAACGGTAAGGCACAAAGCGCAGGTCATGGCTGGACAACTCGGACGAGCCGAGCACCACCAGCGTGCCGTCGCTGAGCGCGTTGCCCAGGCGGGTCAGGTTGACGTGCTGCGTGCCCCAATCCGGCCCCAGATTGGGCAGGTAGTTGCTCTTGGACGCCGCCACCGTCGAAACCGGATGGACGATGTTGGACAAGACGTCATCCGCGCCACAGAAAGCCCCATACGCCAGCGCCACCGCCGTGGTGGCCGCTGCGACGTGGGACAACAGGCGGGTATTGCTAAATATTGGCAGCGACATAGCCGGCGAGCGTGCGGACCGACTGCAGATGCTCCGCGATCTCGGGAGCCGGGATGCTGCAGCCGTACTCCGCCTCGACCGCCAGCGTGATATCCACGGCGGCGAGCGAGTCGACCAGGCCAGTGGCAATCAGTTGCGTATCGGGAGTGACTTTCTTCATGACGATCGACTCGACGATGGAGCCGATCTTGGTGTGGAGTTCTTGCTCGGTATGCATAGAGAGTGCGGCGTTACATTGCCTCGTCGGCAAAATATTCCCCGCCCCGAGATACAGGACGGCGAGTATACAAAAAATCGCTGAAAATCGACTGACATTTACAGCATCCTGGAGGGTCGCGCCGATGCACTTGGTTACATCAAAATCAGGCGGCGAGATCGCTCACGGATGCAATCATGGCATTACAAGCGTCGAATCGCCATGAAACTTACAGACCAAATCGCTATAAAAAGCGCGTAAACGTAACGCTTGCGGGTAAACACCGGGTGCTGCGTTGCAGCGGAACGACAGATTTCCGCGCGCCACCCGTCCCCTACCTCGTTGACCGCGCCGCAACGACCGCCCAAAACGGAAAAGCCCGCTTTCGCGGGCTTTTCTTCTGGCTGGGGACCCAACCTTTTACATCGGCGTGACGCGCGTGGGGCCGGCGCCGCTGATGACCTGCACCCGCTGGCCGACGCTGATCGGCACGTCGGCTTCCTGGGCCACGACTCGGGTTTCGCCGTTATCCAGACGAACCGTGATTTCGTAGCCGGAATTCTTGCCGACCTGGTTTTCCACCGCATTGCCCGCCAGGGCGCCCAGGATGGCGCCGCCAACGGTAGCGATGGTGCGGCCCGTGCCGCCGCCGACGGCGTTACCCGCCACGCCGCCCAGCGCGCCGCCAGCCAGCATGCCGACGCCGCTGGATTTGTCGTTCTGGATGACGATCGGGCGCACGCCCGTTACGGTGCCCGTGCGAACGATCTGCTCGCGCTGGGCTTGATCATAGCTATACACACCGCTGGACGCGCTGCGATTGGCGCAACCGCCCAGGACAGCCATCGAGGTCACGACGGCAGCCACGGCCAACCACCGGCCAGTACGCGGCGTCAACAAGGAAAAGGTTTTGCTTTGGTTCATTTGGACTCCTCGATCGGGCACTGCCGACGATCCGATCATACCCTGCCCAGACAGGACGGCAGCCTAACGTGCAACACACTGAAACTCACCGCCACGGGCGGAAAACGGATTTGCAAACCGGCCGCGGCATTCTCACGCCGCGGCCGGTCTCTCGTCTGCAATTCGACCATCCCGGCCGCTTCAGGTTCCCGCAGCGGCCCCGGGCGGGCGACGGGGAGTTCAGGCCGGCAGATGGATGCCGTAGGTGGCGTGCAGCAGAGCGTCGATCTCGGCCCGCGTGGGCGCGTGGTTCTGCGGACCGCGCGAGGCGATCTTGATGGCGCCCATGACGTTGCCCAGCCGGCAACTGTCTTCCCAGCTCCAACCGCTGGTCAGGCCGTAGAGCAGGCCGCCGCGCTGCGCGTCGCCGCAACCGGTGGGGTCGACCACCTGGGCCGCGCGCACCGGGGAGATCTGGATGGTCTTGCCGTCGGTCAGCAGCGTGGCGCCCTCGGCGCCGCGGGTCACCACCACCGCCTGCAGCTTGGCGGCGATGTCGGCCATGCTGCGGCCGGTGCGTTGCTCGACCACGCCGGCCTCGTAATCGTTCACCGTCAGGGCCTGCGCCAGGTCGAGCATGCGCTCCAGGTCGGCGCCGTCGAACAGCGGCATGGCCTGGCCCAAGTCGAAGATGAACGGGATGCCCTGCTTATGCAGGCGCTCGGCGTGGGCGAACATGCCTTCCTTGGCGTCCGGGGCGACGATGCCCCAGGCGGCCTTGGCGCCGCTCAGGTCGTTGCTGGCGGAGAAGGACATGGCGCCGGGGTGGAACGCGGTGATCTGGTTGTCGTCCAGGTCGGTGGTGATGAAGCACTGCGCGGTGAAGGTGCCGGGCACGACCTTGACGCGGCTGGTGTCGATGCCGAGGCCGTCCAGGCGCTCGAGGTATTCACCGGCGTCTTCGCCCACGGTGGCCACCGGCACGGGCTTGCCGCCCAGCAGGTTCATGTTGTAGGCGATGTTGCCGGAGCAGCCGCCGTATTCCTTGCGCATGCTGGGAACCAGGAACGACACGCTCAGGGACTGGATGCGGTCGGCCAGGATGTGTTCCTTGAAGCGGCCTTCAAACACCGCGATGGTGTCGAACGCCATCGAGCCGCAGACCAGAACAGGGGTTGCCATGAATGTCATCCTTCAGGGAAAGAACTTGTCGAGTTGGTAGCCGTTGACTTGAACGCCGGTCACTTCAATCGGCACGGAAATCTTCAGTTCGCCCGCCGGTCCGAAGGGACCGCGCAACTGCTCGGGCGTCAGGTAATTCTCGGGCATCAGCACCCGGCGCACCACCACGGTGTCCGATAAATCAGTCAGGTCCAGCACCAGCGCGGGCCAGTGCTGCGGCTTGTCGTAGCGGTTGCGCAGAACCAGGTTCAACACCAGGCGGGTGCGGCCGTCGTCGATGGCGGCGGCGCCCGTGGGAGGCTGCAGCGACGACGAGGAAATGGCAATCCGCTCGAGGCGGCGCGCGTAGCCGACCGTGCATCCGAGCGGCTTGCAGACGGTCTCGAGCGCCGGCCGCAGGACGGGCACGGAGTTGGCGATATCGATGCGGTACACGTACAGCAGTTGCAGCCCCAGCGCGATCAGGCCGAGCAGGCAGGCATAGCCCCACAGCTTGCGCAGCAGGCCGCGGCGCTCCTGGCGGTCCTGGTCGAGGAATTCGGGCGGCGCGCGGCCGACGTCGGTGGCGCTGGAGTAGCGGGTGCGCGTGTCGCCGAGGATCGGTTCCGGCGAGTCCTCGCCGCGCCCGTCATCGACGTCGTCGTGGTCTCTGTCGAAATCGTCGTCGCGATCCCCGTCGCGGCCATCCTCGTCATCGTCATGGCGCGAATCGGTAGCCTCGTCACGCACCACGAAGACCGGCTCGGCCGGCCGGGCAGCGTGCGGCGCATCCCAACGCGCGCTGTCGCGCACCGCCACGATGGGCTCGTCGCGCGGCGCGGCGGGTTCCTGCCAGCGCGGCTGCCGGGCCAGGCCCGGCTCATCGTCGTAGCGATCGAGGTCTTCGTTCTCGTCTTCGTCGTCATCGCCCTCTTGCGCCAGCGCGGCATCGGGTTCGATGCGGCGGCGGATATCGTCGCGGCCTCGCAGCACCGCGGGCGGTACTGCGGGCGGCACAGCGGGCGGCGGCGTGACGGGCCGGATCGCCGTTTCGCGCGGCGTCGCCAGGAAAGGTTCGTCAGGCAGGTCGTCCCAGGGGGCAACGGGGGGTTGCTCGGCGGACGGCCGCCGCACCAGAGGCGGGGGTTCATCGGCCGGTTGGGCGGGTGGCGCCAGGACCGGCGCGGCGCTCACCGGCAAGACAATGGGCGCGGCGGGCGGGATCGCGGCGGGCGGCGGAACCGCAGCCGGTACGGCCGATGCCGGCATGCCCGATGCCGGTACGCCCGATGCCGGTATGCCCGCCTCAGGCAGCAGGCAGGCGCGGCCGTCGAACACGGTGGCGCAGGCGCCGCAACGCACCAGGCCGTTGCGGACCCGGAGTTGGTCGGGCACCACCTTGAATGACGTGCCGCATTGCGGGCAGCGGGTGGTCAGGGCCATGGCGCGATCCGGCGGAAACGGACTCAGGCCTTCTGGCCGTGCAGGCAGACCCAGCCGTCGCGGGCGCGCCAGACCGACATGGCGATCCAGGGCGCGTACGCGGCGGCGACTTCCTCGGCCTGCCGTTCCAGCACGCCGGACAGCACCAGGTGACCGCCCGCGGCGACGCGCCCGGCCAGCATGGGCGCCAGCACCTTGAGCGGGTTGGACAGGATGTTGGCCACCACCACTTCGAACGTGCCGTCGGCCAGGCCGTCGGGCAACATGGCCTGCAGTTCGACGTGGTTGACCTCGGCGTTGAAGACCGTGCTCTGCACCGCCTGGGCGTCGATGTCGACGGCCTGGGTCGGGCCGGCGCCCAGCTTGCGCGCGGCGATGGCAAGGATGCCCGAGCCGCAGCCGTAGTCCAGCAGCGTCGCGCCCTTGGGCAGCTCGGCTTCGAGCCACGCCAGGCACAGGTGCGTGGTCGGATGGCTGCCGGTGCCGAAGGCCAGGCCCGGATCGAGTTCGATATGGATGGCGCCATCCTCGGCCGCGGCCGCTTCCAGGCCCGGCACGTCCGGGCTGTCGCGGTGCCAACTGGGCACGATCCAGAGACGTTCGGCGATGTGGATGGGGCCGAACTGCGATTGCGTCAGGCGCACCCAGTCGGCGTCCGGCACGTCGCGCAGGCTCCAGCCGGCGAACAGCGCCGGGTCGAGCTCGCCCGCGGCGGCGGCTTCTTCCATGATCTGCGCGGGGTCGGCTCCGTCCGGCAGCAAGGCCACGACGCGATTGCGCTCCCAGGCCTGCACGTCGGGCTCGGTGCCCGGCTCGCCGAACAGCGGACGCTCGTCGTCGGTGCCCAGGTCGGCGTCCTCGACGGACACCGACAGCACGCCCGCTTCCAGCAGGGCGTCGGACAGGGCCTCGGCTTGCGCCTCCTGGCAATGGAGCACGAGTTCACGCATGATGATTCTTCCATCTGGCCAACGGGCCGCGGCATGCGCCGCGGCCCGGTCAGCCCGGTTAAGGCAGTAAAAAAGGGGCCACGGGCCCCTATTGTGCTGGTCAGGGGCGCTGGGCCAGCTTGTTTTCCAGATAGTGGATGCTGGTGCCGCCTTCGATGAAGCGGGCGTCCTGCAGCAGTTCACGGTGCAGCGGGATGTTGGTGGAAATGCCTTCCACCACCATTTCCGACAGCGCGGTGCGCATGCGTGCCAGGGCCTGGTCGCGCGTGTCGCCGTAGGTGATGACCTTGGCGATCATCGAATCATAGTTCGGCGGCACGAAATAGCCGTTGAACGCGTGCGAATCGATACGCACGCCCGGGCCGCCCGGCGTGTGCCAGTTGGTGATGCGGCCAGGGCTGGGCACGAAGCGGAACGGATCCTCGGCGTTGATGCGGCACTCGATCGCGTGGCCCTTGAAGGTGATGTCGCGCTGGCGCAGCGTGAACTTCTCGCCGGCGGCGATCAGGATCTGCTGCTGCACCAGGTCGACGCCGGTGATCAGCTCGGTGACCGGGTGTTCGACCTGGATGCGGGTGTTCATTTCGATGAAATAGAACTCGCCGTTCTCATACAGGAATTCGAACGTGCCGGCGCCGCGGTAGCCCATCTTGCGGCAGGCGTCGGCGCAGCGGTCGCCGATGCGCTCGATCAGGCGGCGCGCGATGCCGGGGGCCGGCGCTTCCTCGATGACCTTCTGGTGGCGGCGCTGCATGGAGCAATCGCGCTCGCCCAGCCACACGGCGTTGCGACCGCCGTCGGCCAGCACCTGGATTTCCACATGGCGCGGGTTCTCGAGGAACTTCTCCATATAGACTTCCGGGTTGTTGAACGCGGCGCCCGCTTCCGAACGCGTCATGGTGACGGCGTTCAGCAGCGCGGCCTCGGTGTACACCACTCGCATGCCGCGGCCACCGCCGCCGCCCGCGGCCTTGATGATGACCGGATAGCCGACTTCGCGGGCAACGCGGATGATTTCCTGCGGATCGTCGGGCAACGCGCCTTCGGAACCCGGCACCACCGGCACGCCGGCTTCGATCATGGCGCGCTTGGCGCTGACCTTGTCGCCCATCAGGCGAATGGTGTCGGGGCGCGGACCGATGAACACGAAGCCGCTCTTTTCGACGCGATCGGCGAAGTCGGCATTTTCGGACAAGAACCCGTAACCCGGGTGGATTGCCTCGGAATCCGTGACTTCGGCCGCCGAAATGATGGCCGGCATGTTGAGGTAGCTTTCACGCGACGGCGCAGGCCCGATGCACACGGATTCATCGGCCAGGCGCACGTACTTGGCTTCGCGGTCCGCTTCGGAGTGCACCACCACGGTCTTGATGCCCAGCTCGCGGCAGGCGCGCTGAATGCGCAGGGCGATTTCGCCCCGGTTGGCGATCAGGATTTTTTCGAACATTTTCAGCTATCAGCCAATGACGAACAGGGGTTGACCGTACTCGACGGGCTCGCCGTTTTCGACCAGGATTTCTTTGATGACGCCGGACTTGTCGGCTTCGATTTCATTGAGCAGCTTCATGGCTTCAATGATGCACAGCGGGTCGCCTTCCTTGACCGTGGCGCCCACGTCGATGAACGGCGCGGCGCCCGGGTTCGGCGAACGGTAGAAGGTGCCGACCATCGGCGCCTTGACCACGTGGCCCTGGACCACCGGGGCGGCTTCGGCCGCGGCGGGAGCGGGAGCGGGCGCGGCGGCGGCCACGGGCGCGGCGGCGACGCCAGCTTCCGGCTGGTGGTAGGCCACCGGCTGCAGGGTCTGCGAGAACTTGACGATGCGAACCTTGCCTTCGCCTTCGGTGATTTCCAGTTCGGCGATGCCCGATTCAGCCACCAAGTCGATCAGGGTTTTGAGTTTTCGAAGGTCCATAAAAGCTGCTTCCCGAGATAGTGTCGGCAACGTCCCGATCGTCGGGTCCGCGCCATATAAGATGTAAAAGCTGAGAGTTGGTGCGAGATCAGTGCCGCACTGCGTAACGCAGCGCCGCTTCGTAGCCGTCCGCGCCCAGGCCGCTGATGAGGCCTACCGCCAAGTCGGACAGATATGAGTGATGCCTGAAGGGCTCTCGCTTATACAGGTTGGACAAATGTACTTCAATAAATGGGATCGCGACCCCGGCCAGCGCATCGCGGATCGCGACGCTGGTGTGCGTATATGCCGCCGCGTTGATGATGATGAAATCGGTGCCGTCTTGCCGGGCCGCCTGGATGCGGTCAACCAGCGCGCCTTCGTGATTGCCTTGCCACGCGGTCAGCGTGGCGCCCAATTCACCGGCCAGCCGCTCCAGGCCCTCGTTGATCTGGGGCAGCGTGAGGCTGCCGTAGATATGGGGTTCCCGGGTGCCAAGCAGGTTCAGATTCGGGCCATGCAATACCAGTATGTTTTGCGCCATGCGCTTGCCAGAGAGTGGATTGCCAATTGTTGGCAAAACAGCCGATAAACCAGCTTTTTACGCCAATTCCTACTATTTGTCCAACAGACTTACGCCTTCAAACCAGAGAGCGTTTGATTCAGGTCGTCGGGCTGGATTTCACCCAATATCTTCCGGTTAATGCTGCCATCTGCATTGAAAACAATGGTAAATGGCAGGCCACCGCTAGGATTTCCCAGCTTGCGCAGGGTATCGATGGCACCAGCGCCAATGACCCGCAACGGGTATGAAACCTGTACTTTCTCGACAAATTTTTGCATGTTGGCGGCAGAATCCACGCCGATACCGACAAACTTGATTTGCGGGTATTTTTTCTGCAACGCGTCGAGTTCGGGCATCTCCTTGACGCACGGCGCGCACCAGGTGGCCCAGAAATTCACCACGATGGGCTGGCCTTTCCAGGCGGCCAGCGACTGCGTCGCGCCGTTCAGGTCGGGCAACTGCAACTGCATGAGCGCGGCGACAGGATCCTCGGCGGCGGGCGCCGCGGGTGCCTGCCGGGACTTGTTGCGCCCCAGCAGGGTGTAGCCGCCCGCGACCGTGGCGGCCACGGCCACGGCGGCGGAAAGGAGTAGGCGTCGATTCATGGCGCGATCATAACCGCTGCGGCCGGTTTTCGCCGCATCGCCCGCCGTGCCGGCTTGACCTGCGCCTATATATACAATGCAGGACAGGAGAGTTTTCAATGCACCTGCACATTCTTGGCATCTGCGGTACGTTCATGGGCGGCCTGGCGCTGATCGCGCGCGCCGCCGGCCACAAGGTCACCGGTTGCGACGCGGGCGTCTATCCGCCCATGAGCACCCAGCTATCCGAACAGGGAATCGAGCTGATCGAGGGTTTCGGCCCCGAACAGATGGCCCTCAAGCCGGACCTGTACGTGATCGGCAACGTCGTCAGCCGCGGCAATCCCCTGATGGAAGCCATTCTGGAATCCGGCGCCCGCTATGTGTCCGGCCCGCAATGGCTGGGCGACAACATCCTGCCGGGCGCCCACGTGCTGGCGGTGGCCGGCACCCACGGCAAGACCACCACCAGCTCGATGCTGGCCTGGATCCTGGAAGCCGCCGGCCTGGCACCCAATTTCCTGATCGGCGGCGTGGCCCAGGATCTGCATGTGTCCGCGCGCTATGATCCGGCGCGGCGCCCGTTCGTGATCGAAGCGGACGAATACGACACGGCGTTCTTCGACAAGCGTTCCAAGTTCGTGCACTATCGCCCGCGCACCGCGGTGCTGAACAACCTGGAATACGATCACGCCGACATTTTTCCCGATCTGGCGGCCATCGAGACCCAATTCCATCACCTGGTCCGCACCATTCCGGCGTCCGGCCGCATCATCCGCCCGGCGCGCTCCGAAGCGCTGGACCGCGTGATTGCGCGCGGATGCTGGTCCGAAATCGTCACGTTCGGCGCCGATGGCGCCTGGCAGGCGGGCGCGCCCGACGACAGCGGCGCCTTCGAGGTGCGGCGCGACGGCGCCAGCATGGGCAGCGTGCGCTGGACCCTGGGCGGCGAACACAACCGCATGAACGCGCTGGCCGCGCTGGCGGCCGCCGAGCACGCCGGCGTGCCGGCCGCCGAGGGCGTCGAGGCCCTGAGCCGGTTCGGCGGGGTCAAGCGCCGCATGGAACTGCGCGGCACGGTCAACGGCGTCAAGGTCTACGACGATTTCGCCCATCACCCCACCGCCATCGCCACCACCCTGGAAGGCCTGCGCCGCCAGGTCGGGCCGGCGCGCATCCTGGCCGTGCTGGAGCCCCGCTCCAACACCATGAAGCTGGGCGCCATGGCGGCGCGCCTGCCCGACTCCCTGCGCGACGCGGACCTGGTGTTCTGCTTCGGCGCCCGCGAGGGCAAGCACGCCCTGGGCTGGAATCCGGCGCAGGTGCTGGCGCCCCTGGGCGAACGCGCTTCCAGTTACGATGATATCGACGCCCTGGTGGCCGCCGTGACGCGCGCCGCGCAACCCGGCGACCAGGTGCTGGTGATGAGCAACGGCGGCTTCGGCGGCATCCACGGCAAGCTGCTGGCCGCCCTGGAGGCGCGCGGCTGAGGCCGGGTGCCTCCATCCGCGCCCCCGCCCCACCGGAAAGGCACCCAATGATTCTTTACCTGCACGGTTTCCGGTCCTCGCCGATCTCCTTCAAGGCCCGCCTGATGGCCGACGCCATGGCCGCCCGCGGGCTGGCCGGCGCGTGGGCCTGCCCGCAACTGCCGGCCAGCCCGCGCGAGGCTGCCGAGCTGGCGCTGGGCATCGCCCGCGAGCAATTGACAGGCGCCCCCGACCCGCTCGCGCTGACCGTGATCGGTTCGTCCCTGGGCGGTTTCTATGCCACCTGGCTGGCCGAGACGCTGGGCTGCAAGGCGGTGCTGCTCAACCCCGCCGTCGAGGCCGCGCGGGACCTGGCGACCCAGGTAGGCGAGCACCGCATGTATCATTCCGACGCGCCGTTCATGTTCCTGCCGGAATATGTGGAGGAACTGGCCGCCCTGCACGTCGGCCGGATCACCCGGCCAGAGCGGTATTTCCTGGTGGCGGCGACGGGCGACGAGGTGCTGGACTGGCGTGAGATGCGTGATCGCTACGCCGGCTGCCGCCAGCGCATCGTGCAAGGCGGCGACCATGGCCTGTCCGGTTTCGCCGACTGGATGCCCGAGGTGCTCGAATTCGCCCTAGGCTCCACGCCGAATGGCCCCAAATAACACTGACATCAACGATAGATAGCTGCGCAAGGCGGCGCGTGCGCGCCGCCCAGGACGACCCTCACCATGTATGTGTTTTACGAAGACGACGGCAGCTTCAAGGCCGGCCATATCCTGTCCGAAACCGACGCCAGCCTGCAGGTGGAGTCGGAGTCGGGCAAGCGCAGCAAGATCAAGCGCGCCAACACGCTGTTCAATTTCGCCGCGCCCGAACCGGCCGCGCTGATGGCCCAGGCGGCGGCGCTGGCCGAAACCCTGGATCTGCAATTCCTCTGGGAATGCGCGCCCCAGGAAGAATTCGACTCGCCCGCGCTGGCGGCCGATTACTTCGGCCACGCCCCCACCCCGGTGGAACAGGCCGCGCTGCTGATGCGCCTGCACGGCGCGCCCGCCTATTTCCACCGCCGCGGCAAGGGCAGCTACCGCCCCGCCCCGCCCGACATCCTGGCCGCCGCCCTGGCCGCGCTCGAAAAGAAACAGCGCCAGGCCGAGCAGCAGCAGGAATGGGTCGACGAGATGGCCGCCGGCCGCCTGCCCGAGCCCATCGCCCAGGCGGCCGAATCACTGCTGATCCGGCCCGACAAGAATTCGCAGCAATGGAAGGCGCTGGACGCCGCCTGCGCCAAGCTCGGCAAGAGCCCCGACCGCCTGCTGCTGGAACTGGGCGCCTGGCCGCACGCGCTGGCCCTGCACAAGCGCCGCTTCCTGGCGGTGAACTTCCCGCGCGGCCTGGCCTTCCCCGAGCTGGAACTGCCGCCGATCGACCGTGACCTGCCGCTGTCGGATGCCGAGATCTACTCGGTCGACGACGTCACCACCACCGAAATCGACGACGCGCTGTCGGTCTCCACCCTGCCCGACGGCAATCTGCGCGTCGGCATCCACGTGGCCGCGCCCGGCCTGACCGTGACACGCGACAGCGAGTTCGACAAGCTGGCGCGCGCGCGCCTGTCGACCGTCTACATGCCGGGCGACAAGATCCCCATGCAGCCCGACAATGTCATCAAGGCGTTCTCGCTGGACGCCGGCCGCGAGGTGCCGGTGCTGTCGCTGTACGTGACGGCCAACCCGGAAACCGGCGAGATCATCGAGTCGGACACGCGCCTGGAGCGCGTGGTGGTGCGTGAGAACCTGCGCCACAACATGCTCGACGCCCAGGTCACCGAAGAAAGCCTGAACGACGCCTCCACCGACCTGCCCTACGGCCACTGGCTGCGCCCGCTGTGGAAGCTGGCGCAGGCGCTGTCGGCGCAGCGCGAAAACGTGCGCGGCAAGCCCGAGAACAATTCGCGGGTGGAATACAGCTTCTACCTGGACGGCGACCCCGACGATCCCGACACCCCGGTGCGCCTGGTGCCGCGCCAGCGCAACGCGCCGCTGGACCGGATGGTGGCCGAGTACATGATCCTGGCCAACAATCTGTGGGGCGGCCTGCTGAACCAGCACGGCGTGCCCGGCATCTACCGCTCGCAACAGGCCGGCCGCGTGCGCATGAGCACGCAGGCGCTGCCGCACGAAGCCATTGGCGTGCCGCAATACGCCTGGAGCACGTCGCCGCTGCGCCGCTACGTCGACCTGGTGAACCAGTGGCAGTTGATCGCCGCGGTCGAGCACGGCGTCTCGGCGCGCCTGGTGGCCCCCTTCAAGCCGCGCGACGCGGACCTGTTCGCGATCATCGGCGCGTTCGACGCGCAATACGCGGCCTGGGCCGAGTTCCAGAGCGCGATGGAGCGCTACTGGTGCCTGCGCTGGCTCAAGCAGCACAACATCACCCGCACCGTGGCGCACGTGCTGCGCGAAGACCTGGTGCGCTTCGCCAACTGCCCGCTCGTGACCCGCATCGGGGGGATGCCCGAGCTGGAGCGCGGGACGGCGGTGGAGGTGGAGATCCTGGGGATGGATGAGTTGTCGCTGGAGCTGGATTGCCGGTATGTGGGGCAGGTGGGGCCGGCGGCTGAAGAGGCTGCTGCCTAGGGCGGTATTTGGCTTGTCGCTGGGTTGTTTCTGCTGGCGGCGGGGGGCTTTCTTAGGCCGCCCGTCTGGCAGGCGGCCCGGGCGGCGGGCGCCCACGATTGCGGTCCGGAGCGTTCGCTCCGGACTTCCCCTTCCTCATCCTCGTTGCCGCCTGCCGGCGGCTGCCTTCGGATTCCGTCGGGCGCATCGAGGTTGCCCGCCGCCCGGGCCGCCTGCCAGACGAGCTACGTTTTTCTTGGCCTGTGGCGCTGCAAGAGCGAGGACACTTCACGAGATTGCTGATGCCCGTTGCGGGTGCCCGCGCGGGCGGCCGCCCGCAACTTACGCGGTGTCTTGGCTTGGCTTGATGACGCTGTGCGCGGGTGGCGGGTGGCTTGCTTGGGGGGCCGTCCAGTCGGGAGGGGGAGAGAGTGGCGGCGCGCGATGGAGGGTGGCTTGCGCGTGACGGGCTTGGCGCGCGCCTGATACTGGGGAAGAACGGCTGATAGGGAAGAGGTCTGGCGATGCATCGCGGATCCTTCCACGGGAAGAACGCCCGATGCATCGCGGATCCTTTCCACGGAAGACAACGCCCGATGCGTCCCGGACTCATCCAAACGTAGAACCGCCGGCATTGCCTCTCCGATTCCTCCGCATCTCGCCCGACCTCTCCCCAAATGCCAAAGAAGGCCGCCCGCGCGGCCGGTTTTGGCGGCCCCGCCAAATCTTCCGTCCCGACCCGGTCTGCCGCCAGAACGCCAAGCACACGATTCGCCCCCGCGCCGGTGAAGTGATCACGCCGTAGCCCGTGGCGTCGGCGGCCGGTGGGGTGCGGGGCGTGTAGATGCGCCCGAGGGAAACCGTAGGGAGCCGAAGGCGTACGAGGTTGACAACGGGGAAGTCCGGAGCGAAGGCTCCGGACCGCAATCGTAGCCCCGCGCCCCACCGGCCGCCGACGCCACGGGCGGCCAAAAGAACACCACAGCCTCCCCGACAGCGACAGCACCAAAGCCTCCCGTTAAACTCCCGAAAAAATCACAATCGATATCGGAGGACGGACATGCGCATTCTGCTGGTCGAGGACAACCTCGACCTGGGCGATGCCGTGGAGAGCAAGCTGCGCTCGGCGGGCCATAGCGTGCAATGGGTGCATGATGGCGTCGCCGCGCTGCGCTGGGGGCTGGACGAGACCTGGGATGCGCTGGTGCTGGACATCAACCTGCCCGGCAAGGACGGCTTCAGCGTGATCCGCGAACTGCGCGCGGCCGGGCTCGAAGCGCCTGTGCTCGTCGTCACCGCGCGTTCCGAAATCGAAGACAAGATCGACATGCTCGACCTGGGCGCCGACGACTACCTCGTCAAACCCTTCGACCTGCGCGAACTCGAAGCCCGGCTGCGCGCCCTGCTGCGACGCCCCGCCGGACAGACCAGCAGCGTGACCGCCTACGGCAACCTGAGCCTGGACCTGGCCAATCGCCACGTCACGCTGGCCGGCGCGCCGCTGGAGCTGGGCCGGCGCGAGTTCCGGCTGCTGGAGATCCTGCTGGGCAAGCTGGGGCAGACCGTCGCCAAGGAACGGCTGATGAACCAACTGTTCGACCTGGATGATGGATCTTTGAACGCGCTGGAACTGCTGATCTCGCGCCTGCGCAAGAAACTGGCCGGCGCCTCCGTCGATATCGTCACCGTGCGCGGCGTCGGCTACCAGGCCCGCAGCCATGAGCCTGCCTGAAAGCGCCTCCATCCGCCGCCGTGTCTTCACTCTGGGCGCGGTGCTGCTGGCCTGCGCGCTGATCGGGCTGGTGTTCTTCCTGCGCGACTACGCCCAGCGCGCCGCCGAGCAGGCCTTCGACCGGCTGCTGGCGGCGTCGGCGTTGACGATTGCCGGCTCCGTGCAGATCGAGGACAACGGCGTCACCGTCGAGCCGCCGGTATCGTCGCTGGCCATGCTGTCGGGCAGCGAACGGGTGTTCTACGAAGCCCGCGCGTCCAACGGCCGGCTCATCACGGGCTATGCCGACCTGGCGCCCGGCCTGCCGCTGGCGCAGTCGGCCACCCCGGTCTTCACTTACCTCAGCTACCACGACGAGCCGGTGCGCGTGGCCACGGTGGGACGGCTGGTGTCGGCCAGCCAGCATGCCGGCTGGGTCACCGTGCGGGTGGCCGAGACGCTGGGGTCGCGCGAGGAGCTGGCCGACGAAATCCTGGGCCGCAGCGTGCTGCCGCTGGTCGTGGTGTCGCTGGTGGCGCTGGGCCTGCTGTGGTTCGGCGTGCAGCGCGCCTTCGCGCCGCTGGCGGTGATCGAACGCGAACTGCGGCAACGGGCACCGGACGACCTGGCGCCGCTGGTCACGCCGGTGCCGACCGAGGTGCGGCGGCTGGTCGAGGCCCTGAACGCCTTCATGCAGCGCCTGTCAGGGATCATGGACACCCTCAACACCCTGGTCGCCGACGCCGCGCACCAGGTGCGCACGCCGCTGGCCTCGCTGCGCGCCCAGGCCGAGGTGGCGCTGGATGAAACCGATCCCAAGCGCCTGCGCGAACGGCTGGGCCGCATCCACCTGAACGCCACCCACGCCAGCCAGTTGATCAATCAATTGCTGATGGACGCCACCATCACGCACCGGCTCGGCAAGGGCGCGCGCGCGCCAGTGGGCGTGGCCGAGACCATCAACGAAACGCGCCGCCGCATCGGGCCGCTGGAGGCGCAGCGCCTGCGCATCGAAATCGCGCCGCAGGTGCGGCGCGCCCGCATCGCCGGCGACCGCGTGGCGCTGCGGGAAATGCTGCGCAACCTGGTCGACAACGCGCTGCGTTATGCGCCCGAGGGCGCCGTCGATATCCAGGCGACGCCGGTGGCGGGCTACCGCGTGGCGCTCACCGTGTCCGACCGCGGCCCGGGCATCGCCGATGACGAAAAGGACGCCGTGCAGCAACGCTTCACGCGCGGCCGCGCCGGCGGATCGCAGCCGGGCTCGGGCCTGGGCCTGGCCATCGTGCGCTCGGTGGCCATGGCGCACGGCGGCTCGCTGTGGCTGCAGGACCGCCCCGGCGGCGGCCTGTCCGCGCGCGTCATCCTGCCGCTGGCGCGGCAGCGCGCGGGCCGCGCCGTGGCCGGGTTGCTCGGGGCCATCGGCACAACGCTGTTGCTGCTGGCCGCCGCGCCCGCGGACGTGCGCGCCGCCGAAATTCCCGAGATCGTCACCCGCTATCCCGCGCCGCAGCCGTCTTCGCGCGTGCTGACCATCGCCGGGCCCACCGACACGCCGGTGGTGGCGCCGCTGATCCTTGGCTTCCAGGCGCAACGGCCCGACGTCACGGTGGTTTACCGCGAGATGGGCAGCCGCGAGCTGTACGAGGCCGCCATCGAGGACCGGCTCAAGGACGTGGACGTGCTGATGAGCTCCGCCTCGGACCTGCAGATCCGCCTGGCCAACGACGGCTATGCCCAGCGCTACGCCTCGCCCTACGCCGCCAAGCTGCCGTCGTGGGCGGTATGGCGCAACGAGGTCTACGGCTTCACCTTCGAGCCGGCCGTGATCGTCTACAACCCCAAGCGCTACACCGAGGCCACGGTGCCGCGCTCGCGCCAGGACCTGCTGCGCACGCTGGAGCACGACCGCGCTCGGCTGCATGGCCGCGTCGGCACCTACGACATCTCGCGCAGCAGCGTGGGCTACCTGATGGCCGAGCAGGACGAGCTGGTGTCGTCGAACTTCTGGGGCCTGGCCAACGCCTTCGGCCAGGTTGGCGTGCGGCTGTCGGCCACCAGCGCCGAACTGCTCGATGCCATCGAGACCGACGAGATGGACCTGGGCTACAACATCCTCGGCTCCTACGCCCTGTCGCGCCAGGCGGCGGGCAGCAAGATCGGCGTGGTGTTCCCGCAGGACTACGTGCTGGTGCTGGCGCGCTCGGTGTTGATCACGCGGCGCGCGCCCAACCCGGACCTGGGCCGCGCGCTGGTCGACTGGCTGTTGTCGCCGGCCGGCCAGCAGGTGGCCTCCAGCCACGCGGCGCTGGGGTCGATCATGGAAGACACCCCCGGCCGCTGGACCTCGGAAGCGGTGCTGGCGCGCTCGCAGGGCATCGTGCAGCCGGTGGTGCTGTCGCCCGCGCTGCTGGTGGGGCTGGACCAGCGGCGCCATTCGCGCTTCGTGCAGAACTGGATCCGGCTGATCACCGACACACCTGAGCGGCCCTAGGCCAGGGCGGCCGCGGACACCGGGATTACCCTTATCCCGGCTGTCGTCCCATGACAGGACGACGACAGACGCCGAAACCTAAGATGGACGCCAAGCAGGCCCTTGCGCCTGTCGATACCAAATCCAAACGGAGACAAGACATGCTTGCCAAGTCCAGACTGGCGGCCGCCTGCGCCGCTGCATTCGCCATCGCCGCCGGCAGCGCCTACGCCCAAACGGTTCCCGCGGGCTACCCGGCCGATTATCAGAAGATCCTCGACGGCGCCAAGAAGGAAGGCAAGGTCGTGATCTACTCGACCACCGACACCAAGGCCGCCGGCCCCATCATCAAGGGCTTCGAAGCGCTGTATCCGGGCATCAAGGTCGAATACAACGACATGAACAGCACCGAGCTGTACAACCGCTACATCAGCGAGCAGGCGGCGGGCGGCAGCAGCGGCGACATCGTCTGGAGCTCGTCGATGGACTCGGCCCTCAAGCTGGCCACCGACTACGCGCTGCAGTACAAGTCGCCCGAAATCGGCAAGCTGCCGGCCTGGGCGGTGTGGAAGGATTCGGCCTACGGCACCACCTACGAACCGGCGGTGTTCATCTACAACAAGCGCCTGATCCCGGCCAACGAAGTGCCGACCACGCACGGCGCCCTGGCCAAGCTGATCGCCAGCCAGCCGGACAAGTTCAAGAACAAGGTCACCACCTACGACATCGAGAAGTCGGCCGTGGGCTTCATGCTGGCCGTGCAGGACAAGGCCAACGATCCCAAGTACTTCGAAACGCTCAAGGACATCGCCAAGGGCGGCCTGATCGTGCAGTCGTCCACCGGCACCATGATGGAACGCGTGTCGTCGGGCGAGAACCTGATCGGCTACAACATCCTGGGTTCGTACGCCGAGACCCGCGCCAAGACCGACCCGTCGCTGGGCGTGGCCTACCCGACCGACTACGCGCTGGTGCTGTCGCGCGTGGCGTTCATCAGCAAGAAGGCCAAGAACCGCAACGCCGCCAAGCTGTGGATGGACTACCTGCTGTCGCAGAAGGGCCAGGAAATCATGGCCAACCAGGCCGACCTGGCCTCGGTCCGCGACGACATCGAAGGCGACAACGACGTCGACGGCATGACCAAGAAGCTGGGCGCCTCGCTCAAGCCGATCCCGGTCAACGAGACGCTGCTGGACTACCTGGAGCAGAACAAGCGCCTGCAGTTCATCAAGGACTGGCGCGCCGCCGCCGGCAAGTAAGGCTGTCGCCGGTACCGCCGGGGGCCGCGCGCCCCCGGCCGCAAGCACGCGGGAGGGCGTAGCACCGCCGCCCGCCAGGCCGCCCGTGGCCCGGGTGTTCATGGCCAGTGGGCGCGACCCGCGTCTATCGAGATAACAGGATTTTCCCCATGCAGTCATTGCGCAGAAAATGGCAGTCCCTGCCACGCGGCGTGGTGGTGCTGATCACAGCCTTGGCCATCTACGTGCCGCTGTCGTTCATCATCATCCAGAGCTTTCTATCCGCGCCCTTCTTTTCGCCGTCCAAGGTCTTCAGCCTGGATGCGTTCCGCTTCATCTTCGCGGACCCCGATTTCTACAAGGCGCTGAAAAGCGGCTTCATCCTGGCGTTCGGGCTGGCCATCATCGCCATCCCGCTGGGCGGCATGCTGGCGTTCCTGATGATCCGCACCGACCTGCCGGGCCGGCGCTGGATCGAACCGCTGATCCTGGTGCCGATCTTCGTGTCGCCGATGGTGCTGGGCTTCGGCTACGTGGTGGCGGCGGGCCCGGTCGGCTTCTTCTCGACCTGGGCGCAGAACATCCTGGGTTTCGTGCCCTGGAATGTGTATTCGCTGACCAGCATCGTCATCATCGCCGGCCTGACGCACGTGCCGCACGCCTACCTGTACATCTCGTCGGCGCTGCGCAGCATGGGCTCGGACGTCGAGGAAGCGGCCCGCGTCAGCGGCGCCTCGCCGCTGCGCGTGATGGTGTCCGTGAGCCTGCCGATGGTGCGCCCGGCCATGCTGTACGCCACGGTGCTGCTGTTCTTCCTGGGCCTGGAAGTGTTCGGCCTGGTGCTGGTGCTGGGTGACCCCGAAGGCAACCTGGTGCTGGCCACCTACCTGTACAAGCTGACCAACAAGCTCGGCATCCCGTCGTACCACCTGATGGCCGCGGTGGCCGTGGTGCTGATCTGCATGACGATCCCGCTGGTCATGCTGCAGCGCCGCCTGATGCGCACCGCCAACCGCTTCGTCACCGTCAAGGGCAAGGCCTCGCGCGCCCGTCCGCTGCCGCTGGGCAAGTGGCGCTGGGTGGCCGGCGGCGTGGTGGCGTTCTGGCTGCTGGTCACCATCGTGGTGCCGCTGCTGGGCGTGCTGCTGCGCGCCTTCGTGTCCAACTGGGGCATGGGCGTGTCGCTGTTCGACGTGCTGTCGCTGGACGCGTTCCGCACCGTGTTCTCGCAACCCAACCTGATGCGCGCGATCGTCAACTCGGTGGCCATCGGCGTGTTCGGCGGCGCGCTGGCGGTGATCTGCTACACCTTCGTCGGCCTGGCCATGCATCGCAAGCCGGACAACGTCACGCGCTTCATGGACTACAGCGTGCTGGTGCCGCGCGCCGTGCCCGGCCTGCTGGCGGGCCTGGCGTTCCTGTGGGTGTTCCTGTTCGTGCCGATGTGGCTGGACAACGCGCTCGACGCCGACCTGGGCGGCTGGCTGTCGGGCCTGCCGTTCGCCGAGTGGGCGCGCGAGAACTTCGTCGAATGGCTGCGTTCCATGCGCAGCACCATCTTCAGCGTGTGGCTGGCCTACACGGTGGTATGGATGGCCTACGGGCTGCGGCTGATCTCGTCGACGCTGTTGCAGGTCGGCCCCGAACTGGAGGAAGCCGCCCGCAGCGCCGGCGCCCGCCGCGGCCAGGTCACGCGCCACGTCACCGTGCCGCTGGCCAAGTACGGCCTGATCGGTTCGTGGCTGCTGATGTTCCTGATTTTCGAGCGCGAATACTCCACCGGCGTCTATCTGCTGTCGCCCGGCACCGAGACCATCGGCTCCATGCTGGTGTCGCTCTGGGCCTCGGGCGCCATCGACATCGTGGCCGCGCTTTCCTTCATCAATATCGTTCTGGTCGTGATCGGCCTGGGCATCGCCCTGCGATTCGGAGTCAAACTTCATGATTGAGCTTTCTGTAGAAGACCTGCACCTGGATTACGGCGACAACCCGGTGCTCAAGGGCGTGTCGATGCAACTGCGCCAGGGCGAAGTGGTGTCGCTGCTGGGCCCCTCGGGCAGCGGCAAGACCACCCTGCTGCGCGCCGTGGCCGGCCTGGAAGGCCCCAAGCGCGGCCGCATCACCATCGGCGATCGCACCGTCTACGACGGCGCCGCGCGCCAGGAGATCCCGGCCGAAGAGCGCAACCTCGGCCTGGTGTTCCAGTCGTATGCCCTGTGGCCGCACAAGACCGTGTTCGACAACGTCGCCTACCCGCTCAAGCTGCGCAAGGTGCCGTCGGGCGAAGTGCGCGAACGCGTACAGGCGGTGCTGGACCAGCTCGGCCTGGGCAAGCTCGGCCAGCGCCATCCGCACGCGCTGTCCGGCGGCCAGCAGCAGCGCGTGGCCATCGGCCGCGCCCTGGTGTACAGCCCGCCCGTGATCCTGCTGGACGAGCCGCTGTCCAACCTGGACGCCAAGCTGCGCGAGGAGGCCCGCGCCTTCCTGCGCGAGCTGATCATCCGCCTGGGCCTGTCGGCATTGATGGTGACGCATGACCAGAGCGAAGCCATGGCCATTTCCGACCGCATCCTGCTGTTGAACAACGGCAAGATCGAGCAACAGGGCACGCCGCAGGAGATGTACGGCGCGCCGTCGACGCTGTTCACCGCCGAATTCATGGGCAGCAACAACCGCCTGGACGGCAAGGTCACCGAAGTGCGCGATGGCCGCGCCCGCATCGAGGGCCGCGGCTGGGCGCTGTGGGGCAAGGCCGGGGAAGGCGTGGCCGCGGGCCAGGACGCCACCGCCGTGATCCGGGTCGAACAGGTCCGCCTGGCGGACGACCCCGACGGTAACCACATCGACATGCCGCTGCTGACCAGCATGTACCTGGGCGACCGCTGGGAATACCTGTTCCGCACCCCCGACGCGGATCCGGCCAACACGCTGGCGCTGCGCGCCTACGGTCCCGAGGGCCGCGAGCCCGGCCCTTGCCGCCTGGCCCTGCCGGCGGACAAGGTCTGGGTGTTCCCGCGCCCGGCCAAGTAAGGTGACGGCGGCGGGCGGAGTGGCTCTACAATGCGTGCGTGCAACACGTCGCTGACTCCCCTCCCCCGCTGAGCCGTCCGCTGCGGTGGCTGGGCGCGCCCGCCCAGCATTACCTGCGCATCGGCCTCGCGATTTCGCTGTTGGTGCACGCCGGCGCCCTGGCGTGGCGCTTCGGCGCGCCCGCCTTGTCGCGGCCCCCGGCGACCAGCCTGGAGGTGGTGCTGCTGAACGCGCGCAGCGAGACGCCGCCCGATACCCCCCGCGCCCAGGCGCAGAACCAGATGAGTGGCGGCGGCAACGCCGAGCGCGGCCTGTCCACCACCCCGCTGCCCCAGACCGGCGCCTCGGCCGAAACCATCGTGCTCGAGGCCATGCGGCGCCGCCAGGTGCAGCTCGAGGCCGAACAGGCCCGCCTGATGACCCAACTGCGCGCGGCCGACAAGGCCGGCGCCGAGCGCCAGGCCGTCAATCCCTGGCCCGACGGCAACGAACGCGGCAAGGACGCCGAGGACCAGGCCAGCGTCATCCAGAACGCCCAGGTCGCCGCGCTGGCGGCAAAGGTGCAGCAGTACAGCGCCGAGCCGCGCAAGCAGTTCGTGGCGCCCTCGGCCGAAGCCTCGCGCTACGCCGCCTACCTGGACGCCTGGCGCGCCCGCATCGAAACGGTCGGCACCCAGCATTACCCGGAAGAGGCGCGTGGCCGTATCTACGGCTCGCTGCGCATCACCGTGTCGGTGCGCGCCGACGGCAGCATCGCCGACGTCGAGATCGACCAGCCGTCGCCGCACGCGGTGCTGAATCAGGCCGCCCGCCGCATCGTGCAACTGGCGGCGCCATTCCCGCCGTTCCCGCCCGAGATCGCGCGCGACACCGACGTGCTGGTCATCACCCGCACCTGGCATTTCGTCAACGACACCCTGGAAACCCAAGCCCCATGACCGAGGCGTCCCCTCTTGCCCGCTATGCCGTGATCGGCAACCCTATCGCGCACAGCCGCTCGCCGCAGATCCACGCCCTGTTTTCCCGCCAGACCGGCAAGCCGCTCAGCTATGAACGCCTGCTAGCGCCGGTGGACGGCTTCACGGCGGCCGTGGCCGCCTTTGCCGCCGAGGGCGGCCTGGGCCTGAACGTGACGGTGCCGTTCAAGCAGGATGCCTATACGCTGGCCGCGGGCCGCCTATCCAGCCGCGCCCGGCTGGCCGGCGCGGTCAACACCCTGTCCTGGCGCGACGGCGCCTGGCATGGCTGCAACACCGACGGCGTGGGCCTGGTTTCCGATCTGCTGCGCCTGGGCGTGCGCCTGACCGGCGCCTCGGTGCTGCTGGTGGGCGCCGGCGGCGCCGCCCGCGGCGTGCTGCAACCCTTGGCACAGGCCGGTTGCGCCCGCATCCATATCGTCAACCGCACCGCCGCCCGCGCGCTGGAGCTGGCCGAGGGCTGGCGCGAGACCGGCGCCGAGCCGCAGACCCGGGTCACCGCCGGCGGGCTGGCCGACGCCGCCCAGCCCGGCGGCTGGAACCTGGTGGTCAATGCCACCGCCAGCGGGCTGCAGGACGCCGCTCCCGACCTGCCCGCCGGCCTGTACGCCGAGGGCGCGGCCGCCTACGACATGATGTACGGCGCCCAGCCGACGGCGTTCATGCGCCAGGCCCGTGAGGACGGCGCCGCCCTCACGGCCGACGGCCTGGGCATGCTGGTGGGCCAGGCGGCCGAGAGCTTCTTCATCTGGCACGGCGTGCGGCCCGACCCCGCCCCGGTGCTGGCCGCGCTGCGCGAGGCGCTCATGGCCGGAAACTGAGCCGATGGCCGCCCGCGGCAAGAGCGGCAAGCGCCGCTCCTGGTTCCGGATCATCACCGGCGCGCTGATGGCGCTGGTGTGCGCGGTGCTGCTGTACCAGTTCTGGCTGTTCGGCCTGGTGGTCTGGTACAACTACCAGAACCCGGGCAGCAGCGCCGTGATGCGCGAGGAACTGTCCCGGCTGCAGGATGGAAACCCCGATTTCCGCTTGAAATACGAGTGGGTGCCCTATGACAAGATCAACCGCAGCCTGAAGCTGGCGGTGGTGGCGTCCGAGGATTCCAACTTCACCGAGCATGACGGCGTCGAGTGGGACGCCATCCGCAAGGCCTGGGAATACAACCAGAAGCAGGAAGCGGCCGGACGCAGCAAGATGCGCGGCGGCTCCACCATCACGCAACAATTGGCCAAGAACCTGTTCCTGTCCAGTTCCCGCAGCTACCTGCGCAAGGGCCAGGAACTGGTGCTGACCTACATGATCGAACACGTCATGAGCAAGGAGCGCATCCTGGAGCTGTACCTGAATGTGGCGGAATGGGGCGTCGGCGTGTTCGGCGCCCAGGCGGCGGCCAAGCATTATTTCAACGTGCCGGCGGCCAGCCTGGGGGCCGCCCAGTCGGCCCGGCTGGCGGCCATGCTGCCGAATCCGCGCTTCTACGACAGCCACCGCAACTCGAACTACCTGAACTCCCGCGTCTACACGCTGACCCGGCGCATGCAGATGGTTGACATTCCCTGACACGGAAACCGGCGGCTTCGACAGCCCGGGCCCACCCGGGGCGGCCGGATTTGTTAAGCTTTCACGTTTAGCGCTACTTCGCCCTTTTTCATGCGTACCGCACGTCGCTACCTGGCCCGCGAGATCTATCGCTCTTGTGCAGTGGTCCTCATGGCCCTGCTGGGCCTTTTCACGTTCTTCGCGCTGGTGGACGACCTGGACAACGTGGGCGAAAAGTTCTCCATGATGGCCCTGCTGTACATGCAGGCGCTGGCCATCCCCACCCGGCTGTACGACCTTTTGCCCATCGGCCTGCTGATCGGCGCCATCCTGGCGCTGGCGGGGCTGGCCCAGCGCAATGAGCTGGTGATCCTGCGGGTCTCCGGCGTCAGCGGCATGCGTCTGCTGCGCATGCTCTGGATCGTCACCATTCCGTTGATGATCGGCGCCGCCCTGCTGTCCGAGTACGTCACCCCCTGGGCCGAGATGAAGTCGGGCGAGGCCAACCTGGTGTTCCGCGGCAAGGCCGGCGGCGACCGCCTGAACAGCGGCTACTGGTTCAAGGAGCCCATGGCCAACGGCGGCACCCGCATCATCAACATCGCTGAGCTCAAGGGCGACGGCCAGGTCACCGGCATCACCCTGTATGAATTCAAGAAGAACCTGACGCTGTCGGTGCTGTCCACCGCCCCGAGCGGCCTCTTTGCCCATGGCGACCTGGTGCTGAAAGACGTCGCCGAGACCCGCCTGGACGACAACGCGGCCGAGACGCTGGCCGATGCCCGGCCGCCGAAGAATCCTCCCGCGGTGGTGGTGAAGGTGCCCGAGCGCACCGTCGACACCACCCTGAGCGCCGAACGCCTGCTGGCCCGGATCCTGCCCCCTGAGCGGATGTCGATCGCGACGCTGCTCGACTATGTGGATTATTTGCGCAACAACCAACTGCAATATGGTCGACAGGTGGTCGCCTTGTGGCGCAAACTGGCATATCCGTTCACGCTGCTGGTGATGATCACCATCGCCGCCCCCATCGGCCTGATGCAGACGCGCCGCGGCGGCGTGGGCGCCAAGGTGTTCATCGGCATCCTGCTGGGCGTGGGCTTCTTCATGCTCAACCAGTTGGCGCTGAACGTCGGCATGCTGGGCAAATGGCCGCCCTGGCTCACCGCCCTGGGGCCGAACATCGGCGCCATGGCCCTGGCGCTGGGCGCCATGAGCTACATGGAATACCGCCACACCATCACCCGAATCGTCCAACAACGTTGGCCCTGGAGCAAGAGTCCCGCATGAACGGCAGTATCTGGATGATCGGCGACGTGCAAGGTTGCTGCTCGCCGCTGGATCGCTTGCTGTCCCATCCCGATCTGGTCGGCGACCCGCAATCGCGCTTCTGGTTCGCCGGGGATCTGGTCAACCGCGGCCCGCAGTCGCTGGCGACGCTGCGTCGCATCATCGACCTGGGCGATCGCGCCACGGTGGTGCTGGGCAACCACGACCTGCACCTGCTGGCCGCCGCCGCGGGCGTGCGCAAGCCGTCCAAGTCCGACACGCTGGACGACATCCTGCGCGCGCCGGATTCGGCCGACCTGATCGACTGGCTGCGCTCGCGCCCGCTGGCGCATTTCGAGCAAAATCACCTGATGGTGCATGCGGGCACGCTGGCCAAATGGGACGTGGCCAAGACGCTGTCGCTGGCGGCCGAGGTGCAGGACGCGCTGCGCGGCCCGAACTGGCAGAAGGCGCTGCAGAAGATGTACGGCAACGAACCGTCGACGTGGAAGGAAGACCACAAGGGCGGCAAGCGGATGCGGGTGATCATCAATGCGCTGACGCGTATCCGCCTGTGCACGCCGAACGGCCACATGGAGTTCGCGACCAAAGTGACGCCGGGCGCCTGGCCGGCTGGCCTGGTGCCCTGGTTCGACGTGCCGAACCGCGCCACGCGCGACGTGACGACGGTATTCGGCCACTGGTCGACGCTGGGACTGATGCAGCGGCCGGACGTGATCTGCCTGGATACGGGATGCGTGTGGGGCGGGGCGTTGACGGCGTTGCGGCTGCAGGATCGGAAGCTGGTGCAGGTGAAGTGCTCGCAGTTCCAGGATCCGTTGTCCGAGTGACGATCGTCCTATTGCGACCGACGGCGGTGACCGCGGCTGCTCAGCATCTGCCCGTCGCGCGTTTCTGCCGCTGAGGCAGCCCCCTCAAAGCACCGCCTGGATCGCGTCCCGGGCCTGATGCGACAGTTCCAACCGCGTCGGCGCCGTCCCGTCCGCGTGTTGCGTTGCCAGCACCGGCAAGAACACCACTTCGACCGCCAGCCCCGTCGTTCCCAGCACCCGCCAGAGATTCGCCACCAGCGTTTCCTCGCCCACGAAGGCCGCGAAGCCGCTGCGTTCGCCGTGTTGCAGGAAGCGCAGGGCCACCGGCTGGATTTCGACCGCGGCCGTGCGGGCCGGCTCGAACAGGCTCGCATGGAACGGACGCAGCGTGAAACCCTCGCTCGTCGTGCCTTCCGGGAACAGGCCGACCGCGTCGCCCTGCTTGAAGCGCGCCTGCATCGACTCGCCCATCGCGTGCACCGCGTGGCGTTGGCCGCGTTCGATGAACAGCGTGCCCGCCCCCGCCACCAGCCAGCCGATCACAGGCCAGGCGCGGATCTCGCTCTTGGCCACGAACGAGGTCGCGCGCGCCGAATTCAGCACGAAGATGTCGATCCACGACACATGGTTCGCCACCAGCAGCACCGGGCCCGTCATGCGCGGCTGGCCCTTGAAGACGACTCGCAGGCCGCAGGCCGCCATCAGGCAGCGCGACCAGGTGCGGTTGAGCCAGGCCCGCGACTTTGGGCGCAGCAGCGGATACACCAGCCCCACGCACAGCAGGCCCAGAACGATCAACGGCACCACCAGCATCAGGCGAAGAACAAAGCGCAGCAGCTTCAAACAGGCGTCTCCCAGGCCGGACGGCCACCCACCAGGGTGGCGCGGACACGACCGGGCAGCATCATACCCGCGAACGGCGTATGACGGCTGTGGCTTTGCAGGGCGCCCGGCGCCACCAGCCATTCGGCCTCCAGGTCCGCAAGGCACAGATCAGCGGGCGCGCCCACGCCCAGTTCACCCAGGCCGGACAGCGCCGGAGACAACCCGCGCAGCACCGCCGCGGGTCCCGACGTCACCCGGGCCAGCGCCTGCGGCAGCGGCAGGCGGGCGTCGCGGGCCCATTTCAGCGTCAGCGACAGCAGCAATTCCAGGCCGGTCGCGCCGGGCTGCGAGTGCGGGAACGGAACGGACTTGCCGTCATCGTCCACCACCGCATGATCCGAACATAGCGCGTCCACCAACCCCTCGCGCAGCGCCGCCTGGATCGCGTCGCGGTCGCGCTGGCCGCGCAGCGGCGGGCGCAGGTGGAAAGCCGTATTGAAATAGCCGATGTCCACATCGGTCAGGTGCAGGCTGTTGGCCGAGACGTCGGCGCTGACCGGCAGTCCTTCGCGGCGGGCGGCGCGCAGCAGGTCCAGGCCGCGGGCGGTGGAAAGGCGCGACAGGTGCACGCGGGCGCCGGTGGCGCGTTGCAACTCGAAAATCGTCTGCAGGGCCAGCGCCTCGGCTTGAGGCGGCTGGCCTTCCAGGCCCAGGCGGTCGGCGTAGGCGCCGGCGGCGACCACCGCCCCCTGCGCCAGCCAGGGGTCCTGCGGCCGCAGCCACAGCGCCAGGCCCTGCCCGGCCGCATAGCGCATGGCGCCCCACAGCACCCGGGTGTCGACGATGCCGGACTCGCCCGGCGAGAAGGCCACACAGCCGGCCTGCGCCAGCAGGCCCATTTCGGCCAGGGTCTCGCCGCGCAGGCCGACCGTGAGCGCGCCAAGCGGCAGCACCCGGCCGTGCCCGGCGGGCGCCTCGCGCAGCAGCGCCTCGACCTTGGCCGGTTCGTCCAGCGGCGTGGCGACATCCGGCGGCAGGGCCAGCGTGGTCACGCCGCCCGCCAGCGCGGCGCGCAGCTCGGCGGAGGAAAAGCGGGCCTGCGCCGCCGCGCCGGCGTCCTGGCACAGCACGCGCGCCGACAGGTCCACCAGGCCCGGCAGCACGGCCAGGCCGGCGGCGTCGATGCGGAGGTCGGCATGGAAACCGTCGGGGGCCTGGCCGACCGCCGCCACTCGGCCATCGGCGATGAACAGGTCCTGGATGCCGTCGCGGTCGTGGGCCGGGTCGATCAGGCGGCCATTGGCGATGTGCAGCCTCATGCGGCGACTCCAGCCAGCACGCTCAAGGCGGCCAGGCGCAAATGACATTCAGAGCGGGCCAAACCGGCGTCAATGTCGCCCAGGCCGGCGGCGACATCGCCATCGACCTCGATGCCCGGCGTCAGCGCGGCGGCGGGCAGCAGCAGGGCATCGGGCCGGGCCAGCGCCAGGCGGTCCCGCGTCAGGCCATGACTGGCGGCGTATTCGCGCGCCGACGGCAGCAGCGCGCCGCTCATGCGCTCGGCGCGCAGGGGCAACACCATCACCACATCGGCGTCGGCCAGGCATTCGTGCAGCGTGGCGCAAGCCCGCACGCCCAGTTGCGGCAGGCCGTCGGGCAACAGGGTGCGTGGCGCGGCGGCGCGCACTTCGGGCACGCCCAGCGTGGTCATGGCATGGATCAGGCCGCGGGCCACGGCGCTGTGGCGGATGTCGCCCACCAGCGCCACGGCCAGGTTGGTCAGATCGTGCCTGGCCTGCAGCATCGCCTGCACGCGGGCCAATGCCGGCAGCGGATCGGCGTGCGCGCCGTCGCCCGCGTTGAGAATGCGCAGGCCCGGCGCGCAGGCGCCGGCGGCGCTGACGGCGGCGCCGCTGGCCGGATGCCGCAGCACCAGGATGCCGGCCGGCAGGCCGGCGGCGACC
>NZ_CADIJW010000013.1 GCF_902859745.1 Achromobacter dolens | reverse complement strand
GCAACTGGCTTCTGCCTGATTTGCACCGACTTACGCAAAATTCGCTGACCGCCGGTTCGAGAGAATCATCGCTGACTCACCGCCTTGCTGCCCTGCGGCAGATTCGTCGCCGTGGCGTCAAATCCGTTGCACTTGCCTGGCTTCGCGGCTCACAAAACTGCGTGAACTGCGAAGGAGCGAGACTATAGCACAGAATTTTGGCTTGTCACGCCGGCATGACACTCGTTTTGCAGAAAGATGATGATTTCCACGCGGCAAGGCCCGGGGATCCCCCGTGGCGAAGGGGTATGGCCCTGATCCCCTCCCTCTCCTACGAGAATGCGAAAGGGTTGCCGGCCACGGCAGCCTGGAGGGGAACGGCTCCCCCCTCGCCTTCCTCTATATATATGGAGCGAGCTATCTCCTCTCTAGAGAAAGCTCTCTTCTCTCTATATAGGGAAGGGCGCGATACGTTCAGATGGCTGGGGCGGGGCAATTGCGCCCGGAGACAGACGTCTCGCTCCCTTCGAAGACACCTGCGCGCTCTTTGTGGGTGTCTCACTCATGCTTCATCTCTTGGCGGCGGCCATCCGCCATGGGGACCGCCTCTCTATATAGATATAAGGCCGGGAATCGGGGCTGATGGTCTCATCGCCCCCTTCCCGGCCAGGCGTCCACATCACCAGCGCAGGCTGTCGATGCGCGTGATCCGCTTGAGCGATTGCTCAACCGTGGCCTGATTCACCAGCCATTCCGGCGCGCCCACGTCCTTCAGCATGTGGACGTCCATCTCGTCCGCGAGATTGCGCAGGATCCGGTCGGCGCGCCGTGCGCGATAGGCGTGCCAGAGGCGGGCAATGAAGCCGCTCGACGGCGCGGTCGCGCCGTTGAGGGCGGCGACGGGGGGTTGCAGGTTGCGCGCCACCGGTTGGGGAACCGGGATAGCCGGCGCCACGGACGGCGTGATCTCGGGCGCGTGAGTCCGCGTAGGCGCCGGGCAAGCGGCGCCGAAAGCGGGAGAGGTCTGGATGCAGGTTTGGGCGGACATGGCTTGGCTCCTCGATTCAGTCCGTTTTGGTAAGCGTATTCGCCCAAACCGGCGCTGAAAATCGAATTGTTTTACCCAGGACGGTCAGCTAAGCTAACCAATCGAATCATTCCCTCCGTGGGGCGGACTCGCCTTCCTGGACGGAGTGCCCGTGAAACTCCCTGGCGTCCCGCCCCCTTTCCCATGCGCCTGCCCCTGAATACCCTGCCCGCCTTCCGCGCCGTCGCCGAACTACAGAATCTGCGCGCCGCGGCCGAGCGCCTGCACCTGACCCACAGCGCGGTCAGCCAACAGATCAAGGGATTGGAAGAACAACTGGGCTTCGCCTTGTTCGAGCGCAGCGGGCGGGGCATCGTGCTGAACCCCGCCGGCGCCGCGCTGTTGTGCAGTGTGCAGAGCGCCATGGCGTTGCTGGACGAGGGCCTGATGGCGGCGTCGGCCGCCGCGACCGGCAGCGCGCAGCGGCTGCGCGTATCGGTGCTGCCCTCGTTCGCGCAGCGCTGGCTATTGCCGCGCATGACGCGCTGGCACAAGCGCCACCCGGACCTGTCGCTGCAGATCGAGACCTCGCAACAGGTCGTGGACCTGCTGCGCGACGGCTTCCACGCGGCGCTGCGATTCGGCCGCGGCCCGTGGCCGGGCGTCGAGTCCGAGCCGCTGTTCGACATGCCGTTGCCGCTGATCGCACTGGCCTCGCCGGAAACGGCGGCTGCATTGCCCGACAACACGCCCGAGACGCTGGCGCGGCAGCCCCTGCTGGGCGAACGCGATATGTGGCAACACTGGTTCAACGCGGCCGGACTGAGCGTGCCGGTGACGCCAGTCGCCACGTTCAATGATGCGGGGATGATGCTGCAGGCGGCCGAGCAGGGCCTGGGCATCACCCTCGGCCGCGAGTTGCTGGCCGCGGACGCGATCTGTGCCGGACGGCTGGTGCAGGTTTCGCCCGTAACGGTCCATTATGAGCAGGCCCAGACCTATCACCTGGTCTACCGGCCGAGCCTGCGCGACTGGGCGCCACTGGTGGCGCTGAAACAATGGCTGCGCGACGAATTGGAACGCTCCAGCAAGGGCCTGGTGACCGCCGCGCGCCATGACGCGGTCAAGGCGGCGCGGGACGAGCGGGCATAGGCTGCCGCCGGCCTGAGCGTCCGGCGGCGGACAGGCGCAAGGTCAGGCGACCTTGCGGGTCGCGGGGGAAACCGCGCGCATGGTGTCGGTCTCGTTGAAGCGCTGGTGCCACGCGAACGCCTCTTCCAGCAGATGGGGGGTCTGGCCGCCGCGCTCGCAGGCCCGGTCAAAATAGTCCTGCAAGGCCTGGCGATAGGACGGGTGCACACAATGCTGGATGATGGCGCGGGCGCGTTCGCGCGGCGCCAGACCGCGCAAGTCGGCCAGCCCGCACTCGGTGACGAGCACGTCCACGTCATGCTCGGTGTGGTCCACGTGGGACACCATCGGCACGACGCTGGAGATGTCGCCGTTCTTGGCCATGGACTTCGACACGAAGATCGCCAGGTGCGCATTGCGGGCGAAGTCGCCGGAGCCCCCGATGCCGTTCATCATGTGCGTGCCGCCGACATGGGTGGAATTGACGTTGCCATAGATGTCGAACTCCAGCGCGGTATTGATGGCGATGATGCCAAGGCGGCGCACGATCTCCGGGGCGTTGCTGATTTCCTGCGGACGCAGCAGGATGCGTTCGCGGTAGTGATCGATGTTGGCGAGGATCTTCTCGTACACCGGCTTGGATACCGTGATGGACGAGGCCGAGGCGAAGGCCAGCTTGCCCTGGTCGAGCAGCTCGATGGCGCTGTCCTGGAGCACCTCGGAGTACATCGTCAACCCGTCGAAATCGGACGATTCAAAACCATGCAGCACGGCGTTGGCAATGGTGCCGATACCGGCCTGCAGCGGCAGCAGCGAATTGGTCAGGCGGCCGGCGTCCACTTCGCGGCGCAGGAACGCATTGATGTGCGCGGCGATGGCGTTGGTCTCGGCGTCCGGGGGCAAGGCGTTCGAGGGGCTGTCGGGCTCATGCGTGATAACGATGGCGGCGATCTTGTCCGGATCCACCTCGATGAACGGCTGGCCGATTCGCTGGTCGGGCGACACCAGGCCCATGGGCTCGCGGTTGGGGCGATCGGCCGGCACGTAGATGTCGTGCAGGCCTTCGATCGCGGCCGGCACGCCCAGGTTCAGCTCGATGATGACGCAGCGCGCCTGTTGCGCGAACGAGGCCGAGTTGCCCACCGACATGGTCGGGACGATCGCGCCGGTCTCCGTGATGGCGGCGGCTTCGATGATGGCCACGTCGACCGGGCCGATGTGGCCGGCGCGCAATTGCTCTGCCGTCTCCGACAGATGCTGGTCGATGAAGGCGATCTCGCCCTGGTTGATCTTGCGCCGCAAGGTCGTGTCGACCTGAAACGGCATGCGGCGCGCCAGCGCGTTGGCCTGCGCCAGCATCTTGTCGGTGTCGTGGCCCAGCGAGGCGCCCGTGATGAGGGTGATGGCGAGCGGTTCGCGCCCGGCCCGCTCGGCCAGCGCGGCAGGCACCGACTTACAGTCGCCGGCGCGGGTGAAGCCGCTCATGCCGACGGTCATGCCGTCCTGCACCAGCAGGGCCGCCTGTTCAGCGGACGTAATCTTGGCGCGTAGCCCGGGATGGCGGATACGGTCGGTATGCATGGTGTCTCCAGATTCAAAAGCCGGCGGCTCGCGGCCGGACGTGGCGGCGCCGCCGCTCGCATCCAGGCGCCGTCTAGCGCGGCGTTTCCTTACGCCCGAGAGGCCTGGCAGGCCGGCCTCGGGACGAATTTTCCGCAGTATAGGAAGCGCGAGCAAAATCTCGTAATGACTTAAAATCATCCAATCAATTCGTTTTTTTCATTATTTGAATGTTCCGCGCCTTGCGCAGGAGATGAGCCTTGGACGTGCGCGCCTTGCGGTACTTCGTCGAAACGGTCCGCCATGCCAGCTTTACGCAGGCGGCCAGGGCGCTGTTCGTGACGCAGTCCACCGTCAGCAAGATGATCCGCCAGTTGGAAGAGGAAGCCGGCACGCCGCTGCTGGTGCGCGACGGCCACACGGCCCGCCCCACCGATACCGGCCGCGTGATGTATCAGCGCGGCCTGCAGGTGCTGGAGACCATGCGCCAGTTGAGCGAGGAAATGCGCCAGACGGCAGAACTGCAACGCGGTTCGCTGGAGGTGGGCATCCCGCCCATGATCAACCTGCTGTTCACGCCAGTGGTGAAGCGCTTTCGCGAACTGCACCCCGGCATCCACCTGACCCTGAAGGAGGGCACCGGCCGCGCGGTCGAGGACCTGGTGGCGGGCGGCGAACTGGAGGTGGGCGCAACCATCCTGCCGATCGCGCCCGACAGCGGCCTGGCGACGCAGGCCTTCGGCAGCTATCCCATCTGGGTGATCGGGCCGCCCGACGCGGCCTGGGCGGGCAAGACCTCGCTGCCCTTGAGTGCGCTGCGCGACACCCGTCTGCTGATTCCCACGGACGACTTCGCCATGACGCGGCGGCTGCGCCAGGCGTTTGCCGATGCCGGGCTGCAACCCGGGATCGCGGCGCAGAGCGCGCACTGGGATTTCCTGGTGGCGATGGCATCGGCCGGGCTCGGCGTGGCGCTGCTGCCCGAACCGCTGATGCAGCGGATGAAGACGCGCGGACTCAGCACTGCCAAGCTGGCCAAATCCGGCTTGCAATGGGAGGTCGGCCACATCTGGCAGCAATCGGGTTATCTGTCGTACGCCGCCCGCGCATGGCTGGAGGTCTGCGACGCGGTGCTGGGCGTCCCCCGGCGAGCCCGGGCTGAGAAACGCGCGCAACAGCCCTGAAGCCTCGGCCGCGGGCGCCGCCCGTCCGACGACCGTGGCCGGAATTCCGGATCAAATCCGCCCCCATTTTTGTTTCTGGCGCCCCTCGATCGCCTCCAGCGACAGCCGGAATCTAACGGGGGACATAGCTGAGTTTTTGTTGCAACGGACCGGGCCGCGGCTTGTTATGCTGCCGCCTCGACGCGATTCCATCGCCCCAAGACTCATGATCCCGAACCCGCAACATCCGCTTTTGCGCGCCCTGCCGCGCCGCCGCTCTTTTGTCGCGCTGATCGCCGGCCTGCTGCTGGCGCTGTGCCTGGCGCCCGCGTTCGCCGCCGCGCCCGCTTCGCCCGCCGAAACCGATGCCATGCTGGCCAGCGCCCGCAAGCAGCTCGACGACATCCGCAAACGCGTCCCGGACGAGACGGACGACGCCGATCTGCTCAAGCAGCGCGGCGATGCCCTCGACATCCAGGCCAAGGCAGACGCCACCGCCGATGCCCTGACGCCGCAATTGACCAGCGTGACGGCGCGCCTGAGCGAACTGGGCGCGCCGCCCGAGGGCGTCAAGGAAGCGCCCGACGTGGCGGCGCAACGCATGCAACTGGAAAAGAACAGCCGCGCGCTGGATGCGCAGATCAAGCTGGCGCGGCTGCTGTCGGTCGACGCCGCGCAGACCGCGGAGCAGATATCGGGATTGCGCCGCACACAATTCCAGGCGCGGCTGGGCGAACGGCGCGACTCATTCCTGTCCGGCCAATTCTGGGCCGAATTCCGCGAGGAATTCCCGGGCGACCTGGAGCGCCTGGTGGCGCTTCGTGACGATCTGGTCACCGCGGTCGGCCAGACGCCGACATGGGGCTGGCTGCTGCTGGCCGCGGCGGCGGCGCTGGCGATCGCGCTGCGCGTCTGGATCGGCCGGGTGCTGCTGCGGCTCACGGCCACGCGCGTGCCGCCCGGACGACTGCGCCGCTCGTTCCTGGCGGTGGCGTTGTTGACGCTGGCGGTCGCCACGCCCGGCGTCATCGCCCTGCTGATCCACATCGGCCTGGACTGGAATTCCCAGTTGTCGGAGAACACCAGCGCCCTGCTGGCCAATCTGGTGGCCACGGTCTGTTTCGGCGGCTACGTGTCGGGCCTGGGCTACGCACTGCTGTCGGCCAACCGGCCGTCCTGGCGCCTGCCACCAGTGTCCGATAAGGTGGCGCACCGCCTGCGCTGGCTGCCCGGCGTGCTGGGCGTGATCGTCGTGCTGATCTGGCTGGCCGAGCGGCTGCCGGTGCTGCTGAACGCCAGCCTGACCACCACCATCACCCTGACCGGCATCGTGGCCGTGTTTGTGATGGTGACGATGGCGGTGGCGTTGTCGATCGGCCGTCGGCTGCGGCGCCGCGCGCTGCGGGAAGACGGCCCGCCCCCGCCCTTCTGGACCTCGCTGCTGCTGACCGCGACCGGCACGGTCCTGGTGATCAGCCTGGCCAGCCTGCTGGCGGGCTATGTGGCTTTCGGCAGTTTCCTGACCAAGCAAATACTGTGGGTCGTGATCATCCTGGCATCGGCCTATCTGCTGGCCGTGCTGATCGAGGACGGCTTCAGCACCTTGCTGGGCACGTCGCACCGCGAAGACAGCGAAGGCCCCAGCCTGCGCGACCAGGCCGCCGTGCTGCTGTCCGGCGTGGGCCGCGTGGCGGTGGGCCTGCTGGCACTGATCCTGCTGCTGGCGCCGTTCGGCGAAGGACCGATGGACCTGCTTCAGCGCTTCGACCAGTTGCGCAAGGGCCTGGCCATCGGCGAGGCGCAGATCCGGCCGGGCGCGGTGCTGCAGGCGCTGCTGGTGCTGGGCCTGTCGCTGCTGGGCGTGAAGATGCTCAAGCGCTGGCTGGCGAACCGTTATCTGCCGACGACGGAACTGGATCCGGGCATGCAGCTCTCGGCCGCGACGCTGTTCGGCTATGCCGGCTTCGTGCTGGCGGTGGCGCTGTCGCTGTCGGCCGCCGGCATCGGACTGGAACGGGTGGCATGGATCGCCAGCGCGTTGTCCGTGGGTATCGGTTTCGGCCTGCAGGCGGTGGTGCAGAACTTCGTCTCGGGCCTGATCCTGCTGGCCGAGCGACCGGTCAAGGTGGGCGACTGGGTGTCGCTGGGCGGCGTCGAAGGAGACATCCTGCGCATCAACGTGCGCGCCACCGAAATCCAGATGGGCGACCGCTCCACGGTGATCGTGCCGAATTCGGAGTTCGTGACCAAGACGGTGCGCAACGTCACGCGCTCCAACCCGCTGGGGCTGGTGCAGATCAAGTTGCCGTTGCCGCTGTCAACCGATGCGCAGCGGGTGCGCGAGCTGATCCTGCAGGCCTTCGCCGACCATGAGGATGTGCTGGACACGCCGGCGCCGAATGTGTTCCTGGACGGCATCGAAGGCGGCAACCTGATGTTCAACGCCAAGGGCTATGTCTCGTCGCCGCGCTCGGCGTACGGCGTGCGCAGCGCGTTGTTGTTCACGCTGCTGCAGAGGCTGCACGACGCCGGGCTGGAGGTGTCGTCGCCGCCCACGATGCTGCTGGCATCCGCGCCTCAGGCCTCCGCCTTGCAGCAGCCTGGCGCGGCCGAGGGGCCGAGCGCCGCGGCCTCGCCCCCCACAACGCCCTGAACGCCAGCAACCGCGATCGCCGCGCACGATCCGTCAGCCCGGCGAATAGAAATCGGCCAGGCCCTGCCGGTCCATGCGCGGATTACGCAGCGTCGGCGCGTTGACCATGGCGTTCTGCCCCGACATCACCGGGTAGGCCTGCGCGACCGGCGCCGGCGCCATGTACTGGGCGCTGGGCGACTGCGGCTGGGCGGGCGCGTACTGCGCTTGCGGTGGCGCGACTGGCGCGGTCTGGGCGACATTCTGCGAGGGATTCTCGAAGCGGTGATCCGCCGTGGTCAGCGAGGGATTGGTGCACAGGCCCTGCGCGGTGAGCGCCGCCTTGGTCCGATCATCGGTCTGGCACAGGATGTCCACGGCGGCCGTTTCCAGCCGGCGCGACCGGTCCGGATCCTTGGTGGAGGCGGCTGCCTGCATGGTGCGCTCGAAATTGCGCCGCAGGCTGCACTTCTGGTCCTCGACCGGAAACGCCACGTTCATGCCGAAGCCGACCACCGAGCCGCCCCCGCCCGCCGACACCATGCAACTGTCGGAGGAGAACGAACCGTAGAAGCTCTGTGCGCCGATCGGCGGCGCGGTCCGCAGGGTGCTCGATCCACTGTTATTGGAATTGAGCGTGATGCCCTGGTTGTTGCCGGCGTTGGTGGACCCCGACGACGCAGAGGTGGTCGCGGCGGAAGAACTGGTCTGGGCGCCCGCGGAAAAGGCCACCAGCGACAGGGATAAGGCAAGCGCAAGGGTTTTCATGATGTCCTCTCGACCGGACGGCCGAAGCCGTCCGGATTGCGTGCTGCTCAGTGACCAAAACCGCCCACCGGGCCGATGCCATGGATCGACGCGGTCGCGCCGATCGCACCGGCGTTGAACGTGCCGGTGGCCGTCGCGTTGGTGGTGGTGCTGCCGAACGTGGCGCCGCCGTTGGCGATGCTGTCGCCCACCATGATCGGCGCGTTGCCATGGATATGGCCGTAGGTTTCGCTGGTGGCGTATTGACGCGTGCTCGTGACCACCGTGGTGCCATCCCGGCTGAACGATCCGCCGGCGGTGGCGACGCCCCCCGTTTCACCGAACGACGTCTGGCTCGACGAGCCATAGCCGTTGATCTGAGTCGAGACCACGGAAGTGCCCGTGGAGACCGAGGACACCGTCCCGGTGATGGTGCCGACATGGCCAGACGCGGAAATGCTGGGCTGGCCGGGTCCGCTCGCGTAAGCGGCCGAAACCGCGACGAGGGACAACGTTGCGACTGCTGCGAGCTTTTTCATTTGAGCTCCTCCTGATCCGCTCGATGCGGATGGACAGGTGCCGGTGGCCGACCGGCGCGGACCTTTACCACCCCGACGCAGTACGCCCATACGGCAACGTGGCGTTTGGGACTTTCGTATTGGTACGGAATGATTGCTCCGGACTACGGACGTCGATATCGGTTAAACGGGCGACCGCCTCCCAGAGTGGGAGCGCGAAGACGTAAAAGTTGGCGTGGAATCTGCGAGCACCGCCGCGCGGGCCATGCGTATGGGGGAGACGCCACGCGCGTCGGGGGGAATTGCTGCGCCGCATCTCAGCTCATAGGATGGGGCGGCGAGGCCCGCTCTCGCGCGATTTACCTAGCGCGCACGGCGGCGGGCGACAGGGAGGCAACCTTTAGGCTGACTGTCAGGAGAGCGTGGCGGTCGACGCGCGCGGCGCGGGTTCAACGCGGACGATGCGCGACGATACGTTCGAGCAGACGCGCCGACTCCCAGCGCGCCAGCGCCAGATCCACCGCGACGAGCAGCAGCAGCACGCCGAGTTCGGCCAGCTCCATCTCGGCCCACAGGTGATAGCAGGCCAACAGCGCGATGCCGGCCGCGCCCGCCAGCAAGCAGGGCCAGGCTGGCGGCAAGGCGGCGGGCGCGGCGACGCTGGCCTGGCGCAGCACCAGCCAGGCGATGAGCGGCAGGCCCAGCATGGACAGCGGAATGTAGATCGCAATGGCCGACAGCACCGCAACCACGCTGAACTGGGTCGGCGAGGCCAGCGCCATGAGGGCGAGCGCGGCAACGCCGATGTACCAGAGCAGGCGGGCGGCGACGAGGCGCGGCAGCGAAAGGACGGGGCGGTTCATCGGGGCTGAGTTTTGGGCCATACTACTCCGCCCGGCCGGCCCCTGCCCGGCCTCTTTATCCGGAGACACCATCATGATCCAGGAGATTGCCAGCATCCATGTCCGCGAAGGACAGGAAGCCCTGTTCGAGGCCGGCGTGGCGCAAGCCAGGCCGCTGTTCCTGCGGGCCCGCGGCTGCCACGGCATGGAACTGTACCGCAGCATCGAGCAGCCGCAGCGCTATACGCTTGTGGTGGATTGGGAAACCGTCGAAAACCATATGGTGGATTTCCGGGAATCTTCCGATTTTCAGGAGTGGCGCAAACTCGTGGCGGGCTTCTTCGTCGAGCCGCCCCAGGTGCACCACGAGCAAAAGGTGGTCTGAGGTTCAGGCCGCATCCGGCGGGTCGTCATACTTGCGCGCCCCGCCGCGAAAGCGATCCGCGGGATATCTCGCCGCGTTCCATGCCATCTTGGCCTGGACCGCGGCCGCGATGTCCAGGCCCAATTGATCCGCCAGCGCCACCAGGTACCTGTGCACGTCGGCGACATCGCCAGGTTCCGGGGCGAATGGAACCGCTGCCACTCGCGTTCGGCGGCGAAGGCCCGCACCACCTGCCGGATATGCTCCAGGTCGGACATGAGGGCTCCGTTGAAATGTGGCGCGGCCCTCAGACCGCGGCCAACCTCGAACTGGCCGCCAACGCGACGGCCACCGTGGTGCGCACGTCGGCCAGCGCGCGGTGGGTGGGCTCCGATGCGCCCACGTGCCGCGCCAGCACATCCAGCTTGTGCGAGGGCAACTCGGGCCAGGCGCGTCGCGCCAGGACCAGCGTGCAATGCGTGGCGTTGGCGAACGGCAGGCCGGTCTGAAGCGCGGCGGCGTCCAGGAAGCGGCGGTCGAACGAGGCATTGTGGAAAAACACCGGCAGGTCCCCGACGAACGCCAGGAACGCCGCGAAGGCCTGCGCCACGGGCACGCCCTGGCGGTCGACCTCGGACTGGGTGATGCCGGTGAGGCGAGTGATGAAGGGCGGCACCGAGGCGCGGGTGCGCACCACCTGCGCGTACTCCTGCTCGGCCGCGCCACCCTCGCCAACGCGCACCGCGGCGAATTCCAGGATCTCGCACGACGCGGTCGACAGCCCGGTGGTTTCCAGGTCGGCCACGACGAACGGGCCGCGCAGGGCGTTCAGGGCGGCGGAAACGGCCGCGGACGGCCGGGCGGAAGCAGCGCGTGGCGCCGCGCTGGCCGGCCGCGCACGTCGATAGTAGAAGGCCATGGCCTTACCGCGCCGCAGGCAGCGGTGCGAACCGCGGCGAGCCGTCGGCCAGTTGGCCGAAGAACAGGTCGGCCGGGCGCACCCACAGGCCGCGCGCATGCGGCCACAGGTGCTCGTAGACCACCATGGATTCCTCGGTCTCGGAATGGCGGGCGGTATCAATGTAGCGATACAGGCCGCCCTTGTAATGGCGATGGGTGGCCAGGGCCAGGGCTTCGGATTCGGTCATGGAGAATTGCCGCAAAAAACACGGCCCGGGCCGGAAACTTCCTGCCAGGGCCGACGGGTTCGTACAAGACCGTATTTATAGCGCACTCGGGCGGCGGGCGCGTCGCCGCCCGAGCCTCAATAGCGCACGTACTCCAGCACCGGCTTGGGCGGCAACGGCGTATTGGCGGCTGGGCGGGTCCGCACCGACGGCGCCACCGGCTTGAGCGCCGGCCTGAGCGTGGGGCTGCCCCCGTGCAATTCATGCGCGGCCTGCAGCGCGGACGCCGCCTCGGCCGTCATCTGGGTGATGTCCTCGGTGACTTCGCCCAGCTTGGCCGACTGGGCCAGCGAGACCTCCACCACTTCGCCCATGATCTCGGTGACCCGCCGCGACGACGCGACGATGTCTTCCATGGTGGTCCCGGCCGACTGCACCTGGCGGGCGCCGCTGCCGATCTGCTCGACCGACGTGGTGATCAGCCCCTTGATCTCCTTGGCCGCGGCGGCGCTGTTCTGCGCCAGGCTGCGCACTTCCGCCGCCACCACGGCGAAGCCCTTGCCATGCGCGCCGGCGCGCGCCGCCTCCACCGCGGCATTGAGCGCCAGGATATTGGTCTGGAACGCGATGCCGTCCATCACGCCGATGATCTCCGAAATGCGCTTGGAGCTGTCGGTGATGGCGCCCATGGTGCGGACCACGCCCGCGACGGTCTTGCCACCCTCTTCGGCCACGCGGCAGGCGTCCTGCGCCAGGGAATTGGCCTGGCTGGCGCGCTCGGCGTTCTCGGTCAGGCCCTGCACCGCCACCCGCAGCGTCTGCGCCGCGGTAAACCGCTTGGTGATGTCGGTGGCGAACTTCACCACCTTGAAGGGCCGGCCCTCGGCATCGAAGATCGGGTTATAGCTGGCCTCGATCCAGACATGCCGGCCATTCTTGCCGATGCGCAGGTATTGGCCGGTGTCGTGCTGGCCGCCGCGCAGTTTGCGCCAGAATTCCGCATAGGCGCCGCTGCGCGCCTCTTCGGGCAGCACGAACATGCTGTGATGGCGGCCGCGCACTTCGTCCTCGCGATAACCGACCGCATTCAGGAACAGGTCGTTGGCGCGGATGATGGTGCCGTCCAGCTCGAACTCGATAATGGCCTGCACTTTGGAAATGGCCTCGAGCTGGCCCTCGGTATCCGCCTGGCGCCGCTGCTGCTCGGTAATGTCGATGGCGTACTTGACCACCTTGAAGGGACGGCCGTGTTTATCAAAGATGGGGTTGTAGCTGGCCTGCAGCCAGACGTCGCCGCCATCCCTGCGAATGCGGCGGTAGCGGCCCGCATCGTGCGCGCCCTGGCCCAGTTTGTCCCAGAAGGCGAGATATTCGGCCGATTCCCGGTCCTCGGGCACCACGAACATGCGGTGATGCTGCCCCAGCACCTCGTCCAGTTCATAACCCATGGTGTCGAGGAAATTCTGATTGGCCATCAGCACATGGCCTTCGAGATCGAACTCGATAACCGCCTGCGCTTTATGGATGGCCGCGATCTGTCCGTATAGATCCGCTTTCTGCATGCCGCGCTCGCCGCGCAGCAGGCGTTTGAGGGTAAGCCATTGCATGTTGACGTCTCCCGCAGGGATTGGGACGAGTGTGCTGAAAACCGATGGAGAAACCTTGGCTTGTCTGAAGCAGTTGCTTTGGCGCGCCCCAGGAATCAAACGTCGCATGCCGCGCCGCATGCACACGCTTGCCTGCAGTTCCGTCGCCCGGGTAGCGACGGCAGGTCAGGAATAAGAAAAACGGAAGAATGTATCCATTCGAAAATATTTAATCCTAAAAATGAACCGCGCTCAATATATTCATTGAGGAAACCCATAAAAAAAACGCGGCGACGGATACCTCAGCGCGCTCCAGGAATAACGCGAGCGTGAATTTCGTTATTAATCAGGGTTAATACGAATCCGCCCCTTATTTTCATAAATGAGGCGAAGCGATAATGGGCCCGCATTGGCGACGACCCCAATTTATTTAACAAGACGAAAAATGCGTACCGGATCCCGAGCATCCGATGCGCCAACCTCTTCTCCGCGTGGCCTCTATTCCGCGTCGAGCTCGCGATAATGGCGGAATATGCCCTGGCCGAACGGCAGGCGCCTGCCGCTGGCGAAATACGGTTGCAATGCCGGCAGTTCCGCGACGCGCCGGTGCAAGGCCATGACCTTGGGGAATTTCACGGCTTGTGTGCCCATGCGCCGGGGAAAGGCGAACAGCAGCCCGTCGACCAGATGGAACAAAGACAGGTCGGCATAACTCCAGCGTTTGCCACCGGCCAGCCACGCATCGGGCCCTGCCAGCACCCGCTCGAAATATCCCAGGAATTTCGGAATGCGTTCCTCGCGAAAACTGCGGGCGCGCCGCGCCGCCTCTTCCTTCTGGTCCTCGTAATAATCACTGGCCGAAATCGGGTGATGGGTATCGTGCGCCTCGGCCACCATGTCGGCGATGGTCAACTGCAATTGGTTCACCCACAGGCGTCCCGATACCGTGGCGGGCGCCAGGCCATGTTTTTCTCCGAGGAACAGCAGGATGTTGGCGGTCTGCGCCAGGGTCATTTTCCCGGCCACGAGATAAGGCGGCGCGAAGGGCGGCTGCTTGCGGTCCGAAAGCATGTCCTGGATCAGCGCGTCTTCGCCGACGCCCGGCTCGCGGGCACGCTCGCGGTAGGCAATGCCGCCCGCTTCCAGGGCCAGGCGCACGAATTCTCCGCGGCCGGGGATGCCGTCCCAATACCAAAGGTCGTATGTCATGCGTTCTCCTTGCCGGGGCAAAGCTAGGCGGGAAAGACGCTGATCTCGCCCTCATGCCGCGCGGCTTGCTGCCCATGGCTCTGCTGATACTGGCGCGGAGATAGTCCGAAATGCGCGCGGAAGTCGCGTGAAAAATGCGCGCCGTCGGCAAATCCGCAATCCAGCGCGATTTGCGTGATGCTGCAGGCATTATTAAGCAACAACCAACTGCCATATTCCAGCCGCAATTGCCGCTGGAACGCCATTGGCGACATGCCCGTGGCCACACGGAAAGCCCTTTCGAGTTGGCGCCGACCGACGCCGACATAACGCGCGATGGCATCCAGTGGCGGCGGGTTATCGATGCGCTGCTCGATGAAATGTGCCGCCTGCCTTACCCGCAAATCCTGGATGCCAGACAGGTCGGTGCGGAAATGCGCCTGCGGCACGCGCCCCGGCCGCGCGCCCTGCAGCATCATGTGGCGCATGGCCTGCTGCGCCTTGTCGCGGCCGCAATGGCGCGCCACCAGATACAGTCCCAGGTCGATGGCGGCGGTGGAACCGGCGCACGAAATCAGGTCGCCTTCGTCGACGAACAGGCGGTCGACCACCGCGCGGGTCGCGGGAAAGCGCTCGCGGAAGGTTTCCAGCACATTCCAGTGCACGCACACCGTGCGCGGTCCGATCACGTCGGCCTGCGCCAGCGCGAAGGTGCCCGTGCAGATGCCGAGCAGCCGCACCCGCAGCGCCGCCGCCCGCCGCAGCCAATCGCGCAGCGGTTCGGGCATGCGCCCGCTGGAATAGTCGTTGCCGCCGCAGATGGCGATGTAGTCGAACTGCGCCGGGTCGTCGGGTAGCCCGGCCTCCACCTCGATCGTCAGGCCGGCGCTGGAGCAGCGCGGTTTGCCGTCCCAGCTCATCACCCGCCACGCGGTGTGGATCTGGCGGCTGCGGCCACCATGGTCGCCAGCCAGCCGCAACACGTCGACGAAACCGGCGAACGCCGCAAGCGTGAACTGGTCCAGCAGCACGATGCCGACAGTCAGGGCGGGTTTTCCCTGAGGCAGGAGCGCGTCGCCGTCTTCATAGGAGAGCGGCGAGGACAAGGGTGGCGCGACGGCGGACATGACGCAATTATTCAAGTTTATGTCCCGCGCCTTCAAGCTCGTTTTCCCGAGCATCGCCCAAGATGCGCCTGTGGTACTTGAGTCAATGAATCGCGGATCGACAAATCTACAAGGGGAATCCGACATGGCAACAAACACCCGCAGCGCGCTGGGCGCGGCTGCGCTCGGCGCGGGGCTGCTCCTGGCTTCGCACGCGGCGCTGGCGCAACAGCAGAAAATCACCGTCGCCTGGTACGGCGGCAACTGGGGCGACGCGTTCCGCGCCTGCGTGGCCGAGCCCTTCACCAAAGCCACCGGCGTCACCGTGGTGCCGGAAGTCGGCACCTCCACCACCACGCTGGCCAAGCTGCAGCAGCAGAAGGGCGCGCCCACCATTGACGTGGCCTGGATGGACGGCGGCATCAGCGAGCTGGCGCAGCAGGCCGGCGTGCTGGATGCGCTGGACGGCGGCGCCATTCCCAACCTGAAGAACGTCATCGAGCAGGGCGTGTACCGCGACGGCAATGCCGCCTTCGCGGTCAGCACCGGCTATTACTCGCTCGGCATCACCTACAGCACCAAGGAAGTGACGCAGCCGCCGACCAGTTGGAAGGACCTGTGGAAGCCCGAGTATGCCGGCGCGGTGGCGGTGCCCTCGCCCGCCAACTCGTCGGGTGTGCCGTTCATCTTCTTCCTGGCGCGGGTCTGGGCGATCGATCCGTCGAACCTGGCCCCGCTCTATGCCAAGCTGGCCTCGCTGGACACCGCGCTGTTCTTCGACAGCTCGGGCGCGGCCACCAACGCCTTCCAGAGCGGCGAAGCGGTGATCGGGGCGCACTTCAACGTCGGCGCCTGGGACCTGATCGACAAGGGCCTGCCCATCGGCTTCAGCGTGCCCAAGGAAGGCGTGTGGGCCACCGACGCCCGCCTGCACCTGGTCAAGGGCGCGCCCAACAAGGCCGCGGCGCAGAAGTTCATCGACACCGCATTGACGCCGGACGCGGCCGCCTGCCTGGCGACCAAGCTGTACCTGGGCCCGGCGGTCAAGGACGTGCAGGTCTCCAAGGACGTGGCCCGCAAGCTGCCCTGGGGCGCGGAAGGCTCGGTCAAGAACCTGAGCCTGTTCGACTGGAACATCATCAACGCCCGCCGCGCCGAGGTCACCGACGCGTGGAACCGGCAGGTCGCCCGCAAGCGCTGAGCAAGGTCCGTTCCCCATGTCCGCTTTGCTCACCATCGAAGGCGTGTCGATGCGCTTCGGCGCCTACCAGGCGCTGGATCGCATCGACCTGGCGATCCAGCAGGGAGAGTTCGTGGCGCTGCTGGGCCCCAGCGGCTGCGGCAAGACCACGCTGCTCAAGTCGATCGCCGGTTTCCTGCAGCCGGAATCTGGCCGCATCCTGATCGACGGCCAGGACGTCAGCCGGTTGCCGGCGCATCGCCGCCCGCTCAATACCGTGTTCCAGAACTATGCGCTGTTCCCGCACATGACGGTGCTGGAGAACGTCGCCTATGGTCCGCGGCGCCAGGGCGCCTCGAAGGCGCAGGCGGCGGAACGCGCCCGGGATGCGCTGGACATGGTCGGCCTGGCCGACTTCGGCCCGCGCTATCCCCGCGAAATGTCGGGCGGCCAGCAGCAGCGCGTGGCGCTGGCGCGCGCCATCGTCAACCAGCCCAAGCTGCTGTTGCTGGACGAGCCGCTGTCGGCGCTGGACCTGAAGCTGCGCAAGCGCATGCAGCTCGAACTCAAGCATCTGCAGGCCCGCCTCGGCATCGCCTTCATCTTCGTCACCCACGACCAGGAAGAAGCGATGACCATGGCGGACCGCGTCGTGGTCATGCACGCCGGTCGCATCGAGCAGGTCGGCGCTGGCGCCGACATCTACCGCCAGCCGGCCACGCGCTTCGTCGCCGAGTTCATCGGCGATGCCAACTTCATCGCCTATACGGTGGCCGATGACGGCGCCTTGATGCTGGATGCCCAGGGCCTGCGCGTGCCGCTCGCCCAACGTCCGGCGACGGCGCGCGGCCTGGCCGTGCTGCGGCCCGAGGACCTGAAGCTGTGCGAGCGCGCCGACGCCATGCTGACCGGCACCGTGAGCGACGTGATCAATGTGGGCAGCCACAGCATGATCCACGTCGACATCGGCGGCCAGACGCTGGTGGCGCGCCACGGCGGCCTCGCGCCCGGCGGCCTGCATGCCGGCGGCGAGGTGACGCTGGCGTTTGCACCCGAGCACCTGCACCTGATCGGCGGCCAGCCATGACGCGGCGCGCCTGGCTCTCCCCCGGCCTGCTGCTGGCGGCCCCGGTGCTGTTCTTCGCGGCCTTCTTCCTGGCGCCGCTGGCGGTGGTGGCGCTGGCCAGCGCCACCGGCGGGCCGGACGGCCTGACGCCGACGCTCGCGCAGTACACCAAGGTGCTGGCCGACCAGTACCACTGGGACGTGATCCTGGTGACATTCCGGCTGGCCCTGTTCACCACCCTTGCTTGCCTGGTGCTGGGCTATCCGCTGGCCTGGTACCTGGTGCGCGTGGTGCGCTGGCAGGCCTGGCGCCGCGCCTGCGTGATCCTGCTGGTGGTGCCGCTGTTCACCAGCAACATCGTGCGCGCCTTCGGCTGGATGGTGCTGCTGGGCCGCAACGGCCTGGTCAACCAGGGCCTGATGGCGACCGGCGCGGTGGACCGGCCGATGCGCTTCATCGGCACCGAACTCGGCATCCTGATCGGCATGGTCTACGTGCTGCTGCCGTTCGTGGTGCTGGCGGTGGGCAATGCGCTGGCGCGGGTCGATCCGGCCTGCGAGCAGGCTTCGGCCGACCTGGGCGCGAGCCCGGCGGCGACCTTCCTGCACGTGACTTGGCCGCTGACGCTGCCCGGCGTGGTGTCGGGCGCCATCATCGTCTTCACGCTGGCGGTCAGCGCCTATGTGACGCCGGCGCTGCTGTCGGGCGGCCGCGTCACGGTGCTGTCGATGCTGATCTTCCAGCAGTACAGCACGGTGTTCGATTTCCACTACGGCGGCGCGCTGAGCATGGTGCTGCTGGTCTTCACCCTGATCCTGGTGGCGCTGGCCAACCGCGCCGCCACCTTGCCGGGAGCCGTGCGATGATCGCCCGCCACCTGATCCGCCTGACCGCGCTGGCCGTGCTGGCCTACCTGGCGCTGCCGCTCGTGGTGATCCTGGGCGCGTCGTTCACCGCCACGCCGTATCTCGCGTTCCCGCCGCAAGGCTGGACGCTGGAGTGGTACCGCACCTTGCTGGTCGAGGCCGGCTATGTGGCCGCGTTCACCACCAGCACGGTGCTGGCGCTGGCCGCCACGGTGGCCGCGGTGCTGCTGACGGTGCCGGCGGCGCTGGCGCTGGCGCGCTACGCGTTTCCGGGCAAGGCCGCGCTGACCTCGGTACTGATGTCGCCGCTGGTGCTGCCGCACATCGTGCTGGGCGCGGCGCTGCTGCAATTCGGCGCGTACTTCGGCCTGACCCGCAGCTTCCTCTCGCTCCTGATCGGCCACGTCGTGATCATCGCGCCGTTCGTGCTGCGCTCCACCCTGACGCTGCTGACGCCGGAACAGCGCGCGCTGGAGGAAGCCTCGGCCGACCTGGGCGCCAACCCCTGGACCACGTTCTTCCTGGTGGTGCTGCCGCAGATCCGTCCGGGCATCGTGACCGGTTCGATCTTCGCCTTCATCTCGTCATGGATCAACGTGGAGCTGTCGATTTTCAACACCACGGCGGACCTGAACACCATCCCCGTGAAGCTTTTCAATTACGTGCAATACACGATTGATCCGACCATCGCAGCCGTATCGGGCGCCACGATCGTGGCTGCGGTCGTCGCCATCGTGATCCTGGATTTGACCGTCGGGCTGGACATGCTGTCCGAACGCGGCAAATAACTTTCCTCTTCCCCCTATCTACCGCCTGGAGTCACTGTCATGCGCAAGCAAGACGCGTTCGATGTCATCTATACCCATACGGAAGGCGAGCCCCTGTGTATCGTCCACAGCGGCATTCCGTACCCCGCCGGTTCCACCATCCTGGAAAAGCGCGCGTTCCTGGAGCAGCACTACGACTGGCTGCGCAAGGCACTGATGCGCGAGCCGCGCGGCCACAAGGACATGTTCGGCGTGTTCCTGACGCCGCCGTCCAGCCCCGAGTACGACGCCGGCCTGATCTACATCGACGGCACCGAGTATTCGCACATGTGCGGCCACGGCACCATCGCGGTCAGCATGGCCATGGTGGCCAACGGCCTGGTGCCGCGCGGCAAGGACGGCATCACCCGCATCCGCTTCGAGACCACCGCCGGCCTGGTGGTGTCGGAAGTGGCCTCGGAAGGCGACAACGTGCTGTGGACGCGCTTCGAGAACGTGCCGGCGTATGTCGCGGCGCAGGACATCCCGGTGGAGCTGCCTGGCTACGGCAAGCTGTCGGCCGACATCGTCTGGGGCGGCAACTACTTCGGCATCGTCGATCTGTCGAACTGCGACCTGCGCATCTCGCCGGACAACGGCACCGAGCTGTCGCGCATGGGCCTGATCGTGCGCGATCAGCTCAACGCGCGCCAGCGTATCCAGCACCCGACCGAAGCGCACATCAACAACCTGAACTTCATCACGTTCTGGCACCAGCCGACGATCGAGGGCGCGTTCTACAAGAACGTGCACGTGTTCAGCGCCGGCCAGCTCGACCGCTCGCCCGGCGGCACCGGCACCAGCGCGATGATGGCGATGTTCGAAGCCCGCGGCAAGATGGGGCTGAACCAGCCGATCAAGTCCGAGGGCCTGCTGGGCAGCGGCACCTTCGAGGGCTGCCTGCTGGGCGAGGTCGACCTGAACGGCACCCGCGCGGTGCGGCCGACGGTGAAGGGCACGGCCAGCATCCTGGGCACAGCGCGCTGGGTGATCGACAAGAACGATCCGGTGGGCGCCGGGTTCCTGATCCGCTGAGAAGGTGCGGCGGCCGGCGTGGGCTGGCCGCCGACCACCGGCGCGCGCTTGGCGAAAGATAGGACGAGAGGAATGGCCTAAAGGACTTGTCGCGTCGTCGTGCCGCACATAGGCTATCCAGGTCGCCCACGTCTTTGGAATCCTCTACATGCCACGCCGTCCAACGCCACCCCAACGGCCCGCCATACGGGAACACTGCCAATCGGATCCTGCCCCGGAGCTGCCGCCTCCCTATCTACCCAGCGTCGATCAGCGGGACGAAAACGCCTGGCTCAAGCGGCTCGAAGCGATAAGCCGGGCCAGCAAGGCGGATCCATCCCGCCTGCTCACCCCTGGCGAGGTTCTGGCCGCGCTCGCCGCGGAGCGCGCCAGACGACCTTCAGGCCGCTGACATGTTCCGCGTCGTGTTCACGCCGGACGCGCTCCGCGACATCGTCAACATGCAACGGTATTTCAGCCCGGCCGGAACTTCCGCAAGAGCGGACGGCTATGTCGACGGCGTGATCCAAGCCTGCCTGGATTTGGCCCATTTTCCAAGACGCGGAGCGCGGCGCCATGCCGCCAACCCCAATCTTCGCTTCCTCCATCATCAGAAGCGATGCACCATCGCCTACTCCGTGAACGATGACGGGTCCGTGACCATTATGGGCGTGTTCTATGGCGGCCGCGACTATAGCCACCTGCTCCACGAACCTGCCAGGCCATACCGCCTGAGAACCCACCGGAAACTTGCGGCAATCCCGCCGCCGGGCTTAGGATGGAGTCACGGCCAGACCGTGCGCCGGCGCCAGGCGTCGGGCGCGGGCTCTAGCCGGCGCTTGAACCTTGCCAGCGATTCGGGAGCACATCGTGAAGAAAGTTGCTGAGATTCTGAGGGAAAAGGCCAACCCGCCCGTCGTGACCGTCTCGCCGGACTCGTCCGTGTACGACGCCATCAAGACCATGGCCGAGCGCAGTATCGGCGCCGTGGTGGTGGCGGACGGCGACGAGGTGCTGGGCATGCTCACCGAGCGCGACTACGCCCGCAAGATCGTGCTGCAGGATCGCTCGTCGCGCACCACCAAGGTCCGCGAGATCATGACCGATTCGGTCTTCTACGTGCGTCCGGAAGACACGCGCGAACACTGCATGGCGCTGATGACCGAGCGCCACTTCCGCCACCTGCCCGTCATCCAGGACAAGAAACTGGTCGGCCTGGTGTCCATCGGCGACCTGGTCAAGGACGTCATGAGCGAACAGAAGTTCATCATCACCGAACTCGAGCGCTACATCTCGGGCGAACACGGCTGAGCGCCCGCGGCAGCGGCGGAGGATCCCTCGCGGCTAACCCGCCGCGAGGAGCCGCGACGCCGGCACCACCAGGCCCAGCCCGGCCGCCAGCAGCAGCACGAACACCATCCGCTTGACAGTCTTCATCGACCCGGCGGTGGCATAGCGGCGCGCCACCCACGTCACCCCGATCACCACGGGCAGCGCCTGCAGGCTCAGCCAGAACGAGCTCGCCATGAAGGCGCCCTGGCCCGTCACGAGCGCCAGGCGCACCACGGCATTCAGCGAAAACAGCACCAACAGGCTGTTGCGGATGGAAGCCAGCGGCAGCGGCTGACGGTACAGGTGATAGACCATGGGGGGACCGGCGCTCGAAAACAAGCCGCCCAGCACGCCCGAAACCCCGCCGAAGAACAGGAACGACGCGCGCGACGACAGGCGCGCCAGGGGCTGGGTACGCGCCACCAGCAACACGGCGCAGGCCATGATGGTGACCCCCAGCAGCAATTGCAGCAACACCGCCATGGCGCCGCTGATCCAGGCGAGTGCGGTCACGCCGACGGCCACGCCGGCAAGGCTGCTGACCAGCGCCGGCGCCATCAACGGCCAGTTGACCTGCGGCTTGGCGCGGGCCAGCGTCACGGCGGCGTTCACCAGCGACAGGACGCTGACCACATTGGCCACCTCCGGCACGGACGCCAGTTGGAACACGCCCGACAGGCCCAGCAGCACCAGTCCGAAGGCGAAGCCGGTCATGGTCTGGGCGTAGGTTGCCAGCGCCACGCAGGCGAGAAACAACAGGTGTTGGAGAATGCTCATGCTGGGGGAGAGCCTGACCTGCCTCGGCTCGGCCCCGCCGCGAAGTCTCGCGGGCCTGGAGCGGAACGACTGGGGGAAACGGCGTATCAAGAGAGGCGTTCGACGGCGGCGATCATAGCACCGGGCTCGGGAGGGGCCGGGGCTTTCGTCTACATTTTGTAATAATCAGATGCGCTCATGCACCCCGGCGCCCGCGCCCGGCCGCTATCCTTGCCGCCCAGTATGCCCGCCGCGCCCGGCCAGGCAGCGCCATCCCGGCGCCCCACCCGAAAGCGGCACCGTCCCCTCGCATGACGCCCAAACAGACCACGATCAACACGGTGACGCTGACCTGCTCGACCTGCGGCAGCGCGCAGTTCACCAAGCTGGACACCAACGAGTACCAGTGCAGCCATTGCCACGCCGTCACGCTGGTCGAGGACAACGTCGCCCAGCGCCTGGAGAAGATTCTGCGCGGCATGCAGCAGCCGGCTCCCGCCGCCAAGCTGCAGCCGGGCGCGGTCGTCGCAATCGTCCTGGTGGTGCTTGCCGCCATCCTGGTGCCGATCACCGCCTCGCTGTTCACGAGTGGCTCCTCGACGCGCTCGCCTTCGCGCCCCGCGCCTCCTCCCATCGACGCGGCATTGGTCAAGCTGACCGACGTGCAGGAAGTGCGTTCGCGCGGCCGCAGCCAACTGGTGATGCTGATGCGCAACGAGACCGGCAAGAAGATCGATGCGCCGCGGGTCACCGCCACCTTCTACCAGGGCGAACTGACACTGTCGTCCAGCTCGGGCTCGCCGATGGCTCGCACGCTGCTGCCGGGCGAATACACGCCGGTGACGATTTCGCTGCCCGACACCGCCTACAGCCGCTACGTCCTGAAGCCGGCCACGCCGTCGCTGGCGCACAGCGCCGCCCGCGACGTGGCCGCGGACAAGGTGCAACTGGTGCGCAACGACGGCGCCTACCGGCTGGTCGGCCTGCTGCGCAACAAGGGCGCGGTCGCTGCCAGCAGCACGCAGGTCACGGTGATGCTGTACGGCGAGGATGGCAAGCTGATCGGCACGGGCAACGGTTACGGCTCGGCCAGTCCGCTCGCCCCCGGCGCGCTGACCTCGTTCGACGTGCGCTGCGACATGCTGGCCGAAGGCAAGGTCGGATCCTACGATTACATGGTGCAAAGTGAAGGCTGACCGTTCTCCCGCGCGGCCCCTGTCGCGGCCCGCCCGGGCCGGCCTGGTGCTGATCATCCTCGCCGCCGGCGGTTATGCCCTGGCCAAATACAACGGCCTGCTGCCCTGGGACGCGCCCAAATCCGCCCAGGCCGCGCCGGCGCCTGCCGCCTCGGAGCCGGTTCCCGCAGGCCCCGCCAGCCGCATCGTGCGTGTCAGCCCCGCCAACCCGCGCATCATCGACGACGTGCGATTGACCACGGCCGAACTGCTCGATCCTGACTTCGCCCTCTTTGATCCGGCGGCGCTGACCTTGTCGCCGCCGCGCCGCCTGCTCGACGAGATCGAACGCCCGCTGCTGCTGGCCGAGGTGGTCAACCGCAGCGACAAGTACGTAGCGTTGTCGCCGGGTATGGAGATCTCGGTGTTCGACGGATCGCGCCCCCTGCGTCTGCGCCAGGAATGGTCGCTGCCGGCCATGCTCTATCCCGGCGAGCGCATTCCGGTACTGTTGAACGGCGAGAATTTCGAGCGCTATTCCGAGGTCAAGACCCACTGGAAGCCGGCCAAGCGCGCGGCCCTGCCTGGCTCGCGCCCGGCGCTGGACATCAGCGTCGAGAACACCGAGGCCGGCATCGGCACCGGCACCCTGAACTTCACCTATCGCTATCGCTACAAGTACGTCACGGTGCATGGCCGGGTGCGCAACAACGACAGCGCCGAAATCGACAACGTCAAGGTCTGGCTCAGCCTCTACGACGCCCAGGACAAGCTGACCGGCGCGCGCTATTCGGAGCTGCGGCTGCCCAAGCTCAAGCCGGGTGAAAGCGCCCCGTTCCAGTTGGACGTCAAGCAGTACGGCGCCAACTTCGCCCGGGTGGGCGTGGTGTACGACGCCAAGGCCAACTGATCGCGCGCCCGGCGGTCCGCCCGACCGCCCGCCAGACCCTCCTCATTTATCAGCACGGGCTTGCGCCACCCGAGCGCAAGCGCAAGCACAGACTTGGGGCTGGCAGTCGCGCTCGCGGCTGCCGCCGCCGCAGTCTCGCTTCGGCGTGCCCATCCCTGAATCGCCCCCGTTTTCTGCCGTGATGGGCCGCCCCGCTCCTCGCCGCCCGCACCCGGCGTGGCCCGCAGGCAACGGCTATCGACCCAAGTCTTATATAAGATATAAGACATTTGCTTGCGCCCCCCTCTTCCCTCTACAATTCCGGCGACAACCCTTCTTCCAACCCGACTTTGAGCAGGCCTCACATGCTGGATACTTACCGCCAACACGTTGCCGAACGCGCGGCCCTGGGGATTCCCCCGCTGCCCCTGACGGCAAAACAAACCGCTGAACTGATCGAACTGCTGAAGAACCCGCCCGCGGGCGAAGAGCAGAACCTGGTCGATCTGCTGACCCACCGTGTTCCGGCCGGCGTGGACGATGCCGCCAAGGTCAAGGCCTCGTATCTGGCCGCCGTGGCCCTGGGCACCGAAGCTTGTGCCCTGATCAGCCGCGCCAAGGCGACCGAACTGCTCGGCACCATGCTGGGCGGCTACAACATTGGCCCGCTGGTCCAACTGCTCGACGACAAGGAAATCGGCACGATCGCCGCCGACGCCCTGAAAAAGACCCTGCTGATGTTCGACGCCTTCCACGACGTGAAGGAAAAGGCCGACAAGGGCAACGCCAACGCCAAGGCCGTGATGCAGAGCTGGGCCGACGCCGAATGGTTCACCAGCCGCCCCGAACTGCCCGAAAGCCTGACCATCACGGTCTTCAAGGTGCCCGGCGAAACCAACACCGACGACCTGTCGCCGGCCCCGGACGCCACCACCCGCCCCGACATCCCGATGCACGCCCTGGCGATGCTCAAGAACAAGCGCGACGGCGCCGCCTTCCAACCGGAAGAAGACGGCAAGCGCGGTCCCGTGAAGTTCATCGAGTCGCTCAAGGAAAAGGGTCACCTGGTCGCCTACGTCGGCGACGTCGTCGGCACCGGCTCCTCGCGCAAGTCGGCCACCAACTCGGTGCTGTGGTTCACCGGCGAAGACATCCCCTTCGTCCCGAACAAGCGTTTCGGCGGCGTGTGCCTGGGCAACAAGATTGCCCCGATCTTCTACAACACCATGGAAGACGCCGGCGCCCTGCCGATCGAACTCGACGTTTCCAAGATGGAAATGGGCGACGTGGTCGAACTGCGCCCCTATGAAGGCAAGGCCATCAAGAATGGCGAAGTCATCGCCGAATTCGAAGTGAAGTCCGACGTGCTGTTCGACGAAGTGCGCGCCGGCGGCCGCATTCCGCTAATCATCGGCCGCGGCCTGACCGCCAAGGCGCGCGAAGCGCTGGGCCTGGCGCCGTCGACGCTGTTCCGCCTGCCCAAGGACCCGGCCGACACCGGCAAGGGCTTCTCGCTGGCCCAGAAGATGGTCGGCCGCGCCTGCGGCCTGCCGGAAGGCCGCGGCATCCGCCCGGGCACCTACTGCGAACCGAAGATGACCTCGGTCGGCAGCCAGGACACCACCGGCCCCATGACCCGCGACGAACTCAAGGACCTGGCCTGCCTGGGCTTCTCGGCCGACCTGGTGATGCAGTCGTTCTGCCACACCGCGGCCTACCCCAAGCCCGTGGACGTCAAGACGCACCACACGCTGCCCGAGTTCATCAGCACCCGCGGCGGCGTCTCGCTGCGTCCGGGCGACGGCGTGATCCACTCGTGGCTGAACCGCATGCTGCTGCCCGACACCGTCGGCACCGGCGGCGACTCGCACACCCGCTTCCCCATCGGCATCTCGTTCCCGGCCGGCTCGGGCCTGGTCGCCTTCGCCGCCGCCACCGGCGTGATGCCGCTGGACATGCCGGAATCGGTGCTGGTCCGCTTCAAGGGCAAGCTGCAGCCCGGCGTCACCCTGCGTGACCTGGTCAACGCGATCCCGCTGTACGCCATCAAGCAGGGCCTGCTGACGGTCGCCAAGCAAGGCAAGAAGAACATCTTCTCCGGCCGCATCCTCGAAATCGAAGGCCTGCCCGACCTGAAGGTCGAACAAGCCTTCGAACTGTCGGACGCCTCGGCCGAACGTTCGGCCGCCGGCTGCTCGGTGCGCCTGAACAAGGAACCGATCATCGAGTACATCAACAGCAACATCGTGATGCTCAAGTGGATGATCGCCAACGGCTACGAAGACGAGCGCACGCTGGGCCGCCGCATCAAGGCAATGGAAGCCTGGCTGGCCAATCCTCAACTGCTGGAGCCGGACGCCGACGCCGAGTACGCCGCCGTCATTGAAATCGACCTGGCCGACGTGCACGAGCCCATCGTGGCCTGCCCGAACGACCCGGACGACGTCAAGACGCTGTCGGAAGTCGCCGGCGCCAAGATCGACGAAGTGTTCATCGGTAGCTGCATGACCAACATCGGCCACTTCCGCGCGGCGTCCAAGCTGCTCGAGGGCAAGCGCGACATCCCCGTCAAGCTGTGGGTGGCCCCGCCCACCAAGATGGATGCCACGCAACTGACCGAGGAAGGCCACTACGGCGTGTTCGGCACCGCCGGCGCCCGCACCGAAATGCCGGGCTGCTCGCTGTGCATGGGCAACCAGGCCCAGGTCCGCGAAGGCGCGACGGTGATGTCCACCAGCACCCGCAACTTCCCGAACCGCCTGGGCAAGAACACCAACGTGTACCTGGGTTCGGCCGAACTGGCCGCGATCTGCTCGAAGCTGGGCCGCATCCCGACCAAGGACGAGTACATGGCCGACATGGGCGTCATCAACAAGAGCGGCGACCAGATCTACCAGTACCTGAACTTCGACAAGATCGCCGACTACAAGGACGTGGCGGACGTGATCGAGGTGTAAACCTCGCCACGTAGGCTCGCCTGCGACACGGCCCCGGAGCGATCCGGGGCCGTTTTCATTTGTGGCGCCATGGCGGCAAGCCGCCAGCGCGCCCGGGCGTGACCGGCGCGACGCCGGGGAAAAATCGGGGGCGGAACTTTTCCATCGATACGTTTTCATACAATCACCGCAAATCGTGACATGCAAAACGTAACCGCCGCCCGCCGGCACCAGGAGAAGACCGCCCATGACACGGCTCTTGCTGCCGCTGCCGCTGCTGGCCGCGCTTGCCGGCTGCGCCACCGCCCCGCCCTCGAACCCGGAAAACATCTGCGCCATCTTCCGCGAAAAGCCGGACTGGCACGATGCCGCGCTCAAGGTGCAAAAAAAATGGGGCGCCCCGGTGCCAGTGCCGATGGCGATGATGTACCAGGAGTCCAGCTTCAAGCAGGACGCGGTGCCGCCGCGCTATTACTTCCTGGGCATCATCCCGTGGGGCCGCGTCAGCTCCGCCTACGGCTACGCGCAGGCCAAGGACGAGACCTGGGCCGACTACAAGAAGGACGCCGGCGGCTGGGGCTCCAGCCGCGACAACTTCGCCGACGCACTGGATTTCATGGGCTGGTACATGAACAAGACCCAGCGCCTGAACGGCATCTCCAAGTCCGACGCCTACGGCCAGTACCTGAACTACCATGAGGGCTGGACCGGCTACCGCAACCGCAGCTATGACCGCAAGGCGTGGCTCAAGACGGTGTCAAAGAAGGTGCAGGCGCGCGCCGACAAATTCGCCAGCCAGTACAAGAGCTGCGAAAAGGACCTGACCCGCGGCGGCTGGTTCTTCTGAACCGGTGTCCCGGAAGCGGCCCCGGCGGGATCGACGCGCGGCCCGCCCCCGTCTCAGCCCTGCGCGCCCAGCCGGTAGACGACCGTGTCGAGCCGGCTCACGCCGCGCTCCGCGAACTTGGGCTCCTTGGACAGGATATCGCGCCGGTCGATGATGACCGCCGGCGAGACGCCGCTGAACAACGTCCGCATCTCGGCATCCACCACCGCGAACGGCGGTCCGTCCATCTCTTCCTGCGGATAGTCCAGCGTGATCAGCAGACCACGATAGCGGGGCGACAGTTGCCCGTAGACGTGGCGCACGTACTCGCCGCGCATCTGCGCCGGCAGGGCGACCAGGGCCGCGCGGTCATACGCGCCGACGCAGTGCGACAGCAGCGGCGAGTCCAGCTTGAAGATGTCGCCGCAGATGATCTCGATGTTGCCGGCCACGTAGTGCCTGCCATAAACGCTTTCCTGGAGCACCGGCTTGAGCTCGTTCTCGACGAAGAACTGCTCGACCGCCAGTTGCGACAGTTCCACGCCCAGCACCTGGAAGCCTTGCGCCGCCAGCCAGACCATGTCGAGGGATTTGCCGCACAGCGGCACCAGCACCTTGCCGCCCGCGGGCACCGAGAGTGTCGGCCAGTATTTCTGCAGCAGCGGCGTCACTCGTGTTTGATGAAAATGCGTGCGCCCGTCGCGCCAGCGTTCCAACCAGAATTCCGCGTCCATGTTTGTTCTTGTCCTCCGGAAAATAGCGAATCGCGTGATTCGCGGGGAAGCCGCGCGCCGGTGCGCGGCCTGCTGATCACGCCTTCCGATACTACTCGTGCGCTGCCGGACCAACGTTGCGAACAAGCGCCCGAAAGGCATGCATACCGGCGTCGGGCTGCGTCAACGCCACCGCCTGACTCGGCTGGGTCCATTGTAGTGATGCGGCCGCCATGGGCCCCGGGCGGCGCGGCATACCCGAGGCGTCGACGACTGCCTCTCAGGGTTTATCCCAGCGCGCAGGCTGCATCCAACCGCCGCCCCGTCCCGTATCTGCTAGCGACGGCCAACCAAAAAGGAGATCGTCATGAAATTGCTAGCTTCGATTGCCATCGCCAGCTCCGCCTTGACCCTGGCGCCCACCTATGCGGCCGACGTGATGGTCGGGGGCCAACCGATGATGCCCGCCAAGACCATCGTCGCAAACGCGGTCAACTCCGCCGACCACACCACCCTGGTGGCCGCGGTCAAGGCCGCCGGCCTGGTGGACACGCTGCAGGGCAAGGGTCCGTTCACGGTGTTCGCCCCCACCAATGCCGCCTTCGCCAAGCTGCCGGCGGGCACGGTCGACACCCTGGTCAAGCCCGAGAACAAGGCCACCCTGACCAAGATCCTGACGTACCACGTCGTGCCGGGCAAGCTGGACTTCGATGCGCTGGCGGCCAAGGCCAGGAAAGGCGGGGTCACCGAGCTGGCCACCGCCAGCGGCGGCAAATTGTGGGTGATGATGAATGGCAAGCACAACCTCATCGTCAAGGACGAGAAAGGCGGCGTCGCCAACATCAGCACCTACGACGTCTACCAGTCCAATGGCGTGATCCACGTGATCGACAGCGTGCTGATGCCCAAGTAGTTCCAGCCGCTGCGCGTGCCGCCCGTGCACCTGGAGGCCTGGAACGGCCCGGCGCCGGCGAGCTCTTTCCATCTAAGGGCCGCCGGCGCGGTTTCGGGATATCGTAGGGGCTCCAGCCCCTGCGTCCCCCCCTCATGACCGCAACGCTATCCCGCCTTGTTCGAGTGATGTTCGGCTTGCGCGCCCCCACTGCCGGCGCCGCGCCCGGTCAGCGCCAACACGCAGGGCTCTCCGGCACCCTGTCCCGCGGCCTGCTTGCCGTTCTGCTGCTGACGGGCCCCGCCGCAAGCGCGCAAGCGCAGGCGCCGCTGGAGTTCGACAACGCCTACAAGGCCGAGTTGGCCACTGAAAGCGCGGCCCTGCGCGCCCGCATCCAGCAATGGCCGGCGCCGCTGCGGGAGATGAACCAGCAGATATCCGCCGCGCTGCGCGCCAACGATCCGGCGCAGGCGCAGCGCATCGCCGAGGCCCTGTCGCAACGCGATCCCGGCAATGCCGACGTCAAGAACTTCCTGGGCAAGCTGCAATCCGTCAACGGCCAGCCGGCGGCGGCCGCCAAGCTGTTCGACGAAGCGATCGCGCTGAATCCGGACAATCCCTGGTTCTATGTGAACAAGGCCGGCATCCAGGCCGAACAGCGGGACCTGCCCAATGCGCTGGCCACGGCGCGCGCCCTGACCCAGCGCTATCCGCAATGGAGCATCGGCTGGAACCTGGAAGCCGCCCTGCTGGACGGCCTGGAGCGCCCCCAGGAGGCCCTCAAGGCCTATGAACGGGCGGCGGCGGCAACGCCGCCCAGCGCCCAGATCCTGACCAACCACGGCATGCTGCTGCGTCGGCTCGGGCGCCAGGCCGAGGCCCGCGCCAGCTACGAGGCGGCACTGCGACTGCAGCCCGGCTACTCCCGAGCGCAGGCCGAACTGGCATCGTTACCGCGATAGCGGCGTTCTTTCCTATGCTTGTCGCCCGGCTCTGCCCCGACAAGGAAATCCACCAGAGGAGCCCCCCCCATGCCCCGCATGCCGTCCGAACCGATTCTGCCGCCCGACATGCAAGCGCCTCTCGCATCGCCGCCCCGGCGGGCGTTGGCGCTGGGCCTGACGGCCCTGGCCTGCGCGCCGCTGTGCCTTGCGGCGGCCGCCAACGCCACGGCGCCGACGGACCGGAACGCCATCATCCGCCAGGTCTTCCAGACGGACCTGGCGGGCATTCGCTATGGCAAGGACCACGCCAAATTGATGGGCGGGCTGGGAGTGATCTGGATTCCGGTGGAGTCCGGCGCGCCGGGCATCGAGTTCGAACATCCGCTGGGCGGCAGGGACACCGTTGCGGCGGCGATGACGTTGCTGGGCACGTCAGACAGGCCGCTGGCGACGCGACGACTGGCCGAGACATGCCGGTTGGTGCCGACCTACGTGCGCGACATCGCACGCCTGGCGCCCGGCCGCTACGCCCTGCCGGCGCCGCGGCGCGAGGCGTTCGATTTTCCCGACAGCGGGGTGGATGCGCAGGGGGTTTTCCAGCTTCGCCCCGAACACCTGACCCTGCTGCGCGCGGCGAACTGGCGCGAGGCCGGCAAGGGCGAGTTGGAAGCCGTGCTGCGCGAAGGCGACGCCTTCTGGCCGATGCCCTTCATCGACGGCAAGCGCCCGTATGGCGACAGCAGCCACTACCAGATCGACATGGCGCAACTGCTAGGCAAACCCTATCCAGTGGGCGCCAATGGCCGTGCCATCACCGATCCCGCCACGGATTCCCGCCTGGAAAAACTGCACTGGCAGACGGCGGCGGCGTTGCAGGTCGTGCTGGCGCACGCCAAGACCTGAACCGCGCGCCGAAGCGGGCGCACTAAGGACGCGCGAAGAAATGGCGGATGTCGTCGGCCACCGGCACCGCCGCCAGCACCATCAGGAACAGCGCCAGCGGCACGGTCGAACCGAAGCCGTAGTGGAAAAAGGAATAGGCGCCCGTCACGCCGCCGGCGAAAAACAGCGTGACCATCGTGCTCAGCACGATCAGCTTGCCGCGGTCTGCCCGCACCGGGGCCGCGCCGGCCCTGTCCTCGTGCGCCAGGTTCCAGTAGAACAGCTTGCCCAGTTCGATGCCGATGTCGGTGACCATGCCGGTCACGTGGGTCGTGCGGATCTCGGACTTGGACACCTTGGTGATCATCGCGTTCTGCAGGCCCATGATGTAGCACAGCAGCATCACGGTGCCGGGCACGTAGAACCAGCGCAGGTTCTCGAGGTTCGCCCCCAGCAGGCCGAAGGCCAGCAGCAATACCGCCTCGACCATCAGCGGCAGGGCGAACTCGCTGGCCAGGTGCGTGCGCCGGCCGAAATTGATCAGCGAGGCCGAGGTGGCCGCCCCCGCCACGAACGACAGCAGCGCGGCCAGCCCCTGCACCACCACGGCCAGGCCGCCCAGCACCATGTGGTCGGCGATCATCGAGACAATGCCCGACATGTGCGAGGTGTACTGCTGCACGGCCAGGAAACCGCCCGCGTTGACGGCCCCCGCGATGAAAGTCAGGAAATACGCCAGCCGCCGGTTGGCCTGCGGCGTGCGGCTGACCGCGGTGAGCTGGCGCAGGAAGGGAATGGTCATGGCGGCGCGCTAGTGTACGGCGAAACAGGTGCCGTCCATGGAGCCGCCCGAGCCACAGTTGGGCGTAGAGTCACCGCTTTTGCCGCCCGGCGGCCGCGCCTCCTGGGCGACCAGGCCCGCGCCGTTGCGGCGCAGCACCAGCGTCCAGCCGGGCGCATCCTTTTCTTGGACCACCAGGGTAGCGCCGCGCGCCTCGGCCTTGCCCGACATATCGCACAGCCAGCGGGCGTTGTAGGGCTCCGCCGCCAAGGCCAGCGTTGGATCGCCGCAAATGGCTTTCTCGGCGCCGCTCTTGGCGCGGGCGCTATCGAAAGAGGGCCGGGCCGCCGCGGAGGCGGCGCCAACGCCTGCAACCAGCATGACGACCGCCAGGCCGGCGGCGCGCGCATAGCGCTTCATAGCGGGAACTCCCGGAAAAAGGGCAGCGCGGCCGGCGAACGGGCCGCGCCCGGTTCCTGGATTCTACCCGCCTCATCGCCCTGGCCGGCGGGGTTTGCCGCCACCGCCGTCCATTCCCGGTCCAAGTCCCTGCCCGCTCACGCGGCGTCGGACTCGCTCAACTGCTTGCGGCGAAACTCGCCCTGGCGCGTGAACATCCAGCCCGGGTACTCGGGCGGCAGGGCGCTGACCTGGTCCAACGCCGCCAGCTCTTCGGCCGTCAGGCGGATATCCGTGGCCGCCAGGTTGTCGTCAAGCTGATCGACGCGCTTGGCGCCGATGATGACGCTGGTGACCGCCTTCTGGTGCAGCAGCCAGGCCAATGCCACCTGCGCCACGGAGACGCCGCGCGCGTCGGCCACCTGGCGCAAGGCGTCAATGCTGTCGAAGGCGCGCTCGCGGTTGACCGGCGGAAAGTCGAATTGGGCGCGACGATCACCCGCGGCGGCCTGGCCATCGCGGCTGTACTTGCCGCTGAGCAGGCCGCCCGCCAGCGGGCTCCACACCATCAGGCCTACGCCCTCGCTTTGCAGCATGGGCACGAGCTCGCGCTCCAGGTCGCGCCCGGCGATGGTGTAGTAGGCCTGCAGCGATTCGAAGCGGGCCAGGCCCAGCCGCTCGGCGATGCCCAGCGCCTTCATGATCTGCCAGGCCGCCCAATTGGACACGCCGACGTAGCGCACGTGGCCATGCTGCACCAGGTTGTCGAGCGCGCGAACGGTTTCCTCGATCGGCGTGGCCGGATCGAAGCCGTGGATCTGGTAGAGGTCGATATGGTCCAGTTGCAGGCGCGCCAGGCTCTTCTTGACGCCCTCCATGATGTGGACCCGCGAATTGCCCCGGGCGTTGACGCCGGCGCCGGTCTGGCCGAACACCTTGGTGGCGATGACGACGTCGTCGCGCGCCACCTTGAGGTCGCGCAGCGCCTGGCCAGTGATGACCTCGGAACGGCCCTCCGAATACACGTCCGCCGTGTCGATGAAGTTGACGCCCGCTTCAAGCGCGCGTCCCACCAGGCGGTTGGCGTCTTCCTGCTGCAAGGCGCCGATCTTGCTCCACAGCTCGCCTTCGCCACCGAAGGTCATTGTGCCCAGGCACAGTTCCGAGACGAACAGGCCGGTGCTACCGAATTTCTTGTACCGCATCATTGCACTCCTTCCTGGGCGCGGCGCGGCGGCCGTCCCGGGATGGACGGCGCCGGCATGGCCGGGGTGAAAACAGTATGCGTCGCCAGCGCCGGGGGATGGATGCTCGATCCTGCCCTTTTTTTGCCCGATTCTCTGGCCATCGCACCCGACAGTGGGAGACGCGCCCGATCCTCCGCATTTTTTGCCTATTTCTCCGCACCCCCTCCGGCATGCCCCCGAACGTGTGCTGACTGGGTCTACACTGGACATCGCCTGATTCTCCAGCGGCCCGCGCCACGCGCGCGCAAGGCCGCCTTGCCCGGAGCCCGTCCATGCCTCCCGCCGACCACACCCCCAACCCCGTCTTCGAGCCCGCCCGGCACGAACTGCTGTGCCTGCTGGAACGCATGACCGGCACGCAGGAAGGATCCATCGACACCCCCGTCGAGGGCCTGTACCTGCATCGCCTGTCACAGCCGACCGGCCCCAAGCCCGGCCTGCAGAAGGCCGCGCTGGCGGTCATCGCCCAAGGCTCCAAGCGGCTGCTGATCGGCGAGGAGACCTACGAGTACGATCCCTTCCACTACCTGATCTCGTCGGTCGACCTGCCGGTGGTGGCCAAGGTGTCCGTGGCCAGCCCGACCCTGCCCTACCTGGGCCTGCGGCTGGACCTGAACCCGGAGGAGATCACCGAGCTGATCAGCGACGAGAACCTGCCGCCGTTGGTGCCGGCCGAATCTTCGCGCGCGCTGTGCATCAACCCGCTGGGCGGCACGCTGCTGGACGTGATGCTGCGCCTGCTGCGGCTGCTGGACACGCCGCGCGATATCCCGATCCTGGCGCCCATGATCAAGCGTGAGCTGCTGTACCGCCTGCTGATGAACGGCCAGGGCGTGGTGCTGCGCCAGACCGTGCTGCAGGACAGCCAGCTCAACCGCGTCGCCAAGGCCATCCGCATCCTGCGCGACAACTACGCCCAGCCGCTGCGGGTCGAGGAAATCGCCCGCGACGTCCACATGAGCGTATCGTCGCTGCACCATCACTTCAAACAGGCCACGGCCATGAGCCCGCTGCAATACCAGAAGCACCTGCGGTTGCAGGAGGCGCGGCGGCTGATGCTGACCGACGATGCAGGCGTGGCGCTGGCGGCCCATGCCGTGGGCTACGAAAGCTCGTCGCAGTTCAGCCGCGAATACAGCCGCCTGTTCGGCACCCCGCCCCTGCGCGACAAGCGACGCTGGAAGGACGAGGCGCTGGCAACTGCCTGATCCTCCGACGCGCGGCCGCCGCCATTGCGGCGCCAGTTCGCCCTGCATCCAAATCCGTCTCTCGCGTGTAGTACCTGCAACGGCGCGCATTCCGTGTGTCGTTGCAGACAGATCCCCTCTACCCGCAGGAGACCGCTCATGAATACTCGCTTCCCCCTCCGCCGCCCTGGCGCCGGCCTGTTCGCCACCGCCATGCTGGCCGCGTGCGGCACGCTTGGCGCCTTCCAGGCCATGGCGTACTCGCAAGACGCGCTGCCCGCCGACGTCCGCGTGCCCGGCGGCCACAAAGTGGCCTGGGAAACCGTGGGCAAGGGTGAAATCACCTACGAGTGCCGCGCCAAGGCCGACGCGAAAGACCAGGCTGAATGGGTCTTCGCCGGTCCCAAGGCCGTCCTGAACGACCGCCAGGGCAAGCAGGTCGGCACGTACTACGGGCCTCCCGCCACCTGGGAAGCGGCGGACGGCTCCAAGCTGACCGGCACCCAGGTCGCCGTGGCGCCGGCCGGGGCGGGCAACCTGCCCTATCAATTGGTCAAGGCCAATCCCGCCATGGGCGCGGGCGCCTTGACGGGCGTGGCCTATATCCAGCGCACGGCGCTCAAGGGCGGCGTGGCGCCACAGACGCCGTGCACGACCGCGACCCTGGGCCAGCGCAGCCAGGTCGCCTACCAGGCCGACTACATTTTCTGGAAGGCGGACTGACACGGCGGGGCTTGGCGGGCGGGCGGACTCCGGTAATATGCTGTCACCCGCCCGGGCCCGGCCCGGGTCCGCACCCACCGTCGCCAGGCCCGCGCACATGCCGCAACGCCCCGCCCCGGATTTCGATTACGAAGCGGCTCTCAAGGAGTGCGCGGCGGGCCGCCGCGCGGCGCTCGAGGCGCTGTATCGGCAAGAAGGGCCACGCCTGCTGGGCGTGGCCCAGCGCATCCTGCGCGACCGCGCCCGCGCCGAAGACATCGTGCACGACGCCTTCGTCAATATCTGGAAGCAGGCCGGCGGCTTCGACGCCACGCGGGGCTCGGCGCGCGGCTGGCTCTACCGCATCGCCCGCAACCTCGCCCTGAACGCCGTGCGCGACAGCCGCCACGAAACCGGCATGGACGAAGACACCGCCGCGGCCCTGGATATCCGTGACTCGATGCAGGCCTGGCACGACACCCGCGACGCTTTCGAATGGCGTGACAGCGCCGGCCGCATCGGCCCGTGCCTCGAACAACTGGAGCCGGTGCGTCGCAACTGCCTGCTGCACGCTTACGTCGAGGGCCTGTCGCAAAGCGAGATCGCGCAACGTATCGGCGCCCCCCTGGGCACCGTCAAAGCCTGGATCAAGCGCAGCCTCAAAGCGCTGAAGGAATGTCTGGCATGAGCGCGCTGCCGACGACCCCGGAAGGCCTGGACGAACTGGCCGGCGAATACGTGCTGGGCATCTTGCCCGGCGCCCGCCGGCGCGAAGTCGAGGCCCGCCTGGAGCACGACGCCGCGCTGCGCGCCGCCGTCGACCGCTGGGAAGCGCGACTGCTGCCGCTGGCCGATCTGGCCACCCCGATCGACCCGTCGCCCGGCCTCTGGCCGCGCATCGCGGCCACGCTGGACGCGGGCCAGGCCGCGCCCGCGCCCAAGCCCCGGCAAACGCGCGCCACGCTCTGGGATAGCCTGCCGTTCTGGCGCGGCGCGGCCGCTTGCGGCCTGGCCGCGGCGCTGACCCTGGCGGTCGCCCTGTCGCTGCGTCCGGTGTCGACGCCCGCGGCCACGCAATACATGGTGGTGCTGGTGGCGCCGCAGTCGCAGGCGCCCGGTTGGGTGATACAGGCCCAGGCAGGAAGCCACGACGTGCAGCTCGTCCCGATTGCCGCGGTACAGGTGCCGCCGGACCGCGCCCTGGAATTCTGGACCAAGGCCGACGGCTGGTCCGCTCCGGTGTCCCTGGGCCTGGTCAAGCCCGGCGAACCGGTGCGCATCCCGCTGGATGCCTTGCCGCCGCTGGAGCCCAATCAGTTGTTCGAACTGACGCTGGAGCCCGCCACCGGGTCTCCCATCGGCAGGCCTACCGGACCGATCCAGTTCATCGGCCGCGCGGTCAAGATGATGTAGCGCCGGACGGCCTACTTCTTGCGGAAGGGGTAGGCCTGCTGCGCCAGGAACGTGCCGGGCATGTCGTTATCGAGAATGCCGTAGTTTTCCGGCAGGCGCTTGCCCGTGCCGCGCACCGCCGTGCCGAACAGGTAGTCGATGAACGACAGGTGCGCAGCATAGTTCTTGTCGATCGCCTCGGTGTCGGACGAGTGATGCCAGTGGTGGAAGTCCGGCGTCACGATGATATAGCGCAGCCAGCCCCATGGCAGCTTGACGTTGGAATGGATCAGCACCGCCTGGAAGCCGACGATGATGATGTAGGCATCCAGCACCGGCTTGGAAAAGCCCAGCGCGAACAGCACGCCCAGCACCGCCACCCGCGTGATCAGCAGTTCGACGATGTGCAGGCGCGAGCCGGCCAGCCAGTCGAGCGTGCGGGTGCTGTGGTGCACCGCGTGGATGCGCCACAGGAAGGGCACCTCGTGATACGCCCGATGCGCGGCGTACTGCACCAGGTCCGCCACCAGCACCGCCACGAACAACTCCACCAGGTAAGGCAGCGACTGGATCGCCTGCTGCAGCGGTTCGTACGCGGCCCACGAGAACAAGCGGTGCACGAAGAAGTTGATGCACAGCAGCACCGCGCCCACCGACAGGTGGTTGAAGAGGAAGTGCTTCATGTCCACCTGCCATTCGCCGCGGAACACCGGCTGGCCCGGGTATAGCGGAAACAGCTTTTCGAAGATGATGAAAACGGTGCTGGAGGCCAGCAGGTCGAGGATGAACCAGTCCAGCCCCAGGTAGGGATGATGGCCGGTGTTGGAAGTCGTCACTACCACCTGGCTGCCGCCGGCGGCGACCGCGCCGCACACCAGCACGAACGCGGCGATGTTGAGCCAGCGCTGGCGGCCGAACACGATGTTGGTCAGGGCGATGGTGCCGGACGCCAGCAAGGCGGCGAACAGCAACGTGCGCATCGCGTCGACGGTGTAGAAAGTACGCAGTTCGGGCGTCGTCAGATACGCCGGAAAGTGAAATGCCAGTACGCCGAGCACCGACAGGATCGCGAGGAATAGCGCAATCACGCCGGTGATCATTCCGGTGCCCGGATGAATACGGCCCTCCTGCTGGAACAACGCCAGGACTCGGCGATAGATGGGCGCGCGCTGATTCATGTCACTTTTATGGCAGACCACGGGGAAGCGAGTGTATCCCCGGCCCGAAACGGTCCATGTAAATAAACGTGAAAAGATAAGACCAAGCAACTCCCCCGCGGCGCTCCTCTTGACGCGCCTTTTGCGTGGCATCAAGTCCGCCCTGCGGCGCGCCACCTGGCGGGTTGACTTTGGCAGGCCATTGGGCTGTCATGGAATCGACAGCTCATTTACGGGCCGGCCCGCCGGCCCCGCGCAGCCCCCCCTTAACCGGATCACGCAAGAGGCCGTCATGTTCCCTGAGTACCGCCAACTGATTACCCGCCTGAAAGCCGAAAACGGACATTTCTCCGCCCTGTTCCAGCGTCACAACGACCTGGACCAGGAAATCAAGAATATGGAGGCGGGCATCGTGCCGGCCTCGGACACCAGCGTCGAAGTCCTGAAAAAGGAAAAACTGCTGCTCAAGGACAAGCTGTACAGCCTGCTGCGCGCGGCGGACCAGAACGCCGGCTAGGCGGGTTTCACGCACTCGCCTGACAACAGGCGCCCTCTCCGGGGCGCCTTTTTGTTGCCCGCTTTCCGCACAGGCGCCTATCTTTCGGTCCGAGTTTCGATCACCAGTCCGCGGAAGTCTCCTTTTCAACGCACTTGCTGACAATAAGCTGAATAAATAAAATCCCGGGATACGGTCGCCTGCCGACCGCGTGAACAGGATGCAAAGGTGCAAGACAGAGATTTCAAGGCCGGCGAGGCCGTCTCGCCGGTGACAGGCTGGGCCATGATGCCGTTGGTGGAACACGATTCGTTGCTGCTGCGGCTGGACTTCCTGGCCGCCCCGTCGCCCGCGGCGGCCACGCGCAGCGAACGAGGGCGCGTCTATGCCGTGACGTCCGAGCAACTGCAGTTGCTGCTCGATTCGCTGCAGGCGCAGTTGGCCAAGCTGCAACCCGGCCAAGACGGTCCGCGCCATTGATGCGGGGCGGCGCCATGACGCCGCCGGAAAATATTCAGCATTTCTAAAGATGGATTAGGATCTTTAGATTCTCTAATTAAGCTGCAACCGCTAGTCTGTCGCCCTTGCTTCAGGGTACGACATGACCAGCGCCTTTTTCCCCGGTTTTTTCCTCAGCCTCAGCCTGATCCTCGCGATCGGCGCGCAGAATGCCTTCGTGCTGCGGCAAGGCCTGCGCCAGGAACACGTCTTTGCCGTCTGCATGACGTGCGCGTTGTCGGATGCCGTTTTGATCGCCGCGGGGGTTGCCGGATTCGGCCTGGCGTCAAACGCCCTGCCCTGGCTGGAGCCGGTGCTGCGCTACGGCGGCGCGCTGTTCCTGCTGATTTACGCGGCGCGCAGTTTCCGCTCGGCGTTGCGCAACCACGGCGGCCTGACGCCGTCCTCGCGCCAGGCCGCCGGGCTGGGCGCCACGCTGGCGACCTGCCTGGCCTTGACCTGGCTCAATCCGCACGTCTACCTGGACACCGTGGTCCTGCTCGGCTCAATCTCCAGCCAGTACGAGGGCCGCAAGGTCGCCTTCGCGCTCGGCGCCATGGCGGCCTCGTTCGTCTTCTTCTTCACGCTGGGCTTCGGCGCCCGGCTGCTACGGCCGGTGTTCGCCAGTCAGGCCGCCTGGCGGGTGCTGGACGCACTGGTCGGGCTGGTCATGCTGGCAATCGCGGTCAAGCTGCTCCGGCCCTGACGGCGGCCGGCATATTGCGGAACGTGACGCCCAAGCGGTTGAAGGCGTTCATCAGCCCGATCGCGTAGGTCAGGTCCGCCAGTTCCTTGTCGCTGAACTCGGCCGCGGCGGCGGCATAATCGGCATCCGGCACGCCCGTTTCGGCCACCCGCGTCACGCACTCGGCCCAGGCGAGCGCGGCCTGCTCGCGGGCGCTGAACAACGCGCCGCCTTCGCGCCACACCGGCACCAGCACCAGCTTGTCCACCGTCACGCCCTGCTTGAGCAGGTCGCGTGAATGCATGTCGATACAGTAGGCGCAACCGTTGATCTGCGAAACCCGCAAGTACACGAGATTGACTAGCGCCTCCGGCAGGCCGCACTGGCGCAGGTAGGCGTGAACGGCGCCAAAAGCCTTGTAGCCTTCGGGCGCGGCGCGGGCATAGTCGATGCGCTGACTCATGATGAAAGAGTCCTGATAGATGGCTGTCGAAGACTCCATGTTGCGCCGGCGCGGTTTATTCCGGAAGGGCCAAGAAGCGGGTTCCGGATTGGGCCATGTGCGCCTGCCACGCGGGTCATTCGATGTGCGGATGCCGATCCGCCAGGCGCTGCCGCTTCTGCTTCAACGCTTCCAGTTTCTCTTCCAGGTCGGCGATCTCGGCATCCATGTCCTGCACGCTCTGTTCGATGTGATCGTAGGCCTGTTGCAGCAGCGCCTTCACCTCGCCCTTGTTCGCGGCGTTCGGCGTGTCCCCGCGCAAAGGCCGGTTGGCCGTCTCGGGCATGAATACGGCCGTGATCAGGCCCACGACCGCGGCCGCCATCAGGTAATACGCCGGCATCATGAGATTGTCGGTTTCCTCGACGATCCAGGCGGCGGCGGTCGGCGTCAGGCCGGCGATGATGATGGCCACGTTGAATGAGGCCGCCAGCGCGCTGTAGCGGATGCGGGTGGGAAACAGCGCCGGCAGGGTGGCGGCCATCACGCCGATCATGCAGTTCAGCACGATCGCGATCAACAGCAGGCCAAGGAAGATAAGTCCGATATTGTCGCTACCCAGGAGCATGAAGGCCGGAATGGCCACCACCATCAACCCCAGGCAGCCGGTGATGAAGAACGGTTTGCGGCCGATCTTGTCGCTGACGAAGCCCACGCCCGGCTGCACGAACAGCATGCCGACCATCACAACGACCACGATCAACACGCCGTGCTGCTCCGGATAGTGCAGGCTGCCCGACAGATAGGTCGGCATGTAGGTCAGCAGCATGTAATAGGTGATGTTGGTCGTCAGCACCATGCCGATGCAGACCAGGAGTGCCTTGCGGTATTTGGCGAAGATCTCGCGCACCGAGACCTTCGGCCGTTCCTGCACCGCATCACGGTCGTCCTGCTCCATTTTCTCGAGCTGTTGCGTGAAGGCCGGCGTTTCTTCGGCGGCGTGGCGCAGATACAGGCCCAGCAGGCCCAGCGGACCGGCGATGAAGAACGGCGCGCGCCAGCCCCAGTCCAGGAAGGCTTGTTCGGACATCGCGGTCTGCAGCAGCAGCACCAGGCCGGCCCCCAACACGAAACCGGCAATCGATCCGAAGTCGAGCCAGCTTCCCAGGAATCCTCGTTGACGATCGGGCGCATACTCGGCGACGAAAATCGCGGCGCCGGTGTATTCCCCGCCCACCGAGAAACCCTGCGCCAACTTGCACAGCAGCAACAGCAACGGGGCCCAGAGACCAATGGAGTCATAGGACGGAATCAAGCCGATGCAGAATGTGCTGATGGCCATGATGATGATCGTCAGCGACAGGACCTTCTGCCGTCCGAACTTGTCTCCCATCACCCCGAAGAACACCCCGCCCAGCGGCCGCACCAGAAAGGGCACCGAGAACGTGCCCAGCGCCGCGATGGTCTGCACGGCCGGCGAGGCGTCGGGGAAGAACACCTTGCCCAGCGCGAAGGCGACAAAGCCATAGACGCCGAAATCGAACCACTCCATCGCATTGCCCAGCGCCGCGGCCGTCACCGCCTTTTTCAGCTTGGTGTTATCGATGACGGTGACATCGCCGCTGCGCCAGGGGCGCACGGTTTCCTGCGAAGAAGAGGACGTGGATTCGGCCATGGCAACACCGCGAATTCAATGTGACCCTGAAATTCTACCGACGCCTGACCGTTAGCCACCCGTCAAAATGTGACTTGTGCATCCAGGTTTGAAGATGGGTCGGCACGCCAGGCTGACGCGGGCCATTCGCGGCGCCGCGATGCCGGATCATCCCCACCATGAGATGGCGCAAAAAAACCCTCTCATGCGACACATGAGAGGGCATTTTTGCCGTGGATCCTCCGCCGGCCCACCCGTTGCATGGGGGGAAAAATGCGCGGACGGCTGGCATCACTTGAATATGGTCGGGGCGGCGGGATTCGAACTCGCGACCCTCTGCTCCCAAATTAGAAACGCGCGAACGTCGGCGAACGTCAGCGAACGAATAACCAACTGATTCATAAGGCTTTATACAAATTTCCTTGTTCGTCGACGTTCGCTAATGTACGCTGACAGCCGCAAAAATGTTGTCCCATATGTTGTCCCATATGTTGTCCCATATGGCGCATGAGGCAGAAGAACGGAGAGATTTGAGGAAATATGACGAGATACCCAAAACGCGGAAAAGGTGCGCGGTGGACCGTCAAAGAACTGGAAGCGGTACCGGCGGAATGGGTCGGTGATCACCTGGCCGATGGGGACGGCCTGACGGGGGAAATCCGCATTCAGCGCGGCACGATGGCCGTGGTGTGGCGATACGCCTATCGCATGGGCGACAAGGTAAAGAGATTCTACTGCGGCTCATGGCCGGAGCGCACACTCGACGAGATCCGCTCCGCCAGGAACAAAGCGCGGGCGGACATTAAGGCGGGCCGCAATCCGTCAGCCGTCCGCGACTTGGAGAAAGCCCAGGCGCGGGAGGCTATGGCAGCTGAATCTGCCGCTGTAACCGCCGCTGAAGAAGAGGCCACGACCGACGCCCTTTCGTTCCAAGAGATGTATAAAAGCTGGCTGGAATCGGGAGTGAAGCGAGCAGATGGCAACACCGAAGTGAAGCGCATCGTTGAAAAGGACGTGCTTCCCTTGATCGGTGATACTCCCGTGCGATCAATTCGCGAGAAGGATATTGAGCGAGTGATCCGCTCGATTGTCGGCCGCGGTTGCAATCGGCTTGCCGAGGTGACCTTCCAAATACTGGGCCAGATGTTCCATTGGGCAGAAAAGCGCCAACCATGGCGAAAGCTGCTTTCGGAAGGAAATCCGGTTGAGCTGGTTGAGCTCGGGGTGCTCCTGGCGGACGATTACGACCCGGATAACGCGCGCGAACGCGTTCTCCCGCCTATTGAGATTGTCGAGCTCCAGACTCGATACCGCGAGTTGGAGGACCAGTATCTCGCTTCGGATGACAAGCGAAAGAGGAAGCCTCCATCCAAGGCGTTGCAGGCAGTTTCCTGGATCTGTTTGAGCACGCTATGCCGGATAGGGGAATTGCACCTAACCGAAATTACGCATCTCGATCTCCGAGAAGGTACGTGGTTCATTCCCAAGGCGAACGTCAAGGGCAGAAAATCACAGAAGCGCGACCACCTGGTCTTTCTGTCACCCTTCGCAATCAAGCATTTCGAGACCCTTGTCAGCCTGGCAGGATCATCCCGCTGGCTCCTACCTTCGCGCGACAATGATGACGCGGGGGTAGACCAACCGATGTACAAGCAGGCCTTTACTAAGCAAATCAAAGATCGGCAAGCCATGTTCAACGGAAAGCCCAAAGCACGCCGCGCTTCGGACAACTCCCTGGTGCTCGGCAAAGGCCAAAACGGTAATTGGACGCCTCATGATTTACGGCGAACGGGGTCGACCATCATGGAATCACTGGGAATCGATCCAAACATCATCGACCGCTGCCAAAATCACGTCATTCACACGGGCAAGAACCGTGTCAGGCGGCACTACCAGCTCTACGACTACGCCGACGAGAAGCAAGCAGCATGGGCGAAGCTCGGCGACTATTTGGAAAGACTGCTGTCGGGGGCCGTGGCGCCAGCCGAGCTTCAAAAGCGGCTAACCGCCAAGCAACTACTCGCGGCGTAAAAAAAGCCGAAGACCGTTCGGTCTTCGGCTGTTGGACGCAGGCGGGCAAGCCTAGATCAAGCCCTTCTGGGCCATAGAATGGCCGCTACCTGCCGCCACGATCACGTGGTCGACCAATGTCACATTGACCAGAGCCACGGCTTCCTTCAACCGCCGCGTAGCCTCAACGTCCGCCCTGCTTGGCTGCGACAAACCCGAGGGATGGTTGTGGGCAATCAAGATGGAATGCGCGTTGTGCCGAATAGCCGCCTTGACGACCTCGCGTGGATACACGCTCGTCTCAGACAGCGTGCCTCTGAACATTTCCTCGAAGGCGATCATCCTCAACTGCGCATCAAGGAACATAACGCCGAATATTTCGACGTCCGACAGCGCCAGCCGCGTCACTATATAGTCGATAGCAGCGGATGGCTTGGCCACTGGCAGGCGGCTACCCAGCGCCCCCTCCAATTGCTGCGCAGCTGCACGTAGCAGCTCTTCCGGGGTTGCGGCTCGATAGAGGCCGCCCGCCTCGCGCACAACCGGTGCGCCTTGCGCAACCTCCGGCACCTGCCTTTCTCCTGCCCACGCACTACTGAAACTTAGTTGCATTGCTCTCTCCAAAAGCGAGGGTTGCCTATCAACCCATTGCCCTTCGGTCGTCAACAATCCTCGGTGTCAGATCGAGCTTGCGTACCGACATTCATTTGCCCCATGTGCATTGTCCAAAGGGCATTTCGCATTGACATCGCCGACGACGTCCAGAAGCGAATTCGCTTGCGGGCTAGCACGACTACCGCCACCGGTGCCGATGTCGAAGTTCGATCGGCTTGGGAGTAGGAAATCTCACTTAACCTGGAATTTTCCGAAAAAGCTCTTCTGGGCAATCGCGGATGATCGAGCGTGCCGTGGAACGGCTCGCAGTAGTCGAGCGGTTCCATCTGCGAGTTGAGGCAGAGCATCGCGAAAGCCTCGGTGTCTCGGTCCGCGAGCTGGGCCCAGATGTATTGGCGTGCGGCCGCAGGTGACATGTGCCGGCCGGCCTGGACGGAGCGCGCCGCGGCCTCGCGCGCAGTGGCCATGGCCGCGCACCGCCAGGAGGAACCGCCGTCGGCGGGTCCGGGCGCAGGGCGCGGCCCGGGCCACTTTCGCACGCGAAAGTCTCGAATGGGTGATGGCCACCAGCAAAAGAGTGCTGGCGATCAGAAGACAAGGCGGCGGACGTCGATGGTGGTGACGTTGGGGCCAAAGGCACGGGTGACGGCGTTTTGTACGAGAGTCTGCAACAGCGTCCGGCGCCAGGTTTCGATCGGGAAGCCGGCCGCTGGCGGCGTGGTGTTGATCGACTGGTCGAGGCTCATCGCAAACGCGAACTGGTTCGCGTTGTGGATCGGCTCCCAGGTGTGCAGGTCCGATCGCAGGCCGTATTTGACGCCGGCGCCGGCCAGCGTGTCTTCATCGAACAACACCTCCAGCTTGTACGGGCTGAGATCAGCCAGGTGATTCAATTTGGCGACGTCGAAATGATTGTGCAGCAGGCGCGCGACGCAGTGGTTCAGGTCGATGTCCGAAAGCAGCGTGATCTGGACGGTATCGTTCTTCTGCGTCGGGACTGCGATGGAATGGACGTGCAGCGGGGTCAGCAGGGCGACGTCGGCGACGGGCATATACAAGCTCCAGCGTAGTGAGAAACGAACGAGTCTACCCTCGATCCGCAGCGGTCGGGCATGACCGTTAGAAGTCAGGTGGTTGGATCTGTGGCTGGTGGCAGGTTGCGGCCAGGCAAGTGTCGACGTTCAGCGCGCTTGGGAATGACATTACCGTCAAATCAATGAATTACGAGAAATGCGCCTTTGACTTTGGTTCCATCGCGTCACTCAAGTTGGGATTTTGCTGTGGACGCGTCACTTAACTTGGGATTTTGATCAACCTTGGGAATGAAGGCCGGTTTCGGCCAGGAGCCGCCGTTCGCGGACGGTATAGCAAAGCATCGCGCTCTCGCGGCCCCGCGCGGCCGGATTTGCGGCACCCACCCGGACAGTGAAACCTGCCTTACGCAGCAGCGCGTCGCCTTCAAATCGCATAAATGCCGTTGTCTTGCCCCGACGCCTGCTCGAACGCTCGCGCCGTCTCGTCGGGTATTTCCATGCCGATCACGTCGTATTTCCACCCTCGCCTCGGCGGCCATGGCACATCGATCAATGCGAGCTGCCGCTTTTTATAGCCACCTTTGGGGGTTTGCCACTGCAGCAGCCAATCGTCGGTGATGGTCATATCGGCACTCCTCGAAAGTGAGCGCACAGGTTCTTATGGTGCTTCTTCTCTGGGCACATGAGGCCCGCTCCTGATATGGATTCTCCGTCGGGTCTGTGGGCGCGTCAACAGCCCGCTTGCCATGCCTGGACGCGAGGCTGTTTGAAAGGCAGCCTGAAGCCGGGGTGCCTGCCAGATAAAGAACTGCCGATTGGCCGCTTCGGGTCGGGAACGATCATCGACCCGCCCCGACCGCCCCTCCTTACTGCTCCCCTTCCCCCGTCACTCCCATTACTTCAGTTCTGGAAATTCCACCACGGTGTCATTCGCACGATTGAACACGTTCGTAAACGTGATGACGGCGATGGCCAATGCGATATCCACGACGGCCTCGTCCGGATAACCCGCCGCGCGCAAGGCCATGAATTGCTCGGCGTCGAGGGTGCCTCGGCCTTCTTGAAGGTGCCGGACAAATTGGATCAGCGCATCGCGCTTTGCATCGCCGGTCGGCTGCAGCGCCCTGATGGCGCGCACGGTGTCCACGGGCAGGCCGGATGCCTTGCCCGCCAAGCTGTGTGCAGCGACGCAGTAGTCACAACCGGCAATCGCGCTCACCACCAACTTGATGGTTTCGCGGTCCTGCGCGGACAGGACGCCTTGCGCCAGCACCGCGTCGGCGGACAGCATCGCCTTAAGTGCGGGCGTATTCAAGGCGCCAATGGCCGCATAGGCGTTGGGGACCATGCCCACCGCTTTGCGGATAGCGGCGAAAACGTCGGCGGTTTCGCCGGAGGCGCTAGCGGCGGCGGGCGTGTTGATACGGGAAGTCATTTTCTTGGTTCCTTTCAAAGTGGTGTTGCTGAAAACCGGCAGCCGTGAACCCGCCGATACAGAGAAATTCAAGTTCTACGCGCAATGGCGGCGTTCAGGCCCAAGGCGATCAGTTCCGCCATGGCCGCCACGACGCCAATTGCCCAAATGGCGCCAGCGCCCAACACGGTGGCACCCAGGGCGCTGCCGATTGAAAATCCGAAATACATCGTCGAGGTGTTAAGCGCTAGCGCAACGGGCGCTTGCGAGGGGACGCCCGCGCCGATAAGCCGTGCCATCTGCGCGGGAAAGAATGACCACACCGTGAAGCCCCACACAGCCACGGCGCTCATGACCAGACCCAACGAAACTCCCGGTGGCAGCACCGTTGCAACGGCCAAAGCCAGGAACGACAACGCCAACAGCACGAGTGACCCGCGCACCACCGTGCCAGCCCCGAAGCGATCGTTGAGAACCCCACCGGTCATGACCCCCGCCGCTGCACAAAGCCCCCAGAGCGAGACAGATGCTGTGATCTCCAATGGACCGAAGGCCAACACGGCGCTCAGATACTCGGCGATATACGGGTAGGCAGCAAAGGCACCGATTGACCAGAACAGGCTGACCGCCAGCAAGCGCAACACGGAACGCTGCGCCACCACCGAGACACGTTCGCGCAAACTGGCCACCGCGATGCCCTGCCCCGCGTCACGGTCGATGCCAGTGAAAATGCCTGCAATGGCCACCAGGCTCATCGCGCCGACCAGCATAAAGGTTGCCCGCCAGCCGAAGGCGTGGCCGATCAGTCCGCCAAGCGGCAGGCCCAGTGCGATGGCCAATGTCTGCCCCCCGCTGACAATGGCAAGCGCACGCCCACGCATCGTGGGTGGGACGATGACGCCGGCCAGGCCATTGGCGGCGGGCACATATAGCCCCGCCGCAATGGCCATCAGCACGCGCGCGGCGATCAGCACCGTGAACGACGAAGACAGCGCGGCCACAACGTTGCCAATGGCGAACAGGGCCATCGCGATCAGCAGCACCTGCTTGCGGGCCATGCGGCCGGTCACCACAGTGGTCACCGGCGACGACAATGCCAGCACCAGCGTGAACACGATCACCAACAGCGCGATGGTGGGCACGGGCAGCGCAAAGTCCTTTGCCATGACCGGCAGCAAGGGCGCGATCATGAAGCCTTCTGTGCCAATGGCGAACGTTCCCAAGGCCAGGAATCCCGCGGGCAGCAACACCGTGCGCGAATCGTCGGCAAGCGTTCCGGTCATGACTCAACTCTCCAAAAAATGCAGTCTGTGCGGGCGCGAGCCCGCCTGTCAGGCGTCTTAGACGGGGATGGGGTTGGCGGCGATTTCAGTGTTGAAACCGTCAATCAGCGCATGTTCACCAATGCCGGGGTTGTCTCGCAGGGCACGAATCGCCTCAACAAACACTTCCGGTGCGTCGGTCGCCAGCCCCTTCATCGTTTCGGCGATAAAGGCGTCCAGCGGCATGGCGCGAGGGTCACCGCTCTTTTTGATCAGGTCGGTGTCGACCCACGGAGGCGCGATTTCCTGGACGGACACGCTCGTGCCTTTGAGCATGAAGCGTTGCGACAAGGCATACGAGTGCAGCGCCGCCTTCGAAGCGGAATAGACGGCATTGGTGGCGATAGGCACGTAGGCCAGAACCGAGGTGTTGTGAATGATGGTCGCGCGCGGCTGCGCCTTCAGATGTTCGATCAGCGCAGAGGTCAGCCGGATCGGGCCAAGCAGGTTCGTGTCGAGAATCTGACGCGACACGGCATCATCGATCCGGCCCGAGGGATCGTCGAACGGCATGATCCCCGCATTGTTGACCAGTACATTCAGCGTCGGGTAGTCGCGGATCAGTTGCGCGGCAACGCGGTCGATGTCGGCCGCATCCGAGATGTCCAGGGCGATGCCCTCGATCCCCGGATGGGTGGCGGCCACTTCATCCAGCAGGGCCTGACGGCGCCCGGCGATGATGACCTTGTTACCCAGGGAATGAAACTGTTCGGCAAGCGCGCGGCCAATGCCCGAGGTGCCGCCCGTGATAAAGATTGTGTTGCCCGTCATCTGCATGATTTGTCCTTGTGTGGCGCCTGGATGGCGCCTTCGATGGACGTACTATGCGCGGGTCGGGTGAAGTCTCAAATGCCATAGATCCGGCAAAAACAGACACCGGTTATAAGCAGGCCGCCCAAGGTCACTTAGGCGGCGTCGCGGTCTTGCATCGACATCAGGCTCCGCTTCACGCTGGCCGGGGGCTGGCCAAGGTTGCGCAGGAAGGCGCGCCGCATTCGGTCACGGTCAGCAAAACCCGTGTCACGCGCCACGATTTCCAAAGGGTGACGACCGTCTTCCAACATGACGCGCGCAGCCTCCAAGCGCAGCATTTCCACGGCTTTGGCCGGAGACCGCCCGGTTTCTTCGCGAAATACCCGGCTGAACTGACGCGGTGACAGGCTGGCAGCCTCGGCAAGCTCTTCGACAGACAAGGGATTGCGCAGGTTTTCACGGGCGTAGGCCAGCGCGCGCTTTACCCGGTCAGAGCGAGGCTCCAGCGCAAGCATCGCCGAAAATTGCGATTGCCCGCCGTGGCGACGATGGTAGACGACAAGCCTACGAGCCAGTGCCCGGGAAAGCGCAGCCCCATGGTCGTCCTCGATCAGCGCAAGCGTCAGGTCGATGGCCGATGACATTCCCGCCGACGTCCAGATGTTGCCGTCACGGATGAAAATTCGGTCCTCTTCGACCCTGACCTTCGGAAAGCGCGCCCGAAGCGCCGGCGCATGCGCCCAGTGCGTGGTGGCGGTACGGCCGTCAAGCAGACCGGCGTGTGCTAGTACAAAAGCGCCTGTGCATACCCCAGCCACCCGGCGGGCTTGTTCCCCCGCACGGGCGAGATACGCACGCAGCCCGGGCGAAATATCCTGGGGCGCCAATTGGCCGGCAACTATCAGGGTATCGGGTATGACACCTAGCGGCGTTGTTTCGATACCTGCGTTCATGGACGACCTGACCGTGCCGCCTTTTTCAGAGAGCACCGTCAGCCGATAGCCCTTATCGCCCAGCTCAGTATTGGCGAGCTCAAAGGCAGAGAGCGCCGCCAAACCCATCAGCTGGAAGCCATCTTCCAGGATTAAACCAACGTGCCGCATCATGCTTCCTTTTCAGGCAATGAAAGATTAGCTTAATCCGGCACGGGGAACGGCATCCACGTTGTTGAAAAATATCGGCCCACTTTGTTGCGCCATTTGGACGTCGAAAGCCATCCTTCGTTATTCCTGTTTCCGGCAATCGCGCAGCAGCGCATAAAGCCCCGCCGCACCAAAAGCCGCCATACCCAGGCCCACGCTGACGAATAGCCCGGTCTGCGTGGTGGCGATCAGCCCCCCACCCAACGCCACCACCGTGCGCGCCAAGGCCCCCGCCAACGGTACCGCCATCTTTCCGGTGCCTTGCGCGGCGCAGTACTGGGTGAATCCAAGCCCGAAGAAGCCAAAAAAGGGGCCAACATGGCGCAGGTAAACGCTTCCCGTCGCCACACTTTCGGGGTCCGTCAAAAACGCGCCCAGCCATAATTCGGGCCATATCGCAACCACCAACCCAATAGTCTCGGCAACGCCGAACCCCAGACAGGCTGCGATCAACGCGGCGCGGCGTGCGCGATCGATCCTGCCTGCCGCAGCGTTGGTGCCAATCAGGATCGCGGCAGGCCCGCCGATGCCGAAACTGAGCGGCACCAACAAGAATTCCAATCGCGCAGCCGCCCCGTATCCGGCCACGGCCGCCAGACCGTACGCCCCAACGTAGCCGGTAACGATGGCGATGGTGAGATTGGTACTTGTCGCGATAACGGCCGACACGCCGCCGACCTTGAGAATTTCGGCAAATAGCCGACGTTGCAGCCGCACCGGTCTGGCGACCGGCTGCAGCACTCCTTGGCCACGCCAAAGATATATTGCGAAAACCAGGCTACCAACGACGTAATACAAAACCATTGCCAACGCGCCGCCTGTCACACCCAGCCCCTGAAAGCCTGCCGCGCCAAAGATCAGCAGCCACGATACCGGTATCAGGATGACGCCGCCGCCGCACACCACCCGCATCGGCAAGCGCACATTGCCACTGCCCCGAATGAGCGCCAGCAGTGCATTGAACAGCCATATCAGCGGTGCGCCGCCAAAGACGACGGCGGCATAGTGGTCGGCGTGCGCAAGCGCTTCGCCGCTAGCTCCCATGGCACTGAACGCCGCGGAGCCAAAAGCCAAGACGAGCCCTGCCGTGACAAGCCCAAACGCCACCGCAATGGCGACAGCATGCCAAACCAGCGCGTTGGCTTGCACGCGGTCGTTGCGCCCCAGCGCCCGCGCAACCGCTCCAAGCATTCCCCCACCGACCGCGCCGGTCGCAAGCGCCGTCGTCAATGCCAGCAGTGGAAACACAACCGACACGCCAGCGAGCACGTCTTCACCGAGCTGGGAGAGAAACCACACCTCCATCAGTCCAACAAACGTTTGGCTGAGCATCACCAGCAGTGTCGGGCCGGCAAGCGACAACATCACAGGCAAAATCGGGGCGGTCAGCAGGCGCTCGGTCTGGACGTCACGGCTGCGGGAATCGGTCTGCGCGGTCATGACGGCACTCGAAGACGGTTCTGGGCGGGCGCAGAATAGGCCAATGTCGTGTTGGCGGGAATGTCGAATACACGGCAATTCGCGCCATGCTGATAGCCAGATGCGAAAAACAGGGGTCAGGCTGGACTCACCCGGATTTCCCCGGTTGCTCAAACCAGCCCACATCTGACTCATGCGCCCACGCGCTGAAGCGTCTTCAGTTTCAAGCCATGTGCAGTAGCAGCTTGCCCACGGTGAAACGGCTTGCCATCTCTACGGGGGCCCTTGCGGCTTCGGCAATTGGATACTCGCCTCCGATAAGCACTCTGAGCTTGCATTCGGCTATCCAATCGAACTTCCGCTGCCGGCCGAGGTTGTGTGAAAACTCACCGTGCTGAGGGTCATGTCGGAAGTTGGCCTCTCAGATCAACTCAGGATCGACGATCGGAGTTGAGGGAAGGGTTTGAACACCCTCGAAAACAAGTCCATCACGAGTTTTCACACAGTCTCGGCCAGAAGCGGGCGTTGGAGGTCGCGTGATAATCTCGCCCGTTTCTTAATCAGTGACTGTCAAGCATGTCTCAAGTTCATTTGATCGAGGGCCCGGTAGGGGCTGGAAAATCCACCTTCGGCGCGGCTCTGGCTGCAAGCAGCAACGGCGTGCACATCCCGCTCGACGAGTGGTTTGCGACGCTGTTCAGCCCAGACCGCCCAGGCGGCGATTTTGTGCCTTGGTATGTTGAGCGAAAAGAACGGTTGCTGGGTCTGATATGGAACCACAGCCGCAGAGTACTGGCGTCGGGTCGAGACGTTGTGCTCGAACTTGGTCTGATCCAGCAGCAACCAAGAATCCAGTTCTGTCGAATGATCACGAACGAAGGATTTCCCCCTCACCTCCATGTCCTCGACGCACCCTTGGAAATCCGTCGTGCGCGAGTTCGACGCAGAAATGAAGAGCGAGGTCCCACGTTTTCCATGGTCGTACCGGATCATGTCTTCGAGATGGCGAGCAAGCTTTGGGAGTCGCCCGACGAACTCGAATGCGAAGAGTTCGAGATTAGCTTCGACACGGAGGGGGCGAACGCGTCGTTTGACGTCTGAGCAAGCCAGCCAGCACGCGTCTTGAAAGACAGCTATCGGGCCAGGGAAAGGTCGGCTCAGGGTCGGATAGCGACCCTCCGTAGGAGCACACTGAATCTCCCTTTACGCGAAAGGAGATTGTCATGGAATCCGCGAATGTGACCGTTGGCCGTCCTGCGCCATGGAACAAGGGCAAACTCACCGGGCAGAAGCCACCTCTAAAGCTAGGAGAAATTTGGGCAATCCGAACGAGACTGAAGATGGCGTCCAACGTCCGGGAACTCGCAATGTTCAATCTCGCAATCGATAGCAAGCTTAGAGCGTGCGATCTCACGCGATTGCAGGTGCAGGACATACGTCACGGAAGCCATGTGGCCGCGAGAGCCACCGTCATGCAACAAAAGACCCAGCGTCCGGTTCAATTCGAGATAACGGAGCAAACCCGTGAGAGCCTTGAAGCATGGATCGAGGCGCGAGGACTAAAGGCGGCGGATTTTCTGTTTCCGAGCCGCTTGCATACGTCACCGCATCTGTCGACGCGGCAGTACGCCCGTATTGTGCATCGCTGGGTCGCATCGATTGGCCTCGACGATACCGCATATGGCACCCACACTATGCGCCGTACAAAAGCCTCGCTGATCTACCGCCGGACGAAGAATCTTCGGGCTGTACAGCTGCTGCTCGGGCATACGAAGCTGGAAAGCACAGTTCGCTATCTCGGCATCGAGGTCGACGATGCTCTTGAGATGGCAGAGCAAACCGAGGTTTGACGCATCCCGGCCGGCGAGCGGTCGCTTGCCGGCCAATTGCTTCCATTTTCGTCGGCGAGCGTCTGCGTCGCCGTCGGAACCTAGCATAGGCCAGGCTACGGTCATCGTTCCCTTTGGAAACTCATTTACTCTCGCCTGTGCGGGGCTTTTTACGTCGGCCCCTATTTAGCTAGCCAGCCAGAAACGGCATGCCGGCAAGTCCCTCGCTTCTCTCCCACCACCTGTGAGCCATCTGGGGGTCGCAGGCGTGCGGCAGGACACCTCGCAATGAGGTTGAAGTGGTGGCGACCAGATCGGCTACGTCGCAATCCTCGCAGTAAAGCCCACCCAGTCCCTGCAACCGACTACTGGTCGCCGCCCATACGGTGGTGGCGGCTCCCTGTTCCACAGTCTTGAACAATGCCTCGAAGGCCGGGTTTGGCTTGCCATCAGCAAAAATAGCTCCAATTCGGACAAGATCTTCTGTCGTAAGGTGTGCACCGAGCCCCGTCCTGATTGCGCCCGGGTGTACCGAGAAAGCCCGGACGCCTTCTTTTGCACCGCGACGATCCAGCTCGACCGCAAATAGTGCGGCAGCCGTCTTGGACTGCCCGTACGCCTGCCATTTATCGTACGGCCGACGATGGTAGTCAGGGTCTTCAAGATCGACCCCAGACAATCGGTGGGCGCCGGAACTCAACGCGACCACACGGGCCCCCTTCGCCGCGGCAAGCGCTGGCCAGAGCTGTGCCGTGAGCCGGAAATGTCCCAGATAATTCGTCGAGAGTTGAAGTTCGTGACCTTGGGCATCGCGTTGGAACGGCACGGCCATGATCCCGGCATTGTTGACGAGCAGATGCAAAGGCAAATTTTCGGCCGTAAAGCGTTGCGCGAATGCATCAACGCTGGTGGGATCCGCCAAATCAAGGCATAGCACTTGCACCGACTCGGTACCCCCGAGAATCTGTTGAGCGCGCGCTGGGTTACGGGCGCCGACCCATACCGAGGCACCCGCCCCCGCCAGTGCTCGGACGACTTCCAAGCCAAGACCAGCGTGCCCACCTGTGACAACCACGTTGCGGCCGCGCAAGTTGACGCCCGCCATGACTTGGGCTGCGGTGGTGCTGGCGCCAAAGCCGCTTCCTATCCTATTTTGGTTCTGCATACGTTTGATTAAAGCCCCTGGTTTGCGAAGCTCAAACTCTAGGCAACCTGTGGGCTTCTGCCCATAATGCAGCGTCCAAGATTTCTATTAGAACGTCCACAGATGCCTTACGACCCCCTTTCCCAATGGTTGTCCCTGCTGGCCGTACGTTGCACGCTCAGCGGGTCGCTCCAGGCTAGCGGCGAGTGGTCCGTGACGATAGAGACAACCACACCGAAGATTAATGTGATCACTCATGGGGAAACATGGCTGTTGCATGATGACCTCGGGGGACCGATCAAGCTTCATGGTGGCGATGCGTTCATGCTGACCAGACCGGGAACGTACGTACTATGCAGCCATCCTTCGCTAAAGCCCGTGCACGCTTCCGAAGTGTTCTCGGATAGCAGCGGTGTCATTACTGGAACGCCAGGTCCCAAGGCTGGTCCGCAATGTCATATGGTTGGCTGCGCCGTCACACTGGACACCTTGGATGTCCAATTGCTGATATCCAGGCTGCCGACCGCGCTCGTCGTTCCAGGTGCCCAGTCGAGCGCCGACGCCATTCGTTGGCTCATCATGCGTCTTCGCGACGAGTTGGACTCACTTGCGCCCGGCACGAACGCAAGCCAGGAACTCCTCGCCCGCATGCTGTGCGTGGAATTCATGCGCTATTGGGCGCGGCATTCCTCGCGGTACGGCCTGCTGACCGCGCTTATCGACAACCGCCTCGCGGCCTGCCTGCACGCCGTGCATAACGACCCAGGCCGGCAATGGAAAGTCGAAGACTTGGCCAAACTTGTTGCCATGTCCCGGTCGGCATTCGCGGCGCGTTTCAAAGCACTCACGGGGTTGGCTCCCCTCGAGTACATTATGCGGTGGCGCATGAGGCTGGCAGCTCATGCGCTACGAGAAGGAACACAGCCAATCAGCCGGATCGCGGAATCGATCGGCTATCAATCCGACAGCGCTTTTAGCCTGGCCTTCAAGCGCATCTATGGCATGGCGCCCTCGTCGTACCGGCGCAATCTGGCAGTGGGCGAATGACGACAACAACCGGATCCGATGCAGCGGTTGCAATTGGCGGCATCCTCGATCAGCCGCCGACGCTGGCCAATGTCCTGCGAGGCGGCACCCGCCTGACCCAACGTTGGCGACACGGCGAGTTTCACGCATCGCTTCCCGCGATGGACACGCATGTCATCATGACGTATTACGGCGCCGCACAAAACTCGAGTTGCCACGTTGATGGCAAGCGAGGCAGTGGGCGAACGCGGCCAGGCAGCGTAACCATCATTCCCGAAGGCCAGGACGGAAGGTGGGACGTGGCCGGACCCATTGAGGTATCGCACGTCTATCTCAGCAGCCAGCGCTTGCAGGAAGCGGCGAGGTCGCTGTCCTCTGGAATCAGCGGTGTGGAACTCATTGGTCGAATCTGTTTTGACGATCCCGTTGCCTCGCGCATTCTTGAAATCCTGAGCCACGAGGCCGCTAGCGGGGATGCAAGTTCCTCGCTGTTTGCCGACCATGCGCTAGACCTGCTTTGTGCGCAGCTGATTCGGGGCCACTCATCGCAGTCGGCGATTTCCACGCCGCCCGCCCGCAAGGGTCTGGTCGACTGGCAGGTCCGTCGTGTCACTGACTACATGAAGGACGCCCTTGACCAGGAAATCCGGCTGGACGACCTGGCCGGTTTGCTTCAGATGAGCCGATTTCACTTCTGCACCGCTTTCCGGCTTGCTACCGGGCAGACACCCCATGAATGGCTGACGGCGCTGCGTATCGGCCAAGCGAGGCACCTGCTGATGACAACCGAGCTGCCCGTGACAAGCGTGGGCCTGGCAGTGGGCTACCAGACGCCCTCGTCCTTTGCCGCCGCGTTTCGCAAGGTCACAGGCGTTGCACCTTCATCGCTACGCCGCGGGCGATAGGACTTTCCTCAAAAGCTCGCCAAAGCCAAGTTCCCGCATCATCTCCGCCCGGACACGATCCAGCACTGGAAATACAACGTCCGCCCCATCGTGCACGGGGTCCACGATGGTCCGGAACGGGCGCTCTCCCGCTGGGGTCTCGACAATCATTGCAACAGCGCCTGCCGCAGCGCCGGGAATCTCTTCCCGATGCTTGAGACCGCCGGCCGCATTCTTCAGCCGCTGGCGAAAACCTTTTCCGAGCCTTTGCTCGTAAGGCTTGCAAGCGCTTTCATCGCCCGGCGCCTCAGGGTGCTGGAACGGGCTCGATAAGGTCCCGAACATGCCGGGCATGACGATTGCACTTTCGATACCGGAGGCGCGCAGCTCACGCGCATATTGCACCGCTAGTGCTTCAAGGCCGGACTGGATGGCGCAATACCAGCCGAGATGAGGGGCGGCACCGCCCCCAGCGGCGGTGCTGACGATCCAGACGATCAATCCCGAACGATGTTGGCGCATATGTGGCAGGATCGCGCGCATGGTCCGTTGGGCGCCCGTGAGATACCGGTCCAGCGCGCTGCTCACTTGTTCACTCTTGAACCCTTCCGTGGGCCCGACCATCGCCGGAACGCCTCCGTGCACCAGGACGTCCAGGTCCCCATGTGCGCGGACAATCTGCTCGACCGCCATCGATACCTTTTCCGAGGATTGGGGCCTGAAGTCCAGCGTCCTGATATCGATGCCTTGCTCGTGCGCTTGGGCTTGCAGACGCCGGGCGCACGCCCGATCCCGCCCCCGGCTGTAGTCCAACGCTGCATGAACTGTATGGCCGCCATGCGCCAAGGCGCTGACGGTAAGCGGCCCCACGCCTTCCGCTGCGTGGGTAACCAGGATGTTCTTTGCTTGTGACATGCCGACCTTGATGTGAGGATATACACCGCACCTTTATATGCCTGGGCCGGTCACTGGGCTTTCCCAAGGTTGCGCGGACTGTTCAGATCTTGCGGTCGCCAGTTTTCCGACGATCACCGCAAGATCTGAACAGTCCGCGCAATACTGGAACGGCACAACGCTCCGCCGCTGCCTACTATTCATCCAGTCCTGCAACAACCGCAGGCCAGCGAATAACCAGGAGAGTCATCATGCAAGCGAGTCAGAAAATCGTAGTTGTGGGTGGTACCGGTCTCATCGGCAGCAAGGTTGTGGCCTTGTTGCAAACGTCCGGCCACGACGTTGTGGTCGCAGCGCCTGCGACAGGCGTCAACAGCATTACCGGAGAAGGCCTTGCACAGGCGTTGAACGGCGCTCATGCCGTGATAGACGTCAGCAACGCCCCGTCCTACGATCCGGCCGTCGTGAAGTCGTTCTTCGAGACCTCAGGCCGTAACATCGCCGCCGCTGAAGCGGTTGTCAAGGTAAAGCACCATGTAATGCTCTCCATCGTTGGTGTGGATCGCATGCCTGACAACGGTTACTTCCAAGGCAAGCTCGCGCAGGAAGCGATCGTCACCAACGCCGGCACCCCGTACACGATCGTGCGTGCCACACAGTTCATGGAGTTTCTGACGGGTATCGCCGACTCTAGCGTCGTAGAAGGAAAGATCCGCCTCTCCCCTGGCCTCTTCCAGCCGATCGCTGCCGACGATGTCGCGGCATTCCTGGCGGACATTGCCACTGGCGCGCCGGCAAACGGAGTCGTGGAGGTTGCGGGCCCGCAGCGCGCGCCATTGGCCGACATCGTCGGGCGCCATCTGGCTTTGACCAACGACGCACGCGTGGTCGAGCGCGACCCGCAAGCGAAGTACTTTGGTGGCACTGTGACCGAAGAGTCTCTGGTCCCGCTCGGTCAAGCTCGTCTGGGCACCACCACGCGCGGCAGCTGGCTGCAACGCCAGAAGGCAGTGCACTGAATTTGGCGAATCACATCCAGATTGTCCAACCGGAGTTCCACCATGAAGAAACTCATTGCTTCGCTGCTACTCGCAGCTCTGCCCATGCAGGCAGTTTTTGCACACGATCACTCGACAAACCAGGCGCCGGTCGCGCCAGCCGCATTTGCCAAACAAACCGTCGGAGTCAAAGTCACCCAGGTGTATCAGCAAGCGATCCCCGACATGCCTGGCAAGAGCATCAAAGGCGTGCTGGTCGAGTACGAGCCGGGGGGTGTCAACGCAGCGCATATGCATGCAAAGTCGGCGATCATTTATGCAACCGTGCTGGAAGGTGCGGTATTGAACCAGCTCAACGGCGGGCCGCTACGTACCTATACCGAAGGACAGAATTTCACCGAGATGCCCGGCGACCGGCACGATGTAAGTGCCAACGCGAGCAAGACGGAACCGGCAAAGCTACTGGCGGTGTTTGTCGTCGATAGCGATGACGTCGTGTTGACAACGCCGCTGAAGCAATAGGCACAGTTGAAGCGTCATGGAGCGCCTACCGTAAAAAGAGGCGTTCCGATCAATTTGGCCAATCCTGCATGCGTAGTTGGCGCATAGGACCCGGGGTACTCCACCGATCGCCTCGTACACAGCTCAACGAGCGTATAAGCTGCGCCTTAGGCACGCCAAACTGGAGTGGACGGTGCATTATCTCGCCGCGGAGGTCGACGGCGCCCTAATATGTCTGAGCAGAGCAAATCACGATCGGGCAGAGACATGAGGCCAAAATGGCGCTCCTCTTGATTGAACGCGTTCATTCGGCGATCGTGATGTTGAGTGCGTGCGGACTGCGCCAGGAGTTCGACGCCCGCAACAAAACGGCATGGTCGAACGCGTGATCCGTAAGTTTGAAGGCGATGCGCGCATCGGCATCGCTTTGAAACTATCAAGCCCACCTGCCGCGTTGTAGGGGACTAATACGCATTAACAGCCACCGGCGCCCGCACCTGCCGCGAGGCATGAAGACCCCGGCTGAAGCATTTGTACTAGGCGCTTAACCTGAGCAGGTTCTGCTGGGTCAATACACCTGCCGCCGCCATTGTGAGACCACTATCGGCCAGAAGCGTACCTTCGTTGCTAGGTTCTGACGTCCGTTAAACCGCTCATGACGGACCACACCACTCGTCGATGCTGTTCTTTCCGCTACTAGCGCTCCACCCGTTCGCGTGAGGCTGTGGTGACGAAGCACAAGCTCGACCATGATTTGGTAAATTGCCCGTAACTTCAGAAACAGGATGGCTGAATCTTGAAATCAAACGACCAGAGCGCGGACAGCCTAATTCACGCTCAGGAAGGTCCAATAGAACACGGCCTCGAGTTGCAGGAGCGCCTTAAACCGTTCACTGTTCCTATCTTCAGGTTCGGAAGCGCCCCCGAGCCTCAGGATTGTGGGTCGGGAGTGCTAGTGAAAATAGGGGATTTTTTTTTGTGCTGACGGCTGGACATTGCGTGCACGGCACCTTCGAGTCAATAGCGCTGGGCGTCCGCGAATATCGTCATCGGTTCCTGTTCGACCCGATTAGATCTGGCTACGTATGTTCCGGTGGGAGGGATTTCGGCTATTACGAGGTTAAAAAAGATGCGGCCTCGTCTATCGAGGCGGGCAACCGGATTTTCTTGAGCGAACGATCTATCGAAGTTCTTTCTCCCTCGGCGATCGACGCATCTCGCGATTTCCTGGCACTTGCTGGATACCCACTGCAATTGATGCTAAATCACGACGGCGGTACCGGGGTCAAACTGCTTGTGTATTCAACGACAATGGCTGGCGATGAGCATGCGCCTGCCAGTAGCCTGGCCCCCGCCCTCTGTGGCGCTCACCTTGAAATTCACGTCTGGATTCCACAGCAAGGCAACGTCGATACTCTTGCCGACGATCCGACACCGGCAACACTATGCACATTCCGTGGCGCAAGCGGCGGTGGTTGGTGGAGTACGCATTTGAAGCGTCCGGCATGGAAGTCGACGGACATGAAACTCATCGGTACACACGTTGGATCGAGCAAAGAGATGGAGACTTAAGACGGGTTGCGGCACAGGTTTTCGCGCGTGTCCTTGGTTGGCAATCACGTAGCTCTTATTGCCCGCGATTATCCAGCGCTTCGCGATCACATACGTGCCACTTGGCCGAATGTCGAACAGTACGGGGTTCATCCGTAAGGACCACTTTGACATGCCGGACCCGGCTTGCAGCGCCGCAGGGCGCCGATGAGTTGTTAGTCAAACGTCAAGCCTATGATTGACTAATCGGCCGATAAGCGCCATTTGTTTGCACCGTCGTGTCGGCAAATCGGCGTCAACTTCGTTTTGTATCGATTTTCTATGAGCAGAAATTACACCAGAGACGAACTAATGGCGAAAGCCATCGAAGAGCAAAATAACTGCGACACGTTTCCGAAAGTGGGAGTCGTGATAGCGAAGGGCGGCGAGATATTGGCCACAGGGTTTCGCGGCGAAGTCCCTAAGTTGCACGCGGAACGTGTGGCCATCGGCAAACTGCATGCGAGTCAACTGGATGGCGCGATAGTCGTGACGACGCTGGAACCGTGCGTAGAGTTTCATGCTGAACAACCTGAGCGACCCTGTGCCGAACTCATCACGCAACATGCCGTTAGCGAAGTCATCATTGGCGTATTGGATCCTAACGGAAAGGTGTACAGCCAAGGGTACAGCGCCCTCCTCAATGCCGGTATCCAAGTGAGCTTTTTCGAGTCAAGTCTGAGGGAACAGGTAGAGAAGAACTCGTTTAAGGATGGAGACGTAAATAAGGGGTATGGGCCGGAAGGTACGCGTCGCGTCGGGGTCGTTGGCACGGCCGGGAAGCGATTTGCGATTCAACGGTCCCGCACTGATCCGTCGAGCATTGACATTCGATGGCGATTGATTCAGTTCTCTTCGGGGATAGTCGATCTTCACGCAGATTACGGCGATGATGCGGTGCGCGAAGCGCTGGGCGCCCGCGACTTTGACGATATTTCTGATCCGCTTGTATTTCGTGAGACTGCTCATGCTGCAAGGATGAGGGTCGGGCAGATCGCGGTCGTCTATCCAAAGAATTCGAAGTTTGCTGTACTCATAAAGCTGAAGGAATTGACAGAGTATGACCTAACTTTCAAATGGCAGGTTCGAGAGGTAACCAGCACGTGAAAGAAGACTCCGAATTCGACGTTCTAAGAGTCCATGCGACTCCCTACGTTCGCGTCTAACGGACCGTGCGCTAGCCTAAGCAATCTCATCCCCCGCCGCTGCTCCCCCACCGAGTCGTCGCTTCCAGAGAGAAGCACCTTTCCGGTTGCTCTTCGTGTCTATGCCAGAACGTGACCGACTTCAGATTCTTCGCGATGACCGCGCTGACATTCAAAGCGGTCATTCGCACAAGCATGTGCGAGTGACGCAAAGGGGTCGTCATCGGCCGGTCGACAAGGAGGGCTCTCGGCCAGAAGCGGTCTGTCGCCAACTGGGCAATAATCTAGCGCGTGGAGAAATTATGGACCCTTGGGGCTCAGCATGACGGCCATTGCCATTTGGCTTAACAATAACGTTAGATTCTGGAGACACGATGTCATCTATTAACCAAATAGAACGCGCGCGCCTTGCCTGGCAAGTTCTAATCGATGTCGCCAGAGCGAGAGACACTATCTCGTATGGTGGACTGGGCGCTCGAATTGGCGTGCATCACCGGGCGATCCGCTATGTTCTGGGTCCGATTCAAGACTATTGTCTGGAGACTAGGCTTCCGCCGCTTACGATTCTTGTTGTCAATGGATCAGGTCGGCCCGGCACCGGGTTTATTGCACACGATCCGAATGACCTTGAGAGCGGGCTGGAAGCTGTATGGTCGTTCGGGTGGAAGACCATACAGAACCCGTTTGACTTTGCTTCCGAAGGACTGTCATATCCGAGCCTCCTCAAGATCCTAACGCAAAACCCCGATGACGCTGGAGTAGTCTACGCAAAAGTTAAAACCCGAGGGGTCCAGCAAATTTTGTTTAGGGACGCTGTGCGGAAGGCCTATTCCTGGAGTTGCGCTTTCTCCGGAACTCGATTCCCAGACGCGCTACAAGCATGCCATATCATCCCCTGGGCGTATGCAACCCCCCAGCAGCGCTTGGATGTGAGGAACGGGTTGCTATTGAATCCACTGCATCATTGCCTCTTCGACAAAGCATACCTCACCATCACGCCTGACTATCGGATGATGTATTGGGATCCAGAAGGCAAGGAGCGCGAGCACTCCAAGCTGGAGGCTGCACTATCCATCGACCTACACAACCAGCCCATGAAGGTTCCGCGTTTGTCTCGGCATCGCCCACTTCCCGAGTACATACGGCAACACAACAAGCTTATCGATTGGGAGACGGGATGATCATTGCGGCGGTCGCGCGGGAATCTAACTAGTCGTTCCCTCAGACGGTCTACGGCCGCCGTTGAGCTCCAACGTTAGCTTTCTGAGGATACTTCGGCCTCACCCAAGGCCTAACAATTCATTCAAGCCGAACCCGCTCCGCGGGTCGGCGTAACTCAGGCGTCAGGTTTGGACAATTTTTTTCGAGCAGATCACTCGCTGACGGCTCCCGGCCAGAAACGGACACCAGTTCTGAGTGCTATTTGCTGATCTGCAAATAGCGTTCTTGGCAGTTAGTGGACGTGCTCGACAAGGAGAGTGTTTAGGGTAACGTTTGTGCCGCCCGCTCAATGAAGTCGGAGACCGCTTGCGGCTTGGAGACCATGGACAGGTGGCTCGACGCCAACGTCGTGACGGTCGATCTCGCCTCCTTGGCCATCTTGCGCTGAAGCGCTTCGGGCACGGCGGCATCGCCTTGCGTCAGCAGATAAAAGCTGGGCTTGTCGCGCCACGCCGCAAGGCCTATTCTTTCGCCGAATGCTTGGGCGGCGATGGGCTGCTGCATGGCTGTCAATAGCCGCACTTTCGCGGGAGCTACGTCGCCCGCCATGATGCGGCCGAATGTGGCTTCGTCCAGCCAGATCAAACCGTCCTGGTCCGCATGCAAGGCTTCCATGGGCACGGCCTGACGTTCGAACATCTCGGCTACTGACTCGTTGGAACCCGGCACCAACGCGGACACATAGGCAATTCCCCTGACGTTCGGCTCATTGGCGGCGGCAGTCACCACCGCGCCTGCCCACGAGTGGCCCACGATCAGCGTGTCGCTCTTCTGACGCCGCAGCACGCGCTTGGTGGCTTCGATGTCGGCGGCCAGGGAAGTGAGCGGGTTCTGGACCGAAGTGACGGTAAACCCCTTGGCTTGCAGGCGGACAACGACGTCGGACCATATCGACCCATCGGTGAAGGCACCGTGAACCAGGACGATGTTGCGTACCGGCTCGGCCGCAGCGGACATCGCCGGCATGATTGCGCAGGTGGACAAGAGGGCCGAGTGCACCAGGCCGAGAAGCAGATTTCGGTGATTCATGATTGGGCTCCTGCAAGCAGAATGGGGCGATCTATCGTAGCGCTTGGCCCACCGGCGGCGGACGGCAGCCTGAAGACAGCGACGGCTTGCGTCAGGCTCTTGGCCTGCATGTCCAGTGACGCGGAGGCGGCAGCGGCTTCTTCGACCAGTGCCGCGTTCTGTTGCGTGACCTCGTCCATCTGCGCGACTGCCCGGCTGATCTGGTCGATTCCCTGCGCCTGCTCAACGGATCCTGCGCTGATCTCACCCATGATCTGGTCCACGCGATGGACCGACGACAGGATGCTGTCCATCATTTCACCTGCCTTTGTTACGAGGGCAACCCCGTCTTGGACATCGATTGTTGACCGCTCGATCAGGGTCCGAACGTCGCGGGCGGCTGAGGCGCTGCGTTGCGCGAGCGCCCTGACCTCGCTGGCCACTACGGCGAAGCCTCGACCTTGCTCGCCCGCGCGCGCGGCTTCGACTGCGGCGTTCAGAGCTAGGATGTTCGTCTGGAAGGCGATGCTATCGATGACTGAAATGATGTCGGATATCTTGGTCGAATTGGCGGCAATGCGGTTGATGTTGCCAACGGCTTCCTTGACGACTGCCTCGCCATTGCGCGCAACGCCGGAGGTTTCGGCGGCGACATCCTTGGCTTGGCGGGAGTACTCGGCGTTCTGTTTCACAGTGGCTGCAATCTGTTCCATGCTCGCAGCCGTTTCCTCCAGCGAGGCGGCCTGCTGTTCCGTGCGCGCCGAAAGATCGGTATTGCCTGCCGCGATTTCAGCCGTGCCGCGGTTGATCTCGTACACGCCATCCCTCACAGCGCCGACCGTGTGGGCCAACGCGGCCTGCATGCCGCCGAGCGATGCAATTAACACGCCGATTTCGTTTCGGGAGTGCGCGCCGATGGCGCTGGTGAGGTCTCCTACTGCGATCCGGTCGAACTGCACAGAGGCGGCCTTCAGCGGCCGCAGCACTTGCCGGTCCAGGAATATCCATGACGCGACAGCCAGGGCAAACCCGGTGCACAGCATCAATGCGACGGCAAGCTCCGCTGTTTCGATACGCTGATCCGACGTGAGGTTGATCTGCGCATTGCGCTTCTCAGCGTGGGAAAAGAACGCGAGCGTTGCATCGTTGAAGACGGCGTCGGCGCGGCGCATGGCCGAGGCCTGCTCGACATAGCCGCTGGCCGAACCATTGCGCAGCTGCTGTTGCAGATGCTTGATCGCCAGCTCGTAGGGTCCAAATTCGGCGACGATCTTTGCGGCGATATCTTGCCCGTCTTTTGTCAGCTTGGGGACGCTATTGAACCGCGCAAGTTCTCGGTCAGCATCCTTCAGATAGTCTTCGCCTGTCGTGATTGCGGCCGGTGCGTTGACCCCGGATCCGGTAGCGATGTCGATGTACGCCGCGACAAGGGCCAACCGCGCGCGCAGCAGGGATATCTTGGCTTCGTAAAGGGGGATGGCCTGTTCAGCCGAGATGGAATTAAGTTCCGTGATGTCGTTGTCGGATTGCTTCGAAATGGTCAACGCTAACAGGCATGCGGCAGCGATGGCCGCCAAAAGCAGTCCGATAACCGCCGCCAGGCCGGTCCGCACTTTGAGGTTCTTGAGCATTTTCGTTCGTGATGTCGTGACCGCAACGAAGGGCGGCGGGAAGGTCGCAGGTATGTCACCCGCAGCGAATCCCGCAGTGGAGCATGCCCCTACCCTACAGACAACTGCAAAACGCGATACGCAGCGTCCTGGAAAAACGCGGTTTTGCCAATTGACAGTCGTGTGGGGTTCGCGATATTCGGCCAGCGTGATCTGGAGTACTCTATTCGCTTGCCACAATCGGTTCGCAGCCGTATTGGCCGGACACGTGATTCATGACATCGGGAACGTTCCGCGCCAGGTATTCCACGAACGCGCGAACGGCGGGCACCATGCCACGCCGCGAGGGGTACACCAGGTGCAGTTGATGCCGGGACCTTTCATGGTCTGGCAATAGCGCCACGAGCTGGTTGCTTTCCAGCGCGTGTGCGCAGACATGAATGGGTAGATGAGCGACGCCCACCCCTGCTACCGCAGCGTGATAGAGCAGGTAGACGTCGTCGGACACCAGCACCGACCGATAGTCGATGGTCTGCGCCGAGCCGTCCGCGGCAGTGATCCGCCAGCGGGGCGGCTCGCCGTTGATGCCTTTGGGGCCGATGCCCAGGGCGCCTTGCAGGTCTGCCGGCTCGGCGAATGGGCCATGCGCCGCCAAGAACGCCGGGCTGGCCACCATGACTTGTTCGCTGACGCCCAACGACCGCACGACGAGTTCGGAATCATCCAGCACGGTTCGAATTCGGATGGCGACGTCGAATCCCTCTGCGATCACGTCCACGCGCCGGCTTGTGATCTCGAACTCAAGCTGCACCTCCGGTTCGCTAAGCAGGAATTGCGGAAGGATTCGGGCGAGGAACAGGTGGGCCACGCCGACGGGGCAACTGACCCGCACTTTGCCAATTGGGCCTTCGGCCGCTCGCTGGGCCACGTCGACGGCGGCCTTGGCCGCGGATGTGACGCTTTGGCAGTGCTTGTAGAACTCGGTGCCGGCATCGGTCAATCCGACCACGCGCGTGGACCGGTGCAGCAGCCGTACGCCTAACTGATCTTCAAGGTCCCCGATACGGCGGCTGACTTTCGACTTGGGAAAACCCAGCGCACGGCCCGCGCTGGAGAAGCTGCCGTGTTCCACGACAGCGGCAAACAACGCCAAGTCATTCAGATCGATCATGTGCGGCTCCCGGATTATTGTCCCGCTCGGTGGGACAAAGCGTCACGCTGTCGCATTCTAGCGCGGTCCACCAGGCGCCAGTAGAGTGCCCTCACCGTGTCCTTTTCCGAGAAATACCATGCAGGTTCTGCTGATTGATTCTTCGATTCTTGGCGATGCCTCAGCGTCGCGTGCGTTGACGCATGAGGTGCTTAATTCGATCACGTCGCTGGTTCCCACCAGCAAGCTCATCTACCGCGACGTGGTGGAAGAACCCATCGCCCACCTGACGGGCGCCATCGCTGCCGGCTTCCGGCCGATCGGGCCCACGACCTTTGACGCCGCGACGGTCAGGGAACACGCGCGTTCAGCGTCGCTGGTCGACGAGTTTGTGGCGAGCGACGTCGTTGTGATCGGCGCGCCCATGTACAACTTTTCTGTGTCGAGTCAGTTGAAGGCGTGGATCGACCGCATCGTGCAGCCCGGCCGCACGTTCAAGTACGCCCCGGAGGGTCCGGTGGGATTGGCGGGGCCGAAAGCCGTCATCGTGGTGTCCACCCGCGGCGGTAGCTACCTCTCCGGGCCGATGAGCGGACTCGACTTCCAGGAGGCATACATCAAGGCGGCGTTCGGCTTCATGGGGATTACAGACGTCCAGTTTGTGCGTGCAGAAAACCTGTCACGCGGCGCAGAGGCGAGCGCCAAGTCGATGGCCAGCGCTCGCGAGGAGATCGACAACGTCGTGCGCCTGGCGCTTACCGTCTAAGGAGGACGACATGATATTCATCGTCAAACTGACCTATACCGTACCCAAGGAAAGCCTGGGTCTGCACCTTGACTCGCATAAGCAGTGGCTCGCCGATGGCATCGAGTCCCAGCAGATTCTGGCCGCAGGACCGACGGAAGATGGCACCGGCGGCATCGTCATTGCTCACTGCGTGGATCGGGATGCGTTGTCGCGCCTGCTGGCAGGGGATGCGTTCCTAATCACCGGGGTTGCGACCGCCTCGGTGGAGGCGTTCACCCCTCAGTTGCATTCGCGGCGCTGGCCCGAAAACTGGCGCTAAGCGAGGGCGGTTGGTGCAGCCCGGCGAGTCACAACTGGCAGCCGCACGACCCGTGCGAATGCAAACAGCGTCACAGGCGTGGCCCTCTGGGATGAAGGCACGACGCTCCGGAGCGGGGCTTAATCCCCCGGCTGCGCTGGCCTTAGCCTTGCGAAGTCTCCCCAATGCTCGCAGGCGTTCTAACGGCCCCCGGCCGCCTGCGCGGCGGGGCCGTTAAATCCACGATTCGGAAAAAAGAGAGACAGCCACGTCGGCCGAGGCAATCCAGGTTGCTGCCCGTGACGGATGAATGTGACCGGCCTAGGTTCATCGGCACCGCATTTCGATCGTAAAGCGAAACTGATTTTTCGTACGAGAACCGATGAGTTTGATCTAAGGCAACGGAACGAAGCTATATCCTTGGCTCTCCTTCCGCAGGTGACCGATAGCCGGAAAGGGAAAGTGAAAGCCACCGACGAGCGCATTAGGCTCGAGCCCCTGGAGAAAGTTCGCCCGCACCTGCAAGGCAGCAGCCGCGTCCATATCGCTGGCTACCGACCATTCCGGGTGGCGTGCGAAGAATGCTGGCACGTTAATCATGTCAGCAATGTAGTGAAACACCTGCTCTTTGCTCACGACCTTAAACGCGGTATGCCCGGGCGTGTGACCAAATGCAGGGACCGACCTGATGCCAGGGGCCACTTCACCGCCAGGCTCGTACCGCCGTATCATTGACTCCGGCATCCCAGTAAACACACGCTGAGCCAGTTCGAAGGCGGTCTTGCGAGCTGGAGCTGCGCGCATGTTTTGTTCACTCATCCAATAGTTGTACTCCTGGTTGCTTACCCATACTTTTGCGTTGGGATAGACAAAATCTCCAGCCCGACTTCGCAGCCCGCTGATATGGTCTGCATGGAAGTGCGATATGAGGACAGTATCAATCTCTTCAGGGCGGAAGCCAGCTAACCGCAAGCTATCGAGTAATCCTCCGGTAGTCTCGCGCGGCGTTCCGAATTCGCCTAATCCAGTGTCGAGAAGGATGCGACGAGAGCCGGCAACGACAAGAAACCCAGTGAAAGGTAGTTCAATCTCTGTTGTACTCAGTCCGAGGTCGGTCGCAAGGGCCTTGACTTCCTGAAAGGGAGCATTTGCAACGTATCGCTCGGTGAGTGGCAGACGGGTTACCCCATCGTATAACGCGACGATCTCCACGTCGCCCAATCGAACTTTCCGGAAGCGCTGGCGCGGCTCTTTAGAAAGCTTAGCGCCGGAACTAGATGACTCCTGAGCCCAGAGAGGTCTCGTGGGCAGAAGGCTCATCGCTCCCAGCGATGCAATGGATGCGAGTACGTGACGACGTTGATTCATGATGACCTTCACTTCGATAATCGATATGGGTGACGGGGATCCGCGCTATGCATGAGAACTATAGGCCTCTAGCCAGGCTCAATGAAGATAGAAAAACGCCAATGAATGTCTCAAAAATAGGACAATCGTTACCATGAAGGCCGACACAAATCTTAATGACTTGGCGCTGTTTGCGGCCATAGTCAAGCACGGAAGTCTAAGTGCAGCTGCTACAGCGACCGGTCAAACCAAATCCAAGATAAGCCGCCGGCTCGCGGTACTGGAAGATCAGTTGGGACTACGGTTGGTGCAGCGTTCCACGCGTGCAATCCACATTACCGAAGTTGGGAGCGACTTTTTCAAATATTGTGAGGCAATGCTGGACGCGGCCCAAGGCGCCATGAATCTAGCTCGACAAATTGTTGAGCAACCTAGGGGTGTGTTGCGCGTCAGCAGCCCAGCGGGACTGGCACATCTATTCCTAATGGACCTGTTGCCCCAATTTATGCAGGCTTTTCCAGATGTACAAGTTGCGTTGGAGCTTACCAACCGAAGGGTTGATCTTATTGCCGAGGGGTTTGACGTGGCTCTGAGAGTGCGCACGGCATTACCCGACTCGGAACTAATTTTGCGAAATCTGGGAATATCCCCCCAGGTACTTGTGGCGAGTCCGTCATTTGTAAAGCGCTACGGTCCATTTGATTGCCCCGAGTCTTTAATCGGCCGTCCGGCCATCGGGGCGCGAGGAGATCATGGTGACACTTCAACGTGGACTCTTGAAGATGAGGGCGGGAAGGCAGTTACTCTAAGCTTTAAATCATCTCTCCAAGTGGCTTACGGTCCAATACTGAAGCAGGCGGTATTGCAGGGCGTTGGAATAGCACAGCTTCCGCTGAACATCTGTCATGAGGAAATTTTAAGAAATGAGTTAGTTTTACTTCTGCCACAGATGCGATTACCTGACCACCACCTGCATCTGGTATATGGCTCAAGCAAAGGACTATCACCCGCAATTCGAGCTTTCTCAAATTTCCTGGTCGATCATTTGCGGCCCCAGATGAAAGCCATCGAAGTACTTAGAGATAATTTGGCCGATCGACAAGATTAGAGTTGCGGGCGCAGGGCAGTCCCTCTCCCCGTTAGACCAGGCACCCGCCCTTGCTGGATGGCCAACTGACCGTTCCACGATGAACTTGGGGGGCAGTTGCCGAGCGCTACGCGCGGGGGCAATGAAGGGCGGCGAACGCCGCGAATGGTCAAGATCGGCCACCGCCCACAAGTGGTCCGGGTCGCCACGGCCTGTCGGCATGGACGGCTCCGATTCGCAGCCTGAAGGTGTAGCGCAAACCGTCTTCACTGATCGTCCATGTGGTGGCCAGCAGCGGCTGCGGCTTGAATTGCAGGTCGTAGCGCAGCAGGCTGAGAACGACGATAGTGCTCCCGCTCAACCGTCCAGTGCCTCCTATTTCGGTCCAGATGGGCTTAGCCGACATCCCACCTCTCCCCCACCGGGGCGAGTCCGGCTAACACCTCAATAAACGCGCGCACTTTTGGTGGGCGGAATCGTGCAGAGGGAGTTACGGCGTGAATACCGCCTAGGGGCAATACCCAGCCGGGAAGCACCCGCAGCAACCGGCCCTCTCGGAGATCTTCCTGCACAGCAAAATCGGGCAGCACCGATAAACCCGCGCCCAGGCGCACGGCTTCCCGCACGGCCAGCGTCGCATCTAGCGAGATGGTCGGATTTACGCGCACGCTCTGACGATGCAGTTCGCTGCGAGAAAAACTCCATTGCGTGGGTTCCCGCAACGCAGTGTTCGCCACGAACGGCAGCGTCGCTATATCTTTAGGCGTCCTCAACTGCTCCAGCTGCCGCTGATATGAAGAGGCGGCGACCAGGAACTGCCGAAAAGAACCGATCTGGCGTGCCTGCACGTTTAGATTGGTCAGCCACCCCACCCGGATCGCCAGTTCAATCTGCCCCGACATCAGATCAAGCGACTGATCACTGAATACTGCGTCGACCCTGCATTGGGGGTAGCGACGGGTGAACTCCGTGATCGCGGGCACGAGCGCGGAAATGCCGTAGTCCAGTGGGGCCGTGATTCGCAAAACTCCTGAAGGTTCGGACGCCATCTCGCCCAGCTCATCGAAGGCATCGCCCGCCTCCTTGAGGATCATGACACACCGCCCGTAGAAAGTCTTGCCGGCATCCGTGGGCGCGACCTTGCGCGTCGTGCGCGTGAGTAGCGTGGTCTGAAAGTCGCGCTCCAGACGCGCGACCTGTTGACTGACCACGGCCTTGGTGATTCCAAGTCGCTCAGCGGCAGCGGTGAAGCTACCCGTCTCCACCACGGCGGCGAAGTAAGCCAGACGTCTCAGGTTGGCCAAATGCGCGCGCCCCGCATCCTGCAAGTTGTTTGCTATTTGCATACACAGCATCTCTTTCATAGGTATTTATCTACCAATTTTCGCTGTCTATCATCGCCTCATACAACAGAAATCAAGCTTCTTCTTATGGAAAAGACACTTCATTACTTGTTCGATCCGCTCTGCGGATGGTGCTACGGCGCCGGCCGCGCTGTGGCGGCCCTGGCGGACGTGCGCGGTTTAGAGTTGCGTCTATTGCCTACTGGCCTGTTCAGCGGTGAAGGCGCACGTCTCATGGACGACGACTTCGCCGCCTATGCCTGGAGCAACGACCAGCGCATCGAGCAGCTAACAGGGCAGCCATTCACTGAGCGCTATCGCCTCCAGATACTGGGAGACCGCCAGCAAGTCTTCGACAGCGGTCCAGCGACAGTCGCCCTGACGGCGGTTTCGCTAACCGCTCCCGATCAGGAACTGGCTGCGCTTACGGCGATCCAGGAGGCCCGAAACGTTGAAGGGCGCGACATAACGGCGCTCCGCACCTTGGTCGCCGTGCTCCAGTCCCTGGATCTTGAAGCTGCCGCAGGCCTGCTTAGCCGCTCTGACGCCACGCTAATTCAGGCCAACCGCGTCCGCATCGCCCAGGCGCAATCGCTGATGCAGCAGTTCGGCGCGCGTGGCGTGCCCACCTTCATTCTGGAGAAGGAAGGCCATCGTCAATTGCTGCCCGCCGGAACCGCGTTCTCTAACCCGCAGGCGTTCGTCTCGCAATTGGTCGCCGCCTGAATCAATCCCTTTAGCCCCTTCATTTACTCAGAGAGCATGATGATCACTCGCAGACACTTTATTCAAGCCGCGGGCGCAGCCGGCGCCGCCACCGTCCTGGCCGGGCGCGCCGGCGCGTCCGACACGGGCTCTCCATTGCAATGGAAGCACTATCCGGCCGGCGAAAAAGGCTTCTTCCGCGCACCCGTCCTTCTCTCGGGCACCCGGGAAGCGATCTTAATCGATGGGGGATTTTCGCTGCCCGATGGCCGCGCGGTGGCCGACGCCATCAAGGCCTCGGGAAAGACACTGACCACCATCTACATCAGCCAAAGCGATCCCGACTACTATTTCAGCCTCGGCGCGATCAAGACCGCGTTCCCGCAAGCCAAAGTCATCGCCGCTAGCGACACCATCGCGGCCATCCGCGCCACCGTGCAGAAGAAGATCGACACCTGGTCGCCCCAGCTCAAAGAGAACGGACCGCAGAGCCTGGCCGACATCGTTTTCCCGGAAGCCTTCGACGGCCCATCACTGACGCTGGAAGGCAAATCAATTGACATCGTCAAGGCACAGGGCATGGATAACCGCCGTTACCTGTGGGTGCCTTCATTGAATGCGGTGTTCGGCGGCGTGCTGGTCTTCTCCGGGCTGCACGTCTGGACGGCCGACACGCCCACTCCCGCAGCCCGCGCCGTATGGATCAAGAACCTGGAAGCCATCGCGGCGCGCAAGCCCGCCTCGGTAGTGCCGGGCCACATGACGGCCGACGGTGCCGTGGACGTTTCGGCCGTCAATTACACCCGTGAATACCTGCTTGCGTTCGAGGATGAAGTGTCCAAGGCCGCCACCAGCGATGCGCTGATCGCAGCCATGACCAAACGCTACCCCAATGCCGGTCTGGCGCCCGCGCTGCAAATCGGCGCCAAGGTGGCCAAGGGCGAGATGAAGTGGGGCTGACCCGCAGGACGATGCCATGAAGAGCAATATCGATATCATCCGAGCAAGCTATGAAGGCTCGTCCGAAGAAAACGGGCGAAATCTACTAGCGGTGCTGGCGCCGGACGCCTCCTGGACGGAAGCCGCAGGCTTCCCCTACGCCGGCACCTATGTGGGGCCGGAGCAGATTGTGGTCGGCGTGTTCGAGCGCCTGGCGACCGAATGGCAGGACTACCGCGCCAAGGTCCATACCTATCTGGTCGAGGGCGACCGCGTCGCCGCTTTTGGCGCCTACTCGGGCACTTACCGCAAAACGGGAAAGTCCATGAGGGCCACCTTTGCTCATCTCTATCGCCTGCGGGACGGCAAGATAGTCAGCATGGAGCAGATAGTGGACAGCCACTCCGTGCAACAGGCGATGCAACCCTGACCGCTAGTGAGTCAATATCTACGAGCGGCAGAAACACGCTAACCAAGCGCGCATCTGCCAGTACCGGTCAGGAAATAAGCTCGTACTCGCGGCAATATCGAAAGCTGACCCTTCAGATATCCGCCATCTCAAACCTCTTGGCCACGCCAGCGACGGCCTTCGAGCTGGGCCCGCCAATATCCTCGCCCGAGTCGAGGCCGTGTTGCATCAGTTGCACGCGAAAGCGATTGTGAACGTACCCGATGCTCCCCGATCCCGCGCCTGTTTGCCGCATTTTTCAAGGGATCCGATCTCCCGCTTATCGCCCGCTTTGATGAGGCGAGAACGGAGGATGGCAACAAAATCGCATCCTATTGCCGGTCGGCCGTCGCCATATTCATCGCCGCGCACGGTGGCATCTAAAGGTGCGCTACCCCGACTGATGCGCGCACGACCGATGGGCAGTCCACTGTACGAGCTCAAACGCCGCCTCCTCACCAGCTCACCGCTCTAAGCGTCCGCAGAGGCCGGTGACTGGCCTGGCCCGAAGTACGGGATGATGTGCAAAGCGTCCGCCACCACCGCCCAGGTGGTGGCGTTGCAACGGGTCGGAAACGCCGACGGCGCGAGGTACTCCCCGCACAGACTACGGCCAACTTCAGTGAGCCAAATCTCAACTTGAATGATATTCGACAGCAACATTGTTGGATATGACCTTAAAGATCAGGGAGATGGAAGCGTCGATAGGCTATGTTGCTGGAAAAGCGCAATAGCGCCCGTTACCGTACCTACATGAAGGAATGTACGGTACGCAACTTTCCCAGGTACGACCGTACCTCGTTCGGAGCCGAGACCACAGACATCAGGTGAAAGTTCGGGCTGGTGAATTCCGCCTAGCAAGAGATAAGGTAGTCCCTGCCAAAGCCGAGATTGCTCCTACCCTCTACTGCGCGCTAACCTCGTCGCGCCCCTATATCTCATGCGAGCGCCCCCGTGAAGAGTCCTGCCAACCATAAAGCCGATTTTGCGGAGAATGACGAACGATTTTTTCGGCTCGTTCCTCCAACAGCGGACGAACTCACAGTAATACTGAAAGGGCACCTCCTGGTCGAAGAGCAACTACGATCCATCACCCGTTCGTCAGTCGCCAACCCTCGCTACTTTGACGAAGCGAAGCTCACATTCTCCAATGCCTTGTGCTTGGCAAGAGCAGTCGCCGGACACTTTAATGAGGGCGCATGCTGGGTTGCTGCGGAGCAACTCAATACGGTACGGAATAAGATCGCCCACAGAGCCGAACCTGGACCAGCCGCCGCACTCCTCGACAGGTTTTATTCAGTGTGCGAAGCGGAGAGCCGCTGGTCCGCCTGGTCATCGGCACCGCGAAGCACGGCAAAGCTCTCCCAGTACATTTGTTGCATCTGGGCCACCTTCGACGCGTTGCGAGCAGTTGTCCAAGTTTGTTCAGAAACCACTTCAGTGTTGCGCCCACGCCCTTAAGTCTCCCGTGCCAAACGCGGCCTCACCTGATGGAAGTCTCGGCTATGCATTCACCAACCACTTCCCAACGGCCGCGCCCCCTCTTTTCACGTAGTCAATACTGAAGGCCATAAGATCAGCGAGGTGGGCATCAATCTGTCCTTTCGAAATCCCCGGCTGCACGCCATAGATGGCGAAAATGACTTTGTCCGCGCTCCGGTTCAGCAAGATCTCTTGCAACATTGCAAGATTGCCGACCTTGAAGACTGACGGACGCCTATGCCGCCTTTCATTTATCCGATGCTCCACATGCTCGACCAACACACGGGATTCGCAATAAACAACTGACTTTAGTAGCTGGCAGGTGACTTCGTAGACGTCGTCAACACGGGCACCATTTGGTTCGCCCCCAGCTCCCTTGCAGTGATACAGACTCACGAGGACTCTGTCGTCTTCTTCTCGTGTGACCGCGATGTAGTCGGCGGCCTCCCCAGTCCTGTGGTCATAGACGAGGACCTCGAGATTTTCCTTCGCCCTGATGCCGCTTCAGGTCTGATGGTCTTCTTTGTTGCGTCCTTCGGAACGAGCGATGTTATTCGCGACCCAAAGGCCGAATGCGATAACAGCTACAAGTACTCCGAGCATCACTGTAGTACCCAGGTCCATACGCTTTTCTCCACAAACACAGCCCTATCGGTACGCCTGATGATAGCAATCACCGCCGGATATGAACTGAGAATCCGCAGCGCAACGCAACATCGTTCGTAACAGGAAACCCGCTGGGATCCTGCTGGGTTCCTACTTGGTTAACCGCCGGTTCCCACATCAAAACCTAGAGCGGCACTCGACCAATTTGGTTCTGAAACACGGCGTAAAGGAGCGCGCTGTGCCCCAGCACAGTTGCTCAGATCTTGAGGTCCATGAGCGCCGCTGACACAGCATCCATGGCCATCCTCATAGGAGAAATACCCACGAAGCGAGGGAAACTGGGGGCCTGTAGCGGAAACCCAGCAGGTTATGGCCAGGTTTTACTTTCGAACCCAGTGCAAACCGGATGCAAAGCTACCAATCCCAATCCCATTCCCAATCCCAAATCTTTTACTGGCTACGCCAGTGTCAACAGCGTCTGCGCCGCTGTCTGACCTGATAAGCCACAACAGGCCGGACCAATTCCAGATGGGACGCCCTCGTAGATGCAGTGATGGTGCTTAGACGCGTCCACAGCCCGCATGAGCGGTCGAAACACCTCGGGTGACGGGGTAGCAGCCACTTTAGAGTCATTGCAGCCCAGAGCGCGTTCTGCGCGGTCTCGCGCTCTGTTTCTGAAACGTGAGTCGAATCTCCGAGTTTTTGCCTTGCAGGGTCTAGAAGACAGTTGGCGCCGTGCAAAAGAAAGTGGGCAAGTCGGAGGGTGTGGCCAGAGTCCTGTATTGCACAATCCAACGATTTCGCTCGCTAGAACGTGAAACCGCCGAGCCAGCCTTCCCTTTTGTCCATGGCAAGAATCGATGCCCACCGGGGCGCCAAGATTCCCCGCACAGTCGGAATATTTGATAGGGATTTTGATAGGGTGTTTGAAAAGGGCTTTGACTGATGGCGTCAACACTTGATCTCTACGCCAGCCAAGCACTCCGGATCTGTTCGATGGTCCACAACTGGACAGCCACCCCGCCCCTCGCCCACCGTCAGTGAAGCTGGAACGATCGACGGTTGATGATGTTCCAGACGTGCGTGACTAGGGGTGGCAACTGTCCGGCGCCGGCGTCTCAAGGTGGGAGTTATTTTTGCAACGCCACGAGCCGGACTCTTTTGACTGGGAACTAGGTGCCAGGCCGATATACTCAAATACCCTGTCGGCAATTCAAGCCACAAACTCCTCCGCGACATGAACCGCGCTTGGTCCAGCCATTGCCGACCTTTTTGCTGCGACCCACGGTCCGTGTTTCTGAGCATTAATCGCGCCCCACCCTCCTTCGGTGCAGCAGGATCCGCCAAGGCCGCCCCCCCCACGATTCACAAGTGCGGACGGTTGCGGCGGGGTGAAATCTACGGACCTGCGAACAAGTTTCAGCGCCTCATACGCGGGATCGCGGCCAGCCCGGGGTCGACTCAGCGAAATAATCTGTTAGCCGCCTGAAAGACTCCGTGTCCCTGTCGCAGCCATTCAGACATTGCGCTGGCAGCTCCTACTTCCATTGTCGAAAAGGCCCCCCTCGTATCAGTACTAGGTTAAAGGATGCCCTATCCCCTCATTCCCGTACTAGGCCAAGTCTCCGCAGTTCGGGGCGGATAGACCGTCGACTTTGATTTCTCTCAGCGCAGCTCAGAGCGCATTTGACACTGAGGTGTGCAGTATGGTCTCAGTGCAATGCACACAGCACATGCAGAGTACAGGCCGCGACGCTTTAAAAGTGCAACCGCGGAAGACCGGTCCACAGCACAGCTCGGCATTTGCTCCGCTAACGAATAACGCCGCGAGGATGGAAGGGCCGAGGGGTCGTAACGATTCAACTGTTGCGTGGTGCCGCCGATGCTCTGCGACCTGGGCTCGGAACTCTCGCTTTGCTGCCCCAGCACACACAGCCTCAGATGAAGGAGTTTGGCCTGCCCCAAGCGCAACAGTCCCCAGAGCCCACCCAATTGGCCTGATGAGCCTAAAGTGCGGCGAGCTGCCCGCCCCCCCCAATCAAGCAGAGACCCGGCAAGTCCCAAGATGGGCTATTGCCACCGAGTGCACATCCTTGCCTTGATGCCGCCTGAACTTGCTCACCGCCAACTACAAGTTCGTTGTCCCATATGTTGTCCCATATGCCCAGCAAACAAAAAGGGTTAGCTCAACGACATTGAGCTAACCCTTTGATTTTATTGGTCGGGGCGGCGGGATTCGAACTCGCGACCCTCTGCTCCCAAAGCAGATGCGCTACCAGGCTGCGCTACGCCCCGAGGGTCGCAACTATACCAGATACCGGCGCATCACCGTGCAACGGCCCGATGCCCTGCTCGCCACGGCCATGCCCGGCGATCCCCTGATTGACACCTATATAGTTGAAGCATAAATTAATTCGACAAACCAAATAACGACATACATCGGGAATCCCATGGCAAATGCCTCCTCTCCGTCCGCCTGGGCGACGCCCACGCGGACCACCTACACGGTGCTGTTCGTCTGCTGGCTGGCGATCCTGTTCGAGGGTTACGACGTCGGCGTCATGGGCGCGGTGCTGCCCGCCCTGGCGGACGACAAGAACTGGAACCTGACGCCGATCGAGCTCGGCATGCTGGGCAGCTACGCGCTGGCGGGCATGTTCGTCGGCTCATTCGCCGTCGGCACGCTGTCCGACCTGCTGGGCCGCCGACGCATGTTGCTGGCCTGCGTGACGCTGTTCTCGCTGACCATGATCGGCGCGGCCTGGGCGCCGACGCCGACATGGTTCGCCACCTTCCGCTTCATCGGCGGCCTGGGACTGGGCGGGGTCATTCCGGTGGCGGCGGCGCTGACGATCGAGTATTCCCCGCCCGCCAAACGGGGCTTCAACTACGGTGTGATGTACTCCGGCTACTCGCTCGGCATCCTGTGCTCCGCCGCGGTGGCCATGGCGGTGCTGCAGCACTGGGGCTGGCGCGCGGTGATTCTGGTGGGCGCGGCGCCGCTGCTGCTGGTGCCGGTGCTGGCGCGCCTGCTGCCTGAATCGCTCGAATACCTGCTGGCCAAGGGCGATGAGGCCGGCGCCCGCGCCATGGCGCAGCGCCTGGGCATTGCCTCGCTGGAACCGTTCCGCCCGCGCGAAGTGACGGGCGAAAAAGCCACGTGGCGCGACGTCATGGCCGCGGTATTCGCGCCGCGCCACCTGCGCGCCACGCTGTGCTTCTGGGGCGCGCTGTTCCTGGGCATGATGCTGGTGTATGGCCTGAACACCTGGCTGCCGCAGATCATGCGCAAGAACGGCTACGACCTGGGCTCGAGCATCTCGTTCCTGCTGGTCTTCAGCCTGGCCTCGGCCATCGGCGGCCTGGTGCTGGGCCAGTTCGCCGACAAGAGCGAACCGCGCAAGATCGTGGCGCTTTTCTACCTGGTGGGCGCGGTCGGCATCTACTGCCTGACCTACAACAATCCGCTGGCGGTCAATTACCTGTGGGTGGCGCTGGCCGGCATCGGCAGCATTTCGTCGTCGCTGATCCTGACCGGCTACCTGGCCGGCTACTACCCGGCGCACGCGCGCGGCGCGGCCACCGGCTGGGCGCTGTCGTTCGCCCGCATCGGCGCCATGAGCGGCCCCATCGTCGGCGGCTATCTGGCGGGATTGAAATTGCCGCTGGCGTGGAACTTCATTGCGTTCTCGTGCGCGGCGGTGCTGGCGGCAGCGTTTGTGATCCTGATCCCTGGCCGCTACGCGGGCGGCGCCTCGTCGCGGCCGGCCGCCGGCACGCGGCCCGTGGGGCAGCAGCAGTCCTGACAGGCAGAGCGTCCGGCACCGCGGCGCTCGCCGCGGAATCGGACTGGCGTAAACGACAACGGCGCTACCCGAAGGTGCGCCGTTGTTTCATGCGGGATCCAAGGCGGATCGCGCAGTCTGCCCGACAGGCAACCGTTTCGATGGACGCTCAGCCGAAACGGCCGGTGATGTAGTCCTCGGTTTCCTTGCGCGACGGCTTCACGAAGATCTGGTCGGTCTGGCCGAATTCCATCAGCTCGCCCAGGTACATGTAGGCGGTGAAATCCGAACAGCGAGCGGCCTGCTGCATGTTGTGGGTCACGATGACGACGGTGTAGTCGTTCTTCAGCTCGGCGATCAGTTCCTCGATCTTGGCGGTCGAGATCGGATCCAGCGCCGAACACGGCTCGTCCAGCAGCAGCACTTCCGGCTTGATGGCCACGCCGCGCGCGATGCACAGGCGCTGTTGCTGGCCGCCCGACAGGCTGTTGCCGCTCTGGTGCAGCTTGTCCTTCACTTCGTTCCACAGCGCGGCCTTGCTCAGCGCCCATTCCACGCGCTCGTCCATCTCGCCCTTGGACAGGCGCTCGAACAGGCGCACGCCGAAGGCGATGTTGTCGTAGATGCTCATGGGGAACGGCGTGGGCTTCTGGAACACCATGCCGACCTTGGCTCGGATCAGCGAGATGTCCGTCTTGGCGGTCAGCAGGTTCTCGCCGTCCAGGATGATCTCGCCTTCGGCGCGCTGGCCCGGATACAGCTCGAACATGCGGTTGAAGGTGCGCAGCAGCGTCGACTTGCCGCAGCCCGACGGGCCGATGAAGGCGGTGACCTTCTTCTCCTGGATCGACATGTTCACATTGCGGATCGCATGGAACTTGCCGTAGTAGAAGTTCAGGTTCTTGACCTCGATCTTGTTCTTGACGGCGGTAGCGGTGTTTTCCATTTGGTTTCCCTAGGTCCGGCGCGGCGGGCGCGCCGGCAAAGCGATCTTTATTTGCGGAACATGTTGCGGGCAATGATGTTGATGCCCAGCACCAGCAGCGTAATCAGGGTGGCGCCGGCCCACGCCAGGTCGTTCCAGTCCTTGAAGGGGCTGGCGGCGTATTGGTAGATCACGACCGGCAGGTTGGCCATCGGGCCGTTCATGTTGGTCGACATGAACTGGTTCGACAGCGCCGTGAACAGCAGCGGCGCGGTTTCGCCCGAGATGCGGGCAATCGCCAGCAGCACGCCGGTGATGATGCCGGTCTTGGCGGCGCGATAGCACACCAGGGTGATCATGCGCCACTTGGGGCAGCCCAGCGCGGCCGCGGCTTCGCGCAGGCTGTTGGGCACCAGCAGCAGCATGTTGTCGGTGGTGCGCACCACCACCGGGATCACCAGGATCGACAGCGCGATGGCGCCGGCCCAACCCGAGTAGTGCCCGACCTGCGCCACGTACACGGCGTAGATGAACAGACCGATGATGATGGACGGCGCCGACAGCAGCACGTCGTTCAGGAAGCGCGTGGCCGGCGCCAGCCAGCCGCGCTGGCCGTATTCGGCCAGGTAGGTGCCCGCCAGGATGCCGACCGGCGTGCCGATCAGCGTGCCCACGCCGGCCATCATCACGCTGCCGAAGATGGCGTTGACCAGGCCGCCGGACTGCCCCGGCGGCGGCGTGATTTCGGTGAAGAGGGTGTACGACAGCGCCGGCGCGCCCTTGAACAGCAGGGTCTGGATGATCCAGAACAGCCAGAACAGCCCGAACACCAGCGTGGCCAGCGAGATGGTCAGCATGATGCGGTTGACCACCCGGCGCCGGCGATACACGCCGTTCTGCATATTGAGTACGGAGACAGCCATGATCTTTTCCTTGTGGGCCGGGGTCAGGATTTCTTGCCTTCACCGGCCGACAGGCGGACCAGCAGCATCTTCGCCAGGGCCAGCACGATCGTGGTGATCAGGAACAGGATCAGGCCCAGTTCCAGCAGCGCCGACTTCTGGATGCCGCCGGCTTCATTGAATTCGTTGGCCAGCGCCGAGGCGATCGAGTTGCCCGGCGAGAACAGCGAACCGGACCACTTGAAGGCGTTGCCGATCACGAAGGTCACCGCCATGGTCTCGCCCAGCGCGCGTCCCAGGCCCAGCATGATGCCGCCGATGACGCCCGACTTGGTGAAGGGCAGCACCACGCGCCACATCACTTCCCAGGTCGTGCTGCCCAGGCCGTAGGCCGATTCCTTCAGCATGGCCGGCACCAGTTCGAACACGTCGCGCATCACCGCGGCGATGAACGGGATGATCATGATCGACAGGATCAGGCCGGCGGTGAAGATACCGATACCGAACGGAGGCCCGGCGAACATGCCGCCGATGATCGGCACACTGCCGAGCGTGGCGATCAGGAACGGCTGCACGTATTGCTGGAACACCGGCACGAAGACGAACAGGCCCCACATGCCGTAGATGATCGACGGAATCGCCGCCAGCATCTCGACCGCGGTGCCCAGCGGGCGGCGCAGCCAGGTCGGCGACAGTTCGGTCAGGAAGATAGCGATGCCGAACGACACCGGCACCGCGATGATCAGGGCGATGGCCGAGGTCAGCAGCGTGCCGATGATGGGCACCACCGCGCCGTAGTTCTGCTTGACCGGGTCCCAGTCGTTCAGCCACAGGAACGAAAGGCCGTATTTGGCCAGCGATTCGCGGCTGCCGTAGATCAGGGAAATGAGAATCGCCGCCAGCAGAATGAACACCAGGAAGGCGAACAGGCGGGTCAGGTTCTTGAACAGCGCATCCATCAGCGCGTTTTTATTTTGCTTCATAGGCGAAGGCGTGCCGGTAGTCACGGAGTCCGCCACGCTGGGCGAAAGCGGCACACTATTATCCATTACCGCGCTCATGGATGGACTTTCCTTAGGAAACCTTGGGAGAAACGACGAGTGGGTCCGGGGGACCCGCCCCGGTCTGCGGCAAGCCGGCAACCGGGGCAGTGGGCCGATGCCGGCGCGCGAACGCGATGTCGCGCGCCAGGCATCCGCTTTACTTCCAGACAGCCTTGCCGTCGGCGGACTTGACCTCGCCCCAGGCGGCGCGGATTTCCTTGGTCACGGCTTCCGGCAGCGGCACGTAGTCCATGGCTTCAGCCGACTTGGCGCCGTTCTTGAAGGCCCAGTCGAAGAAGTCCAGGACGGCCTTGCCTTGCACCGGCTTGTCTTGCGACTTGTGGACCAGGATGAAGGTGGCGGCGGTGACGGGCCACGAATCGGCGCCCGGCTCGTCCGTCAGCACCACGCCCATGCCGGGCGCGCTCTTCCAGTCGGCGTTGGCGGCGGCGGCGGCGAAGGCCTTCTGTTCCGGCTGGACGAACTTGCCGTCCTTGTTCTGCAGTTGCGTCCAGGCCAGCTTGTTCTGCTTGGCATAGGCGTATTCGACGTAGCCGATCGAGTTCTTCAGTTGGCCGACGTAGGCGGCGACGCCTTCGTTGCCCTTGCCGCCCTGGCCCACCGGCCACTTGACGGCCTTGCCTTCGCCGACCTGTTCCTTCCACTCCGGCGACACCTTGGACAGGTAGTTGGTCCAGCCGAAGGTGGTGCCCGAGCCGTCCGAACGGTGCACGACGATGATGTCGGCCGACGGCAGCTTCAGGTCGGGGTTCAGCGCCTTGATGGCGGCGTCGTCCCACTTCTTGATCTTGCCCAGGAAAATGTCGCCCAGGACCTTGCCGGACAGCTTCAGCTTGCCCGCCTCGACGCCGTCGATGTTCACCACGGCAACCGTGCCGCCGATGACGGCCGGGAACTGCAGCAGACCATTCTTTTCCAGGTCAGCGGCCTTCATGGGATCGTCCGAGGCGCCGAAATCGACGGTCTTGGCGATGATCTGTTGCTGGCCGCCGCCCGAACCGATCGACTGGTAGTTCACGGCATTGTTGGTGGCAGCCTTGTAGTCCGACGCCCACTTGGCGTAGATCGGGTACGGGAACGAAGCGCCGGCGCCGGTCACGTCGGCGGCCTGGACGGCAAAAACGGCGGCGCTCAGCGCGACACCCAGGGAAACTTGTTTGAAGACACGTTTGAACATCTTGGTTCCTTCTGTGCTCGTTAGAGGAGTCTTTGGCAGGCTTTCTACTGCCCGTCTTTCAGCGACCCTCGCATGTTAGAAGTCCAACGTGACAGGATAGTGACAGTCATAAACCCCCCCCGGAGCGCTGCGCGCTTCCCCCCCAGGGGGGCGCCGGTGGCGGACCGGCGGAGCCGGATCCGCGCGGCCTGGATTGGGAGGGGCGCGGTTGGCATGGGGAGTGGCTTGCTGGTGGGGGATGTGGGGGCGGAGGTCGCCCCAGGGGGGCGCCGGTGGTGGACCAGCGGGGCCGGATCCGCGCGGCCTGGATTGGGAGGGCGGTGCCTTGGGGGTGGTTTTTTGCCGGTGTTGGCGGTTGGGGACGGATAGAAAAGGCCCCGCTGGGCGGGGCCTGGGAGAAGGACGGGCGAGGCTATACGCCCAGCTTCTGCATCAGGTACTGGTGCAGGTTGAAGGGTTCGCGGCGGCTGCGGACGCGGACGTAGTCGCCGTCGGCCTGTTGCTGCCAGGCCAGTTGGTTGTCGCGCAGGGCGAACGTGAAGGCTTCGTCGATGACGCGCTTCTTGAGGGCCTTGTCGTAGATCGGGAAGGCGATTTCCACGCGGCGGAAGAAATTGCGGTCCATCCAGTCGGCCGAGGACAGGTACACCGTCTCGGCGCCTTCGGCGTAGAAATAGAACACGCGCGAATGCTCCAGGAAGCGGCCTACGATGGAGCGCACCCGGATGTTCTCGGACAGTCCCGGCACGCCGGCGCGCAGCGCGCAGACGCCGCGCACGATCAGGTCGATCTTCACGCCGGCCTGGCTGGCCTTGTAGAGTTCCTCGATGATCTGCTCTTCCAGCAGCGAGTTCATCTTGGCCATGATGCGCGCGCGCTTGCCCGCCTTGGCGGCGCGAGCCTCGGCGCGGATCAGCGCCACCATGCCTTCATGCATCGTGAACGGCGACTGCATCAGCGACTTGAGCGCGCGCCGCGCGCCCAGGCCGGTCAACTGCGCGAACACCTTGTCCATGTCCTCGCACAGCTTGGGATCGGCGGTCAGCAGGCCGAAATCGGTGTACAGGCGCGCGGTGCGCGGGTGGTAGTTGCCGGTGCCCAGGTGGGCGTAGCGGCGCAGGCGGCCCTTTTCGCGCCGCAGCACCACCGCCATCTTGGCGTGGGTCTTGTGCGCCACGACGCCATAGACCACATGCGCCCCCACCTCTTCCAGCTTGGAGGCCCAGTTGATGTTGGTCTGCTCGTCAAAGCGCGCCATCAGTTCCACCACCACCGTCACTTCCTTGCCGGCGCGCGCCGCGGCCAGCAGGATCTTCATCAGCTCGGAATCCTCGCCGGTGCGGTAGATGGTCTGCTTGATGGCCATCACGTCCGGATCCAGCGCGGCGGCCGTCAGGAAGTCGATGACCGGCTGGAATGACTGGTACGGGTGGTGCAGCAGGCGGTCCTGCTCGGCCACGGCCTCGAACAGTTCGGCCGGCTTGTCGCCGACGCGGTCGAATGGCGCCGGCACAGGCGCGCGGTAATCGGGGAACAGCAGGTCGGGCCGGTTGGGCGAATTGCACAACTGCATCAGGCGCGACAGGTTCACCGGCCCCGGCACCCGGTAGGTGTCCTCGGCCTTCAGGGAAAATTCGCGCTGCAGGAAGGTTTCCAGCTCGACCGGCGTCAGTTTGTCGATCTCCAGGCGCACCGCGGCGCCGAAGTTGCGCTGCGACAGCTCGCCCTGCAGGGCGTGGCGCAGGTTGGTGACTTCTTCCTCGTCCACGAACAGGTCGCTGTTGCGCGTCACCCGCCACTGGTAGCAGCCCAGCATCTCCAGGCCCGGGAACAGCTCGCCGACGAAGGCGCGCAGCAGCGAGGTCAGCAGGATGTAGCCTTCCGGATGGCCGGACAGCTCTGGCGGCATCTTGATCAGGCGCGGCAGCGCGCGCGGCGCCTGCACCACGGCGATCGAGGCCTGGCGGCCGAAGGCGTCGGCGCCGGACAGCGAGACGATGAAATTCAGGCTCTTGTTGTAGACCCGCGGGAACGGATGCGCCGGGTCCAGCCCGATCGGCGTCAGCAGCGGCATCACGTCGCGGTTGAAGACCTCGCGCGCCCATTCCTGCTGCTCGGCATTCCATTCCGAGGCATGGTGCAGCGCGATACCCTCGGCCTGCAGCGCCGGCAGGATGGCGTCGTTGAGCAGCGCGTACTGGCGCCCCACCAGCTCGTGCACCGCCTGCTGGACGTTCTCGAACGCCTGGTCGGGCGTCATGCCGTCCGGGCCGACCAAGTTCGGCGACTGGCGCTGTTGTTCCTTGAGACTCGAGATCCGGATCTCGAAGAATTCATCAAGATTGGAACTGACGATACAGACGTAGCGCAGCCGTTCGAGCAGGGGCGTGCTCGGATTTTCCGCCATCGCCAGCACGCGTTCGTTGAACTTGAGCAGCGACAACTCGCGATTCAGGAGCAAGGGCTCGGCGGGCGGGCGTGTGGTCATACCGGATTCCATACGTAAGGAGAGCGTGGAGTTTTACTGCAAAATAGTGACGGTTCTATGACACAACGCCAAATGCGTAGCGTACGACAAAACCGGGACGCATGGAGCATGGTCTCCCGGCGCCAACTGCCTGTTCCATAAGCGAAAACCCGCAGCGGAAGGCGCTGTCATATGGGGTCTCTATAATCAGGCCACCTCACAGCCAATATTACGAGCCGCATGGATCAACTTCTGGCCGCCGTGGACCTCGGGTCCAACAGCTTCCGCCTCTCCATCGGACGCATCGTTCAGCAGGACGGTACGCCCCAGATCTACCAGATCGATCGCCTCAAGGAAACCGTCCGGCTCGCCGCCGGGCTGGACGCCGAAAAACGCCTTGGCGACGACGCCATCGAGCGGGCCATCGCGGTCCTGGAACGTTTCGGCGAACGCCTGCGCAGTTTCCATCCCAACCGTGTGCGCGCGGTCGCCACCAACACCTTCCGGGTGGCGCGCAATACCCGCGATTTCCTGCCCCGGGCCGAAGCCGCCCTGGGCTTCCCGATCGAAGTCATCGCCGGCCGCGAAGAGGCCCGCCTGATCTTCTCGGGCGTGGTCCACACCCTGCCGCCCTCGCCCAACAAGCGCCTGGTAATTGACATCGGCGGCGGCTCCACGGAAGTCATCATCGGCAAGGGCCATGAACCCGGCCTGATGTCGTCGCTCTACATGGGCTGCGTCAGCTACAGCCGCCAGTTCTTCTCGGACGGCATCGTCGACGCCCACCAGATGAAGCAGGCCGAGCTGGCCGCGCGGCGCGAGATCGAAGTCATCGCCAAGCAGTACCGCAAGACCGGCTGGAAGGAAGCCTACGGCTCTTCCGGCACCGCCAAGGCGCTGTACGCCATCCTCACCGAAGGCGGCATGTCCGAACGCGGCATCACCCGCGCCGGCCTGAGCAAGCTGAAAGACCGCATCGTGCGCGCCGGCCGCGTCATCCCGTCCGAGCTGCCCGGCATCAAGGTCGAGCGCGCCGACGTGCTGCCCGGCGGGCTGGCCATCATGAGCGCGCTGTTCGACGAACTGGGCATCGATGTCATGCACACCGGCGACGGCGCATTGCGCCTGGGCGTGCTGTACGACCTGCTGGGCCGCGACGACGAGCACGACAAGCGCGACGAGTCGGTGCGCCAGTTCATGAGGCGCTATCACGTCGACATCAACCAGGCGCGTCGCGTGCACCGCGCCGCGCTCAGCCTGTTCGACGCGATGATGCCCGAAGGCGCCGAACGCGCCGAACTGCGCGCCGAACTGCGCGCCGCCCTGGGCTGGGCCGCCGACCTGCACGAAGTGGGCCTGTCCATCGCCCACAACGCTTACCACAAGCACACCGCCTACGTGCTCGAGAACGCCGACATGCCGGGCTTTTCTCGCGCCGACCAGCAATTGCTGGCGCTGCTGGCGCTGGGCCACCAGGGCAAGCTGAGCAAGCTCGAGCCGCTGGTGCGCAATCGCGCCCAGTGGATGGCCATCCTCAGCCTGCGGCTGGCGGTGCTGCTGTTCCGCCGCCGCGGCGAAATCGACCCTCTGCCCCTGACCGCGTCCATGCGCAACGACTCCATCGTCGTGCGCGTGAACCGCGACTGGCTCGCGCAACACCCGCTCAGCGACTTCACGCTGCGCGCGGAAGAAGCCGAATGGTCGAAAGTGGGCTTCTCATTCGAACTGCTCGAGTTCTGAGCCGCGTCCAAAACAGCACGGCCCCGGAAGAATCCGGGGCCGTGTGGCGTGGCGGGCATCTGGCGCTAGAACGGCGACAGATCGGTCTCGCGTTCGAGCTGCTTGAGTTCCAGGCGGAATGGCCGCGTTGCCCGCCGAATCAGTCTGATCTTCATGCGGCGGAACAAGCGGCGCATGATTAGCGCTGACCGTTGGCCGTGGGTTGATCCAGGCCGAAATGGCGGCGGTAACGCTCGTCCATGCCGTCCATCTTCAGCAGCACCGGGAAGTCGGCGGCGTTGAAATCCGGGTCCCAGGCGGGTTCGCCGCAGACCGTCGCGCCCAGCTTCAGGTAGCCCTTGATCAGCGGCGGTACGCGCGCCGGCAGCGTGCTGTTGAGTTTTTCCACCGGATAACGATGCAGCGGCGTCACATGCGGCTGCCCTTCTGTCGGCAATTGCTTGGAAATCGTGCGCCACACTTCGGCAGCGGTGACGCCGTCGTCGCGCAGGCTGACGCTGGCGCAGCCCAGCACGTACTGGTAGCCGCCGCGGCGCAGGTATTCCGCCAGGCCCGACCACAACAGCATGATGACCGCGCCGTTGCGGTAGTCGGCGTGAGTGCACGAGCGCCCCACTTCCACCAGCTCGTCGCGGATCGCGCCGAGGCCGGACAGGTCGAATTCGGATTGCGAGTAGTAGCCGCCGGCCTCGCGCGCCTTTTCGGGCGTGAGGATGCGGTAGGTGCCGACGACACGGCCGGTGTCGAGTTCGCGCACCATCAGATGCTCGCAGAAGGGATCGAAACGGTCGTGCTCGATTCCGTCCTGGGCATCGGGGAAGACCGCGCCCATGTCTTCGGTGAAGACGTCGTAGCGCAGGCGCTGGATCTGTTCAATTTCCTCGGCCGTGCGCGCCAGGCCGACCACCAGCACCCGTGCGGCGGGGCCTGTCCACGGTTCGGTAGCGTTACGGCTTGGGTTGATGCGTGCTAGTTCCAGCATTGCGCGAAGCTCCTAGAGAGTCCGGTCAGTTTGGACGCCCTGTATGTCAAAGACTTGACCAATATGTTACGTGACTATGAAGTTTAGTTCGGAGCGCTGCGGCCACAATTCCGCAAAGTTCGACAAAACTTTACAAAACAATACTTATTCCCAACAAACAATGGCCATTCATCGCAAAGCAATGAATGGCCATGTCCGGTCCTGGCGAAGTTGGCTTATCCCAGGCTGGCCGCCAGCTTCTCGGCTGACGTCACTGCCAGGGTTTCGTCCTCGGCCTCCACCATCAGACGCAGCTTGGGCTCGGTGCCCGAGGCGCGGATCAGCACGCGGCCGCGGTCGCCCAGTTCGGCCTCGACGGCCTGGCGCGCGGCGGTCAGGCCCGGATGAGTCTTCCAGTCCTGGCCCGGGGTCAGCGGCACGTTGATCATCTTCTGCGGATACATGCGCAGGTCCTTGATCCATTCGGCCATCGAGGCATGATTGCGGCGCAGCGCGGTCAGCACCTGCAGCGCGGCGATGATGCCGTCGCCGGTGGAGTGGCAATCCAGGCACAGCAGGTGGCCGGAGCTTTCGCCGCCGTAGAGCCAGCCGCGCGCCTGCATCTGTTCCAGCACGTAGCGGTCGCCCACGTTGGCGCGTTCGAAGCCCACATTCAGGCGCTGCAGCGCCCGCTCGAAACCAAAGTTGGTCATGAGCGTGCCGACCACGCCGTCCACCTTGCCGCGCTGCATGCGCTCGCGCAGGATGGCGTACAGCAGTTCGTCGCCGTTGTAGATGCGGCCGTCGCCGTCCACCATCTGCAGGCGGTCGGCGTCGCCGTCCAGCGCGATGCCGAGCTGGGCGCCACGCGCCTTCACTTCCTTGGCCAACTGCTCCGGGTGCAGCGCGCCCACGCCCTTGTTGATGTTGAAGCCATCCGGGTGCACGCCAATCGCGTGCACTTCGGCGCCCAGCTCGCGGAACACGTGCGGCGCGATGTTGTAGGCCGCGCCGTGGGCGGCGTCCACCACGATCGTCATGCCGTTCAGGTCCAGGTCGTTGGGGAACGTGCTCTTGCAGAACTCGATGTAGCGGCCCTGGGAGTCCGACATACGGCGCGCGCGGCCCAATCCCTCGGAGCTGACACAGCCCAGCGGCTCATCCAGGGCGGCCTCGATGGCCGCCTCGATCTCATCCGGCAACTTCATGCCCTGGGCCGAGAAGAATTTGATGCCGTTATCCTGGTAAGGATTGTGCGAGGCGCTGATCACGATGCCCGCGACCAGGCGCAGCGCGCGCGTCAGGTAGGCCACGGCGGGCGTGGGGATCGGGCCGGCCAGCAGCACGTCGATGCCCGCGGCCGACAGCCCGGCCTCGAGCGCCGATTCCAGCATGTAGCCGGAAATGCGCGTGTCCTTGCCGATCACCACCTGCGGGCGGCTGCCGCCGCGCACCGCGTGTTCGCGCGCCAGCACGCGGCCGGCGGCATAACCCAGGCGCAGGGCGAATTCCGCGTTGATCACCGGGCCGCCGACTTCGCCGCGCACACCGTCGGTACCAAAATACTTGCGTTGAGTCATGAAGTGATTGCTCCTTGTTCAGCCGCCTGCCAGACCTTGAGCGCATCCACCGTGGCCGCCACATCGTGCACCCGCACGATCGAGGCGCCACGGGCCACACAGGCCAGGGCGGCGGCAATGCTGCCGGACAGCCGGTCGCCGACCGGCCGGCCGGTGGCCTGGCCGATCATGTTCTTGCGCGACAGGCCGATCAGCAATGGATAACCGCCGCTGCGCAGGCTCGACAGCCGGCGCAGCAATTGGAAGTTCTGGTCGGCGGTCTTGCCGAACCCAAAGCCGGGGTCCAGCACGATGCGTCGGGGATCGATCCAGGCGGCGCGCAGCTTCTGCGCCCGCGCCCCCAGAAAGAGACCGATTTCGCCGATCAGGTCGGAATATTCGGGCGGCGTCGCCTGCATGGTGCGCGGCTCGCCTTTCATGTGCATGACGCACAGACCGCAACGCGACTGCGCCACCGCCTCGATGGCGCCGGGCTGCCGGAAGCCGTAGATGTCGTTGATCATGTCGGCGCCGGCATCCAGCGTGGCGCGCATGACCTCGGGCTTGAAGGTGTCGATCGACAAAGGCACGCCGCAGTCGCGCAGCGCCTCGATCACCGGCAGCAGCCTGTCCAGCTCGTCGGCGACGGCCACCGGCTCGGCGCCGGGTCGCGTCGACTCGCCGCCCAGATCGAGGATCTGCGCGCCTTCGTCGATCAGGCGGCGCGCATGCGCCACCGCGGCGTCGGTATCGTCGTGCTGGCCGCCGTCGGAAAACGAATCCGGCGTGACATTGACGATACCCATGACAAGCGGGCGCTCGAGATCAAACTCGAAGCGCCCGCAAAGGAAGTTATTCGCCATAAATCAGGACGAAAGACCTCAGACCGCGGCTGCCGTGTTACCGCCGGCGGCCAGGCCGGTCGGAGGCGTATCCGACGTATCCGACGGACCTTGCGGCGTCTTCGGGGGACGCGGCGGGCGGCCCTCGATGATGTCGTTGATCTGGTCGGCGTCGATGGTTTCCCATTCGAGCAGCGCGGCGGTCATGGCTTCGACCTTGTCGCGGTTGTCTTCCAGGATCTTGCGCGCAACGCCGTATTGCTCGTCGATGATGCGGCGGATCTCGGAGTCCACCTTCTGCATGGTGGCTTCGGACATGTGCGTGGTCTTGGTGACGCTGCGGCCCAGGAACACCTCGCCTTCGTTCTCGGCGTAGACCATCGGACCCAGCTCGTCGGTCATGCCGTAGCGCGTGACGATGTCGCGGGCGATGGCCGTGGCGCGTTCGAAGTCGTTCGAGGCGCCGGTGGTCATCTGGTTCATGAAGATCTCTTCGGCGATACGGCCGCCGAACAACACCGCGATGGTCGACAACAGGCGGCTCTTGTCCATGCTGTAGCGATCGCTTTCCGGCAACTGCATCGTCACGCCCAGCGCGCGGCCGCGCGGAATGATGGTGACCTTGTGGACCGGATCGGTCTTGGGCAGCATGCGGGCGACGATGGCGTGGCCGGATTCGTGGTACGCGGTGTTCTTGCGTTCCTCTTCGGGCATGACGATCGAGCGGCGCTCGGCGCCCATGATGATCTTGTCCTTGGCCTTCTCGAAGTCCGACATATCGACCGTGCGGCCGTTGCGGCGCGCGGCGAACAGCGCGGCTTCGTTGACCAGGTTGGCCAGGTCGGCGCCGGAGAAGCCCGGGCAGCCGCGCGCCAGGATGGTCGCGTCGACGTTGGGCGACAGCGGCACCTTGCGCATGTGGACCTTCAGGATCTGTTCGCGGCCGCGGATGTCCGGCAGCGGCACCACGACCTGGCGGTCGAAGCGGCCCGGACGCAGCAGCGCCGGATCCAGCACGTCGGGACGGTTGGTGGCGGCGATGACGATGACGCCCTGGCCCGACTCGAAGCCGTCCATTTCCACCAGCATCTGGTTCAGCGTCTGTTCGCGTTCGTCGTTGCCGCCGCCCAGGCCGGCGCCACGCTGGCGACCGACGGCGTCGATTTCGTCGATGAAGATGATGCAGGGCGCGTGCTTCTTGGCGTTCTCGAACATGTCGCGCACGCGGGCCGCGCCCACGCCGACGAACATTTCAACGAAGTCCGAGCCGGAAATGCTGAAGAACGGCACCTTGGCTTCGCCGGCGATGGCCTTGGCCAGCAGCGTCTTGCCGGTACCGGGCGAGCCGACCATCAGCACGCCGCGCGGAATACGACCGCCCAGCTTCTGGAACTTGCTGGGATCGCGCAGGAAGTCGACCAGTTCCTGGACGTCTTCCTTGGCTTCATCGCAGCCGGCGACGTCGGCGAAGGTGATCTGGTTGGTGTTCTCGTCGAGCATGCGGGCGCGCGACTTGCCGAAGCTGAACGCGCCGCCCCTGCCGCCGCCCTGCATCTGGCGCATGAAGAACACCCACACGCCGATCAGCAGCAGCATGGGGAACCAGGACACGAAGATGCTCATCAGCAGCGACTGCTCTTCGCGCGGCTTGCCCGAAACCTGCACGCCATACTTGAGCAGGTCGGAAACCATCCAGAGGTCGCCCGGCGAGGTCAGCGTGTAGGGGCGGCCCGCGTCCGGCGTGACGTAGAGCACGTCGCCGCCAGGGCCGCCCTGCACGTCCACCTTGCGGATACGGCCCGCCTTGGCGTCGTCCATGAACTGCGTGTAGGTCACGCCGTCCTGGGTCTGCGCGCGTCCGTCGAACTGCTTGAAGACCGTGAATAGCACCAGGGCTATCACCATCCAGACGGCGACTTTCGAAAATGAATTATTCAAGGTCGATCTCCTGCTTTCGATTCCGACCGGCGACCGCGCACCCGCATATGGCACAGTCACAAGTATGTCAATAGCCCATTCTACCCTGTCGGACCGGGTTGCGTCCTGGGAAGGGGCGGGGCCGCTAAGTTACGTCTGATTCGTGATTTTGCTGGTCTTTGTCTCGGCAGGCCGGCCGTCGTCGGACCGGTGGGTTCTTGTGACACCGGGGCACGTGCCCCGGCGCGGGCTATTTCAGATCGCGCGCAACCAGAAAGGTTTCGGAGGACTTGTCCCGCGATGCCTTCGGCTTGCGCTCGACCACCCGCTTGAAGTGCTGTTTGTAGGACTCCACGATCTGCGAAAAGCCCGTTCCGTGGAATGCCTTGACGATCAGCGCCCCGTTGGGCTTGAGATGGGCGAGGGAAAACTCCATCGCCAGCTCGCACACGTGCTGGATGCGCGCGGCGTCGGCGATACCCACGCCTGACAAGTTGGGGGCCATGTCGGAGATTACAAGATCCACCGCGCGCGATCCGACCATGTCTTCCAGTTGTTTCAAAATGTCATCCTCGCGGAAGTCGCCCTGGATGAATTCGACGCCCGCCACGGGCTCCATGGGCAGCATGTCCAGGGCGATGATGCGCCCGTCCACCACGCCGCCCGGGCCCGCCAGGCGCTCGCGCGCCACCTGCGACCAGCTGCCGGGGGCCGAGCCCAGGTCGACGACCAGGTCGCCACGCCGCAGCAGCTTCTCGGTGTCGAGAATCTCGATCAGCTTGAAGGCGGCGCGGGCCCGGTAGCCCTTCTGTTGCGCCATCTTCACATAGGGATCGTTGATGTGCTGGTGAATCCAGTCTTTGGAGAATTTATTCTTGGCCATTACCGTACAATTCCACGCATGCCTATATTAGAACTTACCTCTCGTGAGCGCAGCGACCTTCGGTCCGCCGCTCACCCTCTGCGCCCCGTCGTCCTGATCGGCGACAACGGCCTGACCGAAGCCGTGCTCAAGGAAATCGACCTGGCACTCACTTCCCACGGCCTGATCAAGGTCCGGGCCGGCGGCGACGATCGCGAGGCCCGCGAGGCCATGCTGTCGACCATCTGCGACACCCTGTCCTGCGCCCCGGTGCACCACCTGGGCAAGACCCTGATCCTGTTCCGCCCGCTGGCCGGCAACATCAAGCCGCCCGTGCTGGCCGCCCTCGAGCCGGAACGTCCCGCCAAGCGCCGCGCCTCCGAGCCGCATACGCCCAAGAAGCTCGCCGCCGAAGGCAAGACCCTGGCCAAGCGTCCGCGCCGCTCCGAAACCGAAGAGCCCAAGCCGAAGACGCGCTTCGTGCCGCAGGATCAGCTCAACAAAAACGGCAAGCCGATGCGTCCCAGCAACAAGAAGACCGCTTCCGGCAGCCACGGCATCCCGCGCCGCGCCGGCAGCGCGCTGAGCCTGCGCGCCGGGGCACGCAGCGGCACCAGCCGCAAGTCGTCGCCCAAAAGGTAATCCGGGCAGTTCCGCCGGGCACAAAAACGGGCGCTTTACGCGCCCGATCCACCATAGCGTTCCGCAGTGTTGCCGTGCCGGGTACCCGGTGCGGGCTATGGTGCTTTGCTGATTTTACCGCTCAGAGCCAGCGTCAGATGTAACGCACGCTCAATACTTCATACTCGCGAACACCGGCCGGGGCCTTGACCTCGACCACGTCGCCTTCGCTCTTGCCGATCAGCGCGCGGGCCACGGGGCTCGACACGGAGATCAGGTTCGACTTGATGTCGGCTTCAACGTCGCCGACGATCTGGTACGTCACACGATCGCCCGAATCCAGGTCCTCGATGTCGACGGTGGCACCGAACACGGCGCGACCTTCGGCCTCGAGCGAAGTCGGGTCGATCAGGTGGGCATTGGAAAGCGTGCCCTCAAGCTCGGCGATCCGGCCCTCGATGAAACCCTGGCGCTCGCGAGCCGCATCGTACTCGGCGTTCTCCGACAGATCGCCCTGCGCGCGCGCTTCGGCGATAGCGTTGATGACGGCGGGACGTTCCACGGTTTTCAGCCGCTGGAGCTCTTCTTGCAAGCGCTCGGCCCCGCGCACGGTCAAAGGAATGGCAGACATGTCGTTTCCCAAACAAAAGTAGAAAACGCCCCCGACGGAGCGTTCTCGGTGTGAAGGTCTTGGACCTGACGCATGGGGCGCCGTCGGAAGCGGACTCGTGACGGGCATCGCCAGGAACGGAACGGCCAGGGGCGGGCAAAGCTGAACCCGATGGATCCCCTTGCGCCCGCTCGGGCCGGCCCGCCGGACGAATGCGGCAAGCTGCGACCAAAACAAAACCCCGGCTCGGGTCGGAACCGGGGCAATCAAGGTCATATTGTGGTCAAAGTCCGCCGGAATTGCAAGCCGCCGGAGAAACCGGCTTTTTCGGCGCATTTCGCCGCCGTAACCCGCTAAAACCCGTCGTTTCCCGGATCAGCGCCGGCGTTGCACAAAAGATACTCAACAGTAAGGACAAACCCGACCACGGCGAGGTTTATGTAAAAACGCGATGTGGTGCTCAATAAAAAAGGTATAACCGACAAACTGGCCCATTAATAACAATTAAATACATGCCGGTATTAGCCGGCATTTTCCTGTTTCAAGCGAAGGGATACGCGAGCCGCCCGTGTCGGCCACGCGTAAAGCGATTGATTGTGCGTGTTGCAGGTTGGGCGGACGCATCGCAGTCATCCGGCGCGACGTTCGCCCCTCTGCCGCAGCGCCGGTGGGCACGGTATCCACGCCTGCGGTGGAGCGCGTTCAAGAACGGGAGCTCCCATGCTGGAAAAATTGAAAGTCCGTACGGGCATGATGCTGGTGTTGGCCTGCTTTGTGATTACCCTGGCGCTGGCTTGCGGCTTGAGCTGGATGAACGCCGAAAACAGCATGCACGAAATCGAGGACCTGAATAATGTGGCCGTGCATCAGGTCGATCCGCTCTATGAATCCAATGCCGCGCTACTGCGCGCCCGGCTGTCGTTGGGCACGGGCATCGCCGACCTGCAGTCCGGCGCCAACGACCAGGCGGCCAGCGCGCAAGCCGCCGCCGCCGAACAGCTCAAACTGGCGCGCGAGCGCTTCGACCGCTACATGGCGGTGCCCAAGAGCGAGCGCGGCCAGGAGCTGGCGCGGGTCCTGCAGGGCCGCTTCAACGCCTACGCCGCCGCGCTGGGCGAACTGGACGCGGCGCTCAAGGAGCGCTCGGTCGCGCGCTACCAGCAGAACGAAGCGCGGGTGCGCCAGGCTGACGCCGACTTCGCCAAGGACATGCAGGTGTTCCTGGCGCGGGTTCAGGAACGCAGCGATAGCGTGCTGGAAAGGTCGCAGAGCACCTATTCGACCGCCCGCATCTCGGCCATCTCCCTGCTGTCGGTGGCGCTGCTGCTGGCGGTGCTGTGCTGGGCCTTCATCCGCCGCGGCGTGCTGCTGCCGCTGCAGGACGCCGGCCGGCATTTCGACCGGATCGCCGCGGGCGACCTGACCCAGCGGGTCGACGCCCGCTCCAACAATGAGATCGGCACGCTGTTTTCCGCGGTGCGGCGCATGCAGGACGGCTTGACCCGCACGGTGACCACGGTGCGTCAGGGGGTCGAGGAGATCAATGTCGGCGCGGCCGAGATCGCCGCCGGCAATGCCAATCTGTCGACCCGCACCGAGCAGCAGGCAGCCGCGCTTGAAGAGACCGCCTCGACGATGGAAGAGCTGGCCGCCACCGTCAAGCAGAATGCCGACAACGCCGCCCAGGCCAACCAACTGGCGGCGGTGAGCATGGAGGTGGCGCAGCGTGGCGGCCAGACGGTCGGCCAGGTGGTGGCCACCATGCAGGGCATTTCCGAGAGTTCGCGGCGCATCGCCGACATCGTATCGGTGATCGACGGCATTGCCTTCCAGACCAATATCCTGGCGCTGAATGCCGCCGTGGAGGCGGCCCGTGCCGGGGAACAGGGCAAGGGTTTCGCCGTGGTGGCGGGCGAGGTGCGCACCCTGGCGCAGCGCGCGGCGCAGGCGGCCAAGGAGATCAAGGTCCTGATCGAGACCTCGGTCGATACGGTCGCGGCCGGCTCATCGCAGGTCGCGGCCGCCGGCCAGACCATGGACGAAATCGTGACCTCGGTGCAGCGCGTGGCCGACATCATGGGTGAGATCTCGGCGGCCTCGGCGCAACAGGCCGGCGGCATCGACCAGGTCAGCCTGGCAGTCTCGCAGATGGACGAGGTGACGCAGCAGAACGCCGCGCTGGTGGAGCAGGCCTCGGCGGCCGCGTCGGCGATGGAGGATCAGGCCCGGCGCCTCGCGGAGGCGACCGCGGTCTTCAAGACCCAGTCGGGCCAGGTGATCGAGGCGGCCCCGGTGCAGGTGGGCGGCCGGACGCCGGCGTCGCGGCTGTCGCGTTCCTGAGCGGCGCCGGCCTGTCGCGCCCGGCCAGCGGAGCTGCCGCCTCGCGGCCGGCCGCCGCGGGCCGGGCGCGGCGCCCGAGGGACGGGCGCCAGGCAGGACAACCGCCCCGCCCTATTTCTTGCGGCGCAGCAACGCGTACAGGATGATGGCGCCGAAGGTTGCGGTGCCGATGCCGCCCAACGTGAAGTTGCCCAGTTTGACGGTGAAATCGCCCGCGCCCAGCACCAGCGTGACCGCGGCCACGATCAGGTTACGGTTGTCGCTGAAGTCGACCTGATTGACCACCCAGATGCGGGCCCCGGCAATGGCGATCAAGCCGAAGACCACCACCGACATGCCGCCCAGCACGGGCGCGGGAATGGTCTGGATCAGGGCGCCGAACTTGGGCGAGAAGCCCAGCACAATGGCGATCAGCGCGGCGATCACGAACACCAGCGTCGAATAGATGCGGGTCACCGCCATCACGCCGATGTTTTCGGCGTAGGTGGTGACGCCGGTGCCGCCGACGGCGCCCGAGACCATGGTGGCCACGCCGTCGCCGACGAAGGCGCGGCCCAGGTAGCGGTCCAGGTCCTGGCCGGTCATGGCGCTGACCGCTTTGACGTGGCCCAGGTTCTCGGCGACCAGGATGATGGCCACCGGCACGATCAGGCCCATGGCCTCGGCCTTGAACACGGGCGCGGCGAAGTGCGGCAGCCCGAACCAGGCGGCGGCCGACACGGCCGAGAAGTCGATCGGCTTGCCCAGGCCCATGCCGTTGGCGAAGATCGCGTAGACCACGCAGGCCAGGATCAGGCCGACCAGGATCAGCAGGCGCTGCACCATGCCCTTGGTGTAGACCGCAATGCCGCCCACGCACAGGATGGTGACGATTGCCATGGCGCTGTCGAAGCCCGAGGCGCCCATGGCCCCCTTGGCGGCGATAGGCGCCAGGTTCAGGCCGATCACCGCGACCACCGCGCCCGTCACCACCGGCGGCATCAGGGTGTCGATCCAGTTGGCGCCGCCGCCGGCGCGGCCGTTGGCGATCCAGACGAGAACGCCGATCAGCGTGTAGGCCAGGCCGCAGGCGATGATGGCGCCCAGCGCCACGCCGATGTTGGCGTTGGCCCCGCCGCCGGCATAGCCGGTAACCGCGATGACGCCGCCGATGAAGGCAAAGCTGGAACCCAGGTAACTGGGGACCCGGCCGCCCACGAACAGGAAGAAGATCAGGGTGCCGATGCCCGACATCAGGATGGCGACGTTGGGATCGAAGCCCATCAGCAGCGGCGCCAGCACGGTGGAGCCGAACATCGCCACCACGTGTTGCGCCCCCATGGCCACGTTCTTGGGCCAGGACAGCCGTTCGTCGGGCGCGATGATGACGCCGGGCTCGGCGTCGTCCGCCAGGCGCCAGCGCGGAAAATAGGAATTGGACATGGAATCCCCGGGAGTGATTGGTGTGAGCGGGCGCCAGTGTAAAGGGGGGCGGGAACGGGCGGCAACTTAAGTTCCCCGCCGCAATGCCGTATTAGTGAAAACCCCAGTCAATTCCCTCCCAGGAGACCTCCATGGCCATCGATTCCATCAGCGGCACCTCGCGCATCGGCAGCATGGCCGACCTGTGGGCGCAGAAGATCCAGGCCAACAAGGAAGCCAAGGATGCCAAGGCCGGCGATCCGGGCGTCAGCGTCACGCCAGACGGCAAGATCCGCGTCAACAACGCCGGCGCGATGAAGGTGGGCCAGGCCGAGGAAACCGAATCGTCCGAAAACGACGATCATTACACCCGGCAGATCAAGGAACTGCAGCGCCAGCTCAAGCGCGTCATGGAGCAAATCGAACGCGTGCGCGATAGCAACGCGTCGGCGGAGCAGAAGGCCACGCAAATGCAGGCCCTGAACGGGCAGGCGCTGCAGATCATGAACCAGATCCAGCAGGTGATGAACGAAAAGATCAAGGCGATGACCAAGGCCAACGGCGGCGTGTCGGCCACGGCCTAGGCGGCCGCCCCAGGCCCGCGCGCTCGCGCGGGTTCTCCCGAATGCCCGCCACACTGATGGCGCGCATCAAAATTTGTGATTGGACTGGCGGCGCATGCAGCCGCTAAGGTCTCCGGACAAATCGAAAAACCACGGAGACAAACCATGCATGCAATGCGCACAGCCCTTGCAGGGGCGCTGCTGGCCGCCTGCGCCGCCCCCGCCCTGGCGGGCACCGTCACGGTGATCACGTCGTTCCCGAAAGATTTGACCCAGGCCTACAAGACCGCGTTCGAGAAGGCCAACCCCGGCATCACGCTGGAGATCCTCAACAAGAACACCGTGTCCGGCATTGCCTACGTGCGCGAGACGCCGGCCGGCCAGCGCCCGGAAGTGTTCTGGGCCAGCGCCCCGGACGCCTTCGAGGTGCTGGGCCGCGACAAGCTGCTGGCCAAGTCCTCGGACGTCGCCAACAAGGACGTGCCGGACAAGATCGGCAACTACCCCATCAACGACCCGGGCGGCATGTACCTGGGCCAGGCGCTGGCCGGCTACGGCATTGTCTACAACACGCGCTACATCGCGGCGCACAAGATCCCCGCCCCGGTCGAATGGAAGGACCTGCTGGCGCCGCACTGGTTCGGCCACGTCGGCATCACCTCGCCGTCGCGCTCGGGCACCATGCACCTGACGGTCGAGACCATCCTGCAGGGCGAAGGCTGGGACGACGGCTGGAACACGCTGCTGCGCATGTCGGGCAACAGCAGCGCCGTGACCGAGCGCTCGTTCGGCGTGCCGGACGGCGTCAACAACGGCCAGTTCGGCGCGGGGCCGGTGATCGACTTCTTCGGCCTGTCGAGCAAGTACTCGAAGTTCCCGGTGGAATTCGTCTATCCCTCCGAGACCGCCATCGTGCCGGCCAACATCGCGCTGATCGACGGCGCCAAGAACACCGAGGAAGGCAAGAAGTTCATCGCCTTCACGCTCAGCCAGGCGGGCCAGGAACTGCTGCTGGAACCGAAGATCTCGCGCCTGCCGGTGCTGCCGTATTCGGCGCTGGGCGGCAAGGTGCCGCAGGGTTATCCGGATCCCGCCGAGATCGCGCGCCGCAGCAAGGTGCAGTTCAACGCCGACCTGTCGCAGACGCGTTACTACGTGGTGCAGTCGCTGTACGACCAGACCGTCACGTTCCGCCTGAAGGAACTGCAGGCGGCGACCAAGGCGATCTACGACGCCGAGGCCAAGCTCGGCGACAAGGGCAAGAGCGGCAAGCCGGCCGAACTGCTGGCGCAGGCCCGCAAGCTGGCCTGGGCGCCGCTGGTGGACGGCAAGCAGGCCGCCGATCCCGAGTTCCTGAAGATCTTCAGCGGCAACAAGAAAGACGCCGCGGTCAACCAGCAGATCACCAAGCTGGAAGGCGAATGGAACGGCACGGCCAAGAGCAATTACGAGCAGGCCGTGAAGCTGGCGCGGGAAGCCGCGGCGCTCTGAGCCCGGCTCGCGCCGGACGGGGGGCTCGCCCCGTCCGGCCGCCGCCCCGCCGCGGGCGGCCTGTCCTGAACCTTTACGGGAATCTCGATGAATCTTCCGGGCCATTCACGCCTGCCCGCCGGCCCCGTGCTGGCCGCGCTCCTGGTGCTGGGTTTCCTGGCGCTGTTCCTGGCCGTGCCGGTCGGCACGGTGTTCTACAGCGCCTTCGTCAACGCCGACGGCGGCTTCACCATCGGCCACTTCGGCGCGTTCTTCAACCAGCCGCTGATGCTGGAGGCGTTCTTCAACAGCCTCTACGTGGCGGGCTGGTCAGCGCTGCTGGCCTCGCTGATCGCGGTGCCGCTGGCGTACTTCACGGTGCGCTTCGATTTCCGCGGCGCGCTCATCATCCAGACGCTGGGGGTGCTGCCGCTGATCATGCCGCCCTTCGTCGGCGCGGTGGCGATGCAGCTCATCTTCGGCCGCTCGGGCAGCGTCAACCTGCTGCTGAACGACTGGTTCGGCTTCACCATCCCGTTCATGGAAGGCCTGAACGGCGTCATATTCGTCGAGGCGCTGCACTACTTCCCGTTCATCCTGATGAACCTGGTGGTGGCGCTGCGCAACATCGACGGCGCCATGGAGGAAGCGGCCTTCAACCTGGGCGCGCGCGGCTTCCGGCTGTTCCGCCGCGTGATCTTCCCGCTGGCGCTGCCGGGCTACGTGGCCGGCACCTCGCTGGTGTTCGTGAAGGTGTTCGACGACCTGGGCACGCCGCTGGTGCTGGGCACCACCAACATGCTGGCGCCGCAGGCCTATCTGCGCATCACGCAGGTGGGGCTGGAGGATCCGCTGGGCTACGTCATCAGCGTCATCATGATCGCCTTCTCGATCCTGGCGCTGTGGCTGTCGGCGCGCGTGCTCAAGGGCCGCGACTACTCCACGCTGCAAAAGGGCGGCAACTCGATCCAGAAGCGCAAGCTGCGCCCGGCCGAAAGCGTGCTGGCCTATGGCTGGATCATCCTGGTGCTGCTGCTGGTGCTGTCGCCGCACATGGGGGTGCTGCTGCTGTCGCTGGCGAGCGTCTGGAGCTTCGCGCCGCTGCCGGACGGCTACACGCTGGCGCACTACAGCGCGGTGTTCAGCGAATCGCAGGGCATGATCGCCAACACCCTGCTCTATTGCGGCCTGGCGGCGGGCGTGGACGTGATCCTGGGCACCGCCATCGCCTACCTGATGCTGCGCACCCGGCTGCCGGCGCGCCAGTGGCTGGACTTCCTGGCGTCGGCGGCGCTGGCGATCCCGGGCATCGTGCTGGCGATCGGGCTGCTGCGCACGTTCCGCGGCGTGGAGATCCCGGGCACCGGCACGCTGCTGACCTCGTCGTGGATCATCATCATGATCGCGTACTCGGTGCGGCGGCTGCCCTACGCCTTGCGCTCGTGCGTGGCCGCGCTGCAGCAGATCAACGTATCGCTGGAGGAAGCGGCGCAATCGCTGGGCGCGACGCGCCTGCGCACCATCCGGCGGGTGGTGGTGCCGCTGATGGCCGGCGGCATGCTGGCCGGTTTCGTGACCAGCTTCGTGACCGCGGCGGTGGAGCTGTCGGCCACCATCATGCTGGTCACCAAGGACAGCCAGGCGCCGATGAGCTATGGCATCTATCTGTACATGCAGAGCGCCGCGGGCCGGGGTCCGGGCGCCGCGCTGGGCGTGCTGGCGGTGGCCGCGGTCGCCATCGGCACCTATGTCTCGCACTTGCTGGTGGAACGCGCCCAGGCGCGCCAGCGCCCGGCGCGTCACGACGAGACGGCCTGAATCAAGGGGAATCGACATGAAGAAAGTCAGCGTTGAATGCCGCAACATCCGGCTGTCGTATGGCAAGACGGAAGTGCTCAAGGACGTCAACATCCACATCGAACCGGGCGAGTTCTTCGCCCTGCTGGGGCCGTCGGGTTCGGGCAAGTCCACCCTGCTGCGCCTGATCGCGGGCTTCAACCGGCAGGACGCCGGCCAGTTGCTGGTGGATGGCAAGGACATCAGCGCCATCCCGCCATGGGACCGCAACATCGGCATGGTGTTCCAGAACTACGCGCTGTGGCCGCACATGACCGTGTGGGACAACGTGGCGTTCGGGCTGGTCGAGCGCAAGCTGCCGCGCGAGCAGATCCGCGCCAAGGTCGAGGCCGCGCTGGAGCTGGTGGGGCTGTCGCAGTACGCACGCCGCCGCCCCAACCAACTGTCCGGCGGACAGCAGCAGCGCGTGGCGCTGGCGCGCACCATCGTGATCGAACCGCAGGTGCTGCTGCTGGACGAGCCGCTGTCGAACCTGGACAAGAAGCTGCGCGTGCAGATGCGCCAGGACCTGCTGAGCCTGCAGCGGCGGCTCGGCATCACCACCATCTTCGTCACCCACGACCAGGAAGAAGCCATGACCACCGCCGACCGCATGGCGGTGCTGGACCACGGCGTGGTCCAGCAGATCGGCGCCCCCAGCACGCTGTTCGATTATCCGGTGAACCGCTTCGTGGCCAACTTCGTCGGCACCATGAACGTGCTGGAGGGCGAGGTGCGCGAGCGCACCAGCGGCAGCGTGGTGCTGGCAGTGGAAGGCGTGGGCGACCTGCACCTGCCGCTGGCGGCCGAAGCGCCCGCGGCGCAGCGGCTGGCGGCCAGCTTCCGGCCGCACACGGTGCAGATCGAAATGGCCGACGGGCTGGGCGACGCGCGCTACGTATGGCTGCCGGGCGTGGTGGAAAGCAGCGAGTTCCTGGGCGAATTCACCCGCTACCAGGTGCAGATCGGCGAACAGCGCCTGACGGCCGACCAGTCGCACCTGGCGGGGCTGTCGCCGTTCCCGGTGGGCGCGCCGGTGTCGATCGGGTTGGAGCCGACGCAAGTACGGCTGCTTGCCGCCTGAGCCCGCTTCCCCTACAAAGGCGGCATGGAAATCTATCAGATCCGCGCCTTCGTCACGGTTGCCCGCCTGGGCAACCTGACGCGGGCCGCCGAAGCGCTGTCGCTGACCCAGCCCGCCGTCACCGCGCAGATCAAGGCGCTGGAACAGAGCCTGGGCGTGGCGCTGTTCGACCGCAGCGGCGGGCGGCTGGCGCTGGCCAAGGCCGGCGAGATGCTGCTGCCCACCGCCGAATCGCTGCTGGTGCTGGGCGCGCAGTTCAAGTCCGAGGCGCAGCAACTGCAAGGCAGCCTGCAGGGCGTGGTGGAACTGGGCCTGCCCAGCGAGAAGCCCGACTTCCTGCGGCTGGGCGAGCTGGCGGCGGCCATTACGCAGCGGCTGCCGCTGATCGAACTGAAGACGCAGATCCAGCCCACCGCCGTGCTGGCCGAGCAGGTCAGCACCGGCCGGCTGCCGGCGGCGTTGACCATCGCCGCGCACCCGCCGCGCGGCGTGCTGTGGCTACCGCTGCGCAGCGTGCGGTACCGCATCGCGCTGCCGACCGAACACGCCGCCGTGCTCAAGCGCGGCGGCTGGCGCGAGGTGGCGCAATTGCCGTGGCTGGACGGTCCCGCCGGCAGCCACACCCACCTGCTGTTGCGCGACATGTTCGAGCGCCACGGCCTGTCGCCGCGCATCGCCATGCAGAATGACGACCAGGCCAACCTGGAGGCGCTGGTGCGGGCCGGCGCCGGTTGCGCGCTGCTGCGCGAGGAAACCGCACTGGCCGGCGCGGCCTCGGGCGACTTCATGGTGTGGGGCCAGGCGCGGGCCGACGCCACCCTCGGCTTCATCCTGCCCTACGAACGCGCTAGCGAGCCCGCGCTGGTCGCGTTAAGCTCGGTGATTCAAGCCATCTGGAAGCCGCGCGCGCCCGTCGCGCCCGAGCCGCTCTGAGCCGGGTCGGTCGCCACCCGCGCCCTTCCCCACCGTATCGACACCGCAATGACTGAAATCTGGTTCATCCGCCACGGCGAAACCGACTGGAACCGCCAGCGCCGCCTGCAGGGCTGGCAAGACATCCCCCTGAACGAGTTCGGCCGCAACCAGGCCGGCCTGCTGGCCTCGCGCCTGCGCGAAGACGCGCGCAGCACGCCGATCGACGCCATCTACAGCAGCGACCTGCAGCGCGCCCACGCCACCGCCACGCCGGTGTCGGAACAACTGGACCTGCGCGTGCGGATCGAGCCCGGCATCCGCGAGCGCGGCTTTGGCGTGCTCGAAGGGCTGGACCTGGACCGCATCGACGTGCTGGCGCCGGAAGCGGCAGCCGCCTGGCGCAGCCGCGACCCGCTGCGCCCGCTGGACGGCGGCGAGACGCTGGGCCAGTTCCAGTCGCGCGTCATCTCCACGGTGGATGACGTGGCCAGCCGCCATGACGGCGAACGCATCCTGATGTTCACCCACGGCGGCGTGCTGGACATCATCTGGCGCCATGCCAGCGGCGTGCCGCTGAACGCGCCGCGCGACGCGGCGCTGCTGAACGTCAGCATCAACCGCGTCGGCGTGCGCGGCCGGCAGTGGGAAGTGCTGGATTGGGGCGACGTGGGCCACGTGGACACTGAAGTCGGCAACGACGTCGTGCCGTGATGACCGGCGTCCGACGCAAGCCGGACGCCCAAGCTGCTGCCGCCCGGCCTGCGCCCGCCGGCGCTCGCTCTCTGCACCGCCGGCGGACCGCCCCCCCCGGCACGCGGGCTCAGCCCGCCGTATCCGCCTTGCGCGGCTTGCGCGGCGCGTTGCGCGCCAGCCGGTCGTAGACCGCGTTGGGCAGCAGGCGCATCAGTTTCGCCACCACGCCCATCTGCCAGGGAATCACCGTGTACGTGTTGCCGCGCCCAATCGCCGCCTGGGCGCGCTGCGCGAACTTGTCGGCGTCCATCAGGAACGGCATCTTGTACGGATTGTGCGCCGTCATCGCGGTCTTGATGTACCCCGGCGCGATGGTGACGACACGGATGCCGTCGCCCGCCAGTTCCAACCGCAGGCTCTCGCAGTAGGTCACTACCGCCGACTTGGAGGCGCTGTAGGCGCCCGCCCCGGGCAAACCGCGCACGCCGGCGACACTGGCGATGCCGACCAGCCGGCCGCCACCGGCGGCTCGCATCGGCTCGACGAACGGCTCGAAGGTCGCCACGGTCGCCAGCAGGTTGGTGTCGACGATGGCCTTGAAGACCTCGTAGTCTTCGTGATGGCCGGTCAACGTGCCGGCGCTGATGCCGGCGCTGGCGATGACCACATCGACCCGCCCCTGGCAGAACGCAATGAAATCCTGCGCCGCCGCGTGCAGCGCCTGACGGTCGCGCACGTCCACCGCGTAGCAGCGATGCTGGCCCGGCAGGCTGGCGGCCAGCTCCCGCAACGCGTCCTCGCGCCGGCCCAGCAGGCCGAGCGTGGCGCCGCTGGCGGCATAGCGCTGCGCCAACGCGCGGCCCAGGCCGCTGCTGGCGCCGGTGATGAATACTCTGTCCATGGAGGCTCGCCCCGGGTCGGATGAAAAAAGGCGGAGCCTCTCGCAAGAGAGGCCCCGCCCGCTATGCTACAGGAAGGTCGGCGCGAGTCTTACAGGAAGATCAGCGCGAAGATCGCCGCCACCAGCGCCCACTTGGACAGGTAGTACAGCGGCTTGCTCTTCTTCTTGAGCGCCTTGCCGAAGCGGCGCACCGCATACACCGCGCCGAAGATGCGATTGATGCCGCCGGTGGCGTCGCCTTCCTGGTTGGGCGCGGCCGCCGCGCGCAACAGGAAGCCGCCGACCACGCGGTTGAACGCCTGGGCCCAGCGGTAACGCATGGGGCGCTCGACGTCCGCGAACAGGATGATCCGGTTCTGGTCGGTCTTGTTTTCGGCGTAATGGATGAAGGTCTCGTCGAACACCACCGCCTCGCCGTCGCGCCAGTGGTATTCCTGGCCGTCGACGTTGATGTAGCAGTCGGGGCTGTTCGGCGTGATCAGACCCATGTGGAAACGCAGCGAACCGGCGTACGGATCACGATGGCGCGGCAGGCGGCTTCCCGGGGGCAGCGAGGCGAACATCGCGGCCTTGATGGTCGGGATGCCCGCCAGCAGCTTGGTCGTGACCGGACAGAGGGCCTCGGCCGACGGATGGTCGGCGTCGTACCACTTCAGGTAGAAGCGCTTCCAGCCCGTCTTGAAGAACGAGTTGAAGCCCGCATCGTTGTACTTGTCCGACGCCTTGATGTGGCCGTCGCCATAAAGGTTGACGGCCTCGGCGCGGATTTCCTCGCAGCGGTCCAGCAAGACCTTCAGTTCCGGGAACTGGTCCAGGTCGAGATAGGGCTTGTTGGGCACGCTGGAGAACGCGTACATGAAACAGTTCAGCGGCGCCGTGAAGGTGGAGTGATCCAATGCCTGCCGCGAGAACCGGTGTCGTACGCGGCCACGGTAGTGGACTACCGTGGCGCATACGATGAATAACGCCAGAATGAACCACTTCATTCTTTTGTCCTCAATTCACTTGCGGCGCGCCCTCTGCGCGCCCAAGCGCTATTTGTCCAACAAGGACGCGTGAAGTTCCTGCAGCGGATACACCTGCAGGCCGAGGCCTTGACGCAGGTACTGCATGCCCTCGACCGCGGCACGCGCACCGGCGATGGTGGTGAAGAAGGTCACGCGCGCGGCCAGCGCCTGCGTACGGATGGTACGCGAGTCGGCAATGGCGTTGCGGCGCTCTTCGACGGTGTTGATGACCAGCGCGATCTCGCCGTTCTTGACCATGTCGACGATGTGCGGACGGCCTTCCGTGACCTTGTTGACCAGTTGCACGGGAATGCCCGCCGCTTCGATCTCGGCCGCGGTGCCGCGCGTGGCCACCAGCTTGAAGCCCAGGGCGTGCAGGCCGCGCGCCACTTCGACGGCGCGGGGCTTGTCCTGGTTCTTGACGCTGATGAACACCGTGCCGGATTCCGGCAGGCGCACGCCGGCGGCAAGCTGCGACTTGACGAAGGCTTCGCCGAAGCTGGTGCCCACGCCCATGACTTCACCGGTCGACTTCATTTCCGGGCCGAGGATGGTGTCCACGCCCGGGAACTTCACGAACGGGAACACGGCTTCCTTGACCGAGAAGTAAGGCGGCACGACTTCGCGGGTGACGCCCTGGGCCGCCAGCGTCTGGCCGGCCATGGCGCGCGCGGCGATCTTGGCCAGTTGCAGGCCGGTGGCCTTGGACACGTAGGGCACCGTGCGCGAAGCGCGCGGGTTCACTTCCAGCACGTAGACATCGCCGCCCTGGATGGCGAACTGCACGTTCATCAGGCCGCTGACGTTCAGGGCCTTGGCCATCATGCCGGTCTGGCGCTTGATCTCGGCGATGACGTCGGCCGACAGCGAGTACGGCGGCAGGCTGCAGGCGGAGTCGCCCGAGTGCACGCCGGCCTGCTCGATGTGTTCCATGACGCCGCCGATGAAGACGGTTTCGCCGTCGGCCAGGCAGTCCACGTCGACTTCGGTGGCGTTGTTCAGGAAGCGGTCCAGCAGCACGGGCGAGTCATTGCTGACCTTCACGGCCTCGCGCATGTAGCGTTCGAGGTCCTGCTGCTCGTGCACGATTTCCATGGCACGGCCGCCCAGCACGTAGCTGGGACGCACCACCAGCGGGTAGCCGATCTCGGCGGCGTGGGCCAGGGCCTCGGCTTCCGTGCGGGCCGTGCGGTTGGGCGGCTGGCGCAGGCCGAGCTTGTTCAGCAGCTTTTGGAAACGCTCGCGGTCTTCGGCGATGTCGATGGATTCCGGGCTGGTGCCGATGATCGGCACGCCGTTGGCTTCCAGCGCGCGCGCCAGCTTCAGCGGGGTCTGGCCGCCGTACTGGACGATCATGCCGACCGGATTTTCCTTGTGGACGATTTCCAGCACGTCTTCCAGCGTCAGCGGCTCGAAGTACAGGCGGTCGGAGGTGTCGTAGTCGGTGGAGACGGTTTCCGGGTTGCAGTTGACCATGATGGTCTCGTACCCGTCGTCACGCAGCGCCAGCGCGGCATGCACGCAGCAGTAGTCGAACTCGATGCCCTGGCCGATGCGGTTCGGGCCACCGCCCAGCACCACGATCTTTTTGCGGTCGGTGGGCGCGGCTTCGCACTCTTCCTCGTAGGTCGAGTACATGTAGGCCGTGCGGGTGGCGAATTCGGCGGCGCAGGTGTCCACGCGCTTGTAGACCGGGCGCACGTTCAACTGGTGACGCAGCTTGCGCACTTCGGATTCGACCGTGTCCAGCAGGAACGCCAGGCGACGGTCGGAGAAACCGCGGCGCTTCAGTTCCCAGAGGGTGGCGTAGTCCAGGTCGGACAGCGTCTTCTGTTCGAGCGCCAGCTCGATATCGACGATTTCCTTGATCTGCGACAGGAACCAGGGGTCGATGTGCGTGATGTTGTGCACTTCGTCCAGCGTGAAGCCCTGCGCGAAGGCGTCGCCCACGTACCAGATGCGTTCCGGACCGGGTTCGCCCAGCTCGACCTGCAGCTTTTCGCGGTCGGTGGTCTTCTGGTTCAGGCCGTCGACGCCGACTTCCAGGCCGCGCAGCGCCTTCTGGAACGATTCCTGGAAGGTGCGGCCGATGGCCATGACTTCGCCCACGGACTTCATCTGGGTGGTCAGGCGCGCGTCGGCGGTGGGGAATTTCTCGAAGGCGAAACGCGGCACCTTGGTGACCACGTAGTCGATCGACGGCTCGAACGAGGCGGGCGTGGCGCCGCCGGTGATTTCGTTCTTGAGCTCGTCCAGCGTGTAGCCCACGGCCAGGCGCGCGGCGACCTTGGCGATGGGGAAACCGGTGGCCTTGGACGCCAGCGCCGACGAACGCGACACGCGCGGGTTCATCTCGATGACGATCATGCGGCCGTTCTTGGGGTTGACCGCGAACTGCACGTTCGAGCCGCCCGTGTCCACGCCGATCTCGCGCAACACCGCGATCGATGCGTTACGCATGATCTGGTATTCCTTGTCGGTCAGCGTCTGGGCCGGCGCCACGGTGATCGAGTCACCAGTGTGCACGCCCATGGGGTCCAGGTTCTCGATGGAGCAGACGATGATGCAGTTGTCCGCCTTGTCGCGGACCACTTCCATCTCGAATTCCTTCCAGCCCAGCAGCGACTCTTCGATCAGCAGCTCGCTGGTGGGCGAGGCTTCCAGGCCGCGGCGGCAGATGGTTTCGAATTCTTCGGCGTTGTAGGCGATGCCGCCGCCCGAGCCGCCCATGGTGAAGCTGGGGCGGATCACGGCGGGGAAGCCCGAGGTGCCGACTTCCGCGGCGATGCGGCGCTGCACTTCCCAGGCTTCGTCCATGCTATGGGCGACGCCCGACTTGGCCGATTCCAGGCCGATGTCGGTCATGGCCTGTTTGAACTTCTGGCGGTCCTCGGCCTTTTCGATGGCGTGCTCGTTGGCGCCGATCAGTTCGACGTTGTGCTTTTTCAGCACGCCATGGCGGGCCAGGTCGAGCGCGCAGTTCAGCGCGGTCTGGCCGCCCATGGTGGGCAGCAGCGCATCGGGCTTTTCACGCTCGATGATCTTTTCGACGGCCTGCCAGGTGATGGGCTCGATGTAGGTGACGTCGGCCGTTTCCGGGTCCGTCATGATCGTGGCGGGGTTGCTGTTCACCAGGATGGTGCGGTAACCCTCGGCCTTGAGCGCCTTGCACGCTTGCGCGCCGGAATAGTCGAATTCGCAGGCCTGCCCGATGATGATGGGGCCGGCGCCGATGATGAGAATGCTTTTTAGGTCTGTACGCTTGGGCATGATGCAATCTTTACTTTTGGCCGGACATCAGGCTGATGAACTTGTCGAACAGCTCCAGGATGTCGTGCGGACCGGGGCTGGCTTCGGGGTGGCCCTGGAAGCAGAAGGCCGGACGGTCGGTGAGCTCGAAGCCCTGCAGCGTGCCGTCGAACAGCGAGACGTGCGTGACGCGCGCATTGGCCGGCAGGCTGGCCGCATCGACCGCGAAACCGTGGTTCTGGCTGGTGATGAAGACGCGCTTGGAGGCCAGGTCCTGCACCGGGTGGTTGGCGCCGTGGTGGCCGGTCTTCATCTTGAGCGTCTTGCCGCCGACGGCCAGGCCCATGATCTGGTGGCCCAGGCAGATGCCGAACACCGGCAGCTTCTTGTCCAGGAACACGCGGGTGGCGTCGATGGCGTAGTCGCAGGGCTCGGGGTCGCCGGGGCCGTTGGACAGGAACACGCCGTCGGGGTTGAGCTTGAGGACGTCCTCGGCGCTGGTCTGGGCCGGCACCAGCGTCAGGCGGCAGCCACGGTCGGCCAGCAGGCGCAGGATGTTGGACTTGATGCCGAAGTCATAGGCGACGACATGGAATTTGGACTGGTCCGGCTGGGTGTAGCCTTCGCCCAGTTGCCAGGTGCCCTGGGTCCAGGTGGTGCTGTCCTTGATGGACACGACCTTGGCCAGGTCCTGGCCGGCCATGCCGGCAAAGCCGCGGGCCAGTTCGACGGCGCGGTCGGCGTCCGAACCAACGAAGATGCAGGCGCCCTGGGCGCCCTTTTCACGCAGGATGCGGGTCAGCTTGCGGGTGTCGACGCCGGAAATGGCGACGATGCCCTGCTCGGACAGGTACTCGGGCAGCGATTGCGTGGAACGGAAGTTCGACACGCGGGCGGGACAGTCGCGCACCACCAGGCCGGCGGCGTAGACGCGGTTGGCTTCGACGTCCTCAGCGTTGACGCCGGTGTTGCCGATATGCGGATAGGTCAGCGTGACGATCTGGCCGCTATAGCTGGGATCGGTGAGAATTTCCTGGTACCCGGTCATCGCGGTGTTGAACACCACTTCGGCAACGGTATGCCCAGGCGCACCGATCGACACGCCTCGAAAAATGGTACCGTCCGCCAGAGCCAGAATTGCAGGAGGGAAGCGGTTGATCCCCTCGGGAAAGAGTTGCGGCAGCACAGTAAACCCCGGTTTTAGAATCGATAATCAAACCTTGGAATTATACCTTGAGCGGGCGTTTTTCCCGGGGAACCGCGCCAAATAAGGCTGAGATCGAAGATTTCAGCCGCCGCGCCAGGCCGATCACGCCCCGCCGCCGGCCTACCAACGGTGACAGCGCGGCCGGCGGCGCGGTGATACGCTAAAGCACCTTCAACCCTGATGCTGCGAGCCGTATTGTCCATGTCCAGCCAACTTGACGCCCTGCGCAATCACACCACCGTCGTCGCTGACACCGGCAATTTCGAAGCGATGAAGGCGCTGCGGCCCACCGACGCCACCACAAACCCGTCCCTTATTTTGAAGGCCGTGCAGCAGGATGCCTACCGCCCGCTGCTGGAAAAGACCGCGCGCGACCACCGCGGCGCCCCCACGCCGGAATTGATGGACCGCCTGCTGGTCGCCTTTGGCCGCGCCATCCTGGACATCGTGCCCGGCCGCGTCTCGACCGAAGTGGACGCGCGCCTGTCGTTCGACACCCGCGCCACCATCGAGCGCGCCCGCGCCCTGATTGCCCTGTACGAAGCCGCCGGCGTGCCGCGCGAACGGGTGCTGATCAAGATCGCATCCACCTGGGAAGGCATCCAGGCGGCCCGCGCGCTGCAGGCCGAGGGCGTGCGCTGCAACCTGACGCTGCTGTTCTCGCTGCCGCAGGCGGTGGCCTGCGCCGATGCCCAGGTGCAGTTGATCTCGCCGTTCGTCGGCCGCATCTACGACTGGCACAAGAAGGCCGCGGGCGCCAATTGGGTCGAAGCCGACCACGCCGGCGCGCGCGACCCCGGCGTGCAGTCGGTGACCCGCATCTACCAGTACTACAAGCGTTTCGGCATCTCCACCGAGATCATGGGCGCCAGCTTCCGCAACGTCGGCCAGATCCTGGCCCTGTCGGGCTGCGACCTGCTGACCATCAGCCCCGAGCTGCTGACCCAGCTCGCGCAGACCGAAGGCGACGCCCCGGCGCAACTGCGCGCCGACGCGGTGAGCGGCGATATCGCCCGCATCGCCTCGGATGAAGTGGCGTTCCGCACCCTGCTCAATGACGACGCCATGGCCAGCGACAAGCTGGCCGAAGGCATCCGCGCGTTCGTGGCCGACGCCATCAAGCTGGACGCGCTGATCGAGGCGCAACGCGCCTGACCGCTTGCCCGGCCGGCATTGGCCGGGCGCGCTCAGCGATGATCGTGCGAATGCACCTGCAGCGCTTCCAGGAAGCGTGACACCATGTTGTAGGCCGCCACGGTGGCGGTCAATTCCACGGTCAGCTTGTCGGATCCCATGGCGGCGCGGGCCGCCTGGAACACCGGCTCGGGCACCTGCACCTGGCGCGTCATGGCGTCGGTGTAGGCCAGCACGGCGCGCTCGCGCTCGCTGAAGAGGGACGAGGCCTCCCAATCGGACAAGGCGTCCAGTTGGGCCTGCGACACGCCCTCTTTCAGCGCGATCGGCGCATGCTGGTCGGCCTCGTAGGGCGCGCCGTTGATCGCCGCCACCCGCATGATCACCAATTCGCGGATGTCGCCCGGCAGGGTCGACAACTGCCGGATCGAGGTCAGGTAGTTGAGCCAGCCGCCGGCCACGGCCGGGCTGTGCAGCAACATCTGGTACAAGTGCAGCACGCTGCCGCGTTCGGCGACGATGCGGTCGACCAGGGGTCGCGCTTCGGGATGGGACAGATCGGCGTAGGGAAGACGCGCCATGGAAACTCCGGAATAATCCGGCCGCTTGCGCCAAACGGCCAGGGGGATGGTGGACGCCCAAAAGACGAGGCGGCGCGCGCCAAAATCCCCGACGCTGCATATGCACACATTCACAAGAACTTTGACATAATGACAACACATTGCGCACCTCCAGGACAAGCCTAGAATGAATGCGCCCACCCAGTCGCATCCGCCAGTCACGCTCGCGAACTGCGACAGCGAACCGATTCACGTCCCGGGCGCGATCCAGCCCCTGGGCGCGTTGCTCGCCTTCGATGCCGCGGGCGTGTTGCGCTACGCCAGCGAAAACGCGCCGCAGGTGCTGGGGATGCCGGTCGCATTGGGCTATCGCTGCGATCCCGCTTCGCTGCCGCCGGGCCTGGCGCGGAACCTGCCGGGCTGGCTGTCCCAGGACGATCCCGTCTTCGATCCGCTCAGCATCTCGCTGGACGGGCACGTCTACGACGTCATCGCCCACCGCAACACCGACGAACTGACGCTGATCGAACTCGAGCGCCGCGGCAACGACGCCGGCATCGCCGATCAGGCGCTGATCTACCGCAGCATCGAGCGCGTGCGGGCCCAGCGCGACATCGCCGGCCTGCTGGAGCGCGCCGTCCAAGAGGTGCAACGCGCCACCGGCTTCGACCGCGTCATGGCCTATCGCTTCCATCCCGACGACAGCGGCGAGATCGTGGCCGAGCGGCGCGGCGATCCCGCGCTCGAAGACTGGGTCGGGCGCCGCTATCCCGCCGGCGACATTCCGGCCCAGGCGCGCCGCCTGTACACCGTGAATACCTTGCGCCAGATCGCCGACGGCCAATACCGGCCGGTGCGGGTGCTGGCGCAGGACGGCATCGACGCGCCGCTCGACATGAGCTTCTCGGTGCTGCGCAGCGTGTCGCCGGTCCATCTGGAATACATGGCGAACATGGGCGTGCGCGCCACCATGAGCCTGTCGCTGGTGATCGGCGGCAGGCTCTGGGGCATGATCGCGTGCCACCACCATTCGCCGCGCCTGGTCCCCTACCCGGCCCGGCTGGCCTGCGAGGCCCTGGCGCAGGTGCTGTCCGCGGCGCTGGCGACCATCGAGGGCAACGACCGCGCCGCGCAGACACGGCGCAATGCCGCGCTGGTCAGCCGGCTGACCGAGCGCGCGTCGGATTCCGAAAACATCCACCAGGCCCTTTCCGGCGGCCCGGAAACGCCCGCCTCGCTGATCGCCAACGACGCCGCGCTGTGCCTGTGGGGCAACAGCGTCACGGTATTCGGAGGCATCGCGCCGCGCGGCGAACTTGCCGGCATCCTGTGCGCGCTGGACCAGAGCGGGCAACGTGTCGTCCACACCAACCACATCGCGCGCGACTATCCCGAGCTGCAGACCGACCTGGTGCCCTATGCGGGCCTGCTGGCGTGCAAGTTCGATCCCATGAACAATGGTTGGCTGATCTGGTTGCGGCGCGAACAGATCGAGACCGTGGTGTGGGGCGGCAAACCCGAAAAGCAATACGCGGTGGGCAACCTGGGGCCGCGCCTGACTCCGCGCGGCTCGTTCGAGGCCTGGCGCGAGGTCATGCGCGACACCAGCCCGCCCTGGCTGCCGGCCGAACTCGAGGCGGCCGACAACCTGCGCGACGAGCTGTCGCACATCGCCACCAGCCGCGCCGCCGACGTCGACCGCGCCCGCACCGCGCTGCTGGCGATGCTGGGCCATGACCTGCGCGATCCGCTGCAATCGATTTCCATGGCGGCCACGCTGCTTTCGCGGACCGACGCCGGCGCGCGCATGGGCGAGCGCATCCGCTATTCCAGCGGACGCATGCAGCGGCTGATCTCGCAGGTGCTGGATCTATCCCGGCTGCAGGGCGGCATGGGGCTTGGCATCGAAAAGCGCGAATGCCGCCTGTCCGACCTCCTGAACGGTCTGATCGAGGAAAAGCGTCAGGCCTATCCCGGCCTGCTCATCGAGCCGGACGTGCACCCCGACCTGGTGCTGACGGCCGACACCGACCGCATCGCCCAGGTGGTCACCAACCTGATGAGCAACGCCCGCCAGCATGGCGCGCCGCGCATGCCGATCCACGTCAGCGCGATGCCGCGTGGCGACACCATCGAACTTACCGTGGCCAACCATGGCGCGCCGATCCCCGACGAGGTCATGGCGCACCTGTTCTCGCCCTTCAAGCCCGAATCCCTGGGCCAGTCGCGCAACCGCAATGGCCTCGGGCTCGGCCTGTACATCGCCGAACAGGTGGTGCGCGACCACCAGGGCGAGATCGCCGTCGACTGCCGCGACGGCCTGGTCATTTTCACCGTTACCCTGCCGCGCGACCAGGATGCGCCGCAGATCCCCGAATCTGGAGACACCCCTTGAACGACGAGCGCGCCCTACGCGTCCTGCTGGTTGACGACAATGAAATGGGCTCGGAACTGCTGGCCGAATTCCTGGCGCTGTCCGGCCTGGAAGCGCGCTGCGCAGGTACTGGCGAAGACGCGCTGCGGCAGGCCGCCACGTTCGCTCCCGAAGCAGTGCTGGTCGACATCCTGCTTCCCGACATGGACGGCTACGAGCTGGCCCGCCGGCTGCGCGAACGCAATGTGTCATCGCGCATCTACGCCCTGAGCGGCCTGGCGCGGCATGAACGGCACGAAGACGCCACCGCCCTCTTCGATGGCTGGATCGAAAAGCCCGCCGACCCCGATGCGCTGCTGACCGTGCTGCGCCAGGCAGGTTGACACCGCCATGCAAGTCGATATTTCCGCCCAGGCGCTGGCCGCGCAAGGCGTACGGCTGAAGGTGCTGGCGCAGATATTCCCGGTGCTGCGCCATGAGGCCATCGCGCCGCTATCGAACGCCACCTTGGCGGCGGCGATGCTGGGCCACGCGCCGGAAGGCGCGGATGCCGAGGCCCGGCAGCAGCGCTGCGAACGGCTCGCCGGAGACCTCAACGATATGCTGGAAGACAGCGTCAGCGTGATCCGCGACCTCGACCAGTGGTTCAGCGACAACGGCGCGATGCTGCCGCTGGCAACGCTGCTCAAGGAATGCCGCAAGCTGCTGTTCTCGCAATTGATGTGGTCCAAGCGCCGGGTCCGCTGGCCCGAGGACCCGGGCATGCTCGAACTGCCCGCTTTCAGCAGTCGTTATCTGCTCATGGCCTGGCTGCTGTGCCTGGTGGCCTGGCTGCCCGAAGACGCCGAAGTGGAGCTCGACACGGCTGACCCCTCGGCATGGCATGCCCGCTTCGCCGTGCCCGCGCAGGCGCCGGACGGGCCCGCGCTGTTCGACGCGCGCGACATCGAATGGCTGGCCGCCGATTCAGGCTGGCGCTTCGAGCGGCAGCCGCAGATCTGGTCCTTGCACCGCAACGCCGCCCCCGGCAATGAGCCCGCATGATCTCCCCGGTGCACCAACTCCTGCGCGACGGCACGCGCGACCGCCACGAGGCCCTGGATATGGGGCTGGCGCTGGCCGATGGCAACGTCAGCCCGGCCCGCTATGTGGCTTATCTGCGCGCCATGCTGGGCTGGCTTGAACCGGTGGAAAGCCGGCTGTGGCAACTGGACTGGCCCGCCTCGTTGCGGGCTGCGGACCGGGACGGCAAAAGCGCGTTGATCCGTGCCGACCTGCGGGCGGCGGGCGATAGCGCGCCGGTTCCGCAATGTCCCGATGCGCCGCGCCCGCTGGCGGCCGACGCCTATGCGCTGGGCGTGGCCTACGTGGTCGAGGGTTCGCAACTGGGAGGACGCTTCCTGGCCAAGCGGCTCGAAGCCGCCGATCCGCCGTTGCCGCTGCGCTACCTGCGCGGCTATGGCGATGAGGTCGGGCCACTGTGGAAGGGTTTCCTGCAACACCTGGACGTGGCGGCGCAAGGACAGGAAACGCAGGCGCTGAAAGGCGCGCGCGACGCGTTCGACAGCCTCGCCGCCTGGCTCCGGGACCAGGGCGCCCTGCAGAGCCCGGGCCAGCGATAGCCGCCGGGCCGCGCCAGCGCGCGGCTCCGGGACGGCCTGCGGGTCAGATCTTCTCGGTCTCGCCCGACTTCGGCTGCCACTTCATCAAACGTTTTTCACCGATCCCGACGATGTAATCCAGCACCAGCGCGAACGCGGTCAGCACCACGATGCCGGCGAACACCGTGTTGACGTCGAAGGTGCCCTCGGCCTGCAGGATCAGGTAGCCGACGCCGCTGGCCGAGCCCAGGTATTCGCCCACCACCGCGCCGACGAAGGCCAGGCCCACCGAGGTGTGCAGGCTGGAGAACACCCAACTGGTGGCCGACGGCAGGTAGACGTGGCGCAGCAACTGGCGCCGGCGCGCGCCCAGCATACGGGCGTTGTCCAGCAGCGTCGGGCTGACTTCGCGCACGCCCTGGTAGACGTTGAAGAAGACGATGAAGAACACCAGCGTCACCGCCAGCGCCACCTTGGACCAGATGCCGAGCCCGAACCACATGCCGAAGATCGGCGCCAGGATCACGCGCGGCATGGAGTTGGCCGCCTTGATGTAGGGATCGAGAATCGCGCTGGCGCGCGGCGACAGGCCCAGCCACAGGCCGAAGGCCAGGCCGGCGATGGTGCCGATGAAAAAGGCCAGCACGGTTTCGGTCAGCGTGACCCACAGGTGGGTGTAGATGTCGGCGTTGGTGACGAACCAGGCCCAGATGCGGCCCCATACCTTGAGGGGCTCGCCGAAGAAGAACGCCACCTTGGAATCGCGCGAGGCGAAATGCCACACGCCCAGGATGACGACGAGCAGCAGCAACTGCCAGAAGCGCAGGCTGGCGGAACCTGGTTTGAACGACTTGGACATGGTCAGGGCCTGTTCATGGGGAAGCGGGCGTGGCCGGGATCAGGCACGGCCTCAGGCCCGCTTCTGTTGTTGGGCATAGCCCTTGAGCACTTCCTCGCGCAGCACGGCCCAGATGGCCGCGTGCAGTTCGACGAAGCGCAGGTTGTTGCGCACCTCGGCCACGTCGCGCGGACGCGGCAGGTCGATGGCGAATTCGCCGATGGGATGCGTGCCTGGCCCGGCCGACAGCACCACCACGCGGTCGCTCATGGCGATGGCTTCGTCCAGGTCATGGGTGATGAACAGCACCGCCTTGCGCTTGGCCATCCACAGGTCCAGCACCTCGTTTTCCATCAGTTGGCGCGTCTGGATGTCGAGCGCCGAGAACGGCTCGTCCATGAGGATGATGTCGGGGTCGCGGATCAGCGTCTGCGCCAGCATGGCGCGCTTGCGCATGCCGCCGGACATCTGGTGCGGATAGCGGCTCTCGAAGCCGCCCAGGCCGACGCGGCGCATCCAGTCGCGGCCGCGCTCGAGCGCCTCGTCACGCGGCACGCCGGCGAAATCCAGCCCGGCCACCACGTTGTCGAGCGCGCTGCGCCAAGGCAGCAGCGCCTCGCCCTGGAACATGTACCCGGCGCGCGAATTGATGCCCGACAGCGGCTGGCCGAAGATCTTTACCTGGCCCGACGACGGCGCCAGCAGGCCGGCGCTGACGTTGAGCAGGGTGGACTTGCCGCAGCCCGTGGGGCCCACCACCGACACGAACTCGCCCGGCGCGATGGCCAGGCTCGTGTCGCTGACGGCGGTGTAGCGCTGCGAGCGGTCGTCGCGGGAGACGAAGGTGCAGCTGATGTTTTCCAGCGATAGCGCGGCTTCAGCCATTGGGGTACTTCTCGTTGGCGCGGCGGGCGAAATCGTTGGTCCAGACCTTGGACGGATCGATCTTGGCGCCGTCGAAATCCGCCTGGTACGCAGCCAGGGCCTTGAGCGCGGTGGCGGCGCCGTCCTCGGGGATCATGCCGTCGGGCGACAGGCCCTCGAGGCTCTTGCCGATGGCGGCCTTGTACACCGCCGGGTCGCCCAGCAGGTACGTTTCCGGCACGACCTTGGCGATCTCGTCGGGACCGGCCTTCTGGATCCACTTGTCGGCGCGCACCATGGCGTTGGTGAGCGCCTGCACGGTATTCGGATTGGCGTCGATGAACGCCTGCGGCGCGTACAGGCAGCCGGCCGGCATGTTGCCGCCGAAGATGTCCTGCGTGTCCTTGAGAGTGCGGGTGTCGACGATGATCTGGATGTCACCCGGCATTTCCAGCATCGACACCACGGGGTCGGTGTTGGAGATGGCGTCGATCTGGCCGCTGCGCAGCGCGGTCACCGCGCCGGCGCCGGCGCCCACGCCGATGATGGAAACGTCGGAAGCCTTCAGGCCGTGCTTGGCCAGGAAGAAGCTGACCACCATGTTGGTGGACGAGCCCGGCGCGGTCACGCCGATCTTCTTGCCCTTCAGGTCGGCCGGGCCCTTGTAGTTGGGCAGGTTCTTCTTGGAGACGCCCACGCCGATCATCGGCGCGCGGCCCTGCAGCACGAAGGCGCGGTAGGCCTGGCCCTTCGATTGCATGGCAAGGGTGTGCTCGAAGGCGCCCGAGACCACGTCGGCGCTGCCGCCCACCACGGCCTGCAGCGCCTTGGAGCCGCCGGCGAAGTCGGCGATGGAGACGTCCAGGCCCTCGTCCTTGAAGTAACCGCGCGCTTCGGCGATGGACAGCGGCAGGTAGTAGATCAGGGGCTTGCCGCCCACGGCGATCTGGACCTTGGTCTTCTCCAGCTTCTGGGCGCGCACGATGGCGGGGGCCATGCCCATGACGCCGGCGGCGCCGGCCATCTTGAGCAGATCACGACGTGTGACTGACATGTGTTGTCTCCTTGGGTGCGGGGATACCGATAGCGCCGGTCTGCGCCAGCTTGTCGATAGCCGCTGAATCATACCCCAGCGATTTCAGGACTTCCTCGGTATGTTCCCCTAATGACGGACCGATCCAGCGGGTGCCGCCCGGGGTTTCCGAGAGCTTGGGCACCACCGCAGGCAGCTTGACCGGACTGCCGTCGGCGAAGTGGTGCTGCTCGATCATGCGGCGCGCCAGGAACTGCGGATCGCTGAACATGTCGGCCACGCTGTAGATCTTGCCGACCGGCACGTCGGCCGCCTTCAGGGTGTTGAGCGCTTCCTCGATGCCGCGGCCATCGCACCATTGCTGGATGGCGCCGTCGATCTCGGCGACCCGGCGGGCGCGGCCATCGTTGCGCACCAGGTCCGGGTCCGAGGCAAGGTCGTCGCGGCCGATGGCCAGCATCAGGCGGTGGAAGATCGCATCGCCGTTGCCGGCGATGACGATGTTCTGGCCGTCGCGCGTGGTGTAGGTGTTGGACGGCACGATACCGGGCAGCGCGCCGCCGGTGCGCTCGCGCACCACGCCGGCCACGTCATACTCGGGCACCAGGCTTTCCATCATGTTGAACACGGCCTCATACAGCGCCACGTCGACCATCTGGCCCTGCCCCGCCTGGCATCCTTCGCCCTGCACGCCGTTCCAGCGGCCGCCGGTGGCGTCGCGGTGGCGCAGCGCCATCATCGCGCCGATCACGCCATGCAGCGCGGCGATCGAATCGCCGATCGAGATGCCGACCCGCAGCGGCGGCCGGTCGGGATGCCCCGACACGTAGCGCAGGCCGCCCATGGATTCGCCGATGGCGCCGAAGCCCGGTTGATCCTTCATCGGGCCGGTCTGGCCGTAGCCGGACAGGCGCACCATGATGAGGGCGGGATTGATGGCGCGCAACTGCTCGAAGCCCAGGCCCCACTTCTCGAGCACGCCGGGGCGGTAGTTCTCGACCACCACGTCGGCGTCCAGCGCCAGTTTGCGGGCGATTTCGCGGGCCTCGGGATGCTTGAGATTGAGGGCAATGGATTGCTTGTTGCGGGCCTGCACCGTCCACCACAGCGAATTGCCTTCATGCAGGTGGCGCCAACTGCGAATGGGGTCGCCCCCGCCCGTGCCGTCGGGACCGTGCGGCGTTTCCACCTTGATGACGTCGGCGCCGAATTCGCCGAAGATGCGCGCGGCGAACGGGCCGGCGATGAGCGTGCCGAGTTCCAGGACCTTCAGGCCGGTCAGGGCTGACATGTTGGTTGTCTTCCTCTCGTGGAGGCCGCGCCGCGCGGGCGGGCCGTTTTTCCAATGCCCGCCGGTACATTGCCGGCGCGCTATTGTGGGGGCGTGTCAGGTGGTCTTGCGCTCCATCAGCGCCCAGGCGATGGTGCCGGCGTCCACGTATTCCAGCTCGCTGCCGGCCGGCACGCCGCGCGCCAGGCGCGTGACCCGCAGGCCGCGCTCGCCCAGGGCCTCGCCCAGGAAATGCGCGGTGGTCTCGCCTTCGGCGGTGAAGTTGGTGGCCAGGATAACCTCCTGCACCACGCCGTCGGTGGCGCGGCGGATGACGCGGTCGAAATCCAGCTCGCGCGGGCCGATGCCCTCGAGCGGCGCGACGCGTCCCATCAGCACGTAGTACAGGCCGCGGTAGCCGTGGCTGGACTCGATCATGTTCTGGTCGGCCGGCGTCTCGACGATGCACAGTAGCGAGGGATCGCGCTTGGGATTGGCGCAGGTCGCGCACACGTCTTCTTCGGCGAAGCTGTTGCAACGCGAGCAGTGGCGCAGGTCGCGCACGGCGCCGGCCAGCGCGCGTCCGAGCATGTCGGCGCCCTGGGGGTCGTGCTGCAACAGGTGATAGGCCATGCGTCGCGCGGAACGCACACCCACGCCGGGCAGGCGCCGCAGCGCCTCGATCAGCGAGACCAGCGGTTCGGGTTCGGGCAGTAGAGGGTCCATGACACGACGGCAACTTGCGGACGGCAAAGGCCGCGCCGCCCGGGGCGGCGGCGGCCGGAACGTTCGATCAGAACGGCAGCTTCATGCCCGGGGGCAGCGGCATGCCGGCGGTGACGGACGCCATCTTTTCCTGCGAGGTGGCTTCGGCCTTGCGCAGCGCGTCGTTGAAGGCGGCGGCGACCAGGTCTTCCAGCATGTCCTTGTCGTCGGCCAGCAGCGACGGATCGATTTCGACGCGCTTGACGTCGTGGCGGCAGGTCATGGCGACCTTGACCAGGCCGCCGCCGGAGGCGCCTTCGACCTGGATCTCGGCCAGCGCGTCCTGCGCCTTCTTCATGTTTTCCTGCATCTGCTGCGCCTGGCGCATCAGGCCGGCCAGTTGTCCTTTCATCATGATGGAGCTTCCTTGAACGAGGGAATGTAGGGATTTGCCGGCGCGTTACGCGGCGGCGGAAGGAGAGTCGACGTGGCGGATCGAACCGGCCACGACATGGGCGCCGAAGTCCGCCACCAGCGCCTGCACGAAGGGATCGACGGCGACCGCGTCCTCGGCGGCCTGCTGGCGCGCCGCGCGCTCGGCCTGGGCCACGGCGTGGGCCGTGGCTTCACCGACCGCGCCGACGTCCACGTCCAGCCGGATGCCCTGGCCGAAGTGTTCGCACAGCACCGTCTGCAGGCGCACGCGGCTTTCGCTTTCGGCCAGCGTCTTGACGGCCACGCGCAGGATGATGGCATCGCCCTGCACGCCGGCCCATTCGCTCTGGCGCGCCAGTTCGGCGGCCAGGCCGGTGACCGGCAGGCGCGCGGCCAGTTCGGGCCAGGCGGCGGAGGTCATGTCGGCCAGGCGCGCGCGCGACTGGCGCTTGCGGGCCGGGGCCGGGCCTTCG
>NZ_CADIJW010000012.1 GCF_902859745.1 Achromobacter dolens | reverse complement strand
GCGCGCGGCCGCCGCACGGGCGCCGGCGCCAGGCGGCGCACGGCCGCCAGCACATCCTGCGGCTCGGCGGGCTTGCGCATCAGGGTGGCGCGCCCTTCGCAGACCGCGGCGATCTCGGCTTGCGGACGGCCGCTCAGGACCAGCACCGGCGTATCGCCGAGGTAGGCGTTCTCGCGCATGGCAGTCAGCAAGGCGCCGCCATCCATGCCGGGCATGGACAGATCGGTGATGACCAGATCCGGCCGCACTTCGAGCATCTGCTGCAACGCGGTCAGGCCGTCCGTGTGCGTCGTGACGTCATAGCCTTCGCCGCTCAGGAATTCGCTCATCAGGGTGACCAGCACGGGCTGGTCGTCGACCAAAAGGATTTTCGTCATGGTTGTGCGCTGCCACGCGTGCGGGACGCCGGCGGGCAGACGGATAGGTGGAACCGGGTAGACGCCGAATCCTAGGACATGCGGACCCTTCATGTGTGAAGTAATTGTATCCGGACGAAACGAATGCCCCATCCGCCTGTATAGTCTCGCGGGTTTGGCCGGGCAGCCGGGATCGCGGCTCGTCCCTATAATTGTCGCCGCCCCCCCCGCCCCGCGCGCCGTCCTCTTCCCCGAGCCGTCAACCGTTCCCATGCCGAATTCGCAACAATCCGCCAGCCGCCACACCCTTCCGCGCACCTTGATGGCCGGTTTCGTGACGGCGGCGCTGGCCACCCTGGTCATCGCCTTCGTCAACGTGCGCTCGGCCGAGACCCGGACGGAGGCGGTCAGGGCCATGGACCGCGCCACCGAGACCGTGCGCCAACTGAGCCTGTTCAACTCGGCGCTCAAGGATGCCGAGATCGGCCAGCGCGGCTACCTGCTGACGGGCGACCCGGCTTACCTGCAACCGTATCTGCGCTCGGTGCCGTTGATCGAACAGCGCCTGGCGCTGGTCAAGGAAGCGGCCACCGCGGATTCGGCGCAGCGCCGCATCGTCAACGACATCGCGGGCATCACCCAGCAGAAGCTGACGGAACTGCGCGAGACCATCGAAATGCGCAAGGCCGGCGACGTGGAAGGCGCAATGGCCGTGGTGCGCACCGATGCCGGCAAGGAAGCGATGGACCGGTTGCGCGACCTGGTCGCCGACCTGTACACGCGCCAACTGGGCCAGGTCGAGGAGCAACGCGAAACCTGGGCCGCGGCCTCGACCACCTCGACCTATTACTCATGGGGCGGGTCGATGTTGCTGCTGGCGCTGATCCTGGCGTCGGCCGCCGTGACCATCCGTGAGTACCGCGCCAAGGCGCGCCAGGCCTGGGTCACGACCGGCCTCTCGGGCCTGAGCCTGCGCTTGCGGGGCGATCATCGCCTGGACGAAATCGGCAAGCGCGCGCTGGACTACCTGGCGGACTACCTGCACGCCAGCGTCGGCGCCGGCTACGTCGTCAGCCACGGCGGCGACGAGCTGGAACTCTTCGGCGGCTATGCCCTGCCGACCGAGCGCCTGGCGCAGAAGATTCCCGCCGCGCAAGGGCTGGTCGGGCAGGCGGCCAGCTCGCGCAAGCTGCTGCACCTGCGCGACGTACCGCCCGGCCACCTCCCGGTCTCGTCGGCCACGGGCACGTCCAATCCGGCCGAACTGATCCTCGCGCCCGCCATGCAGAACGATCGGGTCTATGCCGTGATCGAACTGGGCTTCACCCACGCCGTGGGCCAGAGCGAGCGCAGCCTGCTCGAGGGCGCCTCCGAGATGCTGGCCTCGGCGATCCGCGCCGGCCTGGACCGCACGCGGCTGGAGGCGCTGCTGGCGGAAACCCAGCGCCAGTCGGAAGAACTGCAGACCCAGCAGGAAGAATTGCGCGTCAGCAATGAAGAGCTGGAACAGCAGAGCCGCATCCTGCAGGAATCGCAGGCGCGCATGGAGGTGCAGCAGACCGAGCTCAAGCAGGCCAACGTCAGCCTGGAACTGCAGACCGAGCAATTGTTGCGGGTGCAGGGCGCGCTGACCGACAAGGCGCGGCTGCTGACGCAGGCCAGCCAGTACAAGAGCGAGTTCCTGGCCAACATGAGCCACGAACTGCGCACCCCATTGAATTCGACGCTGATCCTGTCCAAGCTGCTGTCCGAGAACAAGCCGGGCAACCTGAGCGCCGACCAGGTCAAGTATGCACAGACCATCTACGAAGCGGGCAGCGACCTGCTGGCGCTGATCAACGACATCCTGGACCTGGCCAAGATCGAGGCCGGTCAGGCCACCGTGGAGGTCGAGGCCGTGGCCATCGCGCCGGCGCTCGAGCGGCTGCTGGATCCGCTGCGCCCGATCGCGCAGGACAAGCGCCTGACCCTGGAACTGGACATCGCCGCCGACGTGCCGGCGTCTTTGCATACCGACCCGCAGCGGCTGGGCCAGGTGCTGAAGAACCTGCTGTCGAACGCCCTCAAGTTCACCGAGCAAGGCAGCGTTGCGCTCAAGGTGTCGCGCGCGCCGCGCAACATGCTGTCGTTCGCCGTGCAGGACACCGGCATCGGCGTGCCGGCCGACCAGCAGGAACTGATTTTCGAGGCCTTCCGCCAGGCCGATGGCAGCAGCCATCGCAAGCATGGCGGCACCGGTCTGGGGCTGTCGATCTCGCGCGACCTGGCCAAGCTGCTGGGCGGATCCCTGTCGCTGGTCAGCACGCCGGGGCAAGGCAGCGTGTTCACGCTGCTGCTGCCGATGCGCCTGGAGGCCGCGCCCGCGGCGCCCGTCCCCAGCCTGCCCGCGCCGGTCCCGACGCCGCCCGCCATCCCCGCCTGGGCGGCGCCCGCCGCCGCGCCGGCGGCCGAACCCGTCCAGCCGGACCCGGAACCGGCCCGCGAGGCCGGCCGCACCATCCTGGTCATCGAGGACGATGAACGTTTCGCCGGCATTCTCGGCGACCTGGCGCACGAAATGGGCTTCGGCTGCCTGGCCGCGCACACCGCGACCGACGGCCTGGCGCTGGCGGCACAGCGCCGGCCCGACGCCATCGTGCTCGACATCAACCTGCCCGATTTCTCGGGCCTGGGCGTGCTGGACCAGCTCAAGCGCAACCCCCACACGCGCCACATCCCGGTGCACATCGTGTCGGTGGCCGACTACGCCCAGGAGGCCATGGGCCGCGGCGCGATCGGCTACGCGCTCAAGCCCGTCAAGCGCGAGGAACTGACGCAGGCGCTGCTGCGCCTGGAGGCCAAGTTCACCCAGAACGTGCGGCGCGTGCTGGTGGTGGAGGACGACGACCGCCAGCGCGAAAGCGTGCGGGAGCTCCTGGCGCGCGACGACGTGGAGATCGTGCCGGCCGCGACCGCCGGCGCCGCCCTGAAGCTGCTGCGCGAGACCACCTTCGATTGCGTGGTCATGGACCTGAACCTTCCCGACATCAGCGGCTACGAATTGCTGCGCGAAATGGCCGAGCAGGAGAGCGTGTCGTTCCCGCCCGTGATCGTGTACACCGGCCGGGCGCTGTCGCGCGACGAGGAGCAGCAACTGCGCCGCTTCTCCAAGTCCATCATCATCAAGGACGCGCGCTCGCCCGAACGCCTGCTCGACGAGGTGACGCTGTTCCTACACCAGGTCGAGGCCGACCTGCCGCCGCAGCAGCGCCAGATGCTGGAGCTGGCCCGCAGCCGCGACAGCGCGCTCGAAGGCCGCACGGTGCTGGTGGTCGAGGACGATGTGCGCAACGTGTTCGCGCTGTCGAGCATCCTGGAGCCGACCGGCCTGCGGGTGGAGATCGCGCGCAATGGCCGCGAGGCCCTCGAGGCGCTGGACCGCGTCGGCGTGGACGGCCACCCGGCGATCGACCTGGTGCTGATGGACATCATGATGCCCGAGATGGACGGCTACACCGCCATGCGCGAGATCCGCACGCGGCCGGAGTGGCGCCGCTTGCCGATCATCGCGCTGACCGCCAAGGCCATGAAGGACGACCAGGAGAAATGCCTGGCCGCCGGCGCCAACGACTACATCGCCAAGCCGCTGGACGTGGAGCGGCTGTTGTCGCTGGTGCGCGTCTGGATGCGCAAGTAACCAGCGGCCCCGGACCCGGCGACCATGCCCCTGCCCCCTCCGCCCAAGGCGCAGACCGAGGATATCGAGCAGCGGCTGCTGCTCGACGCGATCTATCACCAGTACCACTACGACTTCCGCGAGTATGCCCAGGCCTCGCTCAAGCGGCGCCTGCGCAGCGCCTTGTCGCACTTCGGCTGCAAGACCCTGTCGCAGTTGCAGGACCGCGTGCTGCATGAGCCGCCGGTGTTCACCAGCCTGCTGCAATTCCTGACCGTCCAGGTCAGCGACATGTTTCGCGACCCCAGCTATTTCCTGGCGCTGCGCCGCGAAGTGGTGCCCATCCTGCGCACCTACCCCTCTATCAAGGTGTGGGTGGCCGGCTGCAGCACCGGCGAGGAGGTCTATTCGCTCGCCATCCTGCTGCATGAGGAAGGCCTGCTGGACCGCGCCCTGATCTACGCGACCGACATCAATCCGCATGCGCTGCGCGCGGCCGAACAGGGCGTGTTCGACCTGGACCGGGTGGCCGCCTTCACCAGCAACCACGCCCAGTCCGGCGGCCGCAGCTCGCTGTCCGATTACTACACCGCGCGCTACGGGCGCGTGGTGTTCGACAAGCAGTTGCGCGAGCACATGGTGTTCTCGGACCACAGCCTGGCGACCGACAGCGTGTTCGCGGAGGTGCACCTGGTCTCGTGCCGCAACGTGCTTATCTATTTCGAGCGCGACCTGCAGAACCGCGCATTGCGCCTGTTCCATGACGCGCTGGTGCATCGCGGCTTCATGGGCCTGGGCTCGCGCGAATCGGTGCGCTTTTCCGCCCAGGCCGACGGCTTCGACGATTTCGTGCTGGAAGACCGCATCTACCGCAAGAAGGCCGGCCTGTGAGCGCCCCAACGCCGGATCGCGGCGAGGCGGCGGGCGCCTGGGACGCCATCGTCATCGGCGGCTCGTCGGGCGCCATCGAGGTCCTGAACCTGCTGATGCCCGCCCTGCCGGCCGGCCTGCGCGCCGCGGTGATCGTGCTGCTGCACCTGCCGCGCGACCGCCGCAGCCTCTTGGTCGACATCTTCCGCGACCGCTGCGCGCTGCCGCTGTGCGAGGCTGAGGACCAGCAGCCCATCCAGCCGGGGCACGTCTATTTCGCGCCCCCCGACTACCACCTGCTGGTCGACCGTGGGCCGCGCCTGGCGCTGTCGATCGGCCCGTTGGTGCATTTCTCGCGGCCTTCTATCGACGTGCTGTTCCAGTCCGCCGCCGACGGCTATGGCGAGCGTTTGCTGGGGGTGCTGCTGTCGGGCGCCAACGAAGACGGCGCCGCCGGCCTGGCCGCCATCCACGCCGCGGGCGGCCGCGCCGTGGTCCAGGCGCCGGACACCGCCGCGATGCGCGCCATGCCCGACGCCGCCCTGGCGCGCATCGATGCCCCCCTGGTCCTGGCGCCCGCCGCCATCGCGGCGCTGCTGTCGCAGTTGCCCGCGCAGCCGCGGCCCTGCCCCCCCACTTCCACCACACCATGATATTGACATCTGCCAAACCCTCGGATGACCGCATCAAGTGCCTGCTGGTCGACGACGTGCCCGAAAACCTGGTGGCGCTGGAAGCGCTGCTGGCGAGCGACCGGGTCGAAGTGCTGAAAGCGCAATCCGGCCCGCAGGCGCTGGAACTGCTGCTGAATCATCCCGACGTGGCGCTGGCGCTGCTCGATGTGCAGATGCCCGACATGAACGGCTTCGAGCTGGCCGAGCTGATCCGCGGCAGCGAGCGCACCCGCCACATTCCGCTGATCTTCATCACCGCCGGCTCGCGCGAACAGAACTGGCAGTTCCGCGGCTACGAGAGCGGCGCGGTGGACTTTCTGTACAAGCCGGTCGACCCTTACATGCTGCGCAGCAAGGCGAACGTGTTCTTCGAGTTGCACGAGCGCCGGCGCGCGCTGGCGCAGCAACTGGAGGCGCGCACCGAGGCGCTGCGGGTCAACGACATGTTCATGGCCGTGCTCAGCCATGACCTGCGCACGCCATTGCAGGCGGTCATCATGGGCGCCTCGATGCTGGCGCGCCAGGGCGGCGACGCGCGCGTGGTCAGCGTGGCGCAACGCATGCTCCAGAGCAGCGAGCGCATGAAGCACCTGATCGAAGACCTGCTCGACGTGACGCGCATCCGCCAGGCCGGCGGACTGGCGCTGGCGCCGGCGCGCATCGGCATGGACACGCTGGTCCACCGCACCCTGGACGAATTGCGCGCCGGCTTCGCCGACCGCCAGATCGAAGCCGAATGCCATGGCGACCCGGTCGGCGAATGGGACGGCGAGCGCATCGCCCAGGTGCTGGCCAATCTGCTCGGCAACGCCTTGCACCACGGCGCCCGCGACGTGCCGGTGCGGGTCGAGGTGGATGGTTCCGTTGCCGACCGGGTCGTGGTCACGGTCAGCAACGGCGGCAGCATTCCCGCGGAACTGCTGCCGCAACTGTTCAACCCGTTCCGCAGCGGCGCGCGGCCGGCCGGGGGCCATCGCGGCCTGGGGCTGGGACTGTTCATCGCGCAACAGGTGGCGCAATCCCACGGCGGCCGCATCAGCGCCGAATCGCGCGACGGCATCACCCGCTTCCGCGTGGCGCTGCCACGGCAGGCGTCGACCGCCTCGACCTGACGCTATCGAGTCGCGTCAGAACGGCCCGGCAAGGTCCGGGTCCTGCCCGGCCCCGACCGCGCGCAGCAGCCGGCCCAGGTGGCCACTGCTGGAAAACCCCAATTCTGCGCTGACCCGCGCCAAGGGTTCGCCCAGCGCAAGCCGCTGGCGCGCGGCTTGCGCCAGGAGCTGGCGGCGCAGGGCGATGGGGGAGAGTCCGTAGGCTTGCTGGCAGGCGCGCTGCAGCGTGCGCGTGGTGGCGCCGAGCGCGCTGGCCGACTCCGCGATGGCGGGCAGCGGCTGCCCTTCCTCCAATCGACCGCGCAGCAGCGCCAGCCATTGCCGCGCCAACGGCAGCGGCGCCTGCGTCACGCGGGCGTGGGCCTGCAGCCGGTGATGCGCGTCGAGCTGCGCGATCAGCGCCGCGACCAGCATCGGCACGGCCGCGGCCGACAGCGCCGGCTTCCACAGCGCGTCCAGCATGGCCTGGGCCGCGCCGTCCAGTTGCAGCACTCCGCCGGCCTGGCAGTCGCGCAGCAGTTCGGGCGCCAGATAGAGTTCGCCATGCTGCTGCGCGGCGCTTTCGGCGCGCGTGCTGTGTTCAACGTGCGAAGGCAGCAGCAAGGCCTGGCCGCGAACCAGGCGACTGCGGCGGCGCGCGCCTTCCTCGTCCTGCCAGGCGCTGTCGAGCGCGCCGGCTCGCGGCCAGAGCAGCATGGCGCAGTCGTGCTCGTGCCAGTGAAAGGCGTAGTGCGGCTGGCGGCTGGCCGCAATGGCAAAGCCGGTCTGGGCGATCAGGTCCTGTTTGGACGAAAGCGGGACGGAACGCATGATGGGTCGGCGGCGCGGATGCCGCGCCGGCGGCAGGCCAACGCGGGCGGAAATGGACGTCGCCCCAGTATCGACGCGCGCCCGCGTCCACGCAAGCCCGGCGTCCGCGCCGCCGGGCCGCTGTCGTGTGCGGGATCGGCCCCTGTCGCGCCGTGGTTCGCCCGCGCGCGGGCCGCCCCCCTACGATCGGGGCGTTCAACCTATACAAGGGGATGTCCATGATCCGCACATTGCCGCTCGCCCTGTTGTCCTTCGCCCCCCTGGCCCTGCCGCTCGCCGCCGCGGCGGCCGAACCGGCCTGGCCTGACAAACCGATCACGCTGATCGTGCCGTTCCCGGCCGGCGGCGGCACCGACCTGGTGGTGCGCACCCTGCAGCCGGCGTTGACGCGCCAATTGCAGCAGACCGTCATCATCCAGAACGCCGGCGGCGCCGGCGGCACGGTGGGCACCGGCCAGGCCGCGCGCGCCAGGCCCGACGGCTATACCGCCGTCGCGGTCACCACCAGCACGGTCGCGCTCAGCGCCAGCCTGTACAGGAATCTGCCGTACAAGCCGGCCCACGATTTCGACTACGTCGGCTTCATCGGCACCTCGCCCTACGTGCTGGCCGCGCAGCCGGCCCTGAAGGCCACCACCCTGCCCGCGCTGGTCGCGGCACTCAAGGGCCGCAGCGTCACCTATGCCTCGGTGGGCGCCGGCACCGTGTCGCACCTGCTGGGCGAGATGTTCAAGAAAGACGAGCGCCTGGACCTGACCCACGTGCCCTACCGCGGCGCGGCGCCCGCCTACACCGACCTGATCGGCGGCCAGGTCGACATCATGTTCGACAACCCCGTGGGCCTGGCGCCCTTCGTGCAGAGCGGCAAGCTGGTCGCCGTGGCCACCACCGCCGCCACCCCGATCCTGCCGAACGTGCCGACGTTCGCCGCGCAAGGCATGCCCGCCTACACGCAATCGCTGTGGTACGGCCTGGCTTTCCCGAAGGGCACGCCGCCTGCCATCGTGCAGAAGATGAACCTTGCCCTGAACACGGTGCTGCGCGATCCGGCCATCGCGGCGGACCTGGCGGCCAAGGGCGTCGACGTGCACCCGGACACGGCCGACGCGCTGGCCCACACCGTCTCCCACGACCTCGCCTTCTGGGGCGAGCTCATCACCACCCTCGGAGTCCAGTTTGACTGACCTTCCCTCCCCCCGCGCCCCCGCCCCGCCGGCCGCCGGCTCGGCCGCCCTGCTGCGCGTCTTCGTCGATCCCGCCCACGCCGGACGCGGCGGCAACCCCGTGCCGCTGGTGCTCGACGCGCTCGGCATGACGGCCGCCGACATGCAGGCCCTGGCCGCGCGCCACGGCCACGAATCGTCCTTCGTGGCGCCGGCCGATCGCGATGGCCACCTGTGCCGGCTGCGCTTCTTCGTGCCCGGCCATGAAATGGAGATGTGCGGCCACGCCACCGTCGGCACGCTCTGGGCGCTGCGGCAATGGGGGCACTGGCGCACGCCCGCCACGCGGGTCCAGACCCTGAGCGGCAGCGTGGACGTCGAATGGGACGAGGCCGGCGATCGGGCCTGGGTCTCGCAACCCGCCGCGACCACCCGCGCGCTGACGCCAGACCAGTGCCGCGCCGTCGCGGCCGTGCTGCGCATCGATCCGGCGCTGCCGGGCCTGCACATGGTCAATGCCAGCACCAGCCGCGTCAAAACCCTGGTGCGGCTGCCCGACGCGGCCGCGCTGGACGCGCTGGCCCCCGACTTCGATGCGATGCGCGGCCTGTGCGAGGCCATCGGCTCGACCGGCCTGTACCCCTACGCCTTGACGGCCGACGGCGCCAGCGCGCGGCAGTTTCCGAAGGCTTCCGGCTATCCCGAGGACGCCGCCACCGGCATCGCGGCGGCGGCATTGTGGGGCTATCTGGACAAGACCGGCGCCATCCCCGCCGGCCAGGTCTGCACGGTGCGCCAGGGCGTGGCCATGGGCTCCCCGTCGGCAATCCAGCTACGTGCGCGGGGCGATGGCGCCGGCTGCTGGCTGAGCGGCCTCACGCAATGGATGACGTGACCGGCAAGGGCCTGGCCGCGCAACGAGGCCGGAGTTTTCGGTAGTATGTCGGATGGTGCCGCGGCGCGTCCCGCCGTGGCGCCCATTCCGCGCATTCTGCGGCCGCACCCCATGTGACCCCGGATACCCGTCATGCCCGACCCCATACGTCTGAAGGCCCTGATACAAGACTGCGCGCGCGGCCAGGAATCCGCGCTGGCCGAACTCTATCGTCAAACGTCCCCGCATCTGTTTGCCCTTGCCGTCCGTATATTGCGACGAAGCGACTGGGCGGAAGAAGTCCTCCAGGACAGCTTCATCAATATCTGGCGCAACGCCGCCCGCTATTCTTCGGAACAGAGCCAAGTCATGACCTGGATGACCCGCATCGTGCGCAACCGCTGTATCGACCTGCTGCGCAGGCCCGACCTGGAGCGCCCGGACGCCGACGGCGAACTGACGCTGGCCTGGGCGGATGACGCGCCCGGCCCCTTCGAGCGCCTGCAGTCCGACCAGGATGCCCGGCGCCTGGCCGACTGCCTCAAGCAACTGGAAGGCCAGCAGCGCACGGCCATCGCGCTGTCCTTTTTCGACGACCTGAGCCACGGCGAGATCGCCCGCCGCCTGCAGGCGCCGCTGGGCACGATCAAGAGCTGGGTGCGGCGCGGCATGGAACGGCTCAAGAGGTGCCTGTCATGAACTACCGCGATCCGCAATTGCGCGCCCGGCTGGCGGCCGACTACGTCTCGGGCGCCATGCGCGGCGGCGCCCGCCGCCGCTTCGAGGGCCTGATGGCCGCCGACGCCAATCTGCGCCGACAGGTGCGGGGCTGGGAGGACGACATCTACCCCCTGCTCTGGTCGCTGCCCGGCAGGACGCCCCCGCGCCGCGTCTGGCGCGCGATCCAATCCCGCCTGCACCCGGGCGCGGCGCCCTGGTGGCGCGGCCTGGCGTTCTGGCGCGTCGCCAGCGGCGCGCTGGCCGCCTTGCTGGTGGCCGGCGTCGTCATCTATCCCATGCAGGTGGACCGCGCCGCCCGGGCGCAACTGATGGCCGTGCTGCAAAGCCCCGAGGCGCAAGCCATGCTGGTGGTGCGCGCCGACGAAGCCGGCGGCCTGCACATCCACGCGCTGCAGAACCTGGCGACGCGCGCCGGCGGCAAGTCCCTGGAACTCTGGGCCATTCCGCCCGGGCAGGCGCCGCAGTCGGTCGGGCTGGTGTCGCCCGAAGGCCTGACCGCGCTGCGCCGCGCCCAGGGCCTGGCCGGCGTCCAGCAACTTGCCATCACGCTGGAGCCGCCGGGCGGCTCGCCCACCGGCGCGCCCACCGGGCCGGTCATCATGAGCGGCGACGTGCTGAAGATCTGAGCCGCATCCAACGCGGGCCCGTGCCCGTATAGAGGGGTGTCCCCGTTGCGGAGCACCCCATGTATTCCTGGATCGGCCCGGGCCAGCGCGGCCTGCTCGAGATACTGCTGCTGGCCAGCCTGGCGCTAGGCCTGCTGGCCGCCTGCTCGCCCCTGACCCTGCTCAACGGCGCCGTGCCCGACGGCGCCAGCCGCGCCACGTCCGGGCTGGCCTATGGCCCGCTGCCGCGCCAGCGCCTGGACATCCATGCGCCGCTGGACGCCGCCGGCGCGCCGGTGGTGGTGTTCTTCTACGGCGGCAGTTGGCGCAGCGGCGAACGCGCCGACTACCGCTTCGCGGGCGACGCGCTGGCCTCGCGCGGCATCATCGCCGTCATCGCCGACTACCGCCTCTATCCCGAGGCTATCTACCCGGCGTTCCTGCAGGACGCGGCGCTGGCGGTGGCGTGGACGCAACGGCATATCGATGCCTATGGCGGCGACCCGGGCCGGGTGTTCGTGGCCGGCCACAGCGCCGGCGGCTACATCGCCGCCATGCTGGCCCTGGATCCGCGCTGGCTGCGCGATGCCGGCTCCGCGCCGGGCTCGCTGGCCGGCTGGATCGGCCTGGCGGGCCCCTACGACTTCCTGCCGATCGTCGCGCGTGACGTGCGGCCGGTGTTCCGGTTTCCCGATACGCCGGCCGACTCGCAACCGATCCGCCACGTCAGCGCCAGCGCCCCGCCGGGCCTGCTGCTGACCGGCGGCGCCGACACCGCGGTGGACCCGCGGCGCAACAGCGCCGGCCTGGCGCGCGCCCTGCGCGCCGCTGGCGCCTGCGCGCGCCTGGTCGAGTATCCCGACCTCGGCCACAAACTGCTGGTGGGCGCGCTGGCGCGGCCCTTGCGCTGGCGCGCGCCGGTGCTGGACGACATGGCCGCGTTCGTGACCCGTCCCTGCTCCGCCCCGGGAGAATGACATGCGCCCATCGCTGCTGCTCGCCCTGATCCTGCCGCTGGCGCCGCTTGGCGCCCAGGCGGCCAACGAACACTACCTGGGCTACGCCTATGCCCAGCACGGCGGCGTCGAGCGCTACCGCGAGGAACACTGGGTCGTCAGGGACGGCGCGCGGCAGACCCGGCTGGTGCTGTATCGCTGTCCGGACGGCGCCGCCTTCGCCCGCAAATGGGTGCGCGGCGGGGTGGATGATCCCGCGCCCGATTTCGCCCTGCTGGACCAGCGCGACGGTTACCGCGAAGGCGTCAGCAGCCGCGGCGGCGTGCGCCACGCCTACGTGCAGGCGCGCGCCAGCGCGACCACGCGCAGCCAGGCGCTGCCGCAGGCCGAAGACCCGGTGATCGACGCCGGCTTCGACGCCTGGCTGCGCGCGCACTGGGACTCACCCGACCGCCCCTTGCAGTTCCTGGTGCCCAGCCGATTGGCCCTGATGCCGCTGGAAGTCCTGGCGCGCGACGTGCCCGAACGGCGCGAGCGCGTATTCCGGCTGCGGCTGGATGCCTGGTACGGTTTCGCCGCGCCGCCGCTGCGCGTGACCTACGACCGCGACAGCCGACGCCTGCGCCGCTTCGAAGGCCCCAGCAACCTGCGCGACGGCAACGGCGGCACGCAGACCGTGCGCATCGAATTCCCCGCCGACGCCGAACTGGCCCCGCCCACCCAGCAGGACATGGACGCCGCGGCGGCCACGCCGTTGACGGGCCGGTGCGACTAAGGGTTTTCACTTATGCATCCGTCCGCCCGCCCCGCCCGTATATCCCCGCAAGCCTCGAACAGGACACGATGATGCGCCCTGAACCCTCTCACTGGACCACTTCGATACGCCGCTGGGTCGATACCCAGGCGGCGGGCGCGCCCGCCGGCCCGCCCGACCGCATCGACTGGACCCGCGCCCTGCCCTTCGCGCTGCTGCACGTTGGCTGCCTGGGCGTCGCATGGACCGGCGTTTCGCCGGTGGCGGTGGCCGTGGCGGCGGCGCTCTACGCCGTGCGCATGTTCGCCCTGACCGGCTTCTACCACCGCTATTTCTCGCACCGCACCTTCCGCACCTCGCGCGCCATGCAGTTGGTTTTCGCCATTCTCGGCGCTTCGTGCGCCCAGCGCGGCCCGTTGTGGTGGGCGGCGCACCACCGCCACCATCACCGCCACGCCGACGACGAACAGGATCTGCACTCGCCGGCCCGCCACGGTTTCTGGTGGAGCCACATGGGCTGGTTCCTGACGCCGCGCGCCTTCGCCACCGACCTGGCGCGCGTGCCGGATCTGCGCCGCTACCGCGAACTGCGCTGGCTGGACCGCTTCGACGCCGCCGTGCCCATCGCGCTGGCGCTGCTGTGCTATGCCCTGGGCGCCGCGCTCGAGCGCCTGGCGCCCGGCCTGGGCACCAGCGGGCCGCAGATGCTGGTGTGGGGCTTCTTCATCTCGACGGTGGCGCTGTTCCATGCGACCGTCACCATCAATTCACTGGCGCACCGCTACGGCAAGCGCCGCTACGACACCGCCGACGATAGCCGCAACAACGCCTGGCTGGCGCTATTGACCTTCGGCGAAGGCTGGCACAACAACCACCACTTCTATCCCGGTTCGGCGCGCCAGGGCTTTCGCGCCCGGGAAATCGACCTCACCTGGTACGGCCTGCGCCTGCTGGCGGCCGCTGGCCTGATCTGGGACCTGAAACCCGTGCCGGCCTGGGTGCTGGCGCGCGCCAAGGAATGACCATGCGCATCGCCATCATCGGTTCGGGCATCGCGGGACTGGTCTGCGCCTGGAAGCTGGGCCAGGACCATGACGTGACCCTGTACGAGGCCAACGACTACCTGGGCGGCCACACGCACACCCACGACGTCGAGCAGGACGGCCGCCGCTACGCGGTGGACAGCGGCTTCATCGTGCACAACCCGGTCAACTATCCGCACTTCACGGCGATGCTGGAGGAGCTGGGCGTGCGCTCGCAGCCCACCACCATGAGCTTCTCGGTGCACCAGGAGGCCGGCCGCCTGGAATACAACGCGACCTCGCTCGACACCCTGTTCTGCCAGCGCCGCAACCTGCTGTCGCCGCGCTTTCTGGGCATGGTGCGCGACCTGTTGCGCTTCTACCGCGAAGCCCCGGCCCTGCTGGCCGGCGACGAGCCCGGCCCGACGCTGGGCGAGTACCTGGCGCGGCACCGCTACGGCCAGGCATTCCAGGCCGACCACCTGATCCCGATGGCGTCGGCGCTGTGGTCATCGCCCGCCGCGCGCATCCTCGAATTCCCGGCGCGTTATCTGGTGCAGTTCATGGCCAACCACCAGATGCTGCAAGTCGATGCGCGCCCCCAATGGCGCGTGGTGCAGGGCGGGTCCAGCAGCTACATCCGCGCCCTGCGCGAACGCTGGAACGTGCGGGTGCGACTGAACTGCCCGGTGTACCAGGTAACGCGCCAGGCGGACGGCGTCACGCTGGCCTCGTGCGAGGGTCGGCCGCGCTATGACCAGGTGGTGTTCGCCTGCCACAGCGACCAGGCCCTGAAGCTGCTGGCCGCGCCCAGCGCGGCCGAGCGCGAGGTGCTCGGCGCGATCACGTATCAGCACAATGACGTCGTGCTGCACACGGACGCGCGCCTGCTGCCACGCCACCCCAAGGCCTGGGCGGCGTGGAATGCCTACGTGCCGGCCGACCCGTCGGCGCCGTGTTCGGTCAGCTACTGCATGAACCTCTTGCAAGGCCTGCAATCGCGCCGCCCCTTCATCGTCACGCTCAATCGCAGCGAAGCCATCGATCCGACGCAGGTGCTGGCCCGCATGCGCTACCACCATCCCGTTTACACCCTCGCGTCCGTGGCCGCCCAGGCGCGCCGCGACGAGATCTCGGGCCACCACCGCTGCTGGTACGCGGGCGCCTATTGGGGCTGGGGCTTTCACGAGGACGGCGTGGCCAGCGCACTGGACGTGGTCCGGGGCATCCAATCGCAGGCCGCGGCCTTATCCGCGGTGGCGGCATGAGCGGCCACAGCGCCCTCTACGAAGGCCGCGTGACGCACAGGCGCCACGTGCCGCACGCGCATGGTTTCAGCTACCGCATGGCGCAACTGTACCTGGACCTGGACGAAATCGACCAGGTGTTCCAGCGCCGCTGGCTGTGGTCGGTGGACCGGCCCAACCTGGCCGAATGGCGCCGCAGCGATTATCTGGATGGCGAGGCGGGGCAGCCGCTGGCGCAGGCGGTGCGGGCCAGGCTGCGAGCGCGCCTGGGCGAGGCGCCCGCCGGGCCGATCCGACTGCTGGCCCATCCGCGCTACGCCGGCTATGTCTTCAACCCGGTCAGCTTCTACTACTGCTACGAAGCCGACGGCGTGACCCTGGCCGCGATCCTGGCGGAGATCACGAACACCCCATGGAAACAACGGCATTGCGTCGTCCTGCCGGTCGCGCAGGCCGAGCGCCGTGGCGACGCCATGGCCTGGCGCTTCGACAAACGCTTTCACGTCTCCCCCTTCATGCCCATGGACTGCATTTATGACTGGCGCTTCAACGCCCCGGGCGAGGATCTGCGGGTGCACATGCGCGTCAACCGCCAGGGCCAGCCGCAATTCGACGCCAACCTGCGCCTGCAACGCCGCGAACTCGACGGCGCTGCGCTGGCGCGCCTGCTGTGGCGCTTTCCCTTGATGACCCTGCAGGTCATCGGCGGCATCCACTGGCAGGCCCTGCGCCTCTGGCTCAAACGCAACCCGATCCACGACCATCCCCGCACGCCCAACGGAGAACCACAATGAAAGCCATGACGCCGTCCGAACATGCCGCCATCGCGGGGACCCGTCCGCCCGGAGCGCTGGAGCGCCTGTTGCGCAGACGCCTGTTCGCCCGTCTCTCGACGCTCACCAGCGGCCGGCTGGCCATCGAGGACAGCCTGGGCAGCGTCACGCTGGGCGACGGCGAGCCGGTGGTGCGCCTGACCATCCGCGACATGGCCTTCTACCGCCTGGTGGCCACCCAGGGCAGCGTCGGCGCGGGCGAAGCGTACGGCGACGGCCTGTGGACCTGCGACGATCTGGTCGCCCTGGTGCGCCTGCTGGTGCGCAACCGCGACACGCTGGACGGCATGGAATCGGGGCTGGCACGCGTGGCCGGCTGGGCGCTCAAGCGCTGGCATGCCGGCAACCGCAACACCCACGAAGGCAGCCGCCGCAACATCGCCGCCCACTACGACCTGGGCAACGATTTCTTCTCGCTGTTCCTGTCGCCGGACCTGATGTACTCGTCGGCGCTGTGGGCCGGCGCCGACGACACGCTGGAAGAGGCCTCGCGGCGCAAGCTGGACACCATCTGCCGCAAGCTGGAACTCGGCCCGGGCGACCGTGTCGTCGAAATCGGCAGCGGCTGGGGCGGATTCGCCATCCACGCCGCGCGCCACTACGGCTGCCACGTCACCACCGCCACCATCTCGCGCGAACAGCACGCGCTGGCGCTGGCGCGGGTGCGCGCCGTGGGCCTGGACGATCGCGTCAGCGTGGTGCTGCAGGACTACCGCGATCTGCAGGGCCGCTACGACAAGCTGGTGTCGATCGAAATGATCGAGGCGATCGGCGCGCAATACCTCGAGACCTATTTCGCCAAGGTCGCCGACCTGCTCGCGCCGCACGGGCGCGCGTTGATCCAGGCCATCACCATCGAAGACCATCGCTACCAGCAGGCGCTGGGCGAGGTGGATTTCATCAAGCGCCATATCTTTCCTGGCAGCTTCATCCCCTCGATCGAAGCGATGCTGCGGGCCAAGACGCGCGCCTGCGACCTCGCCCTCGTACACCTGGAGGATTTCGGCCTGTCGTACGCCCGCACCCTGCAAGCCTGGCGCCACCGCTTCCTGGCGCACCTGCCCGAGGTGCGGGAACAGGGCTTCGACAGCCGCTTCTGCCGCCTGTGGGAGTTCTACCTGGCCTACTGCGAAGGCGGCTTTCGCGAACGCTCGATCGGCGTCTCGCACCTGTTGCTGACCCCTCCCGGCGCCCGCGGCGACGGCGAGCGCTGGGTCCAGGCGGGCGTGTGATGCGCTTCTGGGCCAACCTGCTCGGCTACCAGCTTGTCTGGTTCAGCGCCGTCATCGGCGCGGGCCGCGGCCTGGCGTGGCCGGGGGTGGCCTCGGCCCTGGTCTTCATTGCCGCGCAACTGGCCTGCTCGGCCGAGTGGCGCGCCGACCTGAAGCTGGCCGCCGCCGCGTTGTTGTGCGGTTGCCTGCTCGACGGTGCGCTGTCCGCGTTGGGCTGGGCGGTCTACGCCGCCGACGCCTGGCCCGCGCCACGCTGGATCCTGGCGCTCTGGGCGGCCTTCGCGCTGACGCTGAACCATTCACTGGCCTACCTGCGGCCGCGCCGCTGGCTGGCCTTTGCTTTCGGCGCCATCGGCGGGCCGCTCGCCTACTGGGGCGCCGCGCGCGGCTGGCAGGCGGTGCAGTTCGAGGCGCCCGCCTGGCGCGCGACCGCGGCGCTGGCACTGGGCTGGGGGCTGATCCTGCCGGCGCTGACGCGCCGCGCGCAACGCTGGACGCGGGAGGCCGCATGAATCCCCTGTCGCAATGGCTGATCATCGCCGCCGTCATGGTCATCGCCATGACGTTGGCCTGGAGCTGGCAGCGCCGCCACGCCAACGCGGGCATCGTCGACGTGGTCTGGGCCGCGGGCCTGGGCGCCAGCGCCTTGCTGATCGCCGCCACCGGCCAAGGCGACTGGGCGCCCAGGGCCAGCCTGGCCGCGATGGCCGGCGTCTGGTCGCTGCGGCTGGCCTGGCACCTGTGGCGCAGGGTCCGGCATGGCGAGGATGGACGCTACCGCGCGCTGCGCGAATACTGGGCGGGCCATCAAGGCAAGTTCTTCGGCCTGTTCATGTTCCAGGCCGGCCTGGTGATGCTGTTCAGCCTGCCCTTCCTGGCCGTGGGCGTGAGCCCCGCGCGTGGTCTGCCCGTCGCGCTGGGCCTGGCGATCTGGCTGGCGGCGCTGGCCGGCGAAGTCATCGCCGACCGCCAGCTCGACCGCTTTCGCGACGATCCGGCCCATCGCGGCCGGACCTGCCGCGACGGCCTGTGGCGCTATTCACGGCATCCCAACTATTTCTTCGAATGGTGCCATTGGTTCGGCTACGTCGCGCTGGCCTGGGGCTCGCCCCTGAACTGGCTGGCGTGGCTGGGCCCCGCGCTGATGTACGTCTTCCTGCGCTGGATCAGCGGCATTCCCTTCACCGAGCAGCAGGCACTGCGCACTCGCGGCGACGACTACCGCGAGTATCAGCGCCGCACCTCGGCCTTCTTCCCGTGGTTCCCCAAATCCTGACGAGGCACGCCATGACGACCGCCAGCCTGAATGACCTCCCGCTCGCCACCGACCGCCCCGCGCCCGGCCTGCTCGGCCTGGCCGAACGCGGCCTGGTGCCCGACGCGCTGCTGCGCCTGGGCATCCGGCGCCTGTGCGCCGAACGCCTGACGGCCGAGTACGCCGGCGGCATCGAGGCCTGGACCGCCCGCGACCAGGCCCTGATCGCGCGCCTGCGCACCAGCCCGGTGGCTATCCACACCGACGCCGCCAACGCGCAGCACTACGAGCTGCCCACCGCGTTCTTCCAGCTCTGCCTGGGCGCCCGCATGAAATATTCCGGCTGCCTGTACCCGACCGGCGCCGAAACGCTGGACCAGGCCGAAGCCGCCATGCTGCGCCTGTATGGCGAGCGCGCCGAGCTGGCCGACGGCCAGGACATCCTGGAGCTGGGGTGCGGCTGGGGTTCGCTGACCCTGAGGATGGCCGAACAGTTTCCCAACGCCCGCATCACCGCCGTGTCCAACTCGGCCACCCAGCGCCAGCATATCGAGGCGCGCTGCCGCGAACGCGGCTGGGGGCACGTGCGGGTCATCACCTGCGACGTCAACGCGCTGTCGTTGCCCGGCGCCGCCTACGACCGCTGCGTCTCGGTTGAAATGTTCGAGCACATGCGCAACTACCAGGACCTGCTGGCGCGCATCGGCCAATGGCTGCGGCCCGGCGGCAAGCTGTTCGTGCACATCTTCGCGCACCGCGAGCGCGCCTATCCGTTCGAGACCGAAGGCGCCGGCAACTGGATGGGACGCCACTTTTTCACCGGCGGCATCATGCCGGCGGCCGACACGCTGCTGCATTTCCAGCGCGACCTGCAACTGCAGGAAAAGTGGTTTCTCGATGGCACGCACTACGCGCGCACGGCCAACCACTGGCTGGCCAACCAGGACGCCCGCGCCGCGCAGGCCCGGGCGGTGCTGGAACAGGCCTACGGCCCGCAGTTGGCGCCGCTGTGGCATCAGCGCTGGCGCATGTTCTGGATGGCCTGCGCCGAATTGTTCGGCTACGACCACGGCCAGCAATGGGGCGTCGCCCACTACCGGTTCACCCGTCCCTGAGGAGACCGCCATGTTGCGCGCCCTGTGTGTTGCCGCGATGGGCCTGCTGGCGGGCTGCGCCGGGCCCGCGCCCATGCCGCCCGTGGCCCATGTCGATCTGCCGCGCTTCATGGGCGACTGGTACGTCATCGCGCACATCCCCAGTTGGCCCGAACGCAACGCCTACGATGCCGTCGAAAGCTACCGGCCGCTGCCGGACGGCCGGATCCAGACCGATTTCCGTTACCGCAAGGGCAGTTTCGACGCCGAGGTCAGCACCATGCACCCGGTGGCCACGGTGCGGCCGGACACCGGCAACGCGGTCTGGGGCATGCAGTTCATCTGGCCGATCCAGGCGGAATACGTCATCGCCTACCTGGACGACGCCTACCAGACCACCATCATCGGCCGCTCCAAGCGCGATTACGTGTGGATCATGGCGCGCACGCCATGCCTGAGCGATGACGCCTACGCGCAGTTGGCCGACCGCGTCGCCGCGCTGGGCTACACGGAGTCCCTGCGCAAAGTGCCGCAGCGTTGCCAATAGGCGATACCGGCCCGCAACGCCGCCGCGGGCCGGCGGCTCGCCATCGTCAGAAGTCCATCGATGCCGACAGCATGAAGGTGCGCGGCGCGCCCAGCGCCAGGCTCGACAACTGCGGCATGCCCCAATATGCCTTGTTGGTCAGGTTGTTGACGCTGGCCCGCAGGGTGAGCGGGCGGTCGGCCACCCTGGTGGCGTAACGCGCGCCGACGTCATAGGTGGCGCGGCCGGGCACCGACAGCGAATTGTCCGCGCTGATGTATTGCTTGGACACGGCGGTCGCGTTGGCGGTCAGCGTCAGCCCGTGCACGGCCGGCACATCCCACTCGATGCCCAGCTTGCCTTGCAGCTTGGGCACGCCGGTCGCCTGCCTGCCCTCGTTGACGGCCAGCGCGGCCTTCGTGACCTTCGGATCGATGTACGCCACGCCGCCCATCAGGCGCACGCCGCGCAGCGGTTCGCCGAAGAAGCCCCACTCCACGCCGCGGTTGCGCTGTTCGCCGCCGAACGAAAACACATTGGTGACGGGATTGGTGTAGCTGCTCGGCCGCGTGATCTCGAACACGCCGAGGGTATGGGTGAAGTCACCGAAATCGACCTTGATGCCGGCCTCCTTCTGCTTGGTCTTGTAGGGCGCGAAAAGCTCGCCGGCGTTGGCGGCGGTGGCTGGCGCCGTCTGCCCCTTGCTCAGCCCCTCGATGTAGTTGGCGTAGAGCGAGACATTGTCGGTGGCCTTGAACAGAATCGCCGCCGCCGGCGTGGTCGCGCTGGCGTCATAGCGGCTGGTGCGCGCGCCCGTGGCGACATTGAAGGTGTCCGAACGCACTTCCTGGCGACGCGCGCCCAGCGTCAACTGCAGCCGGTCCTCGGCGAACGACAACGTGTCCGCCAGGCCGTAGCTGATCAGGCGCGTTTCGGTATGCAGGATCGCCGGCCAGACGCCACTGACCTCCGGCCCCCAGACCGGCTTGTAGATATTGGTGGTCCAGTCCGCGCCCGGCACCGAGCGGCGGCCGTAGTCGCGTTCGGTATCGGTGTAGTAGGTGGCGTTCAGCACCCACTGATGCTTGATGCCGCCCGTCTGCAGCGTGCCTTTGACGCCGGCCTCCCCGGTGGTCTTCCTGATGCGCATGTTCAATTGGCCGATGGTGGTGCGCAGATCGCCCGCGGCATTTAGCACCTGGGCCGAGATGGCGCCGTTATAGGTGTATTCGGACCGGCTGGCGCCGATCGCGGCGTATGCCATCAGGTTGTCGCTGACGTCGACTTCGCCGCGCACCATCGCGCCGCGATCGCGGTTGTGCACATACGCCCAGTCGGGGTTCAGCAAGGTATCGGCCTTGGGCGGCTTGGGCACGGCCACGCCCGGCGCCAGGTTGATGCCGCGGGTCACGCCGTCCACGCGCTCGTCGCTGTCGTACAGATCCGCCGACACGCGCACGCGCTCGCTGCGCCAGTCCAGCCCCACGGCGGCAAGTTGCGCCTTCTTGTCCTGGTCCTTGATCGCGCCGGCGCCGTCGCGATAGACGCCGTTGAAGCGGATGCCGAACTGCTTGTCCTCGCCGAAGCGGCGTCCCATGTCCAGGTGGCCGCCGAACTGCGCGTCCGACATGTAGGTCGCGGTCAGGCGCGTCAATGGCTCATCGCCGGCGCGCTTGGGCACCAGGTTGACCGTGCCCCCCACCGAACCGCCCGGCGGCATGCCGTTGAGCAGGGCCGACGGCCCCTTCAGCACCTCGATGCGCTCGAACATTTCCGGCGTGGTGCGATAGTACGGCGCCATGCCGAACAGCCCGCCGAAGGAGATATCGGTGGTGCTGGAGCTGAAACCGCGGATCGAGTAATTCTCGCTCCAGGCGCCGGTGACGCCGTTGCTGAACACCGACGGGTCGGTCCGGGCGATCACGTCGGTGATGTCCTGGGCCTGCAGGTCCTGGATGTACTTGTCGGTATAGCTGATGACCGAGAACGGCGTGCTCATGAAGTCCCGCTCGCCCAGGAAGCCGGCACGACCGCCGTAAGTGACCTGGCCGCCGGCATAGGGCGAGGCGGGCTCCTCGGACTGCCCCGTGACCCGTACCGCCGGCAGCGTCCTGACCCCGGCGACGGCCTGGTCCGGTTGCGCCTGCGACGCCGTCTCGCTGACGCGGGTTCGGTTATCGGCGGCCTGCTGCGCCTGCGCGGAGGGGGCCGCGATCAGGGCGGCGCCGGCCGTCAGGCCGAACAGGGCCGCGGTCAGGCCGTTGAGGGAAAAGGCGGTCCTGGCATGCGATGCGGGACGCGCGGCGCGGCCGCGATGGCGACGTGTGTTCATGGAATGCTCCGTTCGGTTGAGCGTGGCTTGCCCTTCATCGGCTTCATAATCAAGAATGAAAACAATGAAGAGAATGGGAATCGTTAATCAATAAAACCGTTAGCGCCGAAGCGCCGGTCGACCGGGTCAGTCCCGGTAACCCTTCATCACGTCGTCGATCACGATCCGCAGCGAATTCACGCTGGCGGCCGTGACATACCAGGCCTCGGCGTCGGCAAAGACCACGCGGCCGTGCTTCCAGGCGGACGTCGCGCGCAGCAACGGGTTGCCCAGCGTCCCGGCGGTCAGCGCGGGCCGGCGTTCCATCACGGCGGTGCGATCCACCACGTAGATCACGTCGGGATTTGCCTGCTGGATGAATTCGCTGGAGATCGGCTGGCCATGCAGGCCGGCCTCCGCCATCGGACCGGCCGGCTTCACGCCTAGCGCGTCGAAGACGAATCCGTAGCGCGACTGTGGGCCGAAGGACGTGAAAGCGCCGTTGTTGTGCAGCACGATCAGCGCCTTCTCGGGGCGGTCCTGGATCAGGCGCCGGGCCTGCCGGACCTTCTCGTCCAGCCCGGCCGCCTGCTGGCGCGCCAGGTCTTCCTTGCCGAAGATCCGTCCCAGCGTCAGCAGGTGGTCCTTGACGACCTCGATGTGATTGACCTGGCTGTCGCGGTAATCCACGTCGAAATGGATCGTCGGCGCGATCTGGCTCAGTTCCTTGTAGTAGCTGGCCTGCAGGGACGTGATCAGGATCAGGTCGGGCCTGGCCGCGTGCACCCGCTCCAGGTTGGGTTGCACGATCGCGCCCGTGTCCCGCACGTGCGGCGCGTCCCGGTACCTGGCCAGGAAGTGCGGCACGAAGTCCTTGGGCATGCCGGCCACGGGCACGCCCAGCAGGTCCAGGAAGTCGACCTCGTTCATATCCAGCGCCACCACGCGCTCGGGCTGCCTGTCGATGACGGTGACGCCGAGCTTGTGCCGCACCGTGATGGCGGCATAGGCCGGCCGCGCCTCCGCGCCGGACGACGGCGACGGTTGCGCCCCATTGGGCGCTGGCGCCGTTTCCTGGCCGCAGCCCTGCACCGCGATCGCGGCGGCCACCAGCAGGGCAAACGCCCAGGTCCTGTGCTTGCCGTTCATGTCAATTCTCCCGATGGGTTGAAGTAGTTGCACAGGCGGCCGCGCGCGCCGTGCGTGATCTCGAAATCCAGCCCATACAGTTCCCGCAAGCGGTCCTCGGTCACGACCTGCGCCACCGTGCCGGCGCAATGCACGGCGCCGTCTTTCATGGCGACGACGTGGTCGGAATAACTGGCCGCGAAGTTGATGTCGTGCACCACCAGGATGACGGTGCGGCCGTGCCTGTCGCACAGGCGGCGCAGCGCCCGCATGATCTGCACGGCGTGCTTGATGTCGAGGTTGTTCAGCGGCTCGTCGAGCAGCAGGCAGTCGGTCTGCTGGGCGATGGTCATGGCCAGGAACGCCATCTGCCGCTGCCCGCCGCTCAGTTCGTCGAGATAGGCCTGGCGCAGCGGCTGCAGCGACAGGAACGCGATGGCCTCGTCGATTACGCGCCGGTCCGCAGGCGTCAGCGCCCCCCGGCTGTAGGGGAAACGGCCGAACGCGACCAGTTCCTCGACCGTCAGGCGCAGGTTGAAATCGGGAGACTGGCGCAGCGTGGCCACGCGCCGGGCGTAGTCGCCGACGCGGATGTCCGACACGTCGCGGCCTTCAATCAGTATCTCGCCCCGGGTCGGCGCCAGCAGCCGCGCAATCATCATCAACAGGGTCGTCTTGCCCGCGCCATTGGGGCCGATCAGCGAGGTCAGCCGCCCCGCCGGAAACTGCGCGCTGACGTCGGACAACACGGCGCGCGCGCCATAGTGCCTGGAAAGATGCTTGACGGTAATCATGCTGTGCCCCGCGCCCGCGCCATCAGCGCGAGGAACCACGCGCCGCACGCCAGGTTGACCAGGATGCCGACGGTGGTCCGGTAGTTGAAGAGATGCTCCACCGCCAACTGGGCCAGCAGGAACAGGCCGATCGCAATGGCGCAGCCGGCGGGCAGGGTGACCCGATGCCGGCGCGTGCGCGCCAGGGCATAGGCCATGTTGGCGACGAAGATGCCCATGAACGCCGTGGGCCCCAGCAGGCTGGTCGACACCGCGACCAGCGTGGCGATCCGCGCCAGATTCCTCCGCACCTGGCGCGGATAATCCACGCCCAGCGACATCGCCTGATCCCGCCCCAGCGACATCACGTCCAGTGTCGGAAGAGTCTTCAGGCCCGCCAGGCACACGCCCGCCACCAGCAGCCCTGACACCAGCAACTGCGCCGGCTCGATCTTGTTGAACGACGCCTGCGAAAAACCCATCAGGATCGAGAACTCGCCGGGGCTGGTCTTGAGCTGCGCGAACTGCGTGAAGGTGCCGATCACCATCGTCAGCACCAGCCCCGCCAACAACAGGAAATGGACGTTCTGCCGCCGCTGGCTGAACAGCCCGCGATGGATCAGCCACGAATAGCCCAGCATCACCGCCACGGACAGGAAGAAGTTGCCGTGCGCCCCCAACAGCACCAGGCTCTGCGCGCCCAGCCCCAGCACCAGCAGCGATTGCAGCAACAGGTAGACCGCCTCGTAGCCCATGACGGCCGGCGTCAGGATGCGATTGCCCGTCAGCGTCTGGAACACGATCGACGACCAGGCGATGGCCACGCCACCGATCAGCATGGCCGCCAGCCGCGCCAGCCGCTTGGGGATGACGTAGTCGAAATCGAAGTCGGCGCCCAGGAACAGGAACGCCAGCGCCAGGGCGATGACAAGCATCCAGGCCAGGTGCCGCGAAGCCAGGCGCGTCATCGATGTTTCCAGAAGATCAGCGCCAGGAACAGCAGGCCGCCCAACCCGCCCGCGGTCAGGCCGATGGGCACTTCGAACGGGTGGATCAGCAGGCGCCCGAGCACGTCGCATGCCAGCAGCAGCGACGCGCCGCCCAGCGCCACCACCGGCAGGGTGCGGCTCAGGCTATCGCCGTAATGCAGCGCCACCAGATTCGGCACCACCAGGCCGACGAAGGGAATCGCGCCGACCGTGATGACCGTGGCGGACACCGTCACGGCCACCAGCATCAGCCCCAGCGCCACGGTGGCGCCATAGTTCAGCCCCAGGCTCGACGCCATGCCCTCTCCCATGCCCAGCACGGTGAAACGGTGCGCATACAGATACGTCAGCGCGACGATCGGCAGGATCAGGTAGATGATCTCGTAGTTCCCCTGCACGATCCGGGAGAAATCGCCCAGCATCCACCCTTGCATACTCTGCAGGATGTTGTGACGATACGCATGGAACTCGGCCAGCGCGCTCAGCACGCCGCCGTACATCAGGCCGATCACCGGCACCAGTACGGTGTTCTTGAACTTCACCCGGCGCACGATCGCCACAAAGAGCAGGCTGGCGGCCAGGCAGAACGCCAGCGCGAAGAGCATCCGCACGGTCGCGCCGGCGCCGGGCGCCAGCGTCAGCGATACCAGGATGCCGAACTTGGCGGCATCCAGCCCGCCCGAGGTGGCGGGCTCGACGAACTTGTTGCGCACCACGTGTTGCAGGATCACCCCGCAAACCGACAGCCCCACGCCCGTCAGCACCAGCGCCGCCAGGCGCGGCAGCCGGCTCGCCGTCAGCGTCAGCCAGGCGTCGCCCGACAGCGACAACGCCTGCGACCACGCCATCTGCCTCGCGCCCACCAGCAGTGACGCGCCGCACAGCGCGACGAACACGCCGACCAGCCCCGCGCGCATCAGTCGCCCACCTCGTCCAGCGCCGCGGCGGCGATGCGCCAGCCCTTGGCGGACCGGCGCTGCGCCAGGAATCGCGCATAGCGCCACTGGCTCGCGCGCAGCGACGCGGGCGCTCCCTGCTCGACGATGCGGCCCGCTTCCAGCACCACGATCTGGTCGGCCATCGCCACCGTGGACAATTGATGGGCAATCACTACCAGCGTGCAACGACCGCGCAGCCGCGCCAGCGCCTCGGTGACGACGTTCTGATTCTGCGCATCCAGCGCCGCGGTTGCCTCGTCCACCAGCAGGATCGGCGCTGGGCGGATCAGTGCGCGGGCGATGGCGACACGCTGGCGCTCGCCCCCCGACAGGTGCGCGCCGCCCTCGCCCACCATCGTGTCCAGGCCTTGCGGCAGGCGCTCGGCGATTCCGGCCACCCCCGACTGCCGCGCGGCCTCCATGACCTCGGCGTCGCTGGCGTCCGGTTTGCCGACGCGGATGTTGTCGGCGATGCTGCCCGAAAACAGATAGTTTTCCTGGAAGATCTGGCGGATATGGCCGGCCAGGCGCGCGCTGGCGATCTGTCTCACATCCACGCCGCCCACGCTGACGCTGCCCGCGGTCACGTCGAAGAAGCGGGCGATCAGCCGCGCCAGCGTGGTCTTGCCGGAACCGGACTCGCCGATCAGGGCGACCATGCTGCCCGGCGCGATACGCAGCGTCACCCCGCGCAGCACGTCCGGTTCCTCCGGCGCATAGCGGAAGTCCACCTCGCGAAGTTCAATCGCGCCATCGCGCGGCGCCCGCGGCGTCTCGGGCTCCGGCAGCGGCCGCACCGCGAACAGCGCCGCGATGGCGTCGAGCTGGCCGCGCGCGCCGCGCAGCACTTCGCCATACCCCGCCACTTCCAGCAGCGCGTCGACGTAGCGGGCCGCCAGCACCAACGAGACAATGACCGACGCGACCGCGCCAGGCGCCAACGGGCCGCCGGCGAGATCGTTGGCCCACCACACCGCCGCCATCAGCATGGCGGCGAATGCCGCCTGCGCGGCCCAGGCATTCAGGACGGCCGCCCCCGCCGATAACCAGATCAACCGCGCGCCGGCCTGGCGCTGGCGATCGACCGCCTGCTCCAGCAAGCGCAAGCCGCCGCCGTCGCCATTGAACGCGCGCAGCACGGACTGCGCCTGGGCGAACTCCACCACGCGCTGGCTGGCCTCGGCAAAACTGCGATGGAAAGCGCCGTCCGCCCGACGCGACATAGCGGCCGTCAATGCCAGGACGCCGGCCAGCAACGGCAGCGCCAGCAGCGCGATCACACCCAGCAACCAGTGCTGCGCGAACAGCGCCACGACCAGCACCATCGGCGTCACGATTCCGGTGAGCACCGGCGTGAACACGTGCGCGGGAAGCTGCGCCACGGCCATCATGCCCTGCGTGACCACATGCCCCAGACGCGCCGTGTTCGCCGGCGTGAACCATCCCACCGGCAGCCGCGCCACGTGCTCGCCCAGACGGTGGCGGCCGCTTTGCAGGATGGCCACCCCCACGCGCACGCCCGCCCGCTCCACCTGGCGCCGCAACAGCCAGCAAACCGCCACCTCGCCCGCGAGCAGCGCCAGCCAAGGCGCCACCCGCCGCACGTCGCCGTCGAGCAGATGGATCAGCACCGGGACCAGCGAGGCGATGGCCAGCCCGCACAGCACCCCATAGGCGACAGCCATCCCGGCATAGCGCCGCAGCACGGACGCCTCATTGCCCAGCAACAACAGGAACGTCTTCAGCATGACGCCCCCGCCGGTTCCGCCGCCTTGTCATAGCCGCCCATCGACCACAGCCGGGCATAACGGCCGTCCAACGCCAGCAGCGCGTCGTGCCGGCCCTGCTCGACGATGGCCCCGTCCTCCAGGACCAGAATGCGGTCGGCGTGCATCACCGTATCCAGCCGATGGGCGATCACCATCAGCGTGCGCCCTTGCGCGAAACGCGACAGCGCCTCCTGGATCGCCACCTCGTTGCCGGCATCGGCCGCCGCCGTGGCTTCGTCGCACACCAGCACCGGCGCGTCGAGCAACACGGCGCGCGCGATGCTCACGCGCTGGCGCTCCCCGCCCGACAGTTGGGCGTCCTCGCCGACCATCGAGTCATAGCCGCGCGGCAGCGCCAGGATGCGTTCATGGATGTTGGCGGCGCGCGCAGCCGCCTCCACCTCGTGGCGGCTGGCCGCCGGCCGGCCCAGCGCGATGTTGTCATGCACGCTGGCGTGGATCAGCCGCACTTCCTGCAGCACGAACCCGACGCGCCGGTACAGTTGCCCGGTCTCGATCTGCCGCAGATCCACTCCGCCCAGTGTGATGCGCCCCGCGGTCGGATCGAAGAAGCGCAGCAGCAGCCGCGCCAGCGTCGACTTGCCCGCGCCCGAGGCGCCAACGATGGCCGTCACGGTGCCCGGCTCCAGCGTGAAGCTGATGCCCGACAACGCCTGGCGCTTTCCGTCATAGGCATAGGCCACGTTCTCGAAGCGCACCTCGTGGCCCGCCGGCGTCGCGCCGTGGCCGGGCGCCGGCGCCGCCAGCACTGGCGTCTCCAGCAATGCCAGCACGCGCTGCGCGGCGGCCGTGGCGCTGCCCAGGTCGTGCAGCAGCGTATGCAGCAGCAACACCGGCGCGCAAATGCCCGGCGCCACCAGCGCGAACGGCAACACCTCCACCGGCGCGATCCAGCCCAGGCCGACAAACAGGGCGCCGCTGGCCAGCGCCACCCCCAGCACCGTGACCGGGGCGATCATGGCGTGCGCGTGGGCCATCGCCGCCACAAGCGGTCGGGTGAAACGGCTGAAGGCCTCGGCGAGTCCGTCCACGGCCTCGTGGTAGCCGCGATGCGCCTTGCCGCTGGCGCTGAACGCCTTCACCACCGGCATCCCGCCGACGAACTCGACGGTCGCGCCGTTCAGTCGCTCGAGCCGGGTGATGAAGGTCTGCATCTCGGCGCCGCCGGCCTTCATGGCGCGGCGCAGGAACAGGAAGAACCCCGGAAACGGCAGCAACGCCGCCAGCGCCATGCGCCAGTCCAGCGCGAACAGGTAGATGACCGACAGCCCGATGGCGCCCGCCGCGCGGCCCACTGCCGTGTAGAAATGCGCGGTCAGGCTGTGCAGCGTGGCGATGTCGTCCTGCATCGCCTGCTTGACCTCGCCCGACGCCCGGCCGGTGAACCAGCCCAGCGGCGCCTGCGCCAGCCGCCGCGCCACGGCCAGGCGCAGGTGATGCGTAATGCGGTTATCGGCCAGATGCGCGGTCAGCTCGCCGGCGGACACCAGCGCCATGCCGGTGAACAGGCTGGCCACGCTGGCCCCCGCCACCCACCAGAGTGCGGCCCGCCGCGACGCCTGGGAGGCATCCACCGCATCGAGGCCCGCCAGCAGCAGTTGGGCGATGTGCGTCACGCCCGCCAGCGGCACCAACGTGAGCATGGTGCCCAGCGACGCCAGTACCGCCGCGGCGATCAGTTGCCCGCGTATCGGGGACAACACTTGCCTGAGCGGGCCAGGTCTGGCCGCGGCGACTACGGACGTGCTCATGAAATCGGACTACCCAGATGGTGGTGATAATTATTTGCATGACTATAAACTAAATCCTGAATTAGTTGCATACCAATAAACTAAATAATTGCGGGCAGGTTAAAGTGACGGATAGGCCGTCACCATCGAGGACCAGACATGAACCCGTCAGAGCGCCGCCCGGCGCGGGGCCGCCCGCCCACCATCACCCTGGAGCGGATCGCCGACGCCGGCATTGCGATGGGCTTGCCCAACCTCACCTTCGTCGGCGTCGCCGCGGCGCTGGGCGTCAGCCACATGGCGCTCTACAAGCACGTGCCGAGCCTTGAGGAGCTCAAACGCCTGATCGCCGAAGAGATCTTCAAGCGCTGGCAGATCCCGCAAGCGAGCAGCAGCGACCGTGGCGGCCTGAAGGAATACCTGACGGTGTTCACCGCGTCGGTGCGCGAGTTCGTCAAGGCGCATCCGGGCGTGACGCCTTATGTGATCCGGCGGCTGGCAGCCACGCCATCCATGATCGCCAAGATTGAGGGGCACCAGCGCCACATCGCCCACGCCTACGGCATTTCCCGGGAACAGGCGCGCATGCTGCTGGCGACCGTGGCGTTCCATTGCATGGCGGTCGCCGACACGGTGTATTCGGTGGCTGGCTTGGAACCGGTGGTCGACGCGGCGCGCGCGGCCGAGGAAGCCGAGATGGAAGCGGAACTCGATCAGGGCATGCAGGCGCTGATCATCGGTGTGCTGGCGATGCTGGAAGACGACCCGCGGCGGACTTGAGCCCGCCGGCCCCGCTCTATCGCAGCTCGTCGGGCCCCAGGAAGAACTGCCGGTTCCCTTCCAGCCGCCTGACCATGAAATCCACGAACGTCCGCACCCGCAGCGGCTGTTCGGTGCGGCGACCGTAGTACAGATAGATGCCCTCGAGATCCACCGCGTGCCGCAGCAACAGCGGCACCAGCCGGCCGGCGCGGATGTGCGGCACCGCCGTGAAACTGCCCAACTGGCCGATGGCCTCGCCCGCCAGCACTGTCTGGGCCTCGGCGTCGATGTCGTTCATGCAAAGCGCCGGCGTGATCTCGCGGTAGACCTGCTCGCCATCGACCTGGAACGCCCACGGCGCCAGCTTGCCCGTGTTGGCGTGGACAAAGCCCGTGCACCGATGTCGCGCCAGGTCATCGATATTCGTCGGCGCGCCGTGGCGCGCCAGGTAGTCGGGCGCTGCGCAGACCAGCAACTGGATCGGCACCAGCCGTCGCGCCACCGTGCCTGCCGCCGGCAGCGAGCCGCCGCGAAAGCCCACGTCGGCCCGGTCGCCGACCAGATCGGTGAGGCGATCATCGAAATGCACATCGAGCTGCACGCCGGGATATTCCCGCGCGAACGCCAGCACGTACTGCCACAGCATGCAGTGGATCAACGCCCGCGGCGCGCTGATGCGCAGCGGACCGCTGATCTCGTCGCTGGCGCGCCGCGCGTCCGCCAGCGCCGCCGACAGCAGGCCCAGGGCCGGGCTGGCGTTGTCGAGCAGCCGCCGTCCCTCTTCGGTCAGGCTCAGCTTGCGCGTGGTCCGACGCAGCAGTTGCACGCCCAGCGATTTCTCCAGTTGCATCACCGCGTGGCTCGCCGCCTGTGGCGAAATACCCTGGTCCACGGCGGCCTTGCGCAGGCTGCCGAGCATCGCGGTGCGCACGAAAATGGTCAGGGCGCGGACTTCGTTCATGGCGGATCCCCCAGCCGGTCGGAGCGGCCAATTAGCAAATAAACGTTGATTATCATTCTATTGAATAGCGTCTATTCGGAACACCCACCGCTCTCTACCATGCGTTCACCCCTTCCCCCTGATTGGAGAAACGCATGAACACCCCGACGGATTTCAAGAAAGTCTGGTTCATCACCGGCGCCTCGCGCGGCTTGGGCGCGCTGATCGCCGAAGCCGCCCTGGCCGACGGCAACGCCGTGGTCGCCGCCGGCCGCAACCCCGCCGCCATCACGGAACGCCTGGGCCAGGCGCCCGGCCTGCGGGCGGTCGCGCTGGACGTGACCCGCCCCGAACAGGCGCAGGCCGCGGTCGCCGCCGCGCTGCAGGCCTTCGGCCGCATCGACGTGCTCGTCAACAACGCCGGCTTCGGCCTGTTGGGCGCGGTGGAAGAATCGAGCGACGCCGACGTGCGCCGCATGTATGACACCAACGTCTTCGGCCTGCTCAACGTGACCCGCGCGGCGCTGCCCGCCATGCGCGAGCGCCGCGCCGGCCACGTCATCAATATCTCGTCAATCGGCGGCTTCCGCTCGGGGGCCGGCTTCGGCGCTTACTGCTCGACCAAATTCGCCGTGGAGGGACTGACCGAGGCCTTGCATGACGAGCTCGCGCCGCTGGGCATCCACGCCACCGTGGTCGAGCCCGGCTATTTCCGCACCGACTTCCTGGACGCCACATCGCTGGTCGTGGCCCCGGGCGAGATCGCCGACTATGCGGCCACGTCAGGCCAGGTGCGCAGGAGAGCCGTCGATCTGAACCACCAGCAGCCTGGCGATCCCGTCCGGCTCGCCGCGGCCATGGTCGAACTGGCCAACGCCGCCGAACCGCCGCTGCGCCTGCCGCTGGGCAGCGACACCCTGGCCGCCATCGCCGAGAAGCTGGCCTACGTTGCCCGCGAAACCGAGACCTGGCAGGCCCTGGCGCGCTCGACGGACTTCGCCGCGGTGTGAGGCATTGGCGTGCAGGCCGCCACTCCCCTCAGGCGACCTGGCTCGGGGCAACCCGTTCAGGCCACCTGATTTCGGGCTGACAATTCAGCGCGGGCCTGGCGAACAGGTAGCCTTGGAAGCGCTTCAAGCCGGCCGCCTCGAGCCAGCACCATTCCTCTATTCGTTCCACCCCCTCGGCCACGGGCATGATGCCCATGGCCGTGCACGCCTCGAGAATCGCGCGCACGATCGCCTGCCGAGGGCCGTCCGAATGGATATTCTGGATGAGCTTGCGGTCGATCTTGAGCTTGTCGGGCTGGAATTCGGCCAGCAGGGACAGGCCGGCAAAGCCCGCGCCAAAATCGTCAATCGCCACGCCGATCCCGGCTCTGCGCAAACGTTCGATGGCAGCGCCGAAATCCCCCTGGTTGGCGACGGCCTCCTGCTCGGTAACCTCGACGATCACCTGTTGGGGCGACAGGCCGCATGCGGCGATCTGGTCAAGCAGATGGTCCACCGCCGCGGGATCCGCAACCAACGACATGGGCAGCAGATTCACCGACAGCTTGACGTCTTCCAGGCGCAGGCGACGCGCCAATCGGAACGCGGACGCTTTGGACTCCAGGTCCATCCGGTAGCGCTGGACGGGGGGAACGCTGGAGAACAACTGTTCGGGCGATCCGCCGGTTCCGCTGCGGATCAGGAACTCGAAGGAAGTAACCGTTCGACGCATGGGCTCGACAATCGGCTGCAAGGCAAACTGATACGCCTGCTCCGCCAGCAAGCCCTGCCCGGGCGCGGCCTCGCCCTCCGTCACGAATCGCCAGTTGCGCGCGCTTTCCCCTTCAACGATATGGCTTGTGCCGCGCGCAAGCGCATACCACGAGAGAATCTTGATGACCCGGTCGTCGCTGGCCGCCAACCTGGCTTTCCGCTTCATTTTCTCGAGAATCAGCGCTGCCACCCGCTTCGAGTCGAGTTCACGCAGATCGACCATCGCCATCTGGTCGCCCTCGAAGCGACGAAATGGCCCCTGGTCGCGCAGGAGATGCACGACATTCGCGTGCCGCTCGTCCCGCTGGATGGCCTCGAACAGCACCGCCAATTCCCGTGCGCCCCCCTCCAGCAACTGAACAAAGTGAACCCCGTCAAAAAGCAGTATCCCCGTGACGTTCAACGACGCATTGCGCGCTCGGGCTTTGCGGACGAGAACGCCGAGCGCATCGGCATCCAAGGGTTCGCAGACTCGGCTGCGGTAGATCAATGTCGATAGCATGGCGTACTCTCCCGCCCCAGGGACCAGCATGTTCAATATGAAGAGTGTACGTCGGGGACTCGTCCTGCCCTGGCGGATCGGGCGTCCCCGCATTCGGCCCGATGCGTCACGATCAGTCCCAACGATACGGCCGCGACCACGCTCAGCGCAATGAACGCCGGCCCATAGCCAAAGCGCTGCGCCACCCAGCCGGCCAATGCCGGGCTGAGCGCCGCGCCGACGCCCTGGACGGCCATGACGGCGCCCAACCCGGCATTGACATGTCCGCTCCCGCGCAGGATCGATGCCACCAGGCCGGGCAGCGCCACGCCCACCAGGCCCGCGGCGACGCCATCCATCATCTGCACCGGCACCAGGGCGCAGGTCGGCGGCAACGTGGCGGCCAGCAATCCCCGCACGGGCAGGACAGCGCAGGCCAGCGTCAGAATCCGCCAATAGCCGTACCGACGGGCGTAGCGCCCCGCCAGCAACGCTACCGGGATCATCACCAGTTGCGCCACGATGATGGTCAACGCCGTGTAGGCGCTGGGATCGGCCTCCCCACGCGAGGTGGCGGCCTGCCCCAGCAGCGGCAGCATGGCCGCGTTGCCGAGATGGAACAGCATCATGACGAGCGCCAGCAGGCGCAGCGCCTTCGAGCGCGACAGCACCTGCCAGATCGTCGGCACTTGTGCCTGGGATGCCTGGGGCCGCGCGCTCGGCGCCGCGCCGCGAGCGACCTCATGATCGATCGCGGACGGCCGGATGCGGGCCAGGCAGAGAAACGCGCCACACGGCACGATCATCATCAATACGAAGACGGCGGACAGCCCCCAGCGGTAGCCCGCCAGGCCGGCCAGTGCCGCGGCCACCACGTTTCCCGCATGATTCCAGGCCTCGTTCAAGCCAAGCTGCCGCGGCAGGCCGCGCGGGCCGACCAGACCCAGCGTGAGCCCCATGATGGCAGGCGCAAACAGCGCGCCGATGATGGCGGCCAGGACCTGCGTCGCGGCCGCGACACTGGCGACGGGCATCGCCCACAGCGCCACGTTGCAGGCGATCAGCGCCAAGGTGGCGCCGGCGAGCAAGCCGCGCTTGCGGCGGGACGCGTCCACCCACGCGCCCATCGGCGTCGTGGCCAGCATGCCCGCCAGACCGGCCGCCGTCATCAGGTAACCGATGGCATCGGCTTGCCAGCCATGGCCCAGCAGGAAAACGCCCAGGAACGGGCCCAGGCCGTCACGCACATCAGCCAGGAAGAAATTGACGCCGGCGAGCCAGCGCCGCGGGTCGTTATCCGCTTTCGGAATCGACATGATCGCGTCCTAAGGCAACGGGCCCTTGAAAACGAAGAACGCGCCCAGTCCGATGCAGCCGAAGCCGACCAGGTGATTGAGCGTCAGCCGTTCACCAAGGTAGAACACCGAGAACACGGCGAACACCGTCAACGTGATGACTTCCTGCATGGTCTTGAGTTCGGCGGCGCTGTAGACGGCGTGTCCGATGCGGTTCGCCGGCACCGCGAAGCAGTATTCGGCGAAGGCGATCAGCCAACTGGCCAGGACGACGACATACAGCGGACGCTCGCCGAACTTGAGGTGCCCATACCAGGCGAACGTCATGAACACGTTGGAGACCAGCAACAGCGCGACGGGCAAGAATTTGGGGGACATCTTCAGGGTTCTCGGGCGGATGACGGAGAAGCCGCCGGCGATCGGCGCAGCGGTTCGGTCCGAATGGGCGCGACGGCGGTCAGGGAGCGCGGTCGTACAGGGGTTGCAGCGCCGACAGGCTGGTGCCCATGCGGATCGCCTCCAGCGACGTGCCCAGGGCGTTGCGCGTCCCCAGGCCATCGGCGGCGAAGGAGGCTCCGGGCAGCACCGATAGACGCAGGCTTTCCGGCGGGAAGCGGACGATGCTGCCATCGGTCAGGATGACGCCGTTGGCTTCACCGCGCGGGCCGGTCAGCACGGTATCGACCTGGCCTTCGACCCGCTGCGGCCGCAACGCCTGCGCGCGCAGGTGCGGCGGCAGCGGCCGTCCCGTATCCGGCGCCGGCGGCTGGTCGTAGACGGTCTGGCCGCTGGTGGTGTTGACGATGGCATCGGCCTTGACGTTGCCGCGCGATTGCGGGCGGCCGATGATGCGAACGGCGTCGCCAGGTTTGACGGCGGCGCTGAGCGCCTGGGACAGATGCGGCGGGAACCGCGCCACGGTGCCATCGACCAGCCGGAGGCCGTCGACCTCGCCATAAGGGTTCATCAGCAGGCGCTGGACTTGTCCCTGCGCCACCGTCGACGCGGCGGCGTCGGGCGCGGGCGGCGGCATCGCGCCAAGGGGCGGCGGCGTCGCGCCAGCAGGCGTTGGCGTCGCGCCCGCAGGCGGCGGCGCGGCGCAGGCCATGCCCGCGACAACGGCCGCGGCGAGGGCGAAAAGGGCGAATGCGGATCGAGACATGATGGACTCCTTGCACCGGCAGTGAACACACCGGTTTCCATGCAAACCGTGTGCCAACAAGGAGTTCCCTGCAAATCAATGAGTTGCGCCGCCCGACGGCCCCGCGGCGTCCGATCCTGTGACACCACGGCGTCACAGGGCCGGACACCTCATTCCAGGCCGTGCTCGGCCAACTTTCGGTAGAGCTGCTGGCGCGACAGGCCGAGCCGGCGCGCGGCCTCGGCGCGATTGCCGGCCGTGGCCGCCAAGGCGCGTCGGATCATGGCGCGCTCCAGTGCCGCCACCGCGTCAGCCAGCGGGCCATCCAGGGCGATACCGCCCTGGGCCTCCTGCGTGGCGTGCAAGGATGGCAGGCCGATATGCTCGGGGCCGATGGTGGTGCCGCGGCAAAGCACCGCCGCGCGCTCCATGGCATTGCGCAGTTCGCGCACGTTGCCGGGCCAGGCATGCGCCAGCAGCCGCTGCGCGGCCGCGCTGGAAAGGCGCTTGGGCGAGCCTGCGCCGATACGCCTCAGGAAATGCTCGGCCAGCAGCACCACATCGCCCAACCGCTCGCGCAGCGGCGGCAACGCGATCGGCACCACCTGCAGCCGATACCAGAGATCCTCGCGGAACCGCCCCGCCGCGACCGCCGCCGGCAGATCGCGGTGGGTCGCGGCGACGATACGCACGTTCACGGGCACGACACGCGCCCCCCCGATGGGGGTGATTTCCCGTTCCTGCAACACGCGCAGGATCTTGGCCTGCGTCGCCAGCGGCATATCGCCGATCTCATCGAGAAACAGCGTGCCGCCCTCGGCCTCGCGAAAACGTCCAGCGCGATCGCTGATGGCGCCGGTAAACGCCCCTTTGAGGTGGCCGAACAGCTCGCTTTCCATGAGTTCGTCTGGAATGGCGGCGCAATTGACGGCGACGAAAGGCCGCGCCGCCCGCGCGCTGCTGCGATGCAGCGCGCGGGCCACCAGCTCCTTGCCCGTGCCCGTTTCGCCCAGGATCAGCACCGTGGCATCGCCGCGCGCCGCCATGCCGATGCGCTTGAAGACCTCGCGCATGGCGGCGCTGCCGCTGACCAGCTCGAAGTCGTCGACCGGCGCGGCGTCGGCGCTGGCAGCGTCATCGCCGGCCGCCGCCACGCTGCTCAACGCCCGATCCAGCGTCTCCACCAGGGCGGCCCGCGCCACCGGCTTGGTCAGGTGGTCGAATGCCCCCAGGCGCATGGCGTCGATCGTGTTGGCGCCGCTCGCATAGGCGGTCAGCATGATGCAGGGGACCGGCGACAGCTCGGACGCCTTGTGCAGGAACGCCAACCCGTCATCGCCCGGCATGCGCAGATCGACGATGGCCAGATCCACGGCCTCGGTGCGCAGGCGGTTCAGGCCCGCGAGGGTCGACGAGGCCTGCAACACCGTATGCCCCAGGTCTTGCAGCGTCTCGGTCAGGCTGTCGCGAAACGCCGCGTCGTCGTCGACGATCAGGATGCGGGCCATGGCAGCTCCATCTCAATGCGGGCGCCCCGCGCGGTCCCCGCCAACCGGACCTGCCCGCCGTGCGCCTGGACGATTTCCCGCACCAGGGCAAGCCCCAGGCCGGATCCGCCCGCGCGGGCCGTGGCGAACGGCTCGAACAGGGTTTCGCGCAATGCTTCCGGCACGCCGGCGCCATCATCGGCGACCCACAACAACAAGGCGCCGCGCGGACTGCGGCCGGCGCCAAGCTCGATGCTCCCCCCGTCGCCCGTGTGCGCCAGCGCGTTCAGCAGCAGGTTGTCGAACGCCCGCGCCATCTGCGCCGGATCGAACCACGCGCGCGCGCCGGATACGTCACGGGCCACCGTCGTCAGCCGGATGCCGGATTTCTGCGCCATCGCCGCATGCGTCTGCGCCCGCTCCTTCAGGAAGGCGGTCAGATCAAGCACCTGGCGCTCGACGCGAAACGGCTGAGTCAGGGCCAGCAGGCTGGCCACCAGCGATTCGAGGCGCTCGGTCTGTGCCAGCACCGCCTCGAGGGCGCCAGCCACGCGCGCCTCCCGGACCGGCCCGGGCGCCGCCAGCGCGTTCTCGACTTTCATGCGCATGGTGCCGAGGGGGTTGCGGATCTCGTGGGCCAGGCCCGCGGACATGCGCCCCAATGTGGCGAGCCGTTCGGCCTGCTGCAGTTGGCGCTGCATGTCGTCGGATTGTCGGCGCCAGCGAACGAAAGTGCGGCCGAGCCAGAGGCCCGATACCACGACCATGCCCAGCAACAGGCTGACCGCCAGGATCAGCGCATTGATCACGTCGCCGCCGATCAGCGGCACGCGCGTCAGGGTCCAGGCGGCGAGCGGGTCATTCGGCGTGTCGGCGGGACAGGCGGCGAAGACCACGGCTTCACGCAGGCCGGGACGCATGTCGGTCACCAGCTCGGCCGCATCCAGCGCGCGCTGCGCCGTGGCGCCGATGCGCTCCAGCTCCGCGCTGGGCGGGTCACGCTTGATGCCGGTGCCGTCATAGGTGGGAAAGGCATAGGCGACCACCCCGGCGCCCGGCCGCCAGAAGCCGCCTTCCACACCGGGGCGGTCCCGCAAGGCCAGATCGAGGATGGCCTGGGCGCCCGGCAGGCCGGACGCCTCTGCTTGCGGGCTGGCCGCGCCGAACTGTTGCAGGCGCCCCGCGCCAGCGCGCAAGGCCTCGCAACTGACCGCCGCCAGGTCGCGCGCACGAGCGACCTGGGAACTGGCGCCCTGGCGGCTGAGTGTCACCAGCAGGCCCGCCAGCACCAGCGCGACGATGGCGATCGAGAACCAGAGGATCGCCAGGTCCCGACGAATCGATTTCTGCGGTGACAGGATGGCGCTCCTTCGCGTGAACAGCCGCAAGAATACCCGATCGGCCGCGCACTTCCCCAAAGAAGGAACGGTCGGCGGGCCTACCAAGGCGCCTGCCCCGCGCCTTTCGGCTCGAAGGCGGCAAAACCATGCCTGCGAAACCAAAATGGCGATACGGCAGTTGTACGCCGGCGCCGCCGTGTCCGCGCCGCTGCCTATAAATATAAGCGCCCGCGCATGGTCGTGCCACCGACGCGCACGCGAGGTTCCTCCCCTTCAGCGGTAAAGGTTCATTGCCCAGGGCGATCCCTCGGCCCCATCCGGTCGGCGCGCAATCAGCACCTTCGCCGGCTAGTCGGTATGGGCGTTGATCTGGCGAATGGCCAAGTGCATGGGTTGGTCCGGCCGTAGGGTCACGTTGAGTACGGGACGTGGCGGCGCGGCGCCGCTTGGCACCGACAGCTCCAAGCGAAGCAAAAGTATGGAGGCAAGCACCGTCATTTCAGCCATTGCCAGGTGCTGCCCAAGACATACCCGTGGTCCCGCGCCAAAAGGAAGGTAGGCGCCGCGGGGCGGATCCGGGGCATCGTGGGCGAAACGCTCGGGCCGGAACGCTTCCGGCTCGGGAAACCATCTTGGGTCATGATGCAGGGAATGCACGGGGATCATGAAAAGCGTACGGGCGGGAAATATCCAGTTGCCCAGCTCAATGGCGCGTGTCGCGCGGCGGCTCATGAGCAGTGGCGCCACCGGGTAGAGCCTCATCGCCTCCTTGATCGTCTGGACCAGATAGCTGGCTTCCCGACATGCCTCGACGCTGGGCGCATTGCCTTGCAGCACACGCCGCAGCTCGTCCCGCGCCAAGCCCTGCGCCTCGGGATTGGATGCCATACACCATGCCCACCACACCAATGTCGCCGCTGTCGTTTCGTGGCCCGCGAGAAACGTGGTCATGCACTCATCGCGCACATTCTGAAGAGATAGCTCCGATTCATCTTCACGCGATTGCAACAGTCGGGTCAGCAGGTCATCGGGCCAGGCCGCGGGCGCCATCATCAAGCGACGCTGTATATGCCGATCGATCATGTTCTTCAGCGTCTTCAGCGCGCGCCGTTTCTTTCCCTTCCAAGGCATCCAGTCCGGCATGCTGATCGGCCAATAGAACTCGGCATTGGTGGATTCGCTCGTCACGCGTATTGCGCGCTCGATAGCGCGCACATCGTCGCCAATGCTGCTTGAGAACGCCAACCGGAGTATCACGTCCATGGCCAAGGTCGTGAGCGCTCTCTCAATAGGCCAATTGGGGTGGTCTGCCGGCCACTGCTCGAATGCGCTGCTTGCGGCGTTGACAATGATCGGGGAAAGGCGCTGCACGGCCTTGGGAGAAAAACTGGGAAGCAGCGCGTGGCGGCGAGCGCGCCAAGTCTCTCCTTCCGCGGTCAGTACGCTATGGCCATGTACTTGCGAAAACACGCGGACGCCGCGCTCCCAGCGGATCAAGGCATCATGATGACTGACCAGAAGCTCTCGCGCCAGGAGGGGATCGGTGACAACCACATCATGCTCCGGCCAGATACGAAGGTGCACGACGTCACCGTACGCATTGCGCCACGCCGCCAAAGAACCCGGCAAGTCCCGTGCCATGGCTCTCAGCAGCTTCCAGCCAGTCAGACCGGCCTCCGGACCAGGAGGCCATTTCCCCGCAGAGCCGGCTGCGGGAGCTGTCGTTGGCACGTTGCGACGGATCGGGCATCGAGGTTCTGGTGACGCACTCATTGTGTCAAGATTCCTGGTGGTTATTGACCCGATTCTCGGCCAGACGCCACGATTTCTCTTGAACGCAAACGACATCGACAGTCGCACCCCGCACATCTATACTGCGCGCTCATGGATCTGACGCCAGCCTGCTTGCCTTGCCCTGACCCACTGAGCCGCGCGCCGTTGGCGACGCGCGGCGCCTGTCTCCCGCACAGCCGCCTTCATGTCGCCCCGCCAGGCTTGCAAGGAGCAGTCGCCGCGATCCTATGGCGCGATACACGCGGGGCCGGTCTGAGCGACGCACAACGTCTAACGCACCTTCCCGCCTCCCCCCTGGTGAGCCTGACGTGGTTTCAAGACGTCAAGGCGGGTCGAATCGCACAAACAGAGAGCGGACCCAGGTGGCGGCCGCTCGAATCCCCGATCGTCTTGTCGGGCAGCCATTCGACCCCCACCGCCAGTTGGGCGCCGGACGGCGGTCGCACCGCAATGATCTGCCTGGACGCGGGCGCGGCACAAGCATTGTTCCAAATCGACCTGTCCGTCATTCAGGACGCGATCGTCGATGCTCGCGATTTGCTTGATAGCTCATGGCATGCGCCACTCGAATCGATACTGGCAGCAGACAGCGAAGCGGCCGCGCTCGCCGCGATTCGGCGTCATATCGCGCCACGCTGGCGTTCATCCGGCCATTCTGGCTCGGTGCTTCCCTCGCTTCGCGGCGCTGGACGTCAGTGGGTCACGCGGCTCTCCTGGCTCGCTTACGAATGGCGGCGATCGCACAGTCCGCGTCACGTGGAGCGGCGTATCAAGGCATACAGCGGCCGCTCCCTGCGAGAATGGCAATCCCTCGTCAAGACCGAAGGCTTGTTCTTTAATGCCCGCGCAAAGTTCGAAGCCGACGGCTCTCTGGATTGGGCCGCGATCGCCCACGACGAAGGCTTTGCTGACCAAGCCCATTTGAGCCGCGCGGTGAAGCGCATCACGGGTTTTTCGCCGTGCGAATTCGCGCGACGATTCGCGGAGGATGAGTCTTTCTGGGTGTATCGACTATGGGCTTGATCGATGCCGGTCACTCGAGACGGCACCAAGCCCGCAGAACGCAGGCCCGCTCTCGAGGCCATCCTGCTAAACGGTAGGAATGGTGCCCCCGTCAATCACATACTCCGTCCCGGTGATCGTTGCGGCGCGAGGCGACGCCAGGAATGCGATCAGGTCTGCCACTTCGGCGGGCTTGGCAGGACGTCCCAGCGGAATGCCACCCAGGGAATCCATGATAATTTTCTTGCCGCCTTCATAGTCCGTACCCGCCTGCGCGGCCAGCCTCTCGGCCAGAGCCACGGATGCCTCGGTTTCAATCCATCCCGGCGCCACCCGGACGACACGCACCCCCTGCCTGGAAACTTCTTTCGAAAGGCTCTTGCTATACGTCGACAGCGCGGCCTTGGCCGCAGCGTAGGCCGTGGTGGATTCCGGCAACGGAAGCTCACGCTGGATCGAGGTGACATGGATGATTACCCCAGCGCCTTGTGCCAACATGCTTGGCAACAGTGCGCGATCCAAGCGAACGGCGGGCAAGAGGTTGAGGTTTAATTCGTGCTGCCATACGTCTTCCCCAAGTGCTGCAAAACCTCCGCCGGGGGCCGTGGATCCGCCCACAACGTGCACAATGATGTCGACGCCGCCAAAATTGTTCTGGACTGCCTCGGCGACGCGGGCGCAGCCTTCAGCCGTGGTCAGATCCGCCGCTACGAACACATTCGCTGGCGACTCGTCCGGGGCTTCCCGTGCGACAGTAAGCACCTTGGCGCCGAGTTGGCGAAACAGGGCGACAACGGCTTTTCCGACACCCTTGGTGCCAGCCGTGACGAGGACACGCTTGTCCTGCAATTCCAAATTCATAGACATCAACCAATCTCCAGCGAATGAATTTTGTCGGCGACCAGATGAAACACATGGTCCAGGCGGACCGGGCTGAAACTGACCGGCTCAACCGTGTACTCAAATTTTGCGTTTCGCGCGTGTTTCCAGGTCTGGATGGCGTCGAAGCAATACAGCGATTCTCAACTTAGACTATCCTTTCATCAAGAACGCACTTAAAAGTAAGTAACGTACTCATGGGAACGACACACACCCCCGCCAGTGCTGCTGTCGGCGTCGAGCAAGTCATTCGCCTACTGGAAGGCCGCTGGAAACTCATCATCCTGTTCCATCTTTTTGACGGCAAGGTGCAGCGATACTCGGATTTCGAGAAATTGATCCCGGGCATCTCGCAGAAGATGCTGGCGCAGCAACTTCGACAGTTGGAGTCGGACGGCATCGTGGCGCGAAAGGTGTACCCACAGATCCCCCCGAAAGTCGAGTACCGACTGACTGAGTGGGGACAAGCGTTGTGCCCCGCGCTCGACGCGATGTTGAAATGGGCGGAACAGCGCGAGGCCTGGCGCGCAACAAGCGCACAGGCGGGCAGCGAGTGACAGCGTCAGCCGAACGCGATGCCCGCTCTAAAGCAACGCCATGGCAACTTTCAGTGGCGTAGCCATGACCCGGCCCCTGACCCAGTGATACGGATCAGGGTCACCAAATGTCGGCGACATCACGCAGCCGTACACCCGAGAAGTTGGCCGCGCTCAATGCGTCAAACATCGCACGGTCACAGATGGGAGGTGCCCCCATGCGGTCCTGGCGGAAGATATGGGCATCTCCCACGACATCCGGCTTGAACACCAAACTGGCGCCGCCGACGAGGCTATAAAGCTCCTCGTCCTCGCCGGTCTGATAATTGTGGTCGAGCTTGATTCTCACGCGGGAAGAGGCTTCATCCAGGGCATCGAGTCTGCGCAGCACATTGCCCAGGTAGTACCGAGGACCGGGGCTGCCGTCGGCAAGGCTGAAGTCGCATGCCACAAACGCAAACGCCTCGGCGTCCAACTGCTCAAACAACCGCTTCAACGGCTCCGACACAATCCATATGCCGGCGAGCTCCTCCAGATCGCGGGGCATTGCGCCCTTCTGCGGCACATGCACCAGGTGGGGACGCGCCGGATACTGATCTGGCATCCCGTCAGGACGCGAGATGACATTCATCCCCGGATGGATCAGCCTCTCTTCGTTGGCGATTTCCATGCCGGGAACCCGGCCGTCGCCCAGTAAGCCGGCGTCGATCAGGAAAAACTTGCCCTTATGCGATGCCGCTTCGGCTGAAAGTCCAGTGGCGGTCGGTTCGGTCACGGTGGCTTCCATCATGGATGCGGGGAGGCGGAATAGAACAGCGGTTCAGCCGATGCTAGCCGGATTTGAGCGCGGCCAAAAGATCTGTCGAAATGGCGCCTGGTGAGCCGCACACACCGTGACCGAGTTACTAAGCCGCTCTGAGCATGCTCCGAAAAAAACCGTCCGGTTGACGCACCGGCCGAGCCATGACGCCGCCACGAAGCTCCCGTTCATAGTGAGCCCTATGCCCGCAAGCAGGGAACCAACTCGGGCGTTCACTACACGTCCTTGTCCGAACTCAGGTTATCCAGCAGCTCATCCAGCGAATTGAATTCGACAGTCTCAATGTCATCCTTCTCGTCAATGGAGACGTCTTCCAGTGTCAGCTCCACGCAAAGCTGCGCACGCACCCAGCTATCGGGAAACTGCCGCGGCGCCATAAACGACAGCAACACCGCATCGGCAAAAATGGCCGCGGAATGCAGGCGCAGGTCATCGCGCAGATCCGTGGGCTCTTCCACCTCTGCGTCCCCGACGGCCTCTTCCACCTCCAGCGCAATGTCGTTGATCAGCCCCTTCCAGTGATCCGCCGACATCTCCAGAAAGCGCCGGGTATTGGCGATGAGGGTGTCGACACATATTTCTGGATTGTCGGCCAGCTCCGGATCGACATTCACATGGATATCGACGCCCGCCGCCTGAAACCGCACGCTGCCAACCACAAAGTCGTCGCGCGCCTGCACGTCTTGGAGAAGTTGGCTCGCCGCAATGACGTCGCGCAGATGAGAAATCTGTTCCATGGGACCATCCGTTGCATTGAAAAGGATAATGATAATAGGCGGTTGCTTGCGGGCCGCCGCCGCGTCCGCGGCATGTATACCGGCGAGCCCCGAGAGCCCAGCCTGGTTCCAAGCCCATTCCGAAGTCATCGATTGATAGTTGAAACCCAGCTATCCGCAAACCATCAACCGCCATAGCATTGCGCGTAAGTAAAGTCGACCAGGCGCTTGTCTGAGGCATCCTGTGGCGTGGACGGCTCGACTTGGAAATGCCCGAACATATCGTCGTTGCAGATCCTCACGTCCTTGCGCTGCGTACCTTCCTGCAAAATGCAGGAACCGCCAAAACTGTGATTACCTCCGGCGACGCCAACCGGTAGATCAATCAGCCGGCTACAACCGATGATTCGGCCGTTTTGCTTCTGGTGCGTCAACGATTGGTTGAACGATTCAATGCGAGAGTTGGGATCACGAATCGGCACGACATTGACGCATTCGCCCGCGTCGACATCCGCGTGCCGCCCCTCACCTTCATCAACACCAAGCCGGAATTCGCCTGGCTGGTCACCTACATCGAAACGCTGTTCAGTTGCGAATTGTGGAAGCCGTCCACCGTGGCCACCATCGCCTTCGAATACTGCAAGCGCTTGACCTACTTCGCCCGCCTGACCGGCAGCCCGATTGTCGGCCTAGGGCTTGCCGCGGGTCGATGAGACGGCGACGGGGTATTTGTTGCTCGACCAGCAGACGCCGGAGCGGGTGGCTGGCGGCGCGCTGGCGCCGGTGTTCCGGGATGGGGTTTTGCTGGTGGAGCAAAGCCTGGCACAGATCCGGGAACGGTTGCAGGGGTCCTGGGTGTGCCCGGAGCCGGGGAGCATTGCTTGGGGTGCGCGCCCCCGCGCAGCGGAATAGATCAGCCCATTATCGGACCTCACGCCCAATATCCAATCGGCCATGCCCGCCGGGAATTCCGGAAATCCAATGCTCTAGCACGGCTCAATGGGGGCCGTTAGGATGTTCTCAGCGGCTGAAGACGAGCGGTATTCAGCCGCCGCGGGCGGGGGTCCGCGAGCTCGGGACGGGCGACGGATCCTCATCTATTTGACGAGAAAGCCGAGCCGCCATCACCGGGCGCCGCATCGGCCAGCACAATTTTTCTTGGCCTTCACTCATGCCCTCCTCGATTGCACAGAAGCTTTCGCTCATCACCCCAAGCCCCGTCAATGTCAGTACGGCAGGCACCCCTATAGGATTCAAGGTAGTAAACCCCGCACAAGAGGCGTTGGCCAATATTGAAGTCAACTTTGTCATGGGCGGGCCTTCCCCCAGACCGGAAATCTCGGCCGACCGCAAAGTATGGAAAGAGTCCGGCGCCATCGCCAAAACGCAAGCAAATGGCGAGGTACTGGTATGGGTCCGAAGCGGCGCCAGTTCAGGGGAATTCCGACTCAGAGCCGAAATCGACGACTACGAGCCGCCGGATCACCGCATCTTCGTGGAGCTCAAGGCGCAGCCGTCCATCACTGACGTGACGTTCGACCCTCAGCCGTCTCTGTCCACGTGGCAAGGCGAACCGTTTCCCCCTGCACCCGCGATCCACGTCAAGACCGTCCCTGACTCCAAGCTTGGGGTCACTTTGCGGCTAGCCGGCCCCGACAAGGCGCAAAGCGCTTCGGAAAACAATGCCCACTTCCTAACCGGCCCAAGGCAGGAGGCCACCGTGGTGTCGGGCGGGGAACTCCCTCCGGTCCAGGCCGGCAAGCGTATCGGAGAAGTGACGATAACGCCCTCGGCAGGCGGGTACACCGGCAAGCCGTTGACGTGGCATGTCCTGCCCGTGCCGGACCGGTTGACAAATGACTGGGGCACAACGCCCCGACACATATCCATCCGTGCCGCCCTGCGAGACGGGGTGGTTCTTCCCTTTCGATTGTCCGGGCACAAGACGCTAGGCGATTCAACTGGCGAACCCGACTCCATCGTGCCGGTCGGCCAATGGGCCATCCAGCTTAGCCTCGACGCCACGCCGCACGCAAAATTCAAAGAGGGTTCGACGGGTGGAGGCAACAGCTTGATTCTACGCACGGACGCCAGCGGAATCGCGAGCATCCCTGCAGGGGCTCTGCAGATCCAGGCGAGCGCCCGCAATCAGACCATCACGATCCACGCGGCATGGAGCAAGAATCCCACGAATGCCGGCCCCTGGGCTCCTTCCCCGCAAGACGGCGCTATCTCGATCTACTTTGACCCTTGACTTCGGAGCGAAGAGCAACCGCCCCTTCCCAGCACGCGCATCCCCCTCGAGCGGCGAAACGTCTTCTTCCCGCTGTCTTTGTCTTTTCTTCTGAAAAAGGACCTGTAATGGCATCAACATCAACCCCTCTGTCCGTAACATTGGCCGGCGAACAGCACGACCAAGCGGTGCCCGCTACCACGGCATACATCAGAAACCTTGTCGTGGCACAAGACGGTACGGTTTGGGCGGCAGACAGTGATATCAACGCGAATCTCGAGGCCAAGGTGTACCGCCAGGACGCCACAGGGAAAACCGTGGCCACCCTCACGCTGCCTCGCCCCGCGTTGGGCAAGCCTTCCACGGTCGCGGCGCCAAAGCCCTCCACCATCGTCCGGGGCCTCTATTTGGACCCGGCGAACACGCTATGGATCTCGGACTATACGTACGGCACTATCTACCGGTACAAAGTGGCAGCGGCGGCCGATGCAAACGCCGAGATCTATTACGAAACTCCCGTTTCCACCGCCACAACGGGTACCCGCGTGCAGTTCGGGGCGATCGCCTATCAGGGGCTCGGTAGCACCAAAGCGTATCTGTGGGTTCTGGATACCCTGGGCAATCTGGTCGCCTTTGATACAGAAAAGCCCAAGGGTACCCCGCCGGTCCTCACAATAAAAATCGGCAAGAAGGCTGATGCCCTGCAGTCATCCTTGGTATTCCATGAGGAGAAGAAGACCCTATGGATGACGGCCCAGGATAGCGCCTCGGGAAAGCAGCAACTCGTCGGCATCCCGGCGGCGACGCTACCTGCAGCGGCGCCCGCGAATATGAGGAGGATCGATCTGGCGGGCCAAACGCTTGCGCTCGATGGGAACATCTTGTACATCGGCGGAACAAATGGCGAACTGTGGCGAATGGACCTTGCAACCGAAAACGCCCAACCCGCCTTGATCGCGACGTTGAAGGCGGGGAGCGACCCCGTAAGCATATCGAGCATTGCGGTCGATAAATCGGGATACCTCTGGATCGTCGACGACCGTTACCCGGACGATGGACACATCTATGCGGTATTGCCGACCCCTGATACGACACCACCCGCCCACGTTCAGATAAATTACGCATTGAAGCAAGGCACCGTAAAAGCTGCCCCCGCCGTGGTCGCCTGGCACATTGACAGCGCCAGTAGTGTCGAGTCGCTCTATGTCAGCGACCAGGCCGGCAACGGCAGGGTTATCCGTATCAGCCCCTTGCCCCAAATTCCCCCAATCGATAAGGACGGCAAGCCCGCCTATACACTCAAATTCGACCCGGACAAGGGAACCGCCGACAAGGGCGCCGCGTTTGGCGCGACAGAGAAGCCAACGGCGGGTATCAAGCTCCACGCCAAAACCACCAAGGCTCCCGCCGCTGATATCGCGGCCACCGTTTCGCTGCAGGTTACGTCGAGAGACCCAGGCGTCCTGGTCGCTCTGGACGGTGAAGCGCAGCGCTTGACAACCGCCGACGCCACGAAGCCACTCGCCATCACAGATCTTAAGGCCGACGCAACGTCGGCGCTTGGCCACGCCAAACTTACGGCTATCGGCCGGGGCAGACCGGTTGCCACCGCGGTATATGACGGCGAAGTCGCGCCGGCGATCACTGCCATTACGTTCTCTGCCACCGGCAAGCGCATAACGCCGCAGTTGGAGGTGTTCTCGGGCGAGCCCGTCAATGTCGTTACCACTCCGGAGACCAAAGCGCCGGCAAAAGTCACCGTCACGGTCACCCTTGACGGCCCGAACAAGACGCCACAAGTTCAGGGAGACCGTGCGCATTTTGATCTCGAGCCTCACTATTCCACCAACGTTGTCGTAGGAGCAGGCGCGACGTCAATGGGACTCATCCAGGCCGGCAAGCTGGCCGGCGATCTGACGCTTACGCCTTCGGTTCCGGGCCACAAAGGCACGCCCATGACGTGGACAGTCATTCCCGTCCCCACGCATATGAAGCTCCCGACCACCGGCACCAATCTGTCGAGACGTCACCCCGAGGTGACGCTCGCAACGTCCAAATTCCAGTTGTTCGGACGCGAACGGTACGGAGATCTCAACAGCGACGAAAAGCCCGTTCCCAAATGGAAACTGAGATTGACGATTACTGACACGTCGATCGCAAAATTCAAGGGCCCAAAAATGTCGAATAACGGTGCGACGTTTATTTCCGAAACCGGAGAAGACGGATCCGTGATGCTCACGCGCGATGACCTGGTATTCGAGCGCAGAACGCCTGGCAAGGACCAATTGGAGATCAGCGTGCGCTGGAAAACCACCTACGCCGGCCCGGACAATTGGCAAGAACCCCCTGCGGGCCAACCGAGTAGCACGACATTCGAACTTCAAAGCTAGCGCCAACAGCCCGACGCGAAGCAAGTATCTCGCGCCGGGCATTTCACACGCGGCGCCCCCCGGCGCCGCGGTAATGCGCTACCACTGATAGCGCAATCCTGCGTTCAGAAGGAAAGGCTGCGACAGCTTTCTGCCATTCGCATAGGCGTAGTCCAGATGCGCGCTGAGATGCTTGCCAATCTGCAGCGCAGTGCCCAGCCCCAGCTCCACCCGCGACCCCGACAAATCCGCGTTGAAGGAGTGATCGTTGATCGATATATCGTTACTCTTGACGAACTCGTGAACCACCGCGACACGTACGTAAGGCTCGACAACGTCACCATTGGCGCTGCGGAAGGCCCTGCCGACCTGCGTCCCAATGGCCGCCTGGACGGAGTCCATGCTGTCCCCCTTGGCATCCATGCCGTTGTTCAAGCTGAACCGGGATCCCTGCATATGCAAGGCGGACAACTGCCCATACGGCTGGACAAACCATCGATTTTCGAAATCGAACCGACGTCCGCCTTCGAGCGAAACCCCCACACCGTTCGTATTGAAAGAGCCATCGGCGCTGCCACCGTTGCTCGTGCTGGCGCGGGCCTTGCTGATATATCGATTCGCGTTCACCAAGCCATGCAGGTAGTATCCATTGCGGCCCATCCACGTGGCATAGGCGCCGATAGAGTACGCGTCCACCGTGCCCTTGGCGCCCGCTTTGTCGTCAAGCTTCGATTCGCTGTAATTGAACAAGGCACCGAAATAGGTCTTGCCTCCCAGGAAGTCGACCGCCTTGTCGGCGCCCACCGCCACGCCAGACTGGTTCTGCTGGAAGCGGGCCCCCGAGGCGCTCTTGATCTTGTATTCGGTACCGTACGGACGCACCCAGACGCCGCCCCTGTCCTGCTCGAACCCCAGTTCGCCAAAGCGTTCCCGCACCGTCATCAGTTGCCCATACCATATCGTGGGCGCAACACCCATGATGTTGACGACGCTGTTGGTATAAGGGGTCGTCTGACCGGTCGGCTGAAGCTCCCAATTATTCCCGTTCTGCGGGTTCTGCCCAAGCCTGTACTGGTACACGCCCTGGTTGACCACCCCGTCCGGGTTGTCGAGCGAAAACTTCGCTCCTCCTCCGCCGGTTTCGACCAGCGTCAGCGGCTTGGCGTCGCCGCCGCCCGGCTCGCGGCCCGAATCGGCGACCCGCACTTGGTAACTGCCGGTCGCCTGGTTCTTCACGATCAGCTTGTCGCCCACCGGCGCGGCGGGCTGGCTCAGATCCGTGCCGAACCGAAACATCCCTCCGCCACTCAAGTCGTTCACCGTCAGTGTATGGAACGCGCCGCCCGCGCCGCCACCGAGGTCAACCGTGCCGCCATTCATGGCCAACGTCGACACGGTCGAACTGCCACCGAGCGCGAAGACGCCGCCGGATCTCACGTCCATCCTGGTCACGCCCTGCGTAGCCCCCTGCCAGACGGCCCCCCGGTCAAGCGTGATTCGGCTGATACCCCCGTTGTTGATGGCGTCGCCTCGGACGTTCGCGTCCGCGACCCTGAGGTCGATCTGCCCCCCCGCATCGGTCTGCAACGCGACACCGTTCGCCCCGGTTAGTGTCGACTTCTGTCCTTGGACAAGCATGTTGGCCATTGCGCCCTTGCCCACCACCCACACCGCGGGGCCCTCCCCCGCCGTCACCGTGGTATCCGTCAGTACGACAGTGGAGGTCGCGGGCATCAAGTCTTTGGCATAGAACGGGTCCACGTTAAAAACGACCCCATACTTTCCGCCCTTGATCGAAGAGTCCAGCACCCCGATCTCAACATTCCCATTCACCGCCTGACTGAGCAATCCAGCGCTCTTTGGGCCCTCGCCAATCACGGCTACGTTTGACAGCGATACGACAGTTCTAAAGCGGGGATCGCCCGCCGCGCCATCGTTAAGCGCAAAGACACCCGCATTGTTCACGCCGCCAAAGTCATCCACCTTGACACCACTGGCCTTCAAGGTCCCGCCATTGACCTGCACCACCGAATTCGTCTGCGCATACAGGCCGCTTATGCCGCCCGTCGAGGACACGTCATTCATTGTGAGGAATGATGCCTGCGCGCCCCCCCCTCTTACCTTGATTGCACTGTCTTCCGCATCGATCGTGGAACCGTTCATCAGCAACGAGGAAGCGCCGGTCAGAATGACGCCGACCTGAGCCCCACTGCCGTGGATCCGCGTCCTGGCAGTTGTCGTCGCGGTCGAGGTGCCTTGCACCGAAAGCACAGACCCATAACTGCCCTCATTCAAGAACACGTTATCGAGGGCCAACGTGTTGTTCGCATTGGTGTGCACGCCGAGCCGGATCGTGACCTGGTCCCGCGCGTTTACGCCGATGTTTGCGTCGGCATCGCCATGCAGCGCGACCATCCCTTTCAGGTTTGCCCCCGAACCGATGTTGATCTGGCCGCCTCTTACGACCGCGGACGCCGCTCCATCCGAACCGAACACACCGCTGCTCAAATTGACGGTGCCGCCCGTTTGTTCAATCCAGTTGTTTTCATGGCCCGCTCCGGAAAAGTCGTGAGTGCCATTGGCGATAGCCACGGGATCGGCAAGTGCCGGCCCGGAAGCGGTGCAGAATACCGCAGCGACGGCAGTCGCTACGACGGATGGCCGAAAGCCGATGAGTTCACGTTTTGACATGCTGAATTCCCAAGAGATCGCCAGCGGTTGGCTTTTGCGACAGGCGCAGCAATGCGACGTCGCGATGAAACACGCGGCCCCCTGGCTTTCCTGAATTTTTGGCGGTGACGGGCCAATCGAATGGTGATTGGAACCCTGCTTCTACTGAACGTCGACCTGGGCGACGCCACGCCATCGATCTCGGATAACCGCGGGGGCCTTATGTGAGGATCGCGGTGAAGGTACCCGCCATTCTCTTGCCAATCACTCAGAAAAAACTCAGAACTTGTTAAGCCACGTGTCGCCACGAGCAAAACAACAATCGATTTTTGACACTAAGGTGCGATTCCGTGAATTCTGGTCGTCGTTCGCGAGAGCGACTGCGGGGTGCGCCCATGCGCATCCGTATGACTGTTAAAACAGCCTCTGCACAATCCAATTCCGGCGGGGCGTTGCTCTAATAGGATTGAGGACCGCGGCAGCGCTCTTCCGGAAATAGCCTGCCCTATCCGACCCCACGCGGGTAGCGCTAGGATGTCCATGGCTTCTCATGTTGCGAATGCGGACGGGTGTGGAAGCCAAGGGTCAACAACGACGCATGTCTTCACACATGCACTGGCACTTGACCAAGTTCCCACCGTGCTGGCTCGGCTAGCCCCCCCCTGCCCATAAAGCTATCCCCTCTGACAGCCAACCCTTTTCCCCACTGGAGATTCTCATATGCCCGTTAAGATCTCAGGCCCCGCCCCCGTCCGCGCCACCACGTCAAAAAATCTTGTAAGAGACGGACGCTTCTTGGAGGTTGAAAAGTATTGGCGGGACCTGACGGAAGGCAATGCCGCCGCTATCCGCCTCTTCTCGCAGAAAGCGTACCCTGACCCTGGCCATCATTGGTCCAACATCTGGGACGTTGATGGCGACACACCCACGGCGCGGGCAGTCCACGACATTGAGCTTCTCGGCAAAGGGTGGTTCGAGTATGCCGCGACACATCGGGAGTGGACGGGATATCCCATTGGATGGCCTCCCGTAGAGTCTGGAGACCGCGGCTTTGCCATCAATACAAATGGCTGGGGCTACGGGGAACTAGGACAGGACGTCGACCTCCCCATTGCAGGAATGGTCAATCTTAACTTTCTGAGCGTCAGGGACAACATCCATAATTGCGGAACGCTCGGTGCCTCTTTCGACGTCGAATTGCGCCCGCAGGGCGTTATCGGCGGCGAGTCACTGGTTGCAACGTTCTTCGATACCGCGCACGGGGATTGGATGCGGCGTAGTCACGACTTCAACATCGAGAAGCCGGGCAAATATCGCTTGATCATGAAAGGGGTCCCCAATGACCCTATCAGCCCGATCTGCGGTTCGTTCGTTGCGGACATCGTGCTGGCGTATCGACACAAGCTCAAGGCGCTTGGGATCCAAGCCCCGATAAAGGGTAGCGGCGACAACCTTACCCTGGAGGCAAACGCCAACGGGTATTTCCCTTCGTTCAAGTTCTTCCTTTTTGATAGTATCTCCGGTACCCTGCTTCGCCACTTTCCCGTGACCTTTGAGATCAAGCAGCCGGCGGCCTCGGGCAGCCACTTTGAACATCAAAGCGATAGTCATTTGCTTCAAGTGGAATCTGATAGAGAGGCAAATGTCGTCATGCCGGCAACGACCCTGCGCGCCGGCTCGCCTCCCGCGAGCGCCGCATCCGACGAGCTTCTCGTCAAGGCGGACGGCCAAGTCATTGCCACCATCAAACTGGTTGTGAAGCAAGCCTCGCTGCCCGACCATCAGGGAGAGGCGGAAACGGTGCTCAAGGCCCGCTTCGCCTACCTCAGCGGCGACGCGCAGAGCGCGGCGAGCCAGACGCGCTTTCGTCACGCTCTGTCGGTGGACGTTCGCGATGCCAAAGGCGGCAGGGCAACCAAAGGACACGTGACCTTCAAGGTGGTCAATTCGGACAACGGGGCCGCGGGCTATCTCACCGAATCGGAGGATGGTAGCTGGACCACCATTTCCCTTGAAAAGCGTACGCAATTGGACGTCCCGGTCAACGACGGACGCGCCAAAGTCTGGCTATGGGGACAAAATAGCTCAGCGCATCCCGGACATTTGAAGATCGAAGCCCACGTGCAAGGAAAACTGGAGCCGACGGTCGCTTTTCATGAGAATGTGTGGCCCACCCAGACGGCGCTGACCTTGAGCAAGGAACAGGGCGACGGCCAAACCGTGTACCAAGGCGAGCTGCCCGCCCCCCTGCGGATCCGCGCGGTTCGCGCGGACAATACATCCGTCGGCGCCGATGGCGAATGGCTACATTGGACGATCGATACGCCAAGCCTGATGCAATTCGAGCCGGTCCCGTCAGGAGCAAGTATTGAGTGGGAAAACGGGGAGTCCGTCTGGACGCGCACGGATCCCGATGGACACGCTTCCGCCCCGCGTATCCACGTGACGGCCGGGTCGGTGGGCACCGCCATAGTTAGCGTGGCGTCGCCCGTCGCGCAAACCGCTGTATTCACCCTGAATCTGAAGCTGAACGAACCAAGGGTCAGGTACCACCTGGTCCGAGTGGACCAAGAATCAGAAATCGCCGTCAATACCGAAACGGATGTCAGCGTGAAAGTAATGGACAACGCAGGCAAGGGCGTGCCGAACGTCCATGTGCGGGCAGCCGTGGAAAGCAGGAGCAATCTGGCGAATGCCACGATTACGCCCACCGCGCCCGCGTCGGTGGTAACCAACCAGGAGGGGGTTGCGACATTCAAAGTTGTCGCGCGCAAAAGCGGCACTTTCGCCTTGAAATTCGAAACCGACAAAGCGCAGTTTATAGTGCTGTACCTGTTCGCCACGGGACATTTGGTCACGAGCACCCTGACGGTAACCCTTGGAAGACAGCTCACGCTCCTTCCCGGGCAACCGACCGCGGATCATCCGGTCAGCATTCACCTGAGCCCTCCCGATGACGGAATCCCTTTGGTGAATTTCAAGGTCTCGCCCCAGCGAAATGATGGACTTTACGTCTGGCAGGACGGAACATGGGTGCGCGAAGGGAATTTGCCTTTTCACGACAGCGTCGCCTATCTTGGCAAGCTTCGGATCGGAGCGGCCTCGCCCCCCAACCCGGCCGAATTCAAGATCCGCTTTACGATTCCCGGGCATGAATCCACCCTGCATGATGAAGCGACCATCAAGGTGGGTGGATTGGCCTACGTGCAGCTACACCCAGCCACCAGTAGCGACACAAATCGCCTGAAGGTCGATTCCGATTCCGAAATCGGGAACGATCCGTCCATGTATGTTCAGGTATATACGGATTCCGGGCACAACAGCGCCGCTGCCAACGCCCAAGTAAAATTCCTGATCGACATTGAGGCGCCCAATCACACCTCCGACGAGGTCGCCTTCACCGAAGGCTCGAAAACCGAGCACGTGGGCACCTCAAGAGCGGACGGAAAGTGCCCGCTGCCAGCGATCAAGATAGCGCGCAATTTCACAGGCGACTTTCGCGTGTCGGTGTACGCAGGCACCTCGTCGACCGCCGACGGCGTGTTCTATTTTCAGGCGCTTACAGCTTCCCCGCCTCAGGTCATCAGGTTCGACCCGGACGAAACGCTCAAGACGCTACATCCCAAAGTCTATGATGAGGATCGGGAGGCGGGCCGCGTGCAGGTCTACACGGATGCCCGATCGACGGTTCCCGCCCACTCGGGGACAGTCAACTTCGCAATAAACGCCAGCAGCACCGCCACCGCCAGATTCGCCGGGAAGGACGGGGCCTACGATCAACAACAATCCAGCTCCCGGATCAACGCTAAAGGTTGGGCGAAGGTACCCCCCCTGAAGGTGAAACAGGAAGGCACCTTGATCATAGACGCCACGATCGGCGTCCTATCGACGAGTCACACGTTCACGGTGAAGGACGATTAATCCCCGCGGACACTGCCTAGCCTCCACGGGCGCCCCGCGCCCGTGGAGGGTTTCAGCGCCTTCCTGAACGCCTGCTTCACGCATCACCATGCGTACTTCACGCCCATCCGCCCGACATACGGATGATATGTCCTGCGTGCCCCCACTGCCGAAAGCTGACCCATCCGGTCCAACCCTTCGTGAAGTCGGTATGGACGTTCACCTTCAATTCCTATCGGCCCTTGGGATACAGCCCGCCGGCTGCACATCCAGCCGGCACAGCGCCCCGCGCTCGATCCTGCGGCGCCGGCCTTGCCGAGACATCGATGCCTAACGAGGACCTGACCATCCAGACGTATCAAAGGTGACTAGATTGCCCTGTGTGTCCGGAACCCACAGATACGCTTTGCCATTGAGCGGCCGCTAGGCGATCGCCGCGAATTGCACGCGCGTACCCGTTGCGGCGGTGGCAGCGGGAGCTCTTCGTAATACATCTCGGCGTTTACATCGGCCGCCGTTTTCCCAGAGGCGTCGTAGCGATATACCTTGGCTCGAGATTCGCCTCGATATCACTTTCTACCCCCTAAGCAGTACCTCCGGTTGTTACCAGGATGTTCCTGGTGTATGCCTGGAGTGGGCACTGTTTGTCTTGCAGTTCGCTGGCTAATGTTACGGACAGAGGGGTTGATGTTGACGCTCTTCGCTCCGAAGTCAAGGGTCAAAGTAGATCGAGATAGCGCCGTCTTGCGGGAAAGGAGCCCAGGGGCCGGCATTCGTGGGATTCTTGCTCCATGCCGCCCGGATCGTGATGGTCTGATTGCGGGCGCTCGCCTGGATCTGCAGAGCCCCTGCAGGGATGCTCGCGATTCCGCTGGCGTCCGTGCGTAGAATCAAGCTGTTGCCTCCACCCGTCGAACCCTCTTTGAATTTTGCGTGCGGCGTGGCGTCGAGGCTAAGCTGGATGGCCCATTGGCCGACCGGCACGATGGAGTCGGGTTCGCCAGTTGAATCGCCTAGCGTCTTGTGCCCGGACAATCGAAAGGGAAGAACCACCCCTTCTCGCACGGCGGCACGCATGGACATGTGTCGGGGCGTTGTGCCCCAGTCATTTGTCAACCGGTCCGGCACGGGCAGCACATGCCACGTCAACGGCTTGCCGGTGTGCCCGCCCGCCGAGGGCGTTATCGTGACCTCTCCGATACGCTTGCCGGCCTGGATCGGAGGGAGTTCCCTGCCCGACACCACGGTGGCTTCCTGGCGTGGGCCGGTAAGGAAGTGGGCATTGTTTTCCGAAGCGCCTTGCGCCTTGTCGGGGCCGGCTAGCCGCAAAGTGACCCCAAGCTTGGAGTCAGGGACGGTCTTGACGTGGATCGCGGCCGCGTGTGTGAATGCTTCGCCCTGCCAGGTGGTCAATGACGTTTTCGGTGCAAATTCAACCTCGACAACGGATCCCTTCGCGACAAGCGATGCGTGGACTTTGTGGAAGGGCGCCTTTGCATCGCCGATAGCGCCACTGACCTGGAATTTCCCGGCGCTGGAGCGACTGCGTATGTAAAACCAGGCCAGGCCGCTCGCATCTGTCCTCTTGTCCGCGCCGCTGCTCCACTGTTGGCCGTCGACCGACAGTTGGGGCGACGCATCTTCAGGGAAGCCAGCCCCCGCGGGCGTCACGATGTCCGCGGACACGAGCACGCCGAGAAGGCCGCCCGGATTGTTTAACCGGGTAACGGCGAATCCGATTCGGTCATCGCCTTTCGCGGATATGGTATCCAGCGCGCGCGGAACGACCGCAATGGCGAGATCATCGGGATCGGGCATGATTTGTCGCTTCCAGAATGTCGGTGATATGCATAGGTTCTTTAAGATTCGGTGTCGCGCAAACAAAGGGGGCTCTCGTTTTTCGAGCCCCCCTCACAGCCTTGCGTCAAGCAACGGTGATAGCCAGGGTCCGATCCACGCTGGTACCCACGACGGTCGCGTTCAGCGTCAGGCTCCCTGCATGCCCGGTCCTGATCGCCGGGATTTGAGCCTCTCCAGACGAATCCAGGGAAACCACCTTTCGAACAATGGCCTTGCCACCGCTCGGAAACTTACCGCCCTCCTCCTGAAAGGTTGCGCCCTTTGTCTCGCCTGTCAGCGAGAATGCCACCTGTCCCGATCGCACGGGATGTTGCTTGCCGGCATCCGAATAGACCTTCACGGAGCCGATGACCCCAACCGCGTAAGGGTGCGACGGTTTCAGCTTTGTGCGCGCGTCCTCGAACTCGAGCAAGGTCGCTGCGGCAGCCTGTTTCACGCCAAAGTACAAATTGGCCAACGTTGTGCCCGCCCCCTCATTCGACACAGCAATATTGAAGGCCCCCACAAACCCGTTCTTGACCTTGAAGGCAGGCACAAAGCACTGACCGTTCGGGTCCGTTATGCCCGTGGCGCTCAGACTCCCGTCCTTGAAGGCCACCGCGTCGGGCGAGGCACCTGATGGCTCTGTGACAACAATGAAAAAATGCAGCCGGGCATTCGGTGCCAGAATCGTCTTCTTCGTATCCCTGTAGGCGATCACCCGAACGTTCGGGTCATTGTCAATACTGGTCCCCGAATCGATCTCGTAGGGATGGTCGCTGCTCGTCCCCTGCGGATAGACCTCCAGGGCCGCAGCCCCCTCGCCCACCCTGACCTGGAATGTCACGGGATGGATAGCATGCTCCTGCCCGGGGACCGAGAACTGGATCTGGTACTGTGAAGTCTCGCTTACGCCGACCCGCAGCGCCGTGATAGTCGTCCTTCCGTCCACCATCGGCAACTTCCCGTTGGAATTCCAGTTCCCGCTCTCGTCCTTGAGCAGCAGGCCATCATCGTCTGCCGGCGTGATCGCATAGGCAATGCTGTCGACATCATCATCCGCCGGATCCAGCACGACCGTGATCAGATTGGTGCCCTTTGTCTCGTGGTCACGTGAAACCATCAATGGCTGCTGTGTGAGAACGGTCAAGGTCTCTCGCACTACGTGACTCGTCGCCGTCAACAGCAACCTTCTAACGTGTGCCTTTTCCGCGGACAACAGCACCGTCGTCGCCCCGGAGTGACCGGCGGTAAACGCAAACGAAACTTGCCCTGCGCTATTGGTGATTTGGTGCTGCCGCAATGGATGGATTTGCGCCGGGTTACCGTCTTCTCCCAGGACTTCTGCGTCCACTCGCACACCGCTTACAGGCCGATTTGTGATCGAATCCCTGACCGTTATCGTGCGATGTTGCACCGTATGAAGCGGAAGCGCATCGTTTTCCCCGACCCCGATGGTGTACTGTATCGCCGGGTCCAGGAACAAGGTAAAGCTGGTCTCGGCCGCCAAGGGCGTTGACGCCCTGACGTGACCGGTGCCCTTGTCGCTGCCGATGCGTTCCAACGCGGGCGCTCGCGCAATCCCGTCGGGGTCAGTTCTGGTCCAGATCGTGTGTGCGCTTTCCTGGTAGAAAATGGCGCCCGGTTCCAACGGTTTGAAACGCAGTACGGTGGCATCCATGATCTCCCATCGGATCCACTCATTGGAAATTCCTCGTGAAGTACTCTCCATGACGAGCTTGGCTCTCAGGCCAGTAACGGGAGCGCCGGGCGTCACATGCTGGCGATCTCCCCCCACGCGGAGAATCAGGAAACTTGCGTTCTGTGACCACACGCTTTCGTGGAAAATAACGCTGCGACTGCTCTTTCCCTTCACCTTCGCAGCGACAGCGATCGGCCCCGCGGAATCGGCCCCCGAAAACTCGCCGATCAGCCAGGCCTGCGCGTTGCCGTCCCTTACCGGCACGTCGACCTCGGTCTGCGAGGCGGAATTCCACTCAAGGTTCTCGCTTGCCGAAACATAGCTCCGAACCTGGCCATTCGTGCTGGAGGCGGAGAAGGTGACCTGCCCACTGGTCGCCCGCTGATGGCCAGAATCGAATACGGAAACGCGAAGCGCGCGCGAGAAGCGTCGTCTGCTCGCCGCGGTCTGCATGTCCCCGCTTAGATAAGGGGATGCATAGATATCGACGGATTCCGCCACACCGGATATTGGCGCCCTCTCCAAGACTTCCAGACTCACCCTGCCGATTTCTTCCCCATCAATGACAACGACAAGCTCGCCGGTCTTGTCCGCCTTCGGCCCAGCCTTCAACTGATGCCCAGGCAGAAAGAAAAAACCGTCGCTGTTCGTGCGATCGCTGAATTTCGTCTGATCGGCGCCTTCGAAATGCAAGCCGCTCTGGGCGGGATCGCGAAGCTCGACTGTGACGAGATGGTTCCGCAGCACGCCAAAGCCAGAGCCAACGGCAAAGAGAAATGTGAGAGGACGGAAGTGTTGGTCCGCTCGCGCCTTCACCTTCCAATGCGGCGCCGGTCCCTCTGCGCCTTCTACGTTCAAGAGCTTGGGCTTGGCCCTGGGACACAAAAAAATATCCGTAATGAAAGGGGCGCACTGCGGAGGATTGTTCCCTTGCGGCACGCCACGGAACCTCAGCCAATAATTTCCGGCCTGGGGAACCTGAAAGTCGACGCTGTAGCGTTGCCAATGACCGTCCGTGGACGACGGGTTGTTCTTGTCCTGACGCCGGAATTGGAGCTTTTGGCTGGTGGCTCGCCCCCCGTCCTGTTCCAGGATCACCTCCAGCTCGGCCTCATGGGTCAATGAGCCGAGCCAGTTATTCCGGACGCCAAGAAAATTGACGTTTACCGCCCCCTGGGGCAGATGCACTTTCTTGGCCAGGGACATCTCGCCGAGCGTCGTGATCATCATGGCATAGTGGATTCTGTTTCCCTGAGGATCTTGCGGCCACCCAATGCGGTAATACACGCCCCCATGATCGTCGACCGGGCCAAACCAATGCTGGCCCAGCAATTCAATGACGCTCGAGGAAGAACCGGTTACCGCCCAGTCATCCGACCAGCGCGTCGTGCGGTAGATGTACGCTACGTCATCAGCATCCGCATAGCTCCGCTGCAGCGAAACCACCTTTTCGAATTGCGGGTCTGGAACCAGATTTCTCGCGCGATCAAGAATGGGTTGAGGATTGCCGCCATTCTCGGCAGTCATTTCAGGCATGTTCAGGACCTCCACGAGGGAACAGGGAACAGGGAACAGGAGCTAGCATGGACTACCGCGACACACCGATGGCACGACACACGGCAGGCGGCGACGTCTGCGCACTTCGCCGCCTCGCCTCGCGCTCAGCGGGCTACGGCAACATCGAGGCGGGAGTCAAACGCTTCAGGGAAATCCTATCCGAAGAAAAAGCTCCTAAATAGTTCTTGTTATTTCCGGAGTGCCACGTGGCGCGGTGCCGGCAAATGCGATTAATGCGGTCCGGAAATCGGCTGCATGGAAAGGACCTGCTCGCGTGCCGGGCTTTCCCCTATTTGCGGTTCAGATGCGCACTGAGGTGCTTGCCGATCTGAAGGGTGGTACCCAGGCCCAACTCGACGCGCGATCCGGAGAGATTCGCGTTGAACGAGTGATCGTTGATGCTGATGTCGTTGCTCTTGACGAATTCGTGGGCGACAGCCCTGCATCACACCAAGTGATGCAGCGCGTCCGAATTAACTGCCGCCCCCCCCCCCACGGCAGCGACGAAGCCCGCAGCGGTGATACATCAGGGTTCAATTGCAATAGACGCCTGGCCTTCAGAACCACACACAACGCGCGCGGCCCTTACGTCCCAGTTGCTAACTGCACAGCCGTACCGAAGAGGTCGCCGTAAAGTTACTCAGCAGTGTGGATAACAATCCTCACCTGCGGCAGACAAACACCGCAAGCGCCAGCATGCCGGCCAGGGTCCCACCCAACGCCATTGCGGCGCGCATGGCCCGAGGCGTACCCATACAGGCCAGCGCGACAATGAACCCGATCAGCACCATCAACAGGAGCGCCAGGGACAAGAGTCGCCAACGCGTTCGCAGCATGCCGGAGGGACCAGAATCAGTGATGGCAATAGGCGAAAGGCGCATGGCGGCACGGGCACGCACGCCGCCCCCGGACGCAGGGCATCAAGCCATGGCCGGCAGCCTGCCTATTTGCCCGCATGGCCGAACGTTAAACCATGGCGCCTCCTACCAACCCGCGGAGCTTACTTCCTGGCGTCGGTGTGCGGCTTGCCTGCGGCAGTGGCAGGCTTACGCTGATGCTGCTCCGTCGGCTGCACTTGGCGCTGACGATCAGACTTGGTGCTCTGGGCTCCCGCTTGTTGAGGCTGCTTGCCAGCGTGGGCAGGTGCCTTGGCGGATTGATGGCTTCCGGGCGTCGCGCCCGTTACCGGATGAACGTCCGCGGCATAAGCGCCGCAGCTCGCGGCGAGTGCCCCCGAAAATGCCAGGCCCGTCATGATTTTTCGAAACATGTTATTTCCTTCAATAGATGCAGACGTTCTGCGGTTTTCCACTCGAAAAAGTGGCGCAGCAATCGTAGAAGGATCGCCCCTCGCATGGGTGGCAAAACACGCCGCGGCGAGAAGTTTCGGTGCCTTTTTGTCAAATCCATGGATTAATCATTCACTCAGAAATCTCGTGCGGTTAAGCTGACCAACTGTTATCAATCCGGCCGCGAACCCTTACTGCGGCGGCTCTATACCGGGAGCACACGATCATGAAACATCGCTACGCAAAAATATGCCGTGCCTTTCTGGTTTCAGCGGTCCTTGCGTTGCCTGTGGTACAGGGATGCGCAACCGAGCAGAACCCGCGGGTTGACGCGGCTGTCGACGACCAGCCGTTCCAGGCCTGGCTCAATGGGCTCGTCAGTCAGATTGACGCCAACCCGCGGTACCAGCGCCTGCCGCTCGATACGACGGACAGCCGGGAGGCGTTTCTGGTCCTGCTACACGACACGTACCACCATCGCGTCTCGAAAGAGGAATTCTCCCAGCGCGTCAACAGCCAATTTCCTGGCCACCAATACGAAACTTCATTCATCGTTTCGCGGCTACCCTAGTCGCCCACAGGCACTCAGAATGTTCTCAAGAGCACTCCGCCCCTTCCAGAATATGCTCACGTACGAGCCCTTCAGTCGGGGTACTCCAGCGGTCGCCGGTTAGCGCGGCGACGAGTCTGGACGTGATACTTGAGCGTTATTTACCCTGCTTCATGGGAGCGCGGGAGTATCCCGACTAGAGGGCTTGGCCGAGCTACGGGTTAGCGCCGTGGCACTGAGCGATGCGTGCGAGGGAGCAAAAAACACTGCTTTATGTGGACGGCCAGCCCTCGCCTTCCTTCACTACCGAGCAAGCCTCCGCGCTGAAGAAAAAGAAAGGCATGGCGCCAGAACCTCGGCGCCATGCCTACCTCGATAATTGCCTGTCCCGTGCGACTCCCGCGCGACGGCAGAGGCGTTTCTCTCGGTGTTTGGGCGGCTACTTCCCCCTGATCTCGCTATACGTTCGCTCGCACGCTAACCCGGCGACTCGACGCCGGTCAGCTTCGCTCGCGTAGACTTCCGCCATTCGATCAAGTTCGCCAAACAACTCGGCGAACAGGCCGATGGGGTCGGCGGCTGACGCGCCGACGCCGGCAGAGTGGGAATGGCCGCAGCGACCGGCTTGGCGCCTGGCAAAGAGGACGGCCTGCTGGCGCAGGCGCTCATCAGCAGCAGCGCGCTCAGCAGCCAACACGCGCGCAAGATTCTCATCCGCTTCATTCCTGATTTCATTCACCACCTCGTATCGGCGTTCCGTTTGCATGCGGGCTTCGTCTTGGGCAGTGGCCAGCACGTGGCTCGCCACCGCACGCTCGTCGGCCCATCGTCTTTCGAGTTGTGCGACTTGACTCTCGGCGCGCCATCCGCGGACATTCCACGCAACACCTGCCGCCAGCGACGCCACCAGCAGCGGAACCAGGATCCCCCTGCCGCTGAACATACTCAACCATCCTGATACCGCGCTCATGGAGTCACCTCGCCCACGAGCGCGGCTGCCTGAGCGTGATACCCGCGCCACTTTTGCCGCAGCGAGGCTCGTTGAGCCTGGCTCCCGCGCGCGTAGGCGCCAGGGCGCCAGGTTCGCAAATAGAGGGCCCAGGCCTGCGGCTCGTCATCGATCGAAGGCAAAGCCTGAGGGTCGGTCCACAGCAAAAGCCGGGCCACCCCGGCCGCGAGCACATCGTCACGCTCCAAGGTCTCGTGTACTACGCCAGGATCCATCTTCACTCGCCGCTCAGGGCACAGTTGCCGTAGCCATCGCCTGCTCGCTGGATGCATCCACACGCCCCATACGCCTCCGAGGCTGGCGCTCGTTCCTCTTTCGAACTGCCAGAGGCCACGTGCCGGCCCCTTGAGGCCGGGCTTGCCCGAGACGAGTTGGAATCGATGTCTCAAACCGCTCTCCTGCAGGCCGATAGCGAGCAGCATGACGCGAGCGCCCGCTGTGTCCATGTCTGGGGGCAGCAGTCGCAACGCCGGCATGATTGCGGTATGCAGTACTGACTGAAGCGGCATACTCACTCCTTATCCTTGGCGCCGCCCAGGAGCGGCAGCCTCGCGCGGAGTTCATCCAGCCAGGGAAGCAGGCCGATCTTCCGAATGCGAGCGACCCACCGCATGTACCCACCCAGCATCCACCAGGCTGGCAACCCCGCCAGCAGCATGCAGGGGGCTATGACATAGAGCTTTGCCAGGAATTCGTCTTCCGTACTGCCGTGGTCCGCCAACCAGACCAACGCGTCGGTCAACGCGGGAAACCACGCCAGCGCGGCCGCGGCCAGGGCGGGGCCGAAGGCAAACGAGCACACCAGCGTGGATGCTGTGCGCATCATCAACTCGGCGCGACTACGGGGCGGCAGGACTACCAGGCCTAAAAGCGCGGCCAACGCGGCACATATTGCGTAAGTGGTGACGATCTTCAATGCCATTGAAGATGCCGCCGTCATGACGGGTTGCATTGTCAGATTCCTATGAGTTTGCCGGCGCGAACCAGACTGCGGCGAGGCAGACTGGCCGCAACGACCGGCTTGTTTGCTCTTAGGACGGGAGGGACTTGGCGCCAGCAAATTCTAGCCATGGCTAGTTTTTGCGTCAACTTTCCAGCGCCGGCGAGCCGGCACCAAGCCCTTGCCACTCAGGCCAGGCTGCTCAGCCTCTCAAGAATTTCGCCTGTCAGGATATGGCATGCCAGCAACAACGGCATGAGGTCACAAGGCTCGGCGGTCAGGCTATGGCGAAACCGCCCCTCGCTCAGGATATCGACGCAAGCGCGCGCCCTGACCTCTTCGCCGGCGTGAATAAGGCCGCAAGCACACTTGGGACACTGCGGCGCCCCCTCACTTTTTCCCCGAAGCCCGTCGCCTCTTGATGCGATCAGCGTCAACTTTGTCGTCACGTTCAATCTCCTTGCTAAAATGGTGACGCAACGCTTCAGACGTTCGCTTCAAGCCCTGGCGGAGTTGTTGAATCGACTCAGCCGGCACACTGCCTGCGGTAGAGGCGGAAGACCGGGACGCACGCGCCCCGCTCTCTTGCACCAGAAACGCAAGATAGCTTTCGAGATGCGCGCGCGCCTCAGCCGAAAGGAGTTCGAATTGCTCCAGAGTCACTTGCCTGAAGGGCCAGGCCAGCGACCCGCCCCTCTCTCGCTTGCCCACACCCGCACCAAGCCAGGCCTCGGAAACATTCAGCAGGCGCGCCACGATGACCAGGTTCTCGCCCCGGAGATTCTTGGTGCGCCCGCCCACCCAGTTGGCCACGGATGAACTTTTGGCCCCCGTGGCTCGGACCAGATCTGCTTGATTTTTTTTTGCCGCGGCCATGGCCTCGCGGATCCGCTCAGAGAGAGTGCTCATAGACGCACACTAGTCGCTGCAAATCTAGCCATGGCTACATTTCTATCAGACTGACCGACGGGAACAATTCCGGCCCATCCCGGGCTCGGCCATATTAAGGCGCACTCCGCCAGCAACAAAATGTACCAAGCCCGCCAGGTTTCACAATGGCTGCCCAGCCTATATATTGTTTTATCGATTTCACATTGTCGCGCCCTCGAAGGCCGCTGCGCGCCTGGCCCGCCGTATCAGCCAGCAATAGCAACAACAAGGGGAAGGACATGATTCTTGAGAGCATTCCCGAGGCATGGGGACCCAAGTTGGAGTTGGGCGATGCCGCGATCGCCACGACAAAGACAGGGCCCAACACCATCCGCTTTACTGCTCCTGCGCATTACTTCCTGGTGCTCTTCACGCCGCAACCGCATCGACAGATTGCCCTCAATTCCGACCGCGCGACGCTAGGCCTCGCGCCCACCGGCTCCGTCGAAGTTATCCCGCGCCAGCACGAACTCCTTGCTCGCTGGGCGGTTGCCAAAGAGAACCTGCTGATGGGCTTGAGCGACGAGCGTCTGCGGCGTCTTGCAGGCATGGAACTTGGCGACGACCAGGTCCGTTGGCAGCCACCGAAGCTCGGCAGCGTGGACCGACGCGCGCTATGCATCGCCCGCCATATCCGCGACGAGATAGAAAACGACGATCCCGGCAAGACGGAATCCCTGAACGCCTGGATCACGCTGCTGGGCGCGCACATGCTGAGAACCTATTCACACCTGACTCAAAGGAGTCTTCATCCGCACGCCGCGAAACTCAGCCCCCGCGCGCATCAACGCATCGAGGAATTCATTCGCGCCCATCTGGATCAGAACATCAACCTGGAAAGCCTGGCCACGATCGCCAATCTGTCGCCCAGCCATTTCTCGCGCGCGTTCCGCCAGGTTTTTGGGCTGCCGCCACATCAATACATCATCAAGCTTCGACTGGAGCGCGCTCGCCAACTGTCCTTGTGGAGTACCCTGCCCTTCGGGGAGATTGCGCGGTTGACGGGCTTTTCCAACAACAGCCACATGACCATGACCATGCGGCGCGCCTGGGGCATCACCCCCTCGGAAATCCGTCGAAAAGAGAGCTGAAGGCACGAAAAATTAGCAAAAAACTGTGCCTCCTGCCGCAAACCCCGCATTCATTCCGGGAATCGAACCTCGTCTCATCTGAACAGTGATATCAATGTCGAGCTCTTGTGAAGAACGTCTCTAACCGGAGTGGCAATGTTGCGGTCCTGTCTGGCCGCGGCGCGACAGTCACTCGCTCGACACAGATGAAGGTTCATGCGCGTTCTGCATACTTTTTCCGGGCTAAATCTCGGAGGCCTGGAGTTTCGCATCCTCGACCAATTGGCCTGGCTTCAGGCTCATGGTCATACCGCGGTCTTCGCGGGCCCATCCAGGAGCGAAACCCTGGCGCTGGCTCGTCAGCGCGGGCTACCAACGTTGGAAATTGATTTTGACTCGCCCTACTCCGTCTCAACGATACGCCGGCTGCGAACGGCAGTACGTCAAATGGGCATTCATGTCATTGATTCCCACGGAGCGAAAGACGGCCAGGCCAGCGCGCTATGCCGCGATCTCTGCACGCTCGTCAGGACGTGGCATTTCGCGCGAAAGCCAAGCACATCATGGCGCCGCCGATTGGAGTGGCGGCTGGGATGCCATCGTGTCATCGCCACCAGCCGAAGCGGCGCGGGCAACATCGTGGCAGCGGGGTTTGCGCCCAGGCGCCGTGTCAGTGTCGTAGGCGAATGGGCGGCCCCCGGATTCTTCGCAAGTGAGCAACGGGAAGCGCGCCGCCACGCGATGAGACGCACGCTCGCGCTGGCCCCCCGCTCGTTCGTCGTAGCGACGGTCGGGATGCTCAGGCCGGAAAAGGGGCAGGCGGAGCTCGTAAGGGTCGTTCATCTGCTGCTTCAGCGCGGTATTCCGGCCGTGGCGCTGGTGGTCGGAAAGCCGACCCAACGCACGCTGGCGTACGAACAAGCCGTACGCGATCTTGCCGTGCAGCTCGAAATCGAAAAAAGCGTCATATTTACCGGCCATCGCGAAGATATCGGGGATGTGCTTCAAGCCGTGGATGCCGTTCTCGTCCCGTCCTCTTGCGAAGCGTGGTCGCGCATCATTCCGGAGGCGTTTGCCTCGCGCTGCCCCGTCGTCGCGAGCGACGTGGGCGGCATACCGGAAATCGTTCAACCCCGCGAGACCGGCTGGCTATGCGGGGCCGGTGATACGGCTGGCTTCGCCGACCGTATTGCGGATATTTGGGCCAATCCGCACATAGCGGACCAAATCACAGATCGTGCAAGAAAGTACGCCGAACGCCATTTTTCGATCTCCGTGAAGATGTCGCAGACGTTGGAGGCCTACGAGACCGCCCTGACGGCATCTCGTTCCGGCAGGTCCATCGCGCTAGCAGACTGAACAAGCCAGGGCTGAAGGCACATGCCTGATCAGATAATTCTTAAGCGATGAGTACAGTTTCATCACTATGCTTGAGCGCCAAACCCTCATTCCGGAACGCGTCCAAGGACGTCGACTGGGGCCGCGGCAAGCCGCTGATCCCGGTCCGCACCAGGCCCAGGCACGCCATGGGCCGCACACCGGCACCACCAAATTCCAGCACAGCAATGTTGCGGAACTGAAATGTCATCGAAAGCCGTAGAAACCAAGCAACCTCATGTGCCAACGCTTCAATTGCGAGGCACCGCCCCCTGTCGCCCCCTCACCCTCTCGCCCGCCATGCGGGAAATAGCCCAACGCGCAGCAGCCTCCCAACCCCGATTGATCACCATCTCTCATCGTCGATGGACTCACGTCGACGCCGAGCGATATTGATGAGCAATCGTGCTGCAGGGCGTATCGAAAACCTCTCCGCGGAGCCCCCAATGGACATGGAAGAAATCCGGGATCTGATGACCACCACGCCCTTGCCTTTGCAAGACGATTCTAGCCATCTCGTATCCATGTACGCCGACATCCTGGAACAGCTCGCGCCGAAGCTTACTCAAGACGAGCTCTTCTCTTTAATCGCTGTTGGAACGGCCTTCTACCAGGGAGCCCGGCGTCAAGAGGAAGCCAGGCCATTGACTGATCGCGCCTTGCGGCACACCCATAGGCGTTGAAGCTGCCCGCACACCGCACCACACCAAATCATCCACGAATATGTTCTTCAGACATTGTCTTCGCCCCCTGGCGACCTCGGCGCTATCGGCGCTCCTCCTTGCCAACGCCTCGGTTTGCCATGCGCAACCCGCGCCTGCGTATGCCCGGATTTCACCGCCCCTTCCGTCGGATACGCCGGGAAAAATCGAGGTACTGGAATTCTTCGCCTACACCTGCGGGCACTGCGCCAAGATCGACCCGCTGATTGCACAATGGTCCCGACACATACCGCCGGGCGTAGTCCTGAAGCGCGTTCCGATCGCCTACAACGCCAACATGCGCCCAATGCAACAGTTCTACTACGCCCTTGCCGCCCTCAACCGGACTGATCTGCATGCGCGCTTCTTCGACGCGATCCACAACGAACACCAGCGTCTGTTCGACAGGACGGCGATCGAAGCCTGGGCTGTTTCCCAGGGATTGGAGAAAGCCAAATTCGACGCCGCCTTTGATTCATTCGGCGTGCAGGTCGAGATGCGCAGGGCCTCTCAATTGGCCGAGAGCTACCATATCAAGGGCACGCCTTCTTTCGCGGTGGGCGGTCAATACCTGACTTCGCCAGCGATGGCCGGCAACAGCTACGCTGGCGCAATCCAACAAGTCGACCATCTGATCGCGATGCTTCAAGGCCACACGCAGAATTGACAGCGCGACGCAGGTACCGGCACCGATGGGAAGCACGCTCCACCACCCTGCCGGCCCTGCGAATGCCTGATCAATGACAGGCAGTACGGGTGTAGACACCTTCGGCCGCGGGACGATCATTTCGAACGTCGTCCTCGTTGGCATAGGCGGACACGTTCAGATCACACTTGCCTTCCGGCTTCGCTACGCGAACGAACAGCACGCGGGTATGGGGTTCATCGTCCAATACACAGGTGCTGTCCGGACTCAAGACGAGCAGCATGCCAGGCTTGGGCGGATCGGGCTGCTCGACAAAAGCGGTCTTGCATTTGTGCCAGTGAATTCCATTGGAGCTCGTCAATCGCAGGTTGCCCATACCCTGGTAGCTGCCGCTGATCGGTTCCCACACGCCGACATAGAATTTCGTAGCGCTGGCTTGATCACCAGCATCTGCCCGAGCGTGAGATGAACCGCCCGTCCCTGATGACGAAGCGGCGCCTTCATGGACAGTCGGCGCGGTCGCCGACTGCGGGGCTCGCGAACAGGCCGTGCAGACAAGCGCGGCCGCAAGCAGCATGCACGCCTTCGAGATGCGTTGGATTCCCATTTTCTCTCCTAAATGAAACGGGGTTGACGATTTGAGCGGGCCAGGCAGGAAGGGATCCTCGCGCCTGCCCGTCACTGAAAATATCGAGGAGCCTGCGCTTTCGCGCCGACCAGCAAGTCACAGAATTCGTCGCTGCGCAACGCGGGCGCAACCAGATAGCCCTGACCGCAATCGCAATCCACACGGCGCAGCACATTCAGTTCTTCAACCGTTTCAATTCCTTCGGCCGTCACCACCAATCCCAACTGCTTTCCCAGCCGCACCGATGAGAACAGGGCGGCCAGACGCTTGCAATCCTGCGCCGACCCGCTGACAAAGGCGCGGTCGATTTTTAGCTCGGTGAAAGGCGCCGATATGAGGTTGTACAAAGAGCTGTAACCACGGCCGAAATCGTCCAGCGCCAGGCCGAATCCGCTCATGCGAAGGCGGGACGCTCCGGCACAGTAGTTTTTTGTCAGGGATGCAGCCTCGTCTTCCAGCAACTCAAAACAGATCTGCTCCGGCGCGACCCCGCCGGCGACCACTCGCTGGTGCAGCTCGTCGGCAAGCCGGATGTCGTCCAACAGAGGAGGAGGAAGGTTGACGGAAACAGGCACCACACTGCCGAGGTCCCGCCATTTCACGTGGGCCGAAATCGCATCGTCCAGCATCCGGAAGAGCAACTCCCGTTCCAGACCGTGATGACGGACATGTCGAAGAAAGTCGCTGGGCGCCACGACACAGCCTTCAGGGCCGATCCATCGGGCCAGCGCCTCAGCGCCGATGACGGCCCCATCCCTCAGCCTCCACTTCGGCTGAAACCACGCCTGAATCCGTCCCTCTCGAAGCTGTGCTTGAAGGAAGTGGCGGAAATAGGCGGGATCACCGCTCCCAAGCGACCGTGTGCCGCTATGGGCCTCGGCTACGGGGCCGTCGAATTGGAACGGCATGGGCAGACTCCTATTGAACCGGATGGCCGATTTCGCAAGCCTGCACTCTATCAATCCCTCGCGCCCGCCAGCCTGAGAAGAATCTGAGCGGCCTCACCCCGGCGAAGGCCGCCAGACATCGGAGTCGCGGCCGCTAGTACAGAAAATATTCGGAAATGCGCCCATAGATAATTCCGGCATGGCGCTACAGCACATTCCGGAAATCTAGTGATCTATTACTCCGAGTACTCACCGGGTAGCATAGTTGCGATTGGTTATCAGTGATCCGGCACTCACGCTCCCCATACGCATTCGCAGGAGATCTGGCCGGACAGGGGAACTGAACCTATCCCATTTCGTCGAGACCTCTCCATCGCCAAGATGAACGTGACCAGCCTGATATGGATCGTGCCCTATTTGGTGTGCGGCGCGTTTTCGCACCTCTTTGACGACCCGCTCAACCATGCGGTCTACGTCTGGTTGCCCTCGGGGATCGCGGTCGGCGCATACCTGCTGACCAGGCGGGATAACTGGGCATTGTTGTTACTCGGTTTTTTTGCGGCGCAGGTCGTCATCACCGGCATTCATCGGGCGGACCTATCAACGTCCTTTGCGTTCGCCTTCGCGGCCAGCGCTGCCAACCTGCTGGCGGCATGGTCCATTCAGACCCTGAAACCCAGAGATGGCGGCCCGGGCCTCGTCGCAGCCCTGTTCCTCGGCGCCGTGATAGGGGCCGCCTGTAGCGCCGCGATAAGCGGAACATGGCTCTGGTTGAGCCACGGGCTTCACAGTTGGACCCAGCTTCGAAACTGGGTGGCCGCCTATCTGGCGGGCGTGTTGATCCTGGCTCCCGCGCTGAAAGGCTGGGCGAACTTCCGGGCGCGTCGTTCAGGCGGCCCACGGTGGCGCGACCTGGCGCTGGGCCTGACTGCCTATCTCGGTCTGGCCGCATCTGCGTTTGTCACCTTCAATGGGGAAATGCTGAAAAACGTCCCGTACGTTGTCTCGTTCGAACTTACCTACCTTCCGATCGTGTTCTCGGTGCTGGTGGCGTTGATCTGGGGCCCTCCGGGCGGCACCCTTGCCGTCGCCACGCTCACTCTCATAACGCTCTGGCAGAGCGCCCAGGGAGAAGGCCCATTTGTCGACCCCGACGACCAATGGCACGCGCTGATCGCCACGCAGGTCTATCTGATCATTGCCGCGCTCCTTATCCTGCTGGTGAACAGCCTGCGCAGTGAGCGAGCCCAGAAACTCGAGACCGCGGAGCAATGGCGCGTAAAGGTCGAGCTGGCCCTGGCAGGCAGCAGGCAACTGCTTTATCGCTACAGTCCGGAGCGCGATGAACTGGATGTTTCTGGTGACGTGACAAGCGCATTGGGTACATCCGCCGTGACAATTTCAACCTTGAATCAACTGCTTGCGCTGACGCATCCCGAAGATCGAAATCGTCTCAAGCTGCATTGGGAGGGAAGGCGCGCGGGCGCCCTCGACCAGACACCCTTGTTATTCCGCCTGGCTCACGAGACGGGGGGCTGGCGCATTATCAATGACCGCGGCAATCCGCTTAGCAACGCCGACGGCAGCGTCGAGATCATTGCGGGAACCTGGCGCTATGGCGATATCGAGCACACCGATGCCTCATAGCACCGGCGCCCTGCTCATACACGGCCTGGGGGGAACGGAATTTGACCTGGGCTCGCTACATAAAACCCTCAAGCGCGCCGGTATCGAGACACATAGCGTGACCCTTCCGGGCCATGGAACGCACCCGGAGGACCTCGTGTCCGTTCGGGCCGAAGATTGGATGGACGCAGTGACACAGGAATACGCGCGTCTCGCCAGCCGCTACGAAACGCTTCATGTGGTCGGTATGTGCCTGGGCGCGTTGCTCGCCATAGAGCTATGCAAACGAGTCCGGCACCGCAAGGGAAAGTTGGTGAGCCTGGCGGCCCCCGTCTATATCGACGGCTGGAGCACGCCCTGGTATCGCGACCTTCGGAGAATTGTGTACCGGATACCTGGCGTGGCCGCCCGCATGCGCGTCGAGGAAGAAGACCCGTACGGCATCAAGAATGAACTGGTGCGTTCCATTGTCAAAGCCAAATTCGAGCGCGGCGAGAGCTTCCACTACCCGTGGGTGCCGCTCTCCTGCATTCGCGAAGTCGATCGGGTCGGCGCGTGGGTGAAAAAGGACCTGGGCCAGGTGGCCTGCCAGACACTCATCGTGCACGCGCATGAAGACGAGCTTACGTCTGTGCGCTCCGCCCATTTCCTTCATGGCGCCATCGCCGAAAGCAAGCTGGTGCTGCTGAACAATAGCTACCACATGGTTTGCGTGGACAACGACCGCGATCTCGTAACAGCAAGCGTCCTGGAATTCATGGACCGCAACCCGGAGGCGGCTGTCAGGCCAGGCCGCTCCGCCCCCATGACCGCTGCCGAGGTTCAGGCCTTGTTGGATACCTATCGCACTTCGATGGCACAGAACGAATTTGAAGCCCTCTTCCCTCTCTTCTCCGAAGAAGTCGTCTGGCAGGAAGAAGGCAACAATCCCATCAGCGGCACCTACAGGGGCCGAGGCGGGCTCATCGAGTTCTTCTCCCGAGTGATGGACTTCTCGCGCAATACCTTTTCGATCAGAGAGGTGGGGGCCGTCTCCACCGCCAGCCGATCCTTCTCGATGCCGCTGACGTTCGAGATACGCCTCGACAGCGGCCCCTATGAGGGAACGCGCACTCATACGTTGCGGCTCCGCGACAAGCGGATCGCGCGGGTCACATCGACCGCGCAAGACGCAGCCGAGCAGGATTCCATATGGCTTGGGCTCGCATCGAGCCATGGCGCGACGTATGCGGATGAACATCTCGACGAGGATTCAAGAAACATCCCCGACGATGACCTCGACCGGCTATTCGAGGACGCCGTGGCGGGCCAGAACCTAGGCGCAGGCCCGCTACCGTTGGTTGTCGGCGCCCGCCTGTGGGCGCTGGAACAGCAGGCCCGCCTGGGCAATGCGCCACCCGCCCAAGAGGACGCCACCGAGGTCAGAACGCAGATACGACAGGCTGTGTGGCGCCAACTGGCAGGCACCAGCAAGGGTCTGGCGCGGCGCCGCTATATCGCTTTGACTCGAAGGCTGAACGCTTATGGATGAGGTCGCTCTCGCTCAGTGAGTCCCGCGCGCGCATCGAGCGCGCCAAATCGCACGCACACCGCCCCGTCCGCGGCGAACATTCAAAAAAGAATGCCCCCGCTCCAAAGGGCGACGACGCAACTTATGAAAATCCTTTTGCAACCCGCAAGGTTTGCAGGAAGTCTGCTCATGACCACTTCCATAAGCCGCGAAAACTGTCCCATAATTTTCTCCGTGGATTTTCTACGTCACATTGGCAACTCCGGCCAACACCAGCTTATCGGATCGCAGGTCGGCTACGTTTGAGATCAATCTGATGCAGCCGCTGGAATTTGCTATGTGCTGAAGACGCATGGCTCCAGCCGCGATCGGCACATTGGCGGAACGATACTTGCTGGTAACGCTTGGTGGCCGCTCCTCAGATTTATCTGAATCACGATGCGCCGCGTGAAACCTATCATCGCTGACTTCGAATTCATTTATTCAAAGTTTCCAACGATTGCCGCGCTCGAGTGTTTTCTGTATTTCGAGTCAGGCCGTCGCGCAGGATTGGTGATTGGAGATATCACGATGCGTTCCAACCACGAACGTCCGCATCCGGCCGATTTTCCGTCGCGGACAAAGACGTCCAACTGGGCCCCTCAAGTACTGCTTGGACTCGCTGGCGCGGCATTTCCAATATGGCTGCTGAGCGACCTGATGCATGTCAGCGACGTGGCCACGATTCACGCACTCGTCCGCTTGGGCTTTCTGCTGACCGCGCTGGCGATTGGCCAGCAGATCGGCGTCGAAACAGGTGAAAGACGCTTCAGCCATTGGCTATGGCTGGCGCTCCCTTCCGGCCTCTGGATAGCGACTTGGCCAATCCTGGATTTTGAAGCACAGCAGACCCCGCGCTTGAACGCTGCGTTCCACATGCCTTGGTGGGACAGCCCACTCACGAAGTGGGGCGTTGTTCTTGCCTTATTGACTGTCGGATGGGTGGCATGCCGGCGTTACTCGCGGCGACCGCGACGCTGACTAAGCAGATTATTTATGAACTCAAGAATATGAAGGAAATCGACCCAAGCACCGGCGAACCTGCTCCCATCGCGACGCGGCAGCCCGTAAAGAACTTGCTCGACAACATTCCCTCTTCGTGGGGCCAGAAGCTCGAACTCGGCCATCAAGCGGTCAGCGTCACATGCACCGGCCCCAACCAGATCCAATACAAAGCCGATTCTCACTGCATCCTCGTGTTGTTCACCGCCCAGCCCAATCGGGAATTGGCGCTGAACAGCGACCAACGCATCTGTGGATTGGCACCGATCGGCTCCCTGGAGATCGTGCCAGCCCATTCGGATGTCTCGGCGCGTTGGACAGCGCCAAAGGAAAACTTGCTCGCGGCGCTGACCGAAGACCGGCTGCGGCGCCTGGCCGGCATTGAGCACGGTCGTGAGGATTTCGAACTACGCCCGCCCGCGCTGGGCACGATAGACCCCCGGGCGCTTCATATCGCCCAGCGGATCCGCGCCGAACTGCAAAGCGGGGAAATCGCAAGCGTCGAGAGTATTGACTCCTGGGTCACATTGCTCGGCGTCCACGTCCTGCGCACCCATTCGTCGCTGAACCGTATGGAAGCGCGCCCGCCTGCAGGGGGGCTGTCTCCACGCGCCTGGAAGCGCGTCAACGAGTACATCGTTGAACATATCGCCGACAAGCTAACGCTGGAGAACCTGGCGAAGGTTGCACAGTTGTCGCCCAGCCACTTCGCACGCGCGTTCCGCGAGACCGTTGGCCAGGCCCCACACCAGTACATACTGAACATGCGTCTCAATGTGGCTCGGCAACTGATTCTTGATACCGACACTCCATTGCACGAGGTTTCCCGTCGCGCTGGATTCTCCAACAATAGCCACATGACCGCGCTGATTCGACGGACGTGGGGACTTACGCCCACAAGGATGCGGCGCAACTAGGCCATCAGCTCAACAGCCCGAGTGCGCTTGCTGTTCCAACTCCCTCTTCTTCTCGGGCGTGCGCTGCGTGTAGAGCAGCTTCCGGCTGGACTGATAAAGGAAAAATGAGCGGGAAATGCCCACCAGCCGGCAGGCCCGGCTGAGTGCGATGCGGTAGTTATCGACAAGCCAAGCGACCGCGGCCCTGCGTTGATCCGATGTCTTGGCATAGGACTTCAAGGCGGCCGTCATCATCGCAACCTCTTCTTCAAGCTGGACGATACGCCGGCACAGGCGGGTATTCTCCTGGGCCATCTTTTCCATGCGCGCAATCAATTCGACCGGCGCGCTCGCATACAAGCCCTTGAGCTCGTAGAACGTGCTGATCCCTATGCCGTACTGCACACAGATTTCCATTGGGGACCATCCGCGTTCGACATCACGCAACATGGCGGCGATCTGTGCGGCGGTGAGTTTTCTACGCCTCATGCGCACATCCCGCCGGCAGGGTCGCGAAAAGCCGGCCGGTCTTCCCGCCAGCGAGCTTGCCTGTCGCGAACAGCTCTTGCAGCAGGCGCCCACTCGGGCGAGAAATGAAGATCACGACCATGCATCCGGCTTTCCCCAAAATTTTCAATGTCGGAACGCAGCGTTCCGCGTGCGAGGCATCTCACGGCATATCCAACTTCGACAATGCCGCGGCTTCGCCGCCGACTCGTTCCAAGTGCGCTGAAAATACTGGCGTTTAGCTGTGCTTTTTTAGATGAACGCCTATCTCTGCCGGTGCTAAAAATATAGCGTGAGATGGAGGGCAGGATTATTGAAAACCTGCTTGGTTATCGAGAAACTGCTTCTATTATTCCAAGCCCTCCTCACCGGCAACCAATGCACCAATTCGGCAAAATTTCGAAGGCATTTGGGTCGTATCATGGCGAGACGCCCGGGGAGACAAGACTGGCGCCCGACCACGCAGGCCATCGGGTTTACATCATGATGATCGTCACGGCCAGACGGCGTGACATGAGCTTGCTCCATGAGCCGCCGGCCGGGAAGATCCTTTTAGACCAGCCCCATTTCCTTCGCGTGCCAGATCAGTTCGGCGTCCGTACGCGCCGCCAGCTTTTTCATGGCGTCCCGCTTCTGGCGGCTCGAGGTCTTGGGGCTGACCTGCAGCAGAAATGCGATCTCGTTATTGGAATGACCAGAGGCAAAGAGACGAATTACCTCGATTTCTTTTGGGGACAGGCGTGAATTGGCTGAAATCGCCGCGGTACTCGTGGGCTGGCGCGAGCCGCTGCGCAACCGTTCCGACAAGTAGGGCCGGCCTAGCGCCACCGTATGCACCGCAGCCAGAACCTCTTTCATCGCAGCCCCTTTTTCGATCACGGCCAACGCGCCAGCCTTGAAAATGGGATCGATCATCGCCAGACTTGTGATCCGGGTGAGAACAACAATTTTCATATCGGGATACTGCTCATGCAGTTCCGAGATCATGCTCAGTCCGTCGGGTCGCGCGCCGCCTGGCATGGAGTAATCGGTGATGAGCACATCGCACGATTGTCGGGCCAGCAACGAAAACAAGGCGTCGACGGATGTCGCCTCGCCGACGGGTTCCATTCCCAGCGTTTGAGCAAAAACAGCTTTGATGCCAAGAAGAACGACCGGATGGTCGTCAGCCAGGACGATACGAATCATGATGTTTTGCCCCCTTCAGATTACTGGCCGCATCTCAGTGAGCAAGTATGCTCGTGGGCTGGTTATCGCACTGCTGATGATGGTCGGCGCCACAAACCAGACTCACGCTGAAATAGGCCCGAGCGCGCAGCAAGAGTGGCTGCGCGCACATGGCGACATTGTAGTCGGAACGACTGCGCAAGGAAGAGACTTCTATGAAACCTGGCGCCAGGGCCAGCTCCATGGCTTGAGCGTCGACTATCTGGATATGTTGACCAAGATCCTTGGCGTCAACTACCGGATCAAGCCGTATCCGACCTGGCATGATCTCTATCTGGCGGTGTGCACGGGTCAAGTGGATCTGGTAATGACCCAAGCCATGTCGGAAACGACGGCGCAACAGAGTTGCATGTCATACACCCGCCCCTACTTCAAGACCATGCCGATCGTCGTATCGCGGCGCGGTTCGGGAGTATTGGACACCGCGGATTTACACGGATTGAACTTGGCGGTGGAAGACCGCTCGCCGTTGGTGGAAGCTCTGTCGGCGCGCTACAAGAACATTTCCATCAAGGCCTACGACAATGTGGCCACGGCGTTGGAGCAAGTCCGGGACGGCACGGCCGATGCCTTTGTCGGATCGCCCAGAACGGTTCGAGCATTAATGGAGGATCCTGCTTTCCGGCAGTTGCACATCATTGGCAGCATCAACACCGCCGGGCGAAATCTGACGTTCGGGCTCGGACCGGGGAGGGAACCGTTGCGTGACGCGCTCGACGCTGCGCTGCGCTCGCTGTCCCCTGAACAACAGGAAGCGGTATCACACGCCTGGAGCACCGCGATCGAACCCACAGCAAGGATAAAGGTCGCTTTATCCCCCGAAGAGGCCCGGTGGCTTTCCACGTTGCCTACGCTACGGGTTGGTTTCCCTATGCGTGAATTTCCATATGGATTTTTCAATCATTACGGGCAACCCAGCGGCATCGCTGCCGACTTCCTCGAAATTGTCGCGCAGGGCCTGGGGCTGCATTTCGACTTTGTCCCCACGGAATCGTACGAAGGCGCGCAGGCCTTGCTCCGGTCTGGCGCCATCGATCTCATAGCGGTTTCGCAAGACCATTCGCAGGAATTTCCTGCGTTGAACACGCAGGCGTATGCGGAAGCACCGCTGGTCATCGTCACAGGCTACTCAGACAGCGTTTCCGACCTACGGAACTTGCATGGCGCAGCGGTATACCTGGACGCCTCGGCGCCACCGGCGCTTTTGACCAAGCTGCAGCACTTCGGCGTCTCCACAACATCCGAGAGCCGCATTGAAAAGGGACTGGACCACGTACGCGACGGCGAGGCTCGCGCGTATATCGGAGATCTTTTCCTGCTCGACCCGCTGATTCAAAGCAATTATGTCGGGGAAGTGAGAATTGCCGCGCCGGTCGGCGCTCGAAAAGGCATTTCCATCGGCATATCGACGCGGCTTGAGCCTCTTGTCCCCTTGGTCAACAGGATCCTCTCCAATCTACCCTCTGGTCGCGAACAGCGTGTAGCCAGCACCTGGCTCGCCCCAAAATATACCTACGGCATACCCGAATCCGTCTTTTGGACCGAGATTCTCCCCGCGATGGCGATCATTCTTGCCATCGGTTCCGGCTTCGCGGCGGGGTACTGGCGCCTGCGCAAAGAGATACGCAGGCGGATCGAAGTCGAAGCACAGCTGGAGACCGCGCGGGATCTGGCGCAGTCCCAAGCACAGGCGCGGTCCACCTTCCTAGCCGTCATGAGCCACGAGATCCGCACCCCGCTCTCGGGGGTCATTGGCATGCTGGAACTGCTTGGCCGTACCGGAATGCGCTCGGAGCAGCGAGAAATGGTTGCCGTGATCGACGAGTCCGCCCACTCCCTGCTCAAGATCCTGGACACGGTACTCGACTACACAAAGGTTGATGCCGACCAGATGGAGCTGGAACGGATACCCGTGAACTTGCGCTCGTTGGTGGCGAACGTCATGCTATTGATGGGCGAGCCGGCCCGGCGTCGAGGGGTGCTGGTTTCGCATCATGTGGATGAACGTATCGCTCCGGCTGTCCTGGGCGATCCCGTGAGGCTTCGCCAGGTCCTGGTCAATCTCGTCGGCAATGCCGCGAAATTCACCCACAAGGGCGAGATCCGCGTTGGGGTGAATCTGCTTTCCGACACGAAAGGCAGGCAGCGACTGGAGTTCATTGTCAGTGATTCGGGCACGGGAGTGGCGCCCGAGGCGCTCAAGAATCTGACTCAGCCATTCAAGCAGGCCGACAGGTCCACCGCCAGAAAGTACGGAGGAACGGGACTGGGTCTGGCGGTGTCGCAGAAACTGGTCAAACTCATGGGGGGCACACTCACATTGAAAAGTGAGCTGGGCAAAGGCACGCAGGCGCGCTTCCAGTGCGATTTCAGCGCCAGCAGCGCTTCCCCTCAAGGCCCGGAGGCCACGATCGAACGACCAATACTCGCGGCGCCTCAGCCAGAGGCGCTCACGGGCCGACGCGAACACAGAGCTCCCGACGAACCCATCTCGCGCCCGCGCATTCTCATCGCGGAAGACCACCACATCAATCGTCAAATGCTCGCCAGACAATTGGACGCCCTGGGCTGCCAGAGCGTCGCGGTGGTTGACGGCGCCGCGGCGCTGGAGGCCCTGGGGCAGGAACGCTACGATCTGCTCCTTACCGACTGGCAACTGCCCGTCCAGGACGGAGGCGAACTTGCAAAGACGTGGCGCGCACGGGAGCGGGCTCTAGGCGCATCGAGAAGGCTGCCTATCGTTATCTTGTCGGCGGCCCTCCAACCCGACCAGGAAGCATGGCGTCGCGCGGGCATTAACGCCTACCTGCGCAAACCCGTGCGACTTGACGTGTTGCGCGAGACACTGGCCCGCTTCATTCCGCAATGGATCCCCCCCCCGCTGCGTGCAAATTCGAGAACGGCAGAAGTCGAACGGCATCGAGGCATCGACATGCAGTCCCTGTGCACGACATTCGGCACATTGCAGGCCGCCAGCCAGATGCTGACTGACTCCTCCGCGCTTCTACGCAGCGAACTCGAGACGCTGCGACAAGAACTATCCACCATCGTTTCGCACCACTGGGCACCCAGCCTTCACCGCATATTGGGCGCTCTCAGCACGCTGGGAGAGTGGGATTGCCTGGGTGAAGGCGAGCGCATTGAGCGGGCGATTGCCAACGGGAAGCTCGACGAATGGACGCCGGCGATTTTCGAGCTTCTTAACGACGTCGAAATCGCCATTGACGAGGCCGCGCATGCCGCAAAGCAACACTAGCCAGGGCGTTCACTCAGATATCTCTGAGCCGAAAACCCGAGTGTTGTCTCTATCCTGATCTTCCCATTGGCGCGGCCAATCCCGGCCTCGACCCTTATAGGAACTCACAGGAATGTCTCTCATGAAGCGCGGTCTAGTCGCATTCGCCGGCCTCGCGATACTTTCGGCGCCGGCCATCGCGAAGGAAAGCACTAGCGTAGCCATCGATAACTGGCTAGGTCCCAAAAGTCATGAGGCGTACCAAATATTGTTCAGGCGCCTGCAGGCTGCGGTGGTCAATCATGATGAGCAAGAGGTGGCTAACCTGGTTCAGTATCCCTTGAACGTCACGGTCGATGACCACATTCTGATACTGAAAAATCGTGGGGATTTCGTGGCGCACTATGAGAAAGTCATCTCTCCGAAGATCGTAGCAGCGGTGAAGACCCAGCGCTACGGCGCCTTGGCGGTGAGTCACCAAGGCGTGTTTTTCGATCATCACGAAATCGGCATCGGCCCTGTCTGCGAAGAGCATGGCTGCAGATTCTCCGTGCCGCGGGTGATCGACATCAATCCGTAGACAATCCCGGCAACAGCCCCCCCAGACAGCCGGCTCAGCGAGCCGCCTGTCTACGGGGAAAACTGAAGATCGACGACCATGGGTCCCGTTTCTGCTCCTCGCTTGCGCGCCTTTCTTTCGGCAATATTCCTGAGGTCCTGACGTTCTTCCCGTGAGAAACCATCACGCATCACGGAAAGCACGCCAAATTTTGCGCTGGGGACACGAATATTCCAAGCCTCCAGCAAGCCTGAAAAACAGCCGCCGGGGCGCGCCGCTTCCGGCACGCACGTTGAGCTCTGATTCTTACTCGTACACCGCTTGCGATTCAGCGCGACCCCCGTACGCTCGTAAACCACGCCGGAGCGGATGTTCTTGCTCATAGCGCTACGCCGGATCGCCCCGGCGTTTCGAAGGCGACTCAACGCGCTATCAATTTCCGAGGGAGTCAGATCCGCCATTTGCAGGATTTCCTTGCGACTTAGCATCCGATTGCGTGCGAGCAAGTCAAGGACGATCTCGGCGCACTCTTCTGTGGAACGCCGAAGGGGAAGGGATGAGGTAGACATGATCAATGGAAAAACGAAGACGTCTGTTACGGCACGCGGTATTTTCCGGCAACTGATCCCCATGGCTGGTCAGATTTTTCTCAACCCCAGGCGGCGGAGCCACTGCTAAATTTCTTCGTAGCGGCATTCCGTCAACGTCGTCGCGCTGCCATCCTCGCCTCAAGCGGTCGGGCACGCTCCTACCCACTCGATGTACTTCTGAAGAGATCACCAATGGCGGATAAAGTCATGCGTCCCGCGGTTGTGGGACTACTCCTCGTTGCGTGCGGATTCCCCGCGCTAGCCACCGCGAATATCAATCAGCGCATGGTGGACGATGCCATCAAGCACCGCCTGCAGGAAATTTATCAACACAGTGGGCCCAATGATTTTCATGCGTTCCAGCGCCCTCCCCGTCAGGCCGACTATGTTGACGACGCCGCCCCCGCGGTTGTATTGGAACCGCCGCTCAAGGCCGCTCGCCCCCCTTGTGGAAGCGCTCGCCGCTGCGGCGCTTCCGCCACGTCTTCGACATCACGTCACAGAGGAAATGGAACATGAAGGAAGACCCGCAATTCTTTTGGGCAGGTGGCGAGGCACGAACCAGCAGGGACAGAACGCTCTACTTCCGCTGTACACGATGCTCCTGGCTGGCTTATGACTTCGAGGTAAGGATAGGCCCCGACGCAAATCAGATCATCTGCAGCCGGTGCGCTGGGTATGAACCCATCTCTTTGGAGGAACGCTTCACCTCACGGCCAGGCAGCTTTCGCGCCCTTAACGATGATCTCGCATGAAGGGCCTCATGTCCCCGGAAGGCGAAATCACTAAGAAAAATCTCATGAACCATGGGCATTCCTCCCGCTATCCTGCCGCCCTAGACAATTCCAGGGCAGGAGCCTCCATGAAAGCCAAATTCATCAAAACAACAGCGAGCGTCATCATCTGCATGCTGGCGGCCCCCGCGGGCGCGACCGGTTGCGAAAAGATCACCGATGGCATGAACGCGATGATCGAAGCAGGACAAGTCAGGGACTTCTGCCTGAGCACCCCCAACGAGAGAGTTCAGGAAGTCGAAGCGGGCGCGAGCACTGAATGGAAGGTCGGCGTGGGCGCATGGCGCGATCGCATCATCGTCCTGCGGGGAACGGGCGAACACGCGGCACCGCTCAACGTGCTCCTGTACACGGATCGCGGTGAGCGATACGAACTGCACTTTTCAGATCGGGCCGTCCCTTCGTCGCCCGCGTCCTCTGTCGGCATCCCGCCATCCAAGACAGGAGCAACGAAGCCGTAACCTCCCAGTGGGGCTGCTGGTCCCTCCCCACCCCCGCTGGACTTACACCCTCAACATGAGGTTTTCCGGGCAGCCTTCAGTGCTGCTCTTTTTTTTTGGCTTCCTTCGCCAACCACGCTCCCGAAGGCGATCGTCAGCCCCCCGCCACGATGGTCGCGAAGCACTGAGCCAATCCCGCGGGCACTCCCAGGTTCTCCGCCCACTTCATTGCGAATGGGCTCTCCCAGGGTTCCGGCCGCCCGCCCCAGACTTGCCTGAACCGAGGCGCCCCTCCCACGGACTGGAAAAAGAATACGCCGTCTTCGTGACCCGGCATGCGCACAAAAGCCGCGCTCCACTCCTGCTCGCGCAGCAGCCGCTGGACTTCGACCTTGGAGGCCTGCACGCCACCACCGATGGCCGTCGCCACCAAAGGGGCATATCGCGCCCGCTCGTGCTTTCCTTTCACACTCAAGCCGTCGCATACGCCCGCATGGGCAGCGCCCACACCCAGCGTCACAACTGCTGCCAGGCTGATTCTCAACATGCATTGCTTCATCTGCGCTATGTCCTTTTTTAGGATTCAGCAATGAGCGTATGGCAAAAGCGAACGAAGTCATGGGGTGATCCACGCGGTCCGAGAAATGTCGGTGCCATCCTGTTAGCCATGTGAAATCTGCAAATTTCTTTTCCGGCGCACCTTCATCATGAGCGAGCAAGCCACCCGCCTCAGATTTTTCTGATGCATGCGTTGCGGGCGGCTTGCTAATTTTGAAGCATGGCAATCACGGTGGTTAGCGAACTGCCCCTGACAAGGCTCGGCAACCGCGTCACACCGGGCGATCCGCCGTATCTCGGTTCCCATACTGTTGACATATGCATATTGCTGGGCCAAACGCACACAGGAATTCTCGAAAGCTAATCAGCGGCGCGCTGGTCGCCCTCGCCTTTTTCCTGGGCGTCGTTCCATTCACCCGCAGCGATGGCTCTTTCGCGTCACCCAAGATGCCCGGCGAGATGCCCATACATCTTCAAGTGACCCTGTCCCCAGCAGCTCAAAGGGCCTTGGCCGAACAAGGGGAGGACGTCATGGTCTCCGCCGATTGGTACGGTTGGCCTACCCGGCAGGACACTGAATACGCCAACGAAATTGGTGCAATAGACCTGGGGCAGGCGGTCATCGAAATGCCGCGGTCACATCCGACGACGCGGATCTCGCCTCCTCCCTGGAAAGCATGGAAGTTGAAGATGCTGAAGAATGGGGTCTATGCGAACGTGAACGTCTACTCGACACGTCGGCACGGACCTGACAACCTCCTGGCCTGCGATTTCGCGGACGGCCTGCTAGGCGAACTGACTGGCCACGTCATCCCGGTGCATTGCTCCCTGATTCGCGAGAACCTGCCCACTCGACAGATCGCGCACTAGCTGGCCACGTCCTTGAAGCAACGGCGCGTCCGGGCGGATCCTCGTCATGACGCCAGGCCCATTGCCAGGGCGACCTAAAGGTTGGCCTCGCTCAGCAACCAATCCCGGAACGCGACCAACTTTGGCAAGCTTGCATATTCCGGACGATAGACCACGTAGTACGCGAGCGGTGAGGCCAAGGTGACCTCCGGAAAAAGCCGCACCAGCCTGCCCGCGGCCAGATCGTCCCTGGCCATCACGCTGCGGGCCAGTGCAATTCCATGGCCTTCCGCCGCAGCTTGCAATACCGCTGCTGAGTTGTTGATTTTCATACCCCGCAGGGCACCGACGCCGGACACACCGGCCTTTCGCAACCAGGTTTTCCATGTGGGAAACTCTGCGTGCCCATCCATCGAGAGATCGTGGATCAGCGTCTCTGTGGACAACGCGGCAGGCCGTTCAAATCCGCCTCGCTGGCGCAGCAGCCCGGGCGAACAGACGGGATAGATTTCCTCGTCCAACAGCTTCTGCGCCGACAAACGCGGCCACTGCCCGGTTCCGTAACGCACCCCGATATCGATATCCTGCGCGACGAAGTCCACCGGTTTCAGATTGGTGTCGAGTCGCACATCGGTATCGGGCCAGGCGCGTTGAAAGCCGTCAATTCTCGGCAGCAGCCACTTGGCGGCGAAAGCGGGACTCACAGCGACGGTCAGCACGCCGCTGGCGGATCCTTCCTTTAGTTTTTCGAGCCCAATGCTCATCCGGTCCAGACCCGCCCGGATGTCAGGCAATGCGCGTTGCGCCGCCTCGGTGAGGACAAGCCTCGCGCCTCCGCTGGGCCTGCGCCGAAACAACGGTATGCGCAGCCATGCTTCCAGCGTTCGGACCAGTTGACCAACGGCCGCGGGCGTCACATTCAATTCGGCCGCCGCGGCGGAAAAACTCTGGTGACGCGCACTGGCCTCGAACGCGCGGAGGGCATTTAGATGGACTGGCGACTTCATTTGGATAAAGTTTTTCTTTGTCGTCCAAGCACTTTATCTCATTTGTCGCGGCACGACGATAGGAGAAGAATTGGGTCTGGATCAAGCAATTGGCTTGGATTTTCCTCACCCGGCCCGGCTTTGGGCCATCAAAGAGAGCTCACATGAACACGCAATTCAATGGAAAGAAACTATTGGTCGTTGGCGGCACCAGCGGCATCGGCCTGGAAGCTGCCCGGAAGGTGATGTCGCTCGGTGGCAATGCCGTAATCGTCGGACAGCGCCCGGGCAAGGCCGAAGAGGCCCGTCGACTGCTCGCGCCCCTTGGCCCGGTCACCGCCGTTTCAGCCGATATGTCCACCCACGAAGGCCTGACCAGACTGCTCGCCCTCCTCGACGAGCAGCACTCGGACATCGACCTGCTGGTCAATGCCGCCGGGGTGTTCTCACCGAAGCCGTTCCTCGAACACACGTCCGCCGACTACGATCGATATATGGCGTTGAACAAAGCGTTCTACTTCATCACGCAGAAGGTGGCCGCAAACCTCGTCGCCGAGGGACGTCCCGGCGCCATCGTCAATATCGGCTCGATGTGGGCCAAGCAGGCGATTGCGGCCACGCCATCTTCCGCTTACTCAATGGCAAAGGCGGGCCTTCATTCGCTGACGCAGCATCTGGCGATGGAGCTGGCGCCCAAGAACATCCGCGTCAATGCGGTGTCGCCCGCGGTAGTGCAAACGCCGATCTATGAGGGCTTCATTCCGAAGGCGCAGGTCCACGACGCCCTGCAAGGCTTCAACAGCTTTCATCCTATCGGGCGCGTCGGCACGCCGGAAGATGTTGCCGAGGTGATTGCTTTCTTGCTGTCGGACCAGGCGGCCTGGGTTACCGGCGCCATCTGGGACGTGGATGGCGGCGTGATGGCCGGACGCAACTGACGCAACGCGGAAATGGCGCGGAGCGGACTCGCCAGCGCACGCCTCCCCCACGGGACAATGAAGAGGGCGATCGCTCAGATATTTCTCAGACCCTCAAGAGCGCCGCGGATATAAGGTTCTCGTCGCTTCCTCCTGGGGGTCTGGCACGTGAAGACCGCCCTCCCCGCCTGACTCGCATGCTCAGATAAATCTGAACGACGCGCTCCTACGCTCCGCCTAACATCCCGAGCAGGTTTCACGAAAACACGTCTGTGTGCCATCGGACGCGAAAGCGAAGGGCACTCGCTGGAGATTGCTTGAATGACACTCACTGTACTTGTCTCGATTTTGCTGCTGGGAATGTTTTGTTCCGCGCTCAAGTTTCGCCGTGTGAGCGCACTGGCTTACGTGGTCGTAGCCACCCTGTTTCTGATGCTGGGATGCGGTCCCATTCCCGCATGGCTCTTGGGGAGCCTGCAGTCCGCCTACGCCACCGCACTGCCGATCGAGTGGGGAAAACACAATGCAATCGTCCTGCTGGGAGCAGGCACGGAAAGGCTGACGGACACGGTCGAGCCAGGCGCCTTCTCATACGCGCGGATCGTCGCGGCGGTGGAACGCTACGACGATTGCAGGAAGACCGGTGAAAAGTGCGAAGTGATCGTGAGCGGCGGCGACGCGGCCCACACCGGCGCGCCGGAAGCTGCCGTCTATTCGAACGCTCTCCTGAAGCTTGGTGTTGCCGAAGCCGATATCGTGCTCGAATCGGAAAGCAGGAACACGTGGGAGAACGCCCGACTCACCAGCGAAGTCCTGCAGCGCTTCGGCGCCGACCGCGTGGTGCTGGTTTCGTCGGGAATCCATCTCAAACGCAGCATGCTGTACTTCGCTCACTTTGGCGTCCCCGCGACGCCTGTCCGCGCGGACTACCTGAACGCGCGCTGGTCTGTGCTTCCGCTCTCGTACAACTTTGCCGTCGCTGACTTCGCCTTGCAGGAATACGCCGGCATCGCCAGATATCACGCCTACAACGCGCTGGGACAGAATCCCGCGCCTGCGCGCACTGGCGGCTGATGGAACGAGAATCGCCTGGCACGGGCATAGCCAGGCCACCCTCCCCAAAACGCTCACTTCAGCGCGAGCCTCTGTTCGCCCTGATGAGCGGGGAAGAACTGCAACGGAGTCGCTCTTGAAGGTTATCTTCGAACTCATGATCATCGCCGTAGCCGCAGTGGTGGCGGTCAGCATTCTACGGCTCTATGGGATGGTCTAGTGGACCGCACCGTATCCACTTTCAATATCCAACCGCCTCAGCATGATTTTTCGCCCGCTTTCGTACAGTTGTTTTCTATGTGTTCTTTTGTCAGGGTGCACTTCGTTTTTGAGCCAGGGAACGGGCGCTGCGGCGGGCATCGCCGGGACCACGCTGGCCAACAAAGTCACGCGCAATGCGTCGGTCGCCACGGGCATCGGCCTGGGCGTGCAGAGCATCGCGCAGGCCGGGCTGCAATACTTGGAACGCGCCGTCCACGAAGAGGAACAGAACGCCATCGCCCAGGTCGCGGGCCCCTTGCATGTGGACGAGGTCGCCGACTGGCGGGTCCGGCACACGCTCCCCATTGAAGGCGACGAGCAGGGAAAGGTCGCCGTCAGCCGAATCGTCGGAGGGGATGGATTCAGTTGCAAAGAGATTGTGTTCTCAATCGCTCCGCCTCCGCTCGCCTCCTCTGCCCCCGAGGCAAGCAATAGCGCCAATGGCCAGCCGGCGCCTAGCGCGCCAAGCCAGTTCTACACCAGCATGATCTGCAACGATGGAAGCGCTTGGCGCTGGGCGGTCGCGGAGCCGGCTACACCTCGCTGGGGCGCGCTGCAATGAGCTTTTGCCGCGTCGCCGGGCCCCTCTCGCTATTGCTGCTCGTATCGGGCTGCGCCTCGCTCGGCGGCGCGGCTGGCGCCGTGGCGGGAATCGGCAGCGGCGCATTGACCGCCAATCCGGCCGTGGGCTACGCGGTGGGGGTGACGATACAGGCGGTCACTGACGCGACGGTGAAGGATGTGATGCGCGAATGGAAGAGCGATCAACAAGACACCATGGCGAGGCAGGCCGGCGAAATGAAGGTCGGCCAGATTCGACAGTGGGAAATCCGTCACACGATTCCCTATGGCAACGAACGCGGCGAAATGGGCGTCATCCGGGAAATGCCGACGCCGCTCGCGTCCTGCCGCGAGATCTTTTTCACGGTGACTCAAGACCAGAAAAACACGGGACCTTATCTTGCGACAATTTGCCGCCAGGGAGACCTGTGGAAGTGGGCGGCGGCGGAGCCCGCCGTCGCGCGTTGGAATGGCTTGCAGTAGCTTGGACCTTGTTCGATCAAGGGCACGGGGCATCTATCATCTCCCGGGCAGCGCCGCCTTGAGCGCCTGCAGCGTGGCCTCGTCCGCTCGGTCAACCTGGAAAATGATCGTCCCGTAGTACCAGTCCCGGCCGATTCCCTCGTCTACCCGCGGCAGGTGATACCTGGTACGGATTGATCAGCTTTCTCGGCGAGGGCATCTCAAGCTGGCGCGAAGCCCATAGGTGGCAAGCCAGCGACAGCAACAGCACCCCACCAACGCGCTGCAAAGCAGCAAGACTACTAATCCTTACCGATCAGCATGTGCGCGATATGCGGGACCACACGCCCAACGTGATCAGACCTCAACCTCACCCCAAGCGCCCGGATGCGAACGACGGGCCATCACGCAACACGATGCCACCCATCTTTTGTATGATCAACTTGAGATAACAGCAAATTCCGGTATGACACCCCATGAATAGCGATAAGCAGGACGCGCACTCATCCACCGAGCAGGACGCCCCTTCGACCCCACTGCGGCGTCAAGCGGAAGACGCGCTCCGAAAAATCATTCTTTCGGGCAGATTCCAGCCGGGCGAGCGCCTCAAGGAACGTGAGTTGATGGAACTGCTCGACGTCAGTCGCACACTGGTGCGCGAAGCGCTACGCCAGGTCGAGGCCGAAGGCCTGATCGAGATCATCCCTAATCGCGGCCCGGTGGTCGCGGTGCTGACCTACGAAGAAGCGGAAGAAATCTACGAAGTGCGAGGCATCCTGGAAGCGCAAATCTGCACCGGCTTCGCACTGCGCGCGCGCAGCGAGCATATGCAGACTTTGGCAACAACTTTCGAGTCCCTCGCCGACGCCGCGCGCCGTGGCGATGTCGAGCAGACGGTCGCCCTCAGCGATACGTTCTATGACACGATCGCCGCCGGGTGCGGCAATCGCCTGTTGGGCAACATGCTGCGCCAACTGCACAACCGCATCGTGCTGTTGCGGCGAACATCCTTGTCCGCGCCCACTCGGTTGCCTGAGACCCTCTACGAATTGACCCAGATTTTCGAAGCGCTCAAGGCCCGTGATGAAGCGGCTGCCGGCAAAGCAGCCCTGCACCACGTCCGCCAAGCCGGGCGTACGGCTCTACAGGTACTTCGAATCCGACAAAACTAGGTGTTATCCATTAAATCGTAGTACCAAAATATAATTTTCTATATTTTGGTAGTACGATTTGTGCCGTCATTCACGTTCTCGGACGGCTGGCGGGCTTTGCCGCGGCCGATCCCTACACCAGGAGTAGGCGGTCATGAAACGCAGATCTTTCACCACAGGGTTATTGGGCCTCATGGCGGCGGGCGCCCTGGGGCGGACCAAGCTGGCCAAGGCCCAAGGTCAACCGCTACCGGCGCTGATTACACTGGTGGTGCCCTTTGCCCCGGGGGGAGGCGCCGACCAGCTCGCGCGCGAATTCGCCCACTTCGCCCAGACGCACGCGCCCGGCACCACCTTCGTGGTCGAGAACAAACCGGGCGCCAACGGCGCCATCGCCGCGCGCCATGTCGCACGCCAGAAGCCCGACGGCACGACCTTGTTGTTGGGCACGTCCAGCACACATGTGCTCGGCCCGCTCATTGCCAAGACGGCCGCCGCCGAAATCACCAAGGAGTTCAGTCCGGTCACCTTGTTGGCGACCACCGCCAATGTGCTGGCGGTGGCTAGCAAGTCGCGTTGGAAAACACTGGACGAATTCCTGGCCGACGCCCGCCACCAAGCGTTGACGTACGGCACCTTCGGCACCGGCTCGTCAGCGCATCTGTATGGGCTGTTGCTGGCCCAATCGACGGGTGCCAAGTTGTCCCACGTGCCCTACAAAGGTTCCGGGCAGGCGGTCACTGATCTGCTCGGCGACCATATCGATGCGGTATTCCTGACCAGCAGCGCGCTTGAAAGCCTAGCCCGCGAAGGCAAGGTTCGCGTCCTCGGCGTGACGGGCGAGACCCGCACACGGGTTTTCCCCGACGCCAGGACCTTCGAGGAACAGCAAGTGCGGCAATTGGACTTCAGCGGTTGGTTCGGCTTGTTCGGACCCGCGGGCACGCCCACGTCCATTTCAGATAGCGTCGCGACGCTGGCAGGGAACCTGGGCAAAGACGATGCCGCTCGCCAGCGCATGATTGGACAGGGTTACGACTGGGTCGGCTCTTCTCCGGCGGGGCTGCAGGCCGCCGTGGAAAACACCATCGCGATCTATCAAAAGGTCCTGGCGACGCAACCGGCCGATCTGGCCGGATAAAGGGCGAGTGGCCCACCCCCCCCTGGCCATGGAGCCGGGGGGACGGGATACATGCCGGCGGCTCTTTCCCGCCATGCCCCTCTCTTCAGGCCTGCGCGGCACCCGGGCCGTTCAGGAACGCCCGCACCGTTTCTGCAAACAGAACAGGCTGGTCATCGTGGACATAATGGCCAGCATCCGGGATATCGACCGTTCGAAGACGTGGATTGAGGTCACACATGCGCCGCACCATGTCGGGCTGCAGATAGTCAGTCCTTCCACCGCGCACTACCAACGTATCACACGCAATCGCCCGCACATACGGCTCCAAGTCCACGAGCCGCGCGGGATCCGGGTTCAATCGGGTTGCAGCGATACCAGCATGGTCATAGCGCCAGGTAAAACCTCCCTCCGCTGCCGGCTTGAGCATGCTGGCCAAACGTTCCTGGCGCGCCGCCTCGCTGACTGTGGGACGCAACGCACGCATGAACGCCACGGCCTCATCCCATGACGCAAACCGCTCCGGCGTGGCCTGGAGCTCCTTGCAGATGCGCGAGGCCCCCGCACTGACTTCGAAAGCGCCCGGCCCCGCGTCTTCGATGACCAACCGGCGGACCAACTGCGGATGCCTCGCCGCGAACACAATGGCGTTGATGCCGCCCAGCGAATGCCCGAGCAAATCGAACCGCGCCAGGCCCAATTGCCCGGCAACGCCCTCCAGGTCCGCCACATAGGCGTCCACATAGTAATTCCAGTCGGGGTCCCAATCGGAGTCGCCGCGGCCGCGTTGATCGAAGGCGATCACGCGCACGCCAGGTTGCAGCGCGGCCGCCAGACGCGAAAAGGTCTCGGCGTAGCCCCGGATGCCATGGAGCATGACAATGGGATCGCCGTCGACGTCGCCCCATTCAACGACATGAAGGCCCAGCCCGGATACCGTCAACGTATAGTCGCGGCGATTCATATGCCTCTCCTTGAATCCGGCCAGCTCAGCACAGGCCGTCGAGCCCCTTCACTTCGGAAGCGCGCAGTCCGCCCAGGCGCGCGTTCAGCCGCCCCCGCGTGGCGAACGCCCAGACCAGTACGACTTCATCACGGTTCGGGCCGTCGTTGAATTGCGCCGTGACGGTATCGTAATGCGACCGCACATAGAGCGCGTCCTTGTGCGCCAGGGGAATATCGATGGCGGTGCCGGGCGCCCCCCGCTTGCCGGTGGACGGCACCCACGATTTCGCGCCTCCGACGCCTTCCCGCACAGGATTGGCCGCGGGATTGGTGAGCAAGGCATTGCCATGCTCATATTCTCCGTCCATCCCCACCAGGCACGCTTTGCCATAGCTCTCGATCGCCCTTCCCGCGGCGGCCTCGCGGATGCGACGGCCAAACTCGCGCCCCAGCTCGGGCGAAGCATCGATCCACGCGGACAGGTCCTGGACATAGCGGCCGGCATAGGGATTGTGGATGCAAGCGGCAATGACGATCTTTCGCAGAGGTTCGCCATCCGCAGGAGCTCCGGTTTCTCCAGCCAGGGAATCCTCGATCTGGAGGTACCACTTGCGGATATGGAAGGCGTTGAAATTGGGGGTCTTCATACGGTACGTCTCTTGTTCAGGGAATGGAACGGGACTGGAATGGCCGCCACCGCGGACGCGGCCGGCGCGGCGGCTCTGAGGAGGTCAAGTGGACGGGCTCTGTAATCTGGATTGAGGGTGGGCCTTGACTGGCGCGACGAACGGTGTCCAGGCCACGGCTGTGATCTCACTGAAATCACGCCACTCCTTGAACCAACTGCGCCCGCCATCCATCGACCGGAACAGATGCCCATACTTCGTGCCCGCAAACACGAGCGACGGATCAGCCGTATGCGCGCCGAAGGTCCAGAAGGTCGAGTTCGGCGGCGAGTGCAATATCGCGCAGGTCCAAGTGCGGCCACGGTCTTCGGAACGATATATCCGCGTCCGCGTGCCAGGCGTGCCATCGCCGACCGCCAGCAATAGAGTGTCCTCGCCCCCGGGCAGTGGCTGGATCGTGCGGGTGTAGTACATGCCATCGAAGCGATCCGCCGAACTGGCGCCCTGCCAGACGCCTTCGCCGCTGTCGACGTTGGTGTAGACAGAATTGACGGTGCAGATCAGATGCGTGCGCGGCGCCGTACCGCGCGCCGGCAAAACGCTGATGGCGTGTATGTCGCCACTGACGATTCCGTTGGCTGCCGCGTCAATCCGCTGCCAGGAATCGCCCCGGTCACGGCTGCGCCAGGCGCCGCCCTCCTCGACGCCGAACCAGACCTCGCCGTTAGCGGGGTCCACGGCAATCGACAGGATACGCGGCCGATTCACACCGGCGCAGAACTCCGGCAACTCGACCGGCAACGTTTCCCACGTCTGGCCGCCATCGGCGGAGCGGAACATGCGCGCACGCGACGGTGCCCCGGTCCCCGCGTAGACCAGCGCGGGATTGCTCGGATCCAATGCCAGGGCCCACACGGTCTGCCCATTGGCCGGCGACTCCATCCGCCGAAAGTGCGCGCCGCCGTCGGTGCTCAGGCAGATACCGGCATCCGCACCGGCGAACACACGGGCGGGGTCGGACGGGTCGACCGCCAGACAGCGCACGACGCCGTCAAACTCGATCGCCTCTTTCAGACCTAGCCGATGCCAGCTCGCGCCGTCGTCGGCGCTGCGCAATATGCCTTGCCCTGCCGTCCCCACCAAGATCGTGCCTTGCATGATGTCGTCCCTTCGCTTGAGGAAATAGGTGCCCGGACGCGGCGCGGCCTCTACCGCCACTGATTGTCCGAAGCCTGATTGGCCATGAATGGCACAAGGGGCCGCAGCGGCGTCCCATTGTCCGAGCAAGCGTTTCCCCTAGTTGGAAACAAGCTCACGCCACGCAAGAATTGTAGTACCAAATTAATGATTTTTCTATTTTTGTACTACTGCTTTTCGATAAATCGGCATTTCAACCTGATGCCTGAGCGGCCACGCGCTTCGCTTCGGCCTTGGCAACATCACCTGGGGAAACTGACATGAAGTTCTATCACGAGGTACGGGGCTGCTCCCTCGCGGTCGATATCGTTGCGCGCGAACTCGGCATTGCACTGGACCTGCAATGGGTCAACATGCGCACCAAGCGGTTGAGCGACGGGACGGATTACCTGCTGGTCAATTCAAAGGGTACGGTGCCCACCTTGCAATTGCCCGACGGGCAGTACCTCAGCGAAGGCGCGGTCATCATGCAATACCTGGCCGACCAACAGCTCGGCACGACCTTGTTCGCGCCGCCCGGATCCCTGATTCGCTACCGCATCATGGAGTGGATGAGCTTTATCGCGGCGGATCTGCACAAAGGCGGCTTCATGCCGCTGTTCAAAGCCATCACGCCGCCCGAGTACAAATTGATCGCCCGCCAGTATCTGCAAGGCCGGCTGCAATGGCTCAACGACCAATTGGCGGAACGTGATTTCCTGATGGGCCGCCACTTCACGATTGCGGACGCCCACTGCTACACCATCGCCATGTGGACCCGCGCCCACGACATCGACACCGCCGCATGGCCCCATCTGGAAGCCTATCTGCAACGGGTCGGCACCCGGGCCAGCGTATGCGCCGCCGAAAGGGCGGCCCATGAAGAAGGCGTGCGTCAACGCGCGGCCCAACCGTAACGCCATCGTTCGCGACCACCCTTTTGGGACATACCCGTTCCCTTTGGAGAACTCCCATGAAAATGCTGCTCCGTTTGGTCTTCCTGTGCCTGGGCGCGCTATGCACCGCCCAGGCCGGCGCCGCCGGCAATCCCGCAGGTCCGCTACGCCTGGTAGTCGGCTTTCCTCCAGGAGGGGGCACCGACGGGGCCGCCCGCATCATTGCGGAAAAGCTCCCCTCGCTCCTGAACCAGCCCACGATCGTTGAGAACCGGGGTGGCGCCGGCGGCACGTTGGGCGCATTGAACGTGGCGCGCGCCGCGCCCGACGGCAACACGCTGTTCTTTGGCACCAGCGCCGAGCTGATCATCAACCCGGTAACGCGCAAGACGGCGCCGTACGACGTGCTCGAGCAATTCACGCCGATTGGTGAAGTAGGCACCGTCACCTTTGTCCTGGTCGTTCCCGCCTCTTCGCCCATCACCAGCGTGCAATCCCTGATCGCCCGGGCCAAGGCGCAACCCGATCGCCTGAACTTTTCGTCGTTCGGCATCGGATCAACCAATCACATGATCGGCGAGTTGTTCCTGTCACGCACCGGAATCAGAGCAACGCACATTCCTTATCAAGGCAGCGCGCCGGCAATGAGCGCGCTGTTGGCGAACGAGGTCGACTTCACCTTCGAAACGGCGGCGGTCGCTTTGCCCCATATCAAATCGGGAAAGCTGCGCGCGCTGGCTACGCCCTCCCCCGCACGGCTGCGTGACCTGCCGGACACCCCCACCCTGAGAGAGCTGGGCTTTCAGGACCTGGCCGCGGAAGGGTGGATGGGCGTATTCGCACCCGCCAACCTGCCGCCCGATGTAGTACAACGGCTCAACGCAGCCTTGAACTCCGTGTTGCATATGCCCGATGTGCGGGAAAAGCTGACCGCGAGAGGCGTGGAAGTGTCGCCGGGCTCAGCCGAACAATTCCGTGACATGCTTGCGACCGAGCAAGGAAAATGGCGGCGTGTGGCCCAAGAGTCCGGCATCTCGCTCGACTGAAAAGCCGCTGCCCGTCCCCACGCACATCATCCAAAATCCAAGGCTCGTCCCGAGGCAATTTCTTCAGGACGGGCGTCAGCCCATATCTGTTGACCCATTGAACCTGACGATCTCTGGTCGTCCTGGCGCAACTCGTCATCCGCTGGCGCCAGCCTCACCTTCCCGAACCGCCGCTGTCGCTTGCGCCCTACGAGCAGGCGCTATCGAAACTGGTGCATCGGGCCACCTACGTACTGCTCGTCCTGGTGCCGTTGATGGGCTATTCGATGTCGAGCTCGTTCACAATGAGTGACGGCATCCCGTTCTTCGGCGCTCATCTGCCGGAGCTCCTGCCAAAGAACGACAAGTGGTTTATCGTCTTCCAATGGTTGCACAAGACGCTGGCCTACACATTGCTCGGGCTGGTTGCCCTGCACGTAGTAGGCGCGTTGAAGCATCGGTTCCTCGACCATGCGCTCCCTCTGAAAGATATGAACTCCTGGAAGCCCCCTTCCTGGCGCATCCCGAGTCGTTCGCACAGCCTTCGGGAACGAAGGTTGGTGTCTTCCATGTTGCAGCTTGGACGCGATGTACGCACCACCCGCGCCTTGTTCGCCCCGCATCGTCGAATATCCGGACACGCCGATCGAGATCAAGGAAAAGGTCGCCGCAGTAAAACTGGAGCATGAATATCAGTTTCGATATCCCCGCGGGTAGCGACGTCGCCATCGTCGGCTCGACCGGATCAGGCAAAAGCACTCTCGGCCACTTACTGGCTCGCCTGTACGACGTGGATGGCGGGTCGATCCGCTATGACGGGGAAGCAGCGCCTGACGTTGGCCCGCACCATACCGCGCGATCCCCCCAGTGCTGTTGCTCGATGAAGCCACAAGCTCGCTCGATTCGCGAACCTAGCGAGCGCTGACCCAAGCCTTGAACTTTTTGGGAACTATGGACAATAGCGGCCTTCAGCCGCGGGCGACACGCGACGATGGCGGGCAGGCATGCGATGCCGACCTCGCCCCCCATCCCGCCGCTCAAGGTCACTTCCATCGGGTCTCCTCTCTTATGGTAAAGGCCTGCAAACGATGATGTCCGGGGGGCCCGGCTGCGGTATAAACAAGGCCCTGTCGATTGCACACGGAGGAACGACTTGTCGAACGCACGCGGAGCGATTTCATTCTTCAACGCAACGGCTGGCGCCATCCGGCGCCATGGCCGCGCGATGCTGGCGGCCGCGCCGTGGTCGCTGGCGGTGTTCCTATTATCGCTGCCGTTCGCCATTCTGGCCGCGTCGCTGTACTGGCTTAAGGGCGGCCTGTTCCTGCTGTCCGCGCTGGTCAACCTGATTGCATTCTCGCGCATGACGTACGCCTGGCACCGGGTCATCGCGCGCGCGGACGATACGCGGATCGATGCCGGCGGCAGTACGGCGCAAGCCTGGCACCTGGTGATGCTGGGCCTGCAGGCGGTGGTCGTGGCGACGCTGGCGCGCGCCACCGGCGACCTGCCCTACGTGTTGTTCGCGCTGATGAACGGCCCGGACTCGGGCCTGTTCTTCGCGGCGCTGGTGCCCGTGGTGCTGGTGCTCTGGCTGCCGATCCTGTACGGCTTGGCGCTGCTAGCGCCCGCCCTGCCGCGCGCCGCCGTGACCGGCGCAACCGGCTTGCGCGGCGTGCGCGCCGCCATGCCCTACCCGCGCTGGCCGCTGATGCTGGCCCTGGGCATCCTGGTGAGCGCGGGCGGCCTGGCCCACAGCGCGCTGTACGAGTACCTGGGCTACGCCCTGGACGGCGGGCCGTATTGGATCGTGGCCTATCTGACGCTCTTCATCGTGATGACGTTCGTCGTGGGCGCCATGGTCTCGGTGGCCTACCGGGACGGCGCGCCGGCGCGTCCCGCGTCCGACAGCGACAGCGACAGCATCAAGGATGCAGCGACCGCCCCTTGATCGCCTTGTCCACCGCCCTTTTCGGACCGTGCAGGGCGATGCCGACCAGGTCCAGGTCGTCGGCCGGCTGGGCGCGGAACACGGCGCGGTTGGCCTCGTAGCGGCCGGTGGCGAACATGGCATGGACGAACGGCGCCAGCGTCAGCTCGCGGTCGCGCGCGATCCGGTACGCCGCCTGCAGGCCGGCGCGGTCCCCCTCGAACACCGGGATAAGAAGAAGAAGTGATGGGGAGGCTGGCTGGGTGAGGTAAACGTCCGGCTCTCACCGCGCAAAGCCCTTGCCTGAGCGCCAAGATAGCCTCTACGCGGTGAGAGCCGGACGTTTACCATCAGCCGCCATAGCATTGTGCGTAAGTAAAGTCGACCAGGCGCTTGTCCGAGGCATCCTGCGGCGTGGACGGCTCTACTTGGAAATGACCGAACATATCGTCGTTGCAGATCCTCACGTCCTTGCGCTGCGTGCCTTCCTGCAATACGCAGGAGCCGCCAAAACTGTGATTACTTCCGGCGACGCCAACCGGCAGATCAATCAGCCGGCTACAACCGATGATTCGGCCGTTTTGCTTCTGCTGCCCCAGCGATTGGTTGAACGATTCCACACGGGAGTTGGGATCACGAATCGGCACAACATTGACGCATTCGCCACTGGCGGTTTGGTTGCCCGGCAGCTTGCAGTCCGAGTACACCTTGCCATTGGCAATATGTTTCTCATTACGCGCCAGCAGGGCGATGCGGCTTGTGTATGCTTGCCGCAGGCAGGCGCTGTCTTGACAAATGCCACGCGCGTATTTAATCCAGTTGCGCTGTTCTTCAGCCAACGCTTTCTTGCCATAGGCATCGGTTGCGGCTAGTGCTGCCTTATAGGCCCCCTGCAATTTGCCATCCAGCGCGGAGGTCTCGGCATCGCTACAGATCAACTTTTCCGTCGTGCTCGCGGCCTTGTTGCAATCAAAACTGGCGGCTTGGGCGTAGGTCCCTAGCATTGCGAGGCCCAACGTAAAGAGAAGCTTCATCGCAGGTGTATACCGTGTCTTCAGTACGTCAGCGGGTGGGCGTCTTGAATGCGGCTGGGTCATGATCCTATCTTCTCAAGTTGTATGTCGATGATGTCTTTCGTACAGCACAACACATGCTAGCAAGTCGCTCTTCAGTGGATATATAACCTATTGAGCAAGGCACGGCCTGCCAATGAACGGGCTTTCAATCCACACGCCGCCTCAATCTACACTCGTCCACGTGCCAACTTCAGTGAACCGAATCTCAAGTCGAACGAAATTCGACACTCGCCGCCCCAAAGCAATGAGGAATTCGCGGCGTTGACGATGGCGTCCACGCGAAGCTTCGTGATATCCGATTGAATTGCGCGCAGGCTGGCGGGCATGTATTGGCTCCTTGGGCGTGAGAGAACTTCTTGCGCAGACTCTCGCCCCCCGGACCCTTCAGCGCGATCCGCAAAAAAAGGGACACACCACAAGACGCATTGCCGCCCGCCCCATATGTAACAGCCACCGCTCTCCCCCTTGAACCCCACCACATCATCCCTATAATTAGCACTCGACTCCGGTGAGTGCTAACAATCCTCCCGGGCCCAACCGATCATTCACTTTCTTCTCTAGTAACAGGAGTTCCTCATGGCCTTGCGTCCCCTGGGCGATCGCGTGATCGTCAAACGCCTCGAAAACGAGCGCAAGACTGCGTCGGGCATCGTCATCCCCGACAGCGCCGCTGAAAAGCCCGACCAGGGTGAAGTCGTGGCCGTCGGCCCCGGCAAGAAGACCGAAGACGGCAAGATCCTGCCGGTCGACCTGAAGGCTGGCGACAAGGTTCTGTTCGGCAAGTACGCCGGCCAGTCGGTCAAGGTTGACGGCGAAGAGCTGCTCGTCATCCGCGAGGACGAAATCCTCGCCGTGGTCCAGTAAACCCTGCCTCAAAACGAATTTTCGAAGGAAGCTAACAAATGGCTGCCAAGCAAGTACTGTTCGGTGACGACGCCCGCGTGCGCATCGTCCGTGGCGTGAATGTCCTCGCCAACGCCGTCAAGACCACCCTGGGCCCCAAGGGTCGCAACGTCGTGCTGGAGCGCTCGTTCGGCGCCCCGACCGTGACCAAGGACGGCGTCTCCGTCGCCAAGGAAATCGAACTGAAGGACAAGTTCGAGAACATCGGCGCCCAGTTGGTCAAGGACGTCGCCTCCAAGACCTCCGACAACGCCGGTGACGGCACCACCACCGCCACCGTGCTGGCCCAGGCCATCGTTCAGGAAGGCCTGAAGTACGTTGCCGCCGGTTTCAACCCGATCGACCTGAAGCGCGGCATCGACAAGGCTGTCGCCGCCGCCGTCGCCGAACTGAAAAAGCAATCCAAGCCGGTCACGACCAGCAAGGAAATCGCCCAGGTCGGCTCGATCTCGGCCAACAGCGACTCCTCGATCGGCCAGATCATCGCTGACGCGATGGACAAGGTCGGCAAGGAAGGCGTCATCACCGTCGAAGACGGCAAGTCGCTGGAAAACGAGCTGGACGTCGTCGAAGGCATGCAATTCGACCGCGGCTACCTGTCGCCCTACTTCATCAACAGCCCGGAAAAGCAAGTCGCCGCGCTGGAAGACCCGTTCGTCCTGATCTTCGACAAGAAGATCAGCAACATCCGTGACCTGCTGCCGGTGCTGGAACAAGTCGCCAAGTCGAGCCGTCCGCTGCTGATCATCGCCGAAGACGTCGAGGGCGAAGCCCTGGCGACCCTGGTGGTCAACAACATCCGTGGCATCCTGAAGACCACCGCCGTCAAGGCGCCTGGCTTCGGCGACCGCCGCAAGGCCATGCTGGAAGACATCGCCATCCTGACGGGCGGCACGGTGATCTCCGAAGAAACCGGCATGTCGCTGGAAAAGGCCACCCTGGCTGAGCTGGGTCAAGCCAAGCGCATCGAAGTGGGCAAGGAAAACACCACGATCATCGACGGCGCTGGCGACAGCAAGTCGATCGAGGCGCGCGTCAAGCAGATCCGCATCCAGATCGAAGAAGCCACGTCCGACTACGACCGTGAAAAGCTGCAAGAACGCGTGGCCAAGCTGGCCGGCGGCGTTGCCGTGATTCGCGTTGGCGCTGCCACCGAAGTCGAAATGAAGGAAAAGAAGGCTCGCGTCGAAGACGCCCTGCACGCCACGCGCGCTGCGGTGGAAGAAGGCGTTGTGGCCGGCGGCGGCGTGGCTCTGCTGCGCGCCAAGCAAGCCATCACCGACCTGAAGGGCGACACGCCTGACCAGAACGCCGGCATCAAGCTGATCCTGCGTGCCGTCGAAGAACCCCTGCGCACCATCGTCACCAACGCCGGCGAAGAAGCCAGCGTGGTGGTCAACACCGTGCTGCAAGGCAAGGGCAACTACGGCTACAACGCCGCGACCGGCGAGTACACCGACCTGGTCGAGCAAGGCGTGCTGGATCCCACCAAGGTGACCCGCACCGCCCTGCAGAACGCCGCCTCCGTCGCCAGCCTGCTGCTGACCGCCGAAGCCGCCGTTGTGGAACTGGCCGAAGACAAGCCCGCTGCCCCGGCCATGCCCGGCGGCATGGGCGGCATGGGCGGCATGGACTTCTAAGTCCCGCTTCCCTTGCATGGCCTCCCCGGCTTCGGCCGGGGAATGCAGTACCCCGAAAGACCCCCGGACCTTCGCCCCGGGGGTTTTTCTTTTTTCCGCGCGCGACATGCTCAACCCCGACCTCCACTCGGGCTTGCCCGCGCGCGCCCGGCAGGCGGCCACCGCCCCGCGACGCCGGAACGTTTGCCAACAAGTTCATGGTTTCGCGCGCGCGCATGCGTACCTACAATGAAGTTTCTCCAGCCCGAGCCCAGACCCATGCGCCTTCCCCAAAGCCTGCGTGCCCTGCGTCCGTCCGAGATCGGCGGCCTGTTGATGGATTCCGCCAACCAATGGTCCACCCACCGCGCCTCCAGCAAGGGCGCGGCGCTGGCGCTGTACATGGTGTTCTCGCTGGCGCCGATGCTGATCCTGGTGATCGCGGTGGCCGGCGCCTTCTTCGGCGAGGACGCGGTGCGGTCCGAGCTGTTCGCGTCGCTGCGCGACCTGACCGGCGAGCGCGGCGCCGAAGTGATCCAGACGGTGCTGGCCAGCGCCCATGAATCCGGCGGCGGCTGGATCGCGGCGCTGATTTCGATCTTCGTGCTGATCTTCAGCGCCACCACGGCCTTCGCCGAGCTCAAGGCCAGCCTGGACGAGTTGTGGGAAGTGTCCGGCAACCAGAAGGGCGGCATCCAGGGCATGGTGCGCAGCCGGATGCTGTCGTTCGGCCTGGTGCTGGTGCTGGCGCTGTTCCTGTTGGTCTCGCTGACCGTGAACGCGGCCCTGGGCGCCGCGCGCAAGTACTACGGCGACCTGTGGACCGCCTCGGCCTTCGCGACGGCGGCCGACTGGGCCTCGAGCCTGTTTTCGTTTTCGGTGGTGGTGGCGCTGTTCGCGGTGATCTTCAAGCTGCTGCCGAGCGCGCGGATCTCCTGGCGCGACGTGATTCCCGGCGCCATCGTCACGGCGGCGCTGTTCCTGGTGGGCAAGTGGGGGATCGGCGTATACCTGAGCCGGGGCGCGGCGGTGTCGGCCTATGGCGCGGCCGGCTCGCTGATCGCGCTGCTGCTGTGGATCTATTACTCGGCGCAGATCTTCTTCTTCGGCGCGGTGTTCACACGGCAGTTCGCGCTGCGGTTCGGGCGCGAGGCTCGGCCCAAGACGCCCGCGGCCTCCAAGGCTTCGGATGCGGATCCAGCGTCCGCCGTGCCGGCATCGTCGGCGTCCGTGCCGGCATCGGCGCCGCCGGCATCACCGCCGTCGGACACGCCCTGAACCAGGCGCCGCGTCCGTCACCCGCTGCGCTGGACGCGAGCCTTTCCCGCTCCTTTTCCCTCATGACGGCTCGGGTGATTCCAGCCCCGCCATCAGGCGCAGGCAGCGCAGGAACACGGGCCGCAGTTCCTCCGGGATCGGCGCCAGCACCTGCGCCTCCACCTGCGCATCACGCGGCAGCACCCGCGCCAGCAGCGCCATGCCCTCGTCCGTGATCTCCAGCGCATAGGCGCGGCCATCCTCGGCAGAGCGCGTGCGCCGCACGTACCCCTTGGCGCTCATGCGGGCGATCATTTCGGCGAAGGAATTGCGGTCCAGCGCGATCAGCTCGGCGACCCGGTTCTGGGTCGCGCCCGGATTCTGGTAGACCGTGATCAGCAGGGCCTTCTGGCGCGGCGTCAGGTCCTCGTCGGGAAACGCCTGGGCGAACAGCGCCTCGGCCCGGAAATGGGCGCGGCGCAGCAGGTGCGAGGCCACATGGGTCAGGTCGAATTCGCGCAAGGCGCGGGGCGGGGCCGAACGTGAGGTCGAACGGGAAACGGTCATCGGGCGTTCCATGGAGAGGGCCTGGCGATTGTAGGCCGGGGCTGGCGTTGCCCCGAGGGTCCCGCGTGGCGGCCAGCCCGCGCCGCGGCAGGCGGCCTGCCCACCCACGCCGGCCCTCCTGGGGCAAAACCCTGCATTGACTTCGCGCCGGGCGCTGCCTAATATCCTCATAATAGTACGTATACGTACATTATCGCCAGCCTCCCTCTCGGCCCTTCCCGGAATCCCGATCATGACGATCCGCCAGTTGCGCAACTACATCGATGGCCGCTTCGAAGACGGCGCGTCCACCTTCGACAAACACAGCCCGGTGGATGGCGCGCTGATCGCCCAGGCGCACGAAGCCAGCCGCGAGCAGGTCGACCGCGCCGTCGCCGCCGCCCACCGCGCCCTGCCCGCCTGGGCCGCGCTGCCGGTGGGCCAGCGCACCGACTACCTGCTGGCGCTGGCCGACGGCATCAACCGCCGCTTCGACGATTTCCTGCAGGCCGAGATCGGCGACACCGGCAAGCCGGTCTCCTGGGCCAGCCAGATCGACATTCCGCGCGGCGCCGCCAACTTCCGCGCCTTCGCCGAACTGGCGCGCACGCTGGACATGGAAAGCTACATGACCGACACGCCCGACGGCCGCCAGGCGCTGAACTACGCCTACCGCAAGCCGCTGGGCGTGGTCGGCGTGATCTCGCCGTGGAACCTGCCGCTGCTGCTGCTGACCTGGAAGGTGGCGCCGGCGCTGGCGTTCGGCAACACCGTCATCATGAAGCCGTCGGAGGTCACGCCCTCCACCGCCACGCTGCTGGCCGAGGTCGCGCACGATACGGGGCTTCCGCCCGGCGTGCTGAACCTGACGCATGGCTTCGGGCCGGGCTCGGCGGGCGAGTTCATCACCACGCATCCGGACATCGACGGCATCACCTTCACCGGCGAATCGGCCACCGGCGCGGCCATCATGCGCGCCGTGGCGCCGGGCGTGAAGCCGGTGTCGTTCGAGCTGGGCGGCAAGAACGCGGCGCTGGTGTTCGCCGACGCCGACTTCGAAGCGGCGGTCGACGGCACCGCGCGCTCGGTGTTCGCCAACTGCGGCCAGGTCTGCCTGTGCACTGAACGCGTGTACGTGCAGCGCCCGATCTACGAACGCTTCGTCGCCGCGCTGGCCGAGCGCGCGCGGGCGCTGCGCATCGGCTGGCCCAATGACGCGGACACCGGCATGGGGCCGCTGGTGTCGCGCGAACACCGGGAAAAGGTGCTGTCGTATTTCGCCCTGGCGCGCGAGGAAGGCGCCACCGTGGTCACCGGCGGCGGCGTGCCGGTGTTCGGCGATGCACGCGACGCCGGCGCCTACGTGCAGCCGACCATCTGGACCGGCCTGCCCGAGAGCGCGCGCTGCATCAAGGAAGAAGTGTTCGGCCCGGTCTGCCACGTGGCGCCGTTCGACACCGAGGAAGAGGCCATCCGCCTGGCCAACGACACGCGCTACGGCCTGGCCGCCGCCGTCTGGACACGGGACCTGACCCGCGGCCACCGCGTCGCGCAGGCCATGAAGGTCGGCCTGGCGTGGGTCAATTGCTGGTTCCTGCGCGACCTGCGCACGCCGTTCGGCGGCAGCGGCCTGTCCGGCATCGGCCGCGAGGGCGGCCGCCATTCGCTGCATTTCTATACCGAGCCCACCAACGTCTGCATCAAGCTGTGAGCCACAGCGCCTTCAAGGACTCCGCCATGACCTCATCTTCCACCCGCGCCACCGTCGTCGCCGGCAAGGCCACGCCGCGCGGCAAGTATCCCCACATCAAGCGCGCCGGCGACTTCCTGTTCGTCTCCGGCACCAGCTCGCGCCTGCCCGACAACCGCATCGCCGGCGCCGAGGTTGACGCCATGGGCACCACCACGCTCGACATCCGCGCGCAGACGCGCGCGGTGATCGAGAACATCCGCGACATCCTGGCCAGCGCCGGCGCGGGCCTGGCGGACGTGGTCGAGATCAGTACTTTCCTGGTCAACATGAACGACTTCGGTGGCTACAATCAGGTCTACGGCGAGTTCTTCGACGCCGATGGACCGGCGCGCACCACCGTGGCGGTGCATCAGTTGCCGCACCCGCAATTGCTGATTGAGATCAAGGCGGTGGCCTACAAGCCGCAGGCGCGCTGAGCGGCGCGCGCGGCCATGGCGCCTGACCGCCTTGCGGCTTCGCCTTCGGAACAGGATCGCCGCCCCGCCGGGACGGCCGCGCGCATGTCGAACTTCCGCATCACGCCCAACGCGCTCAGCCACAAACTCAAGCTGCACCAGTTGCAGATCTTCGAGCGCGTGCTGGCGCGCCGCTCGCTGTCGCGCGCCGCCAGCGACATGCACCTGACCCAGCCCACCGTCACCAAGGCCATCCACGACCTGGAAGCGTTCTTCGGCGCGACGCTGTTCGAGCGCTCCAACCGCGGCGTAACGCCGACCGAGCTGGCGCTGGTGCTGGGCCGCCGCGTGCACGCCATGATGGCCGAGATCCGCTACATGGCCGACGACATCGACGCGGTGCTGGGCGGCGCCAGCGGCCACGTGGTGGTGGGCACGCTGATCGCGGCCTCGGCCAAGCTGCTGCCCGAGGCCATCGCGCGGCTGATGACCGAGCACCCCGGCATCCAGGTCACGGTGCGCGAGGGGCCGTCGGCGCAGTTGCTGCCGGCGCTGGCCACCGGCGACGTCGACATCGTGGTGGGCCGCCTGCCGGGCGCCGACATGGCGTCGATCTCGGGCGTCGCCGTCGACCACCACAAGCTCTACCGCGAGGATCTGTGCCTGGTGGCCGGCGCGCGCCATCCGCTGGCGGGCGCGGCGCGCGTGACGCTGGCCGAGCTGGCCGACCACATCTGGATCCTGCCCGCGCCCACCTCGCCGCTGCGCGCCTCGATCGAGCGCAGCTTCTTCGACGCCGGCGTGCGGCTGCCCACGCGCCACGTCGAGTCGCTGTCGCTGCTGACCAATATCGGCATCCTGATGCACAGCGACGCGCTGGCGCTGATGCCCTACGACGCCGCGGCCCAGTTCCTGGCCATGGGCGTGCTGACGCGCCTGCCCACCGACGCCTTCGGCGCGTTTGGCGACGTCGGCTATTCGATCCGCGCCGACCGGCCGTTGACGCCGGCCTGCCTGCGGCTGGTCGAGTACCTGAAGCAGATCGCGGCGCAGCGCCCCGCCGGCGCCTGAGCGCCGGCCACCGCATCCGGGATATCCCGTTCAGGGAAACCCCGCGATAGATACCCCGCATATCCAACCGCGCAATTTCTATTGTGCCGCGGCCCCTTCCCCCGCCTAGACTTGCCTTCAGCGAAGTCCGCAAGCGCCTCCCGGAGACCGTCATGCCCGCCTATGGCCCGCCCCTGAATTTCCAGCGTTGGATCCAGGACCATGCCCACCTGCTGCAACCGCCGGTGGGCAACCAGCAGATCTGGCAGGACGCCGATTTCATCGTCACCGTGGTCGGCGGCCCCAACCTGCGCACCGACTACCACGACGATCCGCTGGAAGAGTTCTTCTACCAGGTACGCGGCAACGCCTGGCTGTCGCTGTGGATCGACGGCAAGCCCGAACGCGTCGACCTGAAGGAAGGCGACATCTTCCTGTTGCCGCCGCACGTGCGCCATTCGCCGCAGCGCCCCGAGACCGGCAGCGCCTGTCTGGTGATCGAGCGCCAGCGCCCACAGGGGCTGCTGGACGGCTTCGAATGGTATTGCCCGCATTGCGGCCACCTGGTGCACCGCGTCGAGGTGCAGCTCAAAAGCATCGTGACCGACCTGCCGCCGCTGTTCCAGGCCTTCTATTCCAGCGAGGAAAAGCGCACCTGCCCCGGCTGCGGCGCGCTCCACCCCGGCAAGGCGCAGGCCCCCGCCGCGCAGCCGTCGCCCGCCTGACGCCCCCAACCTGTCATCCGCCCTCTTTATGACCCTGAAAATCGATATGCACGCGCACTTCTTCCCGCCCATCACGCGGCAGGAAGCGGCGGCGCTGGACCCGGTGGCCGCGCCCTGGCTGCGGCGCGACGGCGACGGCTCGACCGGCCAGATCATGGCCGGCGACCGCCCCTTCCGCCCGGTCGACGCCACGTTGTGGGACCCGGCCCTGCGCATCGAACAGATGGACCGCCACGGCGTCGACCTGCAGATCCTGTGCGCCACGCCGGTGATGTTCGGCTACGCCTATCCCGCGCGGGCCGCGGCCGACTGGGCCGCGCGCATGAACGACCTGGCGCTGGAGCACTGCGCCTTCGCGCCCGGCCGCCTCAAGGCGCTGGCGCAGGTGCCGCTGCAGGATCTGGACCTGGCCTGCCGCGAGGCCTCGCGCGCCCGCGCCGCCGGCCACCTGGGCGTGCAGATCGGCAATCACGTCGGTCCGCGCGACCTGGACGACGACACGCTGGTGCGGTTCCTGGTGCATTGCGCCAATGACGACATCCCGGTGCTGGTGCACCCCTGGGACATGATGACCGACGGCCGCATGAAGCGCTGGATGCTGCCGTGGCTGGTCGCCATGCCGGCCGAAACGCAGTTGGGCATCCTGTCGCTGATCCTGTCCGGCGCGTTCGAGCGCATCCCCCGCAGCCTGAAATTGTGCTTCGCCCACGGCGGCGGCAGCTTCGCCTTCCTGCTGGGACGCGTGGACAACGCCTGGCGCCACCGCGACATCGTGCGCCAGGACTGTCCGCAGCCGCCCTCGTCGTACACCGACCGCTTCTACGTCGACAGCGCCGTGTTCGATCCGCGCTCGCTGCGGCTGTTGATCGACGTGATGGGCGAGGACCGCGTGCTGCTCGGTTCCGACTATCCGTATCCGCTGGGCGAGCAGGAGGTCGGCCGGCTGGTGTCGAATTCCGACCTGCTGCCCGCGGTGCAGCACAAGATCCTGTCGGCCAACACGCAGACGTTCTTCGGGCTGGACCGCTGAGCCGCCCGCCAACCATGACCGTGAGACACGGCAACGCAAGGGGATTCACCATGAAACGCATCCATCTGCTGGCCGCCGCCGCGGCCGTCGCCCTGGCGCCCGGCGCCGCCGCCTGGGCCGATGTGAAGATCGGCCTGTTGACCACCCTGACCGGGCCCGGCTCGGTGCTGGGACAGGACCAGCTCGACGGCTTCATGCTGGCCGTGGAACAGGGCGGCGGCAAGCTCGGCGGCGTGCCGGTGCAGGTCATCAAGGAAGACGACCAGTTCAAGCCCGAGGTCGGCGTGCAGGCCGCGCGCAAGCTGGTGCAGAGCGACAAGGTGCCGATCATCACCGGCGTGGTGTATTCGAACGTGATGCTGGCCGTGGCGCGGCCGGTGACGGGCGCCGGCGTGTTCCTGGTGGGCTCGAACGCCGGCCCCACCAACCTGGCCGGCAAGGACTGTTCGCCGTTCTTCTTCTCGACCTCGTGGAACAACACCCAGCGCCACGAAGGCAGCGGCGAGATGGCCAACCAGATGGGCTTCAGGAAGGTCTACCTGCTGGCGCCCAACTATCAGGCCGGCAAGGACGCCATGGCCGGCTTCAAGCGCTTCTTCAAGGGCGAGGTGGTCAACGAGGTCTTCACCCAGGTGAACCAGCCCGACTACTCGGTCGAGCTGGCGGCGCTGGCCGACGCCAGGCCCGATGCCGCCTATGTGTTCTTTCCCGGCGGCATGGGCGTGAACTTCATCAAGCAGTACCGCCAGGCCGGCCTGTTCGACAAGATCCCGCTGCTGTCGGTCGACACCATCGACGGCGCCACCCTGCCCGCGCTGCAGAAAGACGCGCTCGGCGCGGTCACTAACGTGCCGTACTCGCCCGACCTGGACAACGCCGCCAACAAGGCCTTCGCCGCCGCCTTCCGCCAGAAGTACGGCCGCGAGCCGTCCAGCTACGCGGCCCAGTCGTGGGACGCGGCGCAACTCATCGGCTCGGCGCTCAAGCGCACCGGCGGCAAGACCGACGACAAGGAAGCCCTGCGCAAGGCATTGGAGGCGGCCGATTTCCAGTCGGTCCGCGGCGAATTCCGCTACCAGCCGAACCACTTCCCGGCGGCCGGCTTCTTCCGCGCCGACGTGGCGGCGGGCGCGGACGGCAAGGTCGGCTTCGTCAACAAGGGCCCGATCTTCGCCGACCTGTCCAAGGTCTCGGACCAGTACGCCGCCCAGTGCGCCATGAAATGACGCCGGCCTGCCGGGCAATAACGAGGTAAGGCGCCATGTCCGCGACATTGCTGCTGGTGCAGGCCCTGAACGGCCTGCAACTGGGTATCCTGCTTTTCCTGCTGGCCGCCGGCCTGACGCTGGTGTTCGGCATCATGAACTTCATCAACCTGGCGCACGGCTCGCTGTACATGATGGGCGCCTTCATCGCGGCCACCGTGTTCCGCCACAGCGGCTCGTTCCTGCTGGCCGCGGCCGCCGTGGTGGCGGGCATGGCGCTGCTGGGCCTCTTGCTGGACCGCATCGCGCTGGCGCGGCTGTATCCGCGCGAGCACCTGGACCAGGTGCTCGCCACCTTCGGTTTCATCCTGTTCTTCAACGAGCTGACCCGCATCATCTGGGGCCCTGCGCCCATCAGCATGGGCCTGCCGTCGTGGCTGTCGGGCACCATCGACCTGCTGGGCGTCACCTACCCGCTATACCGCTTTCTCATCATCGTGGCGGGGCTGGCGGTGGCGGCGGGCTGCTACGCGCTGATCCACCGCACGCGGCTGGGCATGCTGATCCGCGCCGGCTCCACCGACCGCATGATGGTGGGCGTGCTGGGCGTGAACATCGCGCGCCTGAACACACTGCTGTTCGTGCTGGGCGCGGTGCTGGCCGGCGTGGCCGGGCTGATGGCCGGGCCGATCCTGTCGGCGCAGACCGGCATGGGCGAACCGATCCTGATCCTGACGCTGGTGGTGATCGTCATCGGCGGCATCGGCTCGGTGCGCGGCGCCTTCCTGGCGGCGCTGATGGTGGGACTGGTCGACACGCTCGGCCGGGCGCTGCTGCCCGCCTTGCTGCGCGCCGCGCTGCCGCCGGCCGCCGCCAACGCGGCCGGCCCGGCGATCGCCTCGATGCTGATCTACATCGTCATGGCGCTGGTGCTGGCGCTGCGGCCGCAGGGCCTGTTTCCCGTGCGGCATGGATAGCGCCCAAGGAGGCCCCGACATGCTTCGACTCTCTCCCCGCGCGCTCGCCGCCGGCGCGCTGTTGCTGCTCCTGGCGCTGGTGCCGCTGTACGCGCAATGGCAGGGCGAACCGTTCCTGCTGGCGCTGTTCGGCCGCGTGCTGGTGTACGGCATCGCCGCGCTGGCGCTGAACCTGCTGCTGGGCTACGGCGGCATGGTCAGCTTCGGCCACGCGTTGTACCTGGGCCTGGGCGCCTACGCGGTCGGCGTGCTGAACCACTACGGCATCGAGAACGGCTGGCTGCACCTGCTGGCCGCGCTGGGCGCCTGCGCCGTGGTCGGCCTGGTCAGCGGCTACGTGGTGATGCGCACGTCCGGCATCGCCTTCATCATGATCACGCTGGCGTTCGCGCAGATGTTCTATTTCCTGGCCACGGGGCTGGAGGGCTTCGGCGGCGATGACGGCATGTCGCTGTTCGCCGGCAGCGACTTCGGCCTGTTCCGGCTCGATACGCCGCTGGCGCTGTACTACGCCGCGTTCGGCGTGCTGCTGCTGGCGCTGGCCGCGCTGCGCCGGCTGGTGCACGCGCCGTTCGGCATGGTGCTGCGCGGCTGCCAGGCCAACGAGCGGCGCATGCGCGCGCTGGGCTTCGCGACGCTGCGCTATCGCCTGGCGGCCTATGTGCTGTCGGCCATGGTGTGCGGCGTGGCCGGCGTGCTGCTGGCCAACCTGACGCTGTATGTGTCGCCCTCGTACCTGGCCTGGACCACCTCCGGCGAGCTGATCGTGATGGTGGCGCTGGGCGGACTGGGCACGGTGGTCGGCCCGGTTGCCGGGGCGCTGGCCTTCCTGTTGCTGGAGGAAGGACTGAAGCTGCTGACCGACCATTGGATGCTGGTGATGGGCCTGCTGATCGTGGGCGTGGTGCTGGTGTCGCGCCGCGGCCTGTATGGCGGTCTGTCGGACAAGCCGTTGCGCCTGCGCGCCGCGCGCGCCCTGCCCCACCCCACCGGAGAACCGCGATGAGCGCGCTGCGCGTCGAACACCTGGTCAAGCGCTACGGCGGCCTGACCGTCACCGACGACCTGTCGCTGGACATCCGGCCGGGCGAACTGCATGCGGTGATCGGCCCCAACGGCGCCGGCAAGACCACGCTGATCGGCCAGTTGAGCGGCGAGCTGCGGCCCGACGGCGGCCGCGTGCTGCTCGACGGCGAGGACGTGACGCGCCTGCCGGTCGAACGGCGCGTGCGCCGCGGGCTGGCGCGCTCGTACCAGATCACCTCGGTGTTCAAGCCGTTCACCGCGCTGGAGAACGTGGCCATGGCGGTGCAGGCGCGGCGCGGCCACGGCTTCCGCTTCTGGCGGCCGCTGCTGGCCACGCCGGCGCTGCGCGAGCCGGCGCGGGAGGCGCTGGCGCTGGCCGGCCTGGACGCGCGCGCCGACACCCCCGCCGCCGCGCTGGCGCATGGCGAGCTGCGGCAACTGGAGCTGGCCATGGTGCTGGCCTGCCAGCCGACCCTGCTGCTGCTGGACGAACCCATGGCCGGCATGAGCCAGCATGAATCCGAGGCCATGACGCGGCTGCTGCAACGCCTGCGCGGGCAATACACCATTCTGCTGGTGGAGCACGACATGCAGGCGGTGTTCGCGCTGTCCGACCGCATCACGGTGCTGGTGTATGGCCGCGCCCTGGCCTGCGGCGACGCCGACCAGATCCGCAACGATCCGCAGGTGCGCGAGTGCTATCTGGGCAGCGAACGCGGCCACGCCGGCCGCCGTGCGCAGGGAGCGCCGGCATGAGCGCGCTGCTGTCGCTGCGCGGCGTGACCGCGCACTACGGCGCCAGCCAGGCGCTGTTCGGCATCGACCTGGATATCGGCCCGGGCGAGTTCGTGACGCTGCTGGGCCGCAACGGCATGGGCAAGTCGACCACGGTCAAGGCCATCATGGGCCTGAACCGCGCCAGCCGCGGCGCCGTCACGTTCGACGGCCGCGACATCGTCGCCCTGCCGGCCTATAAGGTGGCGCAGTGCGGCATCGGCCTGGTGCCCGAGGGCCGGCACGTGTTCCCCAACCTGTCGGTGCGCGAGAACCTGGTGGCCACCGCGCACAACCGCCAGGGGTTGGCGCAGCCCTGGACGCTGGAACGCGTCTACGCGCTGTTCCCGCGCCTGGCCGAACGCGCGCGCCACCTGGGCAGTCACCTGTCGGGCGGCGAGCAGCAGATGCTGGCCATCGGCCGCGCGCTGCTGACCAATCCGCGCCTGCTGATCCTGGACGAAGCCACGGAAGGCCTCGCGCCGGTGGTGCGCGAGGAAATCTGGCAGGCGCTGGAAAGCCTCAAGCGCACCGGGCTGGCGGTGCTGTGCATCGACAAGAACCTGGAACCGCTGCTGGCCACCGCCGACCGCCACGCCATCATCGAAAAGGGCCGGGTAGCCTGGAGCGGCACCTCGCGGGCCTTCATCGACGACGAAGCGCGCCTGCTGCACTACCTGGGCGTGTAGGGACAGCGTCGTGGCCGGCGCGGGCTCACATACCCAGGCCGGCCGCTTCCCGTGAAGGCGGCGCGGCCGCGGCGGCCGTCGCTTCAGCCGCCTCGGCCACGCCCACGCTGTCGGCCGGAACAATAGGCTCGGGTTCGCGCGCCACGGCTTGCAGCGCATGCAGGACGCCATGTTCGCGCAGGGCCTCCAACTGCGCCGCCAGCGCCGCGACGAACACCGGCTTCTCGCCCAGGTCGCCGAACACCGGTCGATAGCCGGCCAGCACCAGGGCGCGGCGATAGGCCGCCTGCTTGGGCGCCGCCGCCCGCGCCGCCACATCGGCACGCGCCAACAGTCTGGCCAGGGGCGCGGCCAGCGGATCGTCGATCGGATAGCGCGCGCCGCTTTCGTCTTCGCCCCGCAGATAGTGCAGCCAAGCCGCGACCGCCAGCGCCAGGCGGCGAATATCGTCGCCGCGACGCAGGCGGTCGCGGATGGCGGCCAGCAGGCGCGGCGGCAGTTTGTGCGAACTGTCCATCGCCACCTGCCACGTCGGATGCGGCAGCGCCGCGTTGTCGACGCGCGCCAGGAAGCGCTGGCGGTAGCCTTCCAGGCCGGCATCCGGAATGCCCTTGAGCGTGGGCGCGATCTCGTGGCGCATCAGGTCGTCCACGAAGCCGCGCAACGCCGGCACCGCCGCCGCCTCATGCATGGTGGCGGCGCCCAGCAACGTCCCCAGGCAGGCCAGCGCCGAATGCGGGCCGTTGACCATGCGCAGCTTCAGCCGCTCATAGGGCGCGGCATTGGCCACGAAGGTCACGCCCGCGGCTTCCCAGTCGGGGCGGCCGGCCGCGAACTTGTCTTCGATCACCCAGTTCAGGTAGGGCTCGGCCACCACCGGCCAGGCGTCTTCCACCCCCAGGCGCTGCGTGATGCGCGCGCGGTCTTCGTCGCGGGTGGCCGGCACGGTGCGGTCGACCATGGAATTGGGAAAGGTGCAATGCGCGTCGATCCAGCCGGTCAGCGCCACGTCCAGCCGCAGCGCAAAGGCCAGCACCAGACTGCGCAGCGTGTCGCCATTGGCCTGCAGATTGTCGCAGGACAGCAGCGTCAAGGGCGGCAGGCCGCGCTCGCGGCGCAGCGCCAGGCCATGCACCAGCATGCCGATGGCGCTGCGCGGGCGCACCGGGTTCTCCAGATCGTGCAGGATGTCCGGGTCATCCCAGCGCAGGTGGCCGGTGGCCGGTTCGTGGCAGTAGCCTTTCTCGGTGATGGTCAGGCTGACGATGCGCGTCTGCGGATAGGCGATGCGCTCGAGCACCGCTTGCGGATCCTCCTGGGCCACCATTACGCGCAGCACCGACCCGACCACGCGCAGGGATTCCCGCGCGCCGCCTGCCTCGTCGCCGTCTCGCAGCGCCAGGGTGTACAGGCCATCCTGGGGCGTCAGCGCATCGCGCACGGCCGGACTGCGCAGCGACACCCCCAGGATGCCCCAGGTCAGATCCTGGCTGGCGGCCATGGCCAGGTCGGTGGCCAACGCCTGGTGCGCGCGATGAAAGGCGCCCAGCCCCAGATGCACAATACCCGGCGTCAATCGGCCGCGGTCATAGGCGGGTTTCTCCACGTCTGCGGGCAGGCGCGACAAGGACTCCGTATTCAAGCGTTCGAGCATGGATTGCTGTGTCTCAGGGCACCTTGATGCATCCGCCCCAAGACGGGCGCAGAGGCGCGTTGGTAGGGAATTGCACACGGCGGGCGTGGTCAGAAGCCAACGCCGCGATGCCGCGCGCCGCCAGGGTATCGCATGGCCGCGGCGAAGGCAAAAAGTAACGTAGTATTACCAGCAAAACCTGGCGGATGCTTGACCCGCCTCATGTCGCATCACGCCGGCAATCCATATCTGTTAAAAAGCCGCCACACCCGGCCTTATTACGCTTCCCATGTCGACCAACCCGCACCACTCGCCCTACAAAAGCACCGGCGGCCTGCGCCGCATCCTGAATGCGCTGCGCTACTCGCTGCAGGGCCTGCAGGCCGCCATCAAGTACGAGGCCGCCTTCCGCCAGGAACTGGCGCTGGCCGTGCTGCTGATCCCGGCCGCGTTCTTCCTGGGGCGCACCACGGTCGAGGTGTTCTTCCTGATCGGCACCGTGGTGCTGGTGCTGGCGGTGGAGCTGCTGAATTCGGCGATCGAGGCGCTGGCCGACGCGCTGTCGGTCGACACCCATCCGCTGCTGGGCCGGGCCAAGGACCTGGGCAGCGCCGCCGTCATGCTGCTGCTGCTGTTCACCGTCGCCGTCTGGGTGGGCGTGGCAGTCAGCCGCTTCGTGATGCACTGATTCACGGCGCCGGGCTTGCCCGCCAAGGGGTCCGGGCCTCTATACTGGGAACCATGATGCCCAACTCGACGCCAGCCCCTTCGGAACGCATCGTCATCGTCGGCGGGGGTGCCGGCGGCCTCGAACTGGCCGCCAAGCTCGGCCGCCTCCACGGCCGCCAGCACATCACCCTGGTCGACAGCCGGCCGTTCCACATCTGGAAGCCGTCGCTGCACGAAGCGGCGGCGGGCACATTGGATATCCACCAGGAAGGCCTGTCCTACCTGATGCTGGCGCACCTGAACGGGTTTTCCTTCGCCCAGGGCCAGTTGGTCGGCGTCGACCGCGAGCGCCGCCTGGTCACGGTCGATGCCGTGGCCGACAGCCAGGGCCAGGAAGTGCTGCCGCGCCGCGAACTGGCCTACGACACGCTGGTGCTGGCGCTGGGCAGCACCTCCAACTTCTTCAATACCCCGGGAGCGGCCGAGCACGCCGTCACGCTGGACACCACCGAGAACGCCGAGCAATTCCGCCTGACCATGCTCAAGGCCATGGCGCTGGTCGACCAGGCCAAGGTGCGCGATCCGTCGGCTCGGCTGGACCTGGTGATCGTCGGCGGCGGCGCCACCGGCGTCGAGCTGGCGGTGGAACTGGTCGAGGCCAGCCACGTGGTCAGCGCCTACGGCCTGCCGAATTTCCGCGCCGAGCGCGATCTGGCGATCACCCTGGTCGAGGGCGCGCCGCGCATCCTGTCCGCGCTCCCCGAAAAGATATCCATCGCCGCCACCGCGCGCCTGACCGAGCTCGGCATCCGCGTCGAAACCGACTGCCGCGTCTCGGAGGTCGCCGCCGATTCGGTCAAGACCGCCGACGGCCGCGAATTCCCCGCGCGCCTGTGCATGTGGGCGGCCGGCATCAAGGGCCCGGCCCTGCTGGCCGAGCTGGACCTGCCGCTGAACAGACTGGGCCAGCTCGAGGTCAACGAACGGCTCGAAACCGCCGACCCGCACATCCTGGCGCTGGGCGACTGCTGCGCCGCGCCCTGGCGCGATGGCCGCACCGTGCCGGCGCGCGCCCAGGCCGCGCACCAGCAGGCCGATTACCTGTGCAAGAAGCTCACCGCGCGCCTGCGCCGCGCGGCCGAGCCCACCGCTCCCTATGTCTACGAAGACCACGGCTCGCTGGTCTCGCTGGGCCAGGACGCCGGCGTGGGCAGCCTGATGGGCAAGCTGGCCGGACGCGGACTGTTCGTAAGCGGTACACTGGCGCGCCTGATGTACATGAGCCTGCACCTGATGCACCACAAAGCGGTGCTGGGCATCTCACGCACCGCCTCCCTGGCCCTGGCCCGCCTGCTCATGCGGCGCACGCGCCCCCGGGTCAAACTGCACTGAACTCCCCCATGAATTTCCTCCAAAGACTCGAACACGCCTGGACCACCAGCAACTCGCTCCTGCAAGTCGGGCTCGACCCCGACCCGCAACGCTTTCCGCGCGAACTGCAGGGCAAGCCGGACGCGATCTTCCAGTTCTGCCGCGACATCGTCGACGCCACCGCGCCCTACGCCTGCAGCTTCAAGCCGCAGATCGCCTACTTCGCCGCGCACCGCGCCGAAGACCAGCTCGAAGCGCTGTGCCAGCACATCCGCGACAAGCACCCCGACCTGCCCATCGTGCTGGACGCCAAGCGCGGCGACATCGGCTCCACCGCCGAAAACTACGCCCGCGAAGCCTACGAGCGCTACCAGGCGCACGCGCTGACGGTCAGCCCGTACATGGGCCTGGACTCGGTCGAGCCCTACCTGGCCTGGCGCGACCGCGGCGTGATCGTGCTGTGCCGCACATCCAACCCCGGCGGGTCGGACCTGCAGTTCCTCAAGATGGATAACGGCGAGCCCCTGTACCTGCACGTGGCGGGGCTGGTGGCCGACAAATGGAATGCCAACGGCCAGTGCGGCCTGGTGGTGGGCGCGACCTTCCCGAACGAGCTGGCCGCGGTGCGCCAGCGCATCGGCGACGCGGTGCCGCTGCTGGTGCCGGGCATCGGCGCCCAGGGCGGCGACATCACCGCCACCGTCAACGCCGGCGCCAACGCCGCGCGCAGCGGCATGATGATCAACTCGTCGCGCGCCATCATCTACGCCAGCGGCGGCGATGACTGGCGCCAGGCCGCCGGCGACGCCGCGCGCGGCCTGCGCGACGCGATCAACGCGGTGCGCTGAGCGCCGCCCGCGGGGGCCAGGCGGTTCCCGCGGTATCCCTGGACCGCGCCATTGCGCGGGCGGTCTTCCTCAACGCCGGTTGACCGGCGCCCCCAGCAGTTCCAGCACGCCGCGCAGCGCGAATTCGACCGCCTGCTGGCGCACCTGCGCGCGGTCGCCGCTGAACACGTGGGTGACGGCGCGGCTGCTGATGCCGTCGCCGACCCGCTGCGCGAAGCCGAAGCACACCATGCCCACCGGCTTGCCCGGCGTGGCGCCGCCCGGACCGGCGATGCCGGTGGTGGACACCGCCACCTGCGCCGCCGGCGAGGCCAGCAGCACGCCGTTGGCCATCTCCAGCGCCACCGGCTCGCTGACCGCGCCGAAGTGATGCAAGGCGTCCGGCGACACATCCAGTTCGCTGACCTTGGCATCGTTGCTGTAGGTGACGAAGCCGCGGTCGAACCACTCGCTGGACCCGGCCACCGCCGTGACGGCGCCCGCCAGCAGCCCGCCGGTGCAGGATTCGGCGGTGCCCAGCACCAATCCCAGGCGCCGCAACGTATCGCCCAGCCGCTCGGCCAGCCCGTATACGGTGGCCTGCGCCAGTTGTTCAGCCGACAGATTGGACGGCGGGTTTTCGTGTTGCTGGTTCATCCCAAGACTCCTGTGCGCACGGCCAGCGCCATGATCAGCAAGGCGTATCCGGCCGCGACGATATCGTCCCACATTACCCCGAAACCGCCCTTCAGGCGGGCATCGAAGAACTTGATGGGCGGCGGCTTGACGATGTCGAACGTGCGGAACAGCACGAACGCCAGCGCCTGCGACAACCAGCCGGCCGGCGTCAGCCACAGCACCAGCCAGAACGCCACCATCTCGTCCCACACCATTCCGACATGATCGGGCTGCTGGAGTTCGCGGCCGACGCGGTCGCAGGCCCAGCAGCCGTACAGGAAGGCCAGCGCCAGGAAGATGCCGATGGCCAGGTCCGACGCGGCCGGCGCGGCGGCGACCCAGATGAGCCAGGCCAGCAGCGTGCCCCAGGTGCCGGAGGCGGGGCGGATCAGGCCGCTGCCGAAGCCGAAAGCGATCAGGCGGCCCGGATCGCGGCACACCCAGGACAGCGCGGGATAGACCGCGCGCGAGCGTTCGCGCATCGACGGGGAATGGGGGGAAGAGGACGACATGGATAAGGGCCCAAGAGTGGCGGGGATAAGGGCGATGGGAAGGATGGCGTTCAGTAAACAACCGTGGCAGCGATTGTGACAGGGTTTGCCTGCGTCCGGCGCAAGGCCGGCGCTCTCAGACCGAGGGAAAGTGATCGAAGCCGGCGGGCAATCGTGTCAACGGCTGTCCGGCGGCGTCCCGCAGCACCAATCCCGGCTCGGCCACGATATTGCCCACTTGCGTCACGCGGACGCCGGCCGCCTGCGCGGCCGCCCGCACGGCGTCGCGCCGGGCGGGCGGCGCGGTGAAGCAGAGTTGGTACACGTCGCCGCCGCCCAGCACCGCTTGGCGCACGACGTCAGCGGACATGCCGGCCAGCGCGGCGGCCACGGGCATGCGGTCTTCATGCAGCAACGCCCCCACCCGGCTGGCCGCCAGGATGTGGCCGAGGTCCTGCAGCAAGCCGTCGGAAATATCGATGGCGGCGTGCGCGATGCCGCGCAACGCCACGCCCAGCGCCACTTGCGGCTCGGGCCATTCCAGCGCGCCGCGGGTCGCGGCCAGCCGCGCCGCGTCGGCCGGATACTGCCCGTCGAGCAGGCGGTAGGCCACGTCGGCCGCGCCCAGTTCGCCGGACACCCAGATATCGTCATCCACCCGGGCGCCGTCGCGGCGCAGCGCGGCGCCCGCCGGCACGGCGCCGAACACGGTCACGCTGATGGCCAGGTCATGGACGCTGCGGGTGGTGTCGCCGCCGATCAACGGGCAGCCATGGACCTGCGCCAGCGCATGAAACCCCTCGGCAAACGCCGCCAGCCACGCCTCGTCCAGCCGCGGCAGCGCCAGCCCCAGCACGCAACCAATGGGCCGCGCGCCCATGGCGGCCAGGTCCGACAGGTTCACCGCCAGGGCCTTGTGCCCCAGCGCCTTCGGATCGACATCGGGAAAGAAATGCCGGCCTTCCAGCAGCAGATCCGTGCTGGTGGCCACCTGTTCGCCGGCCGGCACCGGAAACAACGCGCAGTCATCCCCCACGCCCAACAGCCCCGCCGGCGCGGCGCGCGTGAAATAGCGCGCGATCAGATCGAATTCGGACGCCACGACAACTCCGCAGTCCGGCGCTACGGCCGGTATTGACTCCCAGGCAGGAGCGACGCTCCAAGGAAAGGTTCGCTCCAAAGAGAGGCCCGCACCAAAGGAGCGGAAAGGTAACTCCGAAAGAAAGGAGACCGATCCAAAAAAATGCGCCTCCCCAGACCCGGGCCGCGCGGATCCGGCTCCGCCGGTCCGCAGCGGCGCCCCCCTGGGGGGGAAGCGCGCAGCGCTTCGGGGGGGTATCTACTTCTTCATTTCATGCGAGCGCACGTCCGCCGCCAGCTTGTCGAGCACGCCGTTGACGAACTTGAAGCCGTCGGTGCCGCCGAACGACTTGGCCAGTTCCACGGCTTCGTTGATGGCGACCTTGTACGGCACTTCGACATGATGGATCAGTTCGAAGCTGCCGATCAGCAGGATGCCATGCTCGACCGGCGACAGCTCGGCCAGCGGACGGTCGACGTAGGGCGTGAAACGCTCGCGCAGCGCGGGCGCTTCGCGCAGGACGCCATGCAGCAAGGTCTTGAACCACTGCGCGTCGGCCTCGGAGAAGTCCTCGGTGTCGCGCAGATGGGCGTCGATCTCGCCGGCGTCCTGCGTGCCTTCGCCGCCGCGCAGCAGCCACGCGTACACGCCCTGCAGCGCGAATTCGCGCGCACGGCGGCGCGCGCTGCGGGCGTTGGCGCGGGCTTGCGCCGCGCTATCAGCGCTGGTCGTCGTCTTCTTCGTCGTCAAAATCTTCGTCCTCGTCTTCGTCGTCTTCGTCTTCTTCCTCGGGCTCCAGGGCCGCCACCAGGTTGGCCATTTCGACGGCCACCTGGGCGCAGTCGCGGCCCTTGCCGGCGGCGCGGGCTTGCGCCTGCTCGTCGGTGTCCACGGTCAGCACGCCGTTGGCGACCGGGATGCCGGTCTCGAGGGAGATGCGGGTGATAGCAGTGGCCATTTCATTGCTGACCACTTCAAAGTGATAGGTCTCGCCGCGGATGACCGCGCCCAGCGCGATCAGGGCGTCGAACTCGAACGTCTCGGCCATGTGCGACAGGGCCACGCCCAGTTCCAGGGCGCCCGGCACGGTGGCGACCATCACGTCGCGCTCGTCCACGCCGAGTTCGGCCAGTTCCTTCAGGCACGCTTCGAGTTCGGCCTGGCCGATCTCTTCGTTGAAGCGGGCGCGTACGATGCCGATGTGCAGCCCTTCGCCGTTCAGGTCGGGGGTGAGGATGTAAGGGTTCATGTGTCGGCCTTCAGTGTGTTGCGGGAGTGTTCGGAGGGTCGCAATCGTAACCCGTAATGGTGAGCGAGAAGCCCGCCATGCTGGGCATCTTGCGCGGCCGGGCCAGCAGCTTCATCTGGCCCACGTTCAGGTCGCGCAGGATCTGGGCGCCGATGCCATAGGTGCGCAGGCCGAATCGGTCGGCGTTGGCGGGGTTGGCATTGGCCTTGGGGTCGCTCCAGCCTGCGATCTGCGCGAACAGGTGTTCGGTGGACGACTGGCAGTTCATCAGCACCAGCACGCCGGCCGGCGCCTGCGAAATGGCCTGCAGGGCCTGCGCCACGCCCCAGCTATGCGGGCTGGCGCCGGTATCCAGCACGTCCAGCACCGAGGCCGGCTCGTGCACGCGCACCAGGGTCTCGACGTCTGGCGCCACGGTACCATGCACCAGCGCCAGGTGGGCCGAGCCGGTGGCGGCGTCCTCGTAGGCCACGGCCTCGAAGGTGCCCCAGGCGGTCTGCATGCTGCGCTTGCCGACGCGCTTGACGATGGATTCGTGCTCGCTGCGGTATTGGATCAGGTCGGCGATGGTGCCGATCTTCAGGCCGTGCTCGCGGGCGAACTGCACCAGGTCGGGCAGGCGCGCCATGGTGCCGTCCGGCTTGAGGATCTCGCAGATCACCGCGGCCGGGGTCAGGCCGGCCATGGCGGTCAGGTCACAGCCGGCCTCGGTGTGGCCGGCGCGCACCAGCACGCCGCCGGGCACGGCGCGCACCGGGAAGATGTGGCCGGGCTGGACCAAGTCGGACGGCTTGGCGTCGCGCGCCACCGCCACCTGGATGGTGCGGGCGCGGTCGGCGGCCGAAATGCCGGTCTCGACGCCTTCGGCGGCCTCGATCGACTGGGTGAAATTGGTGCCATATCGCGTGCCGTTGCGGGCCGCCATCAGCGGCAGATCCAACTGGCGGCAGCGTTCTTCGGTCAGGGTCAGGCACACCAGGCCGCGGCCGTGGGTCACCATGAAGTTGATGGCCTCTGGCGTGACGAATTCGGCGGCCATGACGAGGTCGCCTTCATTTTCGCGGTCTTCCTCGTCAACCAGGATGACGATGCGGCCGGCGCGCAGCTCGGCGATGATCTCGGCGACCGAGGCAATATCGAAGGATTCCGGCTCGGAGCCGGGCAACGGGGACAACTGGACGGACATGGCGGGCACGCAAACCAGGCGGGAAAGCCCGGATTTTACCGCCCCCGGCGCCATATCCCCTACCGGCCCGCCCCGCCCCCGCCCAAACAGGGCCATCCGGTTAAACTTTCGGCCGGAGAACACCCCATAAAACCAAGGAAAAACGCCATGCAAGCCCTTGCGGCCATGCCTTTGACCGTCGCGGCGGGGATCCGCGTCGTGCTCACCGACATCGACGACACCCTGACCACCGAAGGCCGGCTGCCCGCCGACGCCTACGCCGCCCTGGAACGCCTGGAACAGGCCGGCATCCAGGTGGTGCCGATCACCGGCCGCCCGGCCGGCTGGTGCGACCACATCGCCCGTATGTGGCCGGTGCGCGCAGTGGTCGGCGAGAACGGCGCGTTCTACTACGCCTACGACCGCCAGGCGCGCCGCATGGTTACGCACTACTGGACCGACGCGGCCTCGCGCCAGGCCAGCCGCAAAAAGCTCGACGCGATCCGCGACCGGGTGCTGGCCGAGGTGCCCGGCGCCGCCGTGGCCAGCGACCAGGACTACCGCGTGGCCGACCTGGCCATCGACTTCTGCGAGGACGTGCCGCCCCTGCCCGAGGCCGATATCGGCCGCATCGTGCGCATCTTCGAAGACGCCGGCGCCCAGGCCAAGGTCAGCTCGATCCACGTCAACGGCTGGTTCGGCGACTACGACAAGCTGACCATGACGCGCACCCTGTTCCAGCGCGAATTCGGCATCGACGTGGCCAGCGCGCTCGACAGCACGCTGTTCATCGGCGACTCGCCCAACGACGAGCCCATGTTCGCCTACTTCCCGGTCTCGGTCGGCGTGGCCAACATCCAGTCGCAACTGCACCGCCTGACGCACCGCCCCGCCTACGTGGCCGCGTTCCATGGCGGCGCCGGCTTCACCGAGATGGCCGACCGGCTGCTGGCCGCCCGCGCCGTCACCGCCTGAGGCACCCACCGTGGCCACCACCAAACCCGCCGCCCCCGCCGCCAATGACGGCCGCCGCAGCATCCAGTCCATCGAAGTGGGCGTGCCGCTGCTGGCCGCCCTGGTCGACGCCGCCAAGCCGCTGACCCTGCGCGATCTGGCCGCCGGCGCCGGCATGACCTCGGCCAAGGCCCACCCCTACCTGGTGAGCTTCATCCGGGTCGGCCTGGTGCAGCAGGACAGCATCACCGGCCAGTACGAGCTGGGGCCGTTCGCGCTGCAGATGGGCCTGGTCAGCCTGCAGCGGCTGGATCCGGTGCGCATCGCCATGCCCGAGATCGCCAAACTGCAATCCGAGATCGGCCACACGCTGGGCATCGCGGTGCTGGGCTCGCACGGCCCCACCATGATCCACATGACCGAGGCCAGCTATCCGGTGCACGTGAACATGCGCAAGGGCACCGTGATGTCGATGCTGCACACCGCCACTGGCCTGGTGTTCGCGGCCTGGCTGCCGCCCAAGGTCAGCGAGCACTACATCGCCCGCGAGGAAGGCGATACGGCGGTGATCTCCAGCGTGTCGCCGCCGCGCAAGGTCAGCCGCGCCAACATCGAGGCGCAACTGGCGGACATCCGCGTGCACGGTATGGCGCGCGCCCTGGGCAACCCGCTGCCGGGCGTCGACGCCCTGTCGGTGCCCGTGTTCGACAACACCAGCAACATCGTGCTGGCGCTGACCAGCCTGGGCCCCACCGGCCTGTTCGACGTGTCCTGGGACGGCGCCATCGCCCGTCCGTTGCTGGCCTGCGCGCACGAGATCTCGCGCAAGCTGGGCTACCGCGCCTGACCTTCCCTCCTCCCGCCTGACCCGCAAGCCGCGCGACGGATCCGCCGATCCACTCGCGCGGCCGTCGCGCCGTTCGCGCATAAACGAACCCAAAGCGAACAAAACGAACAAAACCCGAAAAGAAACACAGGGACTTTCCCGAGTGTGCCCCTGGCGCTTGTATGTTTGAATTCAGTTACCAGTCATATTCAGACCTATAAGAGGAGACATACGATGCGCGCATTGCGTCACCTGCAAGCGGCCTCGCTGGCCGCGCTCGTGTTCGGAACGTTCGGAGCGTCCGCCGCCCACGCCGCCGACGCCTGCCCCAACCGGGGCGACCTGGACCAGAACTACTGCGACGCCAACAAGGACCTGGTGGCCGACACGCCCACCGATCCGGCCAAGCTCAAGACGCCGTCGACGCTGGTGTTCACCTACACCCCGGTGGAAGACCCCGCGGTGTATGAAGACATCTTCAAGCCGTTCACCAAGCACCTGTCCGAATGCACCGGCAAGCGCGTGGTGTTCTACCAGGTGCAGAGCAACGCCGCCGAAATCGAGGCCATGCGCTCGGGCCGCCTGCACGTGGGCGGCTTCTCCACCGGCCCCACCGCCTTCGCCGTGAACATCGCCGGCGCGGTGCCGTTCGCCGTCAAGGGCTACGCCGATGGCTTCCAGGGCTACAACCTGATCGTCATCGTCAAGAAAGACAGCCCGTACCAGAAGCTCACCGACCTCAAGGGCAAGAAGCTGGCGCACACCGCGCCGTCGTCGAACTCCGGCCACATGGCGCCCGTGGCGCTGTTCCCCAAGGAAGGCCTGACGCCCGACAAGGACTACAAGGTGGTGTTCTCGGGCAAGCACGACCAGTCCGTCATGGGCGTGAACTCGGGCGACTACGACGCCGCCGCCGTGGCCTCGGACGTGTTCAAGCGCATGATCGAGCGCGGCCAGGTCAAGGAAGCCGATTTCCGCGTCATCTACAAGAGCGAGAAATTCCCCACCTCGTCGTTCGCCTACGCGCACGACCTGGAGCCGAAGTTCCGCGACCAGATGCTCAAGTGCTTCTACGACTACCGCTTCCCGGCCGAGATGTCCAAGGCCTTCGACGGCGCCGACCGCTTCTACCCGGTGACCTACCAGAAGGACTGGGCCATCGTGCGCCAGGTCGCCGAATCCGGCGGCGAAAGCTTCAACCGCGCCGCCTACGACCGCGAATCCGCCAAGAGCAAGAAGTAATCAGCATGACGACGTCGCTACGCATTTCCGGCCTGGTCAAGGAATACCGGGCCGGCCGGCCGGTACTGAACGGCATCGACCTGCAGATCGCGGGACGCGGCCTGACCGCCATCATCGGCCCCTCGGGCACCGGCAAGAGCACGCTCCTGCGCTGCATCAACCGGCTGATCGAGCCCACCCGCGGCGAGATCGTGCTGGAGTCCGGCGATGGCGCGGTCGACCTGGCCCGGGTGCGTGGCGCGTCGCTGCGGCGCGCGCGCCGGCGCATCGGCATGGTGTTCCAGGAATACAACCTGGTCGAACGCCTGACCGTGATGGAAAACCTGCTGACCGGACGGCTGGGCTACACCGGCGCCTTCAAGGCCTGGACCCGCCGCTTCGAGGCCGAGGACATCGAGCACGCCTACCAACTGCTCGATACCGTGGGCCTGGCGGGCTTTGCCGACCAGCGCGCCGACGCGCTGTCGGGCGGCCAGCGCCAGCGCGTGGGCATCGCCCGCGCCCTGATGCAGCGCCCGCAGTTGCTGCTGGCCGATGAGCCGACCTCGTCGCTCGACCCCAAGACCTCGGTCGAGATCATGGAGCTGCTGGCGGCGCAGGGCGACGCCAGCGGCATCCCCGTGATCGTCAACATCCATGACGTCGAACTGGCGCGGCGCTACGCCGGCCGCATCGTCGGCATGTCCGGCGGACACGTGGTCTACGACGGCAACGGCCAAGGCCTGGACGCCGCCATGCTCAAGACCATCTACGGAGGCGAGTCTTGGCTGGCGTAATGACTCCGCGTTCGTCCCACCCGCGTCCCTTCGCGCTGTCCGGCCGCGCCAAGGCCGGCGTGCTGCTGCTGGTGCTGTACACCGTGTATGCGGCCGCGCAACTGGACTTCAGTTGGGCCCGCTTCGAAAGCGGCATGGGCCACGCCTCGACCTTCCTGGCGCGCATGTTCCCGCCCAATTTCGAGAAGCCCGCCACGCTGTGGAAGGGCATCGCCGAGAGCCTGGAGATCGCCGTGCTGGCCTCGGTGCTGGGCATCCTGTTCGCGCTGCCCGTGGGCCTGCTGGGCGCGCGCAACCTGATGCCGGCGTGGGTCTCGTGGCCCGCCCGCTCGATCGTGGCGCTGTGCCGCGCGCTGCATCCGGTGATCGTCGCCATCCTGTTCGTCAAGGCCGTGGGCTTTGGCGCGCTGGCCGGCATCCTGGCGCTGACGGTGGCCTCGATCGGCTTCATCGGCAAGCTGTTCACCGAGGCCATCGAGGAAATCTCGCTCAAGCAGGTCGAAGCGGTGCGCGCCACCGGCGCCTCGTTCGCCAACGTGCTCGCCTTTGGCGTGCTGCCGCAGGTGTTCGCGCGCTTCATCGGCTTTGCCACCTACCAGTTCGACTCGAACCTGCGCAACTCGACCATGGTCGGCATCGTCGGCGCCGGCGGCGTGGGCGGCACGCTGTTCTCGGCCTTCCAGCGCTTCGACTACGACTTCGTCAGCGCCATCCTGCTGACGCTCATCGCCATCATCATGCTGGGCGAGATCCTGGCGGGCTTCGTGCGCGCCGTGTTCCTGGACAACCTGGGCTTCGACCGTATCCTGCAGGGCCGCTTCGCCGGCGCGCGCGGCATCGGTTCGAGCGCATCGAAGGCGGCCTACCAGGCCGCGCGCAAGGCGGAGGCGGATCAATGAACACGCACGCCCCCACCCTGCCCGCCGCCAACGCGCCGCGCGTCTGGCACCGCTACAGCCTGGGCCAGCGGCTGCTGCGCTTCGCCCTCTACCTGCTGCTGGTGGCCGCCATCGTGCAGGCCATCCGCGGCGTCGAGATCATCCCGGAGTTCCTGTACGACGCGCCGGAACAGATGGCCGACCTGTTCCAGCGCATGTGGCCGGTGGACTGGGCCCACTATCGCGGCGGCGTGCACGACGCGCTGATCGAGACCCTGCACATCGCCACGCTCGGCACCATCCTGTCCGTCATCATGGCGGTGCCGGTGGGCCTGCTGGCGGCCAACAACCTCACGCCCAGCAAGACCATCAACATGCTCGCGCGCCTGATCCTGGTGTCGAGCCGCTCGGTCAACTCGCTGGTCTGGGCGCTGCTGTTCATCGCCATCTTCGGCCCCGGCGCGCTGGCCGGCACGCTGGCCATCGCGTTCCGTTCCATCGGCTTCGTCGGCAAGCTGGTGGGCGAAGCCATCGAGGAAGCGCAGCGCGGCCCGATCGAGGCCGTCACCGCCACCGGCGCCAGCAAGGCCTCGGTGATCTGGTACGCCTACTGGCCGCAGATCCGCCCAGCGTTCTGGTCGATCGTGCTGCTGCGCTGGGACATCAACGTGCGCGAATCGGCGGTGCTTGGCCTGGTCGGCGCCGGCGGCATCGGCATGGCGCTGGACACCGCCCTCAATCTGTTCCAGTGGGACCGGGTGGCGCTGGTGCTGGCAGCCATCTTCGTGGTGGTGGTGCTGGCCGAGATCCTCATCACCCAGGCGCGCAAACGCATCCTCTGACGCGCCCGCAACCGACGTTCCTTTGCGCCGCCCGGCAACGGGCGGTTTTTTTTGGCCGCCTCGCGCGGGGCTGCATGCCACCCCGCGCACCCGGACCGCCGAGGCACGCCCCATCCCGGATTTACAATCTGACACCCCCCCACGGCCCGTCTCTGCCTGTCCGGGTCATTGAGCGGACGCAATCGAAGCGGAAAATATCCCGCGCCCCACGCGGGAACGATTGTTGATGCACCGCAACCCCGTCTATGCTCCATGCGAGCGTTTGTGAAATAAATATGACCGGTCATCAAACCGCCCCTCCCGTTTGATTAAGATCTCGGCTTTTGCCGTTGGACACCCGCCGCCATGTCGGAACAGGAACTGAAACTGCACGTGCCCACGGCTTCGCGCCAGGCCGTGCTGCGAGAGATCAAGCAACGCGAGGCGACGCGCATCCGCCTGCATGCGATGTATTTCGACACGCCCGAGCGTGAACTGGCCCGCGCGCGCATCGCCATCCGCCTGCGCCAGGAAGGCCGCGACTGGGTGCAGACGCTGAAGATGCCCGGCATCAACGCCATCACCCGCATCGAACTGAACCACCCGCGCCCGGGCCCCGTGCTCGACCTGTCGGTCTACGCCGGCACCGAGGTCGAGGCCGCGCTGGCCGCCATCAAGGGCGAACTCGGCCTGCGCTATGAAACCGACGTGCAGCGCATGCTGCGCAAGGTGCGCACGCGCTACGGCACCGTCGAACTGGCCTACGACACCGGCATCCTGCGCGCCGGCGCGCTGGAACTGCCGATCTCCGAACTTGAATTCGAACTGGTCTCGGGCCGCCCCGCCGCCATCTTCGCGGTCGCGCGCGGCTGGCAGCAGCGCCACAACCTGGTGCTGGACCCGCGCAGCAAGTCCGAGCGCGGCGACGCGCTGGCGCAATTGGCGCAGCGCCTGGCCGACGTCGACGCCGTCCCGGGCGACGACCTCGACAGCCGCCGCGCCCAGGCCATCGCGCTGTTCTGGGCGCCGCGCGGCGCCGCGTCCGTCAAGCTGCGCGAGGACATGACGGCGGCGCAGGCCATGGGCCGCATCGCCGCCGAATGCCTCGACCAGATCGCCCGCAACGCGGCCGTGCTGGCCGAAGTCGACACCGAAGGCGTGTACCGGGCCGGCAATTCCGAGCACGTGCACCAGTTGCGCGTCGGCATCCGCCGCCTGCGCTCGGCCTGGAAGCTGTTCGACGGCTGGATCGGGCCGATCCCCGACGCCATCATGCAGGGCGTGCGCGCCCACTTCGCCGCCTTCGGCGCCAACCGCGACCAGGACGTGCTGAACGAAACCGTGGCGCCCGCGCTGATGCGCGCCGGCATGCCGGTCATCCCGATGGAGGCCGCGCCGCCCGAACAGGACGCGCGCGCCATCGCCGGCGGCAAGGCCTTCCAGGCCTGGCTGCTGGAACTGCTGGAATGGAGCCTGGACGTGCCGCCCGCGCAGCCCACCAGCGATGGCCTGCCCGTCGCCAACGGCATGCCCAGCGACGCGGCGCCCGAACCCGCCATCCGCCTGGAAGGCGGCATCGCCGGTCCCAGCGTCAAGCCCACCATCATCCCCATGCTGGCGCCCGAGCCCGATCCGCAGCAACTGCACAAGCAGTTGGCGCGGCGCCTGCATCGCTGGCACAGCAAGGTGGCCGACCAGGGCACCCAGTTCGCCACGCTCGACATCCCCACGCGCCACGAACTGCGCAAGCGCGGTAAGCGCCTGCGCTACAGCCTGGCCTTCGCCGAATCGCTGCTGCCCCCGAGCAAGCTGCGCGGCTACCGCAAGCTGCTGTCGCGGGTGCAGGACATCCTGGGCGAGATCAACGACCTGGCCGTGGCCAAGGACTACTACGAGTCGTGTACGGCCACGCATCCGCAGGCCTGGTTCGCGCTGGGCTGGATCAGCGCGCGCCTGGAAGAGCTGGCGGTGGATGCCCAACAGGCATTCGACGACCTGGCCGGCAGCAAGCCGTTCTGGAAATAAGGCGGCGCGATCCTTCGCGGATTGCGTTTCCGCCCGCCGCAAACACCGCGCCCCAAGCCTGCGATGCAGCAGACGTGGGGCGCGGTGTTTTCAGCGCCGGGCGCGAGGCCCGTGCCGGTATCAGCGGGACGGATCAGTCGGCCAGCAAGGCGCCGGCGAATTCGTCGGCCACGAACGGCTGCAGGTCTTCCAGGCTTTCGCCCACGCCGATCCAGTACACCGGGATCGGCCGCACGCCCTGGCTGCCCGCCGCCACCGCCGCCAGCGTGCCGCCCTTGGCGGTGCCGTCCAGCTTGGTCACGACCAGGCCCGTCAGGTTGATGGCCGCATCGAACGCGCGGATCTGCGCCAATGCGTTCTGGCCGGTATTGCCGTCCACCACCAGCAGCACCTCGTGCGGCGCGGCTGGATCGGCCTTGGCGATGACGCGGCGGATCTTCTTCAGTTCTTCCATCAGGTGCAACTGGGTCGGCAGGCGGCCGGCCGTGTCCACCATCACCACGCCCATGCCGCGCGCGCGGCCGGCGTTGACCGAGTCGAACGCCACCGCCGCCGGGTCGCCGCCATCCTGCGAGATCACGGTGACGTTGTTGCGGCTGCCCCATTCGATCAGTTGCTCGCGCGCGGCGGCGCGGAACGTGTCGCCCGCGGCCAGCAGCACGCTGGCGCCCTGGCGCTGGAAGGTGTGCGCCAGTTTGCCGATGGACGTGGTCTTGCCGGCGCCGTTGACGCCCGCGATCATCACCACCAGCGGCTGCGCGCGCTTCAGGTCAAAGGCGCGCTCCAGCGGACGCAGGTGATCGGCCAGCAACTGGCGCAGCGCGGCCTTGACCTTGGCGGGGTCCTCGATGCGCTCTTTCTTGACCCGCGCGCGCAGCGCGGTCAGCAGCTTCTCGGTGGCTTCCAGGCCGGCATCGGCCATAATGAGCGCCGATTCGAGTTCCTCGAACAGGTTCTCGTCGACCTTGACGCCGACGAAGATGCCGCCAATGCTCTGGCCGGTGCGCGACAGCCCCTGCTTGAGCCGCGACAGCCAGGACGCCTTCTTGGGCGCGGCTTCCGGTTCGGGCGCGGCGGGCGCCGGCGCGATGGCGGCGGGGGCAGCGGCGACCGGCGCCGGAGGCGTGACGGCGGGCGGCGATGCCACCACCGGCGCGGGT